>NZ_JBGFCC010000001.1:0-1110794 GCF_041205745.1 Natrarchaeobius versutus | reverse complement strand
CTGCTCTCGAGTATCCGGGCTGTTCGAGTCCTGCTCTCGAGTATCCGGGCTGTTCGAGTCCTGCTCTCGAGTATCCGGGCTGTTCGAGTCCTGCTCTCGAGTATCCGAACTGCTCGAGTTGTGGTCTCGGGTAGATCAAACCGGAAACCGGTATCGCGTCGCCAGAACGGCTCAACCGGTCAGAACGGGAAGCGGAGGAAGTTCCAGTACCAGAGCAACCAGCAAAAGCCCGCCGCGCTGGCGACCACGACGGCGTAGTGAATCCTCGAGAGTCGGCCCCAGTACCCATCGCGCCAGACGAGGGCGGCGTACCCCGCGGCCGCGACCGTTCCGACCGCGCCGATGATCGGCAACACCGAGAGCAGGTCGTAGACGAACGGCGGCCTGCTGAACAGCGTGTACGGGTAGACGAAAAACGCCAGCACGACGACACCGAGGACGTACCCGAACAGGCAGGCGACGACGCCCGCGACGAGCCACCGCGGACGGGCCGTCGGGGAGGGTGTTAGCCTCGAGCGCCAGTCGGCCGCCGATCCGTCCACCGTCTCGTCTCCGTTCGTAGCGTCGACGCTCGCACCGCGGGTTTCTCCCGCTCGCGTGCGCTCGATCGAGCCACCGGGATCGCTTCCCGACGTGGTCTCGGCCGAGCGACCGGAGTCACTTCTCGACGTGGTCTCGGCCGAACCACTGGAGTCGCTTTCGGACGAGATTTCACTCGAGTCTCGGCGTTCGTCCTCGCGACTCGAGTCGATGTCGTCGCGATCGACGTCCACACGATCGGCGTTGGCGGCGTTTTCGTGCCCGTCGGTGGGAGGGTCGACGAATCGTCGTTTCGCCCAGGAGAGCGGCCAGACCGCGATGCCGGAGAGCATCCCGAGGGTCGTCGCCGCCGCGAGACCACCGTGCGTAGAGAGCGACTCGAGGCGGGAGACCCGCTCGAACGCGTGAAAGCCCAGACAGAGGTATCGGATCTCGCCGGTTACCTCGCGGAACGCGAGCGTGTCGTCGTCGTCGACGGCCTCGAAGACGAGGGGCTCGCGTTCGACCCAGCGGTCCGGGCCGCCGCCGAAGTCGGTGACGAGATATCCCTCCTCGTCGACGGAGACGTCGACCGACCCGGCCTGGGCCGTCGTCGAGAGCCGAGCGTGGGAGGTCTCCGCAACCCGAACGCCGCGGTAGGTGCCCTCGAGTTCGTCGGCGCGGTCGGGTTGGCCGTCGGGCTCGAGCGAGTTGCCGTCCGCCCCGGGTTCGTTGCCGTCTGTCTCGCCATCACCGCCGTCTTCCGGTCCGTTCGCCGTCCCTGGGAGGTACTCGTCGAAGAACGCCTCGAGGAACTCGCCGGTCGCGAGTGCGCCGGTATTCGTGTTCGTCGCGACGAACACTCCGAGATCGTAGCCGGGGACCAGAAGGAAGAAGCTGGTGAACGAGCCGGGGATCGCGCCGTCGTGTTCGAGCGTTCGGACGCCGTTTCGCTCGCCCTCGATCAGCCCGAAGCCGACGCCGTCGATCGCCTCGTGGTGGGAGAACCACCGCTCGTGCATCGCGTCGACCGACTCGGACTCGAGGATTCGCCCGTCGGCATCCGTCCCGTCCGCCTCGTCGGTCGTCCCGTTCCCGATATCGTCCGCGTCGCCGCCGACCGCGCCGCCCTCGAGGTGTGCGCGGAGGAACTGTGCCATATCGGCGGCCGTCGACGTCGCCCCGCCGGCGGGGCCGATTTCGAGGAGGAGGTCGGGAACGGGTTGGGTCGTCCCTGCGAACGCCGTGTACCCGGTCGCCACGGTCGCGTCGAACGCGTCGGGGACGGGCTGGTCGAACGTCGTCGACGCCATTCCGAGGGGGGCGAAGACGTTCTCGGCCGCGTACGTCTCGAAGCTGGTGTCGGCGACGTCGGCGACGACCTGGCCCGCGAGCGCGGTTCCGTAGTTCGAGTAGGCGGCGACCTCACCCGGCGGCCGGACCCGCGCCGGTTGTTCTTCGTCCAGTACGTCCGGCAACGGCCGCAGGTCCTCGGGGTCGACGACCCAGGTGCCGCGGGCTCGCTCCTCGAAGCCGGCCGTGTGGGTCGCGAGGTGGGCGACCGTGATCAGCTCGTCGTACGTCTCAGGGATCGAGACCGACTCGAGGTAGTTCCGGGCGTCCTCGTCGGGATCGATTTCCCCGTCCTCGATCAGTTGCATCAGGGCAGTCCAGACGATCGGCTTCGAGACCGACGCGATCCGAAAGCCGGTCTCTGCGGGGTCGACGGGAGTTCCGTCCTCGGTGTCGGCCCGCCCGTACCCCGCCAGGTGCTCGACGGCGCCGTCGTGGACGACGGCGACCGACGCGCCGACGACGTCGTGAGCCTCGAGCAGGTCGTCCATTCGCTCGTCGACGAACGACTCGAGGCCCTCGAGGTCGAATTCCTGAGGTGGCTGTATACCGATTCGGCCGGCGGAGGACGTTTCGGCCGCCACAGATTCCGGAGCGGTGTCGGAGGGCGTCCGTTCCGCGTTCGGCGACTTCGTCGGGGCGGCGGCCGCGTCGCGGGGGAGCCGGCCGGCGAGTGCCGTCGTTCCGAGGAGGGCCGATCCCGCGAGTACACGTCTGCGCGATGGTCCATTCGACATCGATCGTACCTCTGGCTTCTCGAGGGAGGCGCATATGTATTGGGAGCAATAGTTTACTCCTGACGAGTGCGATCGACGGCCACTCGCCGTCGAAACAGGTGAGTCACCGATGTCGAAACAGGACGAAACGCACGAACAAAACGCGTCGAATCGCCCCGTAGACCCGTTCAAATCTCTCGGTAACGAGACGCGCCTCGAGATCCTTCGGGTGCTGTACGACCGAACGCGAGGATCGAATGCGCGGGACGCGACGGTCTCGTACTCGACGCTTCGCGAGGCGGTCGGCGTCCGAGATAAGGGAAACTTCAACTACCACCTGCGCCAGCTCGACGGTCAGTTTCTCGAGCGTGGGACGACCGCCACCGGAACCCGAACGGGAGACGAGAGCGCGGACGAAGACGGTTACCGGCTGACGTTCGCCGGCTTCGAGATCGCGAAGGTGATCGACATGGATGCCTGGCGATCCCACGATCCCCGTGGCCCGGTCGTCCTCGAGGACTGCGATGACGACGATAGGGCCGGGAGCCGGCGTACAGAGCCCCTGAAAGCGGTCTACGAGGATAGTGTCGTCGAACTTCGGCGTAGCGAGACGACGCTGTACGCCCATGCGGTCCGCCCGACCGGCGCGGCCGACCGGGGGATGAGGATGGACGCTCTGCTCGACGTGACGTCGACTCTGTGGCGGGGGACGATCGAGCGCATCCTCGAGGGGATTTGCCCGTACTGCCACGCGAGAGTCGACCGCTCGCTCGAGCCGGACGGGAGCGGCTACTGGCGACACTCGTTCACCGCGAGCTGTCCGGAGTGTGGACCGCTCGGTGGCTCACACGTCGGGGTCGTCCTTCTCGTCCACCCCGCGGCGATCTCGTTTTGCTGGGAGCGCGGGATCGACCTCACCGAGCGGCGCTTCTGGACGCTTCCGTTTATCGACGACGACGCGGTGACCGTCGTGAGCGAGGAGCCCCGTCGGCTCCGTCTCGACGTCGAACTCGAGGGCGATCGGCTCGAGGCGGTCGTAGACGACGCCGTCACGGTCGTCGAGGTGGATCGATACGACGCCGACCGCTGAGCTGGGGACGTGTCGGTCGCCAGCGATCAGATCTCGTCGACCAACTGTGAGAACGAGTCGGTGTCGACGACTTCCATCGTCTGTCCGGAGAGGCCGTGTCGGCGCAGAGTCAGGGCGGACTTAAACGCCGCTTCGCGGTCGTCCGCCTCGAAGACGATGAGGAAGTCGTGTTCGCCGAGGATCGCGTAGGAGTCCACGAGCGTGGCGTTGTGCTGGTCGAACTCCGTTCTGATCTCACCCCAGATCGACGCGAGCTCCTGGGCGTTCTGGACGGTCCGGTCCTCGAGTTCGATCAGTGATGCGTACGTTGGCATGGGTGAGAGCCACGACGAACGAACGGAAAACAGTTGTCGTGGCAAGAGAATGGTACGTACGGCCGGCGCGGCCGGATGGCGCTGGACGGCCGTCGAAAAGACGTATTCGATACCGATTGACATCCTCCACACGGCTGAAGCCGTGGGATTCCCACGTTGGGATATTACGGTCTACGACGTGACCTGTTCTCGAGGCGCGAATGCGCCAGTTTCCTTGTCAAACAAGTACGTCGATGGCTGTGCCAACCAGCCGTTACTCCTATCTCCCTCATCACAGGCGAGACTCGGAGTTACTTTCTGACGAATATTCTCAGCACCGTTCACATCAGCATTCGCCACCGTACCGCAGTCATCGCACACGTACAACCCACGTTCGACACGGTTTGCGTCACGTTTCCGCCCACAATACGAACACGATTTCGACGTGTCACGTTCGGACACTTCCTCAACCGTGATACCCTCCATTTCCGCCTTGTATTCAAGGAGGTCTGTGAAGCGATCGAACGCCCACGAATGCAAGTCGAGATTGCCGTGTTTGCCCCAGTTCTTTGACTCACCGTTCTCTTCATCTTCACGAATTCCGGAGAGGTCGCCCACCACGATTGTTCCAACAGCTTCGTCCACACATCGTTCAACGATGTGTTTCGAGAGTGTGTGGAGGTAGTGGGTTCTGCGATCCGACCTCTTCCGGTTCAACCGTGTGGCTTTTTCAGAGGTCGAGTCGTCACACTTCGCAATCAGCTTGCTGAAGTAGTAGTCGTCTTGTTTCAGGCAGTTCAACGGGTACAACTCGGCGTGACCGTTTTCGTAGGCGAGTGCGGCGAAATTATTGACTCCGAGGTCGACGCCCACTGTCTTCTCACCGGGGGCTTCGGACACTTCAATTTCGACTTTGCAGACGAAGTGCAACTCCCACTTATCACCGTTCCAGACCGCTCGAACCTGCTGGACGCTTTCAACACCGGAGAGATCGACGTTGGGTCGTGTCTGGTACTCGCAGAGAATGTAGTCGGCGGCGTACAGCGACGGCTTCATGTTCCGGCCTTTGCTGAGGCGGACACGGTTATACTCCGTGTCAATCCGGAAGCCTTGATTCTTGAACGTGACTGTACTTCGCGGGTGTTCGTTACCGTGTTTGCGGTACTTCGGCGGATTCGCTCGTGTATCTCCGTTCTGTCGTTTCCTGTACCACGACGTGAACGCCTCAGCCAGTTCTTGTAAAACTCGCTGTGCTCAAAAATCAAAGATTTTTGGCATCACGAAAATCAAAGATTTTCGAACGAACTTGACTGCGAATGCAGATCACCATAGCGTTCGTGGGACTTGAGATACGAAGTGAGTTCACTGTGACTCGGAATATGACTGATTTCTGACCATACACGGTCACAGACCCACCGTCCGACGTCGTGAGACTACGTCTCACGGGCTATCAGACGTAGTCTGATAACGTTCCAGAGTTTACTGGCGGCGAACCCGGCGGCGTCAAGGTCGTCCCGCACCTGTGACTGATTCCGAATAGCGGCAGTGTAAGTGCGGGTGACGACCGTTTTCGCCATACGTAAGCAATGTTTTTCTGTTGACTTATAATTATGTGTGTATGCAGTGTGGAATATCTTGCCTGCTATGAACCGTGGACTGATTCAGCAGTGACGGCTTCATCCGCACGGCTAAAGCCGTGGGATTTCGCCTGTACTCCCTGTAAGTCACACATCTTTTTGCCCGTGCTCGCGCTACCCCGAGCCATGAGAAACGCGAAGATCGTCTGTACCCTGGGTCCGGCGTCGAACGACCGCCGGACGATCCGGGAACTCGCTGACGCCGGTATGTCCGTTGCACGCCTCAACGCGAGCCACGGGGGCCCCGAAGATCGAGCCGAACTCGTCGACCGGGTGAGAGCCGTCGACGAAAACCGGGAGGAACCCGTCGCGGTCATGCTCGATATGCAGGGTCCCGAGATCCGGACGGCGCCGCTTCCCGAGGGCGAGACGGTCACGCTCGAGACCGGATCGGAGATCCGATTCGTCGAGGGTGAGGCGAGTACGCCCGAAACCGTCGGCCTCTCGTTGCCGATCGATCCGGTTGGCGAGGGCGACAGCGTCCTCCTCGACGACGGATTGATCGAGACGACCGTGATCGAACAGGACGGAGACACCGTCAAAGCTCACGTCGACACCGGCGGCGAACTCGGCGGCCGGAAGGGAGTCAACGTTCCGGGTGTCGATCTCGACCTCGATATTGTCACCGAGAAAGACCGCGACGATCTCGAGTTGGCCGCCGAGAAGGAAGTCGACTTCGTCGCCGCGAGTTTCGTCCGCGACGCCGAGGACGTCTACGAAGTCAGCGAGGTGTTAGAGGAACTCGGCGCGGAGATCCCCATCATCTCGAAGATCGAACGCGCGGGCGCCGTCGAGAACTTAGACGAGATCATCGAGGCCTCCTACGGGATCATGGTCGCTCGTGGCGACTTGGGCGTCGAGTGTCCGATGGAAGACGTCCCGATGATCCAAAAGCGGATCATCCGAAAATCCCGAAACGAGGGACTGCCGGTCATCACGGCGACGGAGATGCTCGACTCGATGGTCCACGCCCGTCGCCCGACGCGCGCGGAGGCTTCGGACGTCGCCAACGCCGTCCTCGACGGCACTGACGCGGTCATGCTCTCGGGCGAGACCGCGATCGGCGACCACCCCGTCGCCGTCGTCGATGCGATGGACAGCATCGTCACCGAAGTCGAGAACTCCGCGGAGTACGCCGAGTTACTCGAGCAACGAGTTCCCTCGGCCGGCGAGGCGCGGACGGACGCGCTGGCCCGATCGGCGCGATTTCTCGCGCGAGACATCGGCGCCGACGCCGTCGTCGCCGCGACCGAGTCCGGCTACACGGCGTTGAAGACGGCGAAGTACCGACCCGGCGTCCCGGTCGTCGCCTCGACGCAACGCCACGAGATCCGCCGTCGCCTCGCGCTCTCGTGGGGCGTGACGCCGCTTTACGCCCGCGTCTCCGACCAGGGAGCCGACGCCGTCGTCGAGAAGGCCGTCCAGTCGGCGCTCGAAGCGGGCATCGCAGAGAGCGGCGACACCGTCGTCGTCCTCTGTGGCATGATGACTGAACTCGAGGGGGCAAACACGACGAACATGCTGAAGGTTCACGTCGCCGCGGAGGCGCTGACGACCGGCCGGGTCGTCGTCGAGGGTCGGTCGACTGGACCGCTCGAGCACGTCGGCGACGGCGACCTAGCGGACGTTCCCGACGGCGCGATCCTCGCACTTCCGGCGGACTTCGACGACGAGTTCGCCGGCGACGTCACGAAGATCGGCGGCATCGTCAACGCCCAGCGCGGGATGACCGGCTACCCGGCGCTCGTGGCTCGAGAGATGGGCATTCCGATGATAAGCGGCGCCGACGTCGCGGAGACCGACTCGGGGACGACCGTGACGCTCGATGCCGAACGCGGCGTCGTCTACGGCGGCGACACCGGCGACCGGGTATGATACGGGTTACTGTCGATTATTCTTGGTGAGACCGCGACCTGGGTGGCGCTCACCGGTACGTCGGGACAGTAATCCGTACGACGTCGACGCGGGACCGCGGACTTTTGTCGATCCGTCCAGTAGAACTCGGTATGGCAGACGACTCGTCCGGCGTCGACGACGAGACGGGCTCTCGAGCGCCCAGTTCTGGGTCGGACGGTTTCGGTTCCTTCGGGGAAGCCGGATCCGGAACCGACGCCGACCCCGGATGGGGGCGCGACTCGAGTGAGCGAGAGGGCTCGACGACCGGCGACGTCGAATCCGGCCCGGAGCGTGAACGGATACCGATCGACCTCTCGGGAGAGCCCGAACCGGACGACGAGCAAGACGAGGAGGAGGAGGTGTACGCGCCCGAACCCAGTTCGACCCCGATCGAGTCCGGCGATCCCAGCATCGAGAACGTGCTGTTCGTTCTCCTCGGCGTGATGGCGATGATCCTCGTGATCTTCCACGTGATCTCGCTTCTGTTCTAGTATCCTCTCGCCCGTCGATCACCGTTTCCAGATCGACAGCGGACGGTCCGTTCGGTCGACACAGCTATACGCACGCCGTGTGATATGTCGTGGCGTAGGCATGAATTCGGTCCAGCCGGTTCTCGATCGATACGCCGAGGACGTCCCCGTCCAGGAACTCGTCACCCCGTTTCTCGAGTTCGATCGGTGGACCGGCGACGATCCCCGCTTGCTCGTCGCCGAAGCCGCGGCCGCGACGACCGGACAGCGGTTCGCCGACGGCATCAAGCCGACCGTCTCCCGGTTTCGCGAGGCGTTCGTCGCGACCGGTCGCGTCGACGGCTTCGCCGATCTCGCCGCGCTCTCGCTCGAGGACGACGACCTCGTCGCGGCCTTCGGCGCGCGCCGGAAACGTCACGTGTTACTCGAGGCCGCCGCCGTCCTCGCGAACCGACCGAAGGACGACGATCTGGCCGCCCTGCGAGGGTGGGCCGCGGAGGCCGACCAGTACCGACACGAGGCGGATCCGATCGGCTCGATCTCCGGCGTCGGCCCCTCGAGTTTCCAGTATCTCCGACAACTGGCCGGCGTCGACGCGGTGACGCCCGATCCAACGGTTACGGCGCTCGTCGAGGCCGTCGACGCCGAACTCGAGCACTCGCCGCTCGAGACGACGACCGATCGGCTGACGATCGCCTCCTGTGAGTGGCTGTCGTTCGTCTCGACGTACCGGCCCCTCGAGATCGATCGGATCGCCTGGTGGCGGTTCACTGACGAGGCGGATCGACGAACGGAACTCGAGGCAAACGGGCTCTCGACGGGTTAACCGTCGTCAGATTTCGGTCAACTCCTGGTGCTCCTCGAGACCGTTCTCCGCTTCGGCTTTCGTCCTCTCGAGCGGATCGACGACCGCCGATGGGAGCTCCATCCGATCGGCCAGCGCGAGTAGCGTCTCGAGTTTCGTGATCTCGAATCGTTCGATTGCGCGGCCGAGTTCCGCCTCGATCAGATCGCCCAGGATCGGATCCCGTAGGTCCGCGATCACCTCCTCGCGTTCACCGCGGAGCCCGTCGAGTACCGTGTTCTCGATCGTCCCCGGCTCGACTTCGGCTTCGATCGCGTCGAAGATCGGCTCGAGTCGCGGCCTTCACAGAATAATCGAGGCGGATGCCACGGGGGTCGACCCCGAGGCAGTTGACGCGTCCCGCCGAAGTCAAACGGATTATAGTCGTCCCGTTCGGAGGTGGGAGCGATGGCAATGGACGTCTTCGGTCTGGTGGGTAATCCGGTCGGCCACTCGCTGTCGCCGCCGATGCACGAGGCGGCGTACGACGAACTCGACCTCGAGGCGCGGTACGTCACCTTCGAACCCGATCCCGACGACCTGGGGGCGGCGATCGAGGGCGCCGAGGCGCTCGGCATCACCGGATTGAACGTGACGATTCCGTTCAAACGGGACGTCCTCGAGTTCGTCGATCCGGACGAGTTGGCCGCCCGAATCGGCGCGGTGAACACGATCGACTTCTCGGCACCGGGCGAACCGACGGGCCATAACACGGACGCGATCGGGACGCTTCGCGCGTTACGGAATCACGACGTCGTACTCGAGGACGCCCGCGCGGTCGTCGTGGGGGCGGGCGGTGCCGGCCGCGCGATCTCCTTTGGACTCGCCGACGCGGGTGCGACGGTTTCGATCGCTAACCGGACGGTCTCGACCGCCCACGATCTCGCAGGGGAGATTCCCGACGCGACGGGACAGGGGCTCGACGATCTCGAGGCGTTGCTCGCAGACGCCGACGTGCTGGTCAACGCCACGAGCGTCGGCATGAAAGCGGACGCGACGCCCGTCCCGGCGGATGCGCTTCACGCCGATCTCGCGGTGATGGACGCGGTCTACCGCCCGCTCGAGACGCGGCTGTTGTCCGACGCCGCGGCCGCGGGCGCGACGACGGTCGACGGCGCGTGGATGTTACTCTACCAGGGGGTCGAGGCGATCGAGCTGTGGACCGGGGCGGACGTGCCGGTCGAGGCGATGAACGAGGCGTTACGGTCGCGACTGTAGGGCCCGGACCAGTCCTCGCCGACGCTCGTCGTCCATCTCGATTGGGTCGACGTCACAACGGAGGTGACCGCGAGGGAACACACGCGGGTTCGCGGCTCACTGCGGATCGACGGTCGACAATGTTTCACATCGGACGATTTTAAGTGCAGCAAACGAGTATCTCTACCCAATGGGATTCCTCCAAACGCTGAAGTCACTGTTGGGGCTCGACGACTCGGGGTCGGAGTCGCGGGAGACTCGAGACGTCGGAGTAACGGTCGAACGCGAGCGCTCGAGCGAGGGCGAAGCGGGGGATGGGACGACAGCGGCGTCGCCGGACGACGAGCCGGCCGCCGCGGGCTCGACGGCGGCCGGCTCGACGGATTCGGTGATGGAACCGCCGGACGAACCGGACGAAGCTGCCGAGCCGGCGGAAGCGACCGGACCGGCGGAGACGGACGCGACACCGACCGAAGAGAAGACGCTGGACGAGCCGCCGGCCGAGGACGTTTCCGAACTCTCCCCAGAGGAAACGGACGACGAGTCCTCTCTCGAGGGAACGGACGACGAAATTTCGCCCGAGGAAACGGACGACGAACCGAGCGAGCCGGTCGACTCGATCAAGGGCATCGGTCCGGCGTACGCCGATCGTCTGGCCGACGCCGGCGTCGAGACGGTCGCGAATCTCGCCGATGCCGATGCCGGTGAACTGGCCGAGCAGACCGATATCTCCGAAAAACGACTTCAGGGCTGGATCGACCGGGCCGAAGTCCGGTAGGCTCGTTCGCGGACTCGAGTTCGTTCACTCGGTCGCGGGTCAGGATGATTGGGCGATGCCGACGGATGCGGTCAGACCGCGAGGTCGGCTTTCGCCCGGATCACGGCGACGTCCTCGGCGTCGACGCGGTCGACCTCGAGGAAGTGGGGAATGTAGTTTCGGCGTTCGTAATCCTCGTATTCGTCTTCCTCGCCGACGGTACACCACAGTTGGATCTCCTCGGGACCGTTCCACTCGCCGTTTCGATTGATCCCGAAACAGACCACCTCCTCGCCCTCGTACTCGATGATCGCGCCCGAACGAATGCCGGGGTCCCCGTGGATGATGAGCTGTTTCATACGCGAAGGTTCGAAAGAGGGCGGATTAAACGCTTCGACCGCGACGTGGCGGCGACTGATACGGATTACTGTACCGATGTACCGGCACAACCGCGACCCGGGCGGCAGTTGTGCCGGAACTGACTTCCAGTAAATCGTATGACAACGTGGCCCATCCGTGCCGTCGTCGGACGACGACGAACCAAACGGGTTTTAAACGGCGCTATCTTAGCCCACCGCAAGTGAGATAACCATGCAGATGCCACGCCGATTCAATACGTACTGTCCGCATTGCCACGAACACCACGAACACGAAGTCGAGAAGGCCCGAACCGGCCGCTCCTCGGGTATGAAGTGGGACGCTCGCCGAACGAAGCGTAACTCCGCGTCGATCGGTAACTCGGGTCGCTTCTCGAAGGTCCCGGCCGGCGAGAAGCCGACCAAGAAGACCGACCTCAAGTACCGCTGCAGCGAGTGTGGCAGAGCCCACCTCCGCGAAGGGTGGCGAACCGGCCGACTCGAGTTCCAGGAGTGATTTCAATGGCAGGAAACTTCTACAGCGTCCGATGCGGTGACTGCGAGAACGAACAGACCGTCTTCGGCAAGGCCTCCACCGAGGTCGCCTGTGCCGTCTGCGGAACGACGCTTGCCCGCCCGACGGGAGGCAAAGCCGAGATCGAACACGAGATCCTCGAAACAGTCGAGTCACGATGAAATACAGCGGCTGGCCAGATCCCGGCGAACTCGTCGTCGGCAAGATCGACGAGATCGAAGACTTCGGCGTCTTCGTCGATCTCGAGGAGTACGAGGACAAACGTGGCTTGATCCACATCTCGGAGGTCGCAAGCGGCTGGATCAAGAACGTCCGCGATCACGTCCGCGAGGGCCAGATCGTCGTCTGTAAGGTGTTAGACGTCGACGAAGGCCACGAGCAGATCGATCTCTCGCTCAAAGACGTCAACGACCACCAGCGCTCGGAGAAGATCCAGCAGTGGAAAAACGAGCAGAAGGCCGACAACTGGATGGATCTGGCGGTCGCCGAGGGAATCGACGACGAGACGTACACCGCGATCGCGAACGAACTGATCGGTGCCCACGGAGGCCTCTACGAGGGCTTCAAACAGGCGGCGATCCACGGCGAGGAAGCGCTTTCGAGCACCGACCTCGAGGCCGACGAGATCACCTCGATCGTCGAAACCGCCCGGGAGAACGTCTCGGTGCCGTACGTCAACGTCACCGGTTACGTCGACCTGGAGAACCCCTCGCCGACCGGCGTCGACGGCATCCGCGACGCGCTCGAGGCCGCCGAGGGTAACGGCGGCATTCCGGACGAGGTCGAACTCGAGGTCAGCTACGTCGGCGCACCCGAGTACCGGATCAAGGTCAAAGCGCCGAACTACAAGACCGCCGAGGCCCAACTCGAGGAGAGCGCCCAGCGGGCGGTCACTGCCATCGAAGGTCACGACGGCGACGGCGAGTTCCACCGCGAGCGACGAACCGACGACGAGTAACGTCCGACCGATATCGACTCTCGAGCAATGAAATCAGATATCCGGGTGTGTTCGGCGTGGCGCGAGCGACACGACCGTCCGGTCTACAGTCTTTCTTCGGAGTGTCCGGACTGCGGCGGCGAGACCGAAAACAGCGCTCCGGCACCGTTCGATCCCGAGGACCGGTACGGCGAGTATCGGCGTGCGCTTCGGAAACGGCAGTCATAACTTCCCCGACTGTCGTGTTGTCCTCCTCAACTCACGGAGTTTGTGCTGTCGGCTGACCTCCGTACCGGGACTTTTCACCCGCACAATCGAAGACTGAACGGATAGTAGCCACTGCACGTCATTGCACACCTGATCGCCGATACGTCTGGCGATCAGTGTGTAAATCGGTGCAGTTGTTACTATAGTAGCCGTTGCATTGGTCTTTAGTTAGGCCTCACACCTCGGTTGCGTAGCGGTAGCGAACCTCTCCTGTAAGATTGGTCGTTGCTTGTGGATCATTGGTGCGTCTTCGACCAGCCGTTCCAACAGAGGCGGCGGTGAGTACCCAAGATACTCACCAAGTTCAGCAAGGATGAGTTGGGCGTGCGACCGGGAGTGGTCTGCGAAAGCTTTGACCCCTATGAAAGCGTACCGACTGTAATGAAGAGTAATCAGCAGGGACAGCTGGAGAGACACCTGACTGATTCCGAACTTGACACTATCCCGCGGTATCCGGGTTGTCACGCCCATGACTCGACTTCTTTCGCACACGGACCAGTCAACAGAACGTGCTCTGTGGCACGTGAAATCCGTCGGTCTCTTGTGCCCCATATCTTGTTTCACGTTCTCATGGAGTAGCAGCGTTTCCATCGAGTCAACAAAGCAGTTGAACCCGACGTGAAACATACGGAGGATACCTCTGGCGGTAGAAACATATATATGTGATTTGTGCGTCATAGTGTTTATGTGTCAGGTACCGAGACGATCAGGGAGGTCATAAGCGTGGATCGTCGGGATTTTCTCTCCTACATTGTGGTTGGTGGTACGGGCATTATTATCGTCGTTGTCGGATTTCTGGCCGATCAAGGTATGATTGATCTGCCGGGAGATCAGGCTATTTCCGAAGAATTCCGCAACAATCCAGGTTCACTTTCGTTCGATGCGGACGCTGGCGCAGATATAATGATCCGGGTCGACCCCGAATCGGAAGGCAATCGACGAGGAGAAATGACACTCAGTGACCCGAATGGAACGGAGGTAATCGACACGCGTTTTGATACCGCTGGTAATACGAACGAGCCCCACACCGCCGAGCAGAGTGGTTCATATCAGCTCTCTGTTGATCCACATGGTGGAACGTATCGCGTCACTGTGAGCGTCAATGACCCAGAGGAGTGACTCAGCAAACTTCCAGTTGATGACTTTTCGAGAGGAATATTGACTGCTTCGTTGAATAGATGCTAAGACACGGCTAGAGCGCCTCACACAGCGATTCTATGTTTGTGACGGTGAACATGAGGACAATTTCACGGAACTGTCGATACCAGCCGAGCGTTCGCACGGCATCGCCGAGGCTCAGAAGATCCACAAGCAACGTCCGATTCTCCAAGAACAGTTCGGTACCGCCATCAAACCGGCTGCTGAGGCCTAACTAAAGACCAATGGTAGCCGTTGAAAGCGATCTGTATTCGATCGTACGACTGCTGTGTGAGCGGTGTGTAAACTGTTTTAGTGGATATGATACTGGCGTAGCACCGTCTACTATCACCTCATTCAATTATTCTGATGGGCGTATATCGCTACACTCCATCTCTCTTAACGATGTATATCATAAATGCAATAATGCCTGGGATAATAGCGAATAAGAAGAGTACTGGTATGAATACTGCCCAAAAAATAGGCCAATCGAACGCTCTATCTTCTGCATCGGAGTAGAGTTCGTAACTCAGAAACAATAGCAGGAGGACCGTAACAAGAACGAAGACGCTGAAAATTGGGTCCGATGGTCCACCAGGAATGAAAGCCATCATCATTCATTCACGCTAACTATTTTCGCCAATATAGTTGTTTCTATCTTTAAATAACTTGATTAATATTGTTGGGGTTCTGGAGACTATCTCTACTATCGTTGATGCTGTGTCGTATCGATTATCCGGGAATACGATGATCTAACCCAAAAAACCCACTATCAGGGCCTCGAACTCGAGAAGAGTGGCCTCTTGGACGTGATTCTGGAATCATCGTAACAACTGCTACTGTATTTGGCTGTGCAATTCCAAAATAGTACCGACGCGCTCTTAAACGTCGCAGTCGCTGATACGGTATGGACGAACTCGAGATCGACGAAATCGCCGAGGTCGACTTGGACGATCCCGTTCTCGTCGAGGGATTGCCGGGCGTCGGCCACGTCGGAAAACTCGCAGTCGATCACGTACTCGAGGAACTCGAGGGGGAGAGTACGCTGGTTCGCCGGGTCTACTCGCGGGAGTTCCCCCCGCAGGTGAGTATCGAGGACGGCGTCTCGGAGCTGACCTGTGCGGAGATCTCCGCCGTTTCCGTGCCGGACGGACGCGATCTTCTCGTGCTGACGGGCGACCACCAGGCACAGACCAACGAGGGCCACTACGTGCTGACGACGGCCTTCCTCGATATCGCCGAGGAGTTCGGCGCCTCGGAGGCGTTCGCACTCGGCGGCGTTCCGACGGGCGAACTCATCGACGAGTACGCCGTCGTCGGCGCCGTCAGCGACGAATCGATGCTCGAGGCGCTCGAGGACGCCGGCGTCGAGTTCCGCGAGGACGAACCCGCCGGCGGCATCGTCGGCGTCTCCGGACTTCTGCTCGGCCTCGGCGAGCGCCGGGGCTTCGAGGCGGCGTGTCTGATGGGCGAGACCAGCGGCTACCTCGTCGATCCGAAAAGCGCC
This sequence comes from Natrarchaeobius versutus, assembly GCF_041205745.1. NCBI lineage: Archaea > Methanobacteriati > Methanobacteriota > Halobacteria > Halobacteriales > Natrialbaceae > Natrarchaeobius > Natrarchaeobius versutus. Next base: position 1,095,283 of record NZ_JBGFCC010000001.1, on the reverse strand, counting down.
CGCGCGGTGCTCGAGGTGCTCGAGGCGGTCCTCGAATTCGAACTCGATTACGAGTCACTGGACGAACGCGCCGGCGAGATGGAGGACGTCATCGGCAAGATCCAGGAGATGGAACAGCAACAACAGAGCATGGAGATGCCGACGGACGACGACCTCCGGTATATCGGGTAACGCCTCGAGCCGATTTTAGCCGCTGGGGCTTGGAGTGGAAACCCGCTCTTAGCGCCGACGATCGACGGAATTCGAACGGGTCGACAAATGACGGAACTCGGACGGATCGACGATCGACAGTGTCCGTACGAATCGAGACAGTCGATGCTGGTGTTAGTCGTCAGTCTGGCATCGGTCGACGCCCGTGATTTCGAAGCGGGCACCGCCGGCCGATCCCTCCGTCACGGTTAACGTCCACCCGTGTGCGTCGACGACCGACCCGACGATTTGCAATCCGAATCCCGTCCCTTCCGCGGCAGTAGTGTAGCCGGCCTCGAGCACTGATTTGCGGTCCCGGTTAGGGATGCCGGGACCGTCGTCCTCGACGGAGAAACCGTCGGCGAGTTCGCCGACCGTAACGTGGACGTCGGTCCCTCCGTGTTCGACCGCGTCTGCAGAACCGTCAGGTTCTGCATGGCTCGTGGAGCCGTGCTCCACGGCGTCCTCGGGAGTTTGCGATCGAGGGCTCGTCGAACCGTGTTCGACGGCGTTGCGAAAGAGGTTCTCGAAGACGTGTTGTAACGTGATGGGATCCGCCTCGACGAGTCCGGCGAAATCGATCGAGAGCGTCGCGGAGGTCGTCGGGACGTTTTCCCACGCACGCTCGGCTACGACCGCCAGAGAAACCGGCTCGAGTTCGTCGATTCGTTTCCCGTCCTGGGCGAGTACCAGCAGTTGCTCGATGATTTCCTCCATTCGCTCGTGGGCCTCGTCGACGTAGAGGAGTGAGTCGTTGTCCGCCTCGGTTTCCACGGTGTCGAGATAGCCTCGTGCGACGCTGAGCGGGTTCCTGAGGTCGTGTGACACGGTCGAGGTGAACGCTTCCATCCGCTCGTTCTGTCGGCGCAATCGCTGTTGGACTCGCTGTTGTGCTGTCTCGTCGCGAAGAACGACGACCCAGCCGACGTTCCGCCCGCCTCGGGAGAGGGGTTTTACGAGCGTTCTGTGGTAGGTCGTCTCTTCCGGCGGTGTCTCGATCTCGAGGAGTTCGTCCGACGCCGTCTCGGGATCGAAGTCGGGGAGGCTCTCCGAGAGTCGGTCGCCCGGTCGACAGCCGACGTGTTCTACAGGCGGTTCAAGGCGAGTGTCTCGGGGTTGACCCCGAGGGTGAAGCCGACAACGCCTAACCTGTCAACGCTAATCCATACCTTTACAACACCGTAGTCCGTCGGTTAGGATATGGAGGAGTCGCTCACGAAGACACTCGTCTTCCAACTCCAATCCGGTGATGAGCGACTTCTTTCCGAAGCGTACCACGAAGCACGATGGGTGTACAACCAGACCATCCAATTAGCGAAAGACGGCATGGACTGGGACGACATCTCACCACGTCTTGAAGACGAAGCTGACCTTGTGAAGAACACCACGCAACGCATCGTCGCCAAAGCACTCGACGCACTTCAGCAGTCTTACGACCGCGACGACTACAACACTCCCAGTCACGAGAAGACCAGGCCATATCCGCTGCGAATGAACTTCACCGAGGGATACAACCTCTCCCTCAAAGACGACAGGATACACTACCGAATCAGTGCCAAACCGTACAACCCGGTGAAAGGCACACTTCGTGGCGCACCAGACAACCTCAAACTTCTCGAACAAGCCCTCGAAAGTGACGACTGGCGTGTCGGAACCGCCGAAGCAATGACGCGTAACGGCAATCACGAACTGCACGTCAACGTCACTCATCTCGAAGCCACGGTTCAAGATAAACACGATGCTCAGACTGTCGTGGGAGTAGACATCAACGAGGATTGCGTAGCCCTTTCAGCGCTACGCGAAGACGACATCGTTGATTCGATGGTCATCGACTACCCTGAAATCAAGAAAGAGCGCCATCGCTACTTCACGATGCGAAAACGGATGCAACACGCTGGCCAGACAGCGTTCGACCGCGTGTTCGAGGACAAGGAAGAACGGTACGTTCACGACCAACTCCACCAACTCTCTCGACGAATCGTGGAGTGGGTTCAGCAATTTGAGTCGCCGCTCGTTGTGTTTGAAGACCTCAAGCATATGCGAGATTCGATTGATTACGGTACTCAGATGAACCGTCGGTTGCACTCCCTGCCGTTTCACAAACTTCGTTCGTTCGTCGCGTACAAAGCGGCGTTCGAGGGGATTCCGAGTGATGAGATCGACCCGGCTTACACCAGCCAGACGTGTTCTTTTACTGGGTGTGAGCATACGGCTCGGTCGAATCGCCGGAAGAAGCGGTTCAAGTGCAACGCGTGTGGTCGGCAAGACCACGCTGACCGAAATGCGGCAGTGAATATTGCGAAGAAAGGATTGGAGAAGTTGAATCGAAATGTGCCTGCTCTCAACACGTTACCGACTGTTCGGAAACTGCGACGGCAGGCATCGGGCTGTGTGAACCAGCCGACCGTGACCCACGCAACCGTTCGAGGCCACCAAGCCGATGGTCGCATGGGAGTGTCCGATTAAACCACGGGAAGCCTCGGGGCTTGACCCCGAGGAGGTTCACAGGTACTCGTCTACGGCGCGTGCGCGGCGGGATTCGCAGTTGGGGAGCTGTAATCGGCGAGGATTCCCGCTCGCCGGTCGCATCGACGCCTCGAGACTACCCCTCGAGCACTTCGTAGGTGACGTCGGCGTCACGTAACGTGTCCGTAACGCGACCCACCTCGTCGGTCGTGACGACGACGGTCACCTCGAGACCGCGTTCGGCCCCTTCGGCGGCGATGTCGCCGGCCGCGAACGGAACGGCGGGATCGGTTCCGGCCTCGCGGCAGGCGACGACGGCCTCGACGCCGGCGGCGACGATCAAGTCTGCATCCTCACAGTGGTCGGCGACGACCCTCGAGTCGACGGCGCGGCTTCCACCGGTTCGGACCGCTGGAACCTGGAAAACGGTGACGGAGCCCGGCTCGAGGTCCATGACGCCCTCGAAACTGGTGACGCCGACGTCGGTACCGGCCTCGGCATCGGTCGTCGCGACGCCGGTTGCCGGCCCCTCGTCGCCGGAGCGGGCGTGGAGCAGGCCGTTCTCGACGAACAGGGAGACGGTGTCGCCCTCTTCGATGTCGTCGGTGGCGATGTACGCCGCTTCGCTCATCGCGTCGAGGATGTCGCCGGTGACGTGATCGGCGAACCGGCGGACGTCGTCTGCGGTCTGGAACAGCCAGTCGACTCCCTCCGGAGTGACGCGGTAGCGCGATCGCCCTTCCTTCTCGACGAGCCCCTCGTCGACGAGTTCGCGGATGTACTCACTGACTGCCTGGCTCGTAACGCCGACTTCCTCGGCGATCTCGCCCTGACTGACGGCGGGCTGGCGCTCGGCGATCTGCACGAGGATCCGAAACCGCGTCGCGGCTCGCTTGTTGTCGAGGACGTCAACCATATCCCAGTCTTCTCACCAGCGAAGCAAAAAGCTACGCGGTTGACGCCGCCGAAGACAGTCTCGAGGCCATTCGAGACGCATCGTCGAGATCCGTCAGGGCCGGTCGCCTCGATCGGCCGGATGCCCACGCATGCGCTCGATCGGGATCCACGGCGAAGCGTTCGGTCCGCGGCGAAGCGTTCGATCCACGGCCAAGAACGAAGGTCGTGGCCGTCGTCCGTGATACTCGTACATCTGACCGAGCCGATCAATCGATCTCTGCGCTTTCGAGGGCGTCTAACGGCCCGTCCACCGGAGAACGAGGTCGCGGCGACGACTGAACAAACTCATTAGGGTTCGATACAGTCTCGAGAGCATGAACGACCGCTACGACGTGGTGATCGCCGGCGCGGGTCCGGCCGGTGCCCAATGTGCGCGTGACCTCGCTGCCAGAGGCTACGACGTCGTCGTGCTCGAGACGGAGTCCGAGGACGAGTTCCCCCGCCAGAGCAACAAATCGACCGCGGGAACGTTCCCGTCGATGATGGCATCGTTCGGGATTCCCGACGACGTGGTGATGCAATACACCGACAGCGTCGTCCTCGAGTCGCCGAAAGACCACTACGTGCGCGAACAGCCAGGTGCCGTCCTCGAGTTCGCCGACTTCAAACGGTTCCTGGTCGCGGACAGCGCGGAAGACGGCGCCGAGTACCGCTTCGACGCGCGCGTGACCGCGCCGATCACCGAGGGTGGCGAGATCGTCGGCGTCCGGTACAACGGCGACGAGGAGGTCTACGGCGAGATCACGATCGACGCGACGGGACCGGCCGCGCCGCTCGCGAAGAAACTCGACGTCGTCGACCTGGAACGCGAGAACCACGCGATCGGCATCGAGTACGAGTTCGAGGGCATCGATATCGACCGCCCCGGCTTCGCCGACCTCCACGACGCGATGATGCTCCGGCTCGACCACGCGATCGCGCCCGGCGGCTACTCATGGATCTTCCACACCGGCGAGGATACGGCGAAAGTCGGCCTCTGTTACATCCAAAACGACATCCACAGCCGGTACGCCCGCGAGAGCTTCACTATCGACGACTACCTCGAGCACTGGCTCGAGACCGACCCGCGGCTCCGTAACGCCGAGCGACTCGAGGGGAAACAACACCGCGGCTCGGCGCACATCCAGCCGCCGGGTCAGATGCACACCGATCGGTTCATGGCCATCGGCGACACCGTCCCGACGGTCGATCCGCTCTGGGGCGAGGGGATCAACAAGTGTATGCAGTCGGGCCGGATGGCGGCCGCCGCGGCCGACAGCTGTCTCAAACACGGCGACCTCGAGCCGACCGCGGCAAACCTCGAGGTGTACGATACGCTCTGGCACCGAGAGGTCGCGCCGAACGTTCGAAATCGGCTGTGGATGACGAAACTCCTCTACCTCGCGGAGAACGACCGGTACGACCGACTCATGTCCGATCTGAACCGAATGGACGACGAGACGCTGGCAAACGCCAACAACGGGAACCTCCGCTCGATCGCGAAACTGCTCGGCGTTAGCGATCTCCCGCTTCTTACCAGACTCGCTCGCTGGGAACTCGGACTCGGTGGACTGGATTGAGTCGGAGGCTGGACGACGACGAACACGCCGGGATCGAACAAACGCGAAGCGTTTCCGACGTTCGACAAGCTCACAGATCGATGGGTAATCGACTGAGTGTGACTGTCTGATGTCGTACCGGTGTCCTCACGGAAAAATCCAGAGTTCACCGGTGAATCGGTCTAATCGGAGACGGATTACGGCTACTCGGCAACGGTTTTTCACAGTTACTCTCAGCGGCCGATGATCTCGGCCGCTCGGGTGATCGTGGCGAACTCCCCGTCGAGCTGGGCCAGCGCGGTCCGATGGACGGTGTCGGCGTCGAACTGTTCGCCCTCGAAGCTCCGATCGAACGTCGCGGTCGCGTCGGCGACGACGGTCACGCCGAAGCCGCGATTCTCGGCCATTCGTGCGGTCGTCGAGACGCAGTGGTCGGTGGTCAACCCCATGAGAACGAGCGTGTCGTAACCGCGTTCCTCGAGCCATGCCTCGAGGTCGGTGTCGACGAACGCACCGTTGACGGACTTGACGAACACCGGTTCGTCGTCGCGAGGTTCCAGTTCCGGTTTGAACGCGAACCCGGGTCGGTCCCCCCGGAGTGGCGACTCGGGTTCGGTCGAGTCGTGTCGAACGTGGACGACGGGGCGGCCAGTCGCGCGCCACCGTGAGAGCACCGTCGCGGCCCGGCGTTCCGCGTCCGGATTGTTTCGACACCCCCACGACTCGTCGTCGAACCCACACTGGAAGTCGATCGGGATCAACACGGTGCGCTCGAGGGTCGAACCTCCGCCCGGGTCGCCGGTAGGTGTGGATCCGGTCATGGGGGCCGGCTGACGCGGGTTGCCGGATTTCGATTCTCCCCGAGCGTCGCTCTCGGTCGCGGCCCTGTGAGCCGGACTCGTCGTGTGGGGGCTTCCTGGTCCATTGTCGTCTGGAACCCAGGGTCGTTCATTGCGTACGAGTTGGGCTTCGTACCAATGTATGTTTAGCTTTTCTCCGTACTTGCCTTTCGTCGCCCGCCGGTTAATATCAACCCATCTTCACGTCGACGACGGTTCCGTCGCTACGAGACGCTCGGTTCTGAATCGATTTGTCGGTGAGTAATCGGTCTACTTCGATCGTCGGTTCGACGAGTTGGTACCATTTCCCACGAGCACCTTCGGATCACGAACGACTCTGTAATCTGGTCGAAACTGACACCACCACGTGATCGGGCCGGAACTGACCGCCAGCGGTTCGTATCAGACGTCTTCGGGAAGCCACCCGCCGTCGACCTCGATATTTTCGCCGCTGACGTACGCGTTTTCGGGGTCGAGAAAGAAATACAGCGGTCGGACCAGATCCGCGAAGTTCGCGGGACGACCCCGGGGTAACTCGTCGGGAAACTCCGCGGAGTTCTCGACGACGTACGGCGAAATCGCGTTGACAGTGATTCCGTCGCCTTGCGTATCCGCCGCGAGCATCCGCGTAAACATCAGGACGCCAGCTTTCGCGGCGAAGTACGGGAAGTTCTTCGCGCTCACCAGTCCCTTCTCCGAGGAGGCGTAACCGACGTTGACGATCCGTCCGAATTCGCGTTCACGCATTCCGGGTAACGCACGTTTCGAACAGAGGTAGGTGCCGTTCAGGTTCGTCTCGAGCACCCGGTTCCATCGCTCGAAGTCCATCGCTTCCCAGTGTTCGGGCGCGAAGTCGCCGACGTTATTCACGAGGACGTCGACGGAACCGAGTTCCGACTCGACGGTCGCGAAGATGCCGTCGACGCTCTCGGGATCAGTTACGTCCCCCTGGACCGTCGTCGTCTCGGACGCGCCACGGTCGGCCGCCTCGTCGGCGACGTCGCGGGCCGCGTCCGCGCTCGTGTGATAGTGGACGGCGGTCTTCGCACCGCAGTCGGCGGCCGCCAACAGCAGTTCTCGACCGACGCCTTTCGCGCTCCCCGTGACGAGCACCGTCTGGCCCTCGAGATCAGGTCCGTCCATGGGGGTTCCTCGAGAACTATGGCGAAAAATCGCTCGAAACCGGGCGTTGAGACCGGTTTCGACCCGCGACTTCGGTCGAAAAAAGTCCTGAATTTAAGTAGGTCCCGAGCGATAGCCGATCCATGACACTCGAAACAGTCCTGCTCGCCATCGGACCTGGCGACGCCGAACGGAGCGACGAACTGGCCGAAGCGGTCGTCGAGGTCGCGGCCCCATCGGACGCGACGGTCGTCCTTGCACACGTCTTTACCGACTCGGAGTACGACGAAGTGCTCTCACAACTCGAGTTCGACGTCGATCACGACGAGATCGATCCGGACGAGGTTGCGACGCGCCACTCGACGGTTCGTGACCTCCGTTCGGTCTTCGACGAACACGACGTCGAGTACCGCGTACAGGGCTCGGTCGGCGAACACGGTCCAACGATCGTCGACGTTGCGACCGACGTCGAGGCGGACCGCGTCGTCGTCGGTGGCCGCCGGCGTTCGCCGACCGGAAAGGCGGTGTTCGGGTCGACCGCACAGGAGGTCCTCCTGTCGGCTCCCTGTCCGGTGACGTTCGTCCGGAGCGCCGACGAGTAGGTTTCCGCCCCGTTTCTCTTACCGCCGAGACGGCCGTTTCGGATTTCGTACTCGGTTCGCGCATCGATACCGGTTCGTTCGGCCGTGGAATCGTGGTGCCGTTTCGTATCGATGTCTGACGATCGACTCGCGGTCACAGCGATAGTAACAGCTGAAACTATGTACACACCGATCGCACGACAGCTGTGTGATCGGGTGTGCATTGACTTTCAGTGGCTACTATCGAGTCTCCGGCGCCGGTACTGACCGACGGTACTCCACAGAGAGACTCGAGCGAGCGGTCTCCCAAAACTGAACTCGTCGGCGAGTACAATATGTGCAGTTAAGTGTCGCGGCGGACGTCTTTCAGGTAGCATGGTCTACTATGCGGGCGTCGATCTCGGCGCGACGAACGTGCGGGCCGTCGTCGGCGACGACGAGGGAACGGCGATCGGCCGAAGCCGCAACGCCACCCCGCGCGGCCCGACGGGGATCGACGTGACGGAAGGCGTCCTCGAGACGCTTCGAGAGGCCTGTGTCGATGCCGGCGTCGATCCAGAGGAGATCGTCGCCGCGGGAATCGGTTCGATCGGCCCCTTCGACCTCGCGGAGGGTGCCGTGATCGACCCCGCGAACCTGCCGGATTCGATCGATCGCATTCCGTTGACCGGCCCGATCGAGATGCTGATCGACAGCGACGAAGTCTACCTCCACAACGATACGAACGCGGGCGTCATCGGCGAGCGCTTCCACGCCGAGCGAAACCCAGACGACATGGTCTACATCACCATCTCCTCGGGGATCGGTGCCGGCGTCTGCTGTGACGGGGAGATCATCGACGGCTGGGACGGCAACGCCGGCGAGGTCGGCCACTGCGTCGTCGACCCGCGTGGGCGATTGACCTGTGGTTGTGGCCACGACGGCCACTGGGAGGCCTACTGCTCGGGCAACGGCATCCCCGACTACGCCCGATTGCTCGCCGAAGACGATCCGACGACCGAGACCGCGCTTCCGCTCGAGGATCCGGATTTCACGGCGAGGGACGTCTTCGAACTGGCGGGCGACGACGAACTGGCCGACTACGTGATCGACCAACTCGCCCACTGGAACGCGATCGGCGTCGCCAACGTCGTCCACTCGTTCGCGCCGATCGTCGTCTCCTTCGGCGGCGCCGTTGCACTCCACAACGAGGAACTGGTCGTCGACCCGATTCGCAAACGCGTCTCCGAGATGGTGATGTCGAACGTCCCGGAGATCCGTGTGACCGACCTCGGCGACGACGTCGTTCTCGAGGGGGCGCTCGCGAGCGCGATGACGAAAGGAACGGGCGACCGCAGACGTCTCCGGGGCTGAATTGCAGACGACCCGCTCGGAGCGTCACAGAGCCAATCCGCCTCGAGTCGTCGGCGAGCGGGGGGTGACCCCGCGCTATTTATTCACCCACCCCCTGGATAGGGTATGCGGCGGAGATCGTTCCTTCGGACGGGCGGCGTCGCCTCGGTTGCCTTGACCATCCCCACATCGAGTGCTGTGGCCGGTCGATCGAGGGTGTCCGGCGCGTCGACCCAGGAATCGTACGAACCGCTCGGTCGCGTCTCCGTCGAGGGGGCCGCCGAAGCCGTCCTCGGCGACGACGGTTCGGTCGCGTACCTCGCCGCGACGACTGGCTTTGCGGTCGTCGACGTCAGCGACCCCGAAGCGCCCGAACTCCTCGCCGAGGATCGAGCCATCGACGCCGACGGGTCGCCGTTGCTCCAGATCCTCGACGTCAAAGCCGACGACGAGATGCTGGTCGTTCCGGGGCCGGCCAACCCCGACTCCGACGAGTTCTTTCACGGCTTCGTCCGATACGACGTGAGCGACCCCGCCGATCCGGTCGAAATCGGTCAGCCATACGAGACGGGCTTTCACATCCACAACTGCTATCTCGACGGCGAGGTGCTGTACGTCGTCGCGAACGACGTCGACGAGAACCCGCTGGTCGTCTACGACCTCGGTGGAGAGGAGGCCGAGGAGATCGGCCGCTGGTCGTTGCTCGAGCACGAACCCGGCTGGCGCGACGTCGACTGGCAGGCGCGGTATCTCCACGACGTCTACGTCCACGACGCGATCGCGTACCTCGCCCACTGGAACGCCGGCACCTACCTGCTCGACGTGAGCGACCCCGCCGAACCCGAGTACGTCTCCCACGTCGCCGAGACGGACCTCGAGTCCCAACTGGAGGTCGAAGACGACCGGGATGCTCGGCTCGGCCTGCCGGGCAACGATCACTACGCCGCGGTCGACGAGACGGGCGACCTCCTCGCCGTCGGCCGGGAAGCGTGGTCGACCGGCGGCGACGACCCCGACGGGCCGGGCGGGATCGATCTCTACGACGTGAGCGATTCCGAGGAACCGAGGTTCCGCGCGTCGATCGACGCGCCGCGAGCCGCCGACGAGCGCTACTACGGACCGCTGTGGACGACCGCCCATAACTTCGAGCTTCGCGACGGCGACCTCTACGCCTCGTGGTATCAGGGTGGCGTGACGATCCACGACGTGAGCGACCCCGCCGAGCCGACCGAACGCGCCTCGTGGCGGGACCCGGAGACGGCGGGATTCTGGACCGCCCGCGTCGCCGAACCCGGCCAGACGTTCGTGGCGAGTTCGACGCCCGCAATTCCACACGGGCTGACCGACGGTGCGCTCTACACCTTCCCGATCCGTTCCGGCGAGCAGGCCGACCAGCCATCGCTTACCGACCTCGACGCCCTCGAGTTCGACGGCGATCCCGACGCTGGCGAAAACGAATCGTCGAACGGCGGCGGATCCGACGACACCGGTGCGGCGACAAACAGTAGCGACGGCTCGACTGTCGCGAGCGACGACGCGGAAGACGACGATGCGTCCGGCGGCGCGGATCGGACGCCCGGATTTACCGCGACCGGAGCGGTCGGGGCCGCAGGCGGCCTCGCCGCCCTCGAGTGGTTCCGCCGGTACACGCGGGAGGACGATCGGGGTCCGTCGTGACTGCCGGTCGCAACCGCGTTTTCGGAGTCTATCAGGGTCGTTCCTGACGATATCGGTCGTGTGACCAAACCTATTCACTTCTCGAGTCCGTAGGGTGACCAATGACGGAATCCGACACCGACGGGGCGCTTCGCGATCGGGTCGAGGCGTGGCTCACTCGCGAGATGCCGATCATCCAGATGCACGGGGGGACCAGCGCAGTTCGGGAGGCCGACCCCGAGACCGGCGAGGTCATCATCGAACTCGGCGGCGGCTGTAAGGGCTGTTCGGTCAGCGACATCACAACGAGCAACATCGAGGCCGAATTGCTCACCTGGCCCGAGATCGAAGACATTACCGTCCGCGTTCCGGACGCCCGCGAGAGCCTCGGCGGCCCCGACCAGGCCGAATCGATCATGGGAATCGATCGCACGGAAGGTGGACGCGGCGACTGGGGATCGTCGAATCCCGGCAAGGATCACCTCTGATACGAATTACTGTCGCGATTTGCCAGTAAGGCCGCCGCTCGGGTTGCGGTCTCACCGGAACTGACCGACAGTAAACCGTATGAGACGATCCGCCGTACCGACGGGGCGCCACGACCTCGAGACGGTTCGTCGACGCCGGAACTGGCGGATGGCGGTCCGTCTGGGAGCGGGACTTTTCGACTGCTCGAGTGCGGTCGGACGCGTGGTGGGAGTTGACACGGGCGGACAGTTTTGGGAACGCCTATATGCTTTTACGCGTCAATTGCGGAGTCGTACACAATGAGGACGCGTGGATGCCCCAAGGCAGGAGGTGACGACGATGGTCGACGACGCTGAGGAACCCGTCGAACCCGTCGAGGACGCCGCGGACGAATCCGGAGACGAACCCGAGACAGACGGCGGCGTTCGCGCCTACACGGTCCGACTGGAGCTAGTCGACGAACCGGGCGAACTGCTCCGTGCGCTCGCCCCGATCGCCGACAACGGCGGCAATCTCTTGAGTATTCACCACGAGCGCGGCAACATGACGCCGCGCGGGCACATCCCTGTGGAGGTGGATCTCGAGTGCCCGCCGGATCGATTCGACGGCATCGTCGACGCGCTTCGGAATGCCGGGGTCAACGTCATCCAGGCCGGCGCCGAACACTACGGCGAGGAGGTGAGCGTCGTCCTCGTCGGTCACCTCGTCGAGAACGACCTCTCCGATACGCTCTCCCGGATCGAAGACGAGGTCGACGCCGTCGTCCTCGACCTCTCGCTCGCCGCACCCGAAGGAACCGAAAGCCTCGCCAGCGCGCGCGTCCGTCTCGCGATCGACTCCGGGCGCGCCGACAAGGCGCTCGAGGCGATCCGATCGATCGGTTCGGACAAGGAACTCACCGTCGTCGAACCGCTTCTCGGGGGTGAGACGGCGTGAAACTCGCGATTCTCGGTGCAGGTGCCGTCGGCCGATCGGTCGCCGACCTCGCCGGCGAGTACGGCCACGACGTCGTCGCGATTGCGGACTCGAAAAGCGCCGTCGCGGACGACGACAGCATCGACGTCGAACGAGCCCTCGAACGGAAAGCCGGCGGCGAACCCGTCGGCTCCGGTGCACCCGAGGACGCCTTCGAGGCCGACTACGACGCACTCGTCGAGGCGACCCCGACGACGCTCGACGACGCCGAACCTGGCTTTTCACACACAAAACGCGCACTCGAGGCTGACCGTCACGTCGTCCTCGCGAACAAGGGACCGGTCGCCGAACGCTACGACGAACTCCGGACGCTCGAGGCCGACAGCGCGGGATCGGTGCGATTCGAGGCGACCGTCGGCGGCGCGATTCCAGTGCTGTCGACGATCGAAGACGAGACGCCCCAGGCCGTGACGGCCGCCCGCGGCGTCTTAAACGGCACCGCGAACTTCATCCTCACCCGAATGGCCGCCGAGGGACTCGATTACGAACACGTCCTCGCGGAGGCCCAGGATTTAGGCGTCGCGGAGGCCGACCCGACGTTCGACGTCGACGGCACCGACGCCGCGCTCAAGTTCGTCATCCTCGCGAACGTGCTCGCCGACGGCGGCTTCTCACTTTCCGACGCCACCGTCGAGGGCATTCAAAACGTACCTGGAAGCGCACTCGACCTCGCCGCCGAGGACGGCCGGACGATCCGACTCATCGGCGAGGCCACCCGGGAGAGCGTCCGCGTCGGCCCTCGACTCGTCCCCGAAAACGGCGCGCTGGCCGTCTCCGGGACGCGAAACATCGTCCAGATCGAGACCCGTCACGCCGGCTCGCTCCACTCGAGCGGCCGGGGCGCCGGCGGTCCCGAAACCGCGACCGCCGTGCTCTCGGACGTCGGCCGACTCGAGTAAGCTCTCGGAGCGGGCGATACGGTCGTCGATAGATTCGGTTTTCGGGATCGTTTTTGTTTCTCGAGGCTCGTTCCCGTCGTCTCCACCACTTTCCGCCGTCTCCACCACTTTCCGCCGTCTCGTACGGGATTACTTTCCGTCGTCTCGTACGGCCTGGGTATCCGTACCCCCCGTAGACGAGTCCATCGTGCGCCGGAAACGATTTACAACAGCCCCGATCACCTCTCGTATGGAAAGTATCACGATCATTTACGCGATCTCGTTCGTTCTGCTGGCGGCCGGCGTAATCAACGCCTGGCGCCGCGATAGGCGTCGGAACGCGCTCGGACTATCGTGTCTGTTCGTCTCGGTCGCGTTTATCCTCGCCAGGAGTTCGATTTCCGGGCTGGTCGACTGGATGGACACCGCCGTTACCGTGGCATCGATCGTCTTCGCCCTCGCCGGCGCGTATCTCGTCGTGACGGAGTGACCACCTCTTCCCACCGATCGAGCATCGGGGCGGACGAGCGCGAACCGTCTGTCCCGTGTGAATTACACACAAACCGCAAGAGGGCGCCGGGTTGGACTGAACGCACTTTCGAAATGGTTTTAACCGCAACGGGCGAACAAGACCGATATAAGCGCCTCTGCGCGTGAGCTACAACAATGAGCGAACGACACCAGAACCTGGCCATCATCGGTCACGTCGACCACGGGAAGAGTACGCTCGTGGGACGCCTCCTCTACGAGACGGGGAGCGTACCAGAGCACGTCATCGAACAGCACCGCGAAGAAGCCGAGGAGAAGGGCAAAGGCGGATTCGAGTTCGCCTACGTCATGGACAACCTCGCCGAAGAGCGCGAACGCGGTGTCACCATCGACATCGCCCACCAGGAGTTCTCGACCGACGAGTACGACTTCACTATCGTCGACTGTCCTGGCCACCGCGACTTCGTCAAGAACATGATCACTGGCGCGAGCCAGGCCGACAACGCGGTCCTCGTCGTCGCCGCTGACGACGGTGTCGCACCGCAGACCCAGGAGCACGTCTTCCTCGCCCGCACGCTGGGCATCGACGAGCTCATCATCGGCATCAACAAGATGGACGTCGTCGACTACAAAGAAGACACCTACGACGACGTCGTCGAGGAAGTCACCCAGCTGCTCAAGCAGGTTCAGTTCAACACCGACGACGCCTCGTTCATCCCGATCTCGGCGTTCGAAGGCGACAACATCGCCGAGGCCTCCGACAACACGTCGTGGTACGACGGCGAAATCCTGCTCGAGGCACTCAACGACCTGCCGGAGCCTGAGCCACCGACGGACGCCTCGCTCCGCCTCCCAATCCAGGACGTCTACACCATCTCGGGTATCGGTACCGTCCCCGTCGGACGTATCGAGACCGGTGTCATGAACATCGGCGACAACGTCTCCTTCCAGCCCAGCGACGTGGGCGGCGAAGTGAAGACGATCGAGATGCACCACGAGGAAGTGCCGAAGGCCGAACCCGGCGACAACGTCGGATTCAACGTCCGCGGCATCGGCAAGGACGACATCCGCCGCGGTGACGTTTGTGGCCCCGCCGACGACCCACCGAAGGTCGCCGAGACCTTCCAGGCACAGATCGTCGTCATGCAACACCCAAGCGTGATCACGGCCGGATACACGCCGGTCTTCCACGCTCACACCTCGCAGGTCGCCTGTACGATCGAGTCCATCGACAAGAAGATGGACCCAGCAAGCGGCGAGGTCGCCGAGGAGAACCCCGACTTCATCCAGTCGGGCGACGCGGCTGTGGTCACCATCCGACCACAGAAGCCCCTCAGCATCGAGCCGTCCAGCGAGATCCCAGAACTCGGGAGCTTCGCCATCCGCGACATGGGTCAGACCATCGCGGCCGGCAAGGTCCTAAGCGTCGACGAGAAATAAATGCAGCAGGCACGCGTTCGACTCGCGGGCACGAGTCCAGACGACTTGGACGACATCTGCGACGACGTCCGCGAGATCGCGAACAACACCGGCGTCAACCTCAGCGGTCCGATCCCGCTGCCGACCAAGACCCTCGAGGTGCCGACCCGGAAGTCGCCTGACGGCGAAGGCACTGCGACGTGGGAGCACTGGGAGATGCGCGTCCACAAGCGCCTGATCGATCTGGACGCCGACGAACGCGCACTCCGACAGCTCATGCGCATTCAGGTGCCAAACGACGTCTCGATCGAGATCGTCCTCGAAGACAACTAGGGCCGATCGCGATCCCCAATTTGCGGATTTTACGTTTTCTCTCACGCACGTAGCAACCGGTATGGAGCGTCCGCCAACCGATACACCTCGTGGGGACTTTTGGCACTCGCCGTCGCAGTACCGGTATGGATCGCTTGCGGTCGGCCTCGAGTGCAGGTTCGCGGTCGGCGTCGAACGACCAGCCCAATTCGGGTTCCTCGAGTCCCATCTTCGAACTGCTCGTCGTCTTCGTCGTCGTCTTCGTCCTCCAGGGTGTGACCGCGCTCGCGGGCGTGATGACCGGCCTGTTCATCCTCACGCCACCGATCGAGCACAACCCGTGGACCATCGTTACGAGCGTCTACGCTCACAGCGATCTCTGGCACCTCCTCTCGAACAGCGTCGCGCTCGTCGTCTTCGGCTGGCCCGTCGCTCGAGCGACGACGCGGCTGCGATTTCACACGTTCTTTTTGATTACGGGTGCGATCGCGGGCATCTCTCAGATCACCCTGACCGCGTTTGCCGCCTCGATTCCGATGGTGTACGTCCAGCCGTCGCCGGGTGTCCTCGGCGCCAGCGGCGCCGTTTTCGCCCTTCTGGGATATCTGATCGCGTCGAGTCGACTGTCGGCCGGACTGGTGTCGTTCGTCGACGTTCCCCGCTGGCTCGCCGCCGTCGTTTTCCTCGCACTCGCCGCCGCGGTCACCATCGCGACCGCCGCACCTCGAACGGCGCTGGTCGCACACTTCGTCGGGTTCTTACTCGGGCTAATCGCGGGTCGCGCTCGCGTACTGTTCGTACCGTCGGAGTCGACCACCGACCGACGGCCGGCGTGATCTCTTGATCTGTCCGATGTGAGGCCGTAGTCGACGGTTAGTAGCGTCGACTGCCGGCGACACTCGCGAGCGCGCTCGAGGACCGCCGTCGGGCAAACCCTGGATACGGATCTCCGGACCTGGGAGCAGTCGATAACTACCCTGGACATCCTTCCACCAGCGACCGACACCAATCCGTTCCGAACCCATCCACCGACCGAAAAGCGAATCGAACGGCTTCGACGATAGTTCGCCGACGGAACATACTGACTCCCGATTCTTTCGCCCCCGAATAGTCAGGTACTTGTCTGGAACCTAAAAACGTAAGCCACCGAGCTGTCATCGATGAACCCACTGAACCGCACGAAAACGTTCGGGGCGAAGCTATTCCCGTACGTTCCGTGGACCGCCATCGCCGTCGCCATGGTGTGTACGATTCTCGCGGTGAACGGGATCTGGCGCGTCCACGTTTTTCCGGACCCCTCGTTCATCCAGGTCGTACTCAATCCGTTCTACTACGTGTCGAATATGTTCGTCCACTCCGACTGGGCACACTACTCCGGGAACGTTCAGTTGTGGCTCCCGTTCGCCGCCGTCCTGGCCTGGCTCACGAGCGACAAACACGTCCTCGCGATCGCGGTGACAGCCAACGTACTGGCGACCGTCATCGCGCTCGCGATGGGACAGATCGGTTTCGGACTAAGTAGCACAGTGCTGGCCGTCGCCGCCGCCACACTCGTCCGATCGACGGGATATGCAATGCAAAACGCCTCGACAGAGACCCTCCAGGCCGCGGTGGCGGGTGCGCTCGTCCCGGTCGCCGGCGCGTTCCTCTTCATCTTCGTCCTCGCCGGCGGTTCGACCAACATCGGCCACTTCCATCACTTCCTCGGTTTCCTGTTCGGCGGCGCGATCGAGATCATGTACGTCCTCGGCGAACGCGAACGCGAGGACCGAGTCCGCGACATTCCACGAGGGATCGGTCGATGACCGACGCTCGAGCCGAGCTATTCTCGAGCGCACTGCTTACTCGGATCTCGAGAAGACCTCCCACGCCATGGTTGAAACACAAGCTACAAATACAAACCCGGGTTAGAAATGGTCGAGGGCTCGTAGATCAGTGGCAGATCGCTTCCTTCGCAAGGAAGAGGCCCCGGGTTCAAATCCCGGCGAGTCCATAGCAGTACGGACGTTTCTCGAAGTGTACCGGTAACTGCCTCGAGAGCGACCGAGCCGGAATTTTGCGCTTGGGAGAGTAGCGTACAAACTCCCGCTGAGAATCGAAGGACGAACAAATCCGAATCCGCCCCGACGCCGTATTGCGATTACTCCGAGGGAAATTGGGGGTGGTTGGCGTGAGTTCGTCATTTGGCAGACAGGTAAGTTCCAATACTTGTCAGCATTGTGGTGCTCATATCACCGAGCAATTCGCTCGGGTCTTCGGTGACGATCGCGACCGCGCCCACCGGTGCGGCGAGTGCGACACCTACGCTCGGCTGAGCCGAGGGTCCGCCGCCGGTCTCGACGTTTCGATTCCTGATCCAGAGACGTCGGAGGGGCGTCACGGAGGTGAGCCCGATGTATAGGCCGTTGTTCGTCCCTGCAAGCGAGTTCTACGACGTCGAAACTCGCACGCCGCTGGTTCACCCGGCCTACCAAGCGAACGACTCAGAGGTCCGCGAAGCCGTCGCAACGCGAGGTGAGCAAGCGTGACACGCCTTGTCGATTCTACCGAGTGTGAGCGGTGCGACGAGCCTGTCCCTGCGACGAGCCGTCTCTGTCCGGACTGTGCTCGAGAAGCGCGCCGCGCTCAAGGTGGTCCGCTGTGAGTCCGTCGCTGACGAAGTGTCCGGTCTGTGGCGGTGTAAGCGAGAAGGTGTACCGCTGTTCGGAGTGCGGGGCCGATCTCGTCGGCCGTGGATCTGAGGACGGGGACAAACGATGAGTGTGGACGTCTCCGATGACCCGGTACAGTTCGATGACGTTACCGGGTCCGAAGCCGACACGTTCCCCCTTCCTCGAGCCCATGGTGCGGCGGTCAGTAACCATCTCGCCGACATCGTGAATCCAGATCCCGATCGAGCCACCGACCGTGGCACTCTGTACGATCGGGCACTCACCTACTGGCGAGAGCACGTCGGTGACGTCGCAGAAGAACCGTATCTGGCCGTCGAAGACTTTGACGCCGAGTGGCTTCCGGACGGAAAATACGCGCTCGTCTTGACGTCTTCGCGGTGGAAAGCCGGGACCGGGACCGGTGACGACTATCGAGCGTACTATCAGCAGCACCTCAAACTCAGAGAGTACGACGTCGATGACAACGGCGAACTTACGTTCCGAAAGCCACCGCTGGCTCTGCACGTCGAAGTCATCCCGCAATTCGAACAGATGGTCTACAAGAGCGGCGACCCGCTCGAGTGTCCCTACGGCGAGGGAACCCGGCTGGTGGGCTGGACAACGTGGGCTGAAGATCCGTACGAAATCGAGCGCCGGATGTACGACGCCCTCCGTGCGGTGTATGGTGCCGCCGCGCTCGACCTGGACGATCGCGTCGACGAGGCTCGTCGACTTCCGAAAGCCGAGGCGCATATTCGGTTCGACATCGACAAGAAAGCGCCGCTGATCGAGACGCTGGACCAGTCGAAAGCACTCATCGATTGGGGCGGAGATTCGGAGATCGAGGCTCACCAGAAGCGTCAGAAAGAAGGCTGGCTCGAGTGGGTATTCTCGAGCGACCGGTGGCACCTGCTCGGCTTCGATCCGCAGCGGTACAGCACCGAGGTGAAGGTCTATCAGGCGACCGATTGGCACCGGAAGCCTCGAAGCCACTACGCTCACCATCCGAAGCTCGAGGCGTCGTACGCTGGCGTCGACCGGGGGAAGCTCCCGCACGTTTCCGAGTGGGACGACGTTCTCGAGCACCTGCGGACGGTCGTCGCGACGCACGCGCAGTGGGCCGGGATCGAACGGTCAGACCTCGTTGCGGACGACTATTTCGACGGTGCACAGTCTGAGCCGTGGGACTTCGAGCGGCCAACGGGCCGTCGTCGAATGCTCAAACGTCGGTACGAGGATCTGGCGACCGACATCTACCGCGAGGCACTGAAAGAGTCCACGACGGCCGTCTACGACATCCTGCGCGTGATCGCCGAGCACGACGGGGCGAACTACGACGCCCTGGAGGAACGGACTGGGCTGGCGAGATCGACGGTGCGGTACCACGTCCGACGACTCGCCGAGGAGGGGATCGTTTACCGGAAGGGGAATCCGGTGATGGTCTACTTCGTCTCCGAGGTCGTCCTCGAGCGAGCGCGTGAGATTCTTCGCGAGGTCCGGCCGAACGATACAGTGGAAGACCGCGACGAGCGGGCTGAGGAACGCCGTGAGCGACGCGAGAACCAACAGGAGGACGGAGAGGCCGAGCCGGCCGACACGGACGACGAGGACGCGAACAGCGCCGATGGGACCGGCTTCGAGTACCTGGCGCGGCTCAGTGCGTCCATCCACGACGTCGCCTACCTGATTGAGTGCGACCGGCTCGACGATCGCGACGTCCGAGTCCGTCGCGACGAACTGCCGCCGCCATTACGGTAGGTCGTCGTCGGCCGGGTTCGCCCGGTGAATAGCTACAGTAGTCGGTTTCGTCTCTTTCTTT
Organism: Natrarchaeobius versutus; assembly: GCF_041205745.1. Classification (NCBI taxonomy): domain Archaea; kingdom Methanobacteriati; phylum Methanobacteriota; class Halobacteria; order Halobacteriales; family Natrialbaceae; genus Natrarchaeobius; species Natrarchaeobius versutus. The sequence continues at coordinate 1,075,592 of NZ_JBGFCC010000001.1, read as the reverse complement.
CACCCCTTCGTGACAGTGTTGCTTGTTTTCCTAACCGACACGTCTGTTATTCGACCTAAATTTCACTTTCACACGGGTGTTAACGAGGAAGTCTGCTCGAGCATCGGCCAGTTTCGGCGCCCGAGGCATGGAAACGAACCGGCATAATACCCGGCTTACAGGCCCTAAATCGGATGATTTGGGCCGGCATTCGCGCACCGCGACTAGCAAGCACCCCTACGGTAGGTGCCCCTAAGGGGGCAGGGCAATTGCGCGGCGCGCAGAGCGCGCGCCGCGCTCCAGGGAAGACGAATTGGCCGATACCACACCGCAAATCGACTCTGCGGTAGTATTGTGGGTGGCCAGTACCTCGATAACGAGTGTTGTCGAATCCGCTTAGGAGGAGTTAGAATACGTCGCCAATCGAAATTTTAGCTTGCTCAGTTCCGCGGTGATCACCGCCACCGTGCCAGCGGAGCAACGGAAGATCACTCGATCGAACCATCTTGTCTTTCACGATCGTGCAACCGGACCGCCCGTGTGGCCGGTAGACGACGAAACAGTACCATCCGTCGGCCTGTCGGAGTCGGTCGTGGTACGCCCGATAGATTTTGAAGTTTCCCGGCTGGCCGTCGCTGTGCTCAAGCATCGTACTCTTAATTTCGACGGGGGTACCGTTCTGAAAGCGGGCATCGTGCCACGACGATCGCTCGAGGTCGAACCGCCGCTTCTTCGCCATCCGCTTCTCGCAGATCGTGCCGAAGTGGTTGGCTCGCTTCGAACGATTCACGCGGACCACGCGCTACGCGCGCCGATATATATCAACTCCTCCGCACTTCTCGCCGTCCGCCCATCGGACGCCTCGCGACCGACGGGAGCGAGCGATGGGCATGGGCCAATGGGCTGTACTGTAACGGGGGGTGTGTAACCGTAACCAGCTAACCACCCCGGCGCTGTCATCCGATTACCTCCTCGACTTTGCCAAGCGTCTCAGTGTGCAGACCGTCGTTTCGGTATTCGTTCCACCGGGAATTGACCCATCCGTGGCTGTACGGCACGAATCGAGCGGTTTCACGATCCGTCATGCCTTCCTCTTTGCACCGGATCACCGTCCAGATCGCCGTCATCTTGGCCGCCTCGTCGGCCGCGAGATCGTCGGTTTCGTCGCCGTAGGCCGACCACGACCAGTCCGACGCCTCTTTCGTGTTGTACCGGAAGTCCGTCGGCGGAACGCCCTCGATATGGCCGTGAATATCGGCCAGTTCGGCGTTGCGAATCGAGTCTGCGATGACGGCTTTCTTCTTCGAGACCTTCTTGACGATCGTGCCGACGCGCCACAGCATCGGATGAATGGAACGCTCGCCGTGAGCGATGTAGATCAGTGCCCCGCCGTACTTGCGGATCTTGTAGACCAGCGGAGCCATCTTCTGACGGGTTTCGTAGCCCTGCTTCCCGCTTCCGCTGGCCGCACTCGAGAACTCGTCACCGATGAACAGTTTGGGTCGCTGGGCGTGCTCGAGGGGATCGCCGTCCTGTTCGACCCACTCCATCAGCGTTCCGTAGTCGGGAACCCAGCCGTCTTGCACGTCGCCGTCGTCGTCTACCCACCGGTTCTTTTCCTCGAGACTCTGGATGTTCGTCCCGAGAAGCGACTGTTCCGAGTGGAGTGCGCGCCATCGCTGGGCGAGCAGGCAGGCGAAATCGGTCTTCCCTGCCCCCATTTCTCCGAGTACGACGACGACGGGAGCCGGGCCGTCGATCAGTTCATCTACCTTCCCGATCGCCTTCAGCCCCGAGATGTCCGCCCGCTGTGACGAGTCACCCACCATGTGCTTGATTGTGGGTATATCGCCGTGCTCGAGTGCGTTCCGGAAGGTTTCAGTCCCTTCGACCATGCGGATTTGGCGGTGTTTCTCGAGGTCTTTCGCCTGCCCTGGCATCTTGTCCGGCCGGTCGGCCTCGAGCGGATCGTAGTGAATCGATCGGATCGACATCGCTCGAGAGACGTGCTCGTCGCGGACGATACCGCCGTGATCGTGAATTTCCCGGTTCGGCCGGTCGCTGTACCCCTCTTGGTGCTCGCGCGCCTGTGCGGTCGTGAACAGCGCTTGCTGGTCCGCTGTGGAATCGTCACTCATATCTCATCACCAAGCTCGAGGCGAAGGCCGACAGGGGTGATCCAGGCGTCGAGTCCACCACCGGGGAACGATGCAGACCAGTCGATTTCCACGATTCGGCCGGGATCGAACTCGTAGGAGTAGCTTCCCGAATCGAACTCGTCGTGTTCGATCTCCCGGCCGTCCGCGAGCGTCAGGGAGATCTCCATGTCCTGGTCGCCGCTGTGATCGACCTCGAGTTCGGTAGCGAACACGCCGGTTGGCTCCGCGACCTGATTCGTCGATGAATCGCCGGGGAACTCGAGTAGCTGTTCTTGCTCTCCGATTCCTGCCGTGATGTCGACCTCGTATTCTGTCATATCTGAGTCGCTGTCGCTGTTTTCCTCGCTGTCCGTGTCGTCGCCGTGGCTGTCCTCCGGTGGCGGCGGTGCCGGGATGACGAACTCGCTGTCTTCACCCTCGACACAGCCTGCGAGCGCCGCCGATGCGACGATGCTCGAGAGCAGTGAACGCCGGTCGATCGCTTGCTCACTCCCGTCGGTCATTCGAGTCCCCCGTCGGTCGCCGCGGCCTCGTGGCCGCTGTCCATCGTGATCGGTGCCGTCGGCTCGGTCGGATCGAAGTCGTGTTCGTAGTCTCCGAGGTCCTTCATTTCGTCCGTATTCCACTCGTCAGCGTCGTCTTCGGCCGCTTCGAAGCGGTCTTTCACGCTGGTTTTCTTCGTCATCAACCCGCGCTCGTCGGCTTCGGCCTGGGCGTTGATCGAGTCGCGTTCGATCTCGACGCCCATCTTCGAGATTCGCGCTCGAAGCCGGTTGTAGGCGATCGCCGTCCGAATCAGGTCGCCGTGGATGTCCTCGAGCATGGCCTTGACCGTGACGAGTTTCGAGTCCGCGAGTTGGCTGAAGTAGCAACCCGTGACGACCAGCGTTTCAGTGTCTTCGTACCACTCGAACTCGCGAACTTCCCAGACTTCGCTCTCGTCACACCAGTACGGCGACGGTCCTTCGACGGTCTTGTTTTCCCACGCTTCCGGCTCGACGTAGTACTTCTCACGAACGTCGGTGACGCCGTTGATGTGGTGTACGGGCACCATGTCCCGGTTGCGGAGCCAGCGAGCGCCGGTGACGAACAGCGCGAGCAGTGGCGGCCCCAGGAGCAAGAGCGCCGCCATCCAGCCGAAGACGATCGGCGGAATCCCCGGCACCGATGGACGGAACCAGATGAGCGCCGCGCCGAGTGAGACGAGCACGCCGAGAACGACGAGCTGGCCTTCGGCGGCGATGTACGTCAGTCGGTCAGACCACGAACCGAACGTGCCGCTGAGTCGGTCGTTCATGCCTTGACCACCCCGCTTTCTTCACTCCGAACGACGATCACCGCGCCCAGCGCGGCTAACCCGGTCGTCATTACGACACCGGAGAACAGTCCGCTCGTTCCGCCGAAGTGCCGGAACGGGTCTTGCTCGCCCTGTGTGCCGGTGCTGATGTACGGTCCGCGCTGTTCTTCCATCGAGAGTTGGGTAGCGAACGACAGCGCTACGCCATCGTTCTCACCGGCGAACGTGTCGACGTACACCGTGTTCTCTCCGTCGTCGATCTCTTCGACGATCGTTCGATACTCGCCACTGCCTTCCTCCCAGTCGGCGCTTTCGGCCATCGTTACCGTCGTCGACTCCAAGGCGAAGATGTGAACGACGAACTGGCCGTCGGTGAATTCCCAACCGGTGATGTACGTCTCGGAGTCGATCTCACGCACGTAGTCGTCGGGAATCCGGTCGTCGGGATCGGGCGCGGCCGCTAACCACGCCTCGAGTTCTTCTCGTTCATCGTCGGAGAGTTCCTCGCGTTGCTCGTCGGTCGCCCAGTTGTCGACCGTCTCGACCTGCTGGTACGACGCATTCTCGGCGTCGGTCCGCTCGAGAATCGAATGCAGGTTGCTCGAGTCGTCTGCCTCTGTTGCGTCTTCGCCGTCGGGTTCGTCGCTGTCCGCCTGGTCGGTGTCCTCGAGCAGGCCGCGGATCTCATCGATGACTCCGGCGTCGGTTTCGTTCGTCTCGGTGCTGTCGTCGGCGATCGCCGCCGCCGTGCCCATACCGCCCATGCCCATCGCGAGCGCGACGGCTACGGCCATCGCAACGTGAAAAATCCGGTTCATGGTGGTTAGGGCCTGATAACGACGATGACGATGACTACGACGGCCCCGACGAGAATGAGAAGGCCGACGATCGCCCCGCCGTGGTCGCCGAGGGCATCTTCGATGTCGCCGATTCCTGGCAGTGCGACGCCGCCACTGCTTCCGTCATCACGCTCGTCGAGTTCCTCGTGTAGCTCTTCGATCTCCTCGAGCAGTTCGACGTACTCGCTGGCGTTGTAGGTCTCGTAGTCGGGGCGATCCCACGTGACGTTGGTGACCGAATCACCGTCGGCGTCGTACATCTCCTCGATGACGAACTCTCCGTGTTCGAAGTAGATCGACTCGTTGTCGGTCGCCATCATGACGGTGCCGTTGAGGTCGTCGGTGTGGTAGGTTTCGTCCACCTCGAAGCCGTCTTCAGGGACGTCACCGGCGAACAGCAGACCCTCGTACGTCTCGGAGACGTCTTCGGAGTAGGTCGGTTCCCGCGTTTCGGCGGATTCGTTCCACTCGTAGTCGATCTCCGTGTAGCCGTCGTACGAGACAACCATCGTGCTGTCGAGGTCGCCGTGATCCAGGCCGAGAACGGACGAGAGTGCGATGCGGAACCGTTCTTCAGTTACCTCCGAATCGCCGGACATGTAGCGGACGATCCCTTCCGCGCCACGCACGTCTTCGGGATCGATATCTCCCTCGTCAAGCCCGGTGTAGAGGTCATCCGTAAAGTTCTCGTCGTAGTTGTTGACCGCTGTTTGCGCCTGGACGTCGATCTCTTCGAGACGTTGCTCAGGTTCACTCAAGTTGTACGCTTCCTGACTATCGAGGTTGTACTCGGGCTGGTTGAGCAACATGTACCGGCCGTCCCAGTTGACATTGGTGTTATCGTAACCGACGTTGGGCTCTCCGAAATCCTCGCCGAGTGCAGGCGTGTGGTAGCGGTCGTAGACCGACCCACTGATGTCTTCCTCGATTTCGAGGTGCTTCTCCTGCATCGTGTAGTTGTGGACGGTCCCGTTGCGGAGTTCGTAGCTCACTTCCGTCTCGTTGCCGGTGAAATAATGGTCGTCGGTACTCCAGCCACTGCCGGGAGAGGCCGTCGTGTGCAACATCTCGTCTTCGACACCCTCGATTTCACGGGATTGCGTGTTCTGATACGCGAGTTCAGCGTGGCGAGCCGAGGTTTCTTCGAGCACCTGAATCTGCAACCGGCTGTAGTAGTCGTTGATGGCCTGCTTGGCGGCAATGTCCGCTTCAGTTGTCGTATCGCCGTCTTCCCACGAGGTCGCGATCGCGTCGCGTGCCTCGAGCGAGGCGATCGCCGGTGTGTCCTCGAGATAGTTCCCGAGTAGGATGTTCGTCGAATCCCACGATTCCTGGGTGCTCTGGACGTTGACGTAGATGTCTGCCTCAATCCGATCCTCACCTTGCGAATCGTCGATGTCCTCGAAGTTCGCGACACCACACGGGTAGCCGTAGAGGAATCGGGCCGGAGAGTCGCAGACCTCTCGTGCGGTGTCTTCGGCAACGCTCCCGTCGTCGGCCGCCGCTGGCGTCGCCATCGCCGCCGGAGCGACGAGCGAGCCGACCAGCAGAACGACGAGCAGGATGGTCCCGAGGCGGTGGGCGATGGGCGTGGGCCGCACTCAGATCACCCCCCAGGCCGTCGCGAGGATCAGCGCGACGTACCCGCCACCGACGATCGCCGTCACCGCGCCGAGCGCCGCGAGTATGTCGTACGTTTCCCTCGAGAGTCGGTCAACCAGCATTCAGACCACCCCCGCGGCCATCACAGCAGTCAGGCCGATCGAGACGGCCGACGCGGTGACGATGTATCCGGAGATCACAGAACTGTACCACTCGGCCGTCTTCCCGTCGAATATCGATGTTTCTCTCATGTTACTTGTAGGCGATAATCCAGAAACCGGCCCCGTTCAGCAACACCATGAATACCCCGACGTACCACATCGAGATCATCGTCTCCTGGACCGCCGGGACGAGCGCCGAGAGGATATTCAAGATCACCATCAGCAGGACGATCACGAACTCGAGGTCGGTCAGGTCCTCTCTGGTTGTCTGGCCGTTAGTGACCCAGGCCGTGAAGATGACGACCATGGAGACGACGAACGCCCAGGTGATTTCGGTGCCGTGTGCCGCCCAGAGAACGTCGTTGAACGACCAGTCCCACGGAAGGGTGCCCGTCTCGAAGACGAACAACTGGGACATGGCGATCGTCGCGGCGACGAACACCGGAGCGAGAAAGCTGTCTGTGAGGTCTACACCGTCTTCTCGTCTGAGTCCGTTCGGGACCCAGCTCGTTGGTAGGCTGAGAGCCATTACGCCCAGCCGTCGAACCCATCCCGTCGAAAAGCTGAGTAAAACCGTGGCGAAACCTTGGTAAAACAGATTGTCAGCAACCTTTATACCAAGGCGGGTTGCCCGCCGGATATGGCGCTGAACAAGATACGCCGATTGGACCGAAATTCGTACGGTATCACGCTCCCGAAAGACGACCTCCGCATTGAGGGGCTACTCGACGAAAACGGTGAACTCAGAGACGAACATCACCTGCACATCCGTCACGTCGACGACGGCGAATGGACGCTCGAGCGCGTCGAGGAGATCGAGGCGTGAGCGAACTCTGTGGAACCCGGTCCTCGAGCCCGACCCCGTGGGGTTGCTCGAGAATGTATACACAATCCTCGATGTATGCACCTTCGAGGCTTGGGTTGCGGTTCGAGGTGCATCAAATCGGAGCCGATCCGGCGGGCCTCCGCGCCGATCGCCACGGACCGCGACCCCCCTTACTTAAAGAATCGACCGGTCACTCACCCGCGAGCGGCGCGAATCAACCCCCCGTGCATACACTCGCTTAAACCATGAGCTACGAAACCACGACTGAGACACCAGCAATCGACACTGAAACGCGTACGGCACTCGAGAAACAGGCGATTCGGCGAATCCGATCCGCTATTCCGTCAATTGTGTGGGCGGTACTGTGGATCGCGACGGCCGTCTACGCGACGACCGGAATCGTTGCGCCGATTCTCATTCTTGCGGTTGCGATCGTCTACCGGTATCGAACGGAGGTCGACGCATGACCAAGCGAACCAGCCTCAAGTTGACCGACGAACGACAGCGGAAGCTCGAGCGCGCCAGCGAGATCGTCGCCGCCGACGAGTACGACGACCCACCGATGTCCGTTGTGATCGACGCGGCGTTAGAGAATCTGATCGAACACGAGCGAAATCTCGACGACGCTCGAGGCGAGATGGACCCTGAAACGATCCAGCGATTCAACACGTCCGTTGTCGGGCTTCGGTATCGGACCTCAGTCGTTAGCAAGTGGCGATAACGCGACTCTCAGTACAGTTTCGAAAAGATAGAACGAAGATGAGGATTAGCGAAAGTCGTAGTCTTCGCTCGTGATCAGGGTCTCTTGCTCGCCAGCCACGCCGACCGCGACGATCGTGCCGCGTTGACCGTCCGGGTTCTCGAGGTCTCCCTCCGCGATCCGGAGGCTGTCGCCCGTCCCAAGTTCGGTGAGGTCATCCTCGTCAAGGTCGTTCGGCCCGCTCGATGCGAGGTGCTCGGCGGGATCGCCGGTAACGTTAATGCGGTCGGCGTTCCCGAGCGTTGTCACCTGGACGTCGATGTACTGCGGGTCGTGGTGAACGGTAATCGAGACGCCCGCTTGGACTTCCTCTTCGATGTCACCGCCGATATCGAGCACGAGCCCCGCTACAACGGCCGCGAGGATCACAGTGACAGCGACAACGAGGATTACCCCGACCACCGGTGAAACTCCTTGGTCATAGTGCCGATACTGTTGCCTAATCATGGGTGAATAAAACAGGAGGGAGGAAGAGTTAACTGAAGTCGTAGTCTTCGCTGTTTACTTGCGTTTCGGTCTCAGATTCCTCAATGACAGCAACCGCTGTCACGGTCCCGGAACTGGCCGAGAGGTTGTCCTCTCCCTCTGTGAGTGTTGTTGTATCCCCGACGGTCATGTTCAGACCCTCTCCGTCAAAGAGATTATCATCGTCAACATCTCCGCTCAGATTGACGTGGTCGGCGTTTCCAAGCGAGGTTACCTCAACTTGGACCTCTTCTGCCGATTCATCCACTTCGATCGTCACACCGGCCTGCGCTTCCTGCCCGACGCTCCCACCGAGGTCGAGCACGAATGCGGCGATCACGGCGGCCAGAATGACGGTAATGGCCACCATGAGGATCACTCCAATGACAGGCGAGACTGCCCGTTCGTCTTTGCTACCAACCAACTTGTCGCGGATTTTTGTTGCGTCCATGGTTATCGTGTAATTTTGTTTCCATTGCACCCCACGACAGCCGGAAAGCCTATGCGCGCCGACGTGGAACCATCGGCTTGCGCCCGGGGATTGGGGGTAAGCATAATCCACCCGGCGCTTCCTTCCTGCCGTCGATTTGGTGCTGATAGCAACGAGTGAATCCCGAGTATATATAATTAGTCGTTAGTATATTTCGGCCGGAAAATAACCGTCCGACATCGGTTTCAGAACTGATAATCAAGACCTTCCAGAGGGGTTACAGCACCCCATTGAACCAACGCCGTCTTGCGATTATCCGTACGGTGGCGCACAACCGTTATCCCTTATTGAAGTGGGGTGTCAAGTGGTGCTATGAGCAGGCAAGAACCATTGGTGACACCCCGAGACCTCGCCGCGACGTACGATGGCGGCTCCTATGAGGATGCCTCGATGGCCGTCCAAGAGTACCGCGAGGCAACTCGGTATGCGAGCAAACACGACGTCGGCTCGAGCGCAACCGCAAGTGCACTGGATCTCTCTCGGAGTCGGATTCGAACGTGGGTCGACGGCGACGGAATGCCCGATGCCGCTCGAGCGATCGACGTCGCTCTCGATTACGGCTGGCTCGAGTGTTCGTTTGACGATCCCGTTTTCACCGGATTGAACGCACTCGTCGCGAACGTCTTCTCCGGCGGCTCGATTGCGGAGGAGTACTACCGGCCGAGTTTTGCGCTCAATCACCGTGGCGAAGACTCACACGTCTTCGACGCTCTCGAGTTAGCTGGCGTCGAGTACGAGGTCATCGACGATCGTGCGAATCGGGGTGATGAGGTTCGTCCGGTCGAAGACGGTACTATTCTCGGCCGGACGCTCGCAATCCTCGGCGCACCTGTCGGCCCAAAGTCAAAACAGCGCCTCGAGTTGCCAGCGTATCTCGATGAGGGTCCTGAACACGTCCGCGAGACGTTCGTTTACGCGTATCTCGAGAATCGGGCGATAGAACACGACGAAAAACGGACGCTCACCATCAGAGAAGACCGAAACCGAACCTACCTATCTGCACTCTCAGACCTAATCAACGACGTCGCTGGCGGGGGAGTGAGGTTGAAAAAGCACGACATCATTATTTCTGCCGACGCTTCGCGCGCTCTCGGGACAGTTCGCTGAGGCCGTCGGATTACTCGTCTCGCTCCAAGTCCGTCGCCTCGAGTTCTCCCTCGAGGTAGGATCGCCCCCTATCAGTGATCTCGTAATATCCTCGATTCGTGTCGACTTTCTCGAGAAGACCATGATCAACCAGAATCGGAAGTCGGCGTTTCACTGTTGGGTGGGATACTCCATCAAGATTATACGAGACGACTGCTGGTGGCATTGCAATCCCCACTTCCTCGAAGAACTCGAGAATCGCGGGATCGGATTTAGTCATCCACGGTACCAGCGGGCGCATTCACTTGGGTGTCACACTTCGTCATCATAACTGCAGGTGACACACCCGTGATCAATACTATTTGGGATCGAGACTGATACCATATAGGATTAGATTTAATACCCACACGTTCCTGGTAGAGGTAACGGAAGTCAGACGGACCCGCCACTACCCGGCCGGGTCTTCGAGAGAACGCGGACCCGGTGTTAGGGCCACCGGCCCGCTGGCCTCCGTATCCAAGCTACGGAAGCATGCAATCGCACGATGCAACGGGGGAAAAAGCCCCCGATCGACCGCACAGTATCGACCGCGGCCCACAGCCCACGGCCGACTCGAGAAGAATCGGAAACAGTATCGGAAATCACCGACACGCTCGAAAACAGGTTAGTGAGCCTGTAATTCGGCAGTCGCTATTCTATCGGAAAATCGGAAACCGCACGGCAGTAGCTAAGAGGGTAGCACAGAGACGTACCAAAGCACCGACGGACAGCGACCGCACGCGTCTGATGTTCCACCAACCGACGCGTGCGGTGAGTCCGCGGTCCCAAATCACTGAGACCATGCACGAATGCACGCTTCGATACAGTAAGAGTACCGCTTACAATCAACCCGCTGACAGCCGCGAGGTGGGTCGATGAGTTCTGAGTCCGCCCGTGTCGGCGGTTGCGATACACCGACCTGTTCTGGCGACGCCGAGACGATCACTCCCGAGGGCTACGTCTGCGAATCCTGCGCGGCGAAGATCACCGCCGAGTACGAACAGGTTCGCGAGCGCGATCTCGAAGCTGGTGGCGGTCAAGCGTGAGACGATACGAGTTCCACACCCCGGAGGATCCGCCGGAGATCGTGATGGCCGAACGGCTCGAGGCTATCGCCGCCGATTTGGAGCGAGTCGCCGACGCGCTCGAGGAGGGGTCGGAGTGAGCGACGATCTGCAACCGCTCTCCCCCGACGAAGGTGTGAGCCGATTCCTTCGCCACCACCGGCCGGGAGTGCGGGAGTCGTCGTACCGCAACGCGAAGCACCGTCTCTCGGTGTTTCTCGAGTGGTGCGACGAACGGGACGTTGACAATTTGAACGACCTCGACGGCCGCCAACTGTCCGATTTCGTCGACTGGCGACGGGTCGACGTCGCGCCGATCACGCTTCAGAAACAACTCAGTAGCGTTCGGCAGGCGCTTCGGTGGTGGGCCGACATCGAGGCCGTCACCGATGGGCTCGCCGAGAAACTGCACGCGCCGGAGCTACCGGACGGTGCCGAGTCGAAAGACGTCTTCCTCGCACCTGACCGGGCGAAGATGGCCCTCGAGTACTTCGACCGGCACCACTACGGCTCTCGAGACCACGCTCTGTTGGCGCTTCTCTGGCGGACCGGAATGCGCCGGAGTGCGGCACGCTCGATCGACGTCGACGACCTGGAGCCGGACCAGCACGCGGTTCGGGTTGAGCACCGAATCGACGAGGGGACGAAACTCAAGAACGGCGAGAGTGGGAACCGCTGGGTCTACCTCGGGCCGAAGTGGTTCGCCGTTCTCGAGGCCTACCGTGACAACCCGGATCGGACGGAAGTTGTCGACGAGTACGGTCGTGAGCCGCTTTTCACGACACGGCTCGGGACCCGGCCTCAAGGCGACACGATCTACAAGTGGGTCACTCGAGCGTTGCACCCGTGTACCTACGGCGAGTGTCCACACGACCGGACACCCAGTTCTTGCGAAGCTCGAGGACAGAGTGCGAGTCTCTCGAAGTGCCCGTCAGCACGATCGCCTCACGCGGTCCGGCGGGGAGCAATCACGCATCACTTGAATCAGGACACGACTCCCGAGGTCGTGAGCGAGCGGATGGACGTCTCGCTCGAGGTCCTGTATGAGCACTACGATGCACGCACCGAGCGCGAAAAGATGGAAGTGCGGAAGAAGAACTTGTCATAAATATGAGATATTCAACCAAAACCACCAGTATAGTGACCGAACGTGCATCCCGGCGAGTCCACTTTTTCACGTCGCTTCGCTCGTTCAGTCGTGGACTCACTGGGAGTCTTCACCGTTCGATTTCCGATTGTCGGTAGTGTCGAACGTCCGGTGGTCCGTACGATCTGGGATTGGCAGTCCGATCCGGGATCGTCAACGATCGACCTACGGCTCTGACGCTTCGTGTCCTGATGCCACGACCCACGAACACAGTCGTTCGACGACGGCCTCGGCGACGACGGTGGCGATCCGATCCGGCGTGTCGGTGAGATCCCAGACGTAGTCACCGGTTCGCGTCACCGTCACCCACTCGAGATAGCCGGCTCGATCGAGTTCGAGCAACAGTTCTTCGAGGGCCGTCTCGTCGAATCGGTGGCCGGTCGACGATTCGATGCTCGCGACGAGCTGTGGGGTGGTCGCGACGACGTGGTCGTCGCGATCGAGTTCGTTCGGCGACGGGGACGTGATGGAAGGCGACGGCGGCGTGTTGGACATACTCGGGTAGAGGCTCGTAGCGGAACCTCCATTACGACTGGCGTGTACCACGACAGGATTGATACGGGCGCCCCTGTCCACTCTGAGGAGCGCGTTCGGAAACCGACGACACGTACTGCGTCGTCCGTACAGCCAAGTCCTCGGAGCGACACGTTCCGTGTATGGTGAACGACAGCCACGATGGTCGGGACGTTCCGACGGATTCGTTCGACCTCGAGTACTCCGACCGAGTTAGGGTTGGCGTCACGCGCGGGGAGTACGACCTCGAGATCGGCCCTCCCCGAGAGTATCCGGACCGAGGCGACCTCTCCGTGCGGCCGGATACGGACGGTGACGGATTGATCTTGCTGAGCGTCGACGCGATGGCCGGCGATCACGGAACCGGCCACGCGGACGTAACACTGACGCTCGAGGAGGGCCGGGCGCTTCGGGATCTCCTCGACGAGACGATTCGATGGATGGGCGAAACCGAGGCCGAAACTGATAGCTCGGCTGACGATCGGCTCTAACCCGCGACTGATCGGGACCGCTAGAACGATTTCCAACAGTCTCTCTGAGCGGTGGTGTCACGAACGACGGTACGATCTCGTCTGGCGTCGGGTAACGATATGGCTTCGTCTGGCGTCGGGTGACGGGACGATTTCGTCGGAGATCAGGTCAGTATCGACGAACGGGAGCCCGTCTGAACAGATATTCACGCCGATCGAACGGCAGCGTCGACCGGACGTCCCTGGCTACTCCTCGGGGCTGGGCGAGTGGAGTCGCGAGAGGTACGAGGCGAGATCCGTCGTGGTGACGATTCCGATCGCACCCGCTTCCTCGTCGACGACGGGGACGTGTTTGAACCCGCGTTCGACCATCAGATCCGCGACGTCGCGGATGCTGTCCTGGGCGGAGGCCGTCACGACGTCGGTGCTCATGTACCGCGAGACCGTCGTATCCGCCTTCGGGTGGCTCTGTGCGACGATATCGACGAAGTCGGTCGTCGTCAGGATTCCCTCGAGGTGGCCGTCGTCGTCGACGACGATTACGGACCCGATGTCGTTCTCGAGCATCACCTGACCCGCGTCCTCGACGAGCGTATCGGGCGTTACCGTCCGAAGCGACGTCGACATGACTCGCGCGACGAAAATGTCTTGCATACTGTATTATTCTGCTTACACAGTATAAGGATTGTCGAATCGGCGGATTGCGCCACTGATCACTCCACCGGACGCTCAGCCTACCTTTAAATAGGAATTCGAACATACTCGGTGACGTACCAGAGATGTCCGCCGACTTTCCGCTCGAGGGGACGTGCAAACTCCGATCGGGGCCGAGCGGCGATCCCGTCGATTCGATCGCCGCCGAGTACGCCACCCTGGCCGACGAGTACGGGCCCCGAAACGTGCTCGTGTTGAAACGCCACCCCGCCGGGCTCGAGCGCATCGAGGAAGCACTCGCCGACGTCGCGGCGACGAGTTCGCCGCGTTCGCCCCGGATCGAATCGGTGCCCGAACACGCCTCCAAGGTCGTCGAGGAGTTCGACCCGACGCTCGACCGCCTCGAGTACGAAGAGCGGATCGAACTCATCTCGCTCGTAATCGACGGCACGAGTCGAGACGTCCCGGCGTACATAGAGCGGGCGTCGGCCCACGAGAGCTTCGTCCGCGACGTCGGCCAGCTGTTGCTCGAGGCGACCCGACAGGGGATCCGCCTCGACGACCTCGAGCGTGCGGACGAGACGCCACACGACTGTCTCGCGTTCCTCTACGCGATCAACGACCGGTTTCACGAGGAGATCGCGAGCCGCGACTACGTCGAGCGGGCGGACGTGATCCCCCGCGCGGTCGAGTTACTCGAGGCCGATGCAGACGGGCTCCGGGCGCGCGTGACCGATTCGATCGACGCCGTCCTCGCCGTCGAGTTCGAGGAGTACCGCCGGCTGGATCGTCGGTATCTCGCTGCGCTTTCCGCCGACGCGGACCTCGTCTGTCTCGGCGAACGCCACGCCAGCGTCGACCGGACTCGCGTCGAGAGGGGCCGGATCGGGGACGTCGTCGGCGCCGGCCTCGAGATCCAGACGCTCGAGGAGACGGCCGAGGGTAGTCGATCCGAGGATCAGGCTCCACACGACGCACTAACGCGATTTCTCGCGACCGGCGAATCGCCCGCGGGACGGTCGGGTCGGGCGAAACGAATCCGGACGCGGACCGCACGCGATCAGTTCCGGGCCGTGGCGACCGAGATTCGGTCGTTGCGCGAGCGCCACGGCTGGCGATACGACCAGTTCGCGGTCGCCGTCCCGCGAATCGAGCGGGTTCCCGAGACGCGGCGATCGCTTCGCGAAGCGGGCGTCCCGACGGCGACGATCGGGACGCCGTCGCTGGCCGAAGACCCGGCGGTCAACGAGCTGTTCGCGTTCGTGACGGTCCAGTGTGATCGTGACCGTGGCGGCGCGGAAGCCGATCGACGCGAGCGCCACCGGGACGACGACCACGACGCCGCACTCGAGCGCCTCCGAGCGCGCGTCGACGATTTCTCGCCCGCCTTACTCGAGGCGTGTTCGGGCGCCGGCGTCTCGCGGTCGCTCGCGCGGTGGATACTCGAGACCGATCTGAAGGGACGGATCGGCGCAACCGAGGAGTGGGTCGACGCTCGCGAACAGTACGAGGGGGTCCGACGGGTGCTCGAGATTGCTCGCTTCGTCGAGGAGACCGATCTCGTGGGCCCGGACTGGCAGGGACTGCGGCGGATGCTCCGGCGAACGATCCGATACGATGCACCGTACGTCCACACGGTCGAAGCCCGATCGCCGACTGGCGGCGTGGCGGTTCGGCCGATCGAGGACCTGAAGTACGACTCTCGGGCGGCCGTCTTCGTCCTCGATCTGATCGACGAGACCTACCCGGGAGAGCAGTTTCTCACCCAGTTATTTCCGACGGCCTGGCTTCACGAGATGTCGACCTACCCGGCCGTCACCGACCTCTCACCAGCCGACGTCGAATCGACGTTCGCGCCGGCGTCGGGTGACGACGGCGTCGGGACCCCATTCGAACGATACCACGCCCAGCGCTCGCGTCGTCGGCTCGCACTCGGATCGCGGGCGGCCCGAAGCGTCCTCTACTGTTGTTCGTACGAACGAGGCTCCGGCGGCCTCCGTCGAACGTACGACGAATCGCGCTATCTCACACTGATCGACTCGACGTCCGGAATCGAACTCGAGGACGTCACCGACGACGCGACTGCGGCGGTCCGCGGCGCGTCGACCGCCGTCGAGACGATCTTAGCACAACCCCGTGGCGAACTCGAGCGGGTGCTTCGCGAGGCGAGTACCGGGGGTGAGGCGGATCTCGGCGCGACGGAGGCGCTGTTCTGTGAAATCGCGCTCGTCCTCGAGGACGACGTCGATCCCGACCTCGCGGCGGCGATTCGCTCACAGTTCGAGTTCGCCGCGGGCGAGGTGATTTCTGATGAGTGACAGCGGCTCGAGCGAAACGCGCAACGACGGGGCGGGTAGAACACATGGTGGCGGTTCGGACGGAACACACAACGACGGTTCGAGCGACGAGCGGCCCGCTGGTCCCGGCGACGAACGCCCCTGGAACCGTCCCGAAGAACCGCTCTCGATCGACGGGATCGGGACCTATCTCCGGTGTCCGCGCCAATACGAGTTCGCCCGCGTCCACGGCCTCGAATCCGCTGACGAGAGCGACGGTTCCGACCGCGTCGATTTGCTCCGACGAGCGATCTGTGCGGCGTTGCGGACCGGGAAGACCACCCACGGCGCGCTCCTCGAGGCCGGTCTGACGAGACTGGCCGAGCTGTGGGGAGACCACGACGAACGGTTTCACTCCCGGACCCAACGCCGACACGAGCGGACGGTGCTCGAGGCGACGCTCCGGGCGTACGTCGAGGCGGTCGGAACGGACCACGCCGCCGGGCTCGAGCAGTGTGTCGGCGCCGACGTGACGTGTGCCGACCTCGTCGGCCCTGGCCTCACGCTTTCGCGAACGGTGTCCCCGTCGAAAACCGCGGAATCCGCCGGTTCGGAACCTGGTGACGATCCGTCCCCGATCGAGATCGAGGCCGACGTCGATTACGTCTTCCGCGACGGCTCGTCGCTCGTCGCGGCCCGGTTCGTGCCGACGCTCGCGTCGCTCGGACTCCTCCGGTATCGATCCCGGTGGAAGGGCGACGTCGCCGGCCACTTCGTCGACCACTTCGACCGCGAGAGCGACGTCTACGACCCCGAGGCCGTTGGCGCGCTGTTCGAGACGGCGGTCGTCCTCGGCGGTCTCCGAAGCCTCCGGGATCGACTCGGCCTCGGTGGGAAGACGTGTCGATACGTTCGGGTCCCGCTTGCGGACCGCTCGAGAACGTCGGTCAACTGGGTCCGCGGATCCGTCGAGACGAGCGTCAAGATCACGGATCTCACGGATGTCTACGTCGACCAGCACGCCTACGCCATGACCCACGAACACCGAAACGAGACGGTCGACGGTCGCCTCGCCGCGATCGTCGGCCGCATACGTGCCGGGAAGTTCGACCCCACCGATCGGTGGGAACAGGTCCAGCGGGCGGCCTGTCCCGACTGTGGCTACGCGGTCTGCTGTCAGGACCGTATCGCCTCGGAGGTGCAGTTCGATGGGTGAAGACGACGGGCTCGAGCCGAGGGGCAACCAGCGAGCCGTCATCGAGAGCCGCGTCGCGTGTCTCTCCGTCGACGCCGGCGCGGGCACCGGTAAGACGACGACGATGCTTGCCCGCCTCGAGCGTGCGATCGAACGCGGCGAGATCGACCCCGACGAGGTGCTGGTGTTGACGTTCGCCAACGAGGCGGCGGCGAGCATCCGCGACGCTGTCGCCGACCGCCTCGACCCGGAGACCGCGGCGGCGATCGACGTCCATACCTACCACTCGTTCTGTTATCGACTGGTCCGGGAGTACGCCTACGCGGTGGGCTACTCCCCGGAGTTCGAGGTGGTCACCGAACGCAAGCGTCGCCGGATCGTCGGTCGCTTACTCGCCGAGAACGAGTACGAGTTCGCGGCCGCGTCGGGCGGCGACGGCTCGGCGGTCGACCTCGTCGACGCCGTCGATCGATTCGTCCGCACGATGAGCCGCGAGGACGTCACGCCGGAGACGCTACGGGCGACCCTTCCCGACGTCCGGACCCTCGAGTTGTTGACCGAGTTCGTGCTCTGGCTCGAGCGCCAGGCGAGCGAGGAGCTATCGTTCGACAACGAGGCGTTCAGGTTCTTTAATCGGGAGGAACACCTCGAGGCGGGCCGCGAATCACTGGTCGAGTACGGCACGCTCATCTCGTTCTGTCGGGAGAAGATCGCCGAGGCACCGGCGGAGTTTCGCGACGACGAGGTGGTTCGTGACGTCGACCGTTACCTCCGTCTACTCCAGCAGTGCGTGACGAACACGATCGAGGCGCTCTCGCTCGACGAGCCGACGACCAAACAGCTTCCGCGCGCGCTATTCGGCAACGAAATTTGGGGGAGACGAACCGACCGGCTCGAGCAGAGCCCGTTCGGGCGGCTGAAACACTACGTCGAGTTCCTCCGACTGGCTCGTCACTACGCGGACGTCTACGCGGATTATCACGAGCACCTCGGCGAGGAACGTGCGCTTGACTTCGACGAACTGGTGCGGACGGCGACGGGGCTGGTCCGCGGTGATGGTGAGGTGGGACGAATCGCTGGAGGCGGAGCGAACGAGTCTCCCACGGAAGAATCGATCGCCGACGAGATCGCGACTCGGTGGGAGCACGTCTACTGCGACGAGTTCCAGGACACCGACGAGACGCAGTTTGCGCTGATTACGGCGCTCACCAGCGGCCTTGACCGGCCCGACCTGCTCGCGATCGGCGACAAGGACCAGGCGATCTACGGCTGGCGTGGCACCGACCGCGAGGGACTCGACAGGCTCGCCGACGCCTACGACGACCACGAATCGATCGAACTCGGGCTCAACTTCCGATCGCGCCAGGAGATCCTGGATCTCGCAAATTACTGCGAGTACGGCACACAGTCATCGAAGACGTTGCGAGAGGTCGACCGCGAGCCCGGGACGTACGGCGAACCGCCGATGGGGGAAAGCGAGCGGACGGACGGCGACGCCGACCCGGCGACTGGCGGTGATCCGAATCCCCGTCCGGATCGCGTCGTCAAAGTCGAGAGCGACGAACTCGGGCTCTCGACGCCCGAACAGGTATCGACGGCGGTCTCGAGGCTGTTGAACGGCGAGTCGGAGAACGTTCCCCGACGGTCGCTCGCCGACATCGCCGTCATCGTCCGGACGAACCGCCACGCACAGGCTATCGCCGACGCGCTCCAGGAACGTCGGATTCCCTACGAGATTTCGCGCTCGCCGCGCGGGGAGATCGCACCCGGCGTGCAGACGGTGCTGTCGTACTTCCGGGTGCTCGTCGATCCCGGCGCGGACGCCCACCTCCGGCGCGTGTTGCTGTACCGATATCGACTCCCCGAGAACGACCTCGAGGGGCTCCAGCGTCGGGACGGATCGCTGTACGACGCCGTCTTCGACGTCGATGCCGTGACTCTCGAGCGTCCGGAACGCCTCGAGCGGGCGCGTGACCACCTCGCCGAACTGGAGACGATGCGCGACGTCTACCCGTTGCCGGGGTTCGTCCGCCGGTTTCGCGAACTGACCCGCCTCGAGTGGTTCCTGACGGCCGAGGAACGAACCGATCTCGACCGACTCGAGCGCTTCGTCGAGGCCTACGAGTCCGACGCGGCGATCCGGTCGCTCTCGACGGGGTTCGTCGACGGCCTCGAACGGACCCTCCGCGGGAGCGAGCGCGAGCGCACTCGCGGCACGCGATCGGACGACCGGATCGACGTCATGACGGTCCACCAGGCCAAGGGCCTCGAGTTCGATACGGTGCTCGTCCCCTACCTCTCCGACGAAGAGTGGTGTGTCGAGAACGATTACGCCGAACGCGCCCGGTATCGACTGCTCGCGGCGACGCTCGACGACGGCGCCGGTTCGCCGTTGTTCACCGATCTCGCGGCCGAGACCGTCGCCGAGGAGTGGCGGGTGCTTCACGTCGCGCTCACCCGCGCCGAGAATCACCTGTTCGTCTTCGGCTCGCCGTACGACTACGACGGTGGAGCGGACGATCTCGGCGTCTCGACCGCAGAAGCCTGTCTCCACGCGGAGATCGAGTGGTCGGTCGCCGGCGAGCGCATGGCGCTGTGGTCGTCGCTGATCGAGAGCTTCGAGCGGGTTCGCGAGAGCTATCCCGATACCGTCGCGGATCGAACCGATGCGATCGCGCGCTCGGCGGACTCGAGTCCGGGGACGATCACCTACTACGCCGGGTACGGCGATCGAGCCGTCGAACCCCTCGAGACCGGCGAGGCGATCGAAACGGTCCACCGACTGGGGCGGTTGCTTCGCGACGGGTCGCTGTTACCCGCGGCCGACGCCGCGGACGTCCTCGGACGGATCGGTCCGTCCTCCGATCCCCCCATTCGAGTACCGAGTGGCCGACAGCTCTCGGCACTGACCGCCGAGACCACGCGGTTCCCGATCGACTCGCTCTCGAACACCTCGGAGTTGCCGGTCGCCATGCGCCACAGCTACACAGCGATGGAGACCCACGATACCTGTCCCCGGAAACACTACCTCGATCACGTCGTCCGTGCGATCGACGATCCGCTCGAGGGGACGACCGTGACGGCGTCGAATCAGACCGGCTTGCCGACCTCGAGTTCTCGTCTCGTTGGAACGGTCTTCCACGACGTCGCGGAGGAGGCGTTCTATCGTGGGTTGGATACTCGCGAGGAGTGGCACGAGGCGGCGATCCGCCAGCTCACCGCTCGCGGTCTCACCGCCTATCGCGAGCCGGTGGTTGACTGTATCGACCGGTACTTCCGGGCGACTGCGCCCGGGTTCGACCGACCGGTCGCCGACTGGGAACAACTCGCCGCCGAGCGCCCCTTCTCGCTCGCGGACGTCCCCGGCCTCGAGGGCGAGGTCGTCGGCTACGTCGACTCGATCCGGCGGCTCCCGCCGGCCGACGCCGGCAACGTGCCGATCGACGGCGCTCCCGGCGATCTCGTCGTTCTCGACTACAAGGCCACCGCCGACCGGATCGATCCCGCGGACGCGACACAGTTGACGCTGTACGCTCGAGCCTGCGAGCGATGGAGCGAGGAGTCGATCACGGCGGTCGGCTACGTCTACGTCGGCGACTCGGGGCCCGCCGTCGATCTCTACGAGCCGGCGGAGTTGCCGTCGTGGTCCACCGTCCGGGGCTCCCTCGAGTCGGTCGACGACCCGTCTTACGCGGAGACGTCCCCCGGTGTGCACTGTCGGTACTGTCCGCACCGCTCGCTTGGGTGTGGACCCGAGGAGTACGCGCCCGCGGTCGCCGACGACGACTGAGCCGTCGACGCCCGTCGTCGATTCGCGACTCCGGAGGGCTTTATCCGGGTCGAGACTAACCGATCGCTATGATCGAAGCGACGCTCTGTTTCCCGCTTCGGTGGGTCGACGGCGCGAACGGGAGCGGTTCGGGCGAAGTCGTTGCGGACGGGGCGACGGGGGGCCGACGGCGAGAGGTGCTCCTGATCGAGAAACGACGCGGACTCGGCGAGGGGTGGTACAACGGACCCGGCGGCAAACTCGAGGACGGCGAGACGCCGCGTGAGTGTGCCGTCCGGGAGACCCGCGAGGAGGTCGGCCTCGAGATCGATCCCACAGCCCTCGAGAAGGCGGCCGAGTTGACGTTCTCCCTCGACGGCGAGGGCCACACGTTCTGTCACGTCTACTGCACCGAGTCGTTCGCCGGCGAGCCGAGGCCATCGCCGGAGGCCCGCCCCGAGTGGGTCCCGCTCGAGGACGTGCCCTACGACCGGATGTGGGAGGACGACCGGCTCTGGCTCCCCGGCGTCCTCGAGGGGCGGACGGTCGTCGGCGAGTTCGCGTTCGAGGGCGGCGAACCCCTCGACGAAGCCGACTTCGTCGACCACGACCTCGAGTGGGACGTCCCGCTCGAGGACGCCGTGGATGGGGGATGACGGTCGATTGTGGATTTTCACGGGATAGCAGTCCGTCTCAGGTGTCGTTTAGGTACCAGCGCTGGCTGTCCTCGCCGACGTCTTCCCACTGCCGTACGTTCGCGCCGTCGTGGGTCCCGAAGTCGGCGACCTCGAGGACGTTCCCGCTCAGGACGTTCGTGAGGACGTAGGACTCTCCATGCTCGCTGATCTGCCAGCGTTGGCTGTCCTCGCCGGCGTCTTCCCACTGCTGTACGTTCTCGCCGTCCTCGGTTCCGAAGTCGGCGACCTCGAGGACCTTTCCGGTTGCCCCGTTCTCGACGACGAACGCGTCGCCGTCCTCGGTGATTTCCCACCGCTGGTCGTCGCCGCCTGCGTCCGTCCACTGTTGGACGTTCGCGCCGTCGTCTTCGTTCTCGATCCCCTCGACGTCGAGGACCTTGCCGCTCAGAGCGTTTTCGATGACGTACGTCCCCTCGAGGGCGGAGTCGTCTTCGACGACGAGCGTCGCCTCGTCCTCTTGACCGGCGAACGTCACCGCGAGGTCGTACTCGCCGACGGCGAGGTCGGCGGACTCGACCGGAAGTGAAACCGTCGTCGACTCCTCTGGTTCGAGATCGACGTGTACCGACGCCTCTGGCTCGCCCTCGAGGCTGAGTTCGACGTCACTCGAGAGCGCCTCCTCGCCCGCACTCGCCGTAACGTCGGCGTCGACGGTCTCACCTTCCGCGACGGAGACGGTGGGGTCGGCGAATCCGATCGACGGTTCGGGCTCCGGCGGGGTCGCGCCGTCGTCCGGCGCGTACATCACCCACCCCTCTGCCGGCACCGTCAGTTCGACCGTTCTGTCCTCGCCGACCTCGAGGTCGTCGCCGTGGTCGGTATGGTCGGTGAGGACGACGTCGCTCCAGGACGTCTCGACCTCGAGGGTTCGATCCGAGTCGGCGACGGAGATGCCCGCGAGCAGATTCTCCTCGCGTTCGTAGACGTACGTCTCGGTGCCGGCGTAGCGGTCGATCAACGCACCCGAGGCGAGGTTCGTCTTGACCCAGACGAGCGTCTGCAGGTCGGCGTCCTCGAGGTCGGTCGGACCGTCGCCACGAACGCCGGAGCGATAGAGGTGTGGCGTGCCGGGGTAGGAGAGGACGAACGCGTTCGCGAGATCGACTTCGTGGCCCTCGGGTTGGTCCGGTTCGACGCCGGGGCCGACGGTGTCGTGGTTCTGGACGAACGTGACGGCGGCGTCCGGATCCTCGTGGACGACGCCGGCACCGCTGTCGGCGTGAAGTCCGCTGAGATCGCCGCTCTCGATCGCGTCCGAAAGCGTCGCGTACAGCGGGAAGTCGTAGACGTCCATGCCGGTGTCGACGTACTCGAGGAGCGATCCCGGATCGCTCTCGTCCCAGACCTCGCCGACCCGCCAGAGGCCAAGGTCGTCACAGAGCGGATTGATGATCTCCTCGAAGTACTCGGGCCAGACGTGGGCGGCGGCGTCGAACCTGACGCCGTCCGCGCCGAGATCGGCGATCTTCGTCAGGTAATCGACGTGGGCCGCCTGGACCTCGGGGTGGAGCGTATCGAGGTTCGGCAACGAAAGCAGGGGTTCGTCGTACTGGGGATCCCTGATCTCGCCGCGGTAATCGTGGTAGGGGACGACGGTGAAGTGTTCTTCCGTCTCGAATTGGGGCCACTCGAGTTCGCCGCCCCACGGCTCTTCGGGCGCATCGGGGTTGGCCACGTGATTCAAGACCGTATCGAGGACGACGTCGATCCCGCGGTCGTGAAGCGTCTCGATCAGCGACTCGAGTTCAGCCTCGGTACCGAGCGCCGAGTCGAACTCGCGAAGGTCGACGGGCTGGTAGCCGATCGGCGGGTGGGGATCACGCCACCCGAACGGCGAGCGTTCGTCGTCGTAGAATCCATACTCACCGTCGGACGCGAGATCGTCCCAGTCGAGTTTGCCGAGTGCGGGCTGGGGGAGCCAGACCGCGGTGACGCCCGCTTCATCGAGCAGGTCGACGCTCGCCTCGACCTCGGTCCACTCGGTGTGAAAGTACTGATAGATGACCGGTTCACCGTCGACGTCGGCCTCGCACTCGAGTGCGCCGACGGGGCTCGAAATGCTTGCCCCGGTGGCGACAACTGCGCCGAGGGCCGCGCTTGCTTTCACGAAGCTTCGTCGATCGAGTACGTCCGTCCTATCGAGCCTGTGGTTGTCTCCCATGGCAACTGACTAGAAAAGATACTACGTAATAATTCATCACACTTTTTACGAGCTTTCGTAACTGTGTCCTCGATCGGTGATGGTCGACGGAAACCGAGGTTCGAACGGGTCGAGCGTACCGCTTGCTGATCGAAACGTGTACCGACACGAATCTCCGGACGGGTCGGACCCGGGGCCGACGGCTACGCCCGCAGGACGACTTTCCCCGAACTCTCCCGGGACTCGACGTACTGGTGGGCGTCGGTGGCGTCCTCGAGCGCGAACGTCTCTCCCACGATGACCTCGAGGTCTCCGTTCGTCAGTCCCGCCGTCAGTTCGGGCACTGCCTCCATGATCCGCCCGGGATCGCGAGCGACCGCCTGGCCGAGGTGAAAGCCCGTGACGGTCTTGTTCTCGAAGAGGAGTCGGCGGTTCTCGGCCGCGGCCGGGTCGCCGCTCGCGATGCCGTAGGTGACCATCCGGCCGAAGTGGGCCATCGCGTCGAGGCTTCGATCGAAGACGTCGCCGCCGACGCTCTCCAAGACGAGATCGACGCCGTCGCCGCCCGTCTCTTCCTCGACGATCTCGCGAAAGTCCGCCTCCTCGTAGTTGATTGGGTGATCACAGCCGAGGTCGGCGGCGAGGTCGAGTTTTTCCGCGGCGCTCGCGGTTCCGAACACCTCCGCGTCGGCGTTCGACGCGAGTTGAACGGCGGCCGTCCCGACGCCGCCCGCCGCGGCCTGGATCAACACCGTTTCGTCGGCCTCGAGGTCGACCCACCCGAACAGACAGGAGTGTGCCGTCAGAAACTGGATGGGGAAACCGGCGGCTTCCGTAAACGCCACCCCTTCGGGGATCGGGAACAGTGATTGGACGTTCGCGGTCGCGTACTCCGCGTAGCCGCCGCGGTCGACCATCGCGACGACCCGGTCGCCCTCCTCAAGGTCGGTGCCAGCTTGCGACTCATCGCCGCTCGCGCCGTTCGCGCTCTCCCCGATCACGTCGACCGTCCCTGCGATTTCCATCCCCGGAACGTACGGCGGTTCGGGACCGCCTGGATACTGCCCGCGCCGTTGCATGACGTCCGCGAAGTTGATGCCGGCCGCCTCGACGTCGATTCGAACCTCGTCAGCGTCCGGTTCCGGAACCGGCGCGTCGACGGCCTCGAGTCGATCGCTGTCGCCGTAGGCCTGAACTTCGATGGCTCGCATACGACGACGGGCGTTACCGATCGGCATAAAAGTCGGCGATCGGCCGGGGACGACGGTCGTCGCGGGGGGAGAAGTGCTGTGAGTGAGTACGCGAAGACGGGTTCGCCGGTCACTGCGGGAACGCGCCGTCGTCCGTCGTTCGCATGGTTTAAGACTGCGCTGACTGACTGTCGAGACAATGAGCGACGAGAGCCAGGAACTCGGAATCACCGAGTCGAAATCGCACAAGCCCGGCGAGTGGTACGCCGAAGTCGTCCAGAAGGCCGGCCTCGCGGACTACGCGCCGATGGGCGGCTTCATCGTCACGAAGCCTCGAGGGTACGCCCTCTGGGAGCGCATCCAGGAGTCACTCGACGGCTGGTTCAAACAGACCGGCGTCGACAACGTCTACTTCCCGATGTTTATCCCGGAATCGTTCTTGGAGCGCGAGAAGGACATCGTCGAAGGGTTCGACCCCGAGGTCGCGTGGGTCACCCAGGGCGGCCACGACGAACTGGAAGAGCGCCTCGCCGTGCGCCCGACCAGCGAATCGATCATCGCACCCTTCATGGCCGACTGGACGCGGAGCCACCGGGACCTCCCCTTGCGACTCAACCAGTGGTGTTCCGTGGTACGCTGGGAGGCCACCGAGACGAAGCCGTTCTTCCGGACGAAAGAGTTCATGTGGCAGGAAGGCCACACCGCCCACGCGACCGACGAGAGCGCCTGGGAGGAGGTCTGGACGCGCCTCTCGCAGTACGAACGCGTCTACGAGGAGGTACTCGCGATTCCCGTCTTGCGCGGGAAGAAACCCGACCACGACAAGTTCCCCGGCGCGGACACGACGACCACAGTCGAGGCGTTGATGCCCGACGGCAAGTCCGTCCAGGGCGGGACGAGCCACCACCTCGGCCAGAGCTTCGCCGAGGCGTTCGACATCACGTTCGTCGACGAGGACGAACGAGACCGGACCGCGTACACCACCTCCTGGGGGCTCTCTTGGCGCGCACTCGGCGCGCTCGTCATGACTCACTCCGACGATCAGGGGCTCGTGCTCCCGCCGACGATCGCTCCCACGCAGGTCGTCATCGTCCCCATCTGGCAAGAAGACACCAAAGACGAGGTCCTCGAGTACTCCCGGTCTATCGCCGACGAACTCGAGACGGCCGGCGTTCGCGTCGAACTCGACGACCGCGACGAGCGCAATCCCGGCTTCAAGTTCAACGAACACGAACTCAACGGCGTGCCGCTTCGCCTCGAGATCGGCCCCTACGAGGTCGAAGACGAGGAGGTCACGCTCGTCCACCGGCCTGACAACGAGGAGTCGGTCGAAAAACGCGAGGAAATCGTCGACGCCGTCGATACCCACCTCGAGACGATCTACGACAAACTCTACGAGACGGCGGCCGAGAACTTAGCGTCCAATATCCGCGAGGCCGAAAGCCCCGAGGAGATCATGGGAACGATCGGCAAACACGGCGGCTACGTCAAGGTGCCGTGGTGTGGCGACCCGGCCTGTGAGGAGGCGATCAAGGAGAAAGTCTCCGCCGAAATCGTGATGCAACCGCTCGAAGACCAGGGTGGAACGACCGCGGGAGTCCCGAAAGCACCCGACGACGAGGACGCAACGTGTGCGGTCTGTGGAGAGCCCGCCGACCAACTCGCGTACTTCGCCAAGAGCTACTGACGGAGCCCGCGCCGGCCCACTCGCTCTCGGTTTCGGGCCCACTCGGACTCGGTTTTAGTTTCGGTTCACGCCGGCTCGCTCGGTCTCGGTTCACGCTCGGAACCGTCACGAACTTCGTTTTCGCCCCCGACGATCGTTCGATTCGCTCGGTTGGTCGACCACTCGAGACGGTCCGTTTCGGCCTCGAGAGCGTGCGTGTGGTCGACACCCAAACCTAACCCTTTAACCAAAGATTCCTTGCCACCCCTTCGAGAATATAATCTGTGGTGTTCACCTCGCCGTGAACACTACGTGCCTCTGACACTTCTGACCCTCGCTGGGCCAATCCGGCCCGAGTGAGGGGACCGCCAAAACGGTCGATTCGGCCCTCTCGTCGTTACTCGAGGGTGGACTTCAGCAAGTAGATCATTTCGACGACTGATACGGTTTACTGTCAGTCATTTCCGGCGCAACCGCGACCGGGGCGGCGGTTACGCCGGCAAATCGTTACAGTAATCCGTATGAGACAGTTCCGTCGATCGCGTGGAGGCGAGCGGATTCCGACGGTGTACACACTCGATTCGGCGGCGCGAACTGATCGATTCATCACGTTCGTCCCGGTACATTCGAGGGAAACAGTACACCTTAAATCGGATTATATGTGTCTATAATACATTTAGTGATTATGGAGTAGTCTCTTATAGGTGTTCTCGCTACCGGTGTGTATGTCACAGCCACACTGCTCGCTATCCGCCGAGCGCCAGCAGGGACTTGCGGACCCGACGGACTCTCGATCGAACTGCGGTGTCGGCGTCGTCATGGACCTCGACGGAGAGACGAGCCACGACGTCGTCGCCGACGGTCTCGAGTTACTCGAAAATCTCGAGCATCGCGGAACGACCGGCGCGGAGAAAGACACCGGCGACGGCGCAGGGATTTTGCTTCAGATTCCGGATGAGTTCTTCCGAGAGACTCTCGAGACTGATCTCCCCGAGACGTACGCGGTCGGTTCTCTCTTCTTCCCACAGGACGACGACGCTCGCGAGGAGCTCGTCGCCGTCGTCGAAGAGACGCTCGAGCGCTACGATCTCGAGGTGCTCGCGTGGCGATCGGTCCCGACGAACAACGACGATTTGGGCGAGACGGCTGTCGACTCCGAACCCGACGTTCACCAGGCGTTCGTCGCGCCCGTCGACGACGTCGAAGGAGACGCGTTCGACCGCCGACTCTACGTTGCCCGTCGAGCGCTCGAGAACGCCGTCGAGAAACGCGCTCGAAGCGACTCCGATACGGAGAGCGTCGACGGCGCGGAGCGCTTCTACGTCGTCTCGCTCGATTCGGAAACCGTCGTCTACAAGGGACTGCTCAAGGGCGTTCAGGTGCCCTCTTACTACCCGGATCTGACCGACGAACGGATCGACTCGAACTTCGTGATGGTCCACGAGCGGTTCTCGACGAACACGCTGGGCGCCTGGCACCTCGCACACCCCTACCGGAACATCATCCACAACGGCGAGTTCAACACCATCCAGGGTAACATCAACTGGATGCGTGCCCGCGAGACGGACCTCGAGAGCGACGTTTTAGAAGACGTCAACGCCGTCAAGCCGGTCATCAACGATCCCGAACAGTCAGACACCGCGAGCGTCGACAACGCCCTCGAGCTCCTGATGCAGGACGGCCGCGACTTAGAACACGCCCTGCGGATGCTCGTTCCCGAGGCGTGGCGCGGGGACGACGCGATGGATCCCGACCGCAAGGACTGGTATGACTTCCACGCGTCGCTCGTCGAGCCGTGGGACGGTCCCGCACTCGTCGCGGCGACCGACGGCGAGCGCGTCGGCGCGGTACTCGACCGCAACGGTCTGCGCCCCTGCCGGTACGACGTGACCACCGACAACCAACTCGTCATGGCCAGCGAGGCCGGCGCGCTCGAGACGCCGCCCGAGGAGATCGACGAGCGCGGTCGCCTCCAGCCTGGTCAGCTGTTTCTCGCCGATCCGAACGAGGGTCGCGTCATCCCGGACGACGAGGTCTTCGACGACCTCACCGACGACCGCTACGGCGAGTGGGTCGCCGAGGAGCAGGTTCGACTCGAGGACGTGATGACGACCGATGAGAGCGCGCCTCGACGGCCCGTCTCCGGGCTTCGCGATCAGCAGACCTCGTTCGGTTACACCCACGACGAACTCGAGAACCTGATCGAACCGATGACCCAGAAGGGCAAGGACCCGGTCGGCTCGATGGGCGACGACACGCCGCTTTCGGTCCTGACCGAGTTCAACCGCCCGCTATTTTCGTACTTCAAACAGCTGTTCGCCCAGGTTACCAACCCGCCGCTGGACTACATCCGCGAGGAGCTCGTCACCTCGATGGAGTCCCGGCTCGGCCACCAGCGCAACCTCCTCGACGAATCGCCCGAACACGCCCGCCAGCTCGTCCTCGAGTCGCCCATCCTGACCGACGCCCAACTCGAGGCGGTTCGGGACTGCTCGGAAAACGGTATCACGGCCGCGACGATCGACATCACCTACGAGCCGACGAGCGACGAGCCGGGTCCGAACCTCGAAACCGCACTCGAACGCGTCCGCGAGGACGTCGTTTCCGCGATCGAAGACGATGGTCACGACGTCATCGTCCTCTCCGATCGCGACGTCGACGAGAGCCGCGTCGCGATCCCGAGCCTGCTCGCGACCGGCGGCGTCCACCACCACCTCGTGCGCAACGGCCTGCGCAACCACGTCGGCCTGGTCGTCGAATCCGCGGACCCGCGTACCGTCCACCACTTCGCGACGTTGGTCGGCTACGGTGCCGGTGCGGTCAACCCGTATCTCGCCTACCAGACGATCGAGGACATCACGGCCGGTCCCGACGGTGCCGACACCGAGGTCGCCATCGACGCCTACGTCGGCGCCCTCGAGGACGGTCTGTTGAAGATCATGGCCAAGATGGGTATCTCGACGGTCGAGAGCTACCAGGGCGCCCAGATCTTCGAGGCGGTCGGGCTCGACTCCGATCTCGTCGCGGAGTACTTCGAGGGAACCGAGAACCGAACCGAGGGGATCGGCCTCGCCGAAATCGAGGCGGACGTCCGCGAGCGCCACGAGAGCGCCTTCGGCGACGACGAACCGGATCTCGAGCGATACGGCGAGTTCGAACACCGCTCCGACGGCATCCACCATCAGTGGAACCCGGCGACGGTCGGCGCGCTTCAGCAGGCGGTCCGGTCGAACGACTACGAACGCTACGGCGAGTTCGCCGAACAGATCAACGAACAACAACAGAACCTCCAGACCCTTCGCGGCCTGCTCGAGTTCGACTCCGAGCGCGAGTCGATCCCGGTAGCGGACGTCGAGCCGATCGAGGAAATCGTTCGGCGATTCTCGACGGCGGCGATGTCGCTTGGCTCGCTCTCGCCCGAAGCCCACGAGAACAACTCGGTCGCGATGAACCGCATCGGGGGGAAGTCGAACTCGGGCGAAGGTGGCGAGCCACCCGAGCGCTTCGGCACCGAGAGGGAGTGTAACGTCAAACAGGTCGCATCCGGCCGATTCGGCGTCACCTCGACGTATCTCTCGAGTGCGGACGAACTCCAGATCAAGATGGCTCAGGGCTCGAAGCCCGGCGAGGGCGGCCACCTCCCCGGCTCGAAGGTCAACGAGATGATCGCCCACGTCCGGAAGTCGACGCCCGGCGTCGGTCTCATCTCCCCACCGCCGCTCCACGACATCTACTCGATCGAGGACTTAAAACAGCTGATCTTCGACCTCAAAGCCGCGAACGAGGAAGCAGACATCAACGTCAAACTCGTCTCCGAGGCGGGGATCGGCACGATCGCGGCGGGCGTCGCGAAGGCAAACGCCGACGTCGTCCACATCTCGGGTCACTCCGGCGGCACCGGCGCTTCGCCCCGGACGTCGATCAAGAGCGCGGGGCTTCCCTGGGAACTCGGCCTCGCCGAGGCCAACCAGATGCTCTGTCAGACCGGTCTACGCGACCGCATCCGCGTCTCGACCGACGGCGGGATGAAGACCGGTCGCGACGTCGCCGTCGCCGCGTTGCTCGGCGCCGAGGAGTACATCTTCGGAACCGCGAGCCTCGTCGCCGAAGGCTGTGTGATGGCCCGTCAGTGTCACAAGAATACCTGTCCGGTCGGCGTCGCCACCCAGCGCGAGGATCTCCGGAAGCGATTCCCCGGCGAGCCCGAACACGTCATCAACTACATGACGTTCATCGCACAGGAACTGCGCGAGATCATGGCCGAACTCGGCTTCGAGACGGTCGACGAGATGGTCGGTCGCGTCGACGTCCTGGCACAACGAGACGACGTCGACCATCCGAAGGCGCGAACCGTCGACCTCTCGGATGTGCTTGCAGACCCCGGAAGCGAGGTCCGCCGGAAGATCCGCGAACAGGACCACGAACTCGAGGACCAACTCGATCGGGACCTGATCGAGGCGGCGGCTGACGCTATCGAGCGCCAGGAGCCGGTCGCGCTCTCGGCCGACGTGACGAACGTCGACCGAACCGTCGGCGCGATGCTCTCGAACCAGATCACCAGCCGGTACGGCGAGCCGGGACTGCCCGAAGACACGATCGCTGTCGACCTCGAGGGAACCGCCGGACAGAGCTTCGGTGCGTTCCTCGCAAGCGGCGTCTCGATGCACTTAGACGGGAGCGCGAACGACTACGTCGGTAAGGGACTCTCAGGGGGCAAACTCACGATCCGGACGCCCGAGGCCGCGACGTACGATCCGACCGAGAACATTGCCATCGGAAACGTCGCCCTCTACGGCGCGACCGGCGGACAACTGTACGTCAACGGCGTCGCTGGCGAGCGATTTGCGGTCCGAAACTCCGGCGCGAAAGCCGTCGTCGAAGGCGTCGGCGATCACGGCTGTGAGTACATGACCGGCGGCGTCGTCGCCGTCCTCGGGGAAACGGGCAAGAACTTCGCCGCAGGAATGAGCGGCGGCGTCGCGTACGTCTACGACCCCGAAGACGAGTTCGAAGCGCGTGCCAACGCCGAGATGGTCTCGCTCCACGACGAGTTAGAGGAAAAAGACGAGCAGATGCTTCGGCGTCTCGTCGAGAACCACGTCGCCTACACCGGATCCGACCGCGGTCAGCGTCTCCTCGAGAACTGGGAACGGGCGCTCGAGGCCTTCGTGAAGGTCATGCCCGACGCCTACTACGAGGCGATCACCGAACAGGGATCCGACGACGTTCGGGGCGAACTCCCCGGCTCGGCAGAAGCGGAACTCGAGGCCGAGTCGACGAACTTCGCGGCGAGCGACGACTGAGACGAACTGCAACGATTTACAACAGACCGTCTGAGGCCGACGGTTACCTTCGATCCGGCGTTTGACGATCGTCGGACTCGCCGTGTTCTGCGGATGAACTAAACGTCATATTGATGTGTCCGTACA
The DNA here is from genome assembly GCF_041205745.1 of Natrarchaeobius versutus. Taxonomy (NCBI): domain Archaea; kingdom Methanobacteriati; phylum Methanobacteriota; class Halobacteria; order Halobacteriales; family Natrialbaceae; genus Natrarchaeobius; species Natrarchaeobius versutus. The sequence continues at coordinate 1,043,678 of NZ_JBGFCC010000001.1, read as the reverse complement.
TTGTCCAACACCGGTAGCTGTCTGATTTTGAACTGTTCTACACGGTCGCTATCGATCCCCGCAGGAAACGTGGCTGAATGGCCAAATCGGACGAATGCGTATTCTATGAGATCATCGCTGGCGAGCGTGAGGCCGACGTTCTCCTCGAGTCCGAGGCGCACCTCTGTTTTGTCGACGCCTACCCGGTCAACGAGGGACACGCACTCGTCGTTCCGAAAGACCACGTACAGTACCTCGAGAACGCGTCCGACGAAGGGATGTTCGAGTTCTTGAAGACGACTCTCGAGGCCGTGAACGATCGATACGAACCCGATTCGACCACCGTCGGCGTGAACAACGGCCCGGAAGCGGGACAGACGATTCCCCACCTCTACTGGTACATCATTCCGCGCTACGAGGGAGACGTTGACAGCCCGACCGGCGGCGTTCGCGGGGCTATCTCCGAGAAACGGACGTACTAATACGATTCGACGTCAGACACGGTGATTCGTCGGCGTTTCCATGGCTCGAGGAGGTCTCGGTTCGGAATCGCAAAACGACAGTAACATCAAAAATTAGTCATAGATGTAGTTTTGATAATTATGCTGGTGGCCGCTTCTTTCTACTCGACTCGCGGCGGCTCGAGGGGCGCACGACTCGAGCATCCCGACCCAGCGACTGGGGATCCGAACGGGGCGTCAGCGACGGTCGCGGCGAGTCCCCTCCGTGTCCGCTCGCCGGTCCCGATCGTCCGGATGCGTCTGCTCGTGGACGTGACGTCGATTGCTCATCTCCTCGTCACTCCGTCGTTTCCCGCCCGTTCGGCGTTCTTCCTGGTCGGTCCCCTCGGTCCAGTCGCCGTGTTCGGCTCGACGACCCCGTTGCTGGTGGCGGAATCCGCCACCGGAGTCGTCTTCGGATTCGATGCGTCCTGCTCGAGTGTACGCCTCGTCGCGCCGCTGACGGGGGCGCTCGTCCCGGCGACCGGGATCGTTTCGACCAGTCGACCTGGGCGATCCGCGTTCGTCGTGGTCGGCTCTGTGTCCGCGCTGTTCGTCGTGGTCGGCTCTGTGTCCGCGCTGTTCGCCGCGGTCGGCCCGGTATTCCCGTCGATCCCGATCGAAGCGATCGGGGTCAGAACGGCGTCTCTGTGACTCGTCTCCGCGCCGGTCCGACTCGCGCCGGCGCTGTCCGCGTCTCCCCGTTTCTTCCCGCCGGGCGCCACGGTCGTCGCCACGACCGTACTCGCGTCGATCGTCCCGTTGCTGTCCTCGTTGCCGGTGTTCGTCCTGTCCTCGTCGCCGGTGTTCGTCCGAGTCTCGTCTGCCCATCTCTTCTCGACCTCGGCCTTCCGGTTCCTGGTAGCCTTCTCCGCGCTGGTGGCGACCGTACGACGGTTGTTCCTGTTCGTATCGGTCGCCGCCGCGGTCGGATCCGTCACCGCGCTGGTCCGATTCGTTCTGGAACCGTCGTCCCTCTCGTCGACCGCGCTGATCCTCGCGGCCTCGCCCTCGTTGTTGGTCGTGGCTTTCGCCCCGCTGTTGGTCGTGGGCTTGGCCCCGCTGTCCGCGCCCTTCGTCACGCTGTTCCCATCCCTCTCGCCGTCGTTCGTCTCCGCCGCGGTCGCGACTTCGGGGCTGACCGCCACCGCGACTCCCGCGCTCTCGAGGCGGCTGCGCCCCTTCGCGTCCGCGTCGATCCCGATCCTGTCGATCGCCCTGTTCTCGTCGTCCTCGAGGGTGCTCTCGTCGCTCATCCCGTGACCGTTCACCTCGGTCGTCGCGGTACTGCCCGGATTCCTCGCGATACTCTCCGGACTCCCGACGGTGTCCACTCGGTTCCTCGCGCCTCCGCCCGATCTCTTCGGGGCGTCTGCCGGCGTCGAACTGCTGGTTCCAGTCGGATCGATCCCGGTATTGGGGGGCGTCGGCGTGTCGCTCCCGTCCGCGGTTCTCCCGGTTGCGGCCCCCTTCGGGGCGGTCGTGACCGCCTTGGTGTCGTCTACGCGACTCGTCACTTCGGGGCTCCTGGCGCTCGCGCCGGTTTGCGTATCCGGCGTCGCCTTCCCGGCGCGACGGCTCTCGACGGGCTTGGCCGCCGTACTCGAGGTTCGCCACCTCTCGAGCGTCCGTTTCGAACCCACTTCGATGCGACTCCTGGCGACCGTTGCTGGTGTCGGATTCTCGTTCCGGGTCCCGTTCGTACTGGTCCGTCGCGGGCTCCCGGTCGAATTCGTCGTCCTCTCGCCCCCGTCTTCGACGTTCTGTACTCCGCCCGCGTCGTCGCTCTTCGTTTCGGTCGTTCATGGTGGTCTGGAGTGGTCGGTCGATCGATCGTCTCGTCGAGTCGGTTCGATACTGCCCTTCGGGGCGGCCTATGGCGAACCAGCAGTTAAATCCAGAGCGTGAGTGAGCGCGCACGACGAACCATGGTCTCGAAAAAATGCAGGCCAGCGCCTCGGGCCGTCAGAACGTCTTCGATTTTCGTGGCCGAACGGCCAGACACGTCGCAAGCTTCGCGAAACCGACGGCTTCGATCGGTAATGGGCCCTTGCCGGGATCTCACACTACCTGATCTGAAGCGTTCACACGCAACATACTTTAGCGTGAGCCAGAAACCAAACTGGCGTATGTCCGACGGAGAGTTCGAGGAGTACGGCGGTAGACACGTACCAGATCCGCTCGAGGGGCCACTCGACGAGCTCGCAACAGCGTACGACGAGGTCGGGACGACCGACGCGTTCGAGACCGAGTTCCGGACCCACCTGGAGGAGTTCGCCGGCCGGCCGACCCCGCTGTATTACGCGAGTAACCTGAGCGACCGCTACGGCGCCGACATCTACTTGAAGCGCGAAGATCTGCTCCACGGCGGCGCCCACAAGATCAACAACTGTCTCGGGCAGGCGTTGCTGGCGAAACGGGCGGGCCGGAACCGACTCATCGCCGAGACGGGCGCGGGCCAACACGGGACTGCGACTGCGATGGTCGGTGCCCTGCTCGGTCTCGAGACGGAGATCTACATGGGCAAGAAAGACGTCGAGCGCCAGGAGATGAACGTCTTCAGGATGCGCCTGATGGGGGCCGAAGTCAACGAGGTGACTAGTGGCGGGCAGGGGCTCGCCGACGCCGTCGACGCCGCACTCGAGGACTTCGCACAGAACGTCGACGACACGCACTATCTGGTGGGAAGCGTCGTCGGCCCCGACCCGTTCCCGCGGATGGTCAGAAACTTCCAGTCGGTCATCGGCCGGGAAGCCCGCGAGCAGTTCCGCGAGCGGACGGGCGACCTTCCCGACGCGGCCGTCGCCTGCGTCGGCGGCGGCTCGAACGCGATTGGCCTCTTTCACGCGTTTCGCGAGGACGACGTCGACTTTTTCGGCGCGGAAGGCGGCGGCGAAGGTGCCGAGTCGAAGCGCCACGCCGCGCCGCTTGCGAGCGGAACGGACGACGTCATCCACGGCATGAAGACGCGAGTCATCGACGACGACGTCGAGGTCCACTCGGTATCGGCCGGTCTCGACTACCCAGGTGTCGGCCCCGAACACGCCATGTACCGCGCAGTCGGTCGCTGTGAGTACACCGGCGTCACCGACGAGGAGGCCCTCGCCGCCTTCCGGGAACTAAGCGAAACCGAGGGGATCATCCCCGCACTCGAGTCCAGTCACGGGATCGCTCGAGCGATCCAGCTGGCCGAGAACGGCGACCACGACACCATCCTCGTGAACCTCTCTGGGCGAGGGGACAAAGATATGGAGACCGCGGCGACGAAGTTCGAGCTCTGATCCCGGTCACGCGCCCAATAGCCAGCCTGGCGGACGACGGCATAGGCGGGCTTACAACCACTCTCGAACTCGAGCAGCGAGTTCGTTCCCCTCGTCGGCCGCGAGACGGCCCCGCGGCAGCGACAGCGAGACGTCGTCCTCGTCGAACCTCGGAATCAGGTGAACGTGTGCGTGGTCGACGGTGCCGATCAGCGGCCCGCTGGTGTGAAAGAGGCTGAACCCGTCTGGCTCGAACGCCCTCTCGAGCGCCGCCGAGACCGCATCGACCGTTCGGAACACCGCGTCGGCGGTTTCGGCGTCGCTCGCCAGGAGTTCCTCTACGTGATCGCGCGGAACGACCAGCGTGTGCCCGGTCGCGGCCGGCCGCCGATCGAAGAACGCCACGGTCCGCTCGTCCTCGTAGAGCACGTGATCCGGCCCGTCGCCGGCGGCGATTCGACAGAACGGACAGTCGTCGTCCATACCGAACACTTCCCTCGAACCGACATATGAGCGTTGTGGCAGGACCGTCGGTTCGGCCGAGCGGACTCGATCGTCGAGGGATTAGAGGAATCCAGACGAGTCCTGGAGCGAACGGTAGGCGGAGAGATACCGGTCACGGACGGCGTCCCTGTCGTACTCCGCGAACGTCTCGTCGTAGTCGCGACGCTCGAGGTCTCCCGCCGCGAGGATGGCGTCGGCGAGTTCCTCCTCGCTGGTCGTCCGAAAGCCCCGGTCCCAGCCTTCGACGAGTTCGTGGGCGCTCGAGGCGGTGTGGTACTCGACGAGGCCGATACAGCCCGAGGCCAGTGCCCACAGCATCTCCGTCGGAAACACGCAGTGTTCGGCCGTCTGGGCGAAGACGTGTGCGCCACGGTAGGTGGCGATCCGTTCTTCGAGCGGCAGGTCGCCGGCGAAGGTGATCCGCTCGTCGATCCGGAGATCGCTCGCGAGCCGTTCGTACACCGGACGCTCGGGGCCGTCGCCGACAACGGTTACTCGCCAGTCTCGACCCCGGAGTTCGGCGAGCCCGAGAAACAGGCTCTCGAGGTTGGCTTCCTCGTCGAGTCGGCGGGCGTAGGCCACGTCGACGGAGTCGTCCGGCTCGGTCTCTCGAATTCGATCGAGATCGACCGGGTCCGGGACGACCGAGATAACTTTGCTCCCGATGCCCAGTTCCCGGACCCAGGTCGCCACCATCTCGGAGGGCGTCACGATCCGGTCAGCCCACCGGCCCGCTCGGCGGTTCCACCAGGTGTTCTCGATGCCGCCGTCTCCGTGCCACTCGAGAAACGTGGGTGCACCCGCCAGCTTACCGCCGAGGCTGGCCGAAACCACCTGTTCCGGTGGATTCGCACCTGCGTGAACGACGTCGGGATCGAACGACGTGATCGCGCCGGGTAGACGTGCGAGAAACGACCATTTCGACTCGAGTCCCGACGAGAGGCCGTGATACGTCACGTCGTCGCGCTCGAACGTTGGCACGTCGGCCTCCCAGAACCGTGCACAGAATACGTGGACGTCGTGATCCCGTTCGTCCAGTAACTCGAGGACCGAGTGGAGTCGTCGGTTCGCCTCGGAATCCCGGTGGTGTACGGTCTCGAACGAGACGAACGCGACGCGCATATGCAAGCGGGACGCAACGATGGGATAAAAAGTCACTTCTTTCGGTCGGTTCCACGTCACGACCGACTCGAGGATAGTCACAACTGAATCGATTTGTACACCGCTCACAGTCAGCGCCTGAAGACCGACCGAACGGACTGGTCTTCGGGCGGATTATCGTGAGCGGGTGTACAAGCCATTCAGTGGCTTCTATCGGTGGTCACCGGCCGACTCTGTTACATCCACGGACGGATCGTGGATGTGCCCTCGAGCCGACGATGCTGTTGAGGGCTGGATCAACCAGATTACTCGTCACCATTCGACGGTTTCTCGTCCTTATCGTCCTTGTCGTCTTTGTCGTCCTTATCGGACTTCTGATCCTTGTCGTCTTTGTCGTCTTTGTCGTCCTTATCGGACTTCTTTTCATCCGTCTCGTCAATCAGAAGGGCCGCTTCCTCGTCATTATAGGCGTCGGGTTTCTTCTCTTTATGATCGTTATCAGCCTTCTCGTCATCAACCTCATCGATCAGCAGAGTCGCCTCTTCGTCATCGTAATGGTCCCCCTTCTTATCATTCTGGTATTTATCGTCTTTGTCGTTCTTGTCTCCTTTATCGAGCTTCTTTTCATCCGTCTCCTCGATCAGAAGAGCCGCTTTCTCGTCACCGTCGTCATCGGGTTTCTCAGCCTTCTGGTCTTTGTCGTCTTTCTCGACCGTGTCGGGTTCCTTATCATTCCCGTCGTCGGCCTCGTCGATCAGAAGAGCCGCTTTCTCGACATCGTCGTCTTTCTCAGCCTTCTCGTCGTGATCTTTGTCGGGCTTTTCAGCCTTCTCATCGTCGACCTCGTCGACCAGAAGTACCGCTTTCTCACCATCGTCGTCTTTCTCAGCCTTCTCGTCGTGATCTTTGTCGGGCTTTTCAGCCTTCTCATCGTCGACCTCGTCGACCAGAAGTAGCGCTTCCTCATCATCGCCGTCTTTCTCAGCTTTCTGCGCTTTTTGGTCTTTGTCGTCGTCTTCGTCGGGTTTCTCAACCGTTTCGTCGTAATCTTTGTCGTTGGTCGGACCGGTCGATGCAACCGCATCACCGGCCTTCTCATCGACGCCGCTGTTCTCGAGGTGGGCACTCGTCAGCACGGAGATCGTCCCGTCGCCACTCGAACCACACTCGAGGGTGACTTCGGTGTGGTCTAGGGAAACGTCCTCACCGTTGGCGCTCGCAGAGAGTTCGTAGGTGCCGTCGTCGACGCCAACGAACGTCACGGTCTCATCCGCGGGAACCAACGTGGTGAGGCTGTAGGTCGATTCTGACGCAGAATCACTCGTGGACTCGGCCTGGACGTGTGTCTCGAGTGATCCGTCACTCTGTATCTGTATCGCCGACTGGTCGCCGGACCAGTGGAGCGTCAGTTCGACCGGTTCGCCGTTCGGGTTCTCGATCGAGAGGTGGTTCGCCTCCTCGTCGCAGTGATCGGTGACGACGAGTTCGTCGTACTGGTTCCGGTCGGTATCGGTCGAACCAGCCATAGCGCCACTCGAGGCGACGGTCATTCCGACGACGACTGCGATGATGAGGACGATCGTCATCCACGATTTCGCCGACGTCGGTCGTACTGTTCCCCAGTTCGTACTCGGTGTCTTGCTGTCTCTCATATCGTATACAGCGCGAGACCACATGCGTCTTCGACTCTTTGTTATGGACGTCAGACAGCTGATGACTTTCGGTCGACCAGTAATCGATTCGTGCGGCATGCTTTCATATCTATTCGGGAGAAACGAAGGGGTGTCTAAGCTCGTATTGGCGGTCGTGTAACAGTAACTCGAAGCTACCGGTGGCGTTTCGAGAGGCCGAACGGGCTCGAAACCAGGTAGTAAGCTCGGTTCAACGGCCAATTCACTGGTGCCGAAGCCGACACGATATTCCTGGGTGTGTGATATTGATCGTTACTACCAGTCCGTCCACCCGCCACGTACCGGGTCGTCGAAATCCAAACGACTACTGAGCCGGACCGTGTGTTCCCGGTATGGTCTCGTACGACATCGAGCGCTATCTCAACATTCGAAGCGCCTACGGCGCGTCGTTCGGTCCCGACGGCGACCGCCTCTCGTTTCTGATGGATACGACCGGCACGTCCCAGGTCTGGACGCTCCAGGGTTCACAAGAGTGGCCCGAACAGCGAACGTTCTACGACGAACGGGTGACGTTTGCGACGTGGTCGCCCGAGCGTCCCGAACTGATCTTCGGGATGGACGAAGGCGGCAACGAACGGGCACAACTGTTCAGCCTCGACGCCGAAACCGGAGCGATCGAGAACCTGACGGCGATGCCCGACGCCAAACATCGGTGGGGCGGATTCAGCCACGACGGCGAACGATTCGCGTTCACCTCGAACCGCCGTGAGGAGTCCGTTTTCGACGTCTACGTCCAGGGTCGAGACGAAACCGGCGACGACGCTCGACTGGTCTACGAGGGAGAAGGCTGGCTCTCGCTCGCCGGTTGGAGCCCGGACGACTCGCGTCTGCTCGTGTCGCAGGCGTACTCGAACTTCGATCAGGACCTGTACATTCTCGACCTCGAGACCGAGGAACTTGACCACCTCACTCCCCACGAGGGCGACGTCCGCTACCAGAGCGCGAGCTGGGCACCTGACGGCGAAGGTATCTACCTCGTCACAGATCACGGGGACGCGGATACCCTCTATCTCGCCTACCTCGACGTAGCAACCGGCAATCTCGAGACGGTTACCGATGGCGATGGCTGGAACGTCGACGGCATCGCGCTGGACGACGAAACCGGTCGATTCGTCTACTCCCAGAACGTCGAGGGATACACCGAGTTGACCGTCGGCGAGCTCGACGACGAGGTGCCGACCGCGTTCGAGACGTTCCCCCAACCCGATCTGCCGGGTGGCGTCGCCGGCGGGGTGAGCTTCGGAGCCGACGCCGAACGCTTCGCGGTGTCGACCAGCGGCGATTCGGTGAACACGAACGTCTTCGTCGTCGACATCGAGGAACGACGTTCCGCCGGCAGTGCGACGGGCTCACACGACGCCGAGACCGGCGAAGCCGAACGGTGGACCGCCGCACCAACGGCGGGTATCCCACGGGAGACGTTCGACCAGTCCGAACTCGTTCACGTCGAGAGCTTCGACTCGCTGGCGGTTCCCGGCTTCCTCACGCTTCCGAGCGACGCGGCCGAAACGGGCGAACCCGAACACGAGAACGGCGCTCCGGTCATCGTCGACATCCACGGCGGCCCCGAGAGCCAGCGCCGACCGTCTTTCTCTTCCGTCAAGCAGTACTTCGTCGATCGCGGGTACGCGTACTTCGAGCCGAACGTCCGTGGTTCCGCGGGGTACGGCGCTGACTACGCCTCCTTGGACGACGTCGAGAAGCGAATGGATTCCGTCGCCGATATCGAGGCCTGCGTCGAGTGGCTCCAGGACCATCCCGCGGTCGACCCCGACCGAATCGCCGCGAAAGGCGGCTCCTACGGTGGATTCATGGTACTGGCGGCGCTGACGGAGTACCCCGACCTCTGGGCCGCGGGAATCGACGTCGTTGGCATCGCGAACTTCGTCACGTTCCTCGAGAACACCGGCGACTGGCGTCGGGAACTCCGTGAAGCGGAGTACGGTTCGCTCGAGGACGACCGCGAGTTCCTCGAGGAGATTTCGCCGACGAACAACGTCGGGAACATCGAGGCGCCGCTTTTCGTCCTCCACGGCGAGAACGATCCACGGGTGCCGGTCGGCGAGGCAGAACAGATCGCCGAACAGGCAAAAGAGCAGGGTGTCCCCGTCCGGAAGCTGATCTTCGACGACGAAGGCCACGGCTTCTCGAAACTCGAAAATCGCATCGAAGCCTACTCCGCAATCGCTGATTTCCTCGACGAACACGTTTAATATATGGCGTGGCGGGGGCGATTTAGTCGCAATGGACATCGCTGGAAACGCGAGAAGTGAACGCGACCGACTCGACACCCGTCCTCCGGGAGGACCGACCCGATGATCGACCTCTCGTACCCGCCGGTTCGGATCGTCGTAGCGAGCGGATTCGGGTGGCTCCTACTCGTCACCGTCCTCTCGAGTGGGTATCTCCCGTTCGTCGTCCGCGACGCGGAGGGTGAGACGATCGTCGAGCGCATCCAGGGAATTGCGGGCCTCTACTCGGTGCTCTGGGTCGGCGCCGGTGTCGCGTTGCTCGGGTACGGCATTTTTACCCTTCCGAGCGGGCCGAGACACGCGGTGGCGTTCGTGGGATCGCTCGCAGTTGCGGGCGTCGTTCTCGGTTCCGCTCACGTGGTCGTCCTCTCGGCGTTTGGTCTGCTCGAGTATGCGGGTCTCGAGTCGCCGCGGGATGCGGTTCGGTCCGTACTGCTCCAGGGATCTGTCTGGTTCGGTGGCGCTGCACTCGCTCTCGTCGCACTGGGGACCGCGCCGCTTGCCGCCGTCTGTCTCGTCGCCCTCGGTGTCGTCACCTTTCACGCCGCAGGTCCGTTGCTCACCGAGTGGACGACCGAGACGACGGAACTTCCGTCGGACCTCGAGCGTCGATTACGGGCGCTTTCGGCCGAGACGGGGTTCGGCGAGGTCCGATTTCGCGTCATGAGCAGGGTGTCGAACTCGAACGCGATGGTGAGCGGAATTCTCCCGGGCAGGCGGGCGATTTACGTCACCGAAGCCGCCATCGAAACCCTCTCCGAACGCGAACTCGAGTCGATCGTCGCGCACGAACTCGGTCATCTGAACAACGGCCACCTGCGCCGGCAGGCGCTGGGGTCGGCGGTGTGCTGGAGTGGATACGCGCTCGCTACTGCGACACTCCTCCGTGTGAGCGTGTGGGCTCCGCTCTTCTTTCTCGCCACGATTCTCGTCGTGGTCTACAACAGCAATCGTGCCATCGACCACGAGTTCGAGGCCGACGCCTTCGCGGCCGCGGTGACGTCCCCGACCGAGACGGCGAACACGGTAGAACGACTCTACGAGCTAGATCTGGTTCCGAAACGACACGGTGGAATGACCGAACTCTTCTACGAATATCCGTCTCTCGAGCGACGGCTCGACGCCCTCGAGGAACGTCCTTCCCCGCAATCTGTTCGCGACGGTTCCCGACCGTGTAGTTCAGACGAACACGTTTAACTCGAGGACTGTCTTACCGGTCAGTATGCGCTGGCGGCGAGCCGTCGGAGGACTGACGATCGCGGTGGTCGTCGTCGCCCTCTTGATGTATAGCGTCGGCTGGAGCGAGGTCGTCGCGAACGTTCGGACGGCCCATCCGGTCGCGCTCACGCTCGCGGTCGTCGCCGGATTCGTGATGCTCGCGCTTCGCGGGTTGTTGCTCAGGCGGTTGCTCGAGCCGGTTTCGGGGAGCGCCCGCGGCATCGCCTTTGGATCGGCGTTCCTCTCGGGATACTTCGCGAGGAGCGCCCTCCCCTGGGGTCGGTCGACGGGAACGCCGATCACTGCGTACTTGCTTTCGGCGAACTCCGACTCGGAGTTCGAAGACAACCTCGCGGCCGTCGCGGCCACGGAGGGATTCAACGTACTCGGAAGTTTGATCGTCGCCGTGTTCGGCTTCGTCGCGTACGCGGCGATGACCGGCGCCACGGCGAACCCGGTCACTCGGAGCATCGCAGTCGCCGGCGGCGGCGGGCTGGTCGTTGCGGGCGTGATCGTCGTCGTCTTCCACCAGGGTGTCGCACGAACCGTTTCCTTACACGTCGCCCAGACCCTCGAAGCGGCGGTCGGTCGCGTCCCCAGGCTCGGGGACGTGCGAGGAACGCTCACCGGTCGGATCGAGGGCTTTTTCGCCACGCTCGAGACGATTCAGGCGTCTCGCCGGACGCTGGCGGTGGCGTTCGGGATTACGACCGTCGGATGGGTGTTCAACGCGTTGCCGCTTTACTTCAGCTTACTCGCACTCGGCGTCGACGTCCCGCTCGCGCTGGTGCTCGTCTGTGCGCCGCTCGCTTCCTTCGGCGGGGTGGTTCCCCTGCCGGGCGGGAGCGGCGGGATCGAAGTCGTCCTCGCGAGCCTGCTCGTCGCGACCGCGGGCGTCTCCGGTGGCGTCGCGACCGCCGCGGCGATTCTCTATCGGCTGACGACCTACTGGACGCACCTCGCGATCGCCGGCTGTGGAGCCGCCGCGGCGTCCGTCGCGGGGACCCAGCGCGTTCGAACCTGACGGTAGTCTCCAGAGAACTCGCTCGAAGACGAGGAGAGGGCACGTCTCAGCCGATGACGCCGGTCTTCGTCGCGACCTCTCGGGCCGCGCGTTCGTTCATCCCGTCGCCGAGGATCGTGTAGCGATCCCGGATCTCGTGGCAAGTGGTCAGGGCCTCGATCACCGTGTCGTCGTCGATGCCGAGTTCGCCGGCGGTCGTCGGCGCGTCGATGCTCGAGAGCGCATCGCGGATGTCCCGCCAGAAGCCACGCTCGCCGCCGTGAAGGTAGGCAGTCATGATCGAGCCGACCCCGACCTGGTGGCCGTGTAAGGCGGCGTCGGGTGCGAGCCGATCGAGTTGGTGGGAAAAGAGGTGTTCCGCCCCGCTAGCAGGCCGCGAGGAGCCCGCGATGCTCATCGCGACGCCCGAGGAGACCAGCGCCTTGGTGACGATCCAGGCCGACTCCTCGAGGCCGGGACGGACGAGATCGGCGTTGTCGACGAGGATTTCGGCGGTCATCTCCGAGAGCGCGGCGGCGTACTCGGAGTACTCGACGTCTTTGAGTCGCCTCGCGAGGCGCCAGTCCATCACCGCGGTGTAGTTCGAGATGATGTCGGCACAGCCGGCGGTCGTCAGCTCCCACGGCGCGTTGGCCAAGATTTCGGTGTCCGCGACGACGCCTAGGGGCGGTTCGGCGGCGACGCTGTGGCGGGTGTTGCCGTCGGGAACGGAACCACGATTACTGACGATACCGTCGTGGCTCGCCGCGGTCGGAACCGAGAGAAACCCGATTCCGAGGTGTTCGCTCGCCATCTTCGCGATGTCGATCGCCTTCCCGCCGCCGACACCGACGAGATACGAGACGTCCTCTCCCTCTGCGGCCTCGATTACCGACTCGACGGAGTCGAACGTGGCCGATTCGACCGTCACGGTTATGGGGTCCGTTCCCGCCGCTTCGAAGTCGGTGGCGATCGAGTTCGTCACGACTTCCCGCGGCGTCGGACTCGTCACGAGCAACGGCCGCCCTTGCAGGTGGAGATCGTCGACCGTGTCGACGACCGCCGACCGAACGCCGTGGCCGACGACGACGTTTCGCGGCAGTCGTATCCACTTCGATTTCTCGAACATACGTGGGGTGACACACTCGCGAACCATACGTGTTTATCCGCTCGCCCGAGACCGGCTAACGGGGATCGGCGGAAACCAGAATAGCCCTTAGACCGGTAGAAATGTATGATTTATGCCTATGTGGAATAACTGTACTAAGATAGCCGTAGCCCTCGAAGGGGTTCGATACCGGTTGCAACCGGGGAATTTTTGAGGGAATAAACACTTTACTACAATATCTTGGGACTATAACTGGTAATTTGGAGTGCAATTGGAAATCATAATTACAACTCAACTTGGAGGTGTATGGCGGTAATGATAACTTTTTTATTATTTATAAAACCTCTCTAAAATACTATCTTTGAGTAACTCTCGAGTGACCGGCGTCGACCGTGTCTGTATCCGAATCAGTCGGCTCCGTGTTTCGGCGTGTATCCACAGCGATGACACCGGAACGACCGGTTGTAAAGAGAAATCTGTGCGGGACAGTGCGGGCAGTCAAACTCCATACAGCCGATACTATCGTCGAACACTAAAATGTTTCTACGACGATCGTCGTATTTCTCGTCTCAGTCGTCCGCAGTCGGTGTCTCTGGGCGATACGCTTCGCTGATCGTCTTCCACTTTCCGAGTCGGAACCGCCAGTAGTTGATCGCCGCCGGAACGCTCGCTTCCGCGAGAAAGGCGAGGTACAGCCCCCAGTAACCGAGTGCCGTCGTGGCTCCGAGGTATGCAAGCGGGATCGCACCGAAGAAGACGCCGAGAAACTGGCTCGCGAACGGGACGCGAGTATCGCCGCTCGCGTCGAGTGGCCCCGCGGCCGCGCCACCGACACCCTGAAAGACGACGGCGACGCAGGCGGCGTAGACTAGATCGACGGCGATCGGTATCTCCGGACTGGTCGGATCGTCGGCGAACAGGACGACGATCTGTTCGGCGAAGATCGCCACGAGAATCGCCGAGACGACGTACGTCGCGACCGAGAAGCGAATAATGTCCCGGCCGTAAAGCGTCGCGGTCCGCTCGTCGTCTTGGCCGAGCGCTTGCCCGACGAGACTCGAGGACGCGAGGCCGAACCCCCAGCCGGGAGCGTTCATGAGCGCCCAGATACGGCGCGCGATGACGAACGCGGCGACGGTGTTCTCGCCGAAAACGTCGAGGACGGCGAACATGGGAAATTCGGCGACGGTCCAGACGAGGTTTCGTGCGCCGATCGGCAGGCCGATGCGACAGAGGTCGCGGATCGTCTCGCCGTCGACGTACGTTCCGACCGGCGTTATCCGGATCGGAAACCGGCCGATGCCCGGTACGGATCCGGAGACGAGTCCGACGACGAAGACGGCGGTGACGGCGACGTTCGCGAGGACGGTCCCGACCGCCGCGCCGGCAACACCCCACTCGAGGCCGAAGATGAACACGGCGTTCAGACCGATGTTGGCGACCGCGCCGCCGGCCCGAACCTGCATCGCGGTGTAGGCGTCGTCGACGCCGACGAGCGTTCGGCTTCCGACGAGATTCAACCCAGCCAGCGGAATGCCGAGCCCGACGATCTGCAGGTAGGTAGCGCCGTATTCGACCGCGCGTCGGTTATCGCTCAACAGCGAGACGAGTTCGACGGGGAACAGCCAGAACGCGACCGTCACCGGGACGCTGATCGCGACGACCAACACGGTGCTCGCACGAACGGCGATCCCCAGCTGGTCGTCCGCGTTGGCGCCGTACCGTTGTGAGACGAGTGCGAGTGTTCCCCCCGCGACGCCACCGCCGAGTGCGAACGCGAGCCCCCAGAACGGGCCGGCGAAGCCGACGCCCGCGATCGCCGACGTTCCCACCGCGACGCCGACCATCGCGACGTCGACGACGCTTTTCGACATCCGGGCGAGGCCGGTGACGATACGGGGCCACGCGAGTTCGGTCGTGCGGACGGCACGCTCACGATCGATTACACCGAGGCGCGCGAGGCCGAGGCCGATCGCCAGGACGACTGCCGCGAGGGGGTTCGGGAACCGTGACACCGAAGACACGCCGTCGTTTCGAGCCACCGTGTAAGGATGTTCGCTAGCCGGCAAAGCCGGCCGCCTGACCGGAGCCGACTGAACGCGACGGAGTGCGTTCGAGTTGTTACTCCCGGAGTACGCTTACGTCGAACACCGGTTTGCAGGTCTCGCCCGCGAGAAACGTCTCGAAGGCCTCGTCGGCCTCGAGCAACGAGAACCGATCGTCGAGTATCGTCTCGAGGTCGACGGCCCCGGAACTGATGAGTCGAATCGACCGCTCGAAGTCCTCCCAGGTCGAGGCGTACGAACACTGGAGGTCGATCTCGGCGCGGACCAGCGGCGAGTACGCCATCGTCGTCTCGCCGGTCTGGCCCACCAGCACGATCTGCCCGCCCTTTCGGACCTCCTCGACTGACATCGTCAGTCCCGATGGGTGGCCGGTCGTATCGAAGACGACGTCGTAGCCGACCCCGTTCGTTAGCTCCTCACGGGCCGTCTCGAGGTCGCCTCGGTCGACGTTGCACGTTCGAAACCCGAGTTCGGCCGCGAGCGGCAGTCGATCGCTCGCGTCGTTTTCGACGCCGGCGACGACGACCTCGCCGCCCTGGTCGTCCGCGATCTGTGCCGTCAGGAGGCCGATCGGACCGGGACCGGCCACCAACACGCGATCGCCGGCACCGATCCGTGAGTTTTCGACGACGGCTCGAGCGCCGATGCTCGTCGGTTCGACGAGCGCGGCGTGGCGGGGATCGATGTCGTCGTCGACTCGCTGGAGTGCGCGCTCGGGGACTGCGATGTAGGGGGCGTACGCGCCGTCGTGGTCGACACCCGTGATAGTGGCGTCCTGACAGACGTTCTCCTCGCCGATTTTACACTGATAACACTCTCCACAACCCCGAATCGGCCGCTCGACGACGCGGTCGCCCGGTGACACCGATCGGACGCTCTCTCCGGTTTCGACGACCCGTCCGGCGTACTCGTGGCCGATGACGGTCGGAAGCGACATCCGTTCGAACGCCGATTTGAACCGGTAGATCCCGGCATCGCTCCCACAGAGGCCGGCGTACTCCACCTCGATCAACGCCTCGTCGCTCGCCGGCGTCGGCCGGTCGCGATCGATGAGAGTTAACTCGCCGTACGCTCGAGCCGTCTTCGCGAGTGTCTGCATGGGTGTACGTCGTCGGTGGGCAGTAAAGTTCTGCTGTTTCGCTCGGGACCGCATCGATATCGGTTGGACTCGGTGTAGTTCTCGTAGTTGGTTGGTCTGCAGAAAACTGTTTTCTAATGAGAAGAACGACTGTTCTTCTATAGGACAGCTCCATTCAGTATCCGAACACACCAGGTTTTACAAGAGTATGGATGTAATGCCACCATATATTTGGCCTGTAGCCGGTTTTGGACGGTTCTCGTATTCCGTCGGTACTCCGAGAATGTTAATTGATAGCACAGGTTGTTTTCTTCTGGAGAATAGAATCCATTTTTAGAGAACAGAACGGGTCTTATGATGTCCCCATTTCGCTCGAGATGCAATTGAACGGAATCCGACAATCGGTAGGGCGAGCACTCGAGCGTTCGCATCGACTCGCCGTCGTCGTCCTCGAGGTGGCTCGACTTCGACGGTTGTCACTCATCGGATTCGAAACGAGTCGAAAGAAGGGTCGAGATCGGTGAGCTCGAACTCGAGGGGGGCGTCGATCGGCCGGGTTACTCCTCGTCGAACAGTTCCTCGCCCTCGACCATGTACTCGGCGACGGCGTCGAAATCGAGCGTGAGACCGAGGCCCGGTTTCTCCGGAACCTCCATGTAGCCGTCCTCGATGAGTCCGTCCTCTTCGACCAGATCCTCCCACCACTCGAGCTGGTAGGAGTGGTACTCGACGGCAAGCGAGTTCGGGATCGACGCGGCGACCTGAGCGCTCGCCATCGTTCCGATCGGCGAGGCAACGTTGTGCATCGCCACCGGGACGTAGTACAGATCGGCGAGGTCGGCGACCTTCCGCGTCTCGCGCATGCCACCGACGCGGGGCAGGTCTGGTGCGATGATGTCGACGGCCTGCTCCTCGAGCAAGCGGCGCTGTCCGTGGGTCCGATAGACGTTCTCGCCGACGGTGATCGGCGTCGTCGTCGACTGGGTCACCTCACGCTGGACGTCGTGGTTTTCCGGCGGCACCGGGTCTTCGAGCCACCAGACGTCGTAGGGCTCGAGTTCGCGAGCAAGACGTTTCGCGGAGCCGGCCGAAAACGACCAGTGACAGTCGAAGGCGACGTCGGCGCGGTCGCCGACGCGTTCGGTTACTTCGCGGACGATTTCGACTTTGTGATCGATTTCGGGGCCGCGCAGGTGGCGATTCGCCCGATCTTTCTCGTGGCCCGAGGGGACGTCGAGGTCGAACTTGATGGCGTCGTAGCCGAGTTCCTCGACGACGCGTTCGCCCTCGTCGGCACAGGCGACAGGGTTAGCTTCGTCCTCGGTGTGTAGATCACAGTAGACGCGAACCTCGTCGCGGTACTTGCCGCCGACGAGTTGGTAGGCTGGAACGTCGAGGATCTTGCCGGCGACGTCGTGGAGTGCGATCTCGATCCCGGAGATCGCCGAGATGACTTTCCCGGAGATCGAGCCCTCGCCGGACATCTTCTGGACGAGGTGTTCGTAGAGTCGGTCGATGTCGAGAGGATTCTCGCCGACGAGGAATGGTGTCATTCGCTCGATGATCGCGTCGTCACCGCCACCCCAGTAGGACTCGCCCGTTCCGACCAGTCCGGCGTCGGTGTAGACGCGCACGAGGATCCACGGATAGTTTCCGTCGACCATCGTCGTCTGGACGTCGGTGATTTCGACGTCTCGCGGGCCGCGGTCGGCGTCGAGGTTCATCGTCTCCGCCGAGAGGTCCCGCATCGTATACTCTGCGTTCGGATCGCGTAAGGTCCGGTAGTTCGGCATACGACGGACGTATGCGCGGCCAGGTATATCACGTTTGGCATGTCGCCGTCTCGCACGACGGCAAGCGACCGTCCTCGAGTCGGAAGCTCACGAATTGACTCGAGTCGAGCCGACCGAAAACGCGACCGAACGTTGTGGCGAAAGTAGGGGTAGGGGAGTTACGACTTGACGGCGCCTTCAGCTAGCCCCTTGACGATGTACTTCTGGAGGAAGAGAAAGACCACCAGAAGCGGGATCGTCGCGCCGATTGCACCGGCCATCATCATGTCCCAGTTGAGCGTCTGTTGGCCGATCCACTCCCCCATTCCTGGGGGGAGCGTTTGTTTCTCGGAGTCGTTGATCAATACGAGCGCGAAGACGAACTCGTTCCAGGCGAGCACCCAGTTGAAGATCGCCGTCGTCGCGATGGCCGGCGCCGACAGCGGTAAAATCACCCGCACGACGGCACCGAACCTGGTGCTTCCGTCGATCATCGCGGCCTCCTCGAGCGACTCGGGGAGGTTCTCGTAGAAGCCCCGTAGCATCCAGATCGCGAAGGGGAGCGTAAACGCGACGTACGCGATCACGAGTCCGGTGAGCGTGTTGAACAACCCGAAGTCCCGGAAGACCAGAAACAGCGGAATCGCGATCAGTATCGCCGGGAACATCTGCGTGACCAACAGGAACGTGGCCATGACGGTCCGGCCCCGGTATCGAAGCCGGCCGATGCTGTACGCTCCCAGGGTACAGACCGCGACGCTCAGAATCGTCGCGCCGACGCTGACGATCAGGCTGTTTCGAAGCCAGTACGGGAAGTCCGATTCGTTCCAGACGTCGCGATACCCGGAGAGGTTCGCGTTCGACGCCCACCCGAGCGGGTCGGCGACGAGCGGTTCGAAGGCAGTCTGGTTGACCGAGACGATGACCATCCAGAGCACCGGGAACAGGACGATCCCGATCAGCGACCACAAGAGCGCGTGAAACCCGAGTGTCTTCCCGAGTTCGACCTGCCGGTCACTGAATCTCGCGAGGAGACCGCCCGATTCGTCGTCCGTGATGGGGGGTGTATCAGTAGCCATCGTTATTTTCCTCCGACTTCCTCTCGATACAGCCGAAGATAGATCAGTCCGTACGTCAGCATCACTATCAGCATGACGACGGCGATGGCGCTGGCCAGCCCCATCTCACCCAGGTGAAACGCTCGTCGGTAGATGTAGACTGGCAACACCATCGACGAGTTGCCGGGGCCGCCACTCGTCATCACGTAGATGAGCGTAAAGTGGTTGAGCGACCAGAGGCTCATCAGTAACGTCATCACGATCGCGACCGGCTGGAGAAACGGTAGCGTGATGTGACGAAACGAATCCAGTCTCGAGGAGCCGTCGACGTGTGCGGCTTCGTAGAGGTCGCCGGGAATGCCCTTCATGCCCGCCAGGAACGTGAGCATGAAAAACGGAAAGTTCCGCCAGACCCACGCCAGCATCACCGAGAACAGTGCATAGCGGGAGCTCGCGATCCAGGGCAGTCCCTCGGTGATTCCGGTGATCCGAAGAAACCCGTTGAGCGGCCCGAGTTCGAAGTTGTACATCAATCGCCAGTTCAACGCGATCGAGATGAACGGGATCGCCCACGGAAGCAACAGGAGCGTCGTCGCGATCGACCGGCCACGGAAATCCCGGTTGAGTAAGGTCGCGAATCCGAGTCCGATCAACGCCATGATCACGACCGCCGCAAACGCCCAGACCAACGTGTTACGCAGGATGACCCAGAACTCGGTCCAGCCGAGAATGTATGCGTAGTGGTCGAGTCCGACCCACTGCGGGTCGGCGATACCGTCGTACTCGAAGAAGCTGAGGTAGACTCCTCTGACGAGCGGGTAGACGCTCACTAATCCGAGTACGAGTAACGAAGGGAGGAGAAAGAGCCACCCCCAGAAACCTTCCTTCGAGAGCCAGTGATAGTACTCTCGAGGGAGTCCGGTGTCACGTATTGATTGTATTCGTGTTGACATTCGTGCTAAATACAGCGGTTACGGGTAGCTATCGGTCGGCCACCTACTCGTACGGGTTCCAGATCTGGGGCGTCCCGTTGTCGCCGCTGATCCAGTCCTGTAGTTCGTCCGGGACGTCCTCGAGTTCCGGTTCGTCGGTATTCTCCTCGACGTCGTAGTCAACTTCGTCGTCGACGCTCTCTCTGACCTGATTGGCCAGGCTGACGACCGCCTCTTTGGGATCCTCGTCGGCGCCGAGAATTCCCGAAATCGCAGTCGAGTACGCGTCCGTCGTCGACTCCATGTCGCCGAGAAACGGTGCGTTCCGTTCGGGACCGGAGATGCCGTAGCGGACGCTCTGTTCGGCCTGGTCCAGGCGGGTCTGGATCCACTCGTCGGGGATGTCGGTCGTGTTCTCGGTGAACGGAGCGATCTCCTCCTGTGCTTCGCGAACGGGCAGGAAGTTCGGCGTCGCCTGTGGGAAGTAGCCTTCCATCGTGTCGGGAAGGGTCATGTACTCGACGAACGACAGCGAGAGGTCGTCGTCGACGTCGTGTTCGGTGTACTCGGAGTCGAACACGGAGAGACAGCTTCCACCCATGAACGCCGAGTTGGTCCCCATCGGGCCCTCCGGAATCGTCGAGAGTTCGGTCACGTCGGCGACGTCGTCGCCGTCGTCGATCATCTCGTTTGCGGCGTCGCCGCTGTTGATCATGAACGCGGCGTTGCCCTCCCGGTAGAGCTGTTCGGCGTCGGTGCCGTCCATACCCGCCCAGCCGCCGGGTGCGATGTCCCACTCTTCTTGGAAGCTCGCCATCCAGAGGTGAGCGAACAGCGACGTCGGGGAGTCGATCTCGACGGACCACTCCTCGCCGTCGTGATCGTAGAACGATCCACCGGATTGTGCGGTCGCGCCGTAGACGACCTGGCCGGTTCCCGTCGCCTGTGCACCCGAGGAGGTGAACCCGGTCTCGTCGGTCTCCGATTCGACGTCCATCGCCATCTCGACCATCTCTTCCCACGTCTCGGGAACGTCGTTGTGCCCGGCATCGTCGAGGAGGTCCATGTTCGCGTAGAAGTTTCGAACCTCGACGAACCACGGGAAGCCCCAGACGTCGCCCTCGTAGTTCCCCCAGAACGACGGCGTATCGTACCAGTCGTCGTACTGTTCGAACAGCTCCGTGTTCGGCCGGACGACGCCGGAGGAGCCGTAGTCGACGGCGTGTTCGTTCGCCATCTCGCTGACGTTCGGCGCGTTCTGTCCCTGGATTGCGGCTTGCCACTGCTCGAAGACCTGGTCCCAGGTGACGACGTTCGTCGTCAGGTTGACCTCCTCGTCGGTCCAGTCTTCGAACGCCGCCGCAGTCTCCTCGATCGCTTCGGTTTCTTCGGGGATGTACCCCCGCATCGTCCACCAGACGAAGTCCTGCTCACTGGTGGTCTCGGTCTCGTCCTCACCGAGACAGCCCGATAGCCCGACGGCCGCCCCTGCGGCACCCATCGCGCCCGCCGTCTCGAGAAACCCCCGACGGGAGTAGTCGTCGTCTGCCCGTTCGTCGGCATCGAACTCGGAACTCGCGGCGGGCGAGTCGGGTCCTGAACTGTTTGCACTGGTGGCACCGGACGCATTCGTCCCTGACATAGTTCCAGTCAGTAAATGACCATAATCCCATTTATATCTTTGTGAATTAAGCGCACGGCATCCGATCTGACGATCTGTGGTGGCGTCTGTCCACCGTACGACGGGTCGTCGTCGAACGTTACCCCACTCCCGCTTGCGAATCAACGGTCAGCACGACCAGTACTGATCCGGTCTGCTGTCAGTCATTTCCGGTGCGGCCGTGACCCATCCTGCGGTCGAACCGGTACATCGTTACAGCAAACCGTATGACCGCTCGAGTGCGAGCACTGAGACTCGTTTCGACGGTTTCCACCCACCGCTGGCGTGGCGCCAGTGGCGACGGGGGACGCGAACGTGAGACGACGGGGGATCACTTATTAGGGATCGGACGTATTCCTCGAACGAGCATGGTCGTAGGAAACGTCTCGTCCCGAACGATCGGTATCTCCGGTGCACTCGGAATCGCTTTCGTAACGCTCGCATCTCTCGGCGTCTACTACATTTATACGCAGGCGTGGGGGCTCGTCTTCGAACTCGCGTACGTCATCGTTCTGTTAATCGCGTTCGCGATCGTCGCCGATCGATTGCTCGTTCGGTGACCGCGAAACCGGATTGTTCGTTCGATGACCGCGGAACCCATCACCGCGAAAGAGTTTACTACCACGACGGGAGATCTCACAGGAAGATGCCAGAATCACGCTCGAGTACAGTCGGTAGTGTGGAACGACTCTCGTCGACGGAGACGCGACGCGGAATCCAAAGCGCGTCTCGCCAGATGGGCGATCTCGTACGCAGTACCCTCGGGCCGATGGGCGTCGACAAGATGATCGTTCGCCGAATGCAAGACGACAGCGTTCGAACGTTCGTCAGCAACGACGGCGTCGCGATCTTAGCGGAGTTCGAAGGGGAAACGGAGAACCCGATCGCGAACCAGTTCATTACGCTCGCCGAGGAACACCAAGACGACGTCGGCGACGGAACGACCACGACGACGCTCTTGGCGAGTGAACTGCTGACGGCCGGCGTCGATCTGATCGACGCTGGCGTCCCGCCGACGTCCGTCGTCGAGGGGTTCTCGATCGGCGCCCAGCGCACGCTCGAGGTCTGGAACGAGATGGGGATTCCGGTCGCCGACACCGATCGTCCACGGCATCGGGACGCATTCGACGAGGAACGACTCGAACGCATCGCCGTCTGCGGGATGACCAACGGGCGGGCGGGTGCCTGGTCGCTCGAGCACCTCGCCGACGATGTCGTCGACGCCGTCCTCCACGCCTGGGAGCCCCGGCGCGCCAGCGTTCACCTCGGCTACGTCTCCGTCGAGACGATTCCCGGCGGGGACGTCGCCTCCTCCGAGTTGTTCCCGGGAACTCACCTTGCCTACGAGCCGATGGTCGCCGACCGCGTTCTTCCCGGCGAAGGCGGTGTCCTCCTCGTCGAAGGCTCGCTCGGGCCCCGCGAGATTCGTGCCGGTTCCGTGACGATCGACGCCGACGACGTCGCGGCCGTCGACGAGCGCGAACGCGAGCGCGACCGAATCGCCGACGCCATCGCGCGCTCGAACGCGACGGCGGTGTTCGTCACCGGCGACGTCACCGACGCGATCGGAACGGCACTCGCACACCGAGGTGTCGCCTGTTTCCGAAACGTCAAGCGATCCGACGTCGACCGCCTCTCACGAATCACTGGCGCCTCGATTCGCGGCCCCGTCACGCCGACTGCCCCTGCATCCGCCGACGAGTTCGGCCGGGGGAAGATCCGGCTTCGCGAGGCCGGCGAGGACAGGACGTGGCTCGAGGTCGCCGCCCCCGACGGCGTCGATCCCCGGAGCGTCGGACTGGTCGTTCGCGGCGGGACCGAACGCGCGGCCGACGAAGCGAGGCGACGCATCAAGGTCGGACTCAACGCCGTTCGCGCCGCGGTCAAACGGCCGATCGCAGTGCCCGGCGGCGGCGCGGCCGACGTCGCCGCCGCCCGGGAAGTCAGAGAACTCGCCCCGCGATTCGACGGGCGCGAACAGCTCGCCGTCGACCGGTTCGCCGACGTACTCGAGTCGATCCCGCGGACGCTGGCGCGGAACGCGGGGCAGGATCCGATCGACGCCGTGACCGATCTGCGAGCCCGACACGACGCCGGCCAGCGGCGTGCGGGAATCGACGCGACGGGGACGGTCGTCGCCGACGTCGTCTCGTCGGGCGACGCCCTCGACGCACAGCTCGTTCGGACCAGTAGCCTCGCCCGAAGCGTCGAGTTCGCGAACTCGCTTCTGACCGTCGACGCCGTCATCTTCGATACCTCGCTCCCGTTCGATCCCGAGACGGGGCGAAGACCCTAGAAGAGAAACGCGGAGACGACGCCTGCGAGCGTGACCGGTAGAACGCTCAGAACGCTTCGCTTTTCGTCGATCTCGTACAGTCGTCCGACGATCGGCAACATCAGGAATCCGATCACGATCCAGGCGATGGCCTTGAGGATGCGAACCGCGTGCATCTGTGGCGTGTCGTAGACGAACGAGTACGACGTCATCGCGAACTCGGCCGCCTCCGCTCCGTTTTCGGAGACCGCCTCCGCGTGCAGGCCGTCGGGGGCGCTAACCGTCGCGATCAGTATCGTCCCGAGGAGAAAGACGGGGGCGAACGCCGTCAACAGGTAGCCTCCGATCTTGAACACGTCCGTCTCCATGACGTGATCGTCCGAGAGCGTCCCGGCAATGACGCCGATCAGGCCGAAGTAGCAAAACCAGGAGAAGACGACGACGAACGCTCCGAACAGGAGATTGACGACAAGCGCCGCCGGCCAACCGGGGAAGACGTACCCCTCGGCGACGATAAACGGCTCGCTTACGTACTCGAACGCGCCTCGAGTGAGGGAGTGAACGGCGAGTCCGAACAGCGCCGGAAGCCAGCCGTATCGGCGGACGACCGCGATCGCGCCGTCGATATCGTTCGCCCCCAGTAGCTTTCGCCACGGCCGGAGCACCGTCCAGCCCGACGACCGGTGGTCCGGATCGACGCTACGACTCATACTCGGATCTGTCTCCATCCGATAAAAAAGGTGGCGCTCTTCTCATGGATTCGCCCGTCTCATACGGATTCCTGTCTCGATGTCCCGGCGGTGAGTCGAACCGTGTGAGACGAGTCTCGGTGGAGGAGTGTATAGTACTCGTTGAAACGATTTACACCCGGTCACAGCCGAGCGGCCAGCCTCGGCAAGAAGCCGAGGCTGGCCACCGATGTTCGTGACCGGGTGTGCAATGACTTTCAACGTGTACTATAGCAAGTCCACCGTTGCAACCGCCGCCAGTTCGCGGGTGCGCCGGAACTGACTGACAGTAACCCGTCTCACGCCGCCGGCGCCGTCTCCTCTCGAGTGAGATACGCCACGTTGGTTCCAGTCTCCGCGTCGAAGACGTGTGCCTGCTCGAGATCGAGGTTCAAGAAGACGTCGGCGGCGTCTTCGGGGATCGACTCGGGTTCGATGAACGCCTTTCGCTCGTCGACTTCGGCCTCGGGCGCCGTCTGATCGTCCTCGAGTGCGGCGGCGTCTCCGGTGACGAGGCTCCCGTCGCCCGTTCCCTCGCCCAGTTCGAAGTACAGCAGGTCGCGAGCGCCGAGTGGCTCGATGATGTCGACGGATGCCGCGACGTGACCGTCCTCGCGACGCTGGCTGACGCTTACGTGCTCGGGTCGGATGCCCAGTTTCAACCGCTCGGCGTCGACGGCTTCGATCCGTCTGGCCCGCTCGGGACCGATCTCGATGTCGACGTCGCCGACGAGCCGTCCACCGTCGTCGCCCGGTTCGTACCCCACTTCGAAGAGGTTCATCGAGGGGCTTCCGATGAACTGGGCGACGAACAGGTTCTTCGGGTCGTTGTACACCTCGCGGGGCGTCCCGACCTGCTGGAGTTCCCCGTGGTTCAAGATCGCGATGCGATCGGACATCGTCATCGCCTCCTCCTGATCGTGGGTGACGTAGATCGCCGTGGTCTCGAGTTCCTGTTGAATCCGCTGGAGTTCGGTCCGCATGTGCTTTCGAAGCTTCGCGTCTAGATTCGATAGCGGTTCGTCGAACAGGAAGACGGCGGGTTCGCGAACGATCGCGCGCCCGGTCGCGACGCGTTGTTGTTGCCCGCCCGAGAGCTGTTTGGGCAGGTCGTCGAGCAGTTCCGGAATCCCCATCAGTTCGGCGGCGTCCTCGACGCGATCGTAGATCGCCTCGTCGGGAAGGCTCGTCGAGCGTTTGAGACCGAACGCCATGTTTTCGCGGACGGTGAGGTGCGGATACAGCGCGTAGCTCTGGAACACCATCGCGATATCGCGGTGGCGCGGCGGCAGTTTGTTGACGCGCTCTTCGCCGATGGAGATCGTCCCGTCAGTGATCTCTTCGAGGCCGGCGACCATCCGCAACAGCGTCGACTTTCCGGATCCGCTCGGCCCGACCAACGTGAGAAACTCGCCCCCCTCGATCGTCAGGTTGAAATCCTCGACCGCGACGATGTCGCCGTCGTACACCTTCGTCACGCTATCGAACTCGATCGAACTCATCGTCACACAGTTCGCAATCAGCACCTAATATTCTTTGGGGTCAGCGCCGAAACGGAGGTTCGGATCGAGAGAGAAAATCGCCGTGGCGGTCCGGACGGCCGGTTAGAAGCCGTCGTAGACCGTCTTCTCGATCGTGTAGAAGTCGATCCCCGCGTCGCCCTGTTCGCGCCAGGTCTCACTCGAGGAGCGTTTGAACCCGCCGAAGGGGACGTGCAGTTCGAGTCCGGTCGTCTTCGCGTTGACCTTCGCGACGCCGGCTTCGACCTCTCGAACGAACCGCTCGGCTTCGGTGTGATCGTCCGTGACGACGGAGGCCGAGAGACCGTACTGGACGTCGTTTGCGGCCGCGAGGCCGGCCTCGAAGTCCTCGACTTCGATCACGGCGAGGACGGGACCGAACACCTCCTCCTGGGCGATGCGGAAGTCGTTATCGACGCCCGAGAACACCGTCGGCTCGACGTAGTAGCCGTCGCCGAACCGGTCGCCATCGGGTTGGCCGCCGCCGGTCTCGAGGGTCGCACCCTCGCGTTCGGCGACTTCGATGTAGTCGAGGGTTCCCTCGAGTTCGCTCTCGGTGACCTGTGGGCCCATGTCGTACTCGTCGCCGGGGCCGATTTCGATCGATTCGGCCTGGTCGACGACGCGCTCGACGAACTCGTCGTAGACGTCGGTGTGGACGATCGCCCGGGAGCAGGCGGTACAGGCCTGGCCGGTGACCCCGAAGGCACCGTTGGCGACGATCTCTGCGGCCTCCTCGACGTCGGCGCTGTCGGTCACGACGGTCGGGTTCTTTCCGCCGAGTTCGGTCTGGACGCGCTTGCCGTCGTCGGTGGCCTGATCGTAGACCATGTGGCCGACCTCGCCGGAGCCGGTAAAGGAGACGGCATCGACGTCCTCGTGGGTGACGAGCGTGTTCCCGACGGTGCTTCCGGGACCCGTGACGACGTTTGCGACGCCGTCGGGTAGACCGGCCTCGTCGAGCGCCTCGAAGAGCGCAACGGCGACGCCGGGTGCGACCTTCGCGGGCTTGAGGACGACGGCGTTGCCGGTCGCGAGCGCGGGTGCGAGCTTCCAGGCGGGGATGGCGATCGGGTAGTTCCACGGGGTGATCAATCCGGCGACACCGACCGGTTCGTCGACCGTATAGAGGTTCGTCCGTGGCCCGCTGGCGGATTTGACCGTGCCGCCGAGGTCGCGGGTCTTCTCCGCGTAGTAGTAGAAGATGTCGACCGCACGCTGAACTTCACCGCCGGCTTCGGCGTGGGTCTTTCCTTCCTCGCGGGTGAGTAGGTCGGTGAGTTCGTCTTTGCGGTCGGCCAGGATCGAACCCGCCTCGCGCAGGATGGCGCCGCGTTGGGGCGCAGGGGTCTCGGCCCACTCGTCCTGGGCGGCCGCGGCGGCCTCGACGGCGGCCTCGGCGTCCGCTTCGTCCGACTGCTGGTACTCGGCGACGACCTCCGCCGGTGCTGCCGGATCCGTCGTCTCGAACGTCTCGTTCGTCTGGGCGTCGATCCACTCGCCGTCAACGTAGTTTTGGTAGCGTTCGGTCACGGTCGAATCAACGGGGCGCAGGTATACGATTCTTGTGATTTCGTGTGCCCACACCGATCGGGTCGCGTTGGCAAACGAGCAGTAGAGCTATAATGCAGGAGCCTAATGGTGGAGGTACCGACATGCGTTACTATCAGCTCCGTGAGGAGGGAACCTCTCGTCTCGCAGTCGAAGTGGCGGGAGGCGTATACGACCTCACTGCGACAACGCCCCGATTACGGACGTTCGACGACCTCCTGTGTGCCTCTACCATCACCGACAGTTCGACCGACGCGGTTGCAAACGACCTTCTCGAGGAGGCGCCGACGCTTCCGAGCGACGTCCTCGAGAACGGCTCGGTATCGACGCCGGTCCTTGGAGAGGTCTGGGCCGCAGGAGTGACCTACCGCATCAGCGAGGAAGCTCGGAAAGCGGAGAGTACGATGCCGGAGATGTACCTCGACGTCTACGAGAGCGACCGTCCCGAGGTCTTCTTCAAAGCGACGCCGGACCGAACGGTCGGACCCGGCGACGGCGTCGGTATCCGCGCCGATTCCGAGTGGGACGTTCCCGAACCCGAACTCGGCGTCGTGCTCTCGGGTGAGGAGATCGTCGGCTACACCATCGGCAACGACATGAGTAGCCGGTCCATCGAGGGGAAAAACCCGCTCTATCTTCCCCAGGCAAAGGTGTACGACCGGTGTTGTTCGATCGGCCCCTGCATCCGATCTGCCGACTCGATCGACGATCCCCACGACCTCGAGATGTGGATGACGATCAGCCGCGACGGCGAGGTCCGCTACGACGAGTCGACCAACACCGGCAAGATGGTTCGATCCGTCGAGGAACTCGTCGACTGCTACGTCGCCCACAACGTCGTCCCCGACGTCTCCGTCCTGCTCACCGGAACCTCGCTGGTTCCCGACGAAGGGTTCACGCTCGAGGAAGGCGACGTCATCGAGATCGGTCTCGAGGAGATTGGAACGCTTTCGAACACCGTCGTCGAAGTATAGATCGGCGGACGGTTCTTTCGTTTTTCGAGCCGACGTTCGCCGTCGCGAATCGTTCGTAGTGCCTACTGTCTATCGTCGCTGGAACAACTGAGAAGCCTGCGATCGTACCGGGAGATCGCCACGAAAAATCGTCTCGTCGTACAAGGGGAGCAGTCGTCACGCACTGAGATCGGTCGACACGTGACCACTGTAGCGACGAACGGACCCGATCGATCGCGGTCGATCGGGCGACTGGTTGACGACGGGTGACGATACCTCCGTTCGTGGTACCTCGTTGAGCGACGAGCGGTCGCTCCCCCGTAGGGTCGTCCCGAATGGTATGACAACGACCGTGGTAACGGTATGGTGGGAGACTCTCACTGATTGTACCTAGACGACCCAACTAACACCAGTGGTCGATACATCATTAAAAAAATTGTTCCGGCAACGATCGCCTCTACTCCGGAGAGAGTCCGTGTTCGAGGAGGTAGTGGGTGATCCGGTTCGAGGTCAGCCAGGCGTCGGAATCGAGGTCGAAGTCCCACTCGCCGGCGTTGACCCAGTAGTGTTCGCTCCACGGGTGAACCACCGCGGCCGGGAGGAGCTGGTTGTGCGCCCAGGCGAGGTCGGTCGCGTAGTCCATCGCCTCTTCGTCGCTCTGTGCCGCCGCGAGTCCGTCGAGTGCGTCGGGAATGTCGATCTCGACCGTATCGCCGTCGGGGTTGCCAACTTCGGGAACCTCGACGACCTCGTCGAAGAGATTTCGTTCGGTGAGAATACCCCGGTCGGGGTTGTACATCTCCTCGTAGAGGTCGGCGTGGGCGTGGTACTGCCGTGCCATCCCGTAGTTCAGGTGGACGGTCAGGTCGAACTCGAGGTCGGGTTCGACCTCGGACTGCCAGGTCGGCATCTCGTCGAGGAAGTAGTCGACGTCGATGCCGAACTCCGCGAGGTTGTTGTAGACCATCTCGGAGTGCGTATCGAACCAGTCGCCCACCGGGAAGTTGAGCGTCCACAGATCGCCGTCGGGGGTGTGCCACTCGTCGTCCTCGAGGGTGAACCCAACGTCCTCGAGGAGATTCTGTGCGGTGTCGGTGTCTTCCGGGGCGTAGTTCGGCATCGCATCGAGTACGTCGTCGCGGACGAAGTGTTCGACGTAGCCGTAATCGATCCCAGTGGAGTACGTATCGACGGGCGTCCCCGGAGAGGTGACGTCGACGAGATTCGGCATGTCGACGGCGTAGGCCAGTGCCTGTCGGACCTCCGGATAGTCGCGGATGTACTCGTCGTCTCTTCCGAAGATGATCGCGAACGACTGTCCCGAGAACGACACCGGAGGTTCGTCGTAGATGTCCGGGAGGTTCTCGATGGTCGGATCGTTGTGCTCCCAGTCGACTTCCTCGGCGTGGAGTCCCTCCTCACCCTCGTACTCGCCGTGTCTGAGATAGAAGTCCCAGTCCTGGGCGATCGGATGGTGGGGGTTTGGCACCTGGTCTGCGAACTCCTCGTTCGCCTCGACGAAGACGAACGGCCCGGAGAACAGGGCCTCGTTCCAGCTCGGCTCGAATCCGATGACGTCCTCCTGGACGGCCTCGTGCTCGTCGTCCGAATCAGCCGCTTCGAACTCCTCGATGAACTCTCCGTACTGTGCTTCGGAGACGTTGAGCAGTGCTTCGATCCACTGGTTCAGCCACAACTCTTCTTCGAGATCTGTGAACTCGTCTCGGGGTTCGATCTCGAAGGCGTAGTCGCCGTCGGTCGTGACTCCGGTGTCGGGATCGACGTACTGTTCGATCCCCATCTGCATGTAGCCTTCCAGCCTGAGCGCGGTCACGAAGTCAGCGGCGGTCACGGACGTGCCATCGGACCAGGCGTACTCGTCGCTGATCTCGACGCGCGTGTGGAGATCGTCGTCGATCTGCCAGTTCTCCGCGACGCGCGGGATGAACTCGCCTTCTTCCGTGTGGAAGATCGTGAGGTATTCGAACGACGTCTCCTGTGCGTCTCCCGGGTTCCACGCGTGGTGGTACGGGTTGAAGATGTGCTCGTCGTCGAACGGGTTGACGGCTCCGGAGGGAACCGCCTGGTTCATCTCCTCGGCGTAATTCTCCGGGTAATCGACCTCGACTTCGTCGTGGTCCCCACCGAGAAGGTCGTCCGCGTCTCCGTTTTCGTCTCCGGAACAACCTGCGAGTGCCGTTGCACCTGCCACACCGGTCAACGCCAGTACCCGTCGTCGCGACAGGTAGTCATGGCGGTATCTCCTTGCTGGCATCGGCTAAATATGTACAATAGTCCATTATAAATGTTTCGAGGTACCAATCCACACGGTGTCGATTTCCTCGAGAGTCTCGCGGTCGGCCACTTCGTGATCGATCCCTGCCGAAAACGGCCTGTCGTGCCGGTCGGCCGATCTGACTGTACCTCGTCTCTCGATTGTCCCGGAACTGGCCGACAGCGGGTCGTCTCATACGTATTGCTGTCCCGATGTCCCGGCGGTGAGTCGAACCGTGTGAGACGAGTCTCGGTGAAGGAGTGCAGCGAGTCCACCGTTGCAACCGCCGCCAGTTCGCGGGTGCGCCGGAACTGACTGACAGTAAACCGTATCAGTTACCGATCAGACACCGGTCGGACGCTCTCGTCGACGGTGGGACGTCAGCGGTTAGCATCGACCGAAACCGTCCGTTCGCGCTCGGCCGCGTCGTAGATCGCCTCGAGCGTTCGCATGTCGACGAGACCGTGTTCCGGATCCGCGTACGGTTCGCGTCCGGCGAGGACGCAGTCGGCGAAGTAATCGAACTCCGCTTCCATCTGGTTGACCTGCGGGGTTTCGACGTCGACCGTCGCCTCGCCGACCCTGACGCTGAGGCTACTGTCCATGTGAAAGGCAGGCTCGATCGTCAGCGAGCCGTCGGTTCCGACGATCCGCAGGAAACTCTGGAGCTGGGAGTGTTGACTGGCCGTACACGCGGCGTAGATCCCGCCCTCGTAGGAGACGGTGAACGCGGCGACTTCGTCGGGAACGTCCTCGAAGTACTCGTGTGTCGAGTCCATCATCGACTGGACGGCGACCGGATCCCGGTCGAGGACGAACCGGGTCGTGTTGACCGGGTAGATTCCGAGATCGGAGACGCTGGCGCCGTAGCCGACGAGGTCGCTGTCGAGTCGCCACTGATCGGGGCCCCAGCCGACGATCGACTGGGTCATCGTCCCGTGGACGGAGACCGGCTCGCCGATCGCTCCCGACCTCACGAGCTCGCGCGCACGCCTGACGGCTGGTTCGGTGTGCATCCGATAGGCGATCATCGCCGGAGCGTCCGCGCCGTCGCAGACGTCGACGACCGCTTCGGCTCGCTCAAGCGTCGCCTCCATCGGCTTCTCACAGAGAATGGCCTTCCCCTGGGACGCCGCCGTCTCGACGAACTCGAGGTGGCGAGCGTTGGGGGTACAGATGTAGACGGCGTCGTACGTCTCACTCGAGACGCCGTCGTGAAACTCCTCGTAGGTGAGTCCGACCTCGACCGATTCGTGCTCGTCGGCGACCGACTCCGCCTTCTCGCTCGAGCCGCTTACGACCGCCGTCGTCTCACAGAACGTCGAGTCCTCGATCGCCGGCATCGCCTCGTCGACCGTCCACCATCCGAGGCCGATCAGTGCGAACCGGACGGGGCCCGCGTCCGTCGACGATTCCTGCCACTCCCTGCGGGTGAACGATTCGAGATACTGTCGGAGGTCATCCGATTCCATGCCGGTTCGTTGCGGCCGGTGTGTAATAAATCGCCCCGATACGCCTCGTTAGGAGTCTTTCAGCAGCGAGCCCGTTTACGGTCTCCCGGCGTCTGCATGGATTGGCCACGGTCACATGCCGGTGTCTGTACGGGTTGTCCGTAGTCTCGTACCGGTGTGAGCACGGATCGTCCGCTCTCACGGGCAGCCGCCGTCGGCTACGGTTCCGACGACGACTGATGCCGGGCGTCGTGGTATCCGGTCTCCATTAGCACCGACGGACACCCATCCGTCTGCGAATTTCGCGGTGATCTGGGACAACGATCCGTCCCTGCCCACGATCGCCGAGCGCGACGCTCGACCGATGGAATGATATATATGATCCAAGTGCAAACGTGATATGCAATGTCATGTGGCTTTGGTGCGTGGAATCCGAACGCCAACGGCCCCGGCGGACCGAACGAGTTGGGGGAAAGGTGAGCGAAGATGGCAAATAACGTCGCAAATACGCGCGAGTCGTCCAGTCGATCCGCGAACGATCCGATCCTCACGGTTCGGGACGCAAACGTCCGATTCGAGATGGACAAGGGCGTCTCGAAGGTCCTGAACGACGTCACGATCGATATCGAACGCGGTGAAACCCTCGGCGTCGTCGGCGAGAGCGGAAGCGGCAAATCGATGTTTGCCGACGCCATGCTCGATGCCGTCGTCGATCCCGGCATCCTGACCGGTGAGATAACGTACTACCCCGAGGGGGGCGATCCGATCGACGTCCTCAACCTCGAACCGTGGGAACTCCGCGAAGTTCGCTGGGAGCACATCTCGATGGTGTTCCAGGGCGCGATGAGCGCGTTCAACCCGACGATGACGATCGGCGAACACTTCGAGGAGACCCTCGACGCCCACAACTGGGACAAAGGCGAAGGGCTCGAACGCGCCCAACAGCTGTTCTCCGATCTCCACCTCGATCCCGAGCGAATGCTCTCGTCGTTTCCCCACGAACTGAGCGGCGGACAGAAACAGCGCGCGCTGATCGCGTTGAGTCTGATCTTGGAGCCGGAGGTGCTCGTGATGGACGAACCGACCGCGGCGCTCGACCTGTTGATGCAGCGGTCGATCCTCAACCTGTTGTACGATATCAGGGACAAGTACGACCTCACGCTCGTGTTCATCAGCCACGACCTGCCGATCGTCTCCGGCTTCGCCGACCGCCTCGCGGTCCTCTACGCCTTTGAGTTCGTCGAAGTCGGGGGAGCGAACGAGATCCTTGGCAACGCATCGCATCCGTACACGCGAGCGCTGTTGAAGTCGACCCCGAACCTCGAGATCTCACTCGAGGAGATGCGCCCGATCGAGGGCGAGAGCCCGGATCCGGTCAGCCACCCGCGAGGGTGTTCGTACCACCCTCGCTGTCCGCTCGGCGACGATCGATGTACGGTGGACGACCCCGAGTTCACCGAGGTCAGTGCCAGCCACGAGGTCCGCTGTCACTACTGGGAACGGGCGGACGAGGCCGTCCCGCTCGCCTTCGGAGGTGAGGACCCATGACGAGCCGCGACGATCCGGTGATCTCGATTCGCGACCTCGAGGTGCACTTCGAGGACACCTCGATGATGAGTTCGATGGCGCCGTCGTGGCTCGGCGATCGACTCGGATTGACCGAGGATCCGGCCGTCCGAGCCGTCGACGACGTCGACCTCGACCTCGGCGAGAACGACGTGCTCGCGCTGGTCGGTGAGAGCGGCTGTGGGAAGACCACCCTCGGTAAGACGATGGTCGGTCTCACCCGCCCGACGGGCGGCTCGGTGAAGTATCGGGGACACGACATCTGGGAGGTTCGCGAGGGAGAAGACGACGACATCACGTTCGAGGAGATCCGCAGATCCCTCCAGATCATCCACCAGGACCCCGGCTCCGCGCTCAACCCCTACCGGACGGTCCTCGAGAATCTCGCGGTGCCGCTGAAACGGTGGCACCCCCACCTCGATTACGCCCAGCGGCGCGCGCGCATCCTTAAGATGCTGAAACGCACGGGAATTAGCCCACCCGAGGATTACTCCCAGCGGTACGTCCACCAGCTCTCCGGGGGCGAACAACAGCGGGTCGCGCTCATCCGCGCGTTACTCGTCGAACCCGAGGTAATCCTCGCCGACGAGGCGGTCAGCGCCCTCGACGTCTCGCTTCGGATCGGTGTGATGGATCTCTTCCTCGAGATGCAAGAGCTGTTCGACACGTCGTTCGTGTTCATCAGCCACGACCTGGCGAACGCCCGCTATCTCGCCGGAAAATCCGGCGGGAAGATCGCCGTCATGTACCTCGGTGAAATCGTCGAGATCGGCACGGCCGACGAGATCATCAACGACCCCCAACACCCATACACCAAGGTGTTACAGTGGGCGACGCCGAAGCTCGATCCCGAGCAGGCCGCCCAGGCGATGCGCGAATCGCCGCCGGTGCGAAAGATCGACATTCCCGACGCCACCAACCCGCCGTCCGGCTGTCGGTTCCACACCCGCTGTCCGGAGGCACGGGAGGCCTGCCGGAAGCAATCGCCCGACCTCTACGAGAGTGGCGACGAGGAGTACCACCGGACGAAGTGCTTCCGCGAGGTCGACGACCACGAGTACTGGCAGAGCCAAGAGATTACCGACGACACCTCCGAAGACACCGTACCGGACGATTCGCCGGCTACGGACGAGGCGTCCTCTTGAGTCGATCGTCGATTATAGCAACAGATAGAGCGCTCCGTGCGGAACCGCAAAAACGATCAAGACCGCGACGGTCACGAGCGGGGAGCGTTTCCAGAGCAACGAGAAATCCGCCATCGAACGCCCCGTACGGATGGTGAGGCCGGCGTCGTAGACGAGATACGCTCCGGTCAGAATAATCGATACGGAAACGAGCGATTCGGCG
The DNA here is from genome assembly GCF_041205745.1 of Natrarchaeobius versutus. NCBI lineage: Archaea > Methanobacteriati > Methanobacteriota > Halobacteria > Halobacteriales > Natrialbaceae > Natrarchaeobius > Natrarchaeobius versutus. The sequence goes on along the minus strand of NZ_JBGFCC010000001.1, from coordinate 1,008,830 downwards.
ACGCCGTCCATTCCGATCCCCGAGAGTATCACCGCGAGCCCGACGACGCCGACGGTCTGACCGATCGTTCCTCCACCCGTATACGCGTTGAGGTGATCGAAATCAGGATCGTACCGTCGGTACAGTTCACCGTATCGGTCCTGCCACGGATCGACCCATCCCTGTCCACCCTGGAGCGCGACGTGCTGTGGAAACGACGTCAAAACGACCGCGACGTACATTCCGAATATGAATATGAATCCGAGAATATCCGACGGGGAATCTATCATGTTCGAAGTAGTCGTCGGCTAGAATATAATACTTCCCGACGATTTTTGCTTGGGAAAGAGTGTTTGATCCGAGTCAAGCAGGCGGTCGTCCACTCCGGCCGTCAGAACGGCTGCCAGCCGGAGACCATCGCGAGGAGCGTCCCGGCCAGCGTGACGAGGAGGACGATCAGGCTGACCTGACCGATCACGTACGACGGCGTCCCTGGCTCGAGGTGGAGAAACGACCAGCCGAGCAACAACAGGAGGACGACCGACATGGTGAACAGCCAGATCCAGATCTGGTGACTGAAACTGGACGGCCGGGACGACGGTCGGTTCGACATCGGTACGCGTGGGTAGCGCTCCGGTACAGATAAACGTACGGGCGTGACGACGATGGGGACGGTCAGCGTTTGGGAGGAGACCGCATGATTGATATGCCGAGCGGCCCACCGATAGATCATGATCGATACGTACATGGACCGATTCGAGCACCCGTACCTGTTCACGCTCGTTCCCGTCGCAGGTCTCTTGCTCGTCCTCGGGGTGATCGTCGACGTAACCGGGATCGCCGGACCGCGCTACACCAACTTCATCGCGGGCTTTCTGGCGCTGTACGCGGTCGTCGCGCTGATCATCTGCGCTCTCGGATACGTCGCGTTGTACTCGATTTCGTTTACGACCGAAGCGCTTCGCCAGTGGCGGATCGACCGCTCGGAACTGGAGTAATACGGTCGGCTTCCCCATCTGCGGCCAAATCGGTGGCACGTCGCGAACCGGCCAGAAAGCGTCCGGCGGACGGTCAATGACGCCGAATAGAGCGACCGATCACTCCGTCGGAACCCGCCCGCGTTCGTCGGGGACTCCCGACTTCTCGTAGAAGTACGTACAGAGCGTATCGCGCCACCGCTTGGCCTGGAGTGCGTGTTCGTCGAAGCGCGCTGTGACGTGGCGGTGGCGTCGTTCGTCGACGCTCCCCTCGAGGTCGAGCCAGCGCTCGCGAAGATCGTCGACGGTCGCGGCGCCCGCATGGAGGTTGTCGTAGAGGCGCTGGATCACCGTCGTCCCGTCGGTGAGTTCGTACTCCCAGGGGAGGTGATGGAAGAACAGGAGTAACTCCTCGGGACAGCTCTCCGGGTCGTCGTACAGCTCTGTGAGCGGATCGCGATACTGGGCGGCGTAACCGCTACCGCTCGAGGTTCGGTCGACGCCGATGCCCTCGGCGGTCGCGCCGTGGTACTCCGGCCACTCCCAGGGGGCGGGATCGTAGTGATTCTCGAGGGCCTCCTCGCCGTTGTACATCATGTGCATCAGGCCGAGGCCGCCGGTGTGGTAGTCGATGCACGCGTGCCAGGAGTCGAGTAGGATGTCGGTGACGGTCTCGACGACCTGCTCGTCGCCCCCGAACGTCTGTCTCGCCCACTCTCGGGTAATCTCCTCGGAACTCAGGTCGGGGTCCCAACAGAGTCGGCCGAAGCCGTAGAGGTTCGACTGCAGGAGGTGGTTGCCGGTCCAGCTTTCGTCCTCGCCGACGACGCCAACGCCGGCGATTCCCTGGCCCTCGACGTCGGCGAGGACGTCCTTGACAGTCCTCTCCTCGCCGTCGCCGTGAGTGTCGAACTCGAGGATCTCCTTCCACATCGGAACGTGGGAGGCGGTGTGGACGCCCTGGCCGGTGTACTCGCCGGTGAGCTGGAGTTCACAGCCGAGGCTGGTCTCCGGCATCGCACCGAACAGCGTCGAGATTGGCTCTCGCGGCTGGAAATCGATGGGGCCGTTTTTGATCTGGACGGTGACGTTGTCGTGGAATTCGCCGTCGATGTGGGAAAAGGCCTCGTAGGCCTGGACTGCGCGGTCGTCGTGTTCGGAGTAGACGAACGCGCGCCACCAGACGCGGCCGTCGTGGCCCTCGAACGCCTCGCCGAGGACGTTCGCGCCCTCGGCGTGTGAGCGATCGTAGTCGTAGGGGCCCGGCTGGCCCTCGGAGTCGGCCTTGACGAGGAAGCCGCCGAAGTCCGGGACGATCTCGTAGATCTCGTCGACCTTGTCTTTCCACCACTGTCTGACTCCGGGATCTAAGGGGTCGGCTGTCTCGAGTCCCCCGAGTCGAATCGGTGCGGCGTAGTTGACCGAGAGATAGATCCGAATGCCGTACCGGCGAAAGACCGACGCCAGCGCCTCGAGTTTTTCGAGATTCTCACGTGCGAGTAGTTGCCAGCCGGCGCGGTCGGCGACGGCGTCGTTTTCGGTCGGCCGCGATGGGATCCCCGTGTTGACGTTGTTCGGGACGACGCCGTCGATTCCGACGGAGGCGAGCAGACGCGCGTAGTCGAAATAGCGCTCGCGGACGTCGGGCAGGCGCTCCCAGTCGAAGATGGACTGGCCGGCGTAGCCGCGTTCGACGGAGCGCCGGAACGGGTTGTCCCAGTGATTGACGATCCGGTTTTCGTTTGCGGGTTCCTCGCGCACGTCGAGGTCGTCGATCGGCTCGCCCGTCGCGACCAGCCGAAGGAGGTGGAAGGTCCCGTAGACGAGGCCGCGATCGCTCGAGGCCGTGAGCACGGTACACTCCTGTCCTTCCCACTCCACAGTTCGAATGAGAAAGCCGCCGTCGGCGAGATTCCACGCCTCGTCGACGTCGATCGTCTCACTGATCGGGCGCATCTCCTCGGGGTGTCCGATCGCCAGAAACGAATCGACCGATCGCGGGGGGTGTTGCCAGAGGTGGGGTTCGCGTCCCAGTAGCCCCTCGAGTCCCCGGCGAAGCTCGGCCCGAACGGCGCCGAGTTCGGGTGCACCCTCGGAGACGTAGGCGTGGGTCAGTCGTCGACGGTACCCCGGACGTAACGCGTCGTCGACCCGGTCGTACCGGAGCCAACAGTCGTCGTATGTCGTCTCGAACATTCGTACGTGGACGTGTGCGAGCGAGGCTATAAGCGTTCCCGGTTGTCGAATGGTGGTGTTTAGATACCACTCCGAGAAATCAATACTGGCGGCGACCACCACGAATGCCCCTCGCGCGCCTTCCCCGAGCGAGCCAGGGGCTTTCGTGGTGGTCTCGGTCGTTGCAGCGATCCGACAGCGAAAACTATAGTAGCCACTGAACGTCAATGCACACCCGATCGCCAGACGAATCGGCGATCGGTGTGTACATCGTTTCAGTTGTTACTATAAACACGGCCCGTCGAATCGCCGAAAAACGTTAAGCCGATTCGCTCGAGACGTGTTCGCATGTCGGAGGATGATCCCGGGAGCGATGACCGCCCGGAGCGTTCGAGACGTGTTCGTCGACGACCGCTGTTGTACTCGATCGGTGCCATGGGTGCCGTCGCCGGGTGTGCCGGCCTCGAGGGCGACGGCGGGGAAGACGACAGTACCGGCGACGAGACCGACGCGGGCCACGGCGACGACGTGGGTGCGGACGCCGCAGACGGTGCGGAGTGGGAACCCGCGGCCGACGAACGGATTCGGGAACACCGGACCGCGGAACTCGAGGTGCGGGTGGTCGACGCCGACGGCGAGCCAGTCGACGGTGTCGAGGTCGACGTCGAGATGCGCGAACACGAGTTCGGCTTCGGAACTGCGGTGAACGCGACGACGCTCATCACGGAGACTGACGAGGGCGACGAGTACCGCGAGTACATCCCCGAGTTGTTCAACAAGGCCGTCCTCGAGAACGGCCACAAGTGGCGCTTTTTCGAGGACGAGCAGGAACTCGCCGACGAGGCGACCGAGTGGCTACTCGAGCGCGGATTGAGAATGCGCGGCCACGCCTGTCTGTGGGCGAACGTCGACGGCTGGGCCGTTCCGCCGGACGTCGTCGAAGCGATGGGGATCGAGTGGACCGAAGGTGGCGCGACCGATCCCGACGAGGATCCGGAGTACGCTCGCGAGCGGTCGTTCGATCACCTCGAGACGATCATCGACCACTACGGCGACGAGATGGCGGAGTGGGACGTGGTCAACGAGGCGATCCACGAACCCGAACTCGCCACGACGATCGACGGGACCGACGTCGATCCCGTCGAGGCGCCGGTGCTAGCGGAGTGGTACCACGAGGCCGCAGACGTCGGCGACGACCTGGGGGTCGGCGTCGACGTCAACGATTACAACGTTCTCGCGGGCCCACACTCCTCTACGAGACGCCGGTACCGCGACCAGATCGAGTTCCTGCTCGAGGAGGGCGTCGAGATCGACGGCATCGGGATGCAGTGTCACTTCAGCGGGAGCGAGACGCTCGAGCCGGACGAGATCATGGCGGGGCTGGATTCCTACGCCGACTACGGCGCCGACCTCCGCATCACGGAGTACGACACCGACGGAGCGACCTGGGACGACGAGGAGAAAGGCGAGTATCTCTATACGTTCTTGAAGACCGTCTTCAGTCACCCGGCGACGACGGACTTTCTGATGTGGGGCTTTTGGGACGGCAGACACTGGCACGACGAGGCGCCGCTGTTCGACGACGACTGGGAGCCAAAACCCGCCTACGACGCCTACACTGACCTCGTCTTCGAGCAGTGGTGGACCGACGAACGAGGCGAAACCGACGATGGCGTCTACGAGACCAGCGGGTTCAAAGGCGAGTACGAGATCACCGCGACGCACGCGGACGAAACCGTGACGACTGACGCGACGCTCTCCGACGGCGGCGACACCGTCGAACTCGAACTCGAGGCGGACGAAAACGAATAGCGCGGCCGCCCCACAGCACTCGCGTTACTGATCTTGCAACGTGTCTTTGACGGCGTGATACGCCGGCTTCGGCTCGTACCGGTCGTCGAACAGGAGCGGATCGCCGGTGTATCGCTCGCCGAAGTCCTTGAAGCCCCGGAGCCAGCTGTTTCCGTCGCCGACGCCCCACGTGACGATCGTCTCACAGCCCGCCTCGAGGCAGGCGTCGACGACGTCCCGGTAGTACTCCGCCTGGACCTCGAGGGGATTCGACGGCGCCTCGCCGCGGTGGTAGGCGACGTCCATCTCGGTGATCTCGACCTCGAGACCCAAATCCTGAAATCGTCGGACGTTCTCGGCGATCGAATCGGGGTCGGGCCAATCGCCCAGCGCGTGTAACTGGAGGCCGACGCCGTCTATCGGGACGTCGCGTGCGAGCAGTCGCTCGAGGAGGTCGTAGATGGCGTCCGACTTCTCGTTTACCTCGTCGGCACCGTAATCGTTGTAGTAGAGATCGACGTCCGGGTCGATCTCCCGGGCCCACCGGAACGCGTCCGCGAGGTACTCCTCGCCGAGGGCGTCGGACCACACCGTTCTGCGCATCGAGCCGTCGTCGGCGACGGCCTCGTTGACGACGTCCCAGGCGTCGATCCGGCCGTGATAGCGCCCGACGACGGTGTGGATGTGATCGCGCAGGAACGCCCGGAGTTGCTCGGGCGTATACTCCCACGCCTGGAACCAATCCGGTTTCTGGTTGTGCCAGACCAGCGTGTGTCCGCGGATCGTCGCGTCGTGGTTCTCGCCGAACTCGACGACGGCGTCGGCGTCCCGGAAGTCGTACGTGTGTCGTGACGGCCGGAGCGGCCCCATCTTCAGCGCGTTTTCGGGTGTGAGGAGGTTGAACTCGCTCGAGGCGGTCTTCCAGTAGCTTGGATTGCGACGGAGCGTGTCGGGGTCGATCGCCGCGCCGAGGGAGACCCCTCGTTCGTCGGCGACGTCTCGTAGCGTTTGCTCGTTCGACATCGTCCAAACAGAGGCGTCCCAGCACATAAATCCCGGTGGCCGAGACGTCGAACGACCGACCCGCGGCGGCGCGGAAACCGAGAACGTGGCGAGCCCTTCGACCGGGGGGACCGCGACGCAAGGATTGTATGGCTCCTCACCAAACGTGGGCTCATGACCTCGACGGAACGACAACGCAAATTCGCCCGACGGGCGATGTGGGTGTCCGTCCTGCTCGGTATCCTCGGATGCTGGTTTTTCCTCGTCCGAGGGGAACCGATCATGGGGCTCGTCCTCGGTGTGCTGTTGGGTGGTGGCGGCTACTGGGAGTACAAACGCCGAATCCGGGATCTCGACGTCGCGGAGGGAGCGGCCCCCGCGAGAGATCCGTTCGAGGAGCGAGAGCGACGACGCTGATCCGCAGGCGGGCGAACACCCGGATCGTTCGGGAAGCCAACTATATCCGTCTGGACCCCGTAGCCCTCGTCCGATGACAGAACCGATCCGGTACGGGGCCGACGTGGACGACGGGACCCTCGTTCTCGTCGGCGAGCAAGAGCGACTCGAGGTCGGCCCGATGGAGACGGTGGTCGAACTGTTCGGCGGTGAGACGTACACGATCGAGTACGACTCCCGACAGAGTGCGGTCTCCTGGCTCGACACCGACGAGGACGATACGATCACGTTCGACGTCCGCGAGTCGCTTCTGGAGTGGGCCTACACCGAGGAGTTCGTCGCCAACGTCAGGGACAGCCCGCTCGGGGCGACCGACGAGGACGGCTACCCCGTCAGAACGTCCGTGTTCGTCGACCTGGTGACGGCGATCTGGGACTCGAAAGGGAACCTCGAGTCCTGATCGGACGGAGTACCCCGGGAACCGAACGCCGCGTACGACCGACCACATTACTTAACTCGGCCGACTCGGTATCTACGGCCGATGGCTTCGGACAGTAACGAGGGGGGATCGGCGAGTCGATTCGAGGAGTTACCGATGCGGATCGGCCTCGGACAGTTCATGGACCCAACCGAGAAACGTCTGCGATACGTCAAACAGCTCGGCGTCGAGGATATCCTGCTGAACATGTACCAGTACGATCCCGACTACGAGCACATGCCGGACGACGAGCGGATGCCTCTGGAGGGCGACGGCGAGTGGTCGGTCGAGAACCTGATCGCGTTACGCGAACGCATCGAGGACGCCGGAATCCGGCTCAACGCGATCGAGAACGTCCCTATCTCCTTTTACGAGGACGTCATGCTCGGCGGACCGAACCGAGACGAGCAACTCGAGAAGCTCAAACGGACGATCCGACACATCGGCGAGGCGGGGATCCCAATCTTCGGCTACCACTGGGCGCCCGCTGGCGTCTGGCGGACCGGATCGACGGCTGTGCGCGGCGGCGCCTCCGTCTCGGCGTTCGACGCCGACGAACTCGACGCGAGTCTCACGCACGATCGCGAGTACACCGAGGCGGAGCTCTGGGAGAACTACGAACACTTCCTGCGCGAAGTGATCCCGGTCGCCGAGGAGGTTGGCGTCGACCTCTGTCTCCACCCAAGCGATCCGCCGATGGAACGACTGGGCGGCGTTCCACAGCTGTTTCGAAACTTCGAGAACTTCAAGCGGGCCATGGACCTCGTGCCGAGTGAGAATCACAAACTCGACCTCTGTCTTGGCTGTTGGTCACAGATGGGTGAGAACCTGCCCGAAGTGATCCGGTACTTCGGCGAGCGCGACGAGATTGGTTACGTCCACTTCCGTGACGTCGAGGGAACGGTGCCGGCGTTTCACGAGACGTTCGTCGACGAGGGTAACTACGACGAGTACGAACTGCTCTGTGCCCTCGACGAAGTCGGCTTCGACGGCATGATGATTCCCGATCACACGCCCCACCTCGAGGACGACACCGACTGGGAACACCGCGGTCGGGCGTACACGGTCGGCTACCTTCGCGGGATGCTCCGGGCACGTCGCGCCGAGACCCGCGGGGAGTGACGGCTGGTCACGGATCGGTATCGGAGACACCCGTTTCGGCGGCGGCTGATCGTTCGTGTTCGCGTGGTAAGAGTCGTGGATCGGCTTCGCCGGGGCCGATCGGTGCTATTCTCCCTGGAAGTGCGGAAGAATCGTCTCCTCGTAGTGAGACACCGTCTCGTCGAAGTCGCCGACGGGGATGAGAATCAGGGTGTCGACGCCGGCGTCGACGAACGCCTCGATTCGGTCGATCGCCCGCTCGGGGTCGCCTGAGACGGACACCTCGTCGACGGCCTCGTCGGGAATCCGTTCGGCCGCCGAGAGTAGCTTTCGTTCCTGGTCCTCGTCGAATGCCATCTGCCACATGATCGGCGTCTCCTCGGCGATCTCCTCGTAGCCCATCTCGGCGAGCAACGGCGGGCGAAGTGCCAGGCTCGTCCGATTGCGCTCGATCGCGAGTTCGCGGGCTTCGTCTGCGTCGTCGGTGACGGTCGTCGGGACCATCACCGCGCGGTCGAGCGAATCGGGGTCCCGACCCCGATCCTCGGCGACGGAGAGGACCCGCTCGAGGTCCGCCTCGTATTGCTCCGGCGAGTAGATCCACGGGATCCAGCCGTCGGCGAACGCGCCGGCGAATCCGCGCATGCTCCGACCGTAGCCGCCGACCCACAGCGGCGGACGAGGCTGTTGTGCGGGTTTCAGGCCCATGTGGGCGTCCTCGAGACCGAAGTGATCACCGTCGAACGAGAAGGGATCGTCAGCCTCGGAGTTCCAGAGGCCGTCGACGATCTTGACGGCCTCGACGAACCGGGTGAACGGATCGTCCCAGTCGACGTCCGCGATGGGAACGAAGTTGAACGCTTCGCCCGCGCCGATGCCCAGCCCCGCGCGACCGTCGCTCATCCGGTCGAGCGTGGCGATGGCGTGGGCCAGTTCCGTCGGGTGGCGCCGGACCGAGTCGGTGACGCCGGGCATCAACGTCGCCTCCTCGGTTCGCTGTGCGATCGCACCCAAGACGGTAAACGCCTCCCAGGGCGGATCGACGAGAAACTCCTCGGATCCCGTCGGATGAAACAGGTGGTCGGGGACGGTGAGCAGGTCGAAACCGGCGGACTCCGCCTGGACGGCCTGGTCGATCGTCCGCTCGACGTCGCCGTAGGTGACGACCTGACACCCGAACGTAAGGTCGGTCGAATCTGATACGGTCATCGGTTCGTACATGGGAAAACGAAACTAAATAGTTGATCGTTTCCGCACTCGAGACCGGTATCCCGGGTTATCGGCCCGCGGCGTGATACGGTTTGCTGTACCGATGTATCGGCCCAACCGCTCCGGGTCGCGTTGTGCCGACGATGGCTTCCAGCAGACCGTATGCGCATCCGTACTTTTATGTTCGACTCGAGTGAGACCCCAGTATGGCATTTCTCGACGAGGCGTATCTACTCGAGACCGACGCCGCACGGACGCTGTACGACGGGATCGCGGACCGACCGATCGTCGATCCGCACACGCACGCGGACGTCGCCGAAATCGTCGACAACGAGGGATGGGACGACATCTGGGAGGCCGAGGCGTCGACGGACCACTACGTCTGGGCGCTGATGCGCAATCGCGGGATCGACGAGGAGTTGATCACCGGCGACGCGTCGAACCGGGAGAAGTGGAACGCGCTCGCGGCGGTGTTCCCGACGTTCGCCGGCAACCCGACTTACGAGTGGGTCCACCTCGATCTGAAACGGCGGTTCGGAATCGAGACGCCGATATCGGCGGAGACTGCCGACGAGATCTGGAACGAGACGAAAGCCCAACTCGAGGAGCCGGCGATGCGACCGCAGCCGCTCCTCCGCGAGATGGGCGTCGAGGTCGTCGCCAGTACCGACGATCCGACGTCGGCACTCGAGTACCACGAGCGCGCCGTCGACGAGGTCTCCGGCGTCGACGTCGTCCCAACGTGGCGGGCCGACCGTGCGCTGACGGTCGATCGCGCGGCGTTCGGCGATTTCGTCGCCGACCTCGAGGATGCGACGGGGATCGAAGCCGACGAGTTCGCCGGCTTTCTCGAGGCGCTGTCGGCGAGCCACGACTACTTCGCGAAACGGGGCTGTCGAGCGACCGATCTCAGCGTCCGCCAACCGGTTTCCCGTCCCGTCGACGAACAGCGAGCGCGTGCGGTCTACGAGACGGCGCTCGCGGAAGAGCCAGTAACCGACCGCGACGTCGCGGACTTTCAGGCGTTTCTCCTCGAGTACGTCGGCGAGTTGAACGCCGAGAAGGGGTGGGTCACTCAGCTTCACCTCGGCCCGGTCCGAAACTACCGCGACGCGGTGTACGACCGGGTAGGTCCGGCCGGGGGCGGAGACGTGTCGGCGGGGGACGTCGAACTGACGGACTCCCTCGAGTACCTGCTCAACCGACTGGACGGCGAAACGCCGATCGTCCTCTACGCGCTCGACCCGACGCAGTATCCGGCGATCGCGACGATGGCGCGGGTGTTTCCCAACGTCTCCATCGGCCCCGCCTGGTGGTTCAACGACAGCCCGTTCGGGATGGAACACCAACTCGAGTACGCTGGGACCGTCGAACTCCTCTACGAACACGCCGGGATGGTCAGCGACTCGCGAAAACTGCTCTCCTATGGCTCGCGCTTCGAGATGTTCCGACGCTCGCTCGCGAACGTCGTCGGCCGGCAAGTCGAGCGCGGTCAGATGCCGATGGACGTGGCCCGTGATCTCGTCGAGCGACTCGCCTACGAGCGACCGAACAAACTGTACGGATTCTAAACTCCTGCGACGACGTCCTTTCGACGGTGACGTGCCGCCGAAAGTGCGTTCGCTCTTGAAACGAGTCACGCACTGATCGCAGTGCCGTCCGGGTCGAGTGTACAGTGACGTTCGAGAGCGTCACTCTCTGCTCGAGTCCAGATTAGACGTTTTCGAACGTCCAGAGCTGGTTGTCGCCGCCGTGCCACTCGTACTGCTGGACGTTGGCACCGTCGTCGGTTGAGGAGCTTTCGACCTCGAGGGCCTTCTCGGTGTGAACCGGCTGGATGTGGTACTGGCCGCCACCCTGGTCATGCAGGTAGAAGCGCTGGTTGTCGCCACCGTGGTCCGAGTACTGCTGGACGTTGGCGCCGTCCGACTCGCCGCCGACGTCGAGGACGTTACCGCTGTTGACGTTCTCGATACGGTACGCACCGCCGCCCGTGTCCTCGACGTTCCACTGCTGGTTGGTGCCGCCCCAGTACTCGTACTGCTGGATGTTCGCGCCGTCGTCTGTCGACTCGCCGGAGACATCGAGGCCCTTGCCGCTGTTGACGTTCTGGATACCGTAGGTGCCATCGGCGAGGTCGCCGGAGGAGCCGCCGTTGCCGTCACCGGGCTCGCCACCAGGGTCACCGCCACCGCCGCTGGTTTCACTGAACGAGACGGAAGCACTGTTCGAACCCTGATAGCCCCAGGCTTCGACGGCCATGATCTGGTAATCGTGATTACCCAACTGGAGGCCGTGGTTCTCCCAGGCATCGAAGTGATTGCCGATGTTGATGGTGCCGCTGGTCCGGGAGTTCTGCCGAATGCTCCAGTACTGGGTAAACGTCGCCGTCCCTTCGATAGAGGGCTCTTCGATGCGTTCGGATGTGGCGATGTCGTACGTGCCGCCGTCACTCTGATGGGTTCCGTGTTCCTCGTCACCCGGCCGATAGGAACCGTAGTTTTCGATGATGTAGTACTCCACGAGTGGGTCCGTGGTCCATCCGTAGACGCAGAGATAGGAATTTTCCGACGGGTTGTGCGTCGCATCGTACTCGATTGTCCGGCTCGCGCCGGGATCCCAGCCCATCCCGACGACGAAGTTGCCGGTGTTTTGCCAGTCGACACTGTAACTGCCCCCGTCCTCGAGCGTCATCGAGACCGTGTCGTCGGTGTCGGTCCAGAACGACACGAACGAGCCGTCGTAGGTGGTCTGTTGATTCTCGGTGAGCGTTTCCTGGGCGGCGACCGAAGTTGCTGCCGTGCCGATACCGAGGCCGGTCACTGCGGTTGCCGCTGCTGTTTTCATGTAGCTGCGTCGATCGATCACGTTCGCTGTCGATTCGTCCGCGTTGTGTGTCTCGTTGTCTGTCATCGTTTGTTGGTAGATGCGCCGTTCAGTCGTCCGATTCACCGCTTTGGTGTGTGGCTCACTCATGAGAGAGTTGGTCACACACAAACAAAATATCCAACGACAATGATTAATAAGTTTTTCTGATGGTTATTTATTATAATTATGACACAAGAATGGTGAGATGATTCCCTGAGCAAGGGTCGTCCCGTTCTCGAGACGACGTACTGGACTGCTCTCGTGAGTGACTCCCCGAGAGCGGAGAAAAGAGAAACTGCGTGTGTTATTCCGCGTCGACGGCCGACTCCGTGTAGTACGTGCGGGCCGTCTTTGGCACCGTCTTCGTATCCGTGACCTCGAGTTCCTCGGCCGCGACGACGTCAGTCGCCGATCGGCCGATCTGGATCTCGTAGGGTCCCTCCTCGACGGTGAGGTTCATCTCGAGGTCGTGGAAGGCGAGCTGGGTCGCCGACAGTTCGAAGCTGACGCGTTTGGACTCGCCGGGCTCGAGCGAGACTCGTTCGAAGCCCCGAAGCTCTTTGACGGGGCGGGCCTGACTCGGGTTCGTCGCGCGGGTGTAGAACTGGACGACCTCGTCGCCGGTGCGGTCGCCGACGTTCGAGACGGTGACGCTCGCGGTGACGGTTCCAAGCGGCGTGACGCTCTCCGCGGAGAGGTCCAGGTCGTCGTACTCGAACTCGGTGTAGGAGAGCCCGTGGCCGAACGGATAGACGGGGTCGCTGTCGGTGTAGACGTAGGTCTTGTTTGCGGTGTTTTCCTTGCGGTTGTAGTAGACCGGGAGTTGTCCGACCGATTTCGGGAGGGAGACGGGGAGTTTCCCGCCGGGGTTGTACTCGCCGAAGAGCACGTCCGCGATGGCGGGGCCGCCCTCGTCGCCCGGGAGCCACGCGGCGAGGATCGCGGGAGCTTCCTCGGCGATATCGGGGATCGCGTGGGGTTTGCCGCTGACCAGGACGACGACGACCGGGGTGTCGGTCTCAAGTAGGCGGTCGACGAGGTCTGTCTGGGCGCCGGGCAGTCCGAGGTCGGTGACGTCACAGCCCTCGCCGCTGGTCGGGACGCTCGGTTTCTCTTCTTTGTCGGCGTCGACGTCGGAGAAGTCGACGGCCGAACGGGCGCCGACGAACGCCAGCGCGACGTCGGCCGACGCGGCCGCGTCGGCCGCCGCATCCAGCCCGTCGGTCGAGGGCCCGGAAATCGAACACCCACGTTCGTAGTTCACCTCGAGTCCCTCGCGGGATTCGAGCGCCGCAAGCGGGGTGATCGCGTCCGACTCGTACTCCTCTTCGGGGTAGTGGGCGGCGTAGGCGTAGTCGCCCATCAACTCCTTGCGATCGTCGGCTTTCGGGCCGACGACGGCGACCGAATCGGCCTCGAGCGGCAGGAGTTCCTCGTCGTTTTTCAGCAGGGTCATCGACTCGCGGGCGGCGTCTCGGGCGACCGACCGTGCGCCTTCGGTGTGGAACGCGTCGGCCGCGGCGTCTTCGTCGACGGACCACTCGTCGAAGACGCCCTTTTGGAACTTCTCGCGGAGGACGCGCCGGACGGACTCGTCGAGGGTCGCCTCGGCGAGTTCGCCGGATTCGACGGCCTCGACCAGGTGTTCGCCGTAGTATTCGGTGTACGGCAACTCGACGTCGATACCGGCCTCGAGCGCCTGGACGGCCGCCTCGGGTTTGGTGTTCGCGGTGTTGTGTTCGGTCACCAGATGGCGAACGCTGTAGTAGTCGGAGACGACCGTGCCGTCGAAGCCGAACTCGCCGCGGAGAACGTCCGTGAGAAGCCACTCGGAGCTCGCACACGGAACGCCGTCTACGTCGTGATAGGCGTTCATCACCGACTCGGCGTTCGCCTCGCTGATCGTCGCTTCGTAGGGAAACAGGTGCACTTCGCGAAGCTCTCGTAGCCCGACGTTGAGCGACGAACGGTTCTTCCCGCCGTCGGTCGCCCCGTGGCCGACGAAGTGTTTCAGCGTCGCGGTGATGCCGTCGTCCCGACCGTCTCCCTGGAGCCCCGATACGTAGGCACAGGCCATCTCCGCGACCATGTAGGGATCCTCGCCGAAGGTCTCCTCGACGCGGCCCCACCGGAGGTCACGCGCCACGTCGAGCACCGGCGAGAGCGCGTGGACCGTCCCGATCCCCTCGAGTTCGCTTCTGATCGTTCCGGTGACGGCCTCCAGCAGGTCGGGATTCCACGTACTTGCCATCCCGAGCATCTGTGGAAACGTCGTCGCTTCCGGCCCCATGTAACCACTGAGACACTCCTCGTGTGGGATCGCGGGGACCCCCAGGCGCGTTTCCTCGCGCAGGTACGACTGCAGTTCGGCCGTGACTCGTGCGGCCTCGGACGGCGAGAGCCCGCCTTCGCCGCCCAGTCTGGTGAAGTGGCCGATTCCCTCGTCGAGCCACTCCGCGACGGCGTCGTCATCGATCTCGCCATCCTCGAGCAGTCGATCCGCGTTGACCGAGCCGAGCTGTGCGGCCTTCTCTTCGAGGGTCATCCGCGCTATGAGGTCTTCGACTCGAGCCGAGACGGGCTCCGATTCGTCCAGATAGTCGGGGGAAGCCAGTTCTGACGTCACGACCGGATCGAGGTATCCGACCGTCTTAGTATTTCTGACAGTGAGCGGGATCGATCGTGACAACCGACGGGTTCGTTCCGGGAGAAATATTCGACAATTAAAACGGGAATAATGAAAGACAGAATCGAATTCACTATCACAGAATGTGATTTAGCGGTGCCAATCGGTGCCCGTGCTCTCGAGACTCGTCGGGTATCAGGGCTTCCCTCCGGTGTATTACAGACATACGCGTGTAATTGTGGGTATAAGCCGTCTGGCGAAAACGCAGTTCTTCGCGGATCCGGTCCTCTCCGCCAGATAAGAACAAAGTTCCATTTGTAGAGAAACCCATTCACTATCGGTAAAATATTCCCGTGTGTTGGTCACATGGGCCATGGGGCGCTTCCTCCGAACCTGTCGACTCGACGCTCGATGGTTCAGTTCGGCTACGGGTCGGAACAGTAATTTTATTAGGGCAGGGACGCAGTTCATCAGTATTAATCGATGACCAATTGGCTTATCAAGCGAGTCGGCCAGAGCGTATTGACCGTACTCGTGGTCTTCCATCTGACGTTCGCACTGGTCCGGCTCATGCCCGGAAACCCGTTCGAGGCGATGTACGCCCAGGTGCTGGCGGATAACCCGAACAATCCGGATGCCGCTCGGCGCATCGTCGAACTCCAGATCAACATCAATCCGGAGGCCCCGATGCACGTCCAGTACATGGAGTACATGTCGGCGTTACTACAGGGTGACCTGGGATACTCGTTGTCACAGAACAACACGGTCAATCAGATCCTCGCCGAAGCGATCCCGTGGACGATCTTTTATATGTCCATCGCGATGGCGATCACCTTCGTGACGAGTATCTGTATCGGCGCGATCATGGCCTACTACGAGGGCTCGAAGTTCGACACGGCCATGACCGCCGTTGCGGTCGTCGAAAGCTCGACGCCGTACTACGTCGCCGCGCTGTTGCTCCTGTTCGTCTTCTCCTATCAGCTCGGCTGGTTCCCGACTAGTTCGCGATATCCGGGTACCGCGGAGATCGGACTCAATCCCGAGTTCGTCCTGGGGGCGTTACACCACGCCGCGTTGCCGATCATCTCGCTGATCGTCACGGGTGCGGCCGCGTCGCTCGCGATGCGCGGAAACTCGATAAGCGTCCTCGGGGCCGATCACATACGGGTCGCTCGCCTCCGGGGACTGCCGCCGACGCGGATTGCGCTCCGGTACGTCATGCGAAACGCGTTGCTCCCGCTTTACACCGGGCTCTTGCTCACCGTCGGCTTCATGTTCGGTGGGACGATCATCCTAGAGGAGATCTTCCAGTACCGCGGGATGGGGTGGTACATGTACGAAGGCGTCGAGGCTCGAGACTATCCGCTCATGGTCGGCGGATTTACGGTCATCTGTATCACCGTCGTCATCTCAATGTTCATCGCGGACCTCACGTACAGCCGCGTCGATCCGCGTGCGAAGACGGGCGGCGACGGGATGGAGGTGTACGGTAGTTCGACCGGCGTTCCGCTGAGGACACAGCTCAAACGCACCGTCAAGCGATTCACGAACGGAAACGAGAAACGCGCTGACGGTGGGTCGACGACTCACGCCTTCTTCGGAGAGGAGGTTGCAAGCAACGTTAGTCGAAAAGACGTGTTGTATCGCAAGTTCGACCGTTCCATCTACGCGCCGGCGAAGATCGTGTTGAACGACTGGCGCGGTGCCGCGGGGATCATGATCATCCTCACGTTCATCGCCCTCGGGACGATCGGTCCGCAGTTCGTCCACAGTTCGACGGCGACGTTCGAGAGCTGGGAATCCCCCGGAACCCTTGCACACCCGCTGGGAACGACGGACACCGGGATCGACGTTCTCTCGCTGATGGTCGTCGGAACGACGCCCGTTCTGATCATGATCACAGCGGGTGCGCTGGCCACGGTCATCCTCGGTGTCACCGTCGGAGCGGTCGCCGGTTTCCGCGGTGGCACTACCGACCGATTCCTGATGACGATCTGTGACACCGTCGTCTCCATTCCGGGACTTCCACTCGTCATCGTCATCGCCGCAATCGTCGAACCCCGCCACCCTGCGGTGGTCGGCCTCGTGCTCTCGGTGGCCGCCTGGGGCGGTCTCGGCCGGTCGATCCGATCGGAAGTGTTGAAAGTTCGGAGCCAGGAGTACGTCGAAGCCGCCCGGGCGATGGGCGTCGGAACAGTCTCGACGATCCTGAAGGATATCCTCCCGAACATCTGGCCGTACGTTCTCATCAACCTCGCGAACCACGCCAGAAACATCATCTTCGCTTCGGTCGCCCTCTACTACCTGGGCTTCCTGCCGGTCAGCAGTCGGAACTGGGGGGTCGTCCTCAGAAACGCGGAGCAAGCGAACGCGTTGTTCACGCTGGGTCAGGTCCACTACATCATGGCGCCGACGCTGTTCATCATCATGCTCTCGATGGGGCTCATCCTCTTAGCCCAGTCGCTCGACCGGATCAGTAATCCACGGATCCGTGCACGCCACGCGAAATCCGTCGACAACGACGAACCGGTCTAGCGGAGATCTCACCTTCGGTTCCTCTCATACGGTTTGCTGTAACGATTTACCGGTGCGACCGCGACCCGTCCTGCGGTCACACCGGAAATGACTTACAGGAGACCGTATCGCTCTCTGTCTGTCTCGAGATGTAGTAACAACTGAAACGATGTACACACCGACCGCCGATCCGTCTGGCGATCGGGTGTGCAATGACGTTCAGTGGCTACTATACCACAACACCAGTACCGACCGACATATCGTACCAACTGCCACGAGTTATCGTAACCACTGAAGATCTTGTACCCCCGGGCACGATAGTCCGCTCGGAGACCCGGCGCCGGAATCGGTCTCCGGGCGCTGTCTGTGAGCGGTATGTGAATTGGCACAGCTGTCACCACACATACCAATCGCACAGTCCGCGATTTTCACACCTGGCCGTCGCTCACAGCTCACTTCAGTGCCTACTCGGATCGTACGAACGGAGCGCGGCTGGGAATCACCGATCCCGCGCTATTCGCGGTCCGGTATCGCATTATCGCCGAATACATCCGCACGGAAAGCGGCCTGTCGTCCGATGATTAGTCGATCGAACACGCCGACGACTCCGCGAGGACGGTCGATCCCTCGAGATCCCACGCCTCGAGATACTCTCGCTGGGCGTCGACGAGTTCGGCGAACAGCTCTCGAGCGTCTTCCGTCTGGAGCGTCCGTACCTGCTGGTCGATGAGAAACCCCTCGAACGCGGCGTCGAGGTCTCCGTCGGCCGCGGCCTCGATCACCGTCTCGATGGTCTCGACGTGGCCCCGGAGGAGGGCCCGGACCGGACGCGGGAAGCCGCCCGCGGCGATCGGTTTTACCGCTCCGGCGCGGACGATGGCGTTCGTCTCGACAACGGCGTCGTTTTGTAGGTCCGTGACCTGTCCGACGTTCGGCAGGTTGACGTTCGTGACGTAGGTGCCGTCACCGGCGAGGGCTTCGGCGATATCGACGAAGACCTCGTTCGATTCGGTGAGTTCGAACTCTCGGTCGCCCGCCATCCAGGCCTCGACGTCGGTCGTCTGGTCGGACTCCGCAGGGGTCCAGTGTTTGGCGCGGTAGTCGCTTCCGGTCCGCTTGACGCCCCAGCGATTGAGTTCCTCCTTACCGCCCTGGATGAACCAGGTCGCGTACTCGACCAGATGACGGTCGCCGGCGGCGGGCAGGACACCGAATCGACGGAATAGCTCCCAGGTCACCTGCCAGTTGTCGACGAAGACGCTCTCGTCGGCGAGATCCTCTCCGGTGAACGTCCGATTGCCCTCCTCACCGTCACGGAGTTCCTCGAGCGTCGGCCAGAGGTCGACGCCCTTACAACGCGCTTCGTCGACCCAGGTGAAGTGGTTGATCCCCTTGACGTTGACCGAGACGTCCTCGCGCGTCGCGTCCGCCATTCCGAGGTGGTCGCGGGCGTAGCGTGCGAGTCGGTGGCGAGTGCCGAGTACCTCGTGACAGAGTCCGAGCGCGTTGATCCCCGGATACTCGTGGTACAGCGCCCGCGTCACGAAGTGGACGGGGTTGGTGTAGTTGAACACCCAGGCGTCGGGACAGTGTTCGGAGATTGCGGTCGCGAACTCGCGATACAGCGGTACCGTCCGCATCGCGCGCATGATACCGCCGGGACCGATCGTCGCCGAGACGGCGCCGTAGATGCCGTAGCGTTTGGGAACGTCCAAATCGTGGACGAACGTCTCCGCCGGGTCGTACTGCGTCGACAGGACGACGACGTCCGCTCCGGTGAGTGCCTCGGCGAGTGACTCCGTCGCCTCGTAGGTCCAGTCTGCGACGGCGTCCTCGCGGGACTGTACCCAGTTGCCAAACCGGGCGTTGCGTTTCGCACTCTCGTGGTACTCGTCGTAGAGTCGGACCCGTCCGTTCAGGCCCGACTGGGCGAGGTCCTGAATGAGGTTCGGTGCCCATTGTCTACTGCCGCCGCCGACGTAGGCGACCGTGACGTCGTCCGGATCGATCGCTGTGTTCGAGCGAATTGCGCGCGCCATGGTGCGATTCTGTGGGACTCACTGGTATAAAACTCGTGATAGGGGAGAATTGTGCACCCCGCGGCCAGTCGCGTCGCGATTCGTCGACCGCCAGTCGGTTTCGTGGGGATGCGTTCGCCACGGAGCAGTTGCGATCGCGTTCGTATCCGGACGATCCGCTCGTGGACGGTCCGATTCGCGGGTTTCGGGAGACGAAACGATCGCCCGGAAAGATAATCGGAACGTGGCTCCCGTTCAGCCGAGCGGGTCGGTCCAAACGATCGAGAGATGGCTTCGAAACGCCGACGGTCGAGAGCTGTCGAACCGACGGAACCGGACGGTCGTGGCCGAGACGTTTCTATAGTAACAACTGCACCGATGTACACACTGATCGCCGAGCTCACGGGTCACCGGGTTCCCCGCTCGCTATTCCGCGGTTCTCACTCATGGTTCGAAAATCGAAGGTTTTCGTCATCACGAACGACCGCTGGTCGTTCGAACGACTTCGTTCGCTCACGGGTCGTTCCTCCCCGCTCGCTATTCCGCGGTTCTCACTCATGGTTCGAAAATCGAAGATTTTCGTCATCACGAACGACCGCTGGTCGTTCGAACGACTTCGTTCGCTCACGGGTCACGTTCGTTCCCCGTTCGCCGTTCCGCGGTTCTCGCTCATGGTTCGAAAATCGAAGATTTTCGTCATCACGAACGACCGCTGGTCGTTCGAACGACTTCGTTCGCTCCGAACCGCGCACGCTCCGAACCGCGCTTTTCGTCTGGCGATCAGGTGTGCAAGACCTGCAGTGGCTACTATAGTTGGGAAACGCTGAAGCGGCAGACGTCGGTGAGTCGGCGGAAGCGAAAAACTATATTATTCGGCTGAGTTGCGCTTGACCATGGAGTATCACAATCCAGTTATTCCTGGATGTCATCCGGATCCGACCGTCTGTCGCGTCGGCGAGAACTACTACCTGGCGACGAGTTCGTTCGAGTACACACCTGGCGTCCCACTGTATCACAGTCGAAATCTCGTCGACTGGGTGCCGATCGGCCACTGTCTCACCCGCGAGGCCCAACTCGAGCTCGATGACGCCGATCCATCTGACGGCATCTACGCGCCGACGCTTCGCCATCACGACGGAACATTCTACATGGTGACGACGAACGTCTCCGCGGGTGGACACTTCTTCGTGACAGCGGAGGATCCGGGCGGCGAGTGGTCGGATCCGACGTGGGTCGACGCGCCGGGAATCGACCCGGACCTGTTCTGGGACGACGGAACCGCGTACTTCACCTATCGAAGCGGTTCCGACGGAATCGAGCAGGCAGAGATCGACCTCGAGACCGGCGAACTCGGCGAGTCTCGCCAACTCGGTCGACGGCTAGTGGCCGATTTCACGGAGGCACCACACCTGTACGAGGTCGACGGAACCTACTACCTTCTGGTCGCGGAAGGCGGAACCCACACCCGTCACATGGTCTGTGCCGCCCGATCCGACGATCCGACCGGTCCGTTCGATCCCTGTCCGGACAACCCGATACTGAGCCATCGATCCGTCAGCGGGGCGTACAACCCGATCCAGGCGACGGGACACGGTGACCTCGTGGAGGCCCGCGACGGCTCGTGGTGGATGGTCTTCCTCGGTATCAGAAAACACGGCGGCCACCCCGGCTGGCACCACCTCGGTCGTGAGACCTTCCTCGCACCGGTCGAGTGGGTCGACGGCTGGCCGGTCGTCAACGGCGGCGATCCGATCGAGGAGACGATCTCCGTCCCCGATACGGACCGAGAGCGCGACGGCCGGACCGAGTGGACGACGCGCGAGTCGTTCGACGGCGACCGTCTCGGAGCGGAGTGGAACTATCGCTTCGGGTTCGACGACGAACGAATCGTCCTCGAAGACGGCGCGCTCACGCTTTCCGGCGGTCCGGCGACGCTCGACGACCGCGAGTCGACGTTCGTCGGTCGTCGCCAGCAACACCTCGAGTGCCGGGCGGAGACCCGGATCGATTTCGATCCCACGGGCGCGTCGGAGGCCGGGTTGACGGCACTCTACGACGAATCTCACCACTACGACCTCGGGATCGTTCGACGGGAGGGAGAGCGTCGTGCGATCGTTCGAGCGACCGTCGGTGGCGTCAGCGACGTTCTCGGCGAAACCGCGGTTCCAGAGGGCGCGCTCACGCTCTCGGTCGATGGGACGACCGATGAGTATCGCTTCGCCGTCAAAGCGGAGGGACAACCGGAAGAATCGCTCGCGACGGCGCCGACGAAGTACCTCGCGACGGAGGTCGCCGGCGGATTCACGGGCACCTACGTCGGCCTTTACGCCACCGGAAACGGCGAACTCGCCACGGAGCAAGCCAGCTTCGACTCGTTTACGTACCGAGGCGTGTGAGATAGCGGTCGTTTTCTCCGTCGCGTTCTTCGGACGGTCGTTTTCCCCGTCGCGTTCTCGAGAGACGAACTGAATCGAGGGATACTAACCACAATTCAGTATGGCAGAACAATCTATTTATGAGTTCGGTGAGAGATGGGGGTATGGCAGAACCGAAACACCCAGTCCGAACCGTCAGCCGGACGTTCGAGATCCTCGAGGTGATTCAGGAACTCGACGGCGCGGGCGTCTCGGAGATCGCGGATCGCGTCGACATCGGCAAGAGTGCGGTCCACAACCACCTGACGACGCTGGCAAACGAGGAGTACGTCGACAAGGACGGCGATCAGTATCACATCGGGCTGTCGTTTCTCGGACTCGGTGCGTACGCGAGAAACCGAACGCCGATCTACGACGCCGCGAAGGCCGAGGTGGACAAACTCGCCGACGAGACGGGTGAGCTGGTGAACTTGCTGGTCGAGAAGAACGGAATGGGGATCTACCTCTACCAGGCGAAAGGTGACAACGCGGTCGAACTCGATACGCACGAGGGAAAGCGGGTTCGGTTACACTGTACCGGACTCGGGAAAGCAATCTTGGCGTTTCGACCCGACGAAGAGGTCGAGCGAGTGCTTACCGAACACGGACTTCCCGAGGAGACCAGCCACACGATCACCGATCGCGAGGAACTCCTCGCTGAACTCGAGACGGTTCGCGAACAGCGCTACGCCGTCGATCGGGAGGAACGACTCAACGGCCTGCGGTGTATCGCGGCACCGATCACCGACGACACCGACCGCAGTCTCGCCGCCGTCAGCGTCTCCTGTCCCGTCCACCGGGTCGGCGACGATCGGTTCTACAACGACCTCCCGGAGGCGGCTCTCGGGACGGCGAACGTGATCGAACTCGAGTACAACTACTCCTAACGATGGACGAACACACACCCTCGCCGGTGACGGTCGACGGAAAACGAGCGATCGTCGTCGGCGGAACCAGCGGGCTCGGCGAGGCGATCGCGCTCGGATTCGCCGACGACGGCGCCGACGTGATCGCGACGAGTCGGGACGAATCGCGGGTAGCCGATACCGCGGCGGCGCTCGCCGACCGTGGCGCGGAGACGACGCGGGTCACCTGTGACGTGACCGATACCGACTCGCTCGAGGCCGTCCGTGACGCCACAGAAGAGACGTTCGGCGGGATCGACGTCGTCGTCGCCTCTCAGGGCGCGATCTCCCGGGAGACCGTTCTCGGGATCGGTGACGACGACTGGGAGATGGTCACCGACGTCGCCCTCGATGGGGTTCGACGCGTGATCCAGACGTTCGCACCCGCGATGGACGACGGGGGGTCGATCGTGACGATCTCGTCGCTCGCGGCGCGACTCTCGATGGCGAACCTGCCCGCGTACTCGGCGGCGAAAGGCGGCGTCGAGGCCTACACGCGCGCGGCGGCGAAAGAGCTCGCACCTGATCTCCGAGTCAACGCGATCGCTCCCGGCTTCTTCATCACACCACAGAACGCCGAGACGTACGCAGAGGGAACCGAGAAACGCGAGCGAATCGACGAACGGACGCCGATGGGCCGCGTCGGTGATCGGGAAGAACTCGTCGGTGCGGCAATTTACCTGTCGAGTGATAGTGCCTCCTACGTCACCGGTGAGGTCCTCACCGTCGACGGCGGCTTCGCGACGAGTGCGCTCTAGAAACTCGAGGTGAACCGACACATCGATATTCTCTCCCTGAGAACGCCGTGACACGATGGTGAAGATCGCATTCGTCGGCGCTGGAAGCCGCTCGTTTACGCGGACGCTCGTCCGTGACGTCCTATCTTTTTCCGCGCTAGGACCCGACGCTCGCCTTGATGGCTATCGACGAGGAGCGCCTCGAGTCGATCACCACCGCCACGGAGGCGCTGATCGACGAACACGATCTCCCCGCGACGCTCACTACTCGAGGGCGATCCGCGACCGGAACTCGGGTACCCCGCTCACGCCGACGTCCGGGACCCGAAACACCGCCCCTGCGCCGTCACCTTCTTCTGCACGATCGCCGTCGGTGAGTGCAGTCGTCAGGTAGAGATCCTCGTACGTCGGCCCCCCGAAGGCGACCGAGGAGACTTTCCGCGCCGGGAGTTCGACCGCGTCGACTTCCCGCCCGTCGGGATCGTGTCTGACGACGCGGCCGCCGCCCCAGCGCGCAGACCAGACGTGGTCGTCCGCGTCGACGGTCATTCCGTCGGGGACGCCGTCTCCCTCCGTCGTCTCGAGGAACGATCGCTCGTTCGAGAGCGCGCCGGTCTCACGGTCGTAGTCGAAGGCGTACACCGTGTGGGCCTCCGACTCGGTGAAGTAAAACGTCTCTAGATCTCGAGAGAATCCCATTCCATTCGGAATGTCGACGTTATCGACGACGACGGATGCCGTGCCGTCGGACTCGAGTCGGTAGAGATCACCCAGCTCGTCGTCGCCGGGCATCGTTCCGCAAAACACCCGCCCTTCGGGATCAGCGACGACGTCGTTGAACCGGGTCTCGGCGTCGATTTCGACGACCGGTTCGGCGACGTCGTCGCCCGGCTCGAGCCGGCTCACGGTGCCGTGGGTGAACAACAGTAACGCGCCGTCCTCCTCGATCGTATACCCGCCGAGGGGGGTGCCGTCGGTCTCGTAGGCGAGTTCGTACTCGTCGCGTCCGGGATCGTACCGGTAGAGTTCGCCGGCCGGAATGTCGACCCAGTACAGTCGTCGCTCGTCGGGGTGCCACAATGGTCCTTCGCCGGTGTGTGCGTGCGTATCCGCGATGCGTTCTGGCGTCGTCATGTCTTCCGTTTTCGGACGTTCGAACTTGAATCTAGCTGGATCGCTCGACGAACGAGGTTTACGGTAGGGTTTCTACCGACGAAATCTCACGACACCCCCGTTGCTCTGGGCGGACAACAATAAAAATCCTACACATATACTTAAACTGTTAGATAGTCGGGTTTGAGCCTCGTGATCGAGTTCTGAGTAGTCGCCGAGACGAACTGTCTCAGGGATCGGGGAAGGATTCTTTTCCCGCGTCCGTGGGAAGTGTGGGCATGGCTGGGCCCGACTCGGCCGACCGGACGGACCGCCATCCGCTTCGCTGTGATCACTGCGGCTATCCAATCCCGAACGAACCGCTCTCGACGGACGTCGGTCGATTCTGTTCGAAGGCGTGTCACGAGGCGGTGATCGACGAGTCGACGGTGTCCACTCCCGAGGAGTACGGGCGCGTCGCAACCGGCGTCGAGCCGATCGATTCGCTCGTTTCCGGGGGCATACCGACCGACGCGTTCGTTCTCGTCTCGGGTGAGGAAGGGACGAGACGGAGCGAACTCCTGACCGAACTCGCCTGGCGCGCACTCGAGCGCGGGGAACCGCTCGTCGTCGTCTCGTATGCAAACCCGCCGACGGCCACACTCGAGCGGTTCTTCGAGAACGAGTGGAACGTCCTGTCGGCCCTCGAGGAAGATCGACTCCGGGTGCTCGACTGTTTTACACACCGGCTCGCGGACAGGGAGGGATTTCTCGACGCCCGAAACGAGTGGACGGCGTTCGTCGCGGAGGCCGCCACGGAAGCCATCGTCGAGGTGAACGATCCGGGCGACGTCCGGGAGACGGCCAGCACCCTGCTCGGAACCCTCGACGATCTCGAGATGAGCGAAACCGGCCTCGTCGTGATCGATTCGCTCGACGAACTCGACGCGCTCGTCCAGGACCAACTGGTCCACAACTTCGTCAAGGACGTTCGGGCGACCGTCTGCAAGGCCCGGTACGTTCCGATCGTCGCCGGTGCGACGACGGCGGGCGAGGAGAGCGCGCCCGACGACGAGTACGTCTTCGACGGAATCGTCGACCTCCGGTTGGCCGACCACGCCGAATCCGCCACACGTCTCACGCAGATCGCGATCCGGAAGCTGATCGGTACTCGGTACCTCCCGCAGTGGGTCACCTGCGAGTACGAGCCCGGCCGCGGCGTGACCGTCTCTGCTCCCTCGAGAGAATCGTCCCGCCCGGTCGATGTCGACGGAACCGGTCGCCGCCGGGATCGCGTCGATAGATAACTTGGCACGACTGGCGTTGTGAGATCACGTCCGCCGGGCCCAGTATTATCCCACCGCTCGTGGTAGCGCCCTCGCGTAGCCACGATGTCGACCGTTGTACTCGAGGTGAGACGATGAGAGTATCGAGTCTCCTCGCCGGCGAACGATCGACGCCCTCCGGCCTGCCGAACTTCGACTCGACGACGGTGTTCGTCCGTGCGACGGCGAGCTATCTCCGCGGCGAGGCGTTTCCGGCGCTGGGGATGATTCATCCCCGGCTGACGCCGCTCGCCGCTCGGCTCAATCACCTTCCTCGGCGGGCGCGAACGGGGCTTTACACCGCGGGCGGCGCCAACGAGGGTCTCTCCCCGGACGAACTCGGAGACGTCGACGTCGAACGCTTCCGGCAGTGGGTCGTCGATCAGTATCCCGACCGCGGCTACCCCGCCGTCGTCGTCGGCTCGAGTAACGGGGCCGCGGTTCATCTCGCCGCGCTCCTCGGCGTTCCCTGGCTCCCCCAGACGTTCCTCGTCCCCGTCCGGCGGGACGTCCACCCCGACGCGATCCGCGAGGACGTCCGGTGGGGGCGCGAACACGCCGGTCCTCTTCTCGCGGCGAACCCGGACGTCTCGCTCTACCAGATGCACGACCCGAATCAGGACCGGCTGATGGTCCGGAAACTGGCGTACTTCCGGACCAAATCCCGCGTTCTGGGTGGGGCCTACGAGCGATTTCTCGAGACCGTCCTCGAACCCGGCGGAACGGTCGTCTCCCTCGAGTGTACGTACGACTGGCCAGCGATCGACCTCGACGAGCGCCACAGCTTCCAGGTCGGCGGTCTCGGCGGCCTCGAACCCGAATCTTACTACGAGGGCGGCGAGGCGGTCACGAACTTTCTCGCGAGACAGGACGCGGGGGTCCGCGAGTGGGAGACGCCGGAGCCAGACGGCAGAATTCCCGAATCCGAGTGGGGGTTCGAGCCGGCGCTTCGCGACGATCTGAGACGATTCGCCGAGAAACGAGGGTACGACGTCCGACGGCTCGCGTTCGACGATCCGCGGGATCTGAGCCCGTTCGTCGCCGACCGATACCGACAGCGGTACGCCGACCGCAATCGGCCGGTCGACCGCTTGCTCGTCCAGTCGTTCGCGCTGGTCGAACCCTGGTGGACGATCCGAACCGGCTCCGTCCCCTACTGGGCGGCGTTCAAGACCGAACCCGACGTCGCGTTCCTGGAGGAGTACCTCGAGTCGGCCGAGCCGTACGACGAGATCCGCGCGACGCTGTTCGGCCACGGCGTCGACTCCGCGGGTCTGGCCTCGGTCGACCGCTGGGAGTCGGCGCTCTCGCGCGCTCGAGACGGGCACGGGTTCGTCGGCGTCGACACCGAGCAGTTCCCCCACGACGTCGAGACCCACGTCCGGTATCACGAGGATCTCCCCGAAGTGATCGATGCCCGGCACTCCCACCCGCCACCGCTGTCGTTCGATCGCTTCGACTCGATCGCGAGCGAGGTCGAAGACGAGTACGTGATCGAATGGACCAAGGTCTGACCACGCCCGGATCACTGCCGTTAGTCGGGGGAATCGAATACAATTCGGAGCCGGCGACTCGGGCGTGTCCGACGAGACGGGCGCATCGATCGGGATCGAGAACAGCTTTGTGCTGGAATCGACGGTGAGGGACCGATGAACGACGAGGGTTACCGCTCGGGTGCTATCGGAGCGTCCGTCGCGTCCGATTGCTCTTCCGTTTCGGTTTCGAAACCATCGTACTCGACGGCCGCGTGTCCGCTGACGAACTCCTGAGTTCGTTCGGATTGTGGGTTCTCGAAGAACGACCGCGTGTCGTTGCTCTCGATAACCTCTCCAAGGTAGAGGAAGACGACCTCATCGGCCAGGCGTTTGGCCTGATCCATGCTGTGGGTGACCATCACGATCGTGTACTCCGCTTTCAGCGCCGCGAGCGTCTCCTCGACCCGTTCGGCCGAGATGGGGTCGAGCGCCGACGTCACCTCGTCACAGAGGAGGACATCGGGTTCGACGGCCAGCGAACGGGCGAGACAGAGCCGCTGAATCTGCCCGGTCGACAGCTCGGCCGCGGGCGTCTCGAGTCGGTCGCTGACCTCCGCCCAGAGGTTCACCTTCCGCAGGTAGGTCTCGACCAGATCGTCGAGTTCGGGTTTCGACTCGTACTCGCCGTGGATCTTCACGCCGTAGGCGACGTTCTCGTAGATCGACAGCGGGAGCGGCGTCGGCGTCTGCGGAACGTAGCCGATGCGCCTGCGGATCTCGGGCGCCGGCTCGTCGGTGTCGTAGATCGAGCGGTCGTCGAGGAGGACGTCGCCAGTAACCTCGACGTTCGGTTGAATCTCGTGGAGCCGGTTCAGTGCTTTCAACAGGGTCGACTTACCACAGCCCGAAGGGCCGATGATGGCCGTCAGACGGTTTTCGGGGAAGTCGACGTCGACGCCTTTCAGGGCCTCCACATCGCGATTTCCGGTGTACGTTACGGCGAGTTCTTCCGTTCGAATTGCTGGTTGCTGGCTCATGAGTATCTTCCTCCTGGTGCGTACCGTGCGAAGCGTCCCGCGAGCAGTTTCGAGACGAGGATCAAGCCGAGGACGGCGACGATGAGGACGAACGACGCCGCGTAGGCGTGTGAGCGAACCTCGGCGTTGAACGACGTCGACTGATCGAAGATGAGGATCGGCAGGGTCGTCGCCGGCTCGAAGAGCCCGTTGGGCATCTGGGTGCTCCGTCCGGCGGTGAACAACACCGTCGCGGCGTCGCCGATCCCGCGGGCGAAGCCCATGATGATCCCCGCGACGACGCCCGGCAAGGCCGCACGGACGGTTATCCGCGCAGTTTCGAATCGGGTCGCGCCGAGCCCGTACGACGCCTCCTTTACCGTATCGGGCGCCGAACGCAACGCCTCGTCCGTATAGCGAGTCATGATCGGGTACTGGAAGATCGCGATGGCGACGATCCCGAAGAACAGGCTCGTCCGGGCGCCGACCGCGATGACTACGGTGAGGACGAACACACCGTAGACGATCGGCGGCGTCGCCCAGAGCACGTTCAGGAACATGTTCACGGCGTCGGAAAAGCGCTCGCTCGAGTAGTCGCTCTGGAGGTAGATCGCCGTCGAGACGGCGAGTAACATCGAGATCACCGTCGCCGGGCCGACGATGAAGATACTGCCGAGGACGGCGTGGAGGAAGCCGCCGTCGCCCTCGAGCATGTATCGGGAGCCCGGCGGCGTGACCACGATCGCCGGATTACCGACGAGCGCGGCGCCGCCTCTGATGATCGTCACCGAGACGACCAGAATCATCACCGCGACGACGAGTGCGGCGGCTCCTCGGACGAGCGCGCCGAAGAGTCGCTGTTTGGCGTAGCGATCCATCAGTACTGCCACCTCCGTCGGAGTCGTTGCTGGACGAGCATCGCGCCGAAGTTGAAGATCCAGACGACGACGACGAGCATCAGGCCGACGAAGATCAGCGCGGACTGGGTGATCGGGATCGACATCAGTTCGCCGAAGTCGCTGACGATCAGCGTCGGGAGCGTCTGGCCCGTCGCGAACAGCGAGTCGGGGATCTGCGTCTGCCCGCCGATGAGCATCGCCGGGACGATAGTCGCCCCGAAGACTCGCCCGAAGCCGAGCAACACCGCAGAGAAGATGCCGGGGCCCGCCGCTCGAAGCAACACTGATCGGATCGTCTCCCACTTGGTCGCGCCGACACCGAGCGAGGACTCGCGCAGTTCATTGGGTAGCGCCTCGAGCGACTCGACTGACAGCGAGATAATAAATGGGGTGACGACGATCGCCATCACGAGGCTGACGGTGAAGATACCGAGGCCGGTCGCGCTGGAGCCGACCGTCGGCGCGAGGTAGTTACCGACGAACGGGACGACGACGAGCAGGGCGACCAGCCCGAAGATGACACTCGGGATCGCCGCGAGCACGTCGATGAACGACGAGACGACCACTTTCAGCCGCCCCTCCGCGTACTCCGCGATGTAGATCGCCGCGAGGATCGCGATCGGCGTCCCCATGAGCATCGAGAGAACGGCCACGTAGATCGTCCCGACGATGGCGGGGAGGAAGCCGAACTGGTTCTGTGACGGATCCCAGTTCGCCGACGTCAACATCTGGACCAGCGAGTACTCCGCGAGTAGCGGCACCGATCGGTGGACGAGCGTCAGAACGATCAGGCAAAACAACGCGATCGCGAAGTAGCCGGCGCCGCGAAGCCAGTAGCCACTCAGTCGCTCGAGGTACAGCCGCCGGGCGAGGCGACCCGAGCGCCGGTCGGACTCCGTCGATTCCATCGATTCTCCCATCACTCACCTCACGGTCCGTCGGCCAGGTTTTCCTGGGCTTCTTCGAGCCGATCCTCTTCGAGCGGGACGTAGCCGTTCTCCCGGACGTACTGTTGGCCGTCCGTCAGCACGAACTCGACGAAGTCGTACGCTTCTCCCTCGAACGGGCCGTTCGAGGCGAGGAACATCTCGCGGGCCGGTGGCGCGGGATACGTCCCCTCCTCGACGGCGGCGAGGAACTCCCTGCGCGTCTCGTAGAAGTCCTCGTCCTCGGAGAGCGTGCCGTCGCCGTCGAGGTCCAGCGGGATCGGCCGAATGTCGCCCTCGAGTTCGCCGCTTCCCAGATCGTAGACGTAGTTGATGTTGTTCAGCGAGATGGCGTTCTCGTCGCTGCCGATGGCCTCCGCGACTCGCTGGTCGCCGTCGTGGTTCGCGTCGGCGAGTTCCTCGAGTTCGTTCTCGGTGTAGGCGTGGTCTTCGCCGCCGAGGAAATCGCCCCACTGCTTGTAGGCCGCCGACGCGTCGGAGCGCCCGTAGACGACGATCTCTTCGTCGACGTCCCCGTCGACGAGTTCGCCCCAGTTCGTGATCTCTCGCGTGAAGATGGCCTCGAGATCCTCGCGAGTGAGGCCGTTTTCCTGAATTTCGTCGAGGACGGGGTTATCGGCGTTGACCGTGCCGACGACCGTGTCGATGAGCATCGGCACGGCGAACAGTCCCTGATCGATCTCCTCCTGGTCGGGTTGGCGCCCCATCATCGCGACGTCGACCTGATCGTTCAGCACGTCGGAGACGCCGACACCCGTTCCGCCGCCGCTGATGTCGAACGACGTTTCCGACTGATCCTCGTAGATGTCCGCCCAGACTTCGACCATCGGCAACGGACCGACACCGCCGGAGATACGAACGGCCGAACCGTTGTCGGAAGATAGACACCCAGCGAGTGAAATCACAGCCCCTGCTCCTGCACCTTGCAATAGAGTGCGACGCGAATAGCCTCGTTCCATAGAGTATCCCCGTTTACCGATTCAGTCGTTGTAATAGCTCTTCTCCCTGCAAATCTTCGTTCCTCCCTGTGAAACCAGCAAACACCTCGAAACCGTGCGTGTAGTACACACTCCCGTGGGTGTGATTCTCGCACAGGTTCACGTCTCGGATCGACACCGCTCGAAACGGGGGGTACGGGCTCTCTACAAGGGACGGCGGTCTGGGTCGCTTGGAACCCGGCTCGACGGTGTCGAGCCCTCGAGTAACGCTCGTCGGCCGGCTCGGGAACGACGTACGCTCATCGTAGCGAATTCGCCGGCGATCGTGTCGAACGGCGGGTATTGCAAATGTTGCCTGTACCTGCGACAGGTCTCGGTGAGCGCCGACGCGTACCGTATTCTCAGAAAATCACGGAAAGTACCGCGAGCGAGAGCGTACTGGCGACGAGCAACGCGAGCAACACGACGGCGGCGGGGACCGGGCCCGCCTTCCGGAGCTCTGCAAGCCGGATTTCCGTACCCAGACCGACGAACGCGAGTACGAACAGCCAATTGTAGGCGTTCTCGATGGCGTCTAGCTGGTCCGGGGAGAGTACGCCCGACGTGGCGAGGAGGACGAGCGCGAGAAAGCCGAGGACGAACTTCGGAAACTCGTCCCAGAGCGTCCGAACCGACGGGCGGGTTCCGGCCGCCGAACGGGCGTAGTACCCCGCGTAGCCGAGCACCACGACGCCGATCAGCGCGTTTCGCGTAAGTTTCGTCAGCGTCGCCCACTGGCCGGCGACTTCCGAGTGAGCGAAACCGACGGCGACGACCGGTCCCGTCGAGAACATACTGACGCCGGCCCAGACCCCGAAGACGATCCCCGATAGCCCGAGTGCGTCACCCACGATCGGGTAGACGACGATCGTGACCGCGTCGAACAACAGGACCGTCGCCGCCGCGTACGCGACCTGGTCTTCGCGTGCACGTATCGCGCCGGCAACCGCCACGACGGCCGAGACGCCACAGATTCCGGAACCGGCGGCGAGTAGCGAACCGAGACGGTCGGCGAGCCCAAAGACGTTCCGCGAGAGCAATTCGACGACGGCGATCGTCAACCCTGTGACGAACACGACGACGGCCAGTACGACCCCACCAACCTCGAGAATCGAATCCAGTGTCAGCGATGCGCCCATGAGGACGATCCCGGCCCCGAGCCAGAGCTTGTGGGTGGCGATTCCCGGCTCGAGGCGGTCCGGAACGCTGATGGCATTTGCTAGCACGAATCCGAGTCCGATCGCGACGAGCAGGTGGTTCACACCGAAGACCAGTTCGATCCACCGCGCGAGAACCGCGCCGAAACAGAGAGCCGCGAGTCCGGGGAGGAGCCGGCGAACCGACATCACGTCACCACGGAATCGGGAGTCCGAACACACCGACCACTCCGACAATCGTCGCGCCGACGGCGACGCTCTGCCAATCCCGCTCGAGGTCCGTCCAGTGGGATCGAACCGTCTCGACACTCGCCGCCCATCGATCGAACGACATTCGTTCGAAGTCTCCGACGCGCGCCACTTTACGCCTGTCGATCTCGTCCGATATAGCGGATAATATTGCAGGTGTCCCTGACAGAAAATTCTATACTCCCGACCAGTCTTCGACCGGTACGATCGTCCACCGATTCGGTTCGGCGGCGGAACGTGGAACGCGACCTCGAGGGGCGCTACCGGTCGACGCTCCCGAGGACGATATCGAGACTCCCCAGCGAGGCGATCAGGTCGGGAACGTACTCACCCTCGGCCATCTCCGGGAGCGAAGAGAGGTTGTGATAACACGGGCTTCGGATCTTGAACCGCGCCGGCGAGTTCGTCCCGTCCGAACGGACGTAGATGCCGAGTTCGCCCTTCGCCGACTCGACCGCCCGGTAGGTCTCGAGGTCGGAATCCGGCTTCAACGTTCGCGGGACGTTGCTCTGGACGGTTCGATCGTCTTCGGGCCAGTCCGCTAACAGGTCGAGACACTGTTCGACGATCTTGGCCGACTCCTCGACTTCGTCCATCCGGACGAGGACCCGCGCGTGGTTGTCACAGCCATCTCGCGTGACGACGTCCCAGTCTAGGTGCTCGTAGTACCCGTATGGGTCGTCCCGGCGGAGGTCGTAATCGATTCCAGACCCGCGTGCGACCGGTCCCGTAACCCCGTAAGACCTGGCGACTTCGGGCTCGAGAACGCCGGTGTCGACGGTACGTATCCGGAAAATCTCGTTGGTGACGATGAGGTCGTGGTACTCGTCGATCTTCGCGGGGAGTTCGTCCAGGAAGTCCCGCGTCTGCTCGACGAACTCTTCGCGCGGTTCGGGCAGGTCCCAGCAGACGCCGCCGAGTCGGAAGTAGTAGAACATCATCCGCTGGCCAGTGAGGTCCTCCAAGATGTCCTGGATGACCTCCCGGTCGCGGAAGGCGTACTGGAAAGTGGCCGTAAACTCGCCGTAGACGTCGAGTGCGAACGTGCCGAGTGCGAGGAAGTGTCCGAGCATTCGGCCGAGTTCGGTCGCCATCGTCCGCAGGATCTGGGCGTACTCCGGAACCTCGATGTCGGCGATATCTTCGATTACCCGGGCGACCGCCCACTCGTTTGGCAGGTTCGCGGTGTAGTCCCACCGGTTCGAGTAGGGGATGATCTGGTGGCGGTAGGTCCCCTGCTGGCACAGCTGTTCCTCACAGCGGTGGAGATAGCCGACGTCCGGATCGACGTCCGCGACGGTCTCGCCGTCGAGCGTCGCCTTGAGGTGGAGTACGCCGTGGGTCGCGGGATGGTGTGGTCCGATGTTGAGCAACATCGTCTCCGACTCGGGCCCCTCGCCCTCGAGACGCCGGTCAGCCTCGAGCGGATTCGCGTGCTCGCCGAACCGAATCACCTGTGGCTTGTCCTGGTCGTACTCGAGCGACAGGGGATGTCCCTGCCACGACTCCGGCAGAAGGATCCGTCGCAGATCGGGGTGACCCTCGTACTCGATGCCGACGAGGTCGTACGCCTCGCGTTCGTGCCAGTCCGCCGTCCGAAACACTGGTTCTGCGGTCTCGCAGACGGGATCGTCCCGCGGAAGCTGGACGACCAGCGACACCTCGTGGGTGCGCCGGTCGTACTTCGTCAGGTGGAGGATCGACTCGTAGCGATCCTCGTACTCCTGGGCCGTAAGACACGAGAGGTGGTCGAACCCGGCCTCGTCGCGAAGCAACGTCAGGGTCTCCTGGACGTCGTCCGGACGGATGACGAACGCCGGCGCGTTCTCGTGGTCGTCCCGACGAAGTGTATACTCCGCGAGCAGGGACTCGAGTTCGGCCTTGTCGACGCCGTCTTCCCGGTGATGATCGTACTCCGGATCGATCGTCGGCCGTTCGTGCTGTGGAGGTTCGCTCATGGTGAATCGAGATGGACGCCGTCATCGGGCATTCTGTGGACGATATCCGATTGTCACGTCCCACCATCGTACGTTCGAGAGACGAATGAGTATTTTCCCGTCTCGAGGTGACTGTCTCGAGCGAAAACACGGCAAAACGGTCTGCCCTCGAACGAAACACGGCGAAACAGTCGTCACCCTGGAACCGCGCGCAGTCACAAATCCGCGTTCGGTTCGCCGGACGCCCCGATCGAACCCATCGGTCCGAGACTCGATTCGCCGGTATCCGTGACCCAACTCATCGGTAGTCACGGTCGTACTCGATCCAGAGTGCGGCCGCGACGGTGAACTCCTCTGCGCTCGCGTACCCGCGCTTGACGTACGGTTTGCCGTCTGCCGTACACACCTCGAGGAAGTTGCCGTAGGGCTCGAGGAGACGTTCGAGACGCGCCATCTCGGCCCGCGAACGCTCGTCGTAGCCGTACCGTGCGAGACCAATCGCGTACAGGAATCCGTTCCACGGCCAGACGTGATAGTGATACTCGCGGTGGAACAGGAAAAACGGGTGGACTTCTCGACGGGAGAACGGGCGCTTGCGCATGCGGATCCCGTACGGCGTCTCGAGGGTCGAGAGCGCCTCGACGACCGAGGCCGCCCGTTCGTCGGGAAGGAGACCGAAGTAAAGCGCGACGACGTTCGCATCGCAAGCGAGCGTCGACGATCCCCGTCGCTCGTCGACGTACTCGCCGTTCCAGAGCCGCGAGTGCAGTGTCTCCCTGATCCGATCCGACTGTCCCGTAAACGTCGTCTCGACGTCACGGGACTCGAGGCGCTCGCTCGCGGCCAGCAACATCGCCGTGTTGTACGCCTCCCGGGGACGAGCGGCCGAGTCCCACCAGGAGCTTCCGTTCCCGGCGACGAAGCCGTCCTCGACGAACTTCTCGCGGTGGAGCGCCGCGAGGTCAGCGACGGCGTTTTCGTTCGCCTCGAGGCGCCCTGCCTCGTCCAGCGCGACGACGAGTGCCGGAAAGGTGTCGACGCCTTCTGCAGGCGTCGCGGCGTTGTACCGCTCGTGGAAGTCGGTATAGAAGACGTCTGAGAGTTCCTCGAGAAGCCACTCGCCCGTCTCGCCGACCGCCTCGCCGTATCCCGCCGTCGACAGTCCGCCGGCCGCAAAACAGAGGTCCCGAGGCCAGACTCCTCGAAAGTGGCCGCCGGCTTCGAACCCGACCTCGGCGCTGTCGGCCAGGACCGTCTCGGCGGCCTCCGCGAGCGAGCCGAAATGCCTGTAGCCGTTCCGTCGTTTGTCGAGGTAGTGTGTGAGTCGCCGGGCAAGTTCCTGACCGTAGTAGCGACCGACCTCGAGGCTGGCGGTCGGGTTCCGGGCTCCGTCGATTAGCCCGCGAATCGGGTCGGACGCTCCGGCCATAGACGCCCTGATGTTCGAGGACGGAAGTATCTCTCGAGAGGTAGAAAACGCGAAAACCCAGCGGGTCGCGTTACTTGTGTCGGTCGAGCAGGTCGTAGCTTCGCTCCCACTCGGCGTCGTCGTCGAAGTACCGCTCGGCGAGTGGTTGTTCGGGCATCTCACCGACGGCCTGTTTCTCCTGTTGATAGGAGGGTCGGTCGTCGTCGACGTAGTACCGTCCCGTCAGGACGGTTCCCTCGTTCAGGACGTCCTCGGTCTCGCGCATCATTTCGGCCGCCTCGCGGCGGTCGTGGATGTCGAAGTCGTAGTCGTCCGATTCCTGGACGTCGATGTAGGGGACGTACTGACGTGCGTCCTTGTTCCAGGTCGGACACTGCGTGAGGAAGTCGATGTGGGCGAAGCCGTCGTGTTCGATGGCTTCCTTGATGATCTCCTTGGCCTGGTTCGGGTTGACCGCGGCCGTGCGAGCGATGTAGCTCGCACCGGAGTTGAGCGACATCGACAGCGGCCGAAGCGGCGTCTTCGCACTGCCCGAGGGCTGGGTCTTGGACTTGTGGCCCTTGGGGCTGGTCGGCGACGTCTGGCCCTTGGTTAGCCCGAAGATCTCGTTGTTGAACACGATGTAGGTCATATCGTGGTTCTCGCGAGCCGTGTGGATCCAGTGGTTGCCGCCGATCCCGTAGCCGTCGCCGTCACCGCCCGCGGCGATGACCTCGAGGTCTGGGTTCGCGAGTTTGGCGGCGCGTGCGACCGGCAACGAGCGGCCGTGGATGGTGTGGAATCCGTACGTGTCGAGATAGCTGTTCAGCTTGCCGGAACAGCCGATCCCGGTGACGGTCAGGACCTCCTCGGGCGTCTTGCCGACTTCCGGAAGGGCCTGCTTCAGCGCCTTCAGGACGCCGAAGTCACCACAGCCCGGACACCAGGTCGGCTGCGGTTCGACACCGGGGGTGTACTCGTCCCGGTCGATCTCTCGCTGTTCACCGATTGCGTTGAATGCACTCATGGTCAGTCACCTGCTGCGGGTTCGATTCGTACCTGTGCGGTCGGTTCGCGCTCCTCGTCGGCGAGGTTGACCTCGTAGCCCTCGACGACTTCCGCGGGTTCGAACGGGTTGCCGTTGTACTTGAGCAGGCTGGTGAGCTTCTCGCCGAAGCGACCGAGTTCCTTCTGGATCAGTCCGCGGAACTGGGCGCTCGCGTTCATCTCGACGACCATCGCCTCGTCGACGCTTTCGAGGAACTCGGTCACCTCCGTCTCGGGGAACGGCATCATATCGGAGACGCTGAGGCCTTTAACGCTGTGTCCCTGCGCGTTCAGGCGCTCGACTGCCTCCTCGACGGCGCCCTGGCTCGAGCCCCAGGTGATGATACCGTAGTCGGCCTCGTCGGGGCCGAAGTACGTCTGGGTCGATCCGCGCTCGTCGAGTTCCGCACGGATCGATTCGAGCTTCTCGAGGCGTCGGTCCATCTGGGCGACGCGGTTGTCGGGATCTTCGCTGATGTGACCGACCGGCGAGTGTTCGTTGCCAGTTGCGAGGTACCGTCCCCCCTTCTGGCCGGGGAGCGACCGCGGTGCGACGCCGTCTTCGGCCGCCTCGTAGTTGAAGCGCTTGAACTTCCCGGAGTTGTCGTGTGCGGCTTCCTTGAGTTCTTCCTCGGTCAGCGTCGAGCCGAGATCCGGCGCCGGCTCGCGATCGAAGAACTCGACGTCGACGTTCGTGTTCTCGCCCGACAGCTTCTGGTCGTAGATGATGATCGTCGGGATCTGGTAGTCCCAGGCAATCTCGAACGCGATTCGCGTCTGCTCGTAGGCTTCCTCGATGTTCCCCGGCGCGAAGACGACGCGCTGGGAGTCGGCCTGGCTCGTATAGAGGACGAACTCGAGGTCCGACTGCTCGGGTTTGGTCGGCATGCCGGTCGAGGGACCGGCGCGCATCGATTCGACGAGGACGAGCGGCGTCTCGGTCATCTCGGCGAGTCCGAGCGGTTCGCTCATCAGCGCGAAGCCACCGCCCGAGGAGCCGGACATGGCCTTGACGCCGGCGTGGCTCGCTCCCACCGCGAGCGCCGCCGCCGCGATCTCGTCTTCGACCTGTTCGGAGACTCCGCCCATGTCGGGGAAGTTCTGGCTCAGGATGGTGAAGACGTCCGTCCACGGCGTCATCGGATAGCCGGCGATAAAGCGACAGCCGGCGTCGATCGCGCCGTAAGCGATCGCGTTCGAGCCCGACAGCAGTGCCTGCTCGGTCTCGTGTTCGCCCCGGGGAACGCGAAGATCGTTTTCGCGTTCGATCTCGTCGCCGACCATCTCGTAGGCCTCGTGGAGGATCTCGAGGTTCGCCTCCAAGACGTCGCCGCCCATCGCGTCCTCCATCAGGTTCTCGATGTGCTCGAGATCCATCTCCAGTAACCCGGCCGTGACGCCGACGCCGGCGGTGTTGCGCATGACCTCGCGGCCGTGTTCTTTGGCGAGGCCGCGGAGGTCGACCGGGTAGACGTGCCAGTCGTTTTCCTCGGCACGCTTCTCGAGGTCGAGGGCCGCGACCTCCTCCTCGTCGAGCAGGCCCTCGTCGTAGACGATCACGCCACCCTCGCGTAACTCGTCTAGGTTCTCCGAGAGGGGTTTGATCTCCTCGTTGCCGTAGTAGGCCTCTTCCTGTGGGTTTCGGGCGAACGAATCGCCGAGTGCCAGCAGGCAGTTGTAGCCGTCCCCTCGTGACTGTACTTCGTGTTCGGCGGCTCGGATCTCGACGTACGTGTGACCACCACGGATCCGCGATGGATAGTGGCGGTGTGTAAATACGTTGAGCCCCGAGCGCATCAGCGCCTTCGCGAAATTCTGACTCGTCGAGTCGATCCCGTCTCCGGAACCTCCTGCGATTCGCCAGATGAGTTCGTCGTCGCTCATAGGTAAATCAGTGGCCGGTGGGCCAACCGTACCCGAATTTTGCCCTACCGAACCTAAAGCCTTTGCTATAGATTACCAAGGATCTTTCGTGAAGAATGAACGTCCGTTGTAAATTCTTGGTTACTAATCGGCACGTTTCACCACGAAAAACGAGTTGAGTATTCACTTTCCCGAGCGATCGAGTTCCGGCGGATCGACGGGATCGATCCCGGCGTCTTCTACGAACTCGCGGAGAAACGTCGCCCGGCCAGCGATCTCGCTCGGGTCGTGAGCGTCCGTGCCGACGGTGACCGGGACGTCGAACTCGCGGAGCATCTCGAATAACTGATCGGCGGGGTGGACGATGCTAGCATCGGTCAGCGCTCGCCCGGCGTTTATCTCCGGCACCGTCCTCGAGTCTGCGAGCGCGCGCGCGACGCGTCGGTACTGCTCGTCCGTCGCCCGACCGCGCAACGGTGGCGTCCGTGCGATCAGATCGACGTGGGCGGCGACGTCGAACAGTTCTGACTCGACGAGTGCGACTAGCCTGTCGAAGTACTCAGCCACGACGCCGTCGAGGTCGGCGTCGGAGCGGCCGGCGAACTGGGAGGGTGCCTGTACGTTGGCGCCGCCGACCGCGTGGACACTCCCGATCGCGTAGTCGAACGCCGCCGTCTCGAGAAAGTCCCGAATCGCGGCTTCGTCCCGTGGATCGTAGTCCATCTCGACCGCGTCGTAGATCTCGATCGAGGCCTCCCCGCGGAGCCGTTCGATCGCCCGTCGTCGTCGCTCGTAGGTGAGATCGAGGTTGAAACCGTAGACGCTTCGCATCGTCTCCATGCGCTCGCGTGGGGCGACGTTACAGTGGTCGGCGAAGCCGATCCCCTCGAGTCCGGCGACCTCCGCGGCGTCGACCATCGCACTGAGGAAATCGCCGTCGGAGTAGTTCGAGTGGAGGTGAAAATCCCGCATGCACACCGTACTACCAACAGGCGGTTAGGTGTTGTGTCGAACCAACAGGCGGCTATAGTAGCCACTGCAGGTCTTGCACACCTGATCGCCAGACGAGCGCGGTTCGGAGTGTGCACGGTTCGGAGCGTGCGCGGTTCGGAGCGAACAGAGTGAGCGAGAACCGCGGGAAAGCGAACGGGGAGCAACGCGACCCGTGAGCGAACGGAGTCGTTCGAACCACCTGCGGTCGTTCGTGATGACGAAAATTTTCGATTTTCGAACCATGAATGAGAACCGCGAAAATGCGAACGGGGAACGAACGTGACCCGTGAGCTATGCGATCAGTGTGTACATCGTTGCAGTTGTTACTATCGGTGTTGTGTCGATCCGGACTGATACGGATTCCTGTCTCGATGTACCGGCACAACCGCGACCCAGGCGGCGGTTGTGCCGGAAATGACTGACAGTAAACCGTATGACAACGGCCCCGCACTGGGATCCATTCACAGTCGACGCGGAATTTATTCGACCGCTTTTTTGACCACGCTTCCGGTAATGTAAACGACTCCCGAGACGACGAGTCCGATCCCCGCGATCCAGGCCAGGATCGCGCTCAGTGCGGCGCCCTCGAACGTACCGTCGATGTACATGACCGTCAGTAGTCCGCCAACGAGCACGAGTGAGATACTTGCCTCGGTGAATATTTTCCTAGAAGCGGACATCACGTAACAAGAAACACCTTTACCGAAACTAATATCGTTTTCTATCGGTCAGAACTACAGTGGTTCCGGTCACACATCTCGAATAGATTGGTGGAATAATTGACCTGATCTCCGTTTCTTGAAGAAATTTGCTACACCCCTTGTCGGCTGTTGATCACCTCGAGCTATTCGTTTCGCGGATTACTCGGGTGGTAGTCCGTGTCGTACTCGCCGGGCTGGTCGTCGACGCGGTCGGGGTTGAGCCGACCCGACAGGAGCATGAAGTCGACGAGGGTGAGCGCGAGCATGGCCTCGACGACCGGCACGCCACGCGGCGGGAGAACGGGGTCGTGGCGGCCGATGACCTGTTCTTCTTTGAGTTCGCCGGTCTCCCAGTCTGCGGTCTGTTGGCTCTTGGGGATCGACGTCGGCGCGTGGAGGGTGACCTCGCCGTAGATCGGCTCGCCACTCGAGATCCCGCCCTGAATGCCGCCGTGGTCGTTCTCGACCGGAACCGGATTCCCGTCGGAATCGAACTCCCAGTCGTCGTTTCGGTCCTTGCCGGTCCACTCGGCGGCGTCGGTTCCCAGACCGAACTCGAATGCCGTCGTTGCGGGGACCGCCATCATCGCCTGGCCCAGCCTGGCCGAGAGCGAGTCGAACCGCGGCGCGCCGAGGCCGACGGGGACGCCGCGGGCCTCGAACTCGATGCTGCCGCCGATGGAGTCGCCTTCCTCCTGGTACTCCGCGATGCGGTCTTGCATCTCCGCGGCGGTCTCGGGATGGCCACAGCGGACGTCGTTTTCTTCGCTATGCTCGAGCATCTCCTCGAAACTGACCTCGGGGGCCTCGATCTCGCCGATCTGGTTGACGTGTGCCTTGCATTCGATGCCCTCGAGTGCGAGCAGTTTCTTCGCGATGGCGCCCGCGGCGACCCAGTTGACGGTTTCGCGTGCGGAGGAGCGTCCACCGCCGCCCCAGTTGCGAGTGCCGAACTTCGCGGAGTAGGTGAAGTCGCCGTGGCTCGGCCGCGGTGCGGTGATGAACGGTTCGTACTTGCCCGAGCGGGCGTCTTTGTTCTGGATGACCATCCCGATCGGCGTTCCCGTCGTGTAGCCGTCCTGGACGCCGGAGTTGATCGTCACGTCGTCGGGTTCGCCGCGGCTGGTGGTGATCATCGACTGGCCGGGCTTTCGTCGGTCTAAGTCCACCTGGATGTCCTCTTCGGAAAGCTCGAGGCCGGCGGGACAGCCCGAGACGGTACAGCCCATCGCCTCGCCGTGGCTCTCGCCGTACGTGGTCACCTGAAAGAGGCGACCGAAACGGTTGCCGTTCATTACCCCCCTGTTCTGGGACGTGGCCACTTAGCCCTACGGAATCGGTGGAGGATTGCGGGCGGGTCGAGCCGTTCGACGGGACGGACGTTCACGGAGACGATGGCCCGCTCACGCGAGGCCGAGCTGTGCGAGGCCGCCGTACTCGAACAGAAACAGGTAAAGCTGGACGACGCCGGCGACGATCAACAGCGCGCCGCCGGCCCGCTCGAGGAGCCGTCCCGAGGGGACCATCCGGCGAAACAGCGATTCGTGACCGACTGCCGTCAGGAGCGTCACCACGACGAGCATCACGACCATGCCACCAGCGTAGGCGCCGACGGTGAGGAACGCGGCGGCCGGCCCGCTCGAGAGACTCGAGAGAACGACCGTGATGAAAAACGGCGCCGTACAGCCGGCGGCGGCGATGGCGTAGGCGACGCCGAAGGCGAAGTAGCCCCGATAGCTCCGGTCGCGTTCGGGTAGTTGCATCGTGAACAGGCGGCCGTGGGTGAGTCCGCCGAGCATCGCGATTCCGAGGACGATCAGCGCGAGCCCGACGGCGCCGCCGAGTAACACCAACCGGTGAAAGTACCGCGATCCCACGGCGACGGCGATGCCGACCAGCCCGAGGTAGACGGCGAACATGCCCGCGCTGGCGACGAGGCTCACGACCGAGCCGCGTCTGATCGCCGCGCGCGTCGAGCCCGCGACGTCGTCGCCGAGGTAGTAGGCGACGTAGCCCGGGAGCATCGGAAACGCACACGGGGCGAAAAACGTCGCCGACCCGGCGGTGAACGCAAACAGGAGGCGCAGATCCGAGAGCACGGGTTAGCCGTCGAGTTCCTCGTCGACCCGTTCGATGATGTCCTCGGCGTCGGTCGTTCCGGAGGTGTGCCACCGCACCTCGCCGTCGGGATCGACGAGGACGAGCGACGGGTACGCGCTGATGCCGAACTCCGCGTGAACGTCGGAGTCGGGGTCGATGCAGGCGGGATACTCGGCTTCTTCTGTCTCCCAGTACTCGAAGACTTCCGCCTCGTCGTCCTCGGGGGAGATCGCACGCATTGCCAGGGTCTCGGTGTCGTACTCGTCGCGAACGTCGTGGAGTTCCTCCTGTTGTGGGCCACAGGGACCACACCACGTCGCGAAGAAGTACACCAGCGTGAGGTCGGCGTCGGTGACGATATCGATCTCGCCGCCGGTATCGACGACGCCGAGGCTCTCGTGGCTGAGATCCGCGGGCACGCTCGAGGGGACCTGGTTGCCGAGCGCGCCGGTGATCAGCCCGAGACAGCCGGAGAGGGGGATCGACGCCCCGAGGGCTAACGCCGCGCGTCGCGTAAGCGGAGTGGAGGGGTTGGGGACCATACGATTAGATTCCTGACACCACCACAAGAAGTTTTCTCTTGTGACTCTAGACGTCGACCTCCTGGAGGAGGTATTTCGCTCTCGAACGGTGGCGTTCCATTGCGGACGGTTCGGTAGCCTCGGCTGAGGCGGAATGCTGTACAGGCGGCAAAGGCGACTGCTCCGGATCTTGACCCCGGGGTGTGTTCATTGAGCACCGGTGGGCTACAGGACGGCT
Source organism: Natrarchaeobius versutus (assembly GCF_041205745.1). NCBI lineage: Archaea > Methanobacteriati > Methanobacteriota > Halobacteria > Halobacteriales > Natrialbaceae > Natrarchaeobius > Natrarchaeobius versutus. The sequence continues at coordinate 965,695 of NZ_JBGFCC010000001.1, read as the reverse complement.
TGTGGCCGTACCGAAACTGATGGAAGCAGACCACACGAGTGGACGAATCTCCTAACGGCGGCCGCTCTCGGATCGGAGTCGGAACGTCAGTGTGAGTGCTCGAGGGGCTGTCGGACGCGCCCAGCGTGATTCACCACCCCACCGACCCGACCAGACGACCGCACCACCACACAGCAGATGCACCTGAACGGGTTCGCCGAACGGTCCCAGGACTCGTTCACCCGTTGGTATCGCCGGACAGGATCGAAGTCACTCTGCTGTCAGATGTTTACTACAGGATGGGTAAATCTTTTGTCCATGTGGCTCGTTTCCGACGGTATGAAAGCTATCGCTGTGGAACCGGGGGCCGGAGAACCGACGCTCGTCGAACGACCACGACCCGAACCGACGGAGGGCGAAGCGCTCGTTCGAACGCTTCGGGTGGGTGTCGACGGGACCGACCACGAAGTCATCGCGGGCCACCACGGCGACGTTCCCGCGGGCGAAGACGAACTCGTGCTCGGACACGAGGCCGTTGGCGTCGTCGAGGACGCGAACGGGACCGACCTCGAGGAGGGCCAGTACGTCGTTCCGACGGTCCGGCGCCGACCGGGCGGTGTGGATAACGAGTACTTCGCACGCGGCGAACCGGATATGGCACCCGATGGCGAGTACGTCGAACGCGGCATCGCCGGCGCCCACGGGTTCATGGCCGAGTACGTCACGAGCCCGGCAGAATACTTGGTCCCGATCCCGAACGACCTCGCGGCGCTCGGTTTTCTCGTAGAGCCGGTCAGCATCTCGGAGAAGGCGATCGAGCACGCCGTTGCCACCCGTTCGGCGTTCGACTGGGAACCCGAGTCGGCGCTGGTCCTCGGTAACGGCTCGCTCGGCCTGCTGACGCTGGCGATGTTCGAGGAAACCATCGGTATCGATCGAACGTACTGTCTGGGCCGACGCGATCGCCCCGATCCGACGATCGACATCATCGAGGAACTCGGCGCGACGTACGTCGACTCCCGCCAGACTCCCGTCGCCGAGATTCCGGAGGCATACGAAGGGATCGACCTTATATACGAGGCGACCGGCTACCCCAAACACGCATTCGAGACGGTCGACGCGCTCGCACCCAACGGCGTCGGGGTCCTGCTGGGCGTCCCCGAATCGTGGGAGTTCGAGGTCGACGGCGGGCGACTCCACCGGGAGATGGTCTTGCACAACAAGGCACTGGTCGGAACCGTCAACTCCCATCGCGGCCACTTCGAGGCCGCGATCGATACGCTCTCCCAACTCCCGACGTGGTTCACGGACGACCTCGTCACCGGCGTCTACGGCATAGAGGAGTTCGAAGTTGCGTTCGAAACGGACGACGACGTCGTGAAGACGGCTGTCGAGTTCGATGCGATCTGATCCGATCTACTTCTACACCTTTCGGCTCGCTGGCGGTTGCGGTCCCGCTTTGGCCCCTCGCACGCGAGCGATAGATGGCAACTATTACTACCGTTCGAGTAAGTATCTCTGCTATGGGAGTCGACTACTCACAGCTACACGACCCAAACGCCGAGTACACGATGCGGGATCTCTCGGCGGAGACGATGAACGTCACGCGAGAGCGCGGAGGCGGACGCGACGTCGAGATTACGGATATCCAGACCACGATGGTCGACGGCAACTTCCCGTGGACGCTCGTGCGCATCTACACCGACGCGGGCATCGTCGGCACCGGCGAGGCCTACTGGGGTGCGGGCGCACCGGAACTCGTCGAGCGAATGGCGCCGTTCCTCCGGGGCGAGAACCCACTCGACATCGACCGGCTCACGGAACACCTCGTCCAGAAGATGTCCGGCGAGGGCTCGGTCGGCGGCGTCACCGTGACCGCGATCGCCGGTATCGAGGTCGCACTCCACGACCTCGCGGGCAAGATCCTCGAGGTGCCTGCCTACCAGTTGCTCGGCGGCAAGTACCGCGACGAGGTGCGCGTCTACTGTGACTGTCACACCGAGGAGGAAGCCGATCCCGTCGCTTGTGCCGACGAGGCCGAACGCGTCGTCGAGGAACTGGGCTACGACGCGCTCAAGTTCGACCTCGACGTCCCCTCGGGCCACGAGAAGGATCGCGCGAACCGCCACCTGCGCCAGCCCGAAATCGAGCACAAGGCGTCGATCGTCGAGGCCGTTACCGAGCGCGTCGGTCACAGGGCCGACGTCGCTTTCGACTGTCACTGGACGTTCAGCGCCGGCTCCGCGAAGCGTCTGGCCAAGCGTCTCGAGGAGTACGATATCTGGTGGCTCGAGGACCCGGTGCCGCCGGAGAACCACGACGTCCAGCGTGAAGTAACCCAGTCGACGACGACGCCGATCACGGCCGGCGAGAACGTTTACCGCAAACACGGTCAACGCCGACTGATCGAAGAGCAGGCGGTCGACATCATCGCACCCGACATGCCGAAAGTTGGCGGCATGCGCGAGACGCGCAAGATCGCCGATCTGGCCGATCTCTACTACATGCCGGTCGCGATGCACAACGTCTCCTCGCCGGTCGCGACGACCGCGAGCGCCCACGTCGGCGCGGCGATTCCGAACTCGCTGGCCGTCGAGTACCACTCCTACGAACTCGGCTGGTGGGAGGACCTGGTCGAAGAAGACGTCATCGAGGACGGCTACATCGAGATCCCCGAGGAGCCGGGGCTGGGCGTCACCCTCGATATGGACGCCGTCGCCGAGCACATGGTCGACGGCGAGGAACTGTTCGACGAGGAGTAGCGCTCGCCGAACGATATTTACGTTTTCCGACGGAAACCGACGCCGAACCCGCGGAGCGTCGCTCTCGGTCGTTCACCAGTGAGTAGTGGGCGCGCTTCGGGGACCATCTGTCACACGCAACCCAGTGGTCGAACCACCTGTGTGGTGTACAAATACATCACAAATTTATCCTCCGGCCGAGAGGTCCGACTGTGAACGATCGAAGACGCGACTCGAGCGATCTGCTCGAACGAGATGGTCGAACCGAACGGACGGGACGAGGACGAACCGGACGAGAGCGAACCGACGGCGGCGAACGGACGAGCGAGGAGTCGTTCGAAAGCGGTGACGGCTCTCACCACCCTGGACCGCCGCGGTTCGTCACGGTCGGCGACGGAATCGTCAACCCGAACGGGAACGAGATGGAACCCCGGGACGACCTCGCGCCCTGGAATCCGGACGCCGAGGGGGAGTACGCCTGGCGCATCGCCGACGCGCCGTCCGAATCGAGCGCCGAACCAACCGACGAGCCGGTCGCCGAGTTCGTCCCCGACGTTCCCGGCACGTACACGCTGGATCTCGAGGCTCCCGACGGCGTCCACGAACTGACTGTTCGTGCGTTTCCGGACATCGGGACGAACGATAGCGAGCCCCGCCCACGGATCCGTCTCGAGGCCGACGTTCGCGACGATCGGATCGAACTCGTGCCCGACGCGACGTTGTCAGCGGGGATATCGACCGCTGTGAGCGGCGACGAGGATGTGGAGGGTGACGCCGGCGAAGACGCGCTCGAAGTCGAATACTACGTCGACGACCGGGACGACCTCGCGGTCGCTCCCGACGGCACTATCGAGATCGAGGACGTGACCGAACGTGCCCGGATTTACGCGGTCGCCGTGGCCGCCGACAGCCGGTACTCGCTACCCGATGCCCTCGAGTTGGTTCCGGCCGGCGACGGTGCAGGCGGTGACAGTACAGACGGCGGCGGTGCGGGCGGTGACAGTGTAGATGGCAACGGCCTACGGGTCGAGCGCCCGTTCGAGCCGCCCGCGTGGGTCGAGAACGCCATCGTCTACGAGGCGTTCACGCGGCGGTTTCCCGACCACTCCGAGCCGACGTTCCAGACGTTCGCCGACCGACTCGACCACCTCGAGAAGCTGGGCATCGACGTCCTCTGGCTGACGCCGTTTCTCGAGACCAAACGCGGCTTCGGGACGCCCGACGAGCTGGGCGGCCCCCACGGCTACCACACGACCGATTACCTTCGGGTCGATCCGGATCTCGGAACGCTCGCCGAGTTCGAGGCGCTGGTCGACGCCTGCCACGAGCGGGGAATCAGGGTCGTCTTCGACCTCGTGATCAACCACACGGCCGACACGCACCCCTTCTTCGAGGCGGCCCTCGACGAGGACCACCCCGACCACGAACGGTACCGCGACTGGTATCGCTGGGCGGACGTCGAGGCCCGCGAACCCGACGCCTACTTCGACTGGGACGAGATTCCGAACCTCGACCACGGGAACCCGGCGGTTCGGGAGTACCTCCTCTCCGTGGTCGACTTCTGGGCGCCGAAAGTCGACGGCTTCCGGACCGACGTCGCCTGGGGCGTGCCGCTGAGCTTCTGGGCCGAGGTGTACGATCGGGTGACGAGCGCCGACGCCGAGTTTTTCCTGCTCGACGAAACGCTCCCGTCGTCGGTCGAGATGGGCGGTGGCCGCTTTCACGCCCACCACGACGACAGACTCTACAGCGCGCTCGAGACGATCGGTGACGCGGTCGCGACCGACGCCGGCGGGGTCGAGGAGGAGACGAACGCCGTGATCGACGCCTTCGCCGACGCGGTTCTCGAGGGCGACGGTGACTCGCCGGACGCGAGTCTCGTCCTCGATGCGGTCGACGAGCGGGCGCGCCGCGGCGGTCACCCCTCCTCGCTGTGGCTCACCTACGTCGAGAATCACGATACGGACCGGTACCTGTCGTCGTACGGTCGGGACGCCCAGTTAGCCGCCGGCGCGGCGACGTTTACGCTTCCGGGAATTCCGATGCTCTATGCGGGCCAGGAGACCGGGCTCCGCAAGCGACGCGAGCCGATGAACTGGGGCGAGGAAGACGAGGAACTGCTCGCGTACTACCGGCGACTCGTCGACCTCCGAAAGTCACACCCGGCCCTGCAAGCCGACGCTACACTCGAGCGCATCGAGTACGAAACCGAGACGGACGCGGCCGTGGCGTACGCCCGAGACGATTCCGAACGCCGCCGGCGAGTCGTCATCGTCCTCCACTTCGGCGAGGGGACGGCGACGGTGGGGATCGACGAACCGGTCGCCGGGACGGATCTATTGACCGGTGAGACGGATTTATCGACGGGTGAGACGATCGTTCGCGACGGAAGCGACGGCGCGAGCGATTGCGAACCGGCGGACGAGGAGTCCGCGTTCGACCGCGAAATCACCGTCGAGACGGCCGTCGTCCTCGAGGTCGAACGCGAGTCGGAGACGCGAGGCCGTTAACGTCTCGCGAGCGGACTCGAGAACGTCTCGGGGCCAAGAAAAGCAGGATTTTCGGCACCTCAGCCTTCCATGCCGCCGAACGAGAGGCCGCTTTCGACGTAGCTCTGGGTGGCGAAGTAGATGATCGCCACCGGCAGGGCGAAGAGGCTCGCGAATGCGGCGAACTCGGTCCACGGCGTCTCGTACTCGTTGGCCGCAAGGGAGTAGAGTTCGACCGAGAGGGTGTAGTTCTCGGGTCGAAGGAGCGTCTGGGCGATGATGAACTCGTTCCAGCCGGCGAGGAACGTAAAGATCAGTACGACGGCGATGCCCGGCTTCGAGAGCGGCAGGATCACCTCACGGATGACCTGCCACTGGCTCGCGCCGTCGACGATCGCGGCCTCCTCGTAGGAGACCGGGATGTTGTCCATGAACGTCTTGAGCAGCCACGTGTTGAACGGGATCGCCCCTGCCGCATAGAAGACCCCCAGGATCAACAGGTTGTTGCTCAGTCCGAGGTTGACGAACAGCGCGTACAGCGCGATGAGCGTCGCGATCGAGAGACCGGCACCGACCTGCGTGAACAGGACGTAGCCGTAGAGGATCTTCTGCCGTCCGGCGAATTTCCGCCTCGAGAGCGCGTAGGCGCCGGGGATGATGACCGACAGCGAGACGCTGACGGTGACGAAGACGACGATCAGGCTGTTGAACAGAGCCCCCGGCTCGCCGACCTCGCCGTTGTCGAAGACGAAGTCCGACTCGAACAGGACCCACCGGTAGGCATCCAGGTTGTACGTCGCGGGATCGGCGAACAGCCCGTCGGAACTCATCAGCCCCGCACCCTGGGAGAACGAGGCCGTCACGATCCAGTAGACCGGGAACATGAGCACGACCAACATTGCGAAGGCGCCGATCGTACCGACCCCGGTCTTACCGAGGTCGCCGATAGTTCGCCGCCCGGTTCGTACCTGTTCGACCGTCTGTGTGATGGTCTCGAGCATCTCAGTTCACCCCCTCCGCGAGCCGTCCCTTCTTGACTGCGAGCCACATGAACATCCCGATGAAGGCGATGGCGGTGACCATGATCGCGGACGCGAAGGCGTACTCGTTGAGTTCGATCGCCTCCCGGAAGCCGTACACCAGGAGGAGTTCGTTCTGTCGACCGGGACCGCCGCGGTTGAACACCCACGGGACCAGGAACTGCTGGAACGACGCCGCGGCGGTGAGGATCGACGCGAACATCACCGGTCGCTTGATCGCGGGCAACGTGACGTGGTAGAACCGGTAGATGTAGCCTGCGCCGTCGACTTTCGCCGCGTCGTGGAGTTCCATCGGGACGTCCTGGAGCGCGCTAACGATGATGATCACCATGAACGGGTAGGCCATCCAGACCTCCGTCGTGACGTACGCGAGGAAGGTACTCCACCGACCGCCGAGCCAGGCGACCGGGATGTCGACGAGCAACAGTCCGGGCGCCTCTATGGTGACGAAGAACGCGACGGCGTCGACGACGCCGACGAGGCGTTCGACCGCGCCGTTGTACATGGCCAGAATCTCGTTTAACGGCCCGAATCGGGCGCTACTGAACAGCCCGCGCCAGATCGTCACTCTGAAGATTTCGGGAAACCCCATCGGGACGATGACGATCGCGCGCATGTACCGTTTCCCCCGTACTCGAGAGTGCGTGAGGACGACGGCGATCGTTACGGCGACGACGAGTTTCGCCAGGAGACTCACGGCGACGAACAGCCAGGTGATGCCGAGTGAGTTCCAGAACTGGGTGTCGGTGAACAGGGCGACGTAGTTGTCGACGCCGATGAGGGACGCTTCCCCGCCGATAACCGTTCCGGCGTGGGTCGCGTCGGTAAACGAGAGGTAGATCAGAAATACGATCGGGAACAGCATAAACGAGAGAAACAGGGCGATACCTGGCCCGACGAGGAGATAGCCGAACAGATCTCTGGAGGTCCGATCCGCTCTCAGCCGTCGGTGACCGAGGTCGGTAACGCGGTCGAGGAATGACGTGGACATAGACGAGAGGAAGACCCGTCGTTACTCCCAGCGGCCCCGAATCTCGTCGGCGGCCGCGTTCATTGCGTCTTCGGCGCTCTCCTGTTCGTTGAACACCTGCTCGAGGGCGTCCTCGACGGGGTTCCACACCTGGTCCATTCGTGGGTGAGACGGCATCTGAACGCCCATCGAGACGTTTTCGGCGAACGCCTCGACGTCGTCGCCGAGGTCGTCGTCGTCGGTGTACTCCTCGTGGACGGGGATGAACCCGTGGTTCTCGGCGTTCGTCAGGATGACGTCCTCGTCAGTCGAGTGCCACTCGGCCCAGTCGATCGCCGTCTCGAGGGCTTCCTCGTCGGCGTCATCGAGCGTGGCCGTAAAGTACCAGACCTGAATGCCGGTAAACGGCGTCGGGTCGCCACCAGCGATGTCGGGCATCGGAGCGACGGTCGTCTCGATTCCGGAGTCGCGGAAGCCGTCGATCTCCCACGGCCCGTTGATCGCGAACGGGGCGTTGCCGTCGTCGAACACCGGCACCTGAGACTCGTAGGCCGGATCCTGCGGAACGTACGGCCAGATCGACTCCTCGAGGAGTTCGACGCCTTCGATGAATTCGTCCTGGTCGACACCGAGCGATTCCGTCTCGTCGTCGAAGAAGTACCCACCGAATGCGTGGAGGAACGTGCTCGTGAAGTACGGATCCGCCGGCGGACACGAGAGGCCGTACTGTCCCTCGGCGGGATCGTGGTAGTCGTCCATGATCTCGACCATCTCCTCGAGCGTCTCCGGTGGCCCGTCGACCAGTTCCTCGTTGTACATGAGTGCCACCGTCTCCGCCGCGTAGGGAATCCCGTACACTGCGCCGTCGAAGCGGACGGCGTCGGCCGCCGCGTCCGTAAACGTCGCGTCGAGGTCGAGGGTGACGTCGTCGGCGGCGTCGTAGGCGAACCCCTGCTCGTGGTAGTTGCCGATCCAGTCGTGTGCCCACGCGAACGTTTCCGGTCCGTCGCCGGCCGGGATCGCCGTACTGAGTTGATCTTCGATCTCGGAGATCGCCTCGAGGTTCAACTCGTCGTCCCGGCCCTCGTTGAACCGTTCGGCGTGGTCGACGAGGTCGGCCTCCTCGGCGTTCGAGAAGTCGTGCCACAGCGTCGTCGGCTGGTCGTCGTCTCCGCCGAGACAGCCGGCGACCGACAGCGTTGCAATTCCCCCGATCCCTGCGAGTAGTTGCCTGCGTTCCATTGACATGGCGTAAACAGTGATGAATTATGTCTTCATATATTTAATTGTTAGGATGGCGTCTCGAGCGGGGGTGTATCGACCACGTTGGACGTCGAATTAGCGCTCTATGGGTGGCCTCACCGGATATGCGACGGCTGTTCTTCGGGGAGGGGCGGTCGACGTTCTGGGAAACCATGTGGATCTCTACTGGTGTTCGAAAATATATGCTGTACTAATTCATCTCAAATCGAACTTTTTGAGAAAGCATTTTATAGCTCCTCACCGAACTCCCGGAAAATGGCACGTGTCAGCGTCGAGTCGCTCCGGAAGGAGTACGACGTCGGAACCGTCGTCGCCGTCGACGACCTCGACCTCGAGATCGAAGATGGGGAGTTCGTCACCGTCGTCGGACCGTCTGGCTGTGGGAAAACGACGACGCTCCGGATGTTAGCCGGGCTCGAACGGCCGACTTCGGGTCGCATTCGGATCGGCGAGACGGACGTAACGGACGTTCACGCGAAAAACAGGGACGTCGCGATGGTGTTCCAGAACTACGCGCTGTACCCACACAAGACCGTCTTCGAGAACATGGCGTTCGGGCTCCGGATGAGCACCGATCTCTCGGCGGACGAACGGGAGGCGCGGGTCGTCGAGACGGCCGAAATGATGGACATCGAGGAGCTTCTCGAGGACAAACCGGACGAGCTCTCCGGCGGGCAAAAACAGCGGGTCGCGCTCGGTCGAGCGATCGTCAGGGAACCCGATCTGTTCCTGTTCGACGAGCCGCTTTCCAATCTCGACGCGAAGCTTCGGACGAGCATGCGCGCCGAGATCCAGCGCATCCAGGACGAACTCGGTATCACGGCCGTCTACGTCACCCACGATCAACACGAGGCGATGACGATGGGCGACCGGATCGTCATCTTGAACGATGGCACGCTCCAGCAACAGGGGAAGCCGACTGACGTCTACGAGAACCCGGTCAACGAGTTCGTCGCGGGCTTCGTCGGCTCGCCGTCGATGAACTTCCTCGACGTCGCCGTCGACGCCACGGGCGGACGACTCCAGCTATCTGACCCCGCCGGCGGGTTCCAGTTCGAACTCTCCGCAGGGTACGCCGAGCGCAACGACGTTTCGCTCGAAGCGGATCGGTACACCCTCGGCATCCGTCCGGAGAACGTTTCGGTCACCGATGCGGGTTCGAAAAACGCGATCACGGCGACGATCGACGTCGTCGAGCCGGTCGGCTCGGACAGCTATCTCCACCTGGACGTCGACGACGAGTTCATCGCCCGCGTCGATGCCGGCGTCGACCTCTCGCCGGGCGACCGCGTCTCGCTCACGTTCGACGAGGCGGACGTCCACCTGTTCGATCACGACACCGGACGTGACGTCTTCGGCGTCGAGGGTGAGACGCCAACTGCGACGCCGTAGCGAGTCGACGAATCGACGACCGAATTTTCGTCTGTAATCGCTTCTCCGACCAAAACGTTCCGCCAGTGGCCGCTCGAGGAGTTCCTCGTTACTCGCGTGCAGGGAGTCGACTCGACGCCTCTTCGACTCGAGCGGTCGTCTCGAGTGCCGTCGCCGTCGCGATCCGGAGGGCGTGGGGCCACCCGAGCGGCGTCGCGCTGTCGGGTGTCCCGTCGTCGAACAGCTGTTCGGGAAGGTAGCCACCGGCTCGGCGAAGCGGTCCGTCTGGGTCGACGAGCGCGAGTAACTCGCGTCCCCGGTCCTCGAAACTGGCGGCGACCTCGGTGTCGCGACCTTCGAGGAGTTGGCCGAGTTCGGCCGCAGCCTGTGCCCCCCAGGCGGTCGTCACCGTCCAGATCTTCGGTTCGGTCTGGTCGTTGACCCGCCACGGATCGCCCTCGAACCGTGCGATTCCTTCGATCGGCCCGTCGGGGTCGCGATACAGTCCCTCGAGCGTCGTCTCGACGTGCTGGCAGAGTCGGCCGATTCGACCGTCGTCGACGTCTGCGAGGGCGTCGTACTCCCGGTGAGCGGACGCCAGTGCGAACGTGCTCCCGTCGAGTCGGCCGTCGAGTTCACCGCCCTCGAGCCGTAACGCGTACCGCCCACGCTCGTCGAGCCAGAGGGCGTCGATCCCCTCGTAGACCGTTTGGGCCTGCTCGCGTGCGTGATCACGGTGGTCGTCCGGAAGCGGTGCTCGGGCGATCGCCGCGTACGCCTCGAGGTAGGTCGCCGCGGTGTGGGTGAACCGCCCGGTCATGTTCTCCCAGGCGTTCTGGACGCGACCCGGGAGGCCGTCGTCTTCGAGGACGGCGTCGAGGCCGTCGAGCGTGGTGATCAGCGCGTCCCGAACCGCGTCGTCGTCCGGGTCGACGAGTCGCAGGTAGGTCGCGAGGAAGGTCGCGACGCTCGCCGTCTGATCGGCCTGGTAGTCGATCGACCCCGCGTCCCCGTCCTCCACCCGGCCGTGTGCCCAGCCGGGTGCGAGCCGCCCGTTGTGTGGCCAGACGCGGTGGGGCCAGGTTCCGTCGGCGAGTTGCGTCTCCACGTAGAACTGCGCGCTCTCGCGGTGCCACTCCGATAATCCGATGTCGGCCCGGTGGTCGGCCTCGAGAAGAAACGACGAGATCTCCGCGTCGTCTCTGAACCAGGTGTAGCCATAGCCGCCGGTGTACCGGAAGAACGGATCGAACTCGGGGCCGGCGATCCGGGCGCCGCTTCCCGCTCGAAGGAACGCCAGCACGCGGAGATCCGTGGCGATTCCCTCGAGGCCGTCCGCACTGGTGTCGTCGGGAAGCCGTCGGTCGTACTGTTCGCGTCCCGCCTCGAGGAGCGCGTCCGTGCTTCCGTGGTCGGATGCCGCGGCACGGGCGCGTTCCAGGCCGACGGCTCGGCCGTCGTCCGGCTCTGAAAGCACCGTCGCGATGGTCGCAGCCGGCGTCGTCCCCTCGAGGCTGACGTCGAGAATCGCGATCGGGCTGAGTCGCCCCTCCTCGTATCGGCCGTCGTCGGTCGACCGCGGAAAGTTACTCGGCTCGGCCGCGAGCAGTTCCTCGAACTGTTCGGGGACGCGTCCGGTGACGGTGGCACCGGTCGAGGCAGCCACGAAATCCCGCTCGCGGTCGTGGTGGATCTCGACCGCGTCTCCGTGGCGAAGCTGGCCGACGCGACCGGCGCGGCCCTCCGGTGCGAACCCGAGACACGCCCGGAGCGCGACGTCGGCGCCATCGATAGCGTTCGAGCACTCGATACGAGTCAGGTGGGTTCTGTCGACGGTCAAGTCGTACTGCGTGAGGGTGTAGTCGTCGACCTCGTGGACGGTTTCGACGACCGCGGTATCGTCGACGTAGCGCTGTCGTCCGCCGTCGAACCAGTGGATCGTGCCGTCCACCTCGAGCCCGAAGCGCGACCGTTCGATCCCGGCCAGTCCGGTAAGCGGGTACGAGTAGTCCCTGAGCGAGCCATCGGGCGCGACGTGAACGAGTCGGTCGTCGAGGCCGGAGAATAGACCGGCCGTCGACCGTCGTTCTCCCGGAAATCGGCGGGAATCCCCCCGCGATCGTTTGACGTCGTTCAGGGCGCTGTGAAGTTCCATCGTACTCCCCACTACGACCCCACCCGATTAAAATTTGTTGTAATATGTGTTCTTACTTTTCACCGAACGGTCGGTGTCGATCGACGCCGCGGCCGACCGGGGATTTTTTCACCTCGAGTTGCAACCTCTGACGTACTGAAGATTCATGGATGACAACGGTCTCGCGGCACTCCTCGAGCGGTTCGGTCTCTCCGAGAAGGAGATCGATACGTATCTGGCGATCCTCGACCACGGCGAGTCGAAAGCGAGTGCGATCGCCGACGCCGCAGACGTCTCGAAGCGGTACGTCTACAGCATCAGCGAGGAACTCGAGGAGCGCGGCCTGGTCGCCGTCGACGACCACACGGTGCCGACGGTGATCCGTCCCATCGACCCCGAGACGGTCGTCGACCGGCTGACGCGTGACGTCCGGGAGATGGAGCCGGAGCTTCGATCGCGGTACTCGACGCCCGAACGCTCGAGCGAACAGTTCGAGGTGATCAAATCCCGACAGACGGTCGTCAAACGGATCGAGACGTTGCTCGCCGGCGCCGAGGCGGAGGTGACGCTCTCGCTTCCGGCGAACGTGCTCCCGAAGATCCGATCGACGCTCGAGGAGACCGTCAAACGGGACGTTCTCGTCTTGCTGTTGTTGGGTGGGACGGAGGGTGAGGGACTAGATATCGCCTCGCTCGCGGGGACCGCGAGCACGGTTCGGACCTGGGATGCGCTCGTCCCGACGATGCTGACGGTCGACAAGCAACACGGACTGCTCGCGCCGAGTCAGATGCTCACCAACTCCGGAAGCGATACGCGCGCGATTTCGCTCACTCAGCCCCAACTTGCGCCCGTGCTCGCGGGATCGTTTCTGGCGAACTACTGGCCGACGGCCGAGGAACGCTACGTGACGACGCCGAGTGAGCTCCCCCGGACCGTCGAGGGCTTTCGAAACGCGGTCTTCCAGCTCGCGCTACATCGGGCGACGGATACCCGGATCGAAGCGGAGGTCACCGGTTCGCCCGTCGGTAATCAGGACCTTCCGTCGACGCTTACGGGCGAGGTCGTCGACGTCCGCCAGAGCCTCGTCCGGCCCGCGACGTCGACGCTCCCGATCGAGAACGCGTTCGAACTCGCCGTCGATGGCGACCGCTACACCGTCGGCGGCACCGGCGCGTTCCTCGAGGATTTCGAAGCCGAGACGGTGACGATCCGTCGACTCGAGGAGTAGACCGATTTTTCCTCGCTCGTGAGTAACGGTTTTGGCCCGGGGTGGCGAATCGACGGATCGTGATGAGACGATTAGCATCCGGGAACCGAGAGTCGGTTTCGAACGATCGAGTAGTGGCGAACGTGGGATCGCAAACGGGAGCGGAGGGAGACGAATGACCGACGCGCGCGAGGTTTCGGACCGAATCGCCGAAAGCGGCGTGCTCGCGGTACTTCGGGGCATCGACGAGGACCAGATCGTGCCGGTCGCACGGGCGATCCACGACGCCGGCGTCGGCGCCCTCGAGGTGACGGCCGACGGAACCCGGGCCGCAGACCAGATCGCCGCGATCGATCGCGAACTCGCTGAGACCGACGCTGTCGTAGGGGCAGGAACGGTTCTCGACGCACCGACCGCGGCGGCCGTGATCGACGCGGGCGCCGAGTTCGTCGTCGCGCCGGATACGAACGTCGAGGTCATCCGAACGTGCAATCGCCACGGCGTTCTCTCCGCGCCCGGCGTCATGACGCCGACGGAGGCCGTCACGGCGATGGAAGCCGGTGCGGATATCCTCAAAATGTTTCCCGCCAAGACGGTCGGCCCAGGTCACATCGGGGCGCTCCAGGGACCACTCGGCGACGTCGACGTTATCCCGACCGGCGGCGTCTCGCCCGACAACGTCGCGGAGTACTTCGACGCCGGTGCCGTCGCCGTCGGCGCTGGGAGCGCGATCGTCGATTACGACGCGATCGCGGACGGCGACATGGACCGCGTCAGAGAGACCGCCGCCGCGTTCGTCGACGCCGTCCAGGGCGCCCGATCTGCATAAGCGCTTGGACCGCTCTTTAGAACGGTACTATAGTAACAACTGAAACGATGTACACACCGATCGCCGATTCGTCTGGCGATCGGGTGTGCATTGACTTTCAGTGGCGACTATAGCCCGCGTTCGACGGAGATGCGACGCGAATCACCCCTTTGCGTTTTCGACGTTACGATCGCTCGAGGTTAACGCCGAGCCCCTCGAGCGCGTCGAAGAAGCCGGGGAAGGAGACGTCGACGTGTTCGGCACCCGCGATCGTCGTTTCGCCGTCGGCAACCAGTCCCGCGAGCGCGAGTGACATGACGATCCGGTGGTCGCCGCGGCCGTCGACGGCCGCCCCCTCGAGGTCGGATTCGCTCCCGTGGACCGTCAGCGAGTCGCGTTCTTCGGTCGTCTCGACGCCGAGTTTCCCGAGTTCCTCGGCCATTGCGCTCACGCGATCGGTCTCCTTGTAGCGGACGTGTTCGGCGTCGACGATTCGGGTGTCGCCCTCGGCGACCGCACCCAGGGTGGCGATCGTCGGGAGCAGGTCCGGCGTATCCTCGACGGAGACGGAGACGCCCTCGAGCGAGTCGGTGACGACGTCGATCGTCCCCGCCTCGCGGTCCCAGTCGACGTCCGCACCCATCCGGTCGACGATCTCGACGATCGCGCTGTCACCCTGTGCACTCGGGTTTGCACCCTCGATTCGGACGCCGCCGTCGCCGGCGATCGCTCCCGCCGCGAGCGGGTAGGAGATCGACGAGAAGTCCCCCGGAACCGCGTACGTTCCGCCCTCGGCGTCGTAGCGCTGGCGGCCGTCGACGGCGAACCCGTCGTCGGTCCGGCGGACGTCGACGCCGAACGCCGAGAGCAACTCGATCGTGATCTCGACGTACGGCGCGGACTTGAGCTCGGTCTCGAGCGTGATATCGATCCCGTCGTCGGTGACGGCGCCCGCCATCAGCAGGGCCGTGACGTACTGCGAGGAGACGTCACCGGGGATCGACACCGCGTCGCCGGTGATGGGGCCGGTAACGACCAACGGTGCCTGGCCGTTTCCACGAGTGCTCTCGGCCTCGCCGCCGAGGTCGGCGATCGCCTCGAGGAGCGGGCCCTGCGGACGCGAGCGAAGCGATCCGTCGCCGGTGAGCACCGAGGTGCCGTCGGCTAGCGCGGCCGTCGCCGTGACGAGTCGCATCGTCGTCCCACTGTTTTCACAGTCGATGACGTCCGCCGGAACCGCCGGCGTGCCGTCGAACCCGTCGATCTCGAGCGTGCCGTCTTCCGCTCGGCTCACGTCGCCGCCGAACAGTTCCACGGCGCGGGCGGTCGCCCGGGTGTCCGCGCTCCACAGTGCGTCGCTGACCGTCGTTCGCTCGGCGTAGCCGGCGGCGAGGATCGCTCGGTGGGTGTAACTCTTCGACGGCGGTGCCCGAACCGTCCCCTCGACGCTCGAGGGCGAGATCGTGACGTTCATGGTCGGTCTGTGGGGTGGATTCCCTATACCGGTACCGATCGTCTGTCTGGAGACGGAGTCCCTACTGCTTTGACAAGCCTGAACTGATGGGCGAAATCATGCGATGGATGTCGATTTCTCTCACCAGTCGACGCTTGGGAAGGTACGAGTACCGATCGGTCACTCGGATGCGCGAACCCGATCGTCGTCGGGAACGGGCGCGGATCCCACCGTCTGATACGGACTACTGTCAGTCATTGACGGTGCAACCGCGAGTCGTCCTGCGGGCACACCGGTACATCGTCACAGCAAATCGTATGAAACCAGCCCGCTCACGCTCCCGAGTGCCGCTATGCGTTTCGCTCCCGCTCGAGCCGTCGACAGCCCACGACCAGCGGATCGGGGAGATCGGTGGACGAGTCGTACAACGCTTCGAAGATAGCTCCAACCTCCTCGAAACGCGGACCGCGAAACGCGACGAACGGATCGGATTCCCACTCGACGAATCCCAGGTCGGACAAAAGCGGCAGGTGAACGTGTTGCAACTCGTTTCGGAGGCGCCTCGGATCGATCGACAGCTCTTGGGATACTGCCGCTTCCGGTAACGACGCCGGTTCCCCCTCCGGACAGTCCATTACCGAAACGATCAGCTGACGGCGCGGCTCCGCCGAGACCGCTCTAAACACCTCGTCCCACCGATCGACGGTTCGGGTACCGTCTCCAGATCGTGATACGGTCATACACACCAAACGTATCTGTACCGTTAAAACATTACCTATAGCTAACACGAACCGCCTCTCCCTACGGATCGAGTTTCTCGTTCGTACTCGGCAAGCCCGTCCCGTAGCATCTGCTCACGGTCGGACGGAGGTTTGCGGACAGCCCATCGAGGAGGCAATCTCGAGCACGGAGACGTCACCGACCGGACTCGAGACCTCGTAGTTCGTCCCGTTGCACGCCCAGAAGACGCTCTCGATCCGTCCGTCCCGGCGGTACGCCGTTCGCCCGTCGAACTCGATTTCCTTCAGGACGTCCGGGTCGAAGCGCTGGTGGTCGCGACAGGCGACGTACAGCTCTCGTGGCCGCCCCTCGGTCGCGACGTACCAGAACGTCGCCGTCGTTCCCGTGTCGTCTCCCTCGTCGACGACCGTGATCCGATCGAGGTCGTAGGGGTCCGGAACGTCGGGATTCGGAAGGTCGTACGGGGTGACCTCGCCGGCCACAGAGCGCGAGTCGAAGATCCCCGCCGGCTCGAGGCCAGTCGTGACGAGTTCGGCGTCGGCCGGCGGCGTGAACGTAAACGTCTCGGGCTCGAGGCCTGCGTTTATTGCGAGGTTCTCGTACGTAACCGTCAGCCGGTGAACGAGGGTCCCCGTAGCGTCGCGAACCGCGTCCCGTTCCTTGATGGGGTAGCGGTGTTCGTCGTCGATCCAGATCGTCCGCGACACCGTCGCCTCCTCGAGGGCCTCGGTCGCTTCGAGCGGGATCGCGTACACCGTCTCGCCGACAAGAAGTTCGATCGATCGCCCGACGTCTGCCGACGTCGGCGTCGCCTCGATCCGGTGGGCATCCCGGCCGTCGACCGGTTCGACCCCCTCGTAGGCGAGGTCGTACTCCGCGAGAAGCGCCTCGAGTGCGAGGCGCGTTCCGTCGGCGACGACCCGGTTCGGATGGTGACGTTCGCGCACCTCGTCCACGGCCGGATCGTACGTCCAGGTCACCGCGCGACTCCTGACGGTCGTCGTCCCCGGCGGAGTTGCGGGATTCTCGGAGTCGACGACCTCCATTCGCCGCTCGCCCGGCGGTCGACGTCGAACCCGCTCGACTCGAGTCGACGTACCGTCGGGCGTTTCGGCGCTCAGGGTTCGACGCGCCGCGAGGTCGACGAGGTCGGTTCGCGTCTCGATCGCGTCTTGGAGGAGTTCCTCCCCGGAGGGATCGTCGTTGACACCGGGAACCGCGACACATCCGGCGAGACCGATTCCCGCGGTCGCGACCAGAAGCCGTCGTCGGCGCATACGCGACAGTTCGCTGGAGGTTCGATAAACGTGTTGATTTTCGAACTAGTAGGTCGCCCGAGGTCGAGGTTCCCGCGTTCGATCTGCTGGACGCCGTCACAGTCGTGGACGACTACCCGACGTCGGCTCGGGCGTCGACCGTCGATCTCGAGAGCGACTGTTTCGCTACCGTCTCAGAGCCGTGACAGCGAACCGTATATGTGGCCGCCGGTCGGAACACGGTGCATGAACGTAGCGGCCGACCTCTCGGCGCTCCGGCAGTACCTCGAGGAAGAAGGCGTCGACGGTTACTGCATCGACGACGACGCGACGGATTCGGACCAGCGGTACGTCTCCGGCTTTACCGCGCCGGACCCCTACCAGACGGTCGTCACCGACGACGGCGTTCACCTGCTCGTCTCGGGCCTCGAGTACGGTCGGGCGAGCGCCGAAGCGAACGCCGATTCCGTCACCCGCCTCGCCGCCTACGACTACCAGGAACTGGCCGCCGAACACGGACGGTACGGGGCGAAGATCCGGGCGCTCGAGGCGTTTCTCGCGGACCACGGCGTCGAGTCGGTGGCGGTTCCACGAAGCTTCCCGGCGGGAACCGCGGACGGCCTCCGGGAGCGCGGGCTCGCCGTGACGGTCGAACCGCAGGGGATCGTCGAGGGGATTCGCGCGACGAAAACGGAGTGGGAGATCGAACGGATCGCGACGACCCAGCGGGCGAACGAGGCCGCGATGGCGGCCGCGGAGGGGTTGATCGCCGAGGCCGACGTCGACGACGGCCTGTTGGTCCACGGCGGCGAGCCCCTCACGAGCGAGCGCGTCACGGAGGAGATCGAGGTTACCCTCCTCCGACACGGCTGTGGGCTCGACGAGACCATCGTGGCCTGTGGCGCCGACGGCGCCGACCCCCACGACCGGGGGAGCGGTCCGCTCCGTGCGGACGAACTGATCGTGATCGACATCTTTCCCCGCGACAAGGAGTCGGGCTACTTCGGCGACATGACTCGGACGTTCGCCCGCGGCGACCCCGGCGAGGAGGCCCGGCGGCGCTACGAGGTGACCGAGCGGGCGTTCGAGGCCGCCCTCGAGACGGTCGAGGCCGGCGTCACGGGCGCGGACGTTCACGACGCCGCCTGCGACGTGATCGAGGAGGCGGGCTACGAGACGCTTCGGAGCGATCCGAGCGCCGAAACCGGATTTATCCACAGCACGGGCCACGGCGTCGGACTCGACATCCACGAGGAGCCGAGCATCTCGCCCGCCGGCGGCGAACTCGAGGCGGGCCACGTGATCACGATCGAACCCGGGATCTACGACCCCGCCGTCGGCGGCGTCCGCATCGAGGACCTCGTGGTCGTCACCGAGGACGGCTACGAGAACCTGACCGAGTATCCGGTGGCACTCGAGCCGGTCGCACACTGAGGCGGTCCAATCCACCCACGAGGATGGTGATCGAAGGACCGGTTCGCCGTCTGCGTGCGGTTTCCGTACGAGGGGGCGCCCCAGACGACCCGACTGGCTGAGGAGTAACGACGGTTATTCGCGGCTCTGTTGAAATCCTCTTCTTTAGAGAATTGTTCACGTGAATCTACTGAACACTACACGTGCATATTGAGTAGTTCAAATGAGTCTACGAAGAATATCAACTGATGCAGACATGCCCGGTTGCTCGTCTTCATGATACCAGCGGAGAGCCAGCGTTGTACCTAATAATGAGCCAACAGTGATGAATCCGAAGAGAACGACAAGCGACATTAAGAACCGAAGTACTGGAATGATGATGTTCTCCATACCTTCATTGCAAGCTGTCAATTAATATTGGTTTTGATCACTGTATGACCTGTACTTACCGACTGAATCTATAAATCATTAAGGATTTCAACAGAGCCTTATTCGCCGGTTGCGTCAGGATCGTACTCCCGAAGCGTCTCCCGCTCGTCTTCCGTCAGTTCTCCCCTCAAATATCGTCTTCCGAGATCCGTGATTCTGTAGTAGCCTGCGGTATCGTCGGTGCGCTCGAGGAGGTCAGCGGCGGCGAGCGTCCGAACGCGGCGACGAACGTGTCCAGACGACGTTTCGATGTTCGCCGCGATGGCCGGGCGGCTGTTCGAACGTCGATAGCTCGTGCCCGTCGAGGTACTCGAGAATCGCCATATCGACACGTGTGAGCCATCGAATGCGAGCACGCATTTCGCCAGAGAACGGCGTTTCCGATGTTAGTCTCGTTGACTTTACCTCCACGAATACTTATATAGGAACTCTCAAATCACGATATAGTTACGAAAAGATAGCCAATCTTGAACTTGTACGAGAGACTGATCAGTAATGAGGTCTGCTTCGAACGATTCGAGGGCAGAGAAACAGCGTTCCGAAGGCCACCTCGTCACGGTTGTGGCGGTTTGGATCGAGAAACCGGCCGTCGAATTCGTACCGCGCACACTGTCACCGAAGCCCCGGGTGAACCGATGATCGGACGAAACCACGCATCGACGAATTCAGTCGTCGTCGATGTCGTCAGGGCTGTTGCGGCTCGGAAAGATATCGATCCAACGTCCCTCGAGCCGGTCGCGCGCCAAAGCGGCCGATAACTGATCGGCTTGCAGCCGTCGGGCCGAGCGCTATCCGGTTTCGAGGCGTCTCGAGGGACGTATGCAATCGTCCTCGAGCGACCGGATCGTCAGTTGCCGCGCCTGTGGAACCGAAAACGAGTCCTGTTATACGTACTGTCGTCACTGTCTTCGGACGCTTCCGTCGTTACCGTAGGAACTAAAGAGAGACGTTCAGCCCGGATTATTCGCCCCAGTTTTCGACGCGGTGTGGGCGATCCGTCACCGCGGCGACCTCGAGTCCGCCGTCGAACGAATCGAGCGCTTCGACGTAGGCTTTCGCGCTGGCAACCGTCGAGAGGTACGGAATCTCCTCCTCGACGGCCATCTCGAGGGAGTCGCGGTCGCGGCTGACGACGAAGTCGATGTCGCCCTCGCGGATCGCCGCCGGGACGTCGTCAAATTCCTCGACCTCGAAGTGGTTCTCGAAGCCGTCGACGTCGAGATCGACGACCGCGGTTCCCTCGCTGACGGCGTTACCGGCGGCCTGTTGGGCCTTCCAGTAGGCGGTGCCGAACTCGCTCGCAGTCCCCATCACTTCGCCGGTCGATTTCATCTCCGGGCCGAGACGCGGGTCCGACCCCGGCAGGCGGTCGAACGGCAGGACGACCTCCTTGATCGAGGTGTGTTCGGGGATCTGCTCTTCGACGCCGAGACTCTCGAGGGTCTCGCCGGCCATCACCTTCGCGGCGATCTTGGCGATCGGAACGCCTGTGGCCTTCGAGACGTACGGGACGGTACGCGAGGAGCGGGGATTCGCCTCTAAGACGTACACCTCGCTCTTCTCGTCCTCACCGACGCCGGTGACGGCGAGTTGGACGTTCATCAGCCCCTTCGTCTTCAGCGCCTCGGCGATGTCCTCGGTGACCTCGCGGACGCGCTTTAAGGTGTCCTCGTCGAGCGAGCGCGGCGGGATCATACACGCCGAGTCGCCGGAGTGGACGCCCGCGCTCTCGACGTGTTCCATGATGCCGCCGATCAACACCGAGCGGCCGTCGGCGACGGCGTCGACGTCGAGTTCGACCGCATCCTCGAGGAAGTCGTCGACGAGGATCGGGTTGCCGGGACTGACGCGGACCGCCTCCTCGATGTACGTCTCGAGTTCGTCGTCGTCGTAGACGACGTCCATCGCGCGGCCACCGAGGACGTAGGAGGGACGGACGAGCACGGGGTAGCCGATCTCGTGGGCCAGCTCGAGCGCTTCCTCCTTCGAGACGGCCGTCCCGCCCTCGGGCTGGGCGATTTCGAGTTCGTCCATGAGCGCGTTGAAGCGGTCGCGGTCCTCCGCGAGGTCGATCGCCTCGACGGCGGTGCCCATGACCTCACACTCGAGGCCGCGGCGCTCGATCTCGTCTTGAAGCGGTTCGGCGATGTTGACGGAAGTCTGGCCGCCGAACTGGACCATGACGCCGTCGGCGTCGGCCGCCTCGGCGACGTCGGCGACCTCTTCGGCGGTGATCGGCTCGAAGAACAGCCCGTCGGAGGTGTCGTAATCCGTCGAGACCGTCTCGGGGTTGTTGTTGACGACGTGGGCGTCGATCCCTTCCTCGCGAAGCGCCTGGACCGCGTGGACCGAACAGTAGTCGAACTCGACGCCCTGCCCGATGCGGATCGGGCCGCCGCCGACGACGATCACGCTCTCGACGTCGCGCTCGACCTCGAGTTCGCCCGCGGCGGCGTCGCCGATCAGCGGACCAGCCTCGAACTCGTTTTTGCGCGCGGAGTAGTAGTACGGCGTCTCTGCTTCGAACTCGCCGGCGCAGGTGTCGACCTGTTTGTAGGTGCGACCGGGGACGTCGCCCTCGACCGTGTCGACGTCGGTGCCGGCGGCCGCGGCGATCGTCGCGTTCGTGTGGCCGACGATCGCCGCCTCGGTGAAGTCACCTTCCTGGGCGGCGAGCGTCGACTCCGCAACGTTCGCGTAGCGTTCGGTGTACCACTCGAAGATACCGGTCAACTCGACGACGTCGTCGACGGTGTAGCCGCGCTCGAACGCCTCGAACATCGCGTACGGACGGTCCGGCGACGGACGGGCGAGATACTGTTCCTCGAGTTCCTCGTCGCTGACGTCGTCCCAGTCGACGTCGGGTTCGTACTCCGAGGATCGGAGGGCCTTGAGCAGGCTCTCTTCGAACGTGCGGCCGATCGCCATCGCCTCGCCGGTCGATTTCATCGCCGTCGTCAGCTCGAAGTCGACGTCGTCGAACTTGTCCTTGGGCCAGCGCGGAACTTTGGTGACGACGTAGTCGATCGCGGGCTCGAACGCCGCGGTCGTCTCGCCGGTGATCTCGTTTTCGATCTCGTGGAGGCGCTTGCCGAGGGCAACCTTCGCGGTGACGCGGGCGATCGGGTAGCCGGTCGCCTTGGAGGCGAGCGCGGAAGAGCGGGAGACGCGGGGGTTGACCTCCACCACTCTGTATTCGCCGCCGGGGGTGCCGTCGTCGCGCCAGGCGAACTGGATGTTACAGCCGCCCTGAATGCCGAGTTCACGGATGACGTCGAGTGCGGCGGTACGCATCTCCTGGTGGCCCTCGTCCGGGACGATCTGGGAGGGCGTGACGACCGTCGACTCCCCGGTGTGGATGCCCATCGGGTCGATGTTCTCCATGTTACAGATGATAATACAGGAGTCGTCGGCGTCGCGCATCACCTCGTACTCGTACTCGACCCAGCCCGCGATGGACTCCGTAATCAGGACCTCGCTGTTGCGCGAGAGGCGAAGCCCCTTGCGGACCCGAGCGAGCAGTTCGTCGAAGTTGTCGACGACGCCCGAACCCGATCCGCCGAGGGTGTAGGTGGTGCGGGCGATCACCGGCAGACCGCCGACCTCGTCGACGGCCGCCTGGACGCGCTCGCGGAGGTCCTCCTCGGTGAGTTCCGAGACTTCCTCGCCCTCCTCGAGTGAGATGGTCGTCGAGCCGGGGACCGGCTGGCCGATCTTCTCCATGCGCTGGCGGAACAGATCGCGGTCCTCGGTGGCGTAGATGGTGTCCAGCGGCGTTCCCATAATTTCGACGTCATACTCCTCTAAGACGCCCTCCTCGGCGAGTTCGGCGGTGACGTTCAGCCCGGTCTGACCGCCGAGACCGGCGATGACGCCGTCGGGGTTTTCCTCGGCGATAATCTCGGCGATGGCGTCGGTCGTGATCGGCTCGATGTAGACTCGATCTGCCATCTCCGGGTCGGTCATGATCGTCGCGGGATTCGAGTTGACGAGAACGACCTCCGCGCCTTCCTCTTGCAGTGCGCGACAGGCCTGTGCGCCCGAGTAGTCGAACTCGGCGGCCTGCCCGATCTGGATCGGGCCGCTCCCGATCAGCAGTATCGTGCGCCCATCCCCTGTCTCCGCTCCGTCGGTGTCCGTACTCATTGGTCTTGTTCGTCCGGAGTTCGTACATCGTAATAAGCCCCACGAAACAGTACGATTCTCGAAACCACTTTTCGAAATTCGAATTTTCCCGATCGCTCGTCGAGGAGACGTCCTCACCCGCGTTCGGCCGACTCGAGGGGCCGAACGTCTTATAAGAAATCCGACCGACTATTCGATAACGACGTGATGGGTGGATCCGGCACCGGTCGTTCACAGCGGCCGTTTTCCGTTCTCTTCGTCGATTCGGATCCGAGCGAGCGGTCTACGATCGAACGAGAACTCGATGGTCACGCGGCGATCGAATCCGTCGACGCCGTGGCCACCGTCGACGACGCTCGCGCCGCGATAGCCGACGCAACCGGACCCGAGTACGACTGCATCGTCACCGAGTACGAACGCGCGGGTGACGCGGCGAGGTCGCCGCTACTGGAGTTAGAACGGGAGACGCTACCGGTCGTCGTCCACACCGACGGAAACGAACGAATCGCGGCTGACGCGATCGCGGCCGGCGCGGACGGCTACGCGCCGAAAGACTGTTCGAACCGACTCGAACGGCTCGCCGACCAGATCGTGGCGGCGACGACGAACGACGGCGAACGAGACGATCTCGAGGCCGTCCACGAGGTTTCCCTCGAGTTCCTCTCGTGTACGACCGTCGAGGAGACCTACCGGATGGCGATCGACGCGGCACAACGGCTCCTCGACGCCGAGTTCACCGCGCTGTTCGTCCGCGCCGAGAACCCGGATCTATCGTCCACGGAACGCTCTCTCGAGGTGGTTTCGACGAGCGATCCGTCCGATGTCTGGCCCGCTGGACGCGAGACGCACGAACGACTCGCAGGACGCGTCTATCGGTCCGACGAGGCCGAGCGAATCGAGACGGTTTCGTTTCTCGAAGACCGCCACGTCTCGGAGAACCGTTCGATCGTCAGCGTTCCGATCGGATCCGTCGGCGCCGTTCAGGCCGTCTCGAGTGCCACCGAACCGTTTACCGACGCCGACGTCGCAATGCTCGATCACCTGGGTACGCACGTCGGCTCGACGATCGAGCGGATACGCTCACAGCGGGCGCTCGAAGCAGAACGGGATCGATTTCGCTCCTTATTCGACACCGTTCCGGACGCCGTCGTACTCGTCGGATTCAGGTCGAAACGAGTCCTCGACGTCAACCCCGCTTTCGAGGAGACGTTCGGATGCGACCGGTCGGATCTCGTCGACGAATCGATCGACGATCTGCTCGTCCCCGACGATGGCGAACCGATCGCGATCTACGACGACGCCGGTGTGGGAACCGTCGTTTCGGCCGAAGTCGAGCGGATCGCCGCCGATGGGCGACGGGAGTTTCTCTTTCGCGGGTTCGCGGTCGAGGTCGGTGACGACGTCCACGAGTACGCCATCTACACCGATATCACGGAACGCAAACGCCGAGAACGGGATCTCGAGCGCTACCGGACGCTGGTCGAGACCGTCGGCGATCCGATGTACGTCCTCGACACCGAGGGCCGAATCGAGATGATCAACGACGCGATGGCGGCGTCACTCGGGGACGATCGGGAAGCGATCGTCGGTTCACACGCAACCGAGTACATTCCCGTCGAGGACGTCGAGCGGGCGAAGACCCTCCTCGCGGAGTTGCTCGCGGACGACGACAGACAGTGGGATTCCTTCGAGATGGCGGTCGAACCGGCGGACGACGACCGGTATCTCGCCGAGGATAACCTCTCCCCGTTGATCGACGAGGACGGATCGTTCGCCGGCAGCGTCGGCGTGATCAGGGATATCAGCGAACGAAAGGAGCGCGAACGACGGATTCGGCAACTCCACGATGGGACCCGTCGACTGATGGGTGCCGAGGGGAGCGAGGAAGTCGCGAAAGTCGCTACCGAGGTCGCCCGAGACGCGCTCGACCTTCGACTCACGGGAGTTCATCTCTTCGATTCCGACGCCGGCGGGCTCGCGCCGGTCGCAACGACCGACGGGCTGATCGAACTGCTCGGCTCGGTTCCGACGATCGAACCCGGCGGCGGGATCGCCTGGGACGCCTACGAGGCCGGTGAACCGATCGCTCACGGCGACGTTCAGCGGGATCCGAACGTTCGGAACCCGGAGACGCCGATCCGAAGTGAGGTGCACGTCCCACTCGGCGAGTACGGCGTCTTCATCGTGAGTTCGACCGAACCAAACGACTTCGACAACGAGGCGCTGACGCTCGCGAAGATCCTCGCGGCCAACGTCGAGGCGGCCTTAGAGCGCGCAAAGCGGGAGACAGAACTCGCCGATCGGAGCCGGGAACTCGAGCGCCAGAACGAGCGTCTCGAGCAGTTCGCCGAAACCGTCGCTCACGACCTGCGAAACCCGTTGACGCTGGCCTCCGGTCATCTCGAGGCGATCGACGGCGTTCCCGCCGAGAGCACGCACGTCGACGAGATCGAGTGGGCGCTCGGTCGGATGGACGAACTCATCGAGAACGTCCTCCGGCTTGCAAGGAGCGGGAACCGACTCGTCGAGACGGAGCCGATCGACCTCGAGACCGTCGTCCGACGGGCGCGGCGATCGGTCGATTCGGAACTCGAGGTCGTCCTCGAGACGCCGTTACTGACGGTCGACGCGGACTCGGATCGGCTCACCGTCCTCTTCGAGAACGTGTTTCGAAACGCACGCGAGCACGTCGGCGAGGACGTGACGATTACGGTGTCGGCGACAGAGGGCGGCTTCGAGATCGACGACGACGGCCCGGGAATCCCGCCCGAGGAGCGCGACGTGGTGTTCGAATCGGGTTACAGCACGGTGCCCGACGGCACGGGGTTCGGGCTGGCGATCGTCGCCGAGGTCGTCGACGCCCACGGCTGGACGATCGACGTCGACGAGAGTGAGTTGGGCGGACTGCGGCTGGTCGTCTCGACCGACGATCGATGACCTGTCGTGGTGATGATCGCGTGGTCAGTGGACGGTGACGCCTCGACGCGAGAGAAACTCGCTTGCGGCTTTGATCTCGACTGGGCTTCCGATGATTCGATAGTACTCTTCGCTCTCCTGAAAGACGGTAACGGCGAACTCGCCCTCGAGGTCACACTCGAGACTCTCGACGGTCTCGCGTCTGAGGACGATCTGGGTACTATCGCGGAGCCGCGTCGGATTAGGCATTCTACGGGATTCGATTCAATCCCTCATGATTTATGCGTGTCGAATTTCCGTTTGGATTGGTAATGGTTGATATGCTTCGCCCGTCAGTGGTGGATCGGGCGCGGTCGCATGGAAAGTGTTTTTCCGCGCCGCCGGCTGGATACAGACAAATGGGGCTCAAGGAGGAGATCGATGCAATCGAAGAGGAGATCGCCAACACGCCCTACAACAAGTCGACGGAGGCCCACGTCGGCCGGCTGAAATCGAAACTCGCGGAGAAAAAGGAGAAACTCGAGAACCAGAGCTCCGCCGGCGGCGGCACCGGCTACTCCGTCGAGAAACACGGCGATGCGACGGTCGCGCTGGTTGGCTTTCCAAGCGTCGGTAAGTCCTCGCTTTTGAACTCGCTGACCAACGCCGAAAGCGAGACCGGCTCCTACGAGTTCACGACGCTCGACGTCAACCCCGGGATGCTCAAACACCGGGGTGCGAACATCCAGATGCTCGACGTTCCGGGGCTCATCGAGGGCGCGGCGTCGGGTCGTGGCGACGGCCAGCAGGTGCTCGCGGTCGTCCGAAACGCCGACCTCATCGTCTTCGTGCTCTCGGTGTTCGAGATCGACCAGTACGACCGCTTACAGGAGGAGCTCTACGACATCAACATCCGCGTCGACAAAGAGCCCCCGCGGGTAACCGTCCGGCCGAAGATCAAAGACGGCATCAAGATCACCTCGAGCACCGACCAGGACCTAGACGAGGGGACGATCGGCGACGTCCTGCGCCAACACGGTTACGTCAACGCCGACTTGAACCTCCAGGAGAACGTCACGATCGATCGGCTGATCGACGGCCTGATGGACAACCGCGAGTACATCCCCTCGATCACCTGCGTCAACAAAGTCGACCTGATCGAACCCGAGTACAAGGAGACGGTCGACGAACAACTCCGAGAGCGCGACCTCGACCCCGAAGCGGTCACCTTCATCAGCGCCGAAGCGGAGCGAGGGCTCGAGGCGCTCAAAGACCGCATCTGGGACAATTTGGGACTCACTCGCGTCTACATGAACAAACCCGGTCGCGGCATCGACTGGGACGAACCACTGGTCATCGAGGAGGAGACGACCGTCGGCGAGGCCATCGAGAAACTCGGCGGCGAGATGGAACAGCGGTTCCGATTCGCCCGCATCACGGGACCGAGTGCGACCCACGACGAACAACAGGTCGGCACCGACCACGTCCTCGAGGACGAGGACGTCCTCAAGCTGATTCTGCGCCGGTAGCGGTCGGTAACGATTCGCCGGTAGCGGTCGGTAGCGTCCGTCAGTAGCGCCGGTAACGATCCGCCGGTGACGATCGATACACGCTCGACTCGAGTCCGTGCTATAGTAACAACTGAAACGATTTACACACCGATCGCCGCTCCGTCTGGCGATCGGGTGTACAATGACGTTCAGTGGCTACTATAGGATCACGAACACTCCTCGGAACCGATGAGCGTCTTCGTTCCGTGTGATTGGGTAGCATTATCCGTTCGTTCGGTGGAGGATAGCGCATGTCCGAGTTCGGCGCGCTCTCGCTCGTTCCGCCGGTGCTCGCCATCGTCCTCGCGATCGTGACGCGACGACCGATCCTCGCGTTGTTTCTGGGAATCTGGTCGGGCGGCGTCATCGCGACGGGGAGTCTCGGAATCGGGCGGACGTTCGAGTGGATCGTCGAGGCCATCGCGGACGTCTTTCACGCCCAGATCCTCGTGTTCACGTTGTTGCTGGGCTCGGGCGTTGCGCTCATCTGGCGACTCGGCGGGGCAAGCGCCGTCCGCGAGTGGGCGACGACGCGCCTCGAGACCCAGCGGGCAACGGGGGTGACGACGTGGGTCCTGGGCATGGCTCTCTTTTTCGACGACTACGCGAACACCGCGATCGTCGGCAGTACGATGCGCGAACTCTCGGATCAGATGCGCATCTCCCGGGAGAAGCTGTCGTACATCGTCGACTCGACGGCCGCGCCCGTCGCGACGATCGGCATCTCGAGTTGGGTCGCGTTCCAGCTGTCGATGATCGGCGAGGGGTACGCCGTCATCGAAGACGACCACGGCGTCGAAACGCCTGGGCTGTTCGAGACGTTCGTCGGGTCGATTCCGTTCAACACGTACTCGCTTCTGGCGATCGTCATGGTCGGCGTTATCGTCCTCTCGCGGCGGGACTACGGGGAGATGCTCGACGCCGAGCACCGATCGTGGCGAACGGGTCGGGTCAACCGCGAGGGCGCACAGCCCCTCCAGCGGGTGGAGGCGGAACTGGGCGAGCCGATCGAGGACCGGCCGATGCTCCGGACGTTCGTCGCGCCGATCGCCGTCCTGATCATCGTCACCCTCGCCGGCGCGTTCTGGACCGGCTACGAGTCCTGGCTCGAGGAGCAGGCGGAGGCGGGTGCGACGACATCCCTCGAGGCGGCGATGGCCGACGACGGCGTCGTCCAGGTCCTCGTCGACGTCGTCGGCGCGGGCGATTTCGCCGCCGCGCTCGTCTGGGGCTCGTTCGCGATGGTGCTGACGGCGATTCTCATCGGGCTCGCGTACGGTCTGTTCGATCTCGGCGACGGCGTCGGGACGGTGCTCGAGGGATTCAAACTCATGCTGACGGCGGTGACGATCCTGGTCCTCGCGTGGGGGATCAGCGCGGTCGCCGAGGACCTGGGCACCGGCGCGTACGTCGCTGGCGCCGCGGAGGGGGTCGTCTCGCCGGCCCTCCTACCGATCGTCGTCCTCTTCGTCGCCGCGTTCGTCTCGTTCACCATGGGGTCGTCGTGGGCGACGATGGGCATCGTCACCCCCATCGCGCTCCCGGTCGCCTACGAACTCACCGGCACGTTCGACCTCATGCCGGTGCTCGTCGGCGCGGTCTTCTCGGGGGCGATCTTCGGCGATCACGCCTCGCCGATCTCCGATACCTCCGTCCTCTCCTCGACGTTCACCGGCGCGGACCTCGTCGATCACGTCCGGACGCAGTTGTACTACGCCGCGACCGTGTTGGTCGTCGTCGTCCTCTGTTACGTCCTCTACGGCTACGCCGGCGTCGGTCCGATCGTCTTCTTCCCACTCGGCGTCGTCGTCCTCGTCGGCCTCGTCTACGGCCTCTCGGCACTCGACGCCGCACGCAAAGGCCTCGAGCCGACGGCGAGCGCAACGGCGCGGGCGGTCGACGCTCCGGGTTCCGGCGACGACCGGGGTTCCGAGCGGAATTCGGGCGCTCGAGACGGCGAGCGTGACTCTCCCGTCACGGATGACGATGGAGCTGTTACGGATGACGAGGGCACTGTCACGGATGACGATAGAGCTGTTACGGACGACGCCGACGAGGAGTCCTCGGAGCCGTAACTGCGGATTCGGAGCCGGTACGAAACTCGGGATCGGATCGGTCCTCGAGAATCTCGACTGTGAACGCCTTCGACACTGTTCGCCAATAATCCAGAACAATCACCAGTAGATATAAGTCACTCAACGCGATAGAATACCCTGGAAGTCGTCGTCTCTACTCGCCGCAAGGGGCATGCGCTGAAATGCCCCGGGTGCGGACACACCCGAGACGTGGCTTCCACCGGTTGGCCGAAGCCATGATTGCGTATCCGCTCGCGAGACATAAACGTCTCGCACGCCAAACCGCCCGCAGGCCGCGGGGAGCGATGCGTCTCGAGGCGTCGTTCTACGGATTCGTCACTCGAGAGACGAATCTCCGGGGGGTGACCGACGGACCGCGACCCGTCTCGAGGGTCGAGCCGTCGGCAGGGGACAGCGATGGGCCTCGCCGCGTTCGCTCGAGCGAGCGCGTCGTCGGCACCGGTCGGCCGGTTACGGTGCGCTGGGACGTCGGTCACCACCGGCGTCGATTCGCGGATCCGACTGGGGGTAGCGATCCGCGAATCCGGCTTCCCGACTCTCGACGATCCGAGAGCGTTGCTTCCGACCCTCTGTGATCCGCGAGTGTTGCTTCCGACTCTTCTCCTCGGCGGCCGCCTCGAGCGCGGGGGTGCTCGAGGGCCGTCGATTTCGTCTCGACGACGTCGGAGTTCCGACGAACAGCGGAGGCGTCGCGATCAGATACTGATACCCTCGACTGACCCCGCTGATTCCGTCCGCCGGAGAATCAGCCGCTTACTCGAGCGCGGGTTCGAGGTCCGTCTGCGAGTGTTCTTTGCCCGCTGTCTCGGTCTCGAGAAGTCGGTCGAGTCGGCGCTGAAACTCCTCGTCGTCCAGTTTCCCCGCGGCGTACCGTCGCCGGAGCGTCTCGATCGGCGGTTCGGTTTCCGCGTCCGTTCGCGCGCTTCCATCCTCGTCCGCTCTCGGTTCGGTCAGCGGCGTCGCCGTCGGCGCCTCGTTGGCCTGTCGAACGACGCCGAGCGTCAAACAGCCGGCGATAGCGAGGGCTGGGACGCTCAACGCGAGAAACACGAGCCCCACCAGGGGGGCCCCGAGGAACGCGAGAACACCGAAGACAAACGCCGGAACGCCGAACAGGGAGGTGACGATGGCGACAGCGGTTCGGCCGGCGGGACTGTCCGGGGCGTACCGATGGACCAGGTCGTACATCGAGCATAACGTGTCAACGCGGTACGAAAAATGGTTCGGATGAGCCGTCGCCGTTGGTCTCTACGGTTCTCTGGTCACGAGGCGAAGATACGACGGGAAATCCGCGTTCTCTCATCGCTCGTTCTCGAGTTGCCACTCGCTCGTTTGGGCGTTTTTTCTGGAATCCGTCCGCCAAGGAACGGACTCCACACGGCGGCTGGGTACCGACGCCGCTCATGTGCCAGCCGAACAAAAATACGGATCTGCGTCGTCGTTTCCCTCGAGCGTGGTATCACACCGGTGATTCGACGACTGCTCGCACTGGGGGGAGATCCCTAACGTGTCCCTCGGCGGCATCGCTCTCGCGGCGGATTTCGCGCTGTTGATCGTGGCGGCGACGGCGCTGAGCTACGTCGCCAGGCTGTTGAATCAGCCGACGATCGTCGCCTACGTGCTGACGGGCGTCGTCGTCGGGCCGATCGGCCTCGGCCTCGTCGGCGAGGGCGATCAGCTGATCGAGATCGTCTCCGAACTCGGGCTCGGCTTCCTGTTGTTTTTACTCGGGATCGAGATGCGCTTCGACGACATCAGGGAGATCGCCCGCCCCGTCGGCGCGATCGCGGTCGGGCAGGCGATCCTCCAGGCGGTCGCGTCGACGGTTATCGCCCTCTTGCTCGGCTTTACGCTCTTTCAGTCGCTGATGATCGCGCTGGCGACGACGTTCGGCGCGACGCCGATCATCGTCAAGGTCCTCGGCGACAAGGACGACCTGAAGACGCTCTACGGTAAGGTCGACGTCGGCGTCCTCATCTTCCAGGACATCTACCTCGTGATGGCGCTTGCGATCCTCGCGGTCGGAACCGTCGATAACGTCGGTGAGATCGCGTTCAGCATCGGTCGCGTGTTCCTCTTGATGGGCGTCATCGGCGTCGTCGCCGCTCTCGCCAGCACGTACTTTCTCCCCGCGCTGTTGCGCGCGAGCGCCGCCAACAAGAGCACGCTCTTTACCGTCGGCATCGCCTGGGCGTTCGTCTTCATCTT
The DNA here is from genome assembly GCF_041205745.1 of Natrarchaeobius versutus. NCBI lineage: Archaea > Methanobacteriati > Methanobacteriota > Halobacteria > Halobacteriales > Natrialbaceae > Natrarchaeobius > Natrarchaeobius versutus. The sequence goes on along the minus strand of NZ_JBGFCC010000001.1, from coordinate 933,527 downwards.
CGCGGCCGAATCGCTCGATCTCTCCATCGAGATCGGCGCCTTCCTCGCGGGGCTCGCACTCGCACAACTCCCCTACAGCACGGAGCTCAAAGAGCGCATGCGCCCCGCGACGAACTTCTTTATCGCCGTCTTCTTCGCGAGCATCGCCCTCCAGATGGAGGTCGACCAGCTACTGGCGTACTGGCAGGAGGCGATCGTCGCCAGCGTCCTGTTGATCGCCGTCAACTTCGTCATCGTCTTCGGGCTCTTCTACAGCCAGCGCTTCGACGTCGAGACCTCCTTTCTCGGCACCATCTCGATGCTCCAGGTCAGCGAGTTCTCGCTGGTCCTCGGCGCGCTCGCGCTCGAGCAGGGGTTCGTCGAGGAAGGAATCCTCGGCTTTCTCAGCCTGATGGCGTTGCTTACGATGCCGACCTCGACGTACTACGTGCTGTACAATCGCCAGCTCTACAGCATCGTCCAGCCGTTCCTCCAGCGCCTCGAACGCGAGGATACCGTCGATGCACAGCCGCTCGAGTACGAGAATCACGCCGTGGTCGTGGGATACAGCCGGCTGACGGGCGAACTCGCGGACGTCCTGGAAGATGCGGTCGACGAGGTCGTCGTCGTCGAAGACCGCGCCGAGTACGTCGAGGAACTCACCGACGCGGAGTACGGATTCATCTTTGGCAACGCCAGACACGGCGACGTCCGCCAGGAGGCGAACCTCTCCGGTGCCGACGTCGTCGTCAGCGCGGCGGAACGCCCGGACGTCAACCGACGATTGATCGAGGACGCGGCGGATGCGCTGACGATCGTCGCGGCGGTGACCGACGAGGAGGCGTCGATCCTCGCCGACGTCGGCGCGGATTACGTCGTCGTCGGTCGCGCGCTTTTGGGCGAGGAGATCGGCGAACTCCTCGAGAAACTCGAGGATCCCGACGCGCTCGAGGCTCGACTCGCCGAACTCAACGACCGGGCGCGAGACGGATCGCCACGCGCGACGGGATCGGCGGCGACGGGAGGTGAGCGCGATGTATGAGATCTTGTTCGCGCTGACGCTGATCTTCGGGCTCGCGGCGGTCCTGTTGATTTTCGCCGCCCAGAAGGGGCTCCCGGTGATCCCGTTCTACCTGGTCGCCGGCATCCTCGCGGGTGCGGTGATCGACGAAACCGCGTTGCTCGATCTGGCCCAGTGGGGGATCGCGTTTCTCGTCTTCCTCTTCGGGGTCCACGTCGACTTCGAGGCGTTTCGCTCGAGCGGCCGTCTCAGCGCGGCTGTCGGCGTCCTCCAGGCGTCGCTCGTGGGTGTACTCGGCGTCGGCGCGGGCCTGGCGTTCGGTCTGGATGCGGTGAACGCCGTCTACTTCGGCGTCGCCGCCGCCCTGAGTTCGTCGCTCGTCGCCACGAGCTACCTCGACGAACGATCCGGCACCCGTCCGACCTACGAACGCCTCGCCGAATCGATTCACTTCACGGAGGACGTGTTGGGCGTACTCGTCGTGGTCGGGTTGAGCGCGTTCGTCTACGCCGCGACGCCCGCCGTCCAGCAGTTCGCGGTGGCGGCGGGGATGGTCGCACTCGCAGTCGGGATTCGATACCTCCTCTTTCACCGGCTGACCGCCAGATTGCGCGGGGATTCCGAGGTGATGATGCTCGTCGGCATCTCGTTCGTGATCGGGTTCATCGCGCTCGCCGAACTCGCGAACCTCTCGATCGTCGTCGGCGCGTTCGCTGCCGGCATCGCGATCGCCGACGACTACCCGCACTCCCTCGAGTTAGTCGACACCATCGACGACCTGGAGGACTTCTTTACGCCGATTTTCTTCGTCACCGTCGGCGCGTTGCTCGCCGTCCCGACGCTCGAGACGGTCGGGTATACGGTCGCGCTGGTCGCGGCGGTTCTCGTGGTGAACCCGCTTCTCGTCGCGTTGATCCTGATCAGAACCGGATTCGACGGTCGAACGGCACTTCGAACCGGTCTCACGCTCGACCAGGTGAGCGCGTTCACGCTTTTCATCGCGATCGAAGCGCTCGTCGCGGGGTGGATCGTTCGGCCGCTGTTCGACGCGATCGTCCTCGGGGCGGCGATCACGATGATCGTCGCGACGTACACCGGCCGCCACGCCGGAGCACTCTCCCGCCGAATGCGCGAATACGGGCTCTTTCGGGTGCTCGGCGAATCGATCGCCGAGCGGGCACGGGTCACAGACGGGCTCACGGATCACGTCATCGTCGTCGACGTTCGACACGGCGGGCGCGGCGTCCTCGAGATCTGTTCGCGTCTCGACCGGCCGACGCTCGTCGTCGAGGACGACCCCACGTTGTTCGAGACGATCCGAGGGACGTGTGATAACTCCGTCTACGGCGACCTGTCGGACGATCGCGTCTGGGAACTCGCGCGACTCGAGGACGCCGTCGCGGTCGTCTCGCTCACGCCGGAACGCGACCGCGCGGAGGCGGTCGTCGACCTCGAGACGGAGACGCCGCGGATCGTTCGCGTCGACGGCACGGACGCGGCGGCCGAGTTCCTCGAGCGCGGCGCCACCGCCGTCGTCTATCCGGACGCCATCGCGGCCGAACGCGTCGGCGACGACCTCGAGGGCCTTCTGGACGGCGACATCGCTCGCGAGGAATTCCTCCAGCGGGGTCGGGCATACGTCGAAACGTCCGTGGAGTGAACGGTGGTGTGATGGTCAAATCAGGTTGGTACGAACTCATACCGGTTTGGAACCCGATCGCGTCTCCGTGTCGGACGTCAAACGGGAGTAATCGGATTCGGCGTTCGGCGGAAGCGACTCGAGTTCGACGCCAGAGCAAATGACGAACACCGCCGCGAATGCTTTGTCGAGGACGTGCTTCACTACCGTTTCGGCCCTACGCTCGGCGTCGAACGAACCTGTTCACCGCCCGATAGAGTCCCGAACTCGCGAGCGATAGTCCGAGGTAACAGGTTCCGAGCGCGACGACCGTCAGCCCGGTCCCTGCGTAGTAGACGTTCGTCCCCATCAGCGCCTCGGTGACGGGGATCGTCAGCGCGGCCGGGATCGTAAACGCGAGGGTGAAGTAGACCGCGTACGCGGTCCCCAACACCGGTATCTCCCACACGCTGTCGACGACCGAACCGAGGAGGATCGACAGCGGGTAGAAGGCGACGAAAAACGCGAGCAACGGGACGGCGGATCGATCGACGAGGCCGTTCAGTATCCGTTCGGTGTCGTTTTCGACATCGGTGTCCATACCTCGATTTCAGTTGGAAATCCAATATCTGTTTCCCTCGGAGGAGCCGCGAGAGAATACCACCCTGTCCCCGACCTTCCCGAATCCGGCTCTCGATGGTGCCGAAAGCGATCGGTTCGGCGCTGAACGCCGTCCAGGAGGGTGACCCTCGAGTCTCGAGAGTGTCGCACCCCTGACGTTCTCGAGCCCGTTTGCACACCACCGCGAGTTATCACGCTGGTCGTGGTCGGTGGCTGATGAAATGACGTTTCGCCCCGTCTCGTCGAACCGACGAACCGTTCTCTCCGGACTCGCCGCGACGATCGGAATTGCCGTCGCCGGCTGTCTCGAGGCCGTCGATGGCGGCGAACAGTCGGGGGAGAGTCCGGATTCGCCGGACCCCGAGTGTACGACCGACGCCCACGAGGAGTACGGATCGACCGAGGTACGGGTGACGACGCCGGACGGCGAAGAACTGGGTGCGGTGTCGGCGGCGATCGCCGATACGCCCGAACGGAAACAGCTCGGGCTGAGCGACACCGAGTCGTTGTCCGAGGAGTGTGCCATGTTGTTCGTCTACGACGAGGTCGACGACCGCACGTTCGCCATGCCGGAGATGTCGTTTGGGATCGACATCGTCTTCGCCGACGACGAAGGCGTTATCACGGAGATCCACCACGCGCCGGAGCCAGGACCGGACGAAGACGGGCTCGAGCAAACGTATCCCGGACGCGGACAGTACGTACTGGAAACCGTCTACGAGTGGACCGAAGAGCGCGACGTCGAGGAGGGTGACGTCCTACAGTTCGACCAGTAGAACGGACGGAGAGATCGCCGATTGGACGGCGCGAATCCGCGAACCGTCGGGATAGAAACCGTTAAATAATAGACAGAAACTGTTCGACATACGATGGTCGCTCTCCGCGGGTGGCGTTGGCGGGATCCACGGAGAGCGACCAGTGTCGCAGCGTCGAGGTAACCGGGCCTCACCCGGCGACCCCGACCGCGATGCTCCCTCGCTTTCTCGCTCGGATCGCTTTCGAGTACCCAGCGACGACAACATGTTACCAAACTGCGACACCGGAGAACGGACGCACAGAACCGCAAGCATCGACGCCAACAGCCACGGACGCCTCGAGTGCCGTCGTATGCCGACGGGGAGGACTGATGAATCGTCCCCGACCCGCGAACGGGATTCGCCTCGAGCGGGGGGTCGATAGAATGCCCGGTGCAGTGTTTCTCGCCGACGAGCGAGTCGAATTGCGGACGATCGAATCCGAAGACGTCGAGACCGTCCGTCGGTGGATGAACCATCCGGATATCCGTCGGTACATCGACGAGTTCCGATTTCCCACTTCCCGGACGGAGTACGAGGAGTGGGCGGACGACGGCATCTCGAGCGGCCGCGTGGATCTCCTGGTTTGCGCCGACGGCGATCCTGTCGGCCGGGTTCGGCTGGTCCCGCTCGAGGAGCCCCGCGGATGGGCGAACCTCGGATTCGTGATCGGACCCGACCACTGGCACAACGGCTACGCGACGGCGGCCACCGAATTGCTCGTCGAGTACGCCTTCACGGAATTGCGCTTGCACCGCCTCGAGGGGCGTGCGCTCGCGCCGAACGAAGGCTCGCGGCGCGTGCTCGACCGTCTCGGATTCGTCCGCGAGGGTCGACGGCGGGAGGTCAGCGTCGTCGACGGCGAGTACGTCGACGAGGTGTGTTACGGGCTCCTTCGCACCGAGTGGGAGACAGCGGTCGAGGATTCACCCGGGACTGATAGTAGCCACCGAGAGTCAGTGGGCACCTGACCCCACGACAGCTGTGCAATCAGTGTGCAAACAGTTTCAGTCGTTACTACAACTGCTCGCGTCCCGAAACGCATATCCCGTTCACCCCTCAGTGGTTAACTCCTTCACATAGACGTCGGCCATCGACCGGGCGTCCGCCAGCCAGTCGGCGTCTTCCCCGCACAGCCGAAGGAGGAGCGCCCCCTCGAGCAGCACAAACAAGAATCCGGCGGCCGCGTCCGGATCCGTCTCACTGACGGTGCCGTCCTCGATCCCGGCCTCGAGCAACGTCGTAATCCGGCCGCGGATCACCTCGTCGGTCCGGCTGACGTACTCGCGCATCTCGGGGTTTCGAATCGCCTGTGCGCGCATCTCCATGATCGTCGCGATGTATCCCGGTGCGAACACCTCCTCGAAGGGGACGCCGTCGGCGGTTTCGCCCAGAAAGACGAGATCGAGTAATCGATCGAGACTGTCTCGAGCGTCCCCCCCGTGATCGAGTAACAGCCGGTCGATGTACCAGGTGAGCAACTCCTCGGAGAACTGCATGAGGAGGCCGTACTTATCGTCGAAGTGGTAGTAGATCGTCGACTTGCTCAGCGAGATGCGGTCGGCGATCCGCTGGATCGACACCCCGGCGTATCCGTGATCCCGGAGGACGAGATACGTCGCCCTGAAGATTTCCTCCGTGCTCGTCTCCGGCTCTGCAAACGGCTCGGCGAACGTCGTCATCCTGACCGTCCGTTCGGTCGACTCGGGTATAAAGGCAATCCGAACAGTTAAGAACTAACCGAATGTTCGTTCGGCCATGGACCGAACGTTCGTTCAGTCGAACAATAGAATCGATCGCCGACGGATCGTGCCGATGGCCTCGAGTCCACGATTCGCCCGAACGACGGCGTCTCGTGCACCGGGAACGGAACGACGACTTCCGGTGGGGAACGTACGATCGGCCACTGTCGCGAAGGGACGGGAGCGTCGCCGATGAGCACCAAGGTACCCCAAACCGAGGATATTTTGCGTCCGTTACGGCGAACGACGAGGGGGTTCTACCTCACGTTCGGTATCGCTTCGCTGGCCTTGCTCGCGTGGCTGGTCGCGTGGGCCTCCCAGCTTCAGCGAGGACTGATTGTCACCGGCCTCTCCGACTGGGGAAGCGGTGGCGGCGTCACCTGGGGGCTCTATATCGGTGCGATGATCTGGTGGGTCGGGATCGCCCACGGCGGGATCATCCTCTCGGCGGCCGTGCGCCTGTTGGGGATGGATCGGTACATGCCGGTGGCTCGGCTCGCGGAACTACTGACATTGGCCGGCCTCTCCGCCGCCGGCTTCTACATTCTCGTCCACATGGGCCGTCCCGACCGGATGGTCACGAGCATCCTCGGTCACTACCACATCACGGTGAACAACTCGCCGCTGGTGTGGGACGTGACGGTTATCACGGCGTATTTCGTGCTGACGGCGACCTACCTCGGATTGACGCTTCGCTACGACATCTCGCGCCTGCGCGGTCAGCTTCCGTCCTTTGCACCGGAGATTCGGGGCGTCCAGCTTCCGGACCTCTACGGGAACGTCTACGATATGCTGACCCTCGGTTACACCGAAAACGAAGACGAGGTCATCGAGCGGATGGTCTGGTGGGTGGCGCTGGCGATCATCATCATGGCGCCACTGTTGCTTCACGGTGGCGTGATTCCGTGGCTGTTCGCCGTCCTGCCGAACTACCCGAGCTGGTTCGGGGCGATCCAGGGACCGCAGTTCCTGACGATCGCGCTGACGTCGGCGATCAGCGGCGTCATCCTGGTCTCGTACGCCTTCCGGCGCGCCTACGACTGGGATCACATCATCACCGACGACATCTTCCGCGGGCTCCTGTTGTGGCTCGGCTTTTTCTGCCTGCTGTTTCTCTGGCTCCAGCTCCAGCAACTGACCGCGGGGAGCTTCTCACCGACGGTCGACCACGCGACCGCGACTTCCTCGAAGTTCTCACACCCGATGTACGTCGTCCCGATGTTGTTCGTCCTGGGGGTCCTCGCGTTCATCTTCGCGACGGTCCTTCGCCCATCGCTATTTAGCAAGACGCGGGCGATCGTCGCCAGTGTGTTCGTGTTGATGGCGACGCTCGTCGAGAAGACGTACTTCGTCCTCTCGGGCTTCTGGTACCCGACGTTCAGCATCTACGAAGCGACGCCGGGCGATTACTTCCCGAGTGCGGTCGAGCTCCTCTCGCTGGTCGGAACCATCGGGCTGGTCACGCTGTTTTTCCTCATTGTCTCGAAACTCGTTCCGGTCGTCGAACTTCACGCCGTCGAACATCTCAGGGAGGACGAGTCTGCCGGACACGAAGAATCGTAACACTCTCCCGTTCGGCCGGCGGCCGTTTCGCCCCAGACCACCGGCTTCGCCACGTTTTTGGCTCGAGCACGCGTGGTTTCGCCCATGGACGGAACGCTCGACCACGTGATGCTCCGCGTGACTGACCTGGACGAATCCCTCGAGTGGTACCGGACTCACCTGTCCTACGAGGAGAAAGGCCGGTACGAGGGCGACGGCTTCACCATCGTCTACCTCGGGCCGGAAGACATGCACGAGGACGGCGCGATGCTCGAGTTGACCCACAACGAGGGCGACGACGAGCTCGAGGTCGGCGATGCCTGGGGGCATATCGCCGTCCGCGTTCCCGAAGACGAACTCGAGGAGCGCTACCAGCAACTGATGGACGAGGGCGTCGAGGACTATCGCGATCCCGAGTCCTGTGACTACAACTACGCGTTCGTCAAAGACCCCGACGGCCACGAGATCGAGATCGTCAAGCGCGATTACGGCGCGGAGTGGTCGATCGATCACACGATGATCCGCGTCGAGGACGCCGACGAGGCGCTTGGCTTCTGGACGCGAAAGTTCGAGTACGAACACACCGGCCGCTGGGAGGCCGACACGTTCTCGAATTACTTCGTGAAACCCGAGGACGCGGCCGACGAGGAGATGGCCGTCGAACTCACCTACAACTACGACGGCCGGAGCTACGAGATGGGCGACGCCTGGGGACACCTCTGTGTCCGCGTCGACGACCTGGCTGAAGACTGGGACCAGCTTCTGACCCGCGAGGCCGACGACTACCGCGACCCCGAGAGCAACGACGACATGTACGCCTTTACCAAAGGTCAGGACGGCCACGAGATCGAACTGCTCGAGCGCGACCCCGACGCAGAGTCGCTGTTCCCGTTCTGACGTCGTCCTCGAGCGTACGGTCTCGAGCGCCCGGTGTTGACGGTCCGATCACCCGATGTTGACGGTCCGAGTGCCGTTCACTCGAGGACGGGTTCGTCCCACACGACGGATGCCGTCGCTCGCCCGTCGTCGATATCGATGTCGACGTTGCCGTCGGGGGTGTCAAGCTCGGATTCGAGCGTCGCTTCGGTCTCGTCATCGAGATCGCCGAACGTTGCGGCGAACGCTCCGTTCGTGACCGCCGAGTCCTCTAGTTCGAGGGACGTAACGAAGCCGGTCTCCTCCTCCACCCTGCCCTCACCGTACTGGTTATCGGTCGACTCCGTCGTTTGAGACTCAGTGTGGTCGTACCCTCCGACGACGATATCTCCATGTCCGGCGGTCTCGAGGAGCGACTCGAGTTCCCCATCGATGGCCGTGCCGTCGGATTCGACGATCGTATCGATGGGCTCTCGAACTGCATCTCTCGTGTCGGCGCTGATAAATCGGCTTCCGATGATCGCCTCTTCGCTGACCGCGAGTAGCTCGTGTGGTGACGTCAGCGGATGGTCGTTCTCGACCACCTCGTAACACTCGTAGTCGCCGATATCGTCCGTTCGTTCGTACTCGAATTTCACGCCGAATGCATTGTTCGGGCCTTCGGTTATCCTCTCACCGACCTCCGAAACGTCGATCTCGCCCGTGATGATCATCGCATGGTCGACCATCAGGAGTTCGTCGACCGTCGACTCGAACGATCGAATCTCGACCTCGACACTCATGAAATCGTCTCCGTACTCGATCGTTCCATCTTCTTCCCCCCCAGCGGTGTACACGACCCCTTCCAACCCGGTCCCGACCAGACCCATACTCGTTCCGCTGGCGAGGCTGTACAGACCACCCAACGACCACTCGAACACGAGGCTGGACGCTTCCATGAGTCGACTGTCGTTCACGTTCGCGTTGGCCATCGCCGCCTCGAAATCGGTGTCGACGTCCTCGAGTGACCGAACCGATTCCCAGTCGACGTACCTGAACTCGATCCCGTCGTGGTCCGTCTGCAACCACCGTTCGTAGGCGGGACTGTCGCTGTCGTCGAGTCCGACCGTGTCCAGGCATCCCGAGACGAGACCAGTCGACGTCATCACCATCGTTCCAACTACTCCGAGCACACCGCGCCGATTCACGTCCATATTAATTCGGGATGGACTACAGTATAAAAACTATAGGATATATCTTTTGAAAACTATCCGGGCGTGACGCGTGACTCGAGCGACCCCGATCAGGCCCACGGAAGGTGATCGGTCGCCGAGTGTTCGTTCTCGAGGCGACCCCCACAGACTCGGTGTTTCCGTTCTGAGGGCGTCGATATTGTATAGTAACAACTGAAACGATCCACACACCGCTCGCAGCCATTATCCGGAGACCGACCCGTTTGGGCGGTCTCCGGGCGGATTATCGCGAGCGGGTATGCAATGACTGTCAGTGGGTACTATAACTGGGAACGACTCACGGACGTCGCCACCCGGTTTCTCCGCTCGGTTCCATCCTCGACCGTACGCAGTCTCGAGCGACCGGAGTTGACGGTTCGAACCTCACTCGAGGACGGGTTCGTCCCACACGACGGATGCCGTCGCTCGCTCGTCGTCGATATCGATGTCGACGTCGCCGTCGGGGGTGTCGAGATCGGATTTGAGCGTCGCTTCGGTCTCGTCATCGAGGTCGTCGAACGTTGCGGCGAACGCTCCGTTCGTGACCGTCGAATCCGTCGACTCGAGTGAGATAACGATGCTGTTCGTCTCCTCCATCCAGTCCTCGCCGTTCCGGAACTCGGCGGACTTCGCGTGGTCGTAACTTCCGACGACGACGTCTCCGTGTCGGGCGGTCTCGAGGAGGAACTCGAGTTTCTCGTCGATCGCCGTCCCGTCGGATTCGGCGACTTCACCGACGGATTCTCGAACCTCATCCCAGCTGTCGGCGTCGATAAACTGACTGCCGATGATCGCCTCCTCGCTGACCGCGAGTAGCTCTTGAGATGACGCCAGAGGATAGCTGCTATCGACTACCTTGTAACACTCGTAATCGCCGATCTCGTCCGTGCGTTCGTACTCGATTTTTGCGTCGGACGTGTCGGTTGGGTCGTCGGTTATCCTCTCGCCGACCTCCGCAACGTCGAATTCGCCCGTGAGAATCATCGCGTCGTCGACTCGCAACAGCTCGTCGACCGTCGACTCGAACGATCGAATCTCGACTTCGACGTCCCCGAAATCGTCTCCGAACTCGACCGTTCCCTCGTTCGCCCCGTCTGCGGTGTACGCGATCCCTTCTAGCCCGGTGCCAAACAGCCCGACACCCACCCCGTGGGGAAGCATCTGGAGAGTGCGTATCGGCCGCTTGGGAACGAAGTCAAACGCTTCCCGAGCCAGATCCCTGTCGACAGTCCCGCCGATCATCGCGTTCCTGAAGCCAGCGGTGACGTCCCCGAGTGGCCTCACCGAGTCCCAGCCGACGTACTCGAAGTCGATCCTGCCGTGGTCCGGTTGCATCCATCGTTCGTACCCGCGACTGTCGGTACCGCCACTGTCGCTGTCGTCGAGTTCGGCCGTATCCAGACAGCCCGAGACGAGACTGGTCGACGTCGTCGCCATCGTTCCGACTACTCCGAGCACACCGCGGCGGTTTACGCCCATATTAATTCGACCCGCACTATCGTATAAAAACTATAGGCTATTGCCTACGGTGTCGGAGTGGAAAACGTCTGACTCGAGCGACCCCGATCAGGCCCACGGAACGTGGTCGTTTATCGCGCGTTCGTTCTCGAGGCGGTCCCAGACGACGATCGCCGAGGGGAGAACCATGATCGAACAGAGCCAGGCGTAGAAGACGCCGAGTGCGAGCAGTACGCCGAACTCCATGATCAACGGGATCAACGCGAAGTACAACACGCCGAGCCCACAGACCGTCGTGAGCATACTCCCGGTGAGTGCGCCGCCGGTTCCGCGCACGGTGACGAGCAACGCATTGTGGGCGTCTTTGCCCTCCTCGTACTCGTCGACGAACCGGTGCATGAAGTGGACCGTGTAGTCGACGCCGAGTCCGATCGACACCGAGAGGATCGGCGCGTTGATCGGCGTGAGCGGAATGTCGAAAAACCGCATCGACCCGGCGAGCAACGCGACCGACAACAGGACCGGAACGAGGTTGAGGACGCCGTAGATCGCTCTCCCCTCGAGCCACCAGTAGGAAAGGATCAGGAAGATCGTCGTGAGGACGAACGCGGCGAAGAGACTCTGGACGGCGGCATCGGTCATCTCGTTGATCACCGCCTCGAAGATGACCAGTTGTCCCGTCGCCGTCGCGTCCATACCCATTCGGGAGGCGACCGTTCGACCGTCGGCGACGGCTTCGTCCTGTTCGGCGTCGACGTCGATCCGAATGTCGATGCGCGTCGCGCTCCGGTCGGTCGTTAGTCGGCTCTCGGCGCCGGCGTCCGTGGCGAACAGTTCGTCGTAGACGACGTCGACGTCTCGGTCGGGGACGCCATCGCCACTCGAGTCGTAGCGCTCGACGGTTCTTGCGAACTCGGGATCGACCGCGCGCTGAGAGTCGATAATCGAGAGGATGCTGTCGGCGTCAGCCTGTCGTCCATCGGTCTGGAACGCGTCGGGGGGGTTCTGGAGCGATCGATCGATCTCCCGGAGTGCGCCGTCCGACCGGAGGTCGTTGTCCTCGACGTATATCGTCACCGTCCCGTCGAGGCTCATCTCGAAGTCCTCCTCTAGGTGATCGAGAACCTGCATAAAGGTGTAATCGCCGGGAGCGAGCGGGCCGGGAAGCGATTGGTACTGTTCGATTCGATCCTCGTCGGGGAAAAAGGCCTCCTGGTCGAACTCGGTGTCGACGCCGGTGCCGTAGACCGCGGCGCTTCCGCCGACGATAAGCATCGCGACGAGGAACACCGCGGGTGCGACACGGGCGATTTTGACGCCGACCGGGAGCACGTTCCCGAGAAACGAGTCCTCCTTGCCGAGTGGGGAGGTTCCGAACTCGGGGAACCGCGTCCCCTCGCGCAGACGGTCACAGCCGACCTTGCCGGCGGGGAGGAAGACGCCGAACAGCAGGAAGGTGAAGATGATTCCCGCCGCGGCGACGAGACCGAACTCCCGGTTCATCTCGCTGACCATGTTCGCGGCGAAGCTGAAGACCGTCGTGATAGTGACGATCAGCAAGGCGGCCGTGAGCTGGTTCGTCGTGATCCCCATCGAGTCTTCGATCGACGCACCGGTAGCACGTTCTTCGCGATACCGGTTGATGATGTGTATCCCGAAGTCGATCCCGACGGCGAGCAACAGCGGGAAGACGGTGATCAGCGAGTCGGAGAACGGAACGTTGGCGAATCCCATGAAGCCAAACGTCCAGATCATCGTCATCACGAGCGCGGCGAGCCCGAGCCCGAGATCGATCGGATCCCGGTAGGCGACGATCAGGAAGAACATGATCAGGAGGATGGCCGCGGGGAAGACGACGATGGCCGTATCGCCGAGCAACTGGAGAATCTCCTCCTCGAGTATCGCGTCGGCGAAGATGACGACGTTCTCGTCGGTGTCGAAGCCGTCGATGTCGTTTGCGATCTCCTGAGTCTGGAACTGGAGGTGTGCGTTGTCGCTCGTATCCGCCATCGGCGCCGTGTCGTAGGTGATCGCGATCTGGGCGACGTTGGCCGACGCCGATTCCCGAGTGAAATCCGTACTCACGGGCAGTCCCGCCTCCTCGTCGGCGGCTGCGATCGCGGCGTCGATCTCGCGCTGAGAGGCGCGGTCGATGACCCGGTATTGCTCCTCTGAGGTTTCGGCGGACGGATCGAGTTGTTGAGCGGTCAGCGACGCCGGACTCGTCGTCGACTCGACCCGCAGACCGCCTTCGTTCTCGACTCGATCCTGGAACTCGAGCATTCGTAACAGGTTCGGCTTCGAGAGGACGTTCCGATCGTCTTCGATGAACAGTTGTGCGGAGTCTCCGCCGGTTTCCCGACCACTGTTGCCGAAGTTTTCCTGCATGTCGTCGAACGCCTGTTGGGCCTCCGAATCCTCGGTGAACTGGTCGGTGCCGGCCTCCTGGTCGCCGCCACCGACGAGGGCGCCGCCGAGGAAGACGCCGGTCAGGAGCACGAAGACGACGACGAGCGTCCACGGTCGGTTCGTAATCAGCGGGTTGACCCGGCGAGTGAACGGGTCCGTGTTGGCGTGGGACGTGCCGCGTTCTCGGATTCCAGGATCTGGAGCGTCGGTTTCCCGGGAATCGGGGCTCGAGGAACCGCGCTCACCGCGACCTCGGATCGCACGGAGAAGGCGACGAGGGTCGAGACGGTCCCACCGGCCACCGTGGCCCTCCAGGGACTCGCGCTGTGGATCCGTCTCGTGGGCCTGATCGCCGGAATCGCTGTCGCTTTCGGCCGGCCGGTCGGTGTCTGTCATCGGTCGTGATTACCGTCTCCGAATCCACAGACCGATGCCGAGTCCGACGACGCTGAGGACGGCCATGCCACGGACGACGATCGTCCCGAGGCTGGTTCCACCGTCGTCGGAGACGGATTCGACCTCGATGGGGTGTGTATAGGTGCCTGACACCTCAGTATTCCCGCGTTCGGTATCGTACTGGAAGTCGAGTTCGACCGGGTGGATTTCGGCCGGCGCGTGGTCAGCCGCGGAGACGTCGAACGTGATCTCGGCGGATTCACCGGGCTCGAGTTCCGGGACGAACGCCTCGTCGTTGCTCGTCTCGATCGGGCTGTTCGTATACAGTTTCGCGTCGACGTTCGAGAGCGTCTCCGGGCGTTCGTTCGTGATCTCGAGAACGAACGGCGCTGTCTCCCCTTGGCCGACAGTGGCCGTGACGGTCTCGAGTGAGAACTCGTCCTGTCGGTCGTCGACGACGACGCGCTCGGAGATCGGGCCGTCGGTCCGGGTCGAGCGGTCGCCGCTCGTGTATTCGACGGTGAACCGAAGCTGGCGCGGACCGGCGTCGGCCTGTCCGCTGACGTCGGTCGGATAGGCGAACGCGACCGTCTCACCCGGCTCGAATTCGGGGAGCGCGTATCGCGTGTCCTCGACGTGAAGCGAGTCGCTCATCGGCTCGACGATCAGGACGGCATCGCCGACCGTTCGCGGTCCGTCGTTGGTGATCTCGCCGGTGACGATGCCGTCGTAGCCGACCGAGAGCGTATCCTCGAGGTTCGAAATCGAGAACTGCTGTTCGGGCGCGGGTGCGAGACTCGCCGTCTCCGGTCTGGCCTCGCGTTCGATTCCCGACCCGTCACGGTAGCTGACCGCGACCTCGAGCGGTTTGTGGCCCTCGCTGGTCGTCTCCGCGATGTCGACGTCGACGGTCACCGTCGTACTGTCGCCGGGCGCTACGTCGCCGAGGACCTCCTCGGCCGCCTCGCCGTCGACGACGACCCCGCCGCCGCCGGTGATCGTCGCGCGGGCCTGATTGGCGGTCTCGGAGCCGACGTTCTCGATCTCGAGGGTCGCCGGTCCGTTGCCGCCCGGCTCGACGTCGGTTTCGACGTCGGTGATCTCGAAGCGGGCTTCGTCGGAGACGTCGATCGTGAGGTGGACGCGTTCGCTTCCCGTCCGCTCTTGAGCGGCGTTTCCGCCGTCGGAGACCTGTCGCGTGTAGGAGTAGTCGACCTCGACCGTGATGTCGTAGGATCCGGACTCTAAGTCCCCGGGCGCTTCGATCCGCTTGGTCGTCGTTCCGACCTGTCCCTCCTGTAACGATCCCAGCCCGGATTTGTCGGATTTCACGTTGAAGGGACCGTCGTCGACGACGTCGACGGTGACGCCGCGGGCGATCGTCACCCGATCACGGTTCGTCCCGAGGCGGAGCTTCCCCTGGTTTTGAACCTGAACCTCGAGGGCCTCCTCGGAGCCAGCGGCGAGTTCGGGTTCGGGGACGAAGACGTCGATGTCCGGCTCACCCCGCGTCAGTTCGCCGCCGCTTCCACCACCGGAGCTCGGGAGTTCCTGTCCACTGACGCCGACCACACCGACGGTCATCCCGAAGACGGCCACGACGAGCACCGTAGCGACGCCAACGGTTCGTCGATCCGGGATCACCGTCGACACCTCGCTATGCGGGTATTGATGTACGAGTCGGCGGAGAGCACGTCCGGACGGTCGCGGTCGATCCGCCGGAACGTATCAGGGACGACGTAGCTCATTATCGTGTATCCTTTTGGTCAGCCTATAGCTTTTGTGATTGAACGTTCAATCACATCGTTTATACGGTCGTCTCTCGAGATCAGAGGTATAGACGCATGTCACGCCACTCGCTGTCGTTCCACCGGGACCGTCCGTCCTCGGAAATCGTCCCGTTCCCGTCGAGTCTCGTTCGGTTCGAGAACCGGGGATAATCGTGTCTGAGTCGTTTTTTTCGGATCCCGAGGACACTCGCGAACAGATCCTCGCCGCGACCTACCGGGCGCTCTCGATACACGGGTACGCCGATCTCACGATCAGCGCGATCGGCGAGGAGTTCGAGAAGAGCCCGTCGCTCGTCTATCGCCACTACGACAGCAAGGACGACCTCGTTCTCGCCTGTCTGTCCTACATGCTCGATCAGTTCGAAACGCAGTTCACCGACGAGGAGATCACCGACCCCCGAAGCCGCCTCGAGTCGTTTCTCGGCTGGGGGCTCGTCGAGGACCTCTCCGAAGAGGAGTACGAGTTCATCGCGTCGCTCGTCGAACTGCGGTCCCAGGCCGTCCACGACGACGACTACGGACGCCACTTCGCCCGAAGCGATCGGGTGTTCGAACGCCACCTCGCGACGATCCTTCGAGCGGGGATCGACCAAGGAGTCTTTCAGGATCGCGACCCCGACCGCGTCGCCGCCATCCTCAACACGATGGTGTTCGGGTCGCTGGTGCGTCGTGCGACCCAACAGGACGGAGAGCGGCCGTGGATCGACCACGTCCGCGCCGAACTGGCGAGGTTTCTCGAGACACAGGTGTACGCAGACGACGTAGCTGTTCGACTGTTCGACGAAGACTGCTGAGACGGCCGCCGTGCATTGTTTCCGGTGTAACCGCGGTCCGTTTTGCTGTTGCATCGATGCCGGCGGTCGGACGACCCGGCCTCGAGTGTCGGGGGACTTCTCGGTTCCGTCCAGAACCGATACTAGCCACTGCAGGTCTTGCACACCTGCTCGCCAGACGAAAAGCGCGGTTCGGAGTGTGCGCGGTTCGGAGCGAGCGCGGTTCGGAGCGTGCGCGGTTCGGAGCGAAAGAAGTCGTTCGAACGACCAGCGGTCGTTCGTGATGACGAAAATCTTCGATTTTCGAACCATGAGCGAGAACCGCGGAACGGCGAACGGGGAACGAACGTGACCCGTGAGCGAACGAAGTCGTTCGAACGACCAGCGGTCGTTCGTGATGACGACCATCTTCGATTTTCGAACCATGAGTGAGGACCGCGGAACGGCGAACGGGGAACCCAGTGACCCGTGAGCTCGGCGATCAGTGTGTACATTGTTGCAGTTGTTACTGTAGCCAAACGGTGCCAACGCCGCTATCGCCCGGCACCGCCCCCTCCCCAGACAGATTCGCTCGTGGGGACTCGCTTCGTCTGTTGTCGCGTGCGTAACAAAAACCCGAATGCGACGAGTGTCCGACGAGTAATCGATCCGTCGGGGACGACTGCCGATCGTCACTCGGTACGCCGATCTCGAGCCGGTTCGGTCAGTTACGGTTCAACTCGCGAGCAATTCGTCGATCGTCATTGCTATCCGAAACTGGACTGTCCGGAAAGGAAAGCTTATGCCGGGATGATCGGAAGGCCGGAGTACCCCTACCGGGCGCCTCGCATCGAGAACCGGCCACAGAGCCGGTGCTCTCTCGATTGGGCGCCTACAGCCCGCGAACTAGCAGATCCAAACACACTCAGTATGACACGACACTCACGTTCGAATCGCACGACGGGACGAGCGACGTTCCTCGCTGCGATGATGGTCCTCTCGGTCGTCGCGATGTCCTCCGCGTTCGCCGGCGCCGCCGCCGCGTCGGACGGCGTCGAGTACAGCCACGACGACGCCTGGCAGGGCCAGGACGTAACGGTACAGGGTACAGCAATCGAATCGAACACCGCGTACAACCTCGAGCGAGTCGACGAGTTCGACGGCGACGACGTCTCGAGTACGACGTTCATCAGGGAGGTCGTCGCCGACGATGACGGCGTCGTCACGATCGACACCGACGACCTCGAGGGCGGCGACTACACCCTCCGCGTCGACGGCGTCGACCAGGTTCGAGAGAACACGTTCCACCTCGAGGTCCAGGATCTCGACGCGTCCTTCGACGCCGACGAGGTCACGAACGCCGGCGACGAGTCGACGACCGACGTCGAGATCGAGTCGAACCGCGGCTTCTACTCCGTCGACGTCAGCGCCGACGGCGACCTCGACGCCGAGGAGCTGTTCACGATCTTCGCCGACGAGGACGATCTCGAGGAAGCGATGGAAAGCGAGAACCGCGCCACCGTCGAGGACGACGAACTCGTCCCCGGCGAGACCCAGTTCGGTCCCTTCGGCGCGTCGCTGTACGCGTCCGACGAGGACGACGCCGACGAGACGATCGTCCTCGTCGACCTCCAGGACACGGAGGAGTCGGTCTCCTTCGCGGACGTCGACGGCGGCGCCTACGACGTCGAGTTCGAATCCGTCGACAGCGCGGCCGCGGCCAGCGCGTCGATCACGGTCGTCGACGACGACGTCGGTGCCGCTTTCGACCAGAGCGTCTACACGCAGGCCGCCGGCGATATCGTCGAGTTCACCGTCGACCTCGAGGACGCCGACAACGCCTACGTCCAGCTCGGCGACGAGAACGCGAACTTCGTCGACGTGCTCTACCTCGAGGACGACGACGACAGCGGCGACGTCACGTTCGCGCTCAACACCCGCACCGCCGGCGCTCCCGGCGCGTCTGCCGACGAGGTCGTCCACTCCGAGGACGACGTGGTTCAGAGCCTTGTCCACGGCGGCGGCGACGAGGTCGAGTCCGCCGCGTTCTACGAGGACGAGGTCGATCCCGCGAACGAACTCGAGGGCGAGTTCGCCGCATACCTCGAGGAACTCGACCTCCTCGACAGCGGTGACGACCCCGACGAACAGCTGACCCGGCCGCTCCAGCCCACGGAGTACAGCCTCACGGCCAGTGGCACCGGCGCGTTCGTCGTCGAGGACGGCGAGTCGAGCGTCGACGACGAGATCGGCTACGCGACCCTCGAGTTAGTCCAGCCACGACTCGATGCCGTTAGCACGCACGTCGCACCCGGCGACGCCGCCGACGAAGACGACCTCGAGGAGCTTCGAGACGGCCTCACCGAGCGCGCGGACGTCGCCGAGGGCGACCGACTGGTGATCGAAGTCGAGGCCACCGGCCTCTCCGGCGCCATGGTCGCCCACGAGGGCGACTGGGACGCACTCGAGGACGGTTTCTCGGCGACCACCCTCCACGAAGTTACCGAACTCGAGGGCGAGGGCGTCGCCTTCGACGTCGAGGCTCTCGGCGCGACGGGCAACGAGAACCCGGCCACCCTCGATCTCACGGCCGACGACGAGGACGTCTACGTCTTCGTCGATCCCGAGGCCGGCGAGTTGTCCGTCGTCGTCGACACCGACTCGAGTTCGGCGTTCGACCGCTCGGTCGACCACGGCGATGAGTTCGCCGTCGACGTCGCCTACGAGACCGACGCCGACGAGCGCTACGAGTTCGGCTCCGGCGCCTTCGACGGCGGCGCGGGCGGCGGGGACGACCCGGCCTTCCCGACCCTGCCCACCGACGCCGACCAGGCGGTGAGCACGACGTTCGCCGTCGTCGAACCCGACGCGACGTTCCACAACGTCGACGAGGACGGTCTGGTGCAGATCGAAGCCGGCGACGACGTGGTGTTGACGGGCGAGACCAACGTCGCGCCCGGCTCGGACGCGATGGTTCGACTCTCCGATGCGGGCGAGACGGCGTCGTTCCTCGTCAACACCGACGCCGAGATCGACGCCGACGGCCACTTCGAGACGGACACCGTCGACGTCAGCGAACGGGCCGTCGACGACGAGACGTCGATCGAGCTCCGCGTCGGCACCGAGACGATCACCGTCGCGGACGGCATCTTCGTCGACGAACTCGAGCAGTCGGACGACGAGCCAGCGGAAGGCGATGACGATCCGGCCGAAACGGACGACGAACCAGCGGAGGGCGATGACGAACCGATCGAGTCGGACGACGAACCGGTCGAGAGTGACGACGAACCGACCGAGACCGACGACAGCATCCCCGGATTCGGCGTTGCAGTCGCGCTCGTCGCGTTGCTCGCGGCCGTTATGGTTGGGCTCCGACGGCGATAACTGACACACGTCGTTGAGCGCCGAATTCCACTCATTTTTGAACCGGCCGCGTGGTGAGAAGTATACTCGACCGAGAACGGTCGGTACCTTCCGTCCCGTTTCGATTAACGTCGACCATAGAATATTTTCTAACAGGGCTGTCGTCTTCGTCGTTGGTGGCCCGTGTTATGCGAAGAATAGCTCGATTATGACCTCGAGCGTCGGACCGTTGACCTCGTCGGTCGCGAAGAAGTCTTCGATCGCCTGCTCGAGTTCGGGACCACCGATTTCTCCATCCTCGTCGCGAAGCTCGTCTATGTATTCTTCGTTTACGTTGGTGTCGTCCTCCTCGCCGAAAACGTCTTCGGGAGACGTTGGACATCCGTCGGGAACCTTACGTTTCGGATCCGTGTCGTTCCCATCCTCGAAGTTTACGGTGCCGTCGCCGTTCGTCGTCCACCCGCCGTAGAACTCGTCGTCCCACCCCGTGTCACGGACGTCGATCCGGCTTCCGTCGTCGTTCGCGCCCGCGACAAACGAGTAGTGGTGGCCGTTCATCGCGAACTGACACCCCTCGACGTCGACGGGGCCGGGCGACCACGCCCAGAGGCCCCTGCCGCGGCGGTACTCCCGGTCGTCGGTGACGGCGGCGACGCAGTTCTCGAGGCTCCCCTCGGCGACCCGGTACTGGGAGACCCAGGAGTTCGCGGCGTAGCACTCGCGTAAGGCGACCGTTCCGCCGCTCCCCCAGTCGGTGCCCGGCGCGGAACAGTAGAAGGCGTTGTCGCTCATGTCCTGGACGTTCACCCGTTCGATCTCGAGGTGCCCGTCGTGGTCGGGGTCGACCCAGATCCCGGTCGCACCCTTCTCCTCGTAGACCGAGCCGTCGCCGAGGTAGACGTTCTCGATGCGGGAGGTGGCGCCGTCAGTGTCGGCGACCCCGAGGATCGTGGCGTTGCCCATGTCGACTTCCCCTTCGACGGCGACGTTTCGAATCGTCCAGTCGGATTGCTTCGCGACGATCGTCACCCCCGCGCCGGGTGCGGTGACGTCGAACAGCGTGTTCTCGAGGGTTTCGCCCGCGCCGATCTCGCAGACGTACCGGTTTCCGTTCCCGACGGTGACGGTATCGTACGCCGACGCCGCGGCGGTGGTGGTCGCACTCGTCCCGAGGAGGGTCGCGCCGAGTGCCGCCAGATACGATCGTCGGCCGATTCGTCCCGTCTGCCCCGTTTTCGACGACATACCGTGATCGGATCACAACGCGCGTGTAAGATCTACCGACAGTCATCAGTCGGTGAAACTCACGACTGTGTACTCACTCGAGTCGGCGTGTTCCTGACAGGAGACCGTCTCAGTGGTCGTCACTCGAGGCCGTCGCGGGATTTGCTCCTCTGAAGCCGGGTCCATCGGTGTGGAGGACCGCCGCGTTGATCGGCGGTCGAGCGTTTCGACAGCCCGGTCGGTCACGGAACTCGAAATAGTAGTGGTCGATACCGACGATCGGACGGCGAACGATCGAGGTATTCGTACTTTCCGTCACATCCGTCGGAAATCCTGACTTTCATTACTGGGATTAAACAAGTTGATAAGCAGTGGTTACTTACGCCGATGTGGCGGGGACGGATGGGGTACCGCCCTGCTCTCCCGCGTTTCGCCGATCCCCGCCGCAGTGGGTAGGGGTACCAGGGCGAGCTACCGTTAACCATCCGCCTTTCGGTGACAGTACCAGTCGTCTCTTGTCATAGATTTGTAACTGGTACACCCCGCGGTTTTTTCGACCGCGATGAATCTCGGTTGGGGTGGGGGGTCACCGATACGTCGGTGAGGATCGTTGGTCAGGGTGCTTCTGTGGCCTTCTCGAGTCGATCGACCGAACTGCGCTCCGGCCTGGGAGTTACGACGACGCCACCCAATCTGAGCCAACGGCGGTTCGATCTCGAGCACTCGAGCGTAAGCAATCACTGCGCTGATCTATGTGTTGCGTACCCGTTCGTAAAAAAGCAGTATTACCGTACCCGTGATACGAACTCGAGTGAGACCGCCGGGGTATCCGAACCGTCTCCGAGCGACTCGAGCGGGCAAATATTCGAGAGACTGGATTCTGTTCCGATCGGAAATAGGAGATTACCTATTCGATACCAGTCATATGATTTGCAGAGAAAGACAACAAACTATATAAGACACGACTCTGAACATACGTGCCGTACCCCTACCCATGGTCAGGCAAGTCAGTACGATCGGGGATCGTCCGACCGGACGTTCAACGTTACGTTACCGATCGGAACTCGAGCGTGGCCGCCCCGGCGAAAGGAACACCGAACATACTCAACAAATATGACAAGAGACGACATAACTTATCGTGAAAAGGGACGCGCGGCGTTCCTCGCAGCGATTATGGTGCTGTCCGTCGTGGCGATGTCCACTGCCCTTGTGGGCTCGGCGGCGGCACTTGATACAGCAGATATCGAAGTCGGTGACGGGGACGTTGTCCTCGGTGACGATGTCGAAGGCGAACAGACAGAATACACCATCGATGTAACCGTCATCGATGACGAAGCAGAAGTCGAATCTGCTGTGATTGACTTCTCTGACGCAGGGAACATCGATCTCAGCAACGTCGACGATGCTGACGTAGTCTTCGAGGACGACGTTGGAGACGACATTGACGTTACGTCGGTCAATGTCCAAGCGGACTCCATCGAGTTCAGCGCAGATGCGACTACGTTTAGTGACGGCGACACCCCCACTGTCACGATCAACAACATCGTGAACCCTGACGCAGGCGATCACGATGTTACCGTTGAATTCGGAGACACTGAAGACAACACGGCATCCGACACCGCTTCCTTCAGCACGACTGAGGCAGAAGAGGACAACTTCGAGGTCAGCGAACTCGAAGCGCCTCCTGTGGCAGAGCAGGGTGATACGATCACCGTTAGCGCGCTCGTCGAAAACCCAGCAGAGGAGGAAGCAACCGAAACGGTTGACTACCGACTTGACGACACCACTTCGACCTTCGAAGATAACGAAGAAGAAGTGACGCTCGGTGCCGGTGAAAACACGACGGTCGAGTTCGATGTTAGTATCCCGAGCGGTCAGGCTACTGGACAGACCGACCACGGTATCTTCGCGTCCGAAGGTGGCTCTGCGGAAGGGACGATCGACATCGCTAACTCCGACAACACTGCGTTCATCACTGGTGACCTTCGTGATGACGCCGGTGAGCGTGTCGACAACGCTTCCGACATTCCAATTCGAGTCTACTACGATGGTGGTAGTGAAGAAATCGATGAGTCCCCCATCTACGTAGGCGGTAGCAACGACGAATACACCCAGGAAGTGCCAATCGTCGGTGCCGAGACTGACTACACGGTCGAAGTCAACGCAACTGAAGCCGAAGAGGTAACCGGCACTCCATTTAGCTCGTTCGCTCGTACCGCCCCCGTTGAAGCTGGTTCGACCGAACGATTCGACGTTCGTCTCGTCCGCCAGATCGTGCCGGGCGACATCGACGTCGATCCCGAATCGTCCACCGCTCTCGCGACCGGTGACGATGAAGCCGAATTCACCGTCAGCGTTGTCGACGACGACGAGGGTGACGCCTTCGAGGGCGCAACCATCGAAGTCGAAGACCAGGGTGACAACATTAACTGGGACTCCACGACCGTCGATACCGACGAGAACGGTGAAGCGGTCTTCACCGCTAGCTCCGACGTGATCCAGTCCGCTGACGTCACCTTCACTGAGACCAGTGAAGACCTCGAAGTTGACGCCACCGTGAACTTCATCCTCGACGGCGAGGGTGAAATTGACGGTATCGTCCGAAGCGGACAGGACCGACTCGAGGGTGCACAGGTGTACACCTTCAACCAAGACCAGTTCTTCGACGAGGCCTACGAATGGCAGGTTAACTCAGAACACGACATCCAGTTCTACCGTGTCGTCGATGCTGACTCCGGTGAAGCAGTCGACATCCTCGATTCGGCCACTGAATATCGCGTCGCTATCCAAGAAGGTGAAGAAGAAAACGTTCGCATTACGAACGTTCCCGCACTGAACGCTTCCGACGGTAGCGTCGGTTCTGGATTCGCTGTTGATTCGAGGGAAGTTTCTGCTGAGAATTCAGTCGCGATCGGCGTCGTTCCACACGAGGCCGGTAACTACACGCTCCAGCAGTCCGCCACCGCGCCTAACGCGACTACCGGATCCAGCGACGGTGACTCGGTATTCGTCAACGAGGACGCTGATTCCGAGAGCTTCAGTAACGTTACTCACTCCCTCGAGAACTTCGAGACGACTCAGGACCTGACGTACTCGGAAGCTGAGGACATCACGGACCTGATTCGTGACGCCTCGGACTACGACGGCATCACGATGGTCTCCGAGACGGACGCGTTCGGTGACTACTACCTCAACGGTCTCCACACCGACGGTCAGCTCGGTGTCGACTACACCGTTGTCGCCCAGGCAACTGGCTACACCACGGAGTACCGTGAGGTTGGTGCCACCGAGGACGGCCTCGTATGGCACGACAACGACGGTGACAACTTCAACCTGAACGAAATCGACGTCGAACCCGGCTACGTGAACATCACGAACGTCGGTCTCTACGAGAACGGCGACGTCGCCGAGTTCGACAACCAGACCGACGAACACTACCAGCAGGTTCCGCGTGACGGCTCCGTCGACGTCCTCGACGTCGTCACCCGTTACAACGAACACTCCGACTCCACCGAAGCCGAAGTCGAGATCTCCGTCGCTGACACTTACTTCGAAGGTGAGTTCATCGACGTCGACGGTGGCGAAATCGTCGAATCCGACGACGGCGAGGTTACGATCAACACCGGCGAGGATGGACAGGCGACTGTCTACCTCGAGACGGACCTGAACGGTACCAGCAGCCACACGTCCATCGACGCAGTGCTTACCAACGATGGATCCGCGACGGACTCCACCAACAAGCACTTCGTTGGTGTCGTCGCGTACGAAGAAGGTTCGATCTCCGGTATCGTGACTAACGACGAGAACGACCCGATTCCGCAGTCGGTCGTCTTCGTCGAGCAGTTCTCTGACCTCGACGGCAACTCGTACGCCATCGAGCCAACCGAAAACCTGCAGGGCTACTCCGAACAGCAAGTCCTCGACGCAGAGTTCCAGATCATCCAGACTGACGCCGACGGAAACGAAACCGCTACGGCGAACGTCACCGGTGAGGAACTCTCCGCCTACGACTTCTCCGACTTCGCGAGTGTCAGCCTTGTCGGGGGAGACGCCGCAACGCTACTGACCTTCCCGTCCGAGCAGGATGGTGAGGCACAGTACACGCTCCCGGCCGTCCCAGCTCAGTCTGAGTTCGTTGGCGGTCAGTTCAACGGTGTTGACTACAACACGATCCGCGGCTACCAGCTCGAAACCGGCGAAAACGGTGCCGGTAGTGCCAGCGACGTGCGACCAGGCTTCACCGTCGAAGGTAACATCGTGATCGTCGATGCTGACCCGATCACTGACGATCCCGACAACGGTGACGACAACGGTGACGAACCATCCGAAGTCAACGAAGAATACATCGATGAACTCTCCGGTGAAGACGGCAACATCGCCGGTGCTGAACTCGAGCAGGCGATCGAAGACTTCTTCGCGCTTGACGAAGTCAACGGTCCAACGCTCGAGGCCGTCATCCAGCTGTTCTTCGAATAAGCTGCCTTCCACAGCAGCTCTCCTGACAGCGGTCAGGAATCGACTCAATTTCTGATTTTTTGCGTGTGTTCACCGGATAGTGACGACGACGGGGACGTCGAGAATCGGAATACTATCCTCGAGTTGAATTACACTCTGCCATAACACTTATCGCTTCGAACAAATACATTCTCCTATGCCTGACGGTTCTGCACGGGGAATACGCCACCCTTCATTTCTGATTATTGTTGTTATGATATTTTCAGTTTCGGTGGGTGCCGTCTCCGCTGGCGAAGCCGTGAGCGATCCTTCAGATATGTACGAAACGAACTCACTCGCACCCGTTCTCGACGAACTCGCAAACGCGTCCGATCCAGCCGCCCACGCGGACACGCGCGGTCTACACTATTCTGATGGTGGCGTTCTCGTCGTCGTCGAACTCGAGGAAGACCGAGCGCTTCCCTCGGGATACGACGCGACGGTCGAACGATCGTACACCGGGGGCGGCAAGACCCTCGTCGAAGCGACGGTCGCCGTCGATCACCTTCGCGACCTCGCGGCGGCCGACGGCGTCCAGTACGTCCGCCCGCCCCAGGAAGCCGTTCCGATGGCCGACGACTCGTCGAACGAATCCGACCGAGACGACACGTCCGCGGACCTCGAGACGGAGTCGATCGAAACGGACACTGGCGCCGAGCCCACCCGTGACGAAGCGGATTCCGACGCCGAGTCCGAGCCTCATCGTGACGAAGCGGATTCCGACTCGAACGACGATGCACTCGGTAGCTGGACACCGGCGATCGCGACGATCGCCCTGGTGCTGTCGTATTCGATCCACCGAGCCGGTCGTAGGGGTGTCGTAGTTCGATGAACCGTCGCTTCTCGGTCGCCATCCTCCTGCTCGCGATCGCCGGCATCGGACTGGTTGCCGTCGGCGTCTCGCCCGCCACAGCCGCCGGCGGGCCGTCGATAAACGAGTCGGAACTCGTCGAGACGATCGAGATCGAACACGAGCTATCCGACTCGGGACCGTCGACGACAGCCGCCCAGATCGACTCCTTCGACGCTGACCGCGAGGACGGTTCGGTACAACTCGTCGTCGAAGTGACGGAGCTGACCGACGAACGAACGACCCGCCTCGAGGAGTACGGAAACGTGGGGGGCACGTACGGCGACCGCGTGGAACTCGAGGCAGACGGTACCGATGCCGATTCGATCGCCGATCTCGAGTGGGTGGTCAGCGTTCGTCCGGCGTCGATCGCCGTGGCTGGCACAGTCAGTGAAGGCGTCGAGACGATCGGGGCAAACGAGATCCACGCCGACGGAGTGACCGGTGACGGAGTCTCCGTCGGAATTCTCGACCCGACCGGCTTCGACGTCGGCAACGACGAAATCGCCGACAACGTCGTCGATGCGCGATCGTTTGCCGATGGATCGGTGGAAAACGGCGACGACAACGAACACGGAACTGCGACCGCGGAGATCGTCGTCGACGTCGCTCCGGACGCCGATCTGTACCTCGCCCGGATGGATACCGAGATCGGCTACGCGAACGCGGTCGACTGGCTCGCCGAATCGGACGTCGACGTCGTCGTCATGTCCGCTGGGTTCTACGGCCAACCGAACGACGGGAGTGGATTCATCGCGAGCGTCGCGGACGATGCGGTCGAAGACGACGACATCGTCTGGGTGAACGCCGCCGGAAATAGTCGAGACGAACACTATCTCGGTACGTTCGACGGACAGGGGATGGGGCTACACTACTTTGATCCCGAGAATAACGTTAACCCGCTGAACGATGCACACCCGATGAGCGCTGGGCAACCGATCTGGGCAACACTCGCGTGGGACGACTGGGAGCATACGACCGATCACTACAATCTCGTGTTGCTGATATACGATGGAGGCGAGTGGTTGGTCGTCGAAGAATCGTCCACCAGCCATCTCTCCGGAACCCCGGCTGAACAAATCTTACGCCCAGCCCCCGTTACCGGTACGTACGCTGTGGCAGTCGCAAACGTAGGGGCCAGCGGTGATCACGAGTTGCAGTTGTTCGTCCCCGAAAGCCAACCGGTGTTCACGACGCCGGAATCGAGCGTGATTTCGCCCGCTGTCGGACATCGAACGATGTCCGTCGCGGCGGTGAACTACCACGATAACTCCCTCGCATCCTACAGCTCTCGTGGGCCGACGCTCGATGGTCGAAACGGTATCGACGTTGCCGCGCCGACTGGTGTATCGACCACGGCGTACGGATCGGACGCCTACGCCGGGACGTCCGCAGCCGCACCACACGTCGGTGGACTCGCGGCGCTCGTGCGTGGTTCAGATTCGTCGCTCGATGCAAAAGCAGTCTCCTCCAGTATTCGAGACGGTGCAGACATCGATCCGATCGACTTCGGTCGGGTCGGCGAACCAGCCCCCTCTTCGGAGTACGATGTCGGTGGTGGGTTGATTAACTCGACTGCCTCGATCGGCGCTAATGAGCCGTTTACTGGCGTTAACGAGGGATACATCGAGGAACTTCGTAACCCCGATGGAGGGATTGGGGGGGCCGAACTCGAGCAAGCGATACTTGATTTCTTCACGACCGACGCGGTTAACGGACCGACACTTGTTGCTGTAATTGAAGCCTTCTTTGCGTAATGGTACCCGATACCGAACGGGGACTCTTGTTGGTTTTCCCGTTCATCCCCTGCTCTGACCCGGGTTTTCGAATCGTTATCGATAAGGCGAAATTCTATTCGAGGATCACGAAATGTGGCGATATTCTACCATAATGGCTAACTACATCCGCACTAGACCGTATTACTCCGCCAGGACTAACTTGACTCCTAAACACAAAGCATTTAACAAACCATTACAAGATTTCGCAGTGTACGAGATGGTGTCCTCCGCTCCGGCAAATGGGAGCCATCTCGGAAACGAGACCCTACAAATATGACAGATAAAGCAGAGAAGTTCCGCAGCGTGTTCCTCGTTGCGATCATGATCATCTCAGTGGTGGCTATGTCGTTTGCCGCGATGCCAGCCGCCGCGCAGGTTGATGATACTGATCGTACCGTTCAGGGAACCGCTGCTCCCGGCGACGAAGTTACGGTTACGACAACGGTAACGGCATCCGAAGACGACGCGCTGATCGGACTCGATGAAGAGTTCGACCCAGCGTTCGAGAACGTCGAAATCGATGACGACGACGGCGCTATGGGGCAGTCCCCTGGTGCCTCGGACAGCGAGGTCCAGCTCGTCTGGAGCTCGGCTGAGTCCGTTGAAGTCGTCTACACGGTGACGATCCCGAGCAACGCTGACGACGGAGATGAGTTCGATATCTCCGGTGAAGCGAGCGTCACCCTCAGCAGTAACGAAGAAGTCGAGCAGATCGGCACTGACACGATCGTCGTCGATGACGACGCCGACCCCGCACCGGGCAACGGTGACGGACCTGGCGACTTCCACATCGACGAGGACGACCCATGGCAGGGCCAGGAAGTGACGCTCTCCGGTGACCTGATCGAGCCTAACACGGCATACAACCTGATCGCCGTCGACGGCTTCGACGACGGTGACTTCGACGGCACCGACCGCGTCCGCCAGGTTGTCTCCGACGGCAACGGCGAGATCGTCGTTGACACCGGCAGCCTCGACACTGGCTACTACTTCGTCGACATCGACGGCGTCGACGAGACCCAGGCCAACACCTTCTACGTCAACGTACTCGACGTCGACGCGGCCTTCGACGACGATTCGGTGACGGACTCCGGTCCCAACTCGGTGACCGAGTTCGAGATCGAGACCGAGCGTGGTTTCTACAGCATCGACGTCAGCGCTGACGGCGACCTCGAGGACTACGAACTGTTCGGCATCTTCGTCGACCGATCCAGCAGCGACTTCCAGAGTCTCGCTGAGGACGTCGTCGACGACGACGACGACATCGACGACGTCGAAGGCGTCAGCTACGAGGATGCAGTCGACTTCCTCCGTAGCGAAGACCGAACCGACGAAGAGTTCGGTGACCTGAACGTCGCCATCTTCGACGAAGACGAAGATGACTACGACGAGAAGATCCGATTCGTCGGTATCACGGACACTGACGAATACGATGTCGACTTCCACGGCATCGACGACGACGACTACGAGTTCGAGTTCGAAGAGACTGACACCGAAGCAACCGCGACGGCTAACATCTCCGTGACGGAGTCCGACGCCGAAGCGAACTTCGAGGACAGCGTCTACACGCAGTCCTCCGGTGACCTCGTCGAGTTCACCGTCGAACTCGAGGACACCGACGACGCCTACATCCAGTTCGGTGACGAGGAGAGCAGCTTCGTCGACATCTTCTACATCGAAGATGACAGCGACAACGGCGAAGTGACGTTCACGCTCAACACCCGAACGCTCGGCGCCGCAGACGCCGAACACGACCAGGTCATCTACTCGGAAGATGACATCGCCCAGAGCTACCTCCACAGTGGTGGCTTCGACGACGCTGCCAACCCACACTTCTGGGAGGATGACGTCGACGAGGACTACCTCACCTACGAGGAGTACCTCGACGAACTCGACCTGATCGACGCAGACGACGAGGACGGATTCGATCAGATCCCACGACCGCTTCAGTGGGGTACTGACTACGACATGACTGTCGACAGCGACGGTCACTTCATCGTCGAGGACGGCGAGTCCGACGTTAACAACGAGATCGGCCACGCCATCCTCGACCTCGTCGAACCGCAGCTTGGCTCCGTCTCGACGTGGGTCGGCCCAAGCGACTCGGCTGACGAGGAGACCAACGTCTCCGAACTGCAGGACAAGCTGACCGAGCGCGAGAACGTCGCGATCGACGACCAGCTCGTCATCAACGCTGAGGCAGAGGGTATCTACGGATTCCTCGCCGCAGTCGACTACGCAGAGAACAGCAACGACCTCAACGACGGACTCGAGGACGGCTACGAAGTCGCAGTGCTCAACGAGCTCCTCGAGGACAGCGGTGAGGGTGTGAACCTGGTCATCGAAGACCAGGTTCGCCACGGCAACCAGGACCCGAACCAGATCGACCTGGGCGCTGACGAAAGCGACGTCTACGTGCTCGTCGACAACGACGCTGGTGAACTCTTCATCATCGTCGACACGAGCGACGAGCCATTCGACCGCTCCATCGAAAGCGGTGACGAGTTCAACGTCGAGCTCGAGTACGAGACCGACGGTGACGACCGCTTCCGCTTCGATGAAGACACTGGCGAACGCAGCTGGCTCGGTGGCGCTGACGGCGACCGCGACGCCGCGGCGTTCCCGTACTACCAGCCTGACTCCACGCAGTCCGTCTCGACGACGTTCACCCTCGAGGACGCGGAGGCTGTCTTCGACCACCTCGATGAGGACGAACTCGTCCAGATCGAAGCAAGCGACGACTTCGAGATCACCGGTACGACCAACGTTGCACCCGGCACCGACGGTCACCTCCGAATCTCGAACCAGCCAGGCGAGTCGAGCTTCGTCTACGACCCTGACGTCGAAATCGACAGCGACGGTAGCTTCACCGCCGAGTCGACCGACTTCAGCGAGCGCTCGACCGACACCGAGGCTGTCGTCAACTACCGCGTCGGCGGTAGCACGATCGACTCCGCCGACGGTATCTTCGTCGACGAAGTCGTGACTGACGACGACGGTGACGAGGCTGACGAAGAGGACGACACGCCAGAAGACACTGACGATACGCCAGAAGACACTGACGATACGCCAGCAGACACTGACGACACGCCAGCAGTTACTGACGACGGTGACGACGAGCCACCAGCCGACGATGACGACATCCCCGGCTTCGGTGTTGCCGTCGCCCTCGTCGCGCTCCTCGCAGCCGCGATGCTGGCACTCCGCCGCCAGAACTAATCGGTAGCTAACCACCGGACTTCGTCCGGCTGTTCGTTTACGATTTCATTTTTCGCGACGCTACGCCGACAGCGACAGCGTCACGTTCCCTACCAGTTGTCCGATCCGCTCGAGCCGACGAGTGCGTCTCAGACAGTGTCCTCGAGTCAACGCGGGGTTCTTACTACATCTCGAGTTGCGTGATCGTTTGCGTACAGTGAACTCGGTATACGGTAATTTGTCGCTCGAGGTGAGCGTGGATATCGCGACCGAAGTCGAGTCGGTCGACGACGTCCCTAGTTGGGCGACTCGGGGTTTGTAGTACTTTCAAACCCACCGTTGTCGTCTCATCTACCGATCCCACGACGAAAGCCCTCGCCGCGCTCGCGTCCGCTGTGACGGATATCCTCCCTGCGGTCGGATAGGGCCGCCACAGCGATCGCGAGCCCGACTCGCCCTTTCAGTCCACCAGGTTCCGCACAGCGGCCTGCCCTTCCCCGGGGAGTGCGGCTCTCGCGGTGCTCGAGCCGCGCTCCCGGCCAGACGTATCTTCTGGACCTCTTCCGACCAGACGTTCCCCGGACTTCCTCCGACCAGACGTCACTCTCGGCCGGATAGTGTGTTGGCAAGGCGCTCGAGCGATCGAGTCGGCTGGGACCGTCGCCTCAACTGCCACTCGAGACAGTATCGCTCTCTGCCGTCATATCGTCGAACGATCCGACTGTGACAGCCTTCAGCTGTACTTGATTACCCGCGAAAACGTGTTCTCTTCGAGAAATCACCAGTAGATATAAGTCACTCTGTGCGGTAATTTCGACCGGAAGTCACCCTCTACGCGTCGTCAGGGGCTACGCACAAATGCCCCGGGTGTTAGAGCACCCGAGACGTGGCTTCCAAACCAGGATGGCTCAGTTGCCATGATTGCATACACTCTTCCGGGACATAAACGTCCCGCACGGCCGAGGACCCGCGTTCGACCGATAGCGACCGCAACGGCTCCGCAATCGTGGCAACTCCTGGCGCGACGGGACATCGACGAGCCACGCGACCTCGAGCCAGGCGAGCACAGACTCGAGCAACGCACGCTCGAGTTCACGATTGGGGGCGCTCGCGTCGGCGGGGGGCGGCGATGAGCGACGAGGGGGGATTCACACTCGCGAGCGACGCGAGACGCGAGGCCACCCTGCCGCCGTGTCCCTCCTGTGGGCGGGGCGTCTCGGTGGTTTCCGTTCGGGATCCACTCGAGGGGGTGGCGATCCCGTGTGGCTGTCGCGTCTCGCCGGCGGTCCTCGGCCGTCCCGTCGCGTTCGAAACGAGACTCGGCGGTCGTCGCCGGGACGGGCCACGCTAAGTGCGGCCCGTCTCGAGGCGACACGCTATCGGCGGAAGCTGAGTCGGGAGAATCGACATTCAGTGGTCACTGGATGTTTCATCGGTCAGTACTCCCTCGAGCAGGAACGAAACGAAAAGTCAGATTGCCTCGAGAGAGTCGTCCGACCCAGGATACTGGCAGATCCGCGACCCGTCTGCGGTCGTGGTGGTGTTATCCGAGAACAGACCGGCTGGGAACTGCCGGACGTCGGTGCCCTAACCGCTCTTAGTCGTCG
The DNA here is from genome assembly GCF_041205745.1 of Natrarchaeobius versutus. NCBI lineage: Archaea > Methanobacteriati > Methanobacteriota > Halobacteria > Halobacteriales > Natrialbaceae > Natrarchaeobius > Natrarchaeobius versutus. Next base: position 900,804 of record NZ_JBGFCC010000001.1, on the reverse strand, counting down.
GCCGCGGCGGCTTCCACACCGGCGGCGTCGGCGCGCTCGACGTCTTCCAGATACTCGTCGACGTCGAGGGCGGCTTTCGAGCCCATGCCGGCCGCGGTGACCGCCTGCTGGTAGTGGTAGTCGACGACGTCGCCGGCGCCGAAGATGCCGGGGACGTCGGTTTCGGTTTGGCCGCCGCCGTCGCCGCCCTGGGTGCGCAGATAGCCCTCGTCGTCCATCTCGACGCCGGTGTCCTCGAGGTAGCTGGTGTTCGGCGTATGTCCGATCGCGAAGAAGACGGCACCGACGTCGAACTCGAACTCCTCGGTTTCGGGGTCCTCGAGGCGGTCGGTGGGGTGGCCCTTCTCGTTTTCGACGAGGGTGACGTGGTCGATGCCCTCCGCCTGGGAGCCGTGGATCTCGATCAGCTCGGTGTTTTTCATGATCTCGATATCGCCGTCTTCGACCTTTTCGTGGACGCGATTGACCCAGTACTGTTCGGCGCGGAACTCCTCGCGGCGGTGGGCGATGTAGACCGTGTCGGCGAACTTCGTGAGGAAGGTTGCCTCCTCCATCGCGGCGTCGCCGCCGCCGACGACCAACATATCCTCGTCGCGGAAGAACGCGCCGTCACAGGTCGCACACGTCGAGAGACCGTAGCCCATGAGGTCGTCCTCGCCGGGCACCCCGAGGGTGCGGGCGCTCGCACCGGAGGCGGCGATGATCGCGTCGGCGGTGTAGACGTCGCCGTTCGTGAGTTCGACCTGGAACGGGCGACTCGAGTCGTCGACGGAGTCGACGATGCCGTTTTTCAACTCGGCGCCGAACTGGCGGGCCTGCGCTTTCATGTTGTTGACGAGTTCGGGGCCGCTGATCCCCTCGGGGAAGCCGGGATAGTTCGCGACGTCCGTGGTGAGGGTGAGCTGGCCGCCGGGTTCGTCGCCCTCGATAACCAGTGGGTCGTTGTCGCCGCGGCCGGCGTAGATCGCCGCGGTGAGGCCGGCGATCCCGGTACCAGCGATGATGAGTTTGCGGTGTTCGACGACGTCGTCCGTCTCGTCGGCTTCGATCCCGAGTTTCTCGTCGAGTTCGCCCGTCTGCTCGAGCGCGCTGGTGTCGTCCCAGCCGCCGATCAGTTCGTCGTCGATGAACACTTCGGGGGCGGTCTTGCGGCCCTCGGCGCGGTCGACCATCTCGGAGAACAGCTCCTCGTCACCGGTGACGTTGTACGTTTCGTACTCGATTCCCTTGCTGTCGAAGAGGTCCTTGGCCTTGTCGCAGTACGGACAGTCTTCTTTCGTATAGATCTCGACTCGAGGCTGGTCGCTCATCTGTCTGATTTCGTATAGGGATACGGGGCGTATACGAGTTGCGTTCCCTGCAGGTGATTCTGCGAGATCGGTCGCCTCGCCCGACCTTCGACGGACAGCTATGGGTCGGTACCGGTCGCCTATCCATCCCCTGCGGTCGACCGGAAACTCGGTCGTCGTCGGCGCGACGAAACGAATTCGCGACGCGAGTGGCGGCGGGCCGTCGTCGCTCTCGGCGTCGAACTCCCGTCCGACTCGAGCGACGAGTACTCGGCCGACGGCCTACCCGTGACCCCAGCGAGTGCCGTCCGGTCGGTACCGCGCGTCCATGATTCGGTTCCACTGTTCGTCCGAGAGATCGACCTCGGTTGCGGCAACGTTCTCCTCGAGCTGGTCGGGGGTTCGTGCGCCGACGATCGGGACGCAGGTGAACTCCTCCCAGTCGGCCAGCCAGCGAAGCGACACCTGAGCGGGCGTCGCATCGACCTCCTCGGCGACGGACCGTACCGCCTCGAGTACCTTCCAGCCGCGCTCGGAGGCGTACCAGTCGCCGAAGAAGTCGTCGAAACTCCCGCGAGCGCCGTCGGGTCCCTCGACGGCTTGGGGGTCGTCCTCGTCGATGCGCTCGTACTTTCCGGTGAGAAATCCGCCGGCCAGCGGCGAGTAGGGACAGACCGCCAGGTCCTGGTCGGCACAGACCTCGAGATAGTCGGCGACGTCCTCGTAGTAGCCGGCGTGGTGAAGCGGTTGTGTGACGTCGAAGCGCTCGAGTCCCTCGGCGTCGCTCGCCCACAGCGCCTTCGTCAGTTGCCAGGCGGCCATCGTCGAGGCACCGAGAGAGTGGACCTTACCCTCGCGGACGAGGTCGGTCAGGACGCCCATCGTCTCCTCGATCGGGGTCTCGTCGTCCCAGCGGTGAACGTAGTAGAGATCGAGATAGTCGGTGCCGAGTCGCTCGAGGGTGCCGTCGATCTGGGCTCGAACGTGTTTCCGCCCCAGCCCCGAGTCGTTCGGTCCGGGTTCGCCCCGGCCGTCGAACGGGAAGTACACCTTCGAGGCGACGACGACGTCCTCGCGGTCGTAGTCGTCGAGCCACTCCCCGACGTACTCCTCGCTGGTGCCGTGTGGCGTCCCGTAGACGTTCGCCGTATCGATGAAGTTGATGCCCTGTTCCCAGGCCGTATCGAGCAGTTCGTGCGCTTGCGCACGATCCGTCTCGAGGACGCCACCGGTCTCCTTGCCAAAGCGCCAGGTTCCGAAACAGAGTTCGGAAACGCGTATCCCCGTCCGTCCGAGTCGTCGGTACTCCATGGCTCGTGGCACTCGGGGCGCGGCCTTAAAGCCGACTCTCGTCGCTCGAGTCGCCCGCAATTTCGGTCCGCGACTCCCCTGGCTGGCCCTCGACACTCCACGCAGGGTCGTGACGACGGCTTTAGGCACTCGAGGGTCGATGGTCCGATATGGCCGCCGATCTCGAGGAGAAGACGGATCGTTACGGCGAGCTGCTTGCCGAAGCGCTCGCGGAGGCGACGATCGCACCGCCGGAGGGGACGCCGATGGCCGAGGCCGCCGCGGAGTGTTACGAGATGGCCGACTCCTACCTGCACGACGGCGAACACTTCCGGGAGAACGACGACCTCGTCAACGCGCTCGCGGCGTTTTCCTACGGCCACGCGTGGCTCGATGCCGGCGCCCGCGTCGGTCTGTTCGACGTCCCGACGGAGGGCCACCTGTTTACCGTAGAGTAGAACGGTCCCCGACCGCCCCGTCCTACGGAACTCGAACCGTATTCTCGAGCGTGCCAACCCCCTCGACTTCGATCTCGACCGTCTGACCGTCGGAGAGCGGACTGACGCCTTCCGGAGTTCCGGTCGCGATGACGTCGCCGGGCTCTAACGTGAGGTAGGTCGTGATCTCGGCGATCAGTTCGGGGATGGGGAAGATGAGTTGCTCGAGCGAGCCGTCCTGTCTGGTCTCGCCGTCGACCCGCGCACGGACGAACGCGTCGTCGGGGACTTCTTCGGGCGTCGCGAGCACGGGACCCATCGGCGCCGCGCCGTCGAAGGCTTTGCCGCGGATCCAGTTTTGCTCTTTCTCCTGGTCGTCGCGGTTCGAGAGGTCGTTGAGACACGTAAAGCCCTCGACGACGTCCATCGCCTCGGATTCGGGGACGTGACGACACTGCTCGCCGACGACGACGCCCAGTTCGGCCTCGTGGTCGATTCGATCCTTTCCGGCGGGGACGGTGACGGTATCCCCGTGACCGGCGACCGTGTTGGGTCCTTTCAGGAACAACACCGGCCGATCCGGCGTTTCGGATCCCATCTCGTCGATGTGGGCGGCGTAGTTGCGCCCGACACAGACGATCTTCGACGGGTCGGACGGTGCCAGGACGTCGATATCGTCGCTCTCGAGGCTGTAGCTCTCGTTTGCGAACTGGACGTGACCGTTTTCGAACTCGCCGCGGCGAATCGCACCGGCCGGATCGCGGAATCGTACGTATTTCACGGCCGATGGATGCGTTCCCCGGCGTGAAAAGCGTTGAGATGGCGGCGGTTTCCCCGGTTTCGTACGGATTGCGATCGGTCGGTACCGGTCGACTCCCCTGGGTCAGCGATCGATCGAGACGCGCAGGCCGCATCAGTTATCGGACCGACTGCAACGAGTTCCGCACTGATCGCAGGGCTCACGGATCGTTGCTCCGTTCGCCGCCGCAGTTCTCGCTCATGGTTCGAAAATCTTCGATTTTCGTCATCACGAACGACCAGCGGTCGTTCGAACGACTTCTTTTGCTCACGGACTGTCCGCGCGTACGAACGCTGAGAGCGATGTAGTCGTGGGTACGAACGCGAAAATTGGGTGTCGGAACGTCCGCCCGTCGACTCGAGTGTGTCGGTGCGTGTCACGACGCCTTCGGAACGGAACGCTTTTTACTAGGCCTCGGCAACCTGTGGATGCGTACGAACGCACGCTCCGTTGGTGTAGTCCGGCCAATCATTTCGGCCTTTCGAGCCGATGACCTGGGTTCAAATCCCAGACGGAGCATTCTTCTGAGGAACGAAGTGACGATGAAGAAAGCGCACGTTCTGGATTTTAATCAGGGAGGAGCTTCGCTCCGACCGTGGTTCAAATCCCAGACGGAGCACTACAGCGAGCGAGTTTTCGAGCGAACGAAGCGCGCACGGATGTGATTTGCAGGAGAGAAGTCGCAGCGCCGAGCGAAGCGAGGCGACCGTCTTCGCGTGGTTCAAATCCCAGACGGAGCACTACAGCGAGCGAGTTTTCGAGCGAACGAAGCGCGCACGGATGTGATTTGCAGGAGAGAAGTCGTAGCGCCGAGCGAAGCGAGACGACCGTCTTCGCGTGGTTCAAATCCCAGACGAAGCTCTTTTGGACACACTAACATCGTTTGACGGCGGTCTATTCTGACTATTATCCGGCTGTCCTACCCACACTCGAATCGAGGACGGTCGATCCATTCTGACGGCGAACTCGAGGCGACCCGTTGATCGCGATCGAATCCGACGAATTCCCCCCTTTTCGAGCGATCTCCGTTCGATGAACCGACAGAGACAGGAGTGTCTGCGAACAACGAACCGTGAGTGACCGATATGTCCGACTCGCTTTCGCTGGACGAGGAGACCTACGAGACGCTGGATCGACTCTGTTGTGGGGAGACCGAGGCCCACGTCGAATCGCTCCGCGGGCTCCAACCCGACGACGGGGCGGCCGAGACCCAACAGGCGGTGTTCAAGGCGCTCGCGAACGAGGACCGGTTGCGGCTCCTCGCCGCCCTTCGCGAGTGTGAGTGTTGCGTGTGTGAACTCCAGGTCGTCCTCGATGCACCCCAGTCAACGGTCGCGACGCACCTGCGGAAACTGAAAGACGCCGGGCTGATCAAGTCTCGAAAGAAAGGCAAGTGGAGCTACTACCGGATCGCGGACACCGCCGCACTCGAGATTCTGGATCTCGCGGCTTCGATGGAAACAGGGTAGCCGATCGGATCGCCGTCGGTTGTCGCCAACGTGGAGACGGATTACGCCTCGAGAACGCTGTAGCCGTTGATTTCCCCCAGGTCGCCGACAGATGAGGGAACGTTTGGATGGATCTGTGAGAACCCTCTTTCAGTACCCCGTCCACGATCCGAGTGCAATGTTCAGGAACACGCTACCCGCAGTCGCGCTCGCGATGATGCTCGTGCTGGCCGTCGCCGCGCCCCTGCGGCGGCTGGGAACGTCTGTGTTTCTCTCCGCTGGCTCCGTCGCCGGAGGCGGTGGATCGATGCTCTCGGCGGTGACAGCGTTGTGCCACGAGTGGGCGACGCGGCTATTCGCCCTGGTTGGCTATCAACGGTTCAGCGACGACGACCCCCTCGAGCACGAGACGCGTTCGACGATCTACGAATACGTTCGTGACTCTCCCGGCACGTCTCTCGCGGAAATCGGCGACGAGACGGCCGTCCCGATGCAGACCGCGCGATACCACCTCCGAGTTCTCGAGTTCGAGAACCTGGTCTCGCGAAAGAATATCCGAGGTCGTCGCCGCTACTTCCCGATCGGATCCGAGTCGGACGAACTCGATGCCGCGCTCAACGACGAAGCGACTGCCGCCGTCCTCAATGCGCTGGCGACCGAGGGTCCGGATTCGGTCAGCGGACTGGCGGAGACGGTAGAGCGCGATCCGAGCACCGTAAGCCACCACCTCGATCGACTCGAGGAGGATGGGCTCGTCGAGCGCGAGCGGGAGGGGCGCTCGGTCGTCAACCGATTGGCCGCGGACGTCGAGAGAGCGCTGATCGGGGGTCGGGTAGCCGAGAAGCCGAACTCCGGCCCCGGATCCGATCCCGTCGAACCCGATGTGACGGCCCGGGAAGGAGCAGATTGATCCGGGACGTCCCTCTCGGAGTACGTTCTCTAGGCGCCAACACTCGGTCGAAAACGATATCGAAACCTATTAACGCTTTAGTGTGGCCGTAGGTGGCAATGAGACGGGTCCTTCAACTCGAATCTGTCGGGGTGTGTGAACGGATCGTCACCGAAGTGGCGAAACTCGACGACGTCGATCCCGTCGTGCTCCCGCCGCTTTATGAAACGATCGACCCCGACGCGCTCTCGTCGGTCTTCGCACAGACGCGACGCGGTACTGTCCGAAGCGGACGAGTCGAGTTTCGGTACGCGGGATACGACGTCACGGTGGAGTTCGGCGCCGAAACGGTCGTGACGATCGAATAAGACACCGTCTCACCGACCGATCGATCCGTATCTCCCTGGAAACGCTTAGGGAGATGGCGTTCGCAGTACGACCCGTGAGCGAAAACCGCGTCGTTCAGGGACGAATGGTAACGGCAGAGGCGCTCGCGGAACTAATCGAGGGTGAGCCGGTGATGGAGGCCGAATCGATTTCGGAGGCCGACCGCGACTGCCCGGAGTGCGGTGGTGACGTTCTGTCCGTGGGGTACATGCCGTCGGTCACCGAGTTCGTCGTCGGCCAGAAGTGCCAGGACTGTGCGTGGAGTGAAACCGACCGCGACTGATTCTCGGCGTTCACCTGGGGGAAGTGGTCGAAATACCGTCTCGAGTGTGGGCTACCAGACGAGCCACTCGAGGGCGAGGACGACCGCGGCGAGAAAGACGTGTTCGCCGTCGACGACGAACCCGTAGAACAGCGGCCCGCGATCCGGCGTCGCGAACGGCACGTAACAGAGGACGTAGCCGTTCATCGCGAGGACGGCGAGGTATCTCGTCGGGAGCACGCTCGAGGCGACGAAGGCGACGACGACCGCGGCGACGGCCACGGTCGCGACTCCCGAGAGGAGCCGAGTCCGCCGGGGTCCGAGCGTGTTCGGAACCGTCGAGATCCCTTCCGCGCGGTCGCCCGGGATGTCTTTGACGTCGAAGACGACCGCGGCGATGGTGATCATCGCGCCGACGTAGCCGGCGAGAAACAGGATTTCGACGCTCAGGAGTTGACCGTAGTAGTAGCCGACGCCGAGCGGGATCACGCCCCAGGCGAAGCCGACGAAACAGTTCTTGAGGAGGAGGACGCGTTTGATGCCGATCGAATAGCCGACAGCTACCGCGGCCGGGAGGAGCAGGTACACCGCACCGGGGATCCCGAGTGCAACGGCGGCGGCGATCGCACCGACGTAGAGAACCGATCCGATCGTCAGCCAGAGCCGACCGTATCGTTTGGTAAACGACGCGCGTTCCGGAACGTTCCGTTCGTCCTCCTCAATGTCGGTGATCCGGTTGATGCTGTAGACGAACATCGTCGCCGCGAAGACGATAAACAGCGGAAGTGGATCGAACGGGAGGCCGATGAGAGCAATCGTCGTAATCGCGACGCTCACCGTCGCCAGCGAGATGAAGACGTTCGTGTGGACCAGCGTGCGGAGCACGTCCAGTATCGACGAAGGCCACCGCGATCCGGATCCATCACTCTGAGTAGTCACGTCGGTTTTATCGGAAGTAGACTCCGTTCGGAGACCTAGTAACTGGACGGACTTGGCAATTGTGTTGGCTCTGCGCCGCACTCTTTACGGTGGACCACGAACCGTCAGTAACCATGGTAACGATCGATCTGACGAGCAGCCAGCGAGCGATTCTCACCGCGCTGGTCAACGGCTATCAGGGTGAGGAATCTCCCGTCCCCGCGAAGACGATCGCCGCGACGATCGACCGCGAACCGCGAACCGTGCGCAACCAGATGTCGAGTCTGAACTCGCTGGGTCTCGTCGAGGGCGTACCGGGCCCACACGGCGGCTACGAGCCGACCGACGCGGCCTACGACATCCTCGATCGACAGCCCGTCGACGACCCCGAAACGGCGGTTCTCGCCCGCGAGTTCGATCGAGTCGACGCCGTCGTCGACGACATCACGTTTACGAACGTTCACCATCCGGAGCTGTGTCGAGCGAGAATTCGATTTCAGGAATCGGTACAGTCCCTCGGGGAGGGTGATGCGATCGCGATCGGGGCGATGCCCCACGTCGATCTGTTGATCGCCGGTGAAATCGAGGCGGTCGAACCGTCACGAAACCGCATCCTGTTAGACGTCGCACGTCTCGAGGCGACAGGAGCGTCTTCGGACGCTCACGACTCCCCGGTGAATACCCCGGATTAGTTCGATCCGAATCCGGTGGAATATTCGGACTCGAGTTCGGACGACTGGGCGCGTTTCTCCCGTCGACGTTGAACGCTGGCAGAAATATGTGTGGTATTCGTTCCTATCTGAACGGATGTGGCAAACAGGGTTGATACTCGTCGGGGGAATCGGGGTGCGAGTGGAAACTAACAGGATTTAAGCAAGGTGGGCACCGCCGTTCGAATGGCTATGAAACTCCACGAATATCAGGCGAAGAACGTCTTCGCCGACGCCGGAATCCCGACGCCGGCGTCAGCACTCGCCTCCGACGTCGACGGCGTTCTCGCCGCGGCCGAGGAGATCGGGTATCCAGTCGCAATCAAAGCGCAGGTACAGGTCGGCGGCCGTGGGAAGGCTGGCGGCATCGAACTCGTCGAGGACGACGAACAAGCCCGCGAAGCGGCCAACTCGATTCTCGGAATGGACCTCAAAGGCTACCACGTCGATCAGGTCCTCGTCGAGGAAGCGGTCGACTTCGAAAACGAACTCTACGTGGGTATCACGATGGACCGCGGCGAGGGCAAGCCAGTCGCGATGGTCTCCACTCGCGGCGGCGTCAACATCGAGGAGGTCGCCGAGGAGGACCCCGATGCGATCGCCCGCGAGCATATCGACCCGTCCTTCGGGATGCACCCCTACCAGGCCCGCAAGGCCGTCTACGACGCCGGCGTCGACCAGGCAGTCGCCCGCGACGTCTCGAGCGTGCTCACGACGCTCTACGATCTCTGGACGAGCCGCGACGGCTCCGACGCCGAGATCAACCCGCTGATGGTGACGGCCGACGACGAGGTCATCGCGGCCGACGCCGTGATGAACGTCGACGAGGACGCGTTGTTCCGCCAGCCCGAACTCGCCGAGATGGAATCGGAAGCCGCCTCGGGCGACGAACTCGAGCAGAAGGCCGACGAGTACGACTTCGACTACGTCCGCCTCGAGGGGAACACGGGGATCATCGGCAACGGTGCGGGTCTCGTCATGACGACGCTCGACCTCGTCGACCACTACGGTGGTGAGCCCGCCAACTTCCTCGACGTGGGTGGCGGCGCGAAGGCCGACCGGATCGCGAACGCACTCGATATGGTGTTCTCGGACGAGAACGTCGATTCGGTCGTCTTCAACATCTTCGGCGGCATTACCCGCGGCGACGAGGTCGCAAAGGGGATCAACGAAGCACTCGAGCAGTTCGACGAGATTCCAAAGCCCGTCGTCGTCCGTCTGGCCGGAACGAACTGGGAAGAGGGAATGGAGATTCTGAACGAGGACCTCGTGACGGTCGAACAGACCCTAGAGGACGCAGTTCAGCGTGCTGTTTCCTACGCTGAGGAGGTGAGCGAACAATGAGCGTACTAGTCGACGACGACACGCGCGTCGTGGTACAGGGAATTACGGGTGGGGAAGGCAAGTTCCACGCCGAACAGATGATCGAGTACGGCACCAACGTCGTCGCTGGCGCGGTCCCCGGCAAGGGTGGCCAGGAAGCCGCCGGCGTTCCAGTCTACGACACGGTTCACGAGGCCGTCGAGGAAGAGAACGCCGATACGTCGGTCATCTTCGTTCCGCCGGCCTTCGCGGGCGACGCCATCTTCGAGGCCCTCGACACCGACCTCGAGCTCGCCGTCGCGATCACGGAGGGAATCCCGACCCAGGACATGGCTCGGGTGAACAAGCGCCTCTCCGAGACCGACACGCGACTCATCGGTCCGAACTGTCCGGGCCTCATCACGCCCGGCGAGGCCAAACTCGGCATCCTTCCGGGGAACATCTTCGCCGACGGGAACGTCGGATTGGTCTCCCGTTCCGGCACCCTGACCTATCAGGTCGTCGACAACCTCACCAACCGCGGCATCGGTCAGACCACCGCGATCGGTATCGGCGGCGACCCGATCATCGGCACCGACTTCGTCGACGCACTCGAGCTCTTCGAGGACGACGACGAGACGGAGGCTATCGTCATGTGCGGTGAGATCGGCGGCGAGGACGAAGAGGAGGCGGCGGCCTACATCGACGAACACGTCGACACGCCCGTCGCCGGCTTCATCGCGGGCCGCACCGCGCCACCGGGCAAGCGCATGGGCCACGCCGGCGCGATCGTCTCCGGCTCCGGCACCGGAACCGCCGAGAGCAAGATCTCGGCGCTCAACGACGCGGGCGTCCCCGTCGGCGACACCCCCGAAGAGGTCGCCGACCACATCGAAGAGTACCTCTCGTAGACGACACCGCTTCGCTCGACTTTTTCGACGTCGTCAACGAACGATCTCGGTCAGTTGACCGTCTCGTCTCTCGAGTGGCGTTCGTACGCGCCAAAACGAGAGTAACACTGCAACGATTCCCCGTCGTCCATGACCGGCGGGGGGAGCTAAAAGAGGCTCGCGAGTTTCGCGCGGAGTCGACCGAAAAAGCCCGTCGGGGCATCGTCCGCGTCGTCCGACGGTTCGGTCTCGGATTCCGACTCGTTCGCCGCGTCGTCGGTTTCGTCCGTCTCGGCGGGTTCGGCGTCGGCTCGGGAGTCGATGGATTTCGTCCCGTCCTCGGAGTCGCTGTCCGCGAACCCGATGCCTTCGGGTTCGATGTCAGAAAACTCCGGATCGACGGGTTCTATTTCGCCGGCCTCCGGGCCATCGGCGTCGGCTCCCGAGGCGACCGTGGACGTACTCGAGCGGTTCGATTCCGCCGTCTCTCCGCCGGAATCGATCGATCGGTCGCCCTCGTCGGGTTTGGCGTTCGTCTCGAGAACCGAGCGCGGGGTCTCGGTCGCCGCCCCATCGTCGGCGTCCGTCGATTCGGCGGCGTTCGAAGGGTCTTCTGTTGTCCCCTCCGATTTCGCGTCGGCCGAGGCGTTCGCTTCCGGTTGGGAGCCGTCGGCTTCGGTCGCGTCGTCGTCCTCTCCGGCGTCGACCCAGAGGAACTCCTCGCCTTTCGTGCGCTCGGTCAACAGGAGGTTCGTCAACTCCTCTTCGTCGACGAGCAGGTCGTCGTCGACCGACGGCTCCGGCTCGGGTTCGTCCGCGCTCGCGATGATGTCCTCGGGGCTCTCGCCGACGAGCAACTCGTCGGTTTCGGAGTGACCGACCTCGTCTTTGAGCTGTCCGAAGACGGTCGCGGCCGTCTGGTCTTCGACGCCCTCGTCGTCGTCGTCGTCCGACTCGACCTCGTCGGTTCGATCGACGTCGGTCTCGAGGGGGTCCTCTGCGATCTCCCCGAATAACTCGTCGGCGCTCGAACCGACGTCGAACCCGCCGTCGCCCGGTTTGTTTTCGATCGTACTGTCGGTCATGGACTCGCTCTTTACCACTACATTATCACAGATAATTAAGTTTTGGAATTTTTTCAGTCACGTTACCTGAGAGACTGAGCCTATTAACGTGTCGGCCGATTTCCGATCCGCGTTCCGAAACCAGTTGACGAACGATCACTTTTTCGCCGATCGACTGTACTATCCGTGGAGTTGCCCGAGGTCGGGTTCGCTCGAGTGAGAACGTTCGCGTCTCTTTGGAAACGACAAAACAGTTACCAGTCCGGGAAAAAGCGGGGATATGCGCCGCGGGACACGACGCGCCCTCCTTACCGCAACCGCTGTCGTCTCCCTCGCCGACTGTCTCGAGGCCGGAAGCGACGGATCTTCGGAGAATGGCAGTGATACCAATTCGGACGGCTCGAGCGATTCTGAAAGCGAGGCGGACGACGCAAGCGAAGGCCGATCCGATGAAAACGATCGAACGCTTCCGCCGAACGGGACTGTTCCGGACGGCTCCCCCGAGTGCGGCGTCGACCGACTCGTCGCGTCCCGCGAGATCGATCCCGACCGGACGGCGATCTTCCTCGAGCCGTCGGCCGAACCGATCGGAGACGGCGACCGGGTCACGTTCGAACTGCACAACCGATCTGAGGGCCGGTTCAGCCACGACCCGTGTCGGTGGAAGGTCCACAAGCACGTCGGTGGACGGTGGTTCGACGTCGGTCCCCGGGAGTTTCCGGGGCCGGATTATCGGCTCGAACCCGACGCCGACCGAGTTCGGCTCGTGGAACCCGAACCGAGTTCGATCGTCGAACGTCAGGGGGACGCCGACTCCGAGTACGACGACGAGACGGACGCCGTTTCGACGCGCGAACTCGAGGGGTGAGCGCGCCGTTCGTACCGGCCGGCCGCCGGGGTGAAACCCACTCCCTCGTGACCGTCTCGAACACCAACAGTTATAGTCTCGTCAACTGAATCACTTAGTGTGGTTTACGAAACGGGAAACGAGACGGTCGACGAGGCGCTCGGGCGACTGTTTGCGGGCGAGCATCTCGACCGGACCGACGGGATCGCGTTGATGGCACAGCCGGTCGAGCCCCTCGTCGAGGCCGGTGCGGTCGTCCGAGATCGGTTCGGCGACGGGACGGTCGACGCCTGTTCGATCGTCAACGCGAAGGCGGGCAACTGCGCCGAGGACTGTGGCTTTTGTGCCCAGTCGGTCCACTTCGACACCGGTATCGACACCTACGGCTTTCTCGGGCCGGAGAAGGTCCTCGAGGCCGCAAAGCGGGCCGAACGCGACGGTGCCCAGCGGTTCGGTATCGTGGTCGCGGAGAAAGGCGTCTCGAAAGAACACCGACCCGAGGAGTGGGCGGAGGTACTCGAGTCGATCCGACTCGTCCGTGACGAGTGCGATCTGGCGGTCGATGCCTCCCTCGGTATCCTCACACGCGAGGAAGCCGAGATCCTCGCGGCCGAAGGGATCGGCCACTACAATCACAACATCGAGACCTCGCCAGGGTACTTCCCCGAAATCGTCGGGAGCCACAGCTTCGAGGACCGCGTGCGGACGCTCGAGGTCGCCAAGGAGGCCGGCATGGACCTCTGTGCCGGCGTTATTCTCGGGATGGGTGAGACGCCGGCGGATCGCGTCGAGGCGGCGATCGCACTTCAGGAGATCGGCGTCTCCTCGGTCCCGATCAACGTGTTGAACCCGATCGAGGGGACGCCGCTTGGCGAGCGCGAACCCGACGTGACGACCGACGGAATCGTCAAGACGGTCGCGGTCTACCGGATGCTCCACCCCGACGCCCGGGTTCGTCTCACCGGCGGCCGCGAGGTCGCGTTCGACGCCGACGAACAGCATCTGGCGCTCGAGGCCGGCGCCGATGGTCTCCTCACTGGCGATTACCTCACGACCGGGGGCCAGTCCGCCGCGGCGGACCTCGAGGTCGTCGACCGCGCGGGTCTCGAGCCGAACCGCGAGGTAAACGCGTTCGATCCCGACGAGATCCGGACTCGAGAGGCGGCCACCTCGGACGACGATTGACGGGACGTGGCTCCCCCGCAACTGACTCACAGCAGTCCGTCCGACGGAACGTGCCGGCTCGAGTGATAGCGACACCGCCACGCCGTTTCCCTCGAGGGAAACCAACGGCGTGTCGACACCCTCAGCCGAGGATCGGCGGTCTCGGCCGGAACCGTGAAAGTGAAACGGCGGCGATGACTCCGTTCACCCGAATGGAAGACCGCGGGTTCGACCTCGAGGATCGGCTGGCAGACCTCGGGGAGAAACGGAGGCTATCGCCCGCCGACAGGGTCGCCGAACGAGGCTACTTCGCGGCGCCCACCGGCAGTGAACTCCCGGTGCTCGAGTCGGCGGAGGCGCTGGTGTTCGGCTCGAACAACTATCTCGGGCTGACCGACGACCAGCGCGTTCAGGACGCAGCCAGACAGGCCGCCGCGACGGTCGGAACCGGCGCCGGTGCCAGTCGACACGTGACCGGTGATACGATGGTCCACCGCGACGTCGAGCGACTGCTCGCGGAGGCGACCGGCTGTGAACGGGCGCTCACGTTCCCGTCCGGCTACGCCGCGAACGTCGGAACCATCACCGCGCTCGCGCCGGACGTCGTGTTTGCCGACGAGTCGAACCACGCGAGCCTCGTCGACGGCTGTCGGCTCGCCGGCTGTGAGACGATCGTATACGACCACTGTGACGTCACCGACCTGCGATCGAAACTGGTCGACCGAGTGGAACGGGCCGACGGGGTCGTCACCGACGGCGGCGACGAATCCTGGCTGATTCTCACCGACTCCGTCTTCGCCGCCGACGGCGCCGTCGCGCCCCTGGAGGCGATCTGTGACCTGGCGGCGGAGTTCGGTGCCTGGGTGATGGTCGACGAGGCCCACGCAACGGGCCTGTACGCGGACGGTGGTGGCATCGTCCAGGCCGAAGGCCTCGATGATCGCGTCCACGTCCAGATGGGCGTCCTCTCGGCGGCGCTGGCCAGCCAGGGCGGATACGTGGCTGGAAGCGACGCGTTGATCGACTGCGTACTCTCGCTTGCACGCCCGTTCGTCCACTCGACTGGCCTCGCGCCGCCGGCTGCTGCGGCCGCGAGCGAGGCGTTACACCTCGCCCGCCACGGCGACGCACGCGAACAGCTCTGGGAGAACGTCTCCCACCTCCGAGACGGCCTCGAGGCGATGGGGGTTCGAGTGTCCGGTGATTCACAGATCCTCCCCGTCGTTCTCGAGAGCCCCGACGACGCACACACGCTGGTCGAGGAACTCGCCGATCGGGATATCGTCGTTCCGCCGGTGAGCCGACCGGCCGCCGGTTCGACGGACGCCGAGCTCGCCGATGGTCAGGCCGTCGTTCGCATCAACCCCATGGCGACCCACGATCGAGACGACATCGTGGCCTGTCTCGAGGCGTTCCAAGATGCGGGCGAGCGAGTGGGTCTCTACTGAGTGCGATCGCTTGCGTCGGTAACCAGTTCGTTTTGCGCCTCGAGACTGGACTTCGCGTCGAGTGGCGCGCGTTCGACCGCGGCGGTATCGGACCCGTTGACGCGTCGAGTCGCGGTGGCTGTCGTCTCCCTCTGTCCCGAATTCGTGAATCGGACGAACGGCGGTTCGTACGCGGACCACCGTGCCCGTCAGTTGGTTGCGAGTGATCGTGCGTATCTCGCCGCTGACTCGAAGGAAACCCACTCGCTCTTCGTTCTCCACTTCTTATATACGGTGTGTATACAACGGGTACTCTCGGAAACCGGTCGCGCGTCGATCGCTATGTAACGGTATGCCCTCGTCTAACTCAATTGTTAGAACCGGATCGAGACGCTCCGGTTCTGGACCAACGTATCAGAAAGTAATTGTGGTTGTCGATTGGGGTTTCAGAAGCCTTTTCATTTACTGGGGGCAAGGTTCGGCATAACATGGCTGAGGATCTCAACTGGGCGATCGGAGGCGAGGCCGGAGATGGTATCGACTCCACCGGAAAGATTTTCGCTCAGGCACTTTCCCGAGCCGGACGGCACGTGTTCACGTCGAAAGACTTCGCCTCGCGGATTCGTGGTGGCTACACCGCTTACAAGATCCGGACCTCGGTCGACGAGGTCCAGAGCGTCGTCGATCGCCTGGACATCTTGGTCGCGCTCACCCAGCGGACCATCGACGAAAATCTCGACGAACTCCACGAGGGAAGCGCCGTCATATACGACGGCGAACGATCCTGGGAGGCCGAGATTCCCGACGAAATCACCGCGGTCGACGTCCCCCTGAAGTCGCTCGCGGAGGACGCCGGGGGAGCGATCATGCTCAACGTCGTCGCGCTCGGCGCGGCGTGTGAACTCGTCGGCTTCGACGTCGAGTACTTGGACGAGGCCCTCGAGAAACGCTTCGGCGGCAAGGGCACGAAGATCGTCGAGAACAACAAACAGGCGGCCCGGATGGGCCAGGAGTACGTCCAGGAGAACTACGATCTCTCCGACCTCGAGTACGACGTCGAGACGACCGACAACGACTACGTTCTCCTGAACGGCGACGAGGCGATCGGGATGGGCGCCCTCGCCGCGGGCTGTCGGTTCTACGCCGGCTATCCGATCACGCCGGCGACGAACGTCATGGAGTATCTGACGGGCCGAATCGAGGAGTACGGTGGTCACGTCGTCCAGGCCGAAGACGAGCTTTCGGCGATCAACATGGCACTCGGCGCCGCTCGCGCGGGCGCGCGATCGATGACGGCAACCTCTGGCCCCGGTATTGACCTGATGACCGAGACGTTCGGCCTGATCGCGACCAGCGAGACGCCGCTGGTCATCGTCGACGTGATGCGCTCCGGTCCCTCGACCGGGATGCCGACGAAACAGGAACAGGGCGATCTCAACATGACGCTGTACGGCGGCCACGGCGAGATTCCGCGATTCGTCGTCGCGCCGACGACGATCTCCGAGTGTTTCTGGAAGACCGTCGAGGCGTTCAACTACGCCGAGAAGTACCAGACACCGGTCTACGTCGTCGCCGACCTCGCGCTCGCGGTCACGGAGCAGACGTTCCCGCCCGAAGCGTTCGACATGGACGACGTCGAGATCGACCGCGGTAAACTGGTCGAAGACGACGAGGTCGAGGAGTGGCTCGACGCCCAGGGGCGGTTCCGCGCACACGCGGTAACTGACGACGGCGTCAGCCCCCGTGCGATTCCGGGAACGACCGACGCGGCGCACATGTCGACCGGCCTCGAACACGACGAACTCGGACGCCGAACCGAAGACGAAGACGAGCGCGTCCACCAGGTCGACAAGCGCAACCGAAAGGTCGAGACGGCAAAAGCACAAGAAGAGTGGGACTACCGCGAGTTCGGAGATCCCGACGCGGATACGCTCGTCGTCTCCTGGGGATCCAACGAGGGTGCACTCGTCGAAGCCCTCGAGTATCTCGAGGACGACGGGATCGACGTGCGAATCATCTCGGTTCCGTACATCTTCCCCCGACCGGATCTCACCGAGGAGGTCGAGGCCGCCGACGAGACCATCGTCGTCGAGTGTAACGCAACCGGCCAGTTCGCGGACGTCATCGAACACGACGTCCTCGAGCGGGTCAAACGAATCAACAAGTACACGGGCGTCCGCTTCAAGGCGGACGAACTCGCAGTGGAGATCACCGAAAAACTCTCCGAGGAGGTGCCAGCATAATGAGCTCCGACGTTCGATTCACCGACTTCAAATCCGACAAGCAACCGACCTGGTGTCCCGGCTGTGGCGACTTCGGGACGATGAACGGCATGATGAAAGCCCTAGCCGAGACCGGCAACGACCCGGACAACACGTTCGTCGTCGCCGGGATCGGCTGTTCCGGAAAGATCGGGACCTACATGCACTCCTACGCGCTTCACGGCGTTCACGGACGTGCGCTCCCGGTCGCGACCGGCGTGAAGATGGCTCGCCCGGATATCGAGGTCATGGCGGCCGGCGGAGACGGCGACGGCTACTCGATCGGTGCCGGTCACTTCGTCCACGCGGTTCGCCGGAACGTCGACATGAGCTACGTCGTCATGGACAACCGTATCTACGGGCTGACGAAGGGCCAGGCCTCGCCGACCTCGCGGTCGGACTTCGAGACCTCCACGACCCCCGAGGGGCCGAAACAGCCCCCCGTGAACCCGCTCGCGCTCGCGCTCGCGTCCGGCGCGTCGTTTATCGCCCAATCGTTTAGCTCCGACGCGCTTCGCCACCAGGAGATCGTCCAGGCGGCGATCGAGCACGACGGGTTCGGCTTCGTCAACGTCTTCAGCCCCTGTGTCACGTTCAACGACGTCGACACGTACGACTACTTCCGCGACTCGCTCGTCGACCTCAAAGAGGATGGTCACGATCCAAACGACTACGAGGCCGCCAAGAAAGTGATCCTCGACAACGAAAAGGAGTACCAGGGCGTGATGTACAGAGACGAGAACTCCGTGCCGTACCACGAACAACACGGGGTCACCGAGAACATGGCCGAGATCCCCGACGGGGCTCCCGAGGACGCCATGGACCTCGTTCGCGAGTTCTACTGACACCCTCGTTTTTGGGTCTCGCTTTTCGACTGATCTGGTCCTCGAGTGATATCCGTGAACGGACGACCGTCCCCTCGAGACAGGGATTTATCAGACGGTATCGGAGAATACCTCGGGGCGTGACCTTGAGGCAATTCACCGGCTCTGCTGTCGGTCAGTTCGAGCACGATCGCGATCGGTCTGTGAGTACACCGGTAGATCGGTACAGCAAACCGCACCAGGCTCTGGCGGGAGGGGGGTCACTACCTCGAGGTGGAAAGCGACAGTGACACGAGCGGCCAGTGTTCGATCGTCGTCGATCCGTCCTCACGACACCCGGTCCACACGGGTTGCCTCCCTCGTAGTGGCCGGTCTCTTCGGACGGCAGTGCCCGCCGGCCCGATCGCTAGAAGAATTAAGTAATTTGGTATATATGGAAAAAGAAAACACAAATTATGTGTTTGAGAAGACACTTTTACGTCCCGATGGGGCCGCTATCTCTCCGATCGGATCGGTCGGATATGCACCATAATAGCGCTCAAACCGCCTATTTCGGGCCCAAGTACCGTAGAAACGACGTTCGATGTGAAAGTTGTTGACTGGGCGCTCTATGGATGTATACCAATGACGACCGTATGCAGATCTCTCGCTTTCGGCTACATTCCGTGGATAATCTGAACTACGGTCCTGTCGCCACTTGGAATGTAGATATACCAATTATATGTATTTCTATCTGGTATGTTTTGGTAGTCGTGGGTTCGGTTGTAGCTGATCGTCCGCTCGTTACGTTCGGGAGCAATGGGTCGGCCTCGATAGATAACCGACTCCACCGACGATACCAGCTGTCCGGTCTACTATCGGGATTACAACCATACGCCTGTAATCAGGCTGTTTCATATTGGGAAACAACGGTCGCCGCGGATCGTCGTCGATACGGCCTCCCCGAGCGAGTGGGTGTCGATCCGCACGTTCGTTTCACGGATCGAAATCGTTCTTCAGCAACGCCACTTCGATCTCGTTGGCCTTGCTGACGACCAGACCCGCAAAGTCCTCCTCGAGTTTCTTTCCGCTCATTCGGTCGATACTTCCGGAGACGCTGATCGAACCGATCGGTCCGTCGGAGTTCCCGATAGGGGAACCGACACACTGGATCGACGGGAGGTGTTCCCCGCGCTCGAACGCGAGGCCGCGGTCGCGTACGGATCGGAGCTCTCGTTTGAATTCGCGTTCGTCGGTGATCGTCTTCCCGGTCAGTTGCGCTAGGCCGTGGGTCGTAACGATATCGTCGATCCGCTCTTCGGCGTACTGTGAGAGGATCGCCTTCCCCCCGGCCGTCGCGTGCAGGTGGACGCGCTGGCCAACGGCGGGAAGATGGCCGCTCCACTCGGACGCCTCGCCGTTGCGGTAGACGTAGACGCCGAAACCGTTCTCCGCGATCATCAGATTCGTCGTCGCTCGCACCGTCTCGGCGAGTTCGTCGATGATGGGTTTCGCGATCTGGTAGAGCTCGTTGCGCATTCGGACGCGGTTTCCGATTCCGAGATATCGCAAGCTCAGCCGGTAACTCGTCCCGTCTTTGACCACGTATCCGAGCGTTCGAAGCGACGAGAGGTGTTTGTGAACCGTTCCCTTGGAGATCCCCGTCTCGCCGGCCACGTGAGTAACTCCGGACGCGCCATCTTCGACGAGTACGTCGATGATGCGGCCACTCGTCTCTAGGGAGCCAATCGGTACCGGATCATCTGTCATACCACATAACTCAGCCGATCAATTATAATGATTTCGAACTGTGAAACGATCGGACGGTCCCTGTCGGGACTCGAGGCTCGCCACGGGATAGGCTTTACTCGAGTTCGTCGCTCGTTCGTTTGCTATTGTGAAACAACCTCGTTCGACGTTCACTTTGATAGGGCGGCCGACGCCGTGGTGTCGCCAACACGTTTGATTCGTCCCCACAATGGAGGAATGCAAACACTTATAATATATTGTGAGAAAATCCGGCCTGGAGATGCCACGTCATAAGTTGACACGCCGATCGGTAGTCGGGACTGCAACGGGTGTTTCGATCGCCAGCCTCGCTGGCTGTGCGAACGTACTGGACGACGATTCTGGCGGAAACGGCGACGACGTCGCGGAATCCGCGTTCGGGGACGGTGAGATCGAACTCCAGTTCTCGACGTCGGGCGGCGGCGTCGAGCGCGAAACCGTCGAATCGCAGATCGAGAGCTTTGCCGAATCGAACGAGGAGATCTCGATCGAGTTCATGCACATTCCGGAGGATTACGAGGATCGGCTTCAGACGATGATGGGTGCCGGCGAGGAGCCGGACGCGTTCTTCGTCGGCGGCGAAGCGATCTCGGCGTACGCCGACGCCGGGACCGTCGCCGATCTCGAGGGCGATTTCGATCAGGAGATCCTCGATGACTTCGATCAGGACGTTCTGGACGCTATGACACCGGTCGACGGCCTTCCGTACGTTCCGAAGGACTTCCAGACCCTCGGCGTTATGTACGACGAAACGGCGTTGGCGGAGGCGGGATACGAGGAGTTCCCGGAAACCTGGAGTGACTTTCGGGACGCACTCGAGGGAATTCAGGAAACCGGCGCCGTCGACTATCCGTTCGTCATGTACGAGGAGGGACTGTTCGCGGGATACATCTGGTACGCCTGGCTGGCTGCCAACGGTGGCCGGATCATGAACGAGGACCAGACCGAATGCGTGGTCGCTTCCAACGAAGCCGAGGAGGTCCTCGAGTTCCTGGTCGAGCTTCGCGAGGACGAACTGATCGGCCTCAACACGGAGGTCGGTCCGGAAACCGAAGACGCGTGGATCGGCGAGGGACACGCCGCGATGGTGACCGGCGGAGGCTGGGTACTTACGGGAATAACGGACAACTATCCCGAACTCGACGACGACATCGGCCTGGCGCAACCGCCTCGACCTGATGGAGAGGAGTTTGGAAACTTCGTCTTCGGTGCGGGGTTCGCCGTCTCGAACGACACCGACCACTACGACGAAGCGGTACGCCTCGTCGAGTACCTGCTCGGCGACGGCGTCATGCCCTGGCTCGAGACGGGTATCGCGATCCCGATCCACGAGTCGCTTCGCGACGACGTCGAACTCTACGAGGAGGACGACCGTTACGAGACGTTCTTCGAGATGGCCGACAGCCCCCGACTCGGCTCCTGGGAGTTCGGGCCGCACACGCGAGAGATATTCAACATCATCAATCCCCAGATCGAAGGCGTCATCATGGGGGAGGTTCCCCCGAGAGACGCACTCGAGACGATCGAAGCGCAAGTGAACGAGACGATCGAGGCATAGGAGACAAACGAGACGATCTCCCATGAGTGTACGGACCCGTTTCGGCCGCGTCAGGCAGACGCTCGGATCGTCTATCGAACGATTCGAACGCGTGTTCGATAGCGAACGCAACCAGGACAATCTCGCCGCGTTTCTGTTCGTCCTTCCGAACCTGGTGGTCTTTTCGGTCTTTCTGTTCGGCCCGGTACTGTTCGCGTTTTACCTCTCGTTTACCGACTGGAACGTGTTGACCGCCGATCCGAACTGGGTCGGCCTCGACAACTACGTCGGCATTCTTACGCCGGCCCCGTGGGCGGATGGGTGGGCCGTACTGGACACGCCGACGACGAACCTGTGGTGGCACGCCGTCAAACAGACCGCGACGTACACCATCGGAACCGTTCCGCTCGCGATTTCGGGCGGGCTCTGTGCGGCGCTGTTGCTCGATCGCGACATCCGACAGAAGCAACTGTTCCGCGCGGCGTATTTCATGCCGGTCATGCTCTCCGGTGCGGTCAGTGCCATCATCTGGCGATGGATTCTCAACCAGGACGGCATCGTGAACACCGTCCTCGAGCCGATCGGACTGGCGCACAACTGGGGCGGTGATCCATCGACCGCACTGTTCGCCGTAATGTTGATCGCCGTCTGGGGCGGGATCGGATTCAACATGATCATCTTCCTCGCCGGACTACAGAACATTCCCGAGGAACTCTACGATGCCGCCCGAATAGACGGAACGAACGGCTGGCAACGGTTTCGCCACGTGACCTGGCCGAACCTTCAGAACACGTACTTCTTCGTCATCGTGTTGTCGATCATCAGCTCGTTTCAGGTGTTCGCGATCGCGATGACCTTCGCGGAAGGCGGACCGTACTACGCGACGACGACGATTGCCATGCTCATTTACCAGGAGGCGTTCGAACACGGACAGATGGGCGAGGCGGCCGCGATGGCGTTCGTTCTCTTTAGCATCATCTTCGCGTTCAGCTACTACCAGTACACCGTTCGCGGGAACGAGGAGGTAAACTACTGATGGCGAAGTCGAACTATCACTACCCGGGATACGCCCGGTCCGGCCCGGTGTACTGGGCGAAGAAACTCGGTCTGTACGCGCTCGTCATCACGGGTGCACTGTGGCTCGTCGCGCCGTTCTGGTGGACGGTAACGAGTGCGCTCTCACAGAACCCGTCGGGCGGTCTCGTCGTCGTCTTCCCAGCCGAGGCGACCCTCGAGAACTTTCTCACGCTCGTCGAGGAGGTGCCGATCGGTCGGTGGTTCCTGAACGCGTTCATCCTCGCGGGGACGGTGACGTTGTTCAACGTGACCTTCGATACGCTCGCGGGCTATGCGTTCGCCAAGTTGGACTTCTTCGCGCGCGAAAAGATCTTTCTGGCGTTCATCGGGACGATGATGATTCCGGGAATGGTCACGCTCATTCCGGTCTACATCCTGCTTGCGAATCTGGGCTGGGTCGATACGTACCGCGGGTTGATCGTCCCGTTCGCCGCGAGTCCGTTCGGGATCTTCCTCCTTCGACAGCACTTTCTCAGCCTGCCGTCGGCGCTCGGTGATGCGGCCAAAATCGACGGCTGTAACAAACTACAGGTGTTTTACTACATCTATCTCCCGCTGGCGAAACCGGCGGTCGCGACGCTCGGTATCTTCACCTTCATGTTCTCCTGGAACAACTTCGAGTGGCCGCTGATCATCGCCTCCTCGGAGTCGATGTTTACGCTTCCGGTTGCACTGTTTGCCGTCCAGGGCCGATACACGCAGGACTGGGGACTGGTGATGGCCGCGGCGACGGTGATGGTCGTCCCGATCATCCTCGTCTTCCTCTCGGCCCAGCGGTACTTCATCAGAGGAATGACCTTAAGTGGAATGAAGGGATAACACGTCAAACGATGACGACTCACATTCGACTCGGTCCGGCGCTCTCTCTCGCCATCAAGTTCACCTACTACAAGATCACGTCAGTCGTCGTCCTCAGCGTCGCCTTCTGGGCCGTCTCTCTTGCCGTCGTCACGGTCGGCCCGGCGATACTCGCCCTCTCGGAGACGATCAGAACGCTCCCCTCGGGGAATCCCTCCGAACGGGAGGTCCTCCGAACCTTCCTCCGGTCGGTTCGGAAGAACCGCCGGCGGGGGCTTCCGATCACTGCCCTCGTGGTCTTCGTTCCGCTCGTGACGGGGGCGTATCTGGCACTCGCACTCGAGGGCGGATCCGTCCCCGCGCTCCTCGGTGCGGCCGTCGGCGTCTACCTGTGTCTGTGTAGCCTCTTCGTGTCCCTTCGAGTGGCGACGATCACCGTCGACCACCGGTCGTGGGGACTGCGGCGATCAGTCGGATACCTGCCTGAAACGGTCGGTCGAGCGTTCGACGTCGCGGTTCTTTACACGTGTCTTCTCGCGCTCTCCGTCGCCGTCGCCGTTTCGTTCCCCCCGATCCTGGTGTTGCTCGCTCCCGGCTTCCTCGTGGTGTTCGAGGGGGTGTTGTACGACGAACTCGAGGCGAACGACCCATCGCGCTACAAGACGTCCCTCGCGAGACGAACATGAGGATCGACGCTCGCCGTCTCGCCGTTGTCGCTCCCTTCGGCGCGGTCGCGCTCCTCGTTGGCTACCACCCGGTGTTTCTCTTCGGACTGCTCGTCGGCGTCGTTCTTCCGGACGTCGACGCCGCCGACGAACGGGTTCACCGCTCGTGGTTCTTTCATACGTTTCTCCCACCGACGGTCGCGTTCGTCGCGTTGTCGGCGGCGGGGGTCGACGGAGCGGCGGTAACGTTCGTCCACTTCGTCACGCTCGGAATGGTGGCTCACTTCGTCCTCGACTTCGTCTATCCTCGCGTCCAACGCAACCCCGGCGCGGAGTGGCCGGTTCGACCGACGATCGGGTCGGCCCCGTGGGGAATTCTGTGGCTCGGTCTGTCGTGGTCAGTCCAGTGGTTTCTCTATCTCTCGGTGTCGTTTCTTCCGTGGGTCATCGGCGTCTAATCGCTTGGCGATTCGTCGCTGGGGACCACGCCCAATCAATAATCTTTTGCATGTGCACGTTTGACGTGGGTGTATGGGACACGTAGCGCTCCGTGAATTAACAAAGACGTTCGAAAAAGACGGAAACGAGATCGTTGCGGTCAGCGATCTCGGGATCGAGATCGAAGACGGCGAGTTCCTCGTTCTCGTCGGCCCCTCGGGCTGTGGAAAGTCGACGACGTTGCGCTGTATCGCCGGCTTAGAACGAACGACCGACGGCGAGATCTGGATCGGCGACGGGGAGGTAACGGACGAAAAACCGAAGAACCGAGACATCGCGATGGTGTTTCAAAACTACGCGCTGTACCCACACATGACCGCCCGCGAGAACATGTCCTTCGGGCTGAAGATGACGACGAATCTCTCGAGTGGGGAGATCGACGAACGTGTCGACGACGCGGCGGAGATGATGGGCATCGAGGAACTCCTCGAGAAGACGCCGGGGGAGCTCTCCGGCGGGCAACAACAACGCGTCGCGCTCGGACGGGCCATCGTTCGCGATCCGGCGGTGTTCTTGATGGACGAACCGCTCTCGAATCTCGACGCGAAACTGCGCGCGAGTATGCGAACCGAGTTACAGGACCTCCAGCAGAAACTCGACGTGACGACCGTCTACGTCACGCACGATCAGACCGAAGCGATGACGATGGGCGACCGGATCGCGATCCTCAACGCCGGGGAGTTGTGCCAGATCGGCTCCCCTCTCGAGTGCTATCACTACCCCGACAGTCGGTTCGTCGCCAGTTTTATCGGCTCGCCGTCGATGAACTTTATCGACGGAAAGATCGAGCACGCCGACGAGGGGGCGACGATACGAACGTCGGCGTTCGAATACGCCCTCGGCGAGGAGACCGTCGATCGAATCACGGATCCCGTTACCGACGTCGTCCTCGGAATCAGACCCGAAGATATCCGAGTGGCGACAGGCGCTGACGACGGCATCCGTGCGGACGTCAGCGTCACCGAACCGGTCGGCGAACGGACGTACGTCTATCTCGATATCGGGGACGTCTCGTGTACCGCGAGTATTCCCGGGGATTCGACCTACGAGCCCGGAGAGACGATCGAGATCGTCATTCCAGAGGACCGAATCCACCTGTTCGATCGGGATACCGACGAGGCGATTTTGAACCGAATCGGTGCGATCGGCCGGGACGAGCCCTCCGTTCCGAACGTGTAACTCCTAAACGCCGAGACCAGATAACCCATGAACGCCGAGACCAGAACACATTTAGTTGTCGACCGTCGAGTTGTTAATACATGACACGTATCGCCCTCGTCGGTGCCGGGAGTATGGTGTTTGCGAAGACGATCGTCGGCGACGTTCTCTCGTTTCCCGAGCTCGCGGATAGCGAAATCGCGTTGATGGACGTCGACGAGCATCGCCTCGAGCAGACGGCGCGGGTCGCCGAGGCGATGGTCGAAAACGCCAACCTCGAGGCGTCGGTCGAGTCGACGACGGACCGTCGCGAGGCCCTCGAGGGTGCGGATTACGTCCTCAATATGATCAACGTCGGCGGAACCGAACCCTTCGAGAACGAGATCCGAATCCCCGAGTCCTACGGCGTCGAGCAAGCCATCGGCGATACGCTCGGGCCCGGCGGCATCTTTCGTGCGCTCCGGACGATCCCGACGATGCTCGAGATCGCCGCGGACGTAGAGGAGTTGTGTCCGGACGCACTCTTGCTCAACTACACGAATCCGATGGCAATCTGCTGTCGGGCGATCGACGAGGCGACCGACGTCGACGTCGTCGGCCTCTGTCACAGCGTTCCGCACACGGCGTCTGCGATCGCCGAGTACGTCGACGTTCCGGCAAACGAACTCGAGTACTGGGTTGCCGGCATCAATCACATGGCCTGGTTTCTCACCCTCGAGCACCGGGGAGAGGATCTCTACCCCCGACTGCGTGAGGCGATGACCGACGACGAAATCTACGAACGGGATACGGTTCGCTTCGAGATGCTGGATCACTTCGGCGCGTTCGTCACGGAGTCGAGCCACCACGTAAGCGAGTATCTCCCGTACTTCCGTACCGACCCGGAAACCATCGAGGAGATGACGGGGACCGGCTACGCCGGGCGGATGCCGACGGCGACGTACCTCGAGGGCTGGAAGGAGCGATCGGACGAACGGGACGACGCACTCGCGGACGTCGACGTCGACGACGTGACGATCGAACGCTCCGAGGAGTACGCCTCGCGGATCATCCACTCGATCGAGACCGATACGCCTCGTCGACTGAATCTGAACGTCTCGAACGAGACGGGGACGATCGCGAACCTCCCCGAGGATGCCTGCGTCGAGGTCCCCTGCCTGATCGACGGGACGGGTGTCCACCCCTGTCGCGTCGGCGACCTACCTACAGGGCTGGTCGCGCTCAATCGGACCAACGTCAACGTCCACCAACTGGCCGTCGACGGCGCCCTCGAGAACGACCGCGAGGCGGTCCACCGGGCGGTCAAACTCGATCCCCTCACGGCGGCGGAACTCACGCTGGACGAGATCCACGCGATGACCGAGGAGTTGATCGACGCGAACGAAGCCTATCTGCCGAGACTCGAGTAACTATGACCGAGATCATCGATTACGAACTGTACGAAGTACCGCCCCGGTGGCTGTTCCTTCGGGTCGAGACCTCCGACGGGACCGTCGGCTGGGGCGAACCGATCGTCGAGGGGCGTGCGAAAACCGTCCGCGGTGCCGTCGAGGAGCTACTCGAGAACTACCTGCTCGGCCAGGACCCACACCGAATCGAGGACCACTGGCAAACGATGTACCGCGGCGGGTTCTACCGTGGCGGTCCCATTCTCATGTCGGCCATCGCCGGCATCGACCAGGCGCTGTGGGATATCAAGGGAAAGCATTTCGGCGCACCGATTTACGAGCTATTGGGCGGAAAAGCCCGAAACCGGATCCGTGTCTACCAGTGGATCGGCGGTGACCGGCCCTCGGAGGTCGGGGACGCGGCCGCGGAGAAGGTCGATCGTGGGTTCACGGCGCTGAAGATGAACGCGACCTCGGAACTCCGGCGCGTAGACAACCCCGCGGTGATCGACAATGCAGTCGACCGCCTGCGGGAGGTCCGAGAGCGCGTCGGCCCCGAAATCGATATCGGCGTCGACTTCCACGGTCGGGTCTCGAAACCGATGGCAAAACGCCTCGCGAAGGCGATGGAGCCCTACGACCCGATGTTCATCGAGGAGCCGGTGCTCCCCGAACACAACGACGCCTTACCCGACATCGCCGCCCACACGACGATTCCGATCGCGACGGGCGAGCGGATGTACTCGCGGTGGGACTTCAAGGAGGTATTCGAAAACGGTGCGGTCGACGTCATCCAACCCGACCTCTCTCACGCCGGCGGGATCACCGAGGTCAAGAAGATCGCGGCGATGGCCGAAGCCTACGATGTCGCGCTCGCGCCACACTGTCCGCTCGGACCGATCGCACTCGCCGCCTGCGTCCACGTCGATACCATCGCGCCGAACGCGTTGATTCAGGAACAGAGTCTGAACATCCACTACAACGAGACCACCGACGTACTCGATTACCTCGCCGATCCGCACGTCTTCGAGTACGACGACGGGTTTATCGACGCTCCGGACGGCCCCGGCCTCGGCATCGACATCGACGAGGGGTACTTAGCGGAACAGGCCGAACGAACCGTCAACTGGCACAACCCGGTCTGGCGACGGGACGACGGGAGCGTGACGGAGTGGTAACGATGGCCGGACGAACGGAACGATCGACGAAGCGGAGCAGTCCGATGGCCGGTCGACTCGAGAACCGAACCGCGATCGTCACCGGTTCGACCCGCGGTATCGGTGCCGGGATCGCTCGTCGGTTCGCACAGGAGGGGGCGAACGTCGTCGTCTCCGGGCGAAGCGAAACCGAGGGCCGAGCGGTCGCCGACGAGATTACAAACTCTCCATCACCGGGCGAAGCGACGTTCGTCCCCGT
Source organism: Natrarchaeobius versutus (assembly GCF_041205745.1). Taxonomy (NCBI): domain Archaea; kingdom Methanobacteriati; phylum Methanobacteriota; class Halobacteria; order Halobacteriales; family Natrialbaceae; genus Natrarchaeobius; species Natrarchaeobius versutus. Next base: position 872,292 of record NZ_JBGFCC010000001.1, on the reverse strand, counting down.
CGACGTTCGAGAGCCGGACAGCGTCGACTCTCTCGTGGAGGCGACCGCCGATCGATACGGGACCATCGAGGTCGTCGTCAACAACGCCGCGGTTCAGACCGAAACCGGCGTCTCCGATGCGTCCCTCGAGGATTGGGCGTTCGTCGTCGAGACCGACTTTCGGGGCTATTGGTTGACGGTCAAATCCGCACTCGAGCATCTCCCCGAGGGCGGGTCGATCGTCAACGTCTCCTCGAACCACGCGGGCGCGACGATGCCGAATACGTTCCCCTATAACGCGGTGAAAGCCGGGATCAACGGGATGACGCGGGCGATGGCCGTCGAACTCGGACCGATCGGGATTCGCGCCAACACGGTTAACCCGGGGTGGATCGAAGTCGAGCGCACCCGCGCCGAACTCGAAGGCGAGCGCTACGAGTCACTCGAGGAGATCCATCCGCTGGGTCGGATCGGCCAGCCGGCGGACGTCGCGGGCGTCGCGGCGTTTTTAGCGAGCGACGACGCCGCGTTCGTCACCGGCTCGAGCCTCCTGGTCGACGGCGGCCGGACGGCGGTGATGGAAGACGAGACGTTCCTCACCTACAGCAACGACGCGTGAGCGCCGTTTCGATTACGACTCGGTTGGCGAACGTCGATGACGGGAGACGACCCGCCACATGGTCACTGTGCGAGCCCACAGATCGTACAAGAGACAGATTTCAATTATGAATGTGAAATTTATCCTTCTGAGTGGCTGTTTTGCATCTCTAATTCTAATACTGCGTAATGATTGCCTGTCGGACGGATATTTCCAGGTGTAGTCGATCGACTGCAGATTGGCCTGTCTCGCTGAATAAGTCTTACAGAATCCAAAATTAGTGCGTTAATGGTCTCTGAGTCGGGATCACGCCCATATTTGTTTCTCAAAAAAGGACAGAATTCGTTGCTTTGACTTCGGGGAAAACATCTACGAATTGGTGTTTTGGGTGAGGGCGTACTCGAGACTGCGTCGAGGTTGTTGGGGGACGAGTTACGATTCGTTGTGCGGTGGCGAACGGAACCGTCCGTCCGGTAACCGCCGTAGACCTACCACGGATGTTCGACGGCGCTCATCAGCGTCTCGAGGGCGGCCGCTTGCGTCTCGAGTGACTCGGGGTGGATTCCGAGGAGGACGATGCTATCGTCGCCGTGTGGAAACGACGCGAGCGTGATGTCGACGTCGACCACCTCGCCGGGTCGACGTGCGATCCCGGTGAGTCGACTGACGGTGCGGTCTTCGCCGAGGATCTCGTGGTCGAACGACTCCACGTACTCGACGTCTTCGACGTCGCCGTTCGCCCGGTCGGCGAATTCGCCGATCAGTGCTTCCTCGCTCATCTCCGAGACGGGATCGGCGGTTCGACCGAACGCCTCCATTCTGGGTACCGAGACGGCGACGAACGCACTCGAGTCGTACTCGCTGTCGCCAGCGATCCCGGTTTTCGTGTACTCGGAGACCCAGACGGACGCTCGCACGTCACGTTCGACGACGAACTCGACGGATTCGTCGATCGTTTCCGTTCTCACGTCGTCTTCCTCGTAGCCGGTCTCGGCCAGTGCGTCTGTGGTCGGTGCGACTCGCTGACCCTCGAACTCGAGGGGGCCACTCCCCAGTGCAAACTCGAGCCACCCGGACGTCGGTCCGAACAGTCCGACCGTACTCGTCGCGAGTACGGCTCGCCTCGTCAGTTGCATTAGTGTCTCAACTGTCGAATAGAAACTACGTAACCGTTGTGGCTCGACGTCGTGGGCTGTGTGGGGCTCTCGAGAGCGAAACACATCAAGAGTTATCGGGGTCGGCACCACCCCTCTAGGCATGACGGAGTTTGCACACCGGGTCGAGCAGGTGTCGATCAGCGGCATTCGAGAAGTGTTCGAGGCGGCTGGCGCGGACGCGATCAACCTCGGTATCGGCCAGCCCGACTTCCCGACCCCGCCACACGTTCGGCGGGCGGCGATCGAGGCCATCGAAAGCGGTCGAACCGACGCCTACACGTCGAACAAGGGGACGCGGAGCCTGCGGGAAGCCATCTCGTCGAGCTACGAGCGCGAGTACGGCCTCGAGATCGATCCCGAAAACGTCATCGCTACCGCAGGCGGGAGCGAAGCGCTCCACCTGGTGCTCGAGGCCCACGTCGACCCGGGCGAGGAAGTCATCTTCCCGGACCCTGGGTTCGTCTCCTACGACGCGCTGACGAAGATCGCCGGCGGAACGCCGAAGCCGGTCTCGCTTCGGGACGATCTGACGCTCGATCCCGCGGCCGTCGAGGAGGCGATCACCGACGAGACGTCGGTCTTCGTCGTCAACAGCCCCGCGAACCCGACTGGAGCGGTTCAGAGCGAAGCGGATATGCGCGAGTTCGCTCGCATCGCGGACGAACACGACGTGCTCTGTCTCTCCGACGAGGTGTACGAACACATCGTCTTCGACGGCGTTCACCGCTCGCCGATGGAGTTCGCCGAGACGGACAACGTCGTCGTCGTCAGCGCCTGCTCGAAGACGTACTCGATGACCGGCTGGCGGCTGGGCTGGGTCGCCGCTGGGACGGCTTCGCCTTCCACCCCGCACGACGGAGACGCGACGCAGTCCAATCGTCGGATCGAGCGCATGCTCCGCGTCCACCAGTACGCCCAGGCCTGTGCCTCTGCACCCGCCCAGTACGCCGCCGAAGCGGCCCTGACCGGTCCACACGACCCAGTCGAGGAGATGGTCGAAACCTTCGAACGCCGGCGCGACCTCGTCCTCGACGGTCTCGAGGACGCCGGCCTCGAGGTCCCCACGCCACAGGGTGCGTTCTACGTCATGCCCGAAGTTCCCGACGGCTGGTGCGACGAGGTGCTCGAACGCGGCGTCGTCGTCGTTCCCGGCGGTGCCTTCGGCGCGAACGGCGAGGGGTACGCCCGCCTCTCGTACGCGACGGGAACGGAGGATCTGAAGGAGGCCCTCGAGATCATCGACGACGCGACGGCCGCGGTCCGATAGCGTCGGACACCGGACTTCCGGTAAAAACAACGGACAGCGACCGTTAATTCCCCGGATAAACTGGTGTGTGTGTATCACACCCGCCCGGAGCTGTCGGGCGGTCTGTCCAGAATTGTCAGTTGGTCTGTCCAGAGCTGTCGGCGGCCTGTCCGGAGCTGTCGGACCTCTGGTGTGGTCGTCACCGGCGCGACCGATATCACTCCAGCGATCAGATCGACAGAGCGGGACAGCACTTCGTGTCAGTTCTTCGTGGCGAACTCCTCGAGGATCGCCTCGCAAAACGCCTCGAGTGACCGTTTGGATACGTATTCTTATGCCGGCGGAATCCGTCCACTCGAACGACATGCGCGCTGTACGCCTTCACGAACACGGTGACGCGGACGTACTGGGTGTAGACGAGATCGATCGACCCGAACCCGGCGACGACGAACTCCTCCTCGAGGTGGCCGCGGCGGGCGTCAACCCCGTCGACACCTACTTCCGGGACGGCTCGTACGAACCCGTGGGTCTGCCGTTTACGCCCGGCGTCGACGTCTCGGGCGTCGTCGCCGACGTCGGCTCCGAGGTCGAGGACTTCGAGCCGGGCGACCGGGTGTACGGGACCGGAATCGGCAACGCGACGGAGCAGGGCGCCTCCGCCGAGTATGCGACGATCCCAACGGACCGGGTCGTCCATCTGCCTGACGGCGCAGACCTCGTCAAGGCCGGCGGTGCGGGCGTCGCCGCCGTCACCGCCTGGCGGGCATTGATCGACCACGCCGACCTCCAGCCTGCCGAGTACTGTCTCGTCCACGGCGGCTCCGGCGGCGTCGGACACGCGGCCGTCCAGATCGCAAACGCCGTAAGCGCCCGGGTGATCACGACGGCCAGCGAGGAGTACCACGAGGATCTCGAGGCGCTGGGGGCCGAGACCGTCCTCGACTACGGCCGAGACGACCTCGCCGACGCGGTGCTCGAGGCCTCCGATGGCGGCGTCGACGTGATCCTCGACCACCGCCTCGACGACTACCTCCAGTTCGACGCGGACGTCGCCGCGACCGGCGCTCGAGTCGTCGGCATCGGCGAGAACAGCCCCGATCCGGCGTTTACGAACGACGGCGCCGCCCGCTCGAAGGACGTCTCCTACCAGTTTATGAGTATGTTCAACACGCCCGACCTCCGGGTGGCGCTCCGTGGCGTCGCCCATCTCATGGACGTCGGCGCGCTGTCGATCGAGGTGGCCCGTCGGTACGACCTCGAGGAGGTGGCCGACGCCCAGCGCGACGTGATGAACGACAGCTTCCTCGGGAAACTGGTTCTCGAGCCCTGATCCGCTTTCTGGTCTATTAGGGCTCCTCGAGGATCTCCCGACAGATCCCACGGGCGACCTCGACGTGTCGGTCCGCTTTGTCGTGACCCGTTCCATCGACTTCCGAGAGCAGTTGGTCGACCTGTCCGATGCGCTTTCGGATCGTCTCCGCCTCGAGTCCGTCCGTGGTGGCGTCGTTTGCAACCGCTTGCGCTTCGCCGAGCCAGCGACTCACGTCGCGCTCTAGGGGCAACTCGGCGGTCGCGGACAGGTGCTCGTAGACGGTGGTCGCTTGGCGCTCGAGCGGCCTCGAGTGCTCGGTCATGCTACTGACAACGGATCCGATAGCCGTGAGTATTTCCCTCGAGTAGCCGCTGCACGTCAGTGGACACCTGATCGACAGAAGGACGCGTTCGACTGACGGGAGGACCGCGACGACGAACGGAGCGGCGATCCGTGGGCTGTGCGATCAGTAACTCGACCAGCCGGGGTATCGAAGACACAAGATGGCAGTTTGTCCCGCCGAATCAGTCCATCGGGTTGCGGATTAGCTGGCCGTGTTCGACCTTCATACAGCGGTCCTGTACGACATCGACGCCGGCGGATTCGGCCGCTCGTGTCGCTTCGTCGTTCCGAATTCCGGGCTGCATCCATATCGCCTCCACATCATCACGATCTAGCGCCTCATCGACGATTTCCGGAACTTCCTCGCTCGGCCGAAAGATTTCGACGATGTCGATGGGGGACGCAACGTCAGTTAGTGAGTCGGCGGCCTGTTCGCCGAAGATCTCGGTCGCAGTCGGATTGACCGGCCGTATCTCGTACCCATGACGCTGGAGGTACGCCGGCACGATGTGTGCGGCCTTTTCGTGCGATGTCGATGCTCCCACGACGGCGACCCGTTCGTATGCGAGAATCCGACGGAGTTCGTCGGGGGTTTCGATCGGCATACGCTGTGTACTGCAACGACCGGAATCAGTATTACGCTGGCAACGGGTACATGTTTGTTAACGCATCACAACCCTTGTATCCCGCGATTGCGTAGGTCCCAGTAGCGGACAGAATGAAAGAAGACATTCACCAGTACTTCGGCGAGGACATCGTCGTCGAGTACGACGTCAATCGATGCATTCACGCGAGGGAGTGTGTCCGCGGACTGCCGAACGTGTTCGATCCCGACAAGCGACCGTGGATCGAGCCCGACGAGGCTGCCGTCGAGGAGCTTAGATCCGTGATCATGGACTGTCCGACCGGCGCCTTGCAGTTCGAACAGCCTGACGCCGAGTACGAGGAACCGGTACCGAAACGGAACACAGTTTCGGTCGTCCCGGACGGACCGCTGTACCTCTCGGGCGACGTCGAGATCACGGCTTCCGACGGGACGGTTTTGCTCGAGGAGACGCGAGTTGCACTCTGTCGATGTGGCGCATCCTCGAACAAACCGCTCTGTGACAATAGCCACGAGGACGCCGAATTTGAAGCGTCTGGGACGATCTCGGCCGACGAATCTACTGCGGACCATCCCGACGTGGATGGTACCGTACGGGTGACGCCGGTACCCGATGGACCACTCCGTATCGAAGGCCGATTCGAAATGCAGGGACAGGACGGAGGGTCGAAATCGTGCGATAGCGGTGGCTCGCTGTGCCGGTGTGGAGGTTCACAGGAGAAACCAGACTGTGACGGCACGCACGCGAAGATCGGGTTCTCGAGCGACCTGTCGCCCGACTAGCTCGGTAGCGAAAACGCGTCCCGGTTCCCGTTCAACGGACGGCTATGAAGACCGTCTTTCACGTAGCTGTTGGACAGCCGACGTTCAAGACGCAGCGATTCGGTACGCCAACGGTATTTTCGACGATGAGTCCGTCGAGATGGATGTCGTCGCAGTCGTCGTGAATGCCTCCGGGATCGAACTCGGACAGTCGAACTCCGAACGCCGACGAGATTTCGGAGTTGACCGAAGGCTCCGTTCAGTTCGTCGCGTATCAAAAATCTATGAGGCGGCCGGAGTGACCGAAGACGACATCCTCGACGTCGTCGAGACTGCGCCGACGTCCGTCGGAGCGCTTACACGGCGTCAGGAAGCGGGATACCGGTATACCACCGTTTCCTACGACTCCGGACCTTCGACTCCGAAACGAGGTCGGCGAATTCGACGGCCATGCCGAATCGCCACCGTGGCCGATCGCACGAAAAACGTCGGCTTCTGGTGGAGCCCCTGACTCCGAACTGCTGACCGAACGACACAACTGTTGGTAGGTTTGTTACTTGTTACGCTTGGGTATTAATGGCGCCAGGAGAAAAGATGAGTCACAATGTTGTACGAACAGGTCTCCGATCTCGAACTCGAAATCGAAGACTACGATCTCGAAAGCCGCGAGCGGGACACATCGAGTGGCTTCACTCGAGCGACGACCATCGTCTCGTTACACGGCGAGGGCGAAGTCGGCCGCGGCGAGGACGTAACATACGACAACGACGCACACGACGCCCTTCGCGCTACTACAGCGGAGTTTCCCGTCACGGGCGAGTACACGCTCGAGGAGTTTTCGGATCGGGTATCCGAGATCGATTTCTTCCTCGACAACGAACCGAACCAGTCGATCTTTCGTAACTATCGGCAGTGGGCCTTCGAGAGCGCCGCGCTCGACCTCGCGCTGAGACAGGCCGACACGAACCTCGCCGACCAGCTCGATCGCACGTACGATCCGGTTCGATTCGTCGTGAGTACGCGCCTGGAAGAGCCGCCGACCGGCGATCGAGTGCTCGACTGGCTCGACCGCGACTCCGACCTAGAGTTCAAACTCGACCCGACCTCCGAGTGGACCGACGAGGTCGTCCAGCGGCTGGCGGCGACCGACGCGGTACGGACCCTCGACCTCAAGGGCCAGTATCACGGCACGACGGTCGATCAACCTGCTGACCCGGCGCTGTACGAGCGGGTTATCGAGGGGTTTCCCGAGGCCCTCATCGAAGATCCGGAACTGAACGACGAAACGCGACCGTTGTTCGAGGGACACGAACCGCGCGTGACCTGGGATTACCCGATCCGCGGTGTCGAGACGGTCGAAGACCTCTCCTGGGAACCGGAGTGGCTCAACATCAAGCCGTCCCGGTTCGGTTCGGTGCAGTCACTCTTCGAGACGATCGATTACTGTCGTAAACACGAGATACAGCTGTTCGGCGGCGGACAGTTCGAACTCGACGTCGGCCGCGAGCACCTCCACGCGATCGCATCACTGTTCTACCCGAACGCCCCGAACGACGTCGCGCCGAAGGCGTACAACGATCCTGACCCCGGCGGTGACCTCCCCTCGAGTCCACTCACACCCCCTGGCGACTCACAGGGCTTCTCTTGGCGGTAAGATGGTAAGACCAAGATTTGCCACAAGAGTGAGTGTTCGATGTCCATTGGTGTTCACGTTTCGCCTGACAGCGGTCCCGCCTCTGTTCGACTCATCGGATCGCTGGCCCGGCCGCCGCAAACGTTGATAGGCGCCCTCTCCAACGATCCGCTATGCAACACGACTGTTCGTTCCTCGAGGACCTCGAGCTCGTGGACGATCAGCTATCGTTCGCCGAGACGAGACGAGAGACACACGCCGCCGACTGGGGGGCAGAACAACAGGGCCGGGCGGTACTCCCGGACGCCGTCGTCTGGCCCGAGTCGACCGCCGACGTCTCGGCCGTTCTGGCGGCGGCGACCGACCGCGACGTCCCGGTAACGCCCTACGCGGCGGGGACGGGTCTCGAGGGAAACGCGGTGCCGGCCCACGGTGGGATCAGCCTCGATCTCACCCGGATGGACGCCGTGGTCGACTACCGTCCCGAGGACTTCCAGATCGACGTCGGTCCCGGCATTATCGGCGACGACGTCGACGACCACGTCGCCCGTGACGGCCTCTTCTTCCCGCCACTTCCGTCCTCGGGGGACATCTCGACGATCGGCGGGATGATCGCGACCGACGCCAGCGGCATGCAGACGGTCAAGTACGGCGAGGTCGCCGACTGGGTGCTCGGCCTCGAGGCCGTCCTCGCCGACGGTACCGTCATCGAGACCGGCACGCGGGCGGCCAAGACCTCGAGCGGATACAATCTCACCGACCTCCTGATCGGAAGCGAGGGGACGCTCGCGGTCGTCACCGAAGCGACGCTCGAACTCGCCGGCCGCCCAGCCCAGATCCGCGGCGGCCGGGCCGTTTTCGAGACGCTCGAGGACGCGACGAGCGCCATCGCCGAGGCGATCCGCACCGAGGTCGACGTCGCCCGGATCGAACTGCTCGACGCGTTGAGTACGCGGATGACCAACGAGTACCTCGACACTGGCCTCCCCGACGCGCCGACGGTCTTCCTCGAGTTTCACGCAAATCACGGTATCGACGAGGAGATCGCGCTCTGTCGGACGATCTTCGAGGAACACGACGTCGTGCGCTTCGAGACGAGCGCCGATCGGGGGGAGATGGCCGACCTCTGGGAAGCCCGCCGGGAGATCGCCTTCGCCGTCGATACCTACGATCCCGACCTCGTGCCCTTACACCCCGGCGACGTGACGGTCCCGATCAGCGCCTATCCCGAAATCGTCCGCGAGACGAAGCGGATCTCGAAGGATCACGACATTCTTACGCCCTGCTACGGGCACGCGGGCGACGGAAACCTCCACTACAGCGTCCTCGTCGACCCCGACGATCCCGACTCCGTCGAACGGGGCGAACTCGTCTATCGGACGGTCGTCGAACGGGCACTCGAGCTAGGCGGGACGGTCACCGGCGAACACGGCATCGGCGAGGGAAAACGCGAGTTCCTCGAGGCCGAACACGGCGGCGGCGCGGTCGACGCCATGCGTTCGATCAAACACGCGCTCGATCCAACGGATACGCTCAACCCCGGAAAGATCTTCCCCGAGACGCTCGAGGGAAACCGGGTTCGGGGACCGGACGCGGTCGCCGACGCCGGCCGAGACGGGGATCAGTAACCGTCGGGGCTACCACTGGGAGCCGTCGTGCCACGTCACACCGGAGAGGTCGGTGCCCGACGTGACGGTGCTCCTGAGGTTCGCATCCTCGAGGTTCGCCCCGGAGAGATCTGCATCCGTGAAGTCCGCGACCGAGAGGTCGGCCCCCTCGAAGTTCGCCTCCGTGAGCGTCGACTCGGAGAAATCAGCCCTCGTGAAGTCGCTCTCGGCGAGGTCGACGCCCGACATCTCCATTCCGGAGAGGTCGACCTCCGAGAGGTCGACGCGCCTCGCCGTGATTCCCGCGAACGTCACGTCTTCGATCACCGCGTCTTCGAAGATGGCATCGGAGAGCGTGGCGTCGGTGAAATCGGTCCCGGAGAGCGTGGCGTCGGTGAAGTCGACTCCGGTCAGGTCCGCTCCCGAGAAGTCGGCATCCGTCAGATTCGATCCTGAGAGATCGCCGTCCTCGAGGATGACTCCCGAGAGGTCGTCGCCGACCAAAATTCTCCCCGAGAGATCGGCTCCGGCGTAGTTCGCCCCCTCGAGCGTCGCCGCCGCGAGGGCGCTCACCAGGAGGTCGGCCCCCCGGAGGTCGGCTCCCGAGAGGTCGGTCCCCGAGAGCTCCGCCAAAAAGAAGTTTGCGTCCCTGAGATCGGCGTTCGAGAGGTCGGCCCCCGAGAGATCCGCCTCGGTGAAATCGGCGCCAGTGAGTTCACAGCCGGAGAGGTCGGCTCCCGAGAGGTCGGCCTCCGGTTCGACCGTGTGGCCGTTACACTCCATCGTCTGGACGTCGCCGCTCGCGAGACAGCCCGCGAGCGCAACGGCGGCTCCGGTCGTACCGACGGCTCCGAGCCGCTCGAGCAGTCGTCGCCTGGACGTCCGTGATTCCGTCGGTCGGTGGTCGCGATCGAATTGCATGGGTTGGGAGGGCGGGTTTTCGTCGATGAGAGAAGGTGACGCATCTCCCAAGTCAGTTGCGGTCGACGCACACCCGAGGGGAATCGGCTGAAACCGACAGCCAGCGGTCAGTCGTGGACGAGAACGTCGACGACGTCGACGCCGTCTCGAGACAGTGCGGCCTCGAGCGCCGGCTCGATCGAATCTGGCGTCTCGACGCGGGTCGCGGCGGCGCCGTGGCTCTCGGCGTTTTCGACCAGATCGACCGGCGGCTCGAAGTCGGTGGCGACGAACGCGTGATCGTCTTCCTCGCCGCCCAGCAAGGAGAGCGTGTTGTCCTTCAGGATCCGATAGTTGCGGTTGTCGGGAACGACGACGGTGAGGTCGACGCCGGCCCGAACCGCGCTGTAGATCGCCTGCGGATAGTAGAGGTACGAGCCGTCACCGACGAATCCGACGACGTCCCGCGCTCTCTCGCGTTGGCTCTCCGCGATCGCCGCGCCGACCGACGCCGGAAGGCCGTACCCGAGCCCGCCGCCTTTGTTCGAGAGGTACTGCGTCGGCTCGAGATCCCACCGACGCAACATGGCGAACTTCGCCGTTACGCCCTCGTCGACGACGAACGCGTCGCCGGCGACCCGCTCCATCGCGTCGACGAGTTGTCCCTTCGACGCTCGCGGATCGTCCTCCCGGCGGTCGTCGATGGCGGCGACCGACGACTCGATGCGCTCGCGGGCCGCGGCCACGGTCTCGAGTCGCGTTTCGACGGTCTCGCCCCCGATCTTCGGTCGAACTCGGTCGGCGAGTTCGTCCAGTGTGCGTCCCGGATCGCCAACGATCGCCGCGTCGGCCGGCTGGTTCTTGCCGAGTTGCCAGGCGTCGTCGCCGACGTGGATGCAGGTCGTCTCCGAGCCGACGAGTGCGCCCTCGTGGCGGGTGAACGTCGTGTTCGTCGAACAGCCGACGAACGCGACCGTATCGACGTCGAGAAGCGACGAGACGACCTCCTCGTCCGCGGGAAGGTGTGAGACCCACTGCCCGTGTGCCGTCGGGAAACTGACCTCACAGGACATGATCTCGCCGTGGACGCGGGCGCCGGTCGCCTCCGCGAGGTCAACCGCCGCTTCGACTGCCCCCTCGCCCGAGCGGGCTACGTGGTCGCCGACCACCATCACCGGTTCGTCGGCCTCGGCCAGCAACGACGCGGCGCGCTCGAGTTGCCGTGGATCGCCGCCGCCGGCGTCCGGAATCGGCCCAAGTCGCTCGGGTCGAGCGTCGGTCTCGGCCATCATTACGTCGAGTGGCAAGCCGAGAAAGACCGGGCCGGTTGGGGGCGTCAACGCGACGCGAAACGCCCGGCGGAGCATCGTCGGGAGCGCGCTCGCGTCGAGTACCTCGTCGGACCACTTGCAAAACCCCTCGGCCATGCCGGCGAGTTCGCCCGAGAGAATCGGCTCCTCGTGGCGAAAGTCCGTGCTGTGGTTGCCGGCCGTGACGACCAACGGTGCACCGGTCATCTTCGCGGCGTAGAGGTTTCCTAACCCGTGGGCCAGTCCGGGGACGACGTGGAGGTTTACGACCCCGACCGGCAGAACCGACTCGTCGCGATGGGAGTGATACCGGCGGGTCTGTGCGTACCCACCTGCCATCCCGACGGCGACGTCCTCGTGGAGCCCCAAGACGTACTCGAGGTCGCTCTCGCCGATCGCCTCGAGGATCGGAAGCTCCGTCGTCCCCGGATTCCCGAAGACGTAGTCGACGCCGTAGGACTCGAGGGCGTCGACGAAGCAGTCGGCTCCGGTGTAGCTATCGACCATGCTCGTTCGTGAGACGCCAGGGAGTATAACCTGTGTGTTTTATGTCTTATCTCGTCGTCACGACCGGTATGTCCCTGGCGCGAGACGGCGTCGGCACAGAGGCGACGGTCCGGGCGTTCTGGTCGCAGATTCACCCGGTTTTCATGCTCCCGCCGCTGGCGGCGTCGCTGTTCGGGGCGATCCTCGCCGGATCGGTCGATCCGCTGATCGCTGCCGTCCACGTCGGCGCGATGTTCGCCGCGGTGTACACGGCACACCTCAAGGACGGCTACGTCGACTTCCACGTTCGGGGGGAGGACGACGACCATCCGTTGACCGAACGCGGCTGTCGGGCCGGGCTCGTCGCCTCGACTGCGGCGTTCGTCGGTTGTTGTCTCCTGCTCGCCGCGTTCGCCAACGTGCTCGCGGTCGCCCTCACGGTCCCGACGTGGCTGATCGCCTACCACCACGCCCCCCAGCTGGATATGAATCCGCTGACGGCGACGACGGGCTACCCGCTCGGCATCGCCCTGGCGATCATCGGTGGCTTCGCGGCCCAGGCCGGGACGTTGACACCGGTTCCGGTGGGCTTTGCGATCGTCTTTCTCGTCTTGCTCTCCGGGATCAAGGTGATCGACGACGCTCAGGACTACGAGTACGACCGCACGATCGCGAAACGAACCGTCGCCGTCGTCGTCGGCCCGTCTCGCGCCTACGGCGTCGCCTACGGGCTGATGATCGCCGCCTTACTCGCGGTCGTCGCGCTCGTCGCCGTCGACGTCTTTCCACCCGGCGCCGTTGGGGCCGCGCTCGCGTTCGCCGTGGTCGCCGCAGTCGCACGCCGGGCCGGCCCGGAACTCGCGACGATGTTGCTCATCCGCGGCTCGTACGTCTTCCTCGCCGTCCTGGTCGCCGCGGTGTGGTTCGAACCGCTCCCGGGGCTCGGGTGAGCGCGACTCGAGTTCGATCCGACGTGTTCGAACTCGAGTCGTATTCGACGATTTCGACGTCTGGCTGCCGGTTTCGAATGTCGACGTGTGCGCGGACCCTCGGAGACCACTCGAGTCGTGTGCCAGCACACATCACACCGGGTGAAACCTGACAAACGAGCATCGAGGAATCACCGTATGAAACTCGTCGAAGCCACCGCGAACGATCTCGAGGAGCTCGTCGACCGGTGGTACGACCTCGCGACGGAAATGGAAGCGTACTCTGACTTAATCGACCTCGCAGGCGAGATTGAACAGTGGCGTGATGACCTCATCAGGTACGGACTGGACGAACTGACCGGCGATTCGTCTAACCCGAACGATTAACCGCAGTCGCGACGATACAGCAGCTATGGCGACCAAGGAACGTTCAGAGTCCGATACTCCACTCGATGAAGTGATGGAGGATATCCGAGGTGAACTCGTCCGGCGGGTAGCAGCAGCTGACCGGGACGCAAATCGAGATATCTACGACGCGCTCGAAACCGAGTAACGAACTACAGCTCTATCAGTTAGCGGTCACGATTCCGTCGGTGCGTATGTCCACTTTCGGTCAACTGTATCATCTTTCAGTGTTTCTTGGAAAGGAATTTGAAGATTGCTGCAGGACTTGTCCTATGGAACAAGCGAAACGGTTTGGAGTGGGATCGGTGCTTATGGGGTTATCAGCTCTCTTACTCGGTTCCATGGTGGTCCTTGATTCGGCAGAATCGGTAGGAGTATTCGGATTTGCAGGGATCGCTGTCGGAGTCGTGTTACTCGTTATTGGCGTCGGTAAATATCGAGGATGGGAGAATCTCTCAGCGAATCAGTAATACCATCAATGTGGGCAATATCTGTACCGTTTCACTCGGCTTAGGTCGTGAGATGTAGCGATCGCAAACTATTATTATATTGTCAATTAGTGCTTACGATCTTGATCACGTCACCCTCCTCGAGTTCGTAGCTGTCGCTCACCTCACGGCCCGACTTGGCGTCGACGGCGTGGAGATAGCCGTCGCCGATGTCGGAGTGAACGCTGTAGGCGAGGTCGACCGGCGTCGAACTCTCGGGCAGGAGAAAGGCGTCGGGCAGGATATTTCCGCTCCCGTCGGACCACTTGCTGGCGTCTTCGACCGGGTAGGCCGTCACGTGCTCGAGCAGGTCGTAGACGGCGTAATCGAGTGCCGACTGGACGCCGGTGCCGTCCCACTCGGCCATCGTTTCGGCCAGCCCCTCGAGGGCTTCCCGCTGGGCGTCGTTGACGCCATCGCCGATCTCGATCGTCTCGTCGCCGGGGTCGTACGCGACGAGGTCGTTCTCGGCGGCCCGGCGGAGCGCGAGTTCGCCTTCCGCCGTCGTCGGGATAACCGGCTTGTCGAGTTCGAGGAGTTTCTCGACGTTCTCCTCGGGCGCGACGTCGATCTTGTTGGCCGCGACGACGATCGGTTTCGTGCGTTCGCGAACCAGCCGGGCGAGTTCCTCGCGGTGGTCGTCGTCCCACTGGATTGGGTCCTCGGGGTAGTCGAGCTCACGCAGGACGGTCGCGATCTGGGTCGGCGAGGCGCCAAAGCCCGAGAGCATGTCGGCTAACACGTCGTCGATGTCGAAATCCGGCGAGCGAGATTTTCGTTCGACGGATTCCCAGTTGTTCTCGACGATGCCGGCCAGCCAGAGGTCCATCTCCTCTTCGACGAAGTCGATGTCCTCGAGCGGGTCGTGTGCGCCGATATCGACGGGTTCGCCCTTCTCGTTGGTCCCGCCGGAGGCGTCGATCACGTTGACGATCACGTCGGCGTTCGTCAGTTCGTCGAGAAATTGATTGCCAAGCCCTTTCCCCTCGTGTGCGCCGGGGACCAGCCCAGCGACGTCGAGTAGTTCGATCGGCACGTAGCGCTTGCCGTCCTCGCAGTCGTCGGCGTTACAGCGTTCCTCGCGCTCGAGGCAAGGACAGTCGGTACGAACGTAGCTCACCCCCCGGTTGGCGTCGATGGTCGTGAACGGGTAGTTGGCGACGTCCACCTCGGCCATCGTCGCCGCCGTGTAGAACGTGGACTTGCCGGCGTTTGGCTTCCCGGCAAGCGCGATCGAGAGCATGACGCCCCGTAGCATCCTTTCCTCAAACTGTCTTTCGATTCCGACCCCGACGAACGGTGCTCGTCCGTGGCGATCCGACCCGAGCCGGCGGGACACCACCGTTCTTCTGAAGGTTACACGCTGTCAAATCCCGGCGGGAACGTCCGCGTATGCAGTACGACGACTTCATCGACGAGCTACAACGCCGTGCACAGCTCGACTCTCGAGAAGCGGCGCTTGGCGTCTCACGAGCGACCCTGACTACCCTCTCAGAGCGGGTTCAACCGGGCAAGCCGAAAACCTCCGTGCCCAACTTCCCGAGGAACTCGGCCGATTCCTCGAGGAGATCGACGACGTCGAGCGATTCGGGTTCGACGGGTTCGTCGGTCGTGTCGCCGAGCGCGAGGGGATCGGTGACGAGGACCCGGCCGACGCGACGTTCCACGCGCAGGTCGTCCTCGACGTGGTCGCAGAGGGCGTCACCGACGGCGCACTCGACGATATCAGGGATCAGCTACCCGAAGACGAGGGATACGAGGATCTGTTCGAGATCGCCCAACAGGAGGAAAGCCCCGCCTGAAACGGACTGCTGTCAGTCAGCGATCCAGTTCGACGGCCATCATCACTTCGTCGACGTACCGGCCGTTGAGCTTGTAGTGGTCTTCACGGACCGCTTCCGTCGTCCACCCGTGTTCCTCCAGAAACGCGATGGCTTGCTCGTTGGTCGAGGGGACGCTCTGGTAGACCTTCTCGTACTCGTTGGCGCCGGCCCACTGGAGCCCGCGGGCGAGCAGTTGTGACCCGATCCCGTGGCCGCGATACTCCTCGATGACGCCGACTGTGAGTTCGGCGGTGTGGCTCAGCTTCTCGACTTCCGGTGCGTGGAGGTGGACCCAGCCGACGACCTCGTCGTCGACGGTCGCGACGAAGAACATCCGCGACTCGAGTTCGTTGTGCCGGAGCAGGGTCTCCTCGTGGTCGACCTCGTCGGCGACGCTTTCGGCTTCGATGTACGTCCGTTCCTGTGCGACCTGACGGATCGCGCCGACGATCCCCGTGAGGTCTTCCTGTCTGGCCGGACGGATGTGAAACTCGAGGTCCTCGGAGACGTACTCCTCTTCGGCACCGGCGTCGATCGTCACCCGGAGCGTGCCGTGTTCCTCCGCGAGACGACCGTCGCGCTTGAGAATCGCGGCGTGGTGTCGGAACGCGCTCTGCTCGATGTCGAGTCGTTCCCTGACGGACTCGGGATCGACTGCCCCCTGTCGCTCGACGAACTCGTAGATCCGCTTTCGATCCGCGTGACCGAACTCGAGCGTTTCGCTGAAATCCATGGTGTGTACTGACGTCCCACGATACTTAACCTTTCTCGGCGGTCGCTCGAGTCGATATTAAAACAAGTGCAGTGTTTATCTCTTGGAATATCGACTTCGAACTTCAGAATTCTCAGAATAGTTACCTGATTCGAGATCTGGTAGTCGGTTTGGTCGAGTACGCTGGTATTGTGGGATCTGGGCCATTATCTGACCGAAATTCCGACTCTCGGATTGTATCGACCGAGTAATGTCGAGGTCATCCTCTCGAGGGAGATACCGCGATAGAATCGCTTCCTGGCACACTTGGCGGAAGTTATGGGCGAACGGACGTTCTCGAATGAAATACCTACGCTATCGTACTAGTCAGATTCTACTCACAGGTACTCAATTCGAATGATAAATTTATTTCTGTTTATTTCTTCTGACGTCCCGCTAATATCCGTGGTATCGGTTACCAGTAGCCATATAACACGTGGGACCGACAGTACGGAGAGACGATGACAACAGTCAGGTACGGAATCGTCGGCGTCGGCGGTTTCGGATCCGCACACGCGAAGTACGTCGACCGGATCGACGGCGCAACGCTCGTTGCCGGGGCCGCGACGACCGAGTCGTCGGTCGCCTCCTTTGGGTCGTCGTTCGACGCGGCCGGATACACCGACCACCTCGAGATGCTCGAATCCGAAGACCTCGACGCGATCAGCGTCTGTACGCCGTCCGGAACTCACGCGGAGATCGCGATCGATGCCGCCAGAGCGGGCGTCGACGCGCTCGTCGAGAAACCCCTGGACGTCTACATCGATCGGGTCGACCGGATGATCGACGTCGCCGACGACCACGGCGTGACGCTTGGCGGTGTGTTTCAACGGCGGTTCTCGCCGGAGCACGTGACCGCGCGTCGGTGGCTCGATGAGGGGCGATTCGGCGATCTCGTGCTGGCGGATACCGCGGTCAAGTATCACCGATCGCGGTCGTATTACGACGACTGGCACGGTGGCCGCGATCTCGATGGCGGAGTGTTGCTCCAGCAGGCGGTCCACTTCGTCGACCTCCTCCAGTGGCTGACCGGCGGCATCGAGCGCGTCGACGCGACCACCGATACCCTCGTCCAGGAGATGGAGTGTGAGGACGTCGCCACCGTCGACGTCGCGTTCGAAAACGGCGCACTCGGAACCATCTCGGCGACGACGGCCGTCCAGGGTGCAATCAGAGAACGCGTCGAACTCAACGCCACCGCGGGCTCGTACAACTCGGGAACGTTCGTACTCGGCGACGAGACGGTCGAACCCGATCTCGAGTCGCCACCGGGCGGAACGGGACTCGAGGGCCAGATCCGAGACTTCGTCGCGGCCGTCGAGACGGGCAACGATCCGTTCGTCACCGCTCGCGACGCCCGCGATGCGATCGAAGTCGTTCTCGCCGCCTACGCTTCGGCATCCCTCGAGCGGCCGGTCCGCGTCGACGAGGTTCGTGACCTCGCCGAACACACCTGAGGCGGACCGCGCTTTTCGGTACTGGGACGCTCACGGCACGCCGGCGACGCAAAGACGATCAGCGCTCGTGCTTGCGTCTGATTCCTACGGCTCGTGAAACCGCCAGCGCTGGTTGTCGTCGGCGTGATACTCCCACTGCA
Organism: Natrarchaeobius versutus; assembly: GCF_041205745.1. Lineage (NCBI taxonomy): Archaea > Methanobacteriati > Methanobacteriota > Halobacteria > Halobacteriales > Natrialbaceae > Natrarchaeobius > Natrarchaeobius versutus. The sequence goes on along the minus strand of NZ_JBGFCC010000001.1, from coordinate 854,363 downwards.
CGACGGTGGCGCCGTCGTCGGTGGAAAACCCCTCGACGTCGAGTGACGAGCCGCTGTGGACCGGACGGACGGCGTACTCGTCGCCCGTGATCGCTTCGACGTGGAATCGCTGGTGGTCGCCGCCGGTCCACTCCCACTGGACGACGTTCGCGCCGTCGTCCGTCGATCCGTCCGCGACGGTGAGATACTTCCCGCTGAAGACGTTCTCGAACCGATAGACGTCGTCGGTCAGGTGGTCGACGACCCACCGCTGGTTGTCGCCGCCCAACTGCTCCCATTGGACGACGGTGGCGCCGTCCTCACCCGACCACTCGAAGACTTCTACGGCCTTGCCGCTGTGGACCGACTCGAGCCAGTACGTCCCGGAGGGAATCGGTGCCGGCTCTTCACCGCCGCTGTCGTTCCCTTCTGGCGGGTCGACGGACGCGAGTTCGACGGCCTGGGTGTGTTGTTGGAGCCAGTCGGTAAACGCCGCGTCGTCTTCGGGAACGGTAAGCGGTCGATACGTCGACTCGAGATCGGGGTAGCCGCCGACCTCCGCCTGGCTGTCGATGATCGTTCCGTCGCCGTTCGAGACGTCGTCGACGATGCGTTGATCGTGGAACGTCCGCTCGGCCGGTCGGGCGCCGACGGCCTCGAGTCGATTGCCGAACACGTCGCCGCCGATCGGGTCGAATCCGTCGGGCCAGTGTGACGGACTCGAGAGCTGATCGATCGGCGAATCACCGTCGATCATCGAGAACGGACCGCTCTCGTTGTCGGCGACGTAGGCCTCTACCGGCGGGTCGCCATCACCGAGACCCGTGTAGACGATCGGTCGGCCCGTATCGGAGGCGTCGCCTTCGGTGTAGACGTTTCCGACGACGCTCGTGCTGGTCGTCTCGGAGCTATCGCCGCCGAGTCTGGTCGCCCGCTCGAAGTTGTGCTGGACGTTGTTCGCCACGACGGCGGACGTCCCGCCTTTGATCCGCGCGTTGCGGCTCCAGTTTTGGGCGTAGACGTTTCCGAGGATGGCGACACGGTCGGTCCCTTCGCCGATCAGGCTTCCGTACGCCCGCTGATCGTCGTCGGCGTGAACGGGCGAGTCGAACAGTCCCTCCGCGTTGAGGTTGTTGGTGAACGTGACGTCTTCGCTGATCGACGGCTCGGAGTTGACCGACATGTTCTCTTCGGTCCCCCACGACACCGAACAGTGATCGAACGCGACGTTGTAGCCGTTGTCGCCGACGACCATCGCGTCCGCCGGCTCGCCGTACTCGACGTCGTCGCCCGGCCGCGAGCGGATGTGCTGGACGAACATGTTGCCTTCGTCGAACTCGAAGCCGGGTTTGGTCGTCCGAATCACGGTGATTCCCGGCGGGGGAGCCGTCTGGCCGGCCACGTAGAGGTACGGCTCCTCGGCCTCGATGTCCCCGCCTTCCATATCGATGACGCCGCCGACCTCGAAGACGACGATTCGCGGCCCGTCGACGTCCTCACAGGCCCACTTGAGCGATCCCTCGCCCTCGGCGTCGAGAGTGGTCACCCGGACGACCTGGAGCGTCTCCTCGGTGATCCAGCCCGTGTCGGCCCAGCCGTCGTCGGGGGCGATCGGCGAACTCGGCGAGTCGGCGCCGACGTTCTCGGTTAGGCTTACCTCGATCGAGTGGGAATCGGCGCTAGCAGTGCCAACCCACCCGGCGGCGAGCGTCGCGCCCGCGAGGCCGAGGAACGTTCGGCGAGAGCGGTCTGATGGCGATGCGTCGTGGTCCCTGTCTGCGGTCGGTTTCTTCGTCATCTGTGTGGTGATTTGTGTTCTCTATCGCGTTCGGTTGCGTTCTCCCGATCCGGTTCGGCTGTAGTCGTATTCGGCGTCCTGTTGCGTCTGGTTCTCTCGAGTGAGCGTCGGTGAATCGGGTTCCGATCGGTATCGGGTGCCAATTCCACGTTGTGGCGGACGGGCGGACCACCGATTGGTCGTCTCGGCGCGCCACGAATGGCTTCCGTGTTCATACTGCCGGAGGGAACTATTCTGAGAGTTCGCCGCTCCAGTCCGGCGAATTCTCTTCACTGATAGGGATTATCGTCGGAGTTCATCGTTCTCGTACGAAGAACCACGATACACCGCCGAAGACCAGATCCCGACATCCTCGGCTGGCGACGATAATCCCTATGACTTCCCTCCGACAGTATCAGTCAGGCGGATCGACGTCACCGACCTCGACGGCCCTCGTGTGCTGGCGGAGCCAGTCGGTGACGTCGCCGTCCGGAATGTCCAGTTCGCGGTAGGTCGAGGGTAACTCGGGATAGCCGCCGACTTCCTCCTGGCTGTCGATGATCCCCCCGTCGCGGTTCTCGACGTGGGCGACGATCCGTTCCTCGAGGTGGTCGATCCGTTCGGCCGGCCGCGCGCCGGCGTGTGAGAGCACCTGCTCGTACGGGTCGCCGCCCATCGTCGTCAGTCCGTCGGGCCAGTACTCGTCGATGCGGTCGTCCTGGATCTCCCAGACGTCGTCGGTATCGATCAGCGTGTAGTCGTCGTGGTACTCGTTGCCCTCGTGGTGGATGTAGATCGGTGGATCGCTCTCGTCGTGTCGGGTGTAGACGATCGGCCGGTCGAAGTCCGCGGCGTCGCCGACGCGGTAGTGGTTCTCGACGACGTTGACGTAGTTGGGGTCGTCCTGGTCGTCGCCGATCCGCATCCCGCGCTCGAAGTCGTACCAGACGTTGTTGGCAACCGTCGCCTCGGTTCCGCCTTTCAGGCGAGGGTTGCGACTCCAGGTGTGGGCGTACAGGTTGCCGAGGATCGCGCCCGTGTCCATGCCGTTGCCGAACAGGGTTGCGTAGGCGCGCTGGTCGTCGCCACCGTGGACCGGCGAGTCGAACAGCGGTTCGGCGATCAGGTTGTTACAGAACGTGATGTCCTCGCTGTCGTCGCCGGCGTTGACCGACATCGACTCCTCGGTGCCCCAGAACACCGTACAGTGGTCGAAACAGAGGTTGAACGCGTCGTCGCCGGCGACTAGCGGATCGGCGGGTTCGCCGATCTGGTCGCCCGGACACGAACGGATGTGCTGGACGAAGTGATTCGCCTCGTCGAACTCGACGCCCGGTTTGTTCGCGCGGATGATCGTGATTCCCGGCGAGGGCGCGGTCTGGCCGGCCACGTAGATGTTCTTGCGCTCGGCCTCGATGTCCCTGCCCTCGAGGTCGATGACGCCGCCGACCTCGAAGACGATCAGCCGACCGTGGGCGTCCTCCTTGTCGATCTCGTCGTAGCCGACCTCGCAGGCCCACTTGAACGACCCCTCGCCTTCCGGCTCGAGGGTGGTGACCCGGATGACCGCCAGCGGCCCGTCGGTGATCCAGCTCGTGTCGGCGAAGCCGTCGTCGGGGGCGATCGGCGAACTCGGCGAGTCCGCCCCGATGTTGCCGATCGTCACCTCGTCGTCGGCGACCGGTTCGGTCTCTTCGGTGTCGAACGTACTGATCGACCCGACGTGGGTGTCGCCGGTGGATAGCGCCGCGATCGCCCGGAATTCGTGGTCGGTCTGACTCGAGAGATCGGAGACGGTTCGGCTGAACGTCCCGGAGGACGAGAGGCGCTCGTCGTCGGTTTCGATCCAGTCGTCCGCGCCGGTCTCGCGGTACTCGAAGTGACAGTCGGCGTGGCCGGCGCCGCCGAGGTCGACCTCGCCGTTGAGCGTCGCGGCGGAGTCGGTCACGCCGGTCGCATCGTGGGTCGAGATCGTCGGATCGGGCTCGCCGGTGGTGAACGACAGCGTCTCGCCGACGTCGGCGTCGCCGTCGTCGGCCTCGGCGGCCGCGCGGAACTCGTAGTCGATCTCGGCCGACAGTTCGTCGACCGTCCGGACGAACGCTTCGCCGTCCTCGATCGGATCCGCGATCGTCTCCCGGTCGGTTTCGGTCCAGTCGTCCGCGCCGATCTCGCGGTACTCGAAGGACACCTCGGCCGACTCCGCGTGTCCGCCGGTGTCCAGAAGCGTCCCCTCGAGCGTCGCCGACGAGGCGCTGACGTTCGACGCACCGTCGGTTTCCACGACCGGATCGCTGTCCGGCGCCAGCGTCGCGAACGTGGCGATCACACCCTCGTCGCGGTTGCCGTCGGGGGCGACCGCGACCGCACGGTATTCGTACTCGGCGTCGGTATCCAATCCAGAAACATCCTCGTCGAACTCGCCGGTCGACGACCGGGTCTCCGAGCCGGTGGTGGTCCAGCCCGCGGCGCCGGCCTCGCGATACTCGAAGGAGACGTCCACCGAATCGGTGCCGCCCAGCGCCTCGAGCGAGCCGTGGAGCGTCGCGCCGTCCTCGGTCCGATCGGCGACCTCGCCGGTCACCGCGAGCGGCGGATTGTCGACCGACTCGCCGTCGGGACCGTAGACGGCGCCAGCCACGGAGGGGTCACCGACGTCGAGGCTGTGAGTCGGTTCGACGCCCGCCAGATCGACGAACTGCGTGGCACACAGCGTTCCAGCGTCGGCACTGGTAACCGCCGCACCGAGATAACAGCGCTCGGGCAACTCGAGATCCTCGCCGAGGACGAGTTCGACGATCAGCGTCCAGTCGTCGCCGTCGCTCGAGCCGTACGCGCGCAGTTGGTCGCCCTCTCGGACGAGGCGCTGGTAGTCGGCTTCCATCGTGCCATCGGGGACCTCGGTCTCGCCTTCCCCGAGGTCAGAGGTCGTGCTACCGGCGTCCGCGCCGGTTTCGGGTCGCCACTGGACGGACGTCTCGTTGCCCGGCGTCTTCCGGATCAGCGCGTGGACGGCGTCGTCCGCGAGCGACTCCCTGACCATCAGGCCGGCTTTGGCCCACTCGTCGGTCTCCTCCTGGTCGTCGATCCCGACCGTGACGTCGAAGTCGCCCGCCACGTCCGTCACGTAGTAGTGGAACTCGTCGGCGTCGTCCCAGATGTCGTCGCCGGCACCCTCGACGGTGAACGTGCCGGGCTCGTCGGCCTCGTCGGTCGTGAACGCGTTGATCGATCCCTCGTCGCGGTCGCCGTCGCTGGCTTCGGCGACCGCCCGGAACTCGTAGTCGGTTTCGGCGGCGAGCCCGGAAACCCCGTCGCTAAACGAGCCCGGCGAGGACAGCGTCGTCGGGGACGTCGCCGACCACGAGCCGGTCCCGCTCTCGCGGTACTCGAAGGAGACGTCCGCCGACTCCGCCTCGCCCAGATCGTCGAGCGAGCCCCCCAGCGTCGCCGAAGTGGCGTCGACGTCGGCGGCCGACCCCGTCGAGACGGCGAGTTCGTCCTCCTCGCTCGGGCTCTCGGAAACGTTTCCGGCTACCTCGACGTCGCCGACGTCACCGTTTGCGGACGGCGATAGTCCCGACAACTCCGAGAATTCGGCGGTACACAACGTTCCGGGATCGTGGCTGGTGACCGCCAGCCCGACGTAGGCGGACTCGGCGAGGTCGAGTTCGTCCGCGGGCAGTTCGGCGATCCGCGTCCAGCTCGTCCCGTCGCTCGAGCCGTACGCGCGGATCGTGTCGCCGTCGCGGACGAGTCGCTGGTAGTCGGCCGCCATCGTGCCACCAGGGACCTCGCTTCGGTCTTCACCCTCGTCCGAGGTGGTGCTGCGGGCGTCGTCGCCATCGGTCGGCCGCCACTGCAGGGACGTGTCGTGGCCGGGTGTCTTCCGAATCAGTGCGTGAGCGGCGTCGTCCGCGAGCGTTCCGCGAATCATCAGGCCCGCTTTGGCCCACTCGTCGGTGTCCTCGAGGGCATCGATCCCGACCGCGACGTCGAAGTCGCCATCGAGTTCCGCGTAGTAGTAGTGGAATTCATCGTAGTCGTTCCAGACGTCGTATCCGCCTCCGTCGACGGTGATCGTCGTCTCCGCCGCCGCGGTTCCGGCCGCTCCGGTCGCCAGCGCGCCGAGACTCCCGACGCCAACTGTCTGCATGAACGTTCGTCTGTCTTGGTATGTCATGGCTCTCGACGGTTCGATAGTTTTGGTAATAGCAAATAAAGATATTCTAGGATTATTTACAATAAGAATACTGTGGTTCCCAGCACGCCGGGCGCGACGTCGAAACGTTGAATAGCGAACGAGTCACACCCCGACGGGATGGAAGTCACCAGTTACGAGCTGTACGCGGTCCCGCCGCGGTGGCAACTTCTCAAACTCGAGACGAGCGACGGCCGGGTCGGCTGGGGCGAAGTCTACACGAAGTGGCACTTTACCGGCGACAGTCAGCCGGCGACGGCCAACGCCGTCGACCAGTTGATGCACCAGTACGTCCTCGGCGAGGACCCGTCCGCGATCGAACGGCTCTGGCAAGCGATGTACCGCAGTAGCTTCTATCGGGGCGGCTCGGTCCAGATGAGCGCGATCGCGGGGATCGACGAGGCGCTGTGGGATCTCAAGGGGAACGCCGCGGGACTGCCGGTGTACGAACTACTCGGCGGGCCGGCCCGCGATCGGATCCGCGTCTACCAGCACGTCCGATCACACGGCGACGTCTCGCTCGAGGCCTCGGAGGCGACCGGGCGGGCGGCGGCGGAAGCCCGCGAACACGTCGACGCCGGCTACACCGCCGTAAAGCTCGTTCCGACGGACGGGCTCGAACTCGTCGATACGCCGTCGGCGGTCGAACGCGCGGCCGAAGTCGTCGGCGCGGTTCGTGAGGCCGTGGGCCCCGACGTCGACGTCGCTCTCGACTTTCACGGCCGCGCCTCGAAGGCGATGGCCGCCCGGCTCGTCGACGCCCTCGAGCCGTTCGATCCGATGTTCGTCGAGGAACCGCTCGCGCCGGAACAGGTCGGGGAGATGGACCGGCTGGCGGCCCGGACGTCGGTTCCGATCGCGACCGGCGAACGGCTCTACTCGCGCTGGGAGTTTCGCCCATTACTCGAGGCCGACGCGGTCGACGTCGTCCAGCCCGACGTCTCGAGTGCGGGCGGGATCACGGAGACGAAAAAGATCGCCGACATGGCGGAAACGTACGACGTCTCGATCGCACCCCACTGCCCGATCGGGCCGGTGGCGCTCGCGGCGTCGTTGCACGTCGACGCGGCCGCGCCGAACGCCCTCATTCAGGAACAGACGATCCTCGAGGACGACCGCGCGATGAGCTACCTCCGGAATCCGGACGTCTTCGAGCGGACCGGCGGTTTCCTCGAGTTGCCCGACGGGCCGGGTCTCGGGATCGACGTCGACGAGGACCGGGTCCGCGAACTCGCGGGTACGGATCTGGCGTTCGACCGATCGCCGGGCTACCGGGCGGACGGGAGCGTCGGTGAACGGTAGGAACCCGATTTCGGGATCACCAGCGAACGACAGGAACCCGACTCCGGGATCACCAGCGAACGACGGCGTTCGTTTCTCGCCGCGAAGTCCGCCGCTATTCCTCCTCGAGGGGCTCTTCGGGCTCGACTTCGCCCCAGACGGTACTCGAGCCTTCGGTCGGTGTGGCCCACTCGACGGCGTTGTCGAGCACCCGTCGAATCTCGTCCTGATAGAAGATCGGGTACTCTTCGTGGCCGGGGCGGAACGCGAAGATCCGCCCGCGTCCGCGCCGATAGCAGAGCCCGGAGCGGAACACTTCGCCGCCCTCGAACCACGAGATGAAGACGGTCCGATCCGGTTCGGGGACGTCGTAGGGCTCGCCGTACATCTCCGTCGAGGGAACCTCGAACGACTCCTCGAGGCCGTCCGCGATGGGGTGGCCGGGGTCTGCGACCCAGATCCGTTCGGTCTCCCCGCCGTGGCGGTACTTGATGTTGCAGGTCGTCCCCATCAATCGTTTGAACGGCTTCGAGTTCTTCCCCGAGTGTACGGGGATAAATCCCATCCCCTCGTGGACGCGGTCGACCACCCGCCCGGCGACCACGTCGCTCACCTCGTCGTTCGCACAGTGTGACCACCAGACGAGGACGTCGGTTTCCGCGAGTACGTCCTCGGTGAGTCCGTGTTCGGGTTCTTCGAGCGTCGCGGTTCGAACCGTCCGCCCCTCCCCGGAAAGCGCGTCCGCGATGGCGCCGTGGATGCCGTCAGGGTACCGTTTTTCGACCGCTTTTTCCTCTCGTTCGTGTACGTTCTCGTTCCAGACGGTCACGCGCACTGTCATCGCTGGAGTAGTCGGCGGTGACCACGAAAAGTGTTTGGCTCTCCATCGTCCTCCTCGATCACGTCGTCTCTCACCCGTTCGATCCGCGATAGCCCGTGAGAAACCCGGAGATTCGAACACATCCGTCTGAGCCGTGGGGGATTCGCCAGAGAGAAACGTTCGATCGTCGGACGAGAGCCTCCTTCAAACGCCGAACGAGTCTCTCGAGTGACGTCCGCCAGCCGTTTTCGAATCGAGAGGAGTTCCCGACGTGGGAACACATTTATGTGAGGTCTTTTCCATTGGTATCGTATGGCAAGCACCTCCCAGGGCGACGGCGGACGGACGATCCGCTCGGTGGAGATCGCGTTCAACATCATCGACGTCCTCCAGGAGCACAACGGCGTCGGCGTCACCGAACTCGCCGAGGAACTGGGCCACTCGAAGAGCACGATTCACAGCCACCTACGCACGCTCGAGGAGCGAAAGATCCTGGTCCGGGACGGTGACGGCTACCGGCTGAGTCTGCGCGTCCTCGACATGGCGAATCACGTGCGCGAACAGGTCGAAAACTACGACGTGATCCGGACGGAAGTCGACAAGCTGGCGGAAGAAACCGGCGAGATCGCCCAGTTCGGAATCAGAGAACACGGCGAGGTGTCCTACCTCTACAAGGCGGCCGGCGACAGGGCCGTCGTCACCGCCTCCCGCGTCGGCACCCAACAGCCGTTGCACTCGACCTCACTCGGCAAGACGATCCTCGCGTTCATGCCCCCCGAACGCGCTCAAACGCACGTCGAGTCGGCCGAGTTCACGGAGTCGACGCCGAAGACGATCACCAGCGCCGACGCGCTCTTCGAGGAACTCGAGCGCACGAGAGAACGCGGCTACGGCATCGACGACGAGGAGAACTTCGAGGGGCTACGTTGCGTCGCCGCCCCGGTGACCGACGGCGAGTCCGTCCTCGGCGCGGTCAGCCTCACCGGTCCCTCGAGTCGGTTCACCGACGAACGGCTCCACGGTGAGCTCTCCGAATACGTCACGCGTGCGGCAAACATCATCGAACTCAACTCGAAATTTTCGTAGTCGGTGGCTTCGCCTCGCGTCCCGTAAACGGTTCGACGACGGGAATCACACGCAATTTATCAGTTTGGCCGACGATGTCGAGGTATGGACATTCGTGCCGTGAGCGGATACGCACTGTCGTCGCCGATCGACCCGCCACAGGACCGCCGATTCGCCGGCGGGACTCGCCGGCTGAACAAGCGGGACGTCGTTCTGGTCGTCGTCGAGACCGGCGACGGCGCGCGCGGGTTCTCGACGGCCGGCGCGAGTAGTTCGGCGATGCGAGAGTACTTCGAGGGCGACTCCCAGGGCACGTTCGCAGACGTCGTCGACGGGGCGGTCGCCGGCGCACTCGAGGGCGAGACTCTCGAGGCGATCGAGGACGCCGCGGCGATCCTCTCGCGGACCGATCTCCCGACACACCTCCGGACGGAGGCGATCTCGGCTATCGACGTCGCGCTGTACGATCTTCGGGGAAAGGAACTCGGTGCGCCGATCTACGACCTGCTCGCCGACGAGTACGGAACCGACCCGACGACGGAGATGCCCCTCTACGCGAGCGCGGGGATGTACATGGAGCCAGAGGGCTACGTTCGGCAGGCGGAGGTTCTCGAGCGCGAGGGCTTTTTCGGCTACAAGTACCGTCCGGGGATCGGCCCGGCGGGTGACCGGGAGACCGTCGACCACCTCGTCGATGCGGTCGACGAGATGGAGATCATGCTCGACGTTCACACCTGGTGGAAAGCCGACGACTCCTACGACGCCGCCGTTGTCCGCGACCTCGTCGAGCACGCGAGTGCGGCGGGCGCTTACTGGATCGAGGAGCCGGTCGAGCCGGCCGACCGGGAAGGATACGCCGACCTCGCGGAGACCGGCGCGGCGCTTGCGGGCGGCGAGAGCGAGCCGTCCCCGGAATCGCTCCGCGAACTGGGCGAGACGGGATCCGTCGACTTCCTGCAAGGAGACGTCCGCCACCACGAGGGGTACACCGGCTGTCGACCCGCGATCGAGTACTGTCGCGGCCGAGACGTCGAGTTCGTCCCCCACAACTTCGGCACGTGGCTCGGACTGATCGCGAACGCACACCTCGTGGCGGCCGCTCCCGACGTTCGGCTCCTCGAGTACCCGGTTTTCACCGACGATCCGCTCATCGAGGCCGAACCCGATCCGGGGATGTACCCATTCGACCTCGCGTTCGACATCCTCGAGGGAGCGCCCGCGGTCGAAGACGGGACGTTGACCGCACCCGACGGACCCGGCCTCGGCATCGAGGTAACCCTCGACGTCCTCGAGACGTACCCGTTCGTCGACGGTCCGTGGACCGAGTTCCGGTACGACGACGACCGTCGCTGAACCGGCGACGGTCCAAGCGCTCGACGCGTTCGATTGCAGTCTCCGTTAGCCGATCAGTCGATCGATATCGTCCTCGAGTTGGTTGTACAGCTCCTCGGCGCGGGACTCGCCGTCCGGAGAGAGCGGTTTGATGGGCTCGCGGACCTGGCCGCCGTGGAGGCCGGCCAGCTGGAGGCCCTTCTTGACGGCGGAGACGCTGATCGCGCCGTCGATGTCGTTGTTCTCGCCGGTTTCGTCTCTGAACCGTTGGAATGGGACGCAGATGTTTCTGATAGCGCGGGCGCGCTCCCAGTCGCCGCTCGAGAGCGCCTCGTACAGCGCGAGGCCGATCTCGGGTCGGAAGTTGCTGACGCCCGCGGAGAATCCCTCGGCGCCCTCGGCCCAGAAGGAAACCGCGTACGGTTCGGCGAGACCGTCGACCCAGACGACGTCGTCGTCTGCCACACCGATAGCCGCCCCCAGTTTCACGGGGTCTTTCAGCGCGTACTTGACGCCGACGACGCCGTCGATCCGGGTGAGTGCGGCGAGATACTCGACGGAAGGATCGAAGCCGCGAACGTACGGAACCAGCGGCGTCTCGGTCGCCGCGTCGATCTCGCGGTAGTACTCGAGCAACCCCTGCTCGTGGACGTAGGTGTGATCGGGTGGCATGATCATCATCGCGTCGACGCCGACGTCGTCGTACGCCGTGACGAGCTCTCGTGCCTCGCTCGTGTTGCCACCAACGCCTGCGAGGACGCAGTCGTCGTCGGCGAGCGCGTCGGTACACGTCGCGGCGACGGTGACCCGCTCTTCGCGCGAGAGCGAGTGGTACTCGCTGATGTTCGCCGACGCGAGGAAGGTGTCGATCCCTTTCCCGGAAAGCGTCCGCGCGTTCTCGTCGATTTTTTCGTGTTCGATGCGGCGGTCGTCGTCGAACGGTGTCAGGAGACCGACGGCGACCCCGCGGAGGTGTTCCTGTACCTGACTGGCGGACAGGGTCATGTACGTGTCGTACGCCGCTTATGGTATAAACCCATCGGCTGTGGCATACGTCCGCTATCGTGATGGGGGACGGAACCCGCCGCTCGACGCCCTGGTTTGCGGGATTCTCCCGCGACAAAGGAATCGGTCATCGTCTAACCGTCTCGGTTGGTGTGGCGTCGATTCCCTCGAGGAGTCGTCGAGTTCGCTCTCGGTCCGCTTCGGAGAGGTCGACCAGGGGTGGCCGGACCGGACCGCCGACGTAGCCGGCGCGGTCCATCCCGTACTTGACGACGGGAACGTTGTTCGCCGCCGGAAGCGCGTTTCCCTCGCCCGACTCGGCGCGGAGGGTCTCGAGTGGCCGGAGCGACCGTTGAATCTCCCGGGCGCGCTCCCAGTGACCGTCGCGGATCGCCTCGAAGAGCGAAAGCGTCGCCCGCGGAACGAAGTTGCCGATCCCGGTCGTGTAGCCGTCCGCACCCTCGATCCCGAACGACAGCGCGTACCGTTCGGCGATGCCGTTGATCCAGGCGACCTCCCCTGGTGAGCCCTCGAGCGCGCGGGAGAACGCCTCGACGTCGTCGACGGCGTACTTGACGGCGACGACCTCCTCGCGTTCGCTCAGCTCGTCGAGTACCCCTCGAGTGACCTCCGGCCCCCGTTTGTAGATCACCACGCCGAGATCCGTGGCGTCGCAGATGCGGTGGTAGTACGTCTCGAGGCCGGCCTCGTGGAGATACGTGTGCCCGGGGTGCATCACCATGACCGCGTCGGCCCCGACGTTCTCGTAGGCGCTCGCGAGCCGTCGTGCGTGGCGGAGGCTTCCGCCGACGCCCCCGACGATGGTCGCGTCGTCGCCGACCGCGTCGACGTGGGTTTCGACGACGGCGATTCGCTCCTCGTCGGTCAGCGAGTCGTACTCGCCGGTGTTTCCGCAGGCGACGAACAGCCGTGCGCCGGCGTCGAACTGCGCGGAGAGGTTCTGTGCGAGGGCGTCGTGGCGGACAGCGAGACTTCCTTCCTCGAACGGAACGGCGGTCGTGAACGCGACGTCTCGAAACTGCGCTCTCAAGCTACCGGTGTCCATAACGTACCAACCGGTACGAAGTCGGCCGTTGTAAGTGTAGCCCCGTTGCTCGCCACAGGGATCGCGTCCGTTCGTCGTTCGGCCGGATTTTCGGTCGGTCGGCGTGCGGTCGGTTCGTCGTCTGGTCGGCCGCTCTGTGGCTGGTTCCTGGTCGGCCGCTCTGTAGCTGGTTCGTCGTCTGGTCGACGATCGTTCGGATGGGGCGTCCGGTCGGTCGTCGTCCGAATGGCTCATCGTCCGGTCGGTCGGGTCTGGATGGTCGCCGTCTCGAGTCGCCACGCGTTCGGCCCCGAAACGACAGCTTCAGCACAAGCTATATTTCGTCGGCGCTCACCCGTCGAAGCATGGAGATCACGACGATCGAAACGATTCCGCTCCGGCACTCGCTTCCGGAGGGGCGCAGTCTCGGCGACGCGCGCGGCTTCGGACGAACGCGGAAGACGACGCTCGTGCGACTGGAAACCGACACCGGCCTCGAGGGCTGGGGCGAGGCGTTCGCCCCTGGCCGGATCGTGGAGGCGACGGTCGAGGAACTGTTCGCGGACGACGTCGTCGGGTTGGATCCCTTCGCCGTCCAGTCGCTCGTCGACCGGTCGTACACGGACCCGTATCACTTCGGTGGCGACGTCTTCGTCCAGAGCGCGCTCAGCGGGATCGACGTCGCCTGCTGGGACATCGTCGGCAAGGCGGTCGAACGCCCGGTCTACCGGTTGCTCGGCGGCACGGAGTGTGAGTCGCTCGTCCCCTACGCCTCCACGATGTACTTTACCGAAGAAGAGAGACCGCTCGAGGAGCCGATCCGGGAGGCGGTCGAGGAGGGGTTTACGGCGGCGAAGATCAAAATCGGCGCCGGTCGCGACGACGACGTCGAGCGCGTCCGCGTCGCCCGTGAGATCCTCGGCGACGAGGGCCGTCTGATGGTCGACATGAACGGGAACTACCGGCCCCATCAGGCCATCGAGACGGCGAACGCGATCGCCGACTACGACGTGGCGTGGATCGAGGAGCCGGTCCCCCCGGAGAACGCCTCGGGCTACCGGGAGGTGAAACGCCGGATCGATACGCCGATCGCGGCCGGCGAAGCCCACTACGGTCGGTTCGCGTTCAAGGAACTCGTCGACGACCGAACGGTCGACGTCGTCCAGCCGAACCTCGGCCGGTGTGGCGGCTTCTCGGAGGCGCGACTGATCGCCGACATGGCCTCGACCGAGAACGTCGCCGTCAGGCCCCACGTCTGGAACAGCGCGGTCGGGACGGCCGCCGCGGTCCAGTTCGCCGCGAGCGTCTCCGACTACCCCCACAGCCGGAACGTCCCGGAGCCGATGGTCCTCGAGTTCGACCGGAGCGAGAACCCCCTCCGGGACGACCTGCTCGAGACGCCGCTGGATCCGACCGGCGGGCGACTCGAGGTTCCCCAGGAACCGGGTCTCGGCATCTCGATCGACGAGCAAGCGCTCGAGCGGTATCGGTCGGAGGCGTAGTCGGGCACTCGAGCGGTATCGGTCGGAGGCGTAGTCGCATCGGTCGGACGCATAATCAGACACTCGAGCGGGAGGCCAGCGGAGTGCGTTTGTCGCCGACCGGGGACGGTTACTCGTCCCGCCGCGTAAGTTGCGAGACGTTCCGGTCGTTCGGCCGGCGCTCGAGCGGGAGGCCCTCCACCCGGCGGATCGTGAACTCTCCGAGGACGTTTATCTCACAGCCCTCCTCCAGGTGGCCGCCGACGGTCCGCTCGCCGTCGAACGCCGTCACGTGCAGATGCGGTTCGCCGTCGGCGACGATCCCGTCGACGTTCGTCACCTCCCAGGCGCCCTCGAGTTCGAGGTCGACGTTTCGATCCGCCTGCTCGTCGGGGAGGTCGGTCCGATTCACGTAGTGGATGTTGAGCGAACTGAACGTCCCGATGCCGGAGACGACGACCCCGGTATCGATCTCGCGGTCGGCACAGACCTCGCGGATGGACTCGAGTGCGCGGTCGCCCCGGTCCAGTCGGACGAAGACGTGGCCGTCGTCTGCTTCGAAGCTCTCCATTGGAACTCTGTGTGGAGTGAGACCGCCTGAGAGATAAATCTTGATCCGTCGGAACGGTCACAGACGACTGCCCCGAGTCGTTCGGGAAACGACGGCCTCGGATCGGACCACAGCATCGAGAAGCGCCGCGCCTGCGTCAGGACCACGGCAGATCGTACGTCGGATCGTTCACGTATCGCTCGAGGGCGGCCGACAGCGAGAGACGAGAGCCGGCCGGGAGCGAGATCGAGAGCGCGTTCGTCCCGGCGGTTCGCCTCTCGCCGTCGTACTCGACCGTCGCGAACTCGTGTTCGCCGTACGCGCCGGCCTGGACGATCACCTCCCGATTCCGGCCGCCACCGTTGACGAGCGTTAGGTCGATCCCGTCGGCGTCGACTCGGGAGACGAGCGCGCCGACGCCCTCGGGTAGCCCTGGCCGCCGCCGTTCGGGATCGAAGTGACGAACCTGCGCCATGACCAGCCCGCCGTAGTACACCGGCTGGGGCGACCCCATCGTCGTCTGGAGCAGTCCCCGGTGGAAAACCGGGTTCCGGTCGCGGAGGTAGTCCTCGTCGAGTTCGGCGGGTTGCCCTCCCTCGGCGCACATCTCCGCCTGACGCGACCGGACCCGCTCGAGGCTCCCCTCGAGAACGCGCGTCGGATAATCGGGAAACTCCCCCTCGAGGTAGGCCAGCCAAGCGTACTCGTGGCCGGCACCGTGTTTGTCCGCGGGTCGAGGGTCGACGAACGTCCAGTCGCGTTTCCCCCAGTCGCGGAGACGGCGAACGCGCTCCCGGTCGTCTTCGTCCATCGAGACGCACCACAGGTGGACGGCGTAGGGGTCGTCGCTGTGGGGTTTGAACTCGTACCAGCCGTCGCTCCACAGCACCTCGCCGTCGTCCTCGGTGAGCACGCCCGTCGCGTCGTAGTGGTAGTCGCCGGGATCGCCGTACTTGTGCGGGATGTACAGCGTCTCGTGGACCGAGTCCTCGGAGACCGTGACCGCGTTGTCGATCAGGACGTCGAGTTGTGACCGGGGGAACGCGAGGTGTTCGCGATCGCCGGTGAGCAACACGGCGTTCTCGGCGGCGACCGTCGGCCCGATACCGACGTAGTGCCAACCGCCCCACGACCAGCCGTAGTAGCCGCCGTACCACTCGCCTGCCGGCTCGCCGATTTCGCCCGAGCGGCCGACGTTGTCCGGGATCACGCCGTCGTTCTCCGCAGTGCGTTCGCGCCAGGCCTCGAGGTACTCGAGAACCCACTCGCGGTAGCGATCGTCGCCGGTGTGGAGATAGGCGTTCGTCAGCAGGCTCGTCGCGTTCAGGTTCAGCGGAATGTCGCCGGTCGAACACCGCTCGTTCAGGACCGCGAACAGCCGCGACTCGTTCTCGGGATCGAGCAGATCCGTCGCGCGCTCGAACTCGAGGTCGCGCCAGGGAAGCCCGTGTCTGGCCCACCGGTAGTCCGCGCCGTAGGAGTGGTGGTCGTACGCGGAGAAGTCGGCGTACTCGGGGCCTGCGCCGCCGTTCATCGGTCCTCGTACGAGACGCTTCTCGCCGTCGTAGTTGTTCGCGTCCGAATCGGCGAGGTAGAGCCCCGCGAACCGTTCGGCGCGTTCGACGACGACGTCGTCCTCGGGGGCGGCCAATCCCAGGTTGTACGTAAACTGGTTCGCCTCGCCGAGGTGAAACCAGTCGCGACAATGTTCGAAGTCGTCGACGACCATTGGGTGGCCAAACGGCGTCTCCGTCTCGCGCCCGCGTTCCAGCGCCCCCTCGTAGACCGAACGGGCGTGTTCGAGAAATCGGTCGTCGCCGCCCATCGCGTACACCAGCGGCCAGTTGTAAAACCCCTCCAAAAGGTCGTCGAACCCGTCGGCACCGACGTGGTCTTCGGGGGGCCACAGCGGTTCGCCGCCCTCGCCGACGTAATCGTCGACGAATCGGTCCACCGCACTCGCCATCACGTCGAGCAACTCCCGTTGAACCATCGCCCACTCGGGCCGCTGCCTGATCGAGACTCGCGCTTCCAGTTCGAGCATGCACTCGAGGAGCGGGCGATTCCACATCAACGTTTGGTCTCCCGGGCGATCGAATTCCCCGGGAGATCTGGTCCCCGGATCGAACGGACGGATCGCTGGTCTGGTCGTCCATACTGTTCCCCTGTGGGGAACGAAAACCTCGAGTATTTACACGGGTACTCGTGTAATGGGTCTCCGAATAACGGCGCCACAACTGCCCTAACGCTCGAATCGTCGACTTTCCTTCCGAGGCATCCGGACCGGCCCGTTTCCTACGGACCCCGTCTGTGGCGGATTCGACGCCCAATCCGCCGTTGTGCGGGGTTCGTTCGGCGCTGGCGAACCGACGGCCCCAGTTGGCGGGTGGCGATCGCCGTCGAACGCGGGCCGTCGTCCGAACTGCTTTTGTCGATCACCGCACGCGTTCCCGTATGGCATCGGAGCACACCTATAGTAGCCACTGCACGTCATTGCACACCTGATCGCCAGACGGTTCGGCGATCAGTGTGTACCTCGTTGCAGTTGTTACTATACCGGTATCGAGATCCGACGCTGTCGGTCGACCGGAGCGTCGAGGATCTGCTCGAGCGAACGACTCTCGAGGGACGGTCGCACAACTCGGATCGATCTCCTGTCTCGAAGCTTCTCTTCGACGGCGCGTTCGATCCTCGGAAAGCCGTCGACGCGCTCGAGTACACCACCGGCGAGTACGAACTTCGCGTCGGCCACTCGTCGACCGACGTTCGAGAGCGTGCGACGGTCGATATCACTGGCGAGAAGCGCCGAGTTTCCCCGAGCGCGAAGCGATTTTTCACGGAGGGTGACTCGAGTAGCGATTTGCCCGCGGGCGACGGCGGGCGCCGTATCGATCACTCGAGTGTGACGTCGCAGTCGGCGTCGACGTCGACGGCGGAGCCGAGATCGCCGTAGTTCCCGGCAAGCGAAAGGCGTCGACTCGCGTCGCCGCCGATAGAGAGGAACGTCTCCCCGTTACTCGGCGAGTCACAGCCGCGGATTCGCGTTTCGGTCGCGTTCTCGATCTCGATCGCCGGTGCGGCCGTTTCCTCCGTCGGGGCCGCCTCCTCGACGTCACTCCGCTCGACCTCGAGTCCGTCGATTGACACCAGGTCGGTTTCCTCGAACCGGAACGCCGTCGAGTCGGGGGTTCTGAGGGCGACGTTCGAGAACGAGACCTCCGAGATTGATTTACAGAAGAAGCCGTGTCGTTGCTCGTAGCCGTCGGCCATCGCGGGATCGAGGTCGGTCGCCTCGAGCGACCGGGTCGCGTCGATTCGGACGTCCTCGAAGGTGATCTCGCCGAATCGACGTTCGGGGAGCCCGGCGAGGAAGCCGGCCGACTCGACCTCTCTCGCGGTGATATTCGAGAAGTGAACGTTGCGAACCAGCGGCGTCGTCCCGTCGACGGGTTCGGGCTCGCTGTCGATCGGCGTGAAGTAGTAGCCGTTGATCACGAACGGACAGGCGACGCGGCGCATGACGAGCGTATCGAACCGCAAATCTTCGACGACGCCACCTCGGCCCCGTTGGGTCTTGATCCGGATGCCGCGGTCGGTGTCGGTGAACGTACAGCCGGTGACGGTGACGTCCCGGACGTCCCCCGACATCTCGCTGCCGATGACGACGCCGCCGTGGCCGGCCTCGACCGTGCAGTTCGCGACGGTGATGTTTCGAGCGGGTTCACCGACCGCTCGACCCTGCTCGTCCTTGCCGGATTTGATGCAGATCGCGTCGTCGCCGGCGTTGATGAACGTATCGCTGATCCGAACGTGACTCGAGGAGTCGACGTCGATCCCGTCGCCGTTGGGCGCGTCGGCCGGATTCTCGATCACGACGTCGGTAATCGTCACGTCCTCGGAGTAGACGACGTGGGTGTTCCAGAACGGCGAATTCCGGAGGGTGACGCCCGAGACGCTGACGTTTTTCGAGTCGTACACCTGGAGCAACGGCGGCCGAAGCGTAAACGAACTCACGTCGTCTTTGTGCTCGTTTCGTTCGTCGAACTCCTCGAGGCGTTCTCTGAGCCCGTCGGGGTACGCAGACCGCGGCCGATCCCGGAACTGCCACCAGTACTCGCCCGAGCCGTCGATCGTTCCGCGACCCGTGATCTCGACCGTTTCCGCGGCGTCGACCAGCAGACACGGGTGAAAGCCGACCTGGTCCCACCCTTCCCACCGGCTCTCTGCGGTCGGGAACTCGGTGTAGTCTCCGACGAAGCGGACCGTCGCACCCGCCTCGAGGTGAAGCGTCGTCAGGTCGCCGACCCGGAGCGGGCCGGTCAGGTACTCGCCGGGCGGGACGGCGACCGTGCCGCCGGAGCCGGCACACGCCTCGAGCGCCTCCTGGATCGCCTCGGTGTCGAGCGTCTCGCCGTCGCCTGTCGCGCCGAACTCGTGGACGTCGTATCGACTCGTCTGACGTTCTGCCATCGTTGGGCTATCTTCGACCGAATAGATAAACGTTGTGACGTCTCCGACTCACTCGAGCGTTCGTCGGGGCGGTTCCCGCTCGAACGATCAACTGAATTTCCCGCCCAAACGACCAAGTGAATCCGCGCCAACGGGGAATCACGATGTCGACAGCACTCGCTACCGAGATCGTCGATGCGGTCGCCGCACACGTCGATACGGTTCTCGAGGACGGCCGAGACGAGTACGGCGAGCGACGGACGCCGCTTCTCGCGGACGCCGTCGATCCCGAGACCGGTGAGGCGCTCCCCTACGACGGGCGCGACGTCGGCGACGGCCGGCGACTCTCGAACCTCGCGTTCCAACAGGAGTTCCTCCGGACGCTCGTCGCGCTCGGTCGAATCACCGGAACCGATCGGTACCGCGAGGCGGCCGCCGAACTCGTCTCGTGGGCGTTCGACGAACTCGTCGACTCGGCCGGCCTCCTCAACTGGGGCGGCCACGCCGCCTACGACCTCGAGGCGGACGCGGTCGTCCACAGCAAGGGATACCACGAACTCAAGTTCGAGTATCCGTTCTACGAGTTCCTTCGATCGGTCGATCCGGACGCGACCGACCGCTTCGTGGAGGCGTTCTGGAACGCCCACGTGACGGACTGGTCGATGCTCGATTTCAACCGTCACGGCTCGTGGGACGACTCGGTCGCCCGGAGCCGGGCCGATTCGGGCGGCGGCGCGTGGGATCACGACTACGAGGGCGGTGACGTCTTCTTCTGGGGTGACGGGCTCACGTTCGTCAACACCGGGAGCGACCTCTACTACGCGGCTGGACTCCTGGCGGCGCTGACCGGCGACGACGAACCGCTTCGCTGGAGCAAGCGCCTCGCCCGGCGGTACGTCGAGACCCGCCAGGAGCCGGGCATCAGCGGCTACCAGTTCAGCCAGCATCCGAGTTATTGCAACGGCCCGAGCGTCCGCGGCGACCGCGCTCAGTACCAGTTCGCGCCCTACGTTCCCGGCGACCACCTCGTCTACGAGGGGACGCTGTTTCGGCCGCGGCCGATCGTCCAGCGTCGCCAGTTAGCACTCGGCGACCGCCTCGGCGAACGCGGCGCCGAGTTCACCCGGTGGGCCGTCGAGGAACTGCGCGCCTGGCACCGGGAGGCGTATCGACCGGCCGAGAACGTCTTCGAGCCGATGCTCACCGACGGCCTCAGCCTCGAGGGGTTCGTGATTCGTCGGGAGGGCTACTTCGGGCCGAAGGGGCGGATAATCGACCCGATCGAGTGTGGGCCCGAGTTCCTCTGGACGTACGCGAGCGCGTTTCGAATCGCCGGTGACGAGCACTGTTTCCGGGCCGCCCACGAGATGGCTCGCGGACTCGGTCTCGGCGACGTCGGATCGGTTGGTGGTGATATCGAACGCGACGTGCGCACAGACCGTAACGACGACGCGGGCGGACGTGACGTCGACCAAGAGCCGACGCTTACTCCCCGAGCGGACGAGATTCCCGTCCGTCACGAGACGCTGTGCGCGCTCCTCGAGTTCCACCGTGCGACCGGTTGCTCGGCGTATCTCGACGCGGCGACAATCCTCGGCCGTCGCCTCCTCGAGAGCCGTCGGAATTCCGACGCGGGTGCGTTTACGGACGAGCACGGACGCGTTCTGCTCGACGACCCGGTTCCGCTGGCCCTGCTCTGGCTCGCGGCTCTGCTCGAGGGGGATGATTCGGCGAATCTGCCGACGCCGGTAGGGACGCGCGGAACGTCGTCGGGTGGATTCTAACGTTGCCGGGCAGATTCTAACGCTGTCGGGCAGATTTTAGACGATCATCGCTTCCACGAGAGCGTGTCGACCGGCTTCGCCGACGATCACTGCCTGCTCCACCAGATGAGCAGGTACGCCGAGAGGCCGACGATCATCAGCCCCGCTCCCCAGATCGGTAACAACGCGGCGAGGACGCCCTCCTGAAGCAGGAAGCCGACGAAAATGAGGATCGCGCCGGCCGAGGCGGTGGTCAACGTGACGGAGCTGAGCACGGTTCGTACGGCCCGGGAAAGCTTCTCGACTGGTGGCGCGTTCCTGAACGTCTCGATTGCCATGGTCGACGTTCGTATCGGAGGAGTATAAACTATCGTCCTTTGTTCCGTGATCTTGAGGGAGAACGGCGGACTATCCGCTCTCCTCGGCAGTCAGTTCGTCGCCGTCGACGGCCGATTCGACGGCGGCGGCCGCCCCTTCCTCGTCGACGATCGATTCGCTCCGCCAGTACTCGTGATCCTCGAGCGTCCGGAAGCAGGCGGTCCGTCGGTAGCCGTCGTCCCCGGACGTGTCGACCATCTCCGGCTCGTCTCTCCGGCAGACCTCTCGTGCTTCGGGACAGCGGGTGTGGTACCGACAGCCCGACGGCGGATCCGTCGGGTCCGGGATGTCGATCTTTCGCATCGGCGACTCCTCGTTTCGTTCGTCGTCGGTCATCAGCTCCGGCGTCGCCCAGCAAAGCGCCTGCGTGTAGGGGTGTTGTGGATCGTTGATGATCTGGTCAGGCGTGCCAATCTCGACGAGCTTGCCCAGGTAGACGACCCCGATCAGGCCGTCGGTCTTCTCGGTGATGTATCGTGCGTTCGAGAGGTCGTGAGAGATGAACAGGTAGGAGGTGTCGAACGTGTCCTGTAACTCGAGCATCAAATCCATCATTTCGACGCGAAGCGAGACGTCGAGTGCGCTTACCGGCTCGTCGGCCAGAATCACGTCGGGATTCATCAACATCGCCCGGATCAGCGCAACCCGCTGTTGCTCGCCCCCCGAGAGCTGGTGGGGGTAGCGCTCGATGTAGTCTTCCGGCGGCGACATCCCCACGTGCTCGAGCATGCTCAGGATTCGCTGGCGTCGGTCGTTGCCATCGAGGTCGTCGTACCAGCGAATCAGCGGCTCCTCGAGGCTGGAGGCGACCCGCCGGTAGGAGTTCAACGCGGCTCCGGGATCCTGGTGGACGACCTGGAGCGACCGACGAATCTCCTCGAAGGGGATGGAGACGTCTCCTTCGCCCCGCTTTGCCTCCCAGACGTCCTGTCCCCGGTACTCGACGGCACCGCCCGTGGGCTCTTCGAGTCCGACGGCGGTCTTGCCGAGTGTCGTCTTGCCACAGCCGCTCTCGCCGACGAGGACGACGACGTCGTTCTCGTAGATGTCGACGGAGACGCCGTCGACCGCCTTGACGATCTCGGGATCCGCGAAGATGCTCATCAACCCCTCGCTTTGGTTCGACTCGAAGTGAACCTCGACGTCCGTGAGCGAGACGACCGGTTCGCCGTTGGCCTCACGGGATCGCCTCCGCACGGTCGATTCGGACTCCCAGCGCTCGAGGTCCGACTCGTCGTACTCCTCGGAGATGGGTATCTCCTCGCTCGCTCGTTCCCAGTGGTGACAGTGGACGTCGTGGTTCCCGTCGACGCGATACGCTTCCGGATCCTCGGACTCACAGAGCCCATCTGAAAGCGGACAGCGGGTGTGATACGAACAGCCCGCCGGAACGTTCACCGGGTCGGGGGCGCTCCCCTGGATCGGACGCATCGCCTCGATGGGCGCCGTGAGGTTCGGCGTCGATCTGAGAAGCGCCCGCGTGTAGGGGTGTGCGGCCGTCTCGAGCAGTTCGTCCGCCGGGCCGATCTCGATGAACTCGAAGGCGTAGAGGACGCCGATCCGGTCGGCGAGGTCGACCACCAGCGGGAGGTCGTGGGTGATGAAGACGATCGTCAGATCGTACTTCTCTTTGATCTCCTCGATGAGCGAGATGATCGACCGTTGCATCAGCAAGTCGAGTGCCGCCGTCGGCTCGTCCATCACGAGGACTTCCGGCTCGAGCACCAGGCTGAGCGCGATCAGGACGCGCTGTTTCATCCCGCCGCTGAGTTCGTGCGGATAGGAGTTGAGTACCCGTTCGGGGTCCATGTAGAGATCCGAGAGCAACGTTCGCGTCCGTTCTAACCCTTCGGAGACGTCGTAGCCGTGGGCGCTCAGCGTCTCGACGAAGTGCGTCTCGACCCTTCGGACGGGATTGAACGAACTCATCGCCCCCTGGAAGACCATCGCGATCTCCTCCCAGCGGAACTGGTTCAGTTCCTTCTTCGAGAGGTCGAGGACGTCGACCGGCTCCCCCGACTCGGGGTAGTAGGTGATCTCGCCGCTGAGGATGCCGGGATCGACGACCGCGTCGAGAAACGCGGACGCGAACATCGACTTCCCGCTTCCGCTTTCCCCGACGACGCCGAGGATTTCGTTGCGACTGATATCGATGCTCACGTCGTCCAAGACTCGAGACTCGCCCCGTTCCATCCCGAACCGGACGGTGGCGTTTCGCACCTCGAGGACCGCGTCGTCCGCGGCGGTTCGGTCGGTGTTCGTTGCCCCTGGTTCGACCATGTCGGAGTCGTTGTGTGAAATCGTCATAACGGTTTCGTTACACTTGTTTGATCATTCCGGTGTTGTCTGTGTCCACGTCCTCCTCGGGATCGACCTCTCCGCCGCCGTTTTCGTGGCGGGCTCTGACGCGCGGGTTGAACACGCGGTCGAGCGACTGGCCGAGCAGTATCAACCCGATCGAGATCCCGATGATCGCGACCATCGGGATCAACAGCCAGTGAATCGCACCCGGTCGGTAGTGTGCGCCCTGGTCGTACGCCGCATAGAGCGTGATTCCCCAGTTTTGGTCCTCGAACGGCAGTACGCCGAGGAAGTATAGCCCGACGGCCGAGAAGATGATGTTCCGGATCGCGTTCATCAGGTTGATGACGAGATACGGCATGAGATGCGGGAGAACGTCTTTCCGGATGATCCGCGAGGTTGGGATGTCCATCGCGCGGGCCGATTCGGTGAACGATTCCATCCGTATCGTAAGCACTTGCGATCGGATCGCCCTCGCGAGCCCCGCCCAGGCCGCGACGCTCAGCAGGATGCCGACCATAACCGGATGGCGGGGTTCGAACATGACCGAGAGCACGATCACGAGCGGCAATCCGGGAATGTTGATGAACACGTCGGTGATCGAGTTGAGGACGGTGTCGGTGATTCCGCCCTTGTAGCCGGCGACCGCACCGATGGCGGTTCCGAGCGAGACGGTGAACAGCCCGCCCGAGATCATCATAATCAGCATCGGTCGGGTCGAGTGGACCGCATCGGCGAGCAGATCACGCCCCATACGATCGGTTCCGAGTGGGTGTTCCCAGGTTTCGAACGGCTGGATGAACGCGGAGCCGTCGAGATTCGACGTCGGCTCGATGAGGTAGACGCCGAGCGTGCCGACGAGGACGTAGAACGCGATTATGGCGATGCCGATTCGGGCACGCCAGTCGTCCCAGATGATCGAAAGCGGGGCGTAGACGTACGTCTCGTATCGCTTCCGGTACCGATCACGACGCGTCTCCTCGACGTCCGAGATCGCTTCGAACGGCGATCTGGTGGTGCCGCCGTCGGTGGCGGTCGAGCGATCGTCGCCGATCCCGTTAGAATCCTTCACGACCTTCACCTCCTGCACGCGGATCGATCTTCGAGTACGTCAGGTCTGCAAACAGCAGGGCGATGACGACGGCGATCGTGATGATGGTAAACGCCCCCATCATCAGCGGGTAGTCGCGCTGGTCGACCGCCGACATCATGTAGTAGCCAACGCCACGATAGGCGAACACCTCCTCGAGAATTATCGAGCCGCCGAACATGCTACCGATACTGATCATCAGACCCGTATACATCGGTAAGATCGCGTTCCGGGCGACGTACTGGACAGCGATCGTCGAGTCCGGTAATCCTCGGAGACGGGCGACGCGAAGGTAATCCTCGCCGAGCACTCGAATGCTGTTTCCGCGCATACTCAGCGATGCGGCTCCCGAGACCACAAGCAGTGAGATCACCGGCAACGCCGCGTGGTGTATCACGCCCCGTATGTACGGCCAGTTGAATCCCGGTTCGATACCCGTCGGTTGTCGGCCGCCGGTCGGGAAAACACCGTACCGGTAGCCGAAAACCACCAGCAACAAGATCGCGAGCACGTAGAACGGGATCGATCCCATCACCGTCGCGTAGCCGGTCAACCCGACGTCCAACCGCCCCCCCTCCCAGTAGGCCATCAACGCACCCAGGGCGATGCCGACGAAGAAACTGATGAACATCGCCCAGCTCAACACGAACAGCGTCCACGGCAACGCGGTCGCGAGAATTTCCGCCACCGGTCTGTCGTAGTACAACGACTGACCGAGGTCTCCCTGTAACGTCGACGCCATATAGTTGAGATACGCGATCGGAATCGGTTCCTGCGGATTAATATTGAGTCGAAGCTCCACGAGATGCCGTGCCTGTGCCGGCGAAATTCCCTGTTCTTCGTACCGTACGACCATCGCGGACATCGGGTTCCCCGGCATCGTCCGCACGAGAACGAAGGAGATCGTTATCACCCCCCACACCGTAAACAGTGCCTGGCCTATTCGCCGAACTCTCCAATCCATACGTACCGTACTACTGAGGCAATATCTTATAAACGTATGGGTATCAACTGACCGCCATTCGAGTCAGTCGACCGTCGACAGAATATCCGCTGGGCGCCCGAGAACCAGCACGTTTCGCGGTCGTGGGCCGCCGCCGCGGACGGCGATGGCTCGAAGTCTGACCAGTGGCACTCGAGGTAACGTCGGTCGCACTCGGTGAGCCCGGTCAGCGGAGACGGTGTGGTGTGTGCTCGCCGGACGGCGCCTCGAGCGATGCCGGTTAGAGGTAGTCTCCGATTCACTCCCGTCTCAACACGCCGTCCGGGAGCGAGTGGACGTCGAACAACACGGTGTCGAGTCCGTGTTTGATCTCGTGTCTGGCGTCTAGCTCCCAGCCGTTACCCGTGTTGAGCACGCCGTTCGAGGGCTCGAAGCCCATCTCGGCCTGGGGGATGTGCTGGTTCCAGGCCCACATTAGCTCTCGGTGGTACTGTTCGTCGTTCGTGATTCGCCACTCGGTCAGGTGTTCGGCGACATTGATCGTCTGCTCGCCGTCCGATCCCGTCGGATCGCCGACCGGCATCGGGATGGTCATCTCCGGGCTGTGGTGGGTGAGATCGCTGATCCAGTCCCAGAGGTCGAGCGACCACATCTCGGAGATGCTGTCCGCCGACGACCCGTCGGGGATGATGTCGTACTCGCCGGCCATCCGCCGCTCGTCGAACGTCGCGTCGTCGACTTCCTCCTGGACCGTCTCGATTCCAAAGTCGTTCAGGTTGGCGACGAGCGTCTGGATGACGACGTTGTCGAAGCCGCCGAGGATCGAGATTTCGAACACCTCGTCGTCGGGTGTATACCAGGTGCCGTCCTCGAGGGAGTACCCCTCGCCTTCGAGCAGTTCGGTCGCCGTCTCGGTGTCGTTCTGGCCGTACTCGGTGAAGTCGCTTACGTCGACGACACCCTCCTGGAGCGCGCCGTGTGGGACACGACACGGGGGGAACTCGAAGACCTCGATTTCGGTGCCCTCGGCCAGCGTTGCCAGCCCTTCCTTGTCGAAGACGTGGGCAACAGCCTGGCGAACCTCCCGGCTCTCGAACGGCGTATCCCAGACGTCCACGTCGTAGCCGCAGTTGAACGTGATCAGGTTGTTGTGCGAGAGGTCCTCGGAGATGAGTTCCGATCCCGGGGGCATCTGTTCTTGCAGGTCCGGCGGCGCGGGCCAGCCGCTGTGGGAGGCGTCGACGTTCTCCTGCAGGTAGGCCTGAATCGGGTCCTCGAAGTGGTGAATCGAGAACTCGTCGATCTCGATATCATCGGCGTACGGGTGGTCGTCGAACACTTCACAGACGATCTCGTCGTCGCCGATGGTCGCGACTTCGAAGGGGCCGTTTCCGATGGGGTGATCGGTGATTTCTGGGTACGGCGTCGTGATGGCGTCTTCGATACCGCTCATTCGTTCGTCGCCGTCGCCGTGGACGATCTGCTCGTGCCACTCGCTCCAGGTGTCGTCGTCGTGTTTCGTAAAGACGCCGTGGTGAATCTCCCCGGGAGGGCGCGCGAGCGCCTGAATGGCCGTGAAGTGTTCGGACAGCGGGTCACGGAGCGAGAGTCGTGCGAAGTGGTCGTCGACGACTTCGATGTCCTGGACGAACGGGCCAGCGTCCGGATCGTCGATATCGACTTCGCCCTCGTGGATCAACGCGTTGTTGATCTCGACTTGCATCGTCCAGTCCTCGACGACGACCGGATCGCCGTTGTGCCAGACCCAGTCGTCCCTGATCTCCACCTCGAGCGTGTCGTCGTCGGGCTTGCTGTAGTCTTCGACGATCATCGGGAAGATCTCGTCGGCGGGCGCGGAGTAGACCGCCATCTTGTCGAAGACCAGACGACCCGGATACCACGCGGCCGTTCCGGACGGGTTGAACGGGTTGAAGTGACGGTCCTCCGGGGCCGCGTAATCGCGGTCGTCGGTCCGGAACCGAATCGCGTCTTCGTCCCCGTTGAGGCCTTCCTCATCTTCCGGTTCTTGACTACTACACCCTGCAACCATTGCCGCGGTCCCGAGCGCACCGAGCCGGATAACGTCCCGTCTCGACGCTCTCGAGGTGCGATTCGCATCGGTTGGCATTCCACTTATGCCTGTGGAGTGATTTACAATAAAGGTTATGGTGATTGAGACCGAGGGACATACACTTATCAGCGCCGGCCACCAAACCGGGGTATGACGCTCATGCAGTCGGTCTGTAAAACGATCGTGACGATCGATATCCTCTTTCTCTTACTTCTCGGGTTTTCGTATCCGTATCTCGAGTCTGGAACCGGCTCGTACGTCGTCGCGCAACTCACGCTCGCTCCGGTCGTCCTTACGTTCGTCGCCAGCCTCGTCATCCTCCACCTCGAGTGGGATCCGTTCTCGCGGTCGGCCGTCGACTCCTGATCGGTTCGATCGCCTCCAACCGGGACCTGATCACGGAGGTTTAGCCCGGAACGGATCACGAATGTTAGACCGGAAGGTCAGGGACCGCTTCTCTCGTCGCGAACGGCCGCGACGTCGACCCACTCCTCGCGTTCGATCGCCGCTTCGATGGCGAACACGACGTCGTTCGTCTTTCGCGCCTCGGGGAGCGGAACCATTGGTTCGCGGTTTTCCTCGATCGCCTCGACGAAGTCACGCACTTGTGCCGGAATACCCGTCCCCAGGTGGAACGGTTCGGCCGTCGCGTCGTCGCCGTCGATCGTCTCGAAGGACTCGAGTTCGTCCTCGTACCACGCTATCGAGCCTTCGGTTCCGTGTACTCGCAACGTGATCGGCTCCTGTGGGTAGACGGCGGTCGATCCAGTGATCTGCCCGTAGCCTCCGTCGGCGAACTCGACGCTGACGACGACGGTGTCCGGAACCTCGATGTCGTGGTGGCGGGCTTCGGATTTCGCGGCGACGCGTTCGATTCCGCCCGTCGCCCACTGGAGCAAGTCGATGCCGTGAAGCGCCTGGGTGTGGAGGATTCCACCGTCGACATCGGCGGTTCCGTGCCATCCGACGTCGTCGTAGTACGACGGTTCACGGTACCATTTCACCTGGACCTCACCGAGGACGAGCTCACCGAGGCGCCCGTCCGCAAGCGCCTCTCGAGCCAATCGTGGACCGCCACAGGTCCGTCGCTGGAAGATACAGCCGGCCGTGACGTCAGCTCGCTCGCAGACGTCGACCAACTCGTTCGTCCGCTCGGGCGTGATCTCCAGGGGCTTCTCACAGAGAACGTCGACCCCGGCCTCGGCGAGTGCCGTGACGATTTCGAGGTGGGTTCCGTTTGGCGTACAGACGCTCGCGGCGTCGAGTTCTGCGTCGCGTGCCATCTCCGCCGGGTCCGTGTACCAGGCGGTATCGTACGTCTCCGCGAACGATCGTGCGATCCCCTCGTCGACGTCCGCACAGGCGACGAGCGTCGCACCGTCGATCTCCTCGATCGCATCGGCGTGGTTCGTTCCCATTCCAGCACAGCCGACGACGCCGTATCGAATCGCGTTGTCCATTTCTGGTATCGACGACCGACGAAGCGCGCAGTTATAAATTCTCCTGTAATCGACAGGGGAGTCATCTCTCGTCGAGCCGATTATGTTCTCGAGTTCGACCCAAGACGTTCCCCCACGGGGAACGATGCCGTCACGTACCGGCAATTTCGTCCGCGTGTCTCACCCAGAGCCGTTTCTGACGAACGGACCGTATACGAACTATCCATTTATCGACGCCGTTCCGATCTTTCGCGAATGCTCCCGGTCGAACGGCCGAGTTTCGCCCCACTCGTTCCCTCTTGGGGAACACAGTGTTATTACAGTGGTACGATTGTATACGATCTTCATCGTCTCCGTCAATTCCGTCGTCGTGGGGCCGAATACGCCGAGCGCATCGCCTCGAGAGAGAGCAGGTCGCCGGCCACCTCGAGCGACGATCGAAGCGAGCGAACGGATCGTGGACGACCGAAGGGTTGTCTCCCCACCATCTGTTCCTCACAGGGGAACAATATGGGTGACGAATCGGCGTCGCTGGCGACGTCGTTCGGAGAGGCCTGCGAGTCGAGGACTCGTGGAGATCGACCGGTGGCGGCCGTCACCGACAAAACTGTGCAGTTTTCGACGGTCGAGACGGGATGAAGGACAAGGAGGTGCGATAGGAGTCGTTTTCCGTCGACGCACTCTCGCTTGCGAACTGGCGGCTACTATCGTTTCACCGACCACGGCCCTCGGGAGGTTCATCCCAGGTTTCGGCGTTGTCCTGTGGATCGTAGCCGATCGCGTTCCGCGCGTGTTCGATGCTGTACCAGCGCCTGTCGTTGTCGCTGACGCCGCTGAAGATGTCGAAGCCTTCTTCGTCTGCCTGGAGACAGCAGTCGATCATGTGTGCGAAGTCCCGGCGTGACTGCCACATCCCCTTCATCCGTGCGACCCACTGGCGATACTCCTCGCTTTCGCGTTCGAAGACCCCATCGTCGACGCGCGCCTCGGCGTCGCCGTAGGGATGGTCGTACTCCGGCATGTTGACCGTACAGATTCGAAGCGCGTGGAACCGTTTTGGATACTCGAACGATTCGACGTAGTACCGCCCCAGATCCTCGCCGAAGCTTTTCGAGGCGCCGTAGTAGGAGTCGGGCCGAACCGGATCGTCGGCTGTCAACCGAAACGGGGCGTCCGCCCCGAAGTACAGCTCCGGTGCGGTCTCGAGTTCGTACATCCCCATGACGTGGTTGGTCGAGCCGAAGACGACGGTCTCGAGTTCGGCCTTCCGGGCGGCCTCGAGTGCGTTCACCATTCCGATCACGTTCGGCTCGAGAACGTCCTCCCAGGTGCCGTCGGTGTCCGGATACCCCGCGAGGTGGATCATCGCGTCGGTTCCCTCGGCGGCCCGTTCTAGGGCCGCGGCGTCCGCGATATCGGCGACGATCGTCTCGTAGCCGCCGTACTCGTGATCGTCGGGTCGGTCGGATCGGTTCAGGTAGGTAAACTCGTAGGCGGGGTCGTCGTGGAGGTGGTCGATGATGGCGGTTCCACATCGGCCGTACGAGCCAGTCATCAGAACGTCCATACGAGGCGATTCTCACAGAAGGTCATAGGTACTTTGGTCGGTCGACCATAGCGGCGACGAAATCGTACTCGAGTGCGTCGGCGACCCAGACACTGACGTCGCGAGGTGTTGTCGCCGGATCCACAATAGTTGTATACGATGACAGTGAACCACCCGCCTGTATGCCGACGGAGTACGACAACTACGTCGACGGTCAGTGGATCGAATCGGAACGTGGCGGGACGTTCGACGTCCGAAACCCCGCGAACGCGGACGAGATAGTCGGTGCCTACCAGGACTCCTCGCGTATCGACGTCGAGACGGCGGTCGACGCCGCAGTCGGCGCACAGGAGTCGTGGCGTCGGACGCCCGGCCCCGAACGCGGGTCCGTCCTCACGGCCACCGGTGACGCCCTCGAGGACCGAAAGACGGAAGCGACCGAAACGCTCGTCCGCGAGGAAGGAAAGACGCGAAGCGAGGCGGCCGGCGAGGTCCAGCGTGCGATCGACATCTTCCGATACTACGGACAGAAAGCGCGCGACCTCGGCGGGACAGCGAAGGCCGCCAGCGGACCGGCGACGGAGTTATATACGAAGCGAGAGCCCCTCGGCACCGTCGGGCTGATCACCCCCTGGAACTACCCGATCGCGATCCCCGCCTGGAAGATCGCGCCCGCGCTCGCGACCGGAAACACGCTCGTGATCAAACCCGCCTCGGCCGCGCCGAACTCGAGTAGAATCCTCTTCGAATGCCTCGAGACGGCGGGAATCCCCGATGGCGTCGCGAACCTCGTGACCGGCTCCGGCCGCGAGGTCGGAACGCCGCTGGCCGAACACGAGGACGTCGACGCCGTCTCGTTTACTGGGAGTACGACCGTCGGCACCGCCGTCGCTCGGGCGGCGGCGACCGACCTGACTCGGGTGCAGTGTGAGATGGGCGGCAAGAACCCGACGGTCGTCATGCCGAGTGCCGACCTCGAGACGGCCGCCGAAATCGTCGGCGTCGGCGCCTTCGGGACGACGGGACAGTCCTGTACCGCCTGCTCGCGTGCCATCGTCCACGAGGAGGTTTACGACGAGTTCCTCGAGGCGCTTACCGACTACGCGGCGTCGCTCGACGTCGGGCCCGGACTCGAGGATCCCGATATGGGTCCACACGTGAACGCGAGCGAACTCGAGTCGACCCTCGAGTACGTCGACGTCGCCCGCGAGGACGGTGCGACGCTCGAGGCCGGGGGGTCGAGACTCACCGGTGGCGAGTACGACGACGGCTACTACGTCGAGCCGACGGTGTTTTCGGACGT
Source organism: Natrarchaeobius versutus (assembly GCF_041205745.1). Classification (NCBI taxonomy): domain Archaea; kingdom Methanobacteriati; phylum Methanobacteriota; class Halobacteria; order Halobacteriales; family Natrialbaceae; genus Natrarchaeobius; species Natrarchaeobius versutus. Next base: position 822,544 of record NZ_JBGFCC010000001.1, on the reverse strand, counting down.
CGAAAGCGAGATGCGGATCGCCCAGGAGGAGGTGTTCGGACCGGTGGTCGCGGTCCTGCCGGTCGGGGATTTCGACGCGGCCGTCGCGGTCGCGAACGACGTCGAGTACGGCCTCTCCGCGAGCATCGTTACTCACGACCTGGGTCAGGCCAACCGGTTCGTCGAGCGGGTCGAAGCCGGCGTCGCCAAGGTCAACGAGAAGACGACTGGCCTCGAACTGCACGTCCCCTTCGGCGGCTACAAGGGCTCCTCGACGAACACGTATCGCGAACAGGGCGATGCGGGTCTCGACTTTTTCACCTCGATCAAGACGGTGTACATGAACTACGGTGGTCGTTGAACGGCCGGGACACTTTCACTCGAGTGCGAACGGGGAAATCGCTTCACCGATTCCCAACCGATCACCGCTCCTCGATCGATCCGTGACGATTCCGGCGGTACTCGAGCGACGATACTCGACCGACAGCTAGCCGGACGGCCAAAAGATAAGGTATATTACCTATATAATATACTTTTGCCATCACTTTTGGGTCGGTTCGGGGCTGATCGTGAAATCGCCGGAAATGGGTCCATTGAGAGACAATATGGCGTCTTTCGATAGAGAATACGGTTGGATCCGTAGGCCGCACGAAATCGAACTCTAAAATCGCTACTATGCCGTACTGTGGGAAATTTCCTGGATATGAGTATCATGCCTGGGACACCAGTAGTGGTTCAATAATATTTTTTCAATCATATTTCATATACGAACTCTGTTATCTTTGAGATGGTCCATCCGCCGCCGGTTCGGGTAAGGCCCACCACCCGCGTCCGCTCACGACTCGAGCGAGCGACTGCGGTCCGAGGCGGGACCCCACTCCGGCGACGGTCGGTCGGTAATGGGTACTTAATGTATCCACGGATGAAGCCACGAGGACTTCCGTTCGCCGGTCGTTCGATCCACTGCGTCGAGTGAGACGGTCTGTGACGACCGATTTCCGGTCGACTGCCGTCGTGCGATCGGTCGGTAGCGACTCGTCGCAGTCCGTACGAGACGGCGTAGTGCAATTCGCTGTCGGGCAGTACCGGCACACCCGCGATGGTCCCCGTCCGTGCCGGACGATCGAGACAGCAGATTGGATGGGATGGGAACGAGGACGGAACAGGTGTACACTCGGATGGACCAATGATCGAGGCGAACGTGGTGGTTGCTGGAGTCAGTCTCGTTCTCGCGGTATTCGTCGGTCTGGTTGCACACGAGGGGTTACACGCGCTCGTACTTCGACTGGCACGCGTCGAGTACACCGTCGTTTACGGTCCGGATCGTACCGGCGGCGCGTTAGGGATGCTTGCCAGTTGCCCGTGGGCGCTGGTTCGGCCATATCCGACCGGCGATGAGTCTCCGTGGATATTCCGCATATCGGCGCTCGCACCGCTCGCACTCGCCGCTCTCGTCTTCGGACTCGTGGGGTTCGATCTCGTCTCGCTCGAATCGCCGGTCTCGGTAGCCGTGGCGATCGGGATTCTCGGCTGTTCGATCCCGAGTCCGCAGGATTTCTCCGTCGCGTTCTACGCACATCGCCTTCTGGAGGAGGTCGACGACACGTTCGTTCTTCCGACGCATTCTCGCGCTGATTGACGGTCACCGCGTTGGTTTCCTCTTCTTATCGGTGTTCTCGGCACTGTCTCCGATTGCGAGACGCTTCGAGTCTCGAGGACGGTACAAAAGGATCACAGGAGCGGCCACACAGCCACGAGTGGCCGCAAGCGTCGGTACGAGCACGAGTGATCCACCGGCGCTTACAGGGGTAGTCGTCTGGCAGTGCGTCACGGGGTCGGTTACAGCACCGACGAATGGTTTGTCGCACTGTCTAATAATAAAGCTACTTGTTGGGGCAGATTCGACAATCTCTCCTCATTAGGTAGACGAACATCCAAAACTTGGTGGATAATCGAACATATTCGAAAAGTACATCTCGAGGAGAACTCGATTTTCACGAGTGCCAAGTGAGGGCATCTCGGGTGGTGACGATCACGGATCGATCTTCGTCCGCGTGATGCCTTCGGAGAGCTCCGCGCTGATGAGCGCCTCGTGGCTCCGTCGAAGGCGTTCGGAGAGCGCCTGGTGTGAGATTCCCAACTCCGTGGCGAGTTCTTCGAGGGTCACTTCGCGAGGGACGGCGAAATACCCCAGATCGTGTGCCACACGGATCGTCTCGTACTGCGTCTCCGTCAACGGCGTCCGGGCGCGGGCCAGGTCGTCGATGCCGGTCACGCGCGTCACGTCCACGTCGAACTCGTACTGTCCGAACAGGTCGTAGGCGTCCGACACCGCCTCTCGGTCGTGAAAGAGAAGCTGTACCGACCAGGCGTCGTCCCCGCCGCGGGCGGTCAAGATCGCACCATCGTTGTCAGTGACGATCTCCTGAAACAGCTTGACGCCGTCTTCGAACTCGAGACGGAACAGACAGCCGTCCTGATCGTCGCTCGCCCGGATCGAGTCGGGTTCGGTCGCGGTCGTCAGGCTCGCAATCACGTCGATGGAGGGATCGGCCTCGAGCGCCCGCTGGAGCGTTCGTCGATCCGCCCCCGACGCCCGCACGAGTGGCGAGGAGCCACCGATCATTCCGGCGATCCGAAACTCGAACGTCGGCACGCGATCGAACGTCCGCTCGAAAGCGAGACGATCGGCTGAAACCTCGAGTTCGACGACCGTGGTCATCACCCGAATCCACCACGGAACGGTATAGACGGATTGGGTTTCCGGTAGCCTTTCCCGCCACCCAATCGGGATGAGTGTCGTCCGAAGTTGACCCTCCAGCCTGCTAACGTTTGTCCGGTCCGACCAGTTGGCGATCGCGGGTCTCGTTGGGTTACGCTCGAGTTACGGCGATCGATCCGACGGCGTCAGTCGAACGGTGGTTTCGTCCGCGAGCCCGCCGGCCGCCGGATCGTCCACGTTCACCGCGGCGGAAATCGCGTATTCGCCAGGGGTGGCCGGCTCCCACTCGGAATTAGAGACGCGGAACATGCCGTTCCACCGCCGCGTAAACCGCTTGCGTTCGCCCCGGCCGAACCGAAAGCTGTGGGGATCGTCCGGCGGATCGGACTGCGGGACTCTGGACGCCTCGAGTGCCCCGTCGACCGACCACGTCCACCGGACTGGCGACGCGGTCCGGATCGTGATCGGGAACGGCATCGCGTTCGACATCGTGACGTGGATGGAAACCGACTCGCCCACGCTGTACTCCTCGCGTGGCGTCTCCACGTCGACCGAAATCGCACGATACCGGAGCCAGTCGGGAACGAACAGTCGACTCACCGCCGCCCCGGGAAGCCACCGGACCGCCTGTGGCGTTCGATCTTCGCCCTCGGCCGGCGCGTGGGGCTCGTCGTCGTCTCGGTGTAACGCTCCCGAATCGTAGATCCGACGCATTGATTACTGCTAGCACCCGACTCAGTGGCAAAAGCGTTCGGTCACCGTCGATCCCGAAACGACGGATTGGGTCCAGCTAATCTCGACCGATTCGACCGGCGTCGACCCAGTTCGATTCGGTCCGAGTCGAAATCGGCGATTACGAACGAACTCGACTCGAGCGAGCAGAGAATCGACGCAACGCTATAGTGTGAGGATATCGTTACCTGTTCGCACACCATGGCCGACAAATCGACCGAGGAGCGGATCAGATACCGTCGCGAACACGCCGTCGATCCCGAGGCGTTCCTCCGGTCGATCGACGCGATCCGGCCGTCCGACGGTGACGAACAACTCAGGTTTACGGCCGCGTTCGAGGCCGACGTCCGGGACCACCTCGAGACGTTCCGAGCGCGTGGCATCGACGAGGCGATCGTCGCGGAGATCTTCGGCGTCGACGAGGAGCAGGTGACCGTTCCGAGCCGTCCGTACACGGCGTTTCGGATCCGGAATACGATCCGAAACTGGCCCTCGTCGGACGCCCTCGTCTTCGACGCCGCGACGGATGCATCGATACGCGAGGCGACCTATCGGTGGGCTGACGTCCCGCCCAGACAGCGATACCGCATCCTCCAGTCGCTTCGGTCGTTTCAGGACGACTGCTTTTTCTGCTCCGGAACGATCGAGTTCAGCGACGGGCCGGTGCGGTCGTGCTGTAGCGACCGGCAGGTGTTGACGGTTCGGTGTGGCGATTGCGGTCGCCGGTTTCTCGAGTTCACCGCCGATCGATCGACCGTCGGGCCGGCCGTCTCGAGCGGGGAGTAAGACGGATCGGCGTCCAAAGCACTGCGGAATTCTCGCTACCGACGGCGTTTTTCGTTGCACTCGATCTGGCGCACCCGTAGCTAGTTATGAGTTCACTCGCGATACTGAATGAGACCCGATCAATGGCGACGAATCAACAGCGTTCGAATGCCACACCCACCAGAGCGGATGTGATCGTCGGACGACGGCGGTCGAACACCGGGAGGTAAACCGGCGATGACTGATCACTGGCGTCCGGAGCAGACGTTGAAGCGACTCGACACCCAGATCGCGTTCAATTCAGCGCAGATCTACTTTCGATTCCGCTGGGATCAGCCAAACCCTGGCGGCTGGGTCCACGACATGCTCGTCTACCGTAACGGCGAGTGGAGGCGGTTCGCGAACCCGTCTCCCTGGATGGGCGCGGGCGATCATCCCGACCACGCCGGCTTCTACGAAGACCGCATCAGTTTCCTGCTCGACGACGGCTCCGTCGAGGGGTTCGAGGAGTTCGGTGGCTGGTTGACTGCTCACACCGGAATGCGATCTCTGCCGAGTGAGGCCTCCGAACGGGCCGTTCGGGAGCACGAACACCTCGGTGACGACGGTCTCGGGAAGACCGACGTTCGAAAGTACATCCCGCAGGCGTGTGAAGGAGAGTGGTGGGAAAACGACTGGCGACGGATCAGACCGGAGGGTGAACTCGAGGCGCTCAAGCGAGACGGCGTCTTCCTCGATCTTCCGATGTGGCGTGCCCACCGAAGCAATCCGAAAGGATACGGAACCGACCACCACGTCCTCGAATATCGACACAGCGACCAGGGACAGAACACGTACACGACACAGGAGTGGAATCCGACGGACGGGCCCGAGTACATGTGGGACCCCGACGTCGTCGAACGTGGTGCGCTCGATTACAGCGAGATTCGAGATGGGACGTTCCCGGATCAACAGGACGGAACGTACGCATTAGAACTGGAGGATGCAGTCGAATTCGATCCGAGTATCGCAGAGTGGGAGGGGGCGATGATCCCACGCCGTCCGCTTCGAGAACCGCACGGGAGCGCTGCGGACTGGCGGGGATCCGGAATCTGGGAGGACGGTTCGTGGACCGTCGAGATGTGGCGTGACCTCGAGACCGATCACCCTGCAGATACGAAACAGTTGGTTCCCGGAGGGGTTTACACCTGGACACCAGCCGTTCACCACGGTGCTGGAAAGCGCTGGCACTGGGTAGCCTACCCCTACAAACTGGGACTCGGCGTCGAACCGACCGTCGCCGGCGATCGCCACACCACCGAAACGGCCGAACTCGTCGCGGAGGTGTTCACCGGCGACGAACCCGACTGGGACGACGTTTCCACCCACACGATCCCGCTGATCTTCCCCGGCATCCTCGAGTGGTCCGATCTCACGAGTGATTCTCACCCGCGCCACGAGGCGATCCGAAATGCGGACGTGACGATGTGGGAACTCTACGAGAAGGATCCGGAATCGTTCCTCGAGTGAGACCGGTCTCGAGTGACTCCCAGCGTCGGCGGCGAGGAAGTCATCGAGCACGCTGTTTACGAAGCGCCGGTCGAAACACCTCCTCGAGAACCGTCTGTGACGCCGATCAGTCGTCGGCGGCCGCCTCGCTTCCGTCGTCCGCCGGCGTCTCGAGTGTGTCCCCGGTCCGATCGTCGTGGAGCAAACACGCGACCTCCTGGGTGCCGTCGACCGCGAGCAGGTCGGGACGGACCGTCTCACACGGCGAGACGAACGCCTCCTCGAGCGCGTCGGCCATCGCGTCGGGATCGGCGGCGTGGAGCGTCCGGATCGCCTCCGCGGTCAGCCGTTCGGCCTCCGGATCCGAGAGCGTCGCGGGAATCTCGAACGCCGATCGGACGACGTCCGCGAGCGTGTCGACGTCTTCGTCCTCGAGGTCGGGTCGAATCGTTCCCTGGCGGCCCAGACTGACCAGTTCGGTCGTCGACGTCGCCTCCCTGGCGGCGAGTTTGAGGTCCAGCACCGACCGCCACACGGACTGCTCGAGATCGAACTCCTCGGGTGGAATCACTCGATGACAGCGCGTGTGAAACCGACAGCCCGACGGCGGATCGATCGGCGACGGCACCTGCCCCTCGAGCAGGATCTTCTCGCCCACCCACTGTGGATCCGGCTCGGGAATGACCGAGAGCAACGCCTCGGTGTACGGATGTTTGGGGTCGGCGAACAGTTCCCGCGTCTCGCCCACCTCCGCCATCTCACCGAGGTACATCACGCCGACGCGGTCGGCGATGTGTTCGACGACGCTCAGGTCGTGGGCGATGAAGACGTACGAGAGGTCGAACTCGGTTTGTAACTCCTCGAGGAGGTTCAGGATCTGGGCCTGAACGCTGACGTCCAGGGCGCTAACCGGCTCGTCACAGACGATCACCTCCGGGTCGACGGCGAGCGCGCGGGCGATTCCGATGCGCTGGCGCTGGCCGCCGGAGAACTCGTGTGGGTAGCGGTGGGCGTGACTCGCGTTCAGGCCGACCGTCTCGAGGAGGTCGTAGATGCGCTGGGTTCGGCGCTCGTCGTCGGCGATACCGTGGATATCGAGCGGTTCGCCGACGATGTCACCGACCGTCAACCGGGGGTTGAGACTCGAGAAGGGATCCTGGAAGATGTACTGGAGGTGCGTTCTGAGATCGCGGAGATCGGACGAGGAGAGATCAGTCAGTTCGATCTCTCGGGTCGTTCCCTCGTCGGTCTCTGACCTGTAGGTGATCGATCCCGACGTCGGCTCGACGAGTCTGAGCAAGGCGCGTCCGAGCGTCGTCTTGCCACAGCCGCTCTCGCCGACGATTCCGAGCGTTTCGCCGGGATACAGCTCGAGGTCGACCCCCTCGACCGCTCTGACCAGATCCGACCGACCGAGGAGGGTATCGACGAAACTTCCCTCGGATTCGTAGTGTTTCGTCAGGCCCGTCGTCTCGAGGATCGGGTCGCCGTCAGTCATCGGACTCACCCGAGTGGGGTCGACCCGGATCGGCCGTCTCCTCGACGTCGACGGTAAACGACAGCCCCTCCGAGAGATCGCCGGTGTACTCGAGACACCGCGCCGCTCGATCCGAGTCCGGATCGGCTTCACGGCCGGTTTTCGGCTCGGCGAGTGGCGGCTCCTTTCGCCGACAGATCTCCTCGGCGTACGGACAGCGGGGATGGAAGCGACAGCCGGACGGCACCTCGATCAGGTCGGGCATACTCCCGGAGATCGTCTGGAGACGATCGTCGCCGGCTCCAATCCGAGGAATCGATGCCATCAATCCGACGGTGTAGGGGTGTTTCGGGTCGTAGAACAGCTCGTCGACGGATGCCAGCTCGACCGACTGGCCGGCGTACATAACCATCACGCGGTCGCAAAATTCCGCGATGACGCCGAGGTCGTGCGTGATGAGCTGAACCGCGGTGTCGAACTCCTCGGCGAGGTCCTCGAGTTCCTCGAGGATCTTGGCCTCGGTCATCACGTCGAGTGCGGTGGTCGGCTCGTCGGCGATCAACAGATCGGGGTCACACGACAGCGCCATCGCGATAACCACTCGCTGTTGCATGCCGCCGGAGAACTCGTGGGGATAGTCGCCGTAACGCGACTCGGCATCGGGAATGCCGACGGTATCGAGCAGATCGATCGTCTCGGCTCGAGCCTCCTCGTCGTCGTAGCCGAGGTGGTATCGCATCGCTTCTGCGATCTGCTCGCCGATCGTATAGACCGGGTTCAACGCCGTCTGGGCGTCCTGGAAGATCATGGCGATCCGATTCCCCCGAACGCTCCTGAGTTCGTCGTCGTCCATCTCGAGGACGTCTTCGCCCTCGAGAAGGATCTCGCCGCGTTCGATCCGACCCGGCGATTCGATCAGCCGGAGCACGGAGAGTCCGCTCACGCTCTTGCCGGCGCCGCTCTCGCCGACGACACCGAATTTCTCGCCGCGTTCGATCGTAAACGAGAGGTCCTCGACGGCTCTGACGACTCCCTCCGGGGTGTAGAAGGTAACCGTAAGGTCCTTGACTTCCAGCAACGCCATCAGCCACCCCCCATCTGTGTCGTCTCGCTCGCCTGTGCGTCGAGTGCGTCGTTGATCGCGTCGCCGATCATGTTCATGGCCATCACGAAGATGAAGATCATGATGCCCGGGAAGAACGTCGCCCACCACCGCCACTCGCCGCCGGCCGAGACGATCGTATCGCGTTCGATCTCGAGCATCGTCCCCCACTCGGGCGTGTCGGCGGTGAATCCGAGACCGAGGAATCCGAGGGCGGCGACGCCGATAACGACGGTTCCGATGCTGAGCGTGGCTTGGACGATCACCGGCGCGATGGCGTTCGGAATGACGTGACGCGAGAGGACGGTGCGGTCGCGGGCGCCCAGCGCCTTGGCCGCGAGGACGTACTCGTTTTGTTTCACCTTCAAGATCTCGCCGCGGATCAGTCGGGCGTAGATCGCCCATCCGGGGAGAGCGAACGCCGCGACGAGTTCCCAGTACCCTCGCCCGATCATGGCAATGATGACCAGCGCGAGGACGAGTCCGGGGAAGGCAAACACCATGTCGACGATGCGCATCAACACGTCGTCGACCGTCCCGCCAAAGTATCCCGAGATGCCGCCGTAGACGATCCCGAACGAGGCGGCAAGCGCCGTCACGATCAGACCGATCGAGACGCTAAAGCGGGCGCCGTACATCACTCGCGACAGGATATCGCGGCCGAGCCGGTCGGTCCCCATCGGGTGGCCCAGGGACGGCGACTGGTAGGGTGCGCCGACGCCCGTACTCGTCGGGTCGAACGGAGCCAGCGCGAACGGCTGGACGGTGTACCCCCACGCCTCGATCGGTCGCGCGAAGACGGCCGAGACGACCATGAGCACGACGACGACGGCACCGATCAACGCGAGTCTGTCGCGGACGATCTGTCTGGCGACCCTGTACCATCGGCTCTCGACGTCCCGTTCGACCTCGTCGCCGACCGCGGGATCCGACTCGAGGTCGCGGGAGCGTTCGCCGTGAAAGCCGTCGATCTTGATACGTCCTCTCTCTGTTGACATGGTTCAGTACTCGTCTCTGATTCGTGGGTCGAGGATCGCGTAGACGATGTCCGCAAGCAGGTTCGCGAGGATGATCGCCGCGCCGGTGAGCAGGGTGATCCCCATGATGAGGTTCACCTCTCGGACGTAGATCGCTTCGACGAACAGGTGGCCGAGCCCGGGCCAGCCGAAGACGACTTCGACGACGACCGCCCCGGCGACGATGTTGGCCGTGAGGAACGCGGCGACCGTCACGACCGAGATCAGCGAGTTGCGAAGCACGTGTTTGAGGAGGACGGTCCGCTCGGGGAGTCCCTTCGCCCGTGCGGCCGTGACGTACTCCTTGCCCAGTTCCTCGGCCATCGACGTTCGCATGATCCGCATGACGTTCGCGGAGGCGGCCGTTCCGATGGTAACGCCTGGAAGGATCAACCACCAGAGCATCGACCGGGAGAGCAACGGCTCCTGTGGATTCAACACCGGCCAGAGGTCGATCTGGACGGCGAAGATGGCGATCAACATCAGCCCCAGCCAGAAGTTCGGAATCGAGATGCCGGCGAGGGCGACGAAGCGGCTGGCATCGTCGGCGACCTGACCTCGTTTCGCGGCGGCGTAGATCCCCGCGGGGATCGCGATGAGGAGTGCGAACAGCCAGCCGAAGACGCCGAGCGCGATCGTCTCCGGAAGCCGACCCCAAATGAGTTCGCCGGCGTCACCTCCCATTGTATAGACCTCGCCGAAATCGCCACGTAAAACGTCCGTCAACCAGTCGACGTACTGGATGTAAACCGGACGGTCGAACCCCAGTTCGCGACGGAGCTGTTCCTCCTGGCCCGGTTGCACGTCGGGATTCAGTCCGATGAGGAGGTCCACCACGTCCGTCGGCGTGAGGTGAACCAGCGAGAACGTGATGATCGAAACGCCGAACAGTACCGGGATCGAGACGAGCAGGCGGTGGACGATAAAGCGTCGAAGACCCATAGCTGGTACGAACCGGTCACTCGGCCCGATCGAGCCACGTGAGCTGTTCGTCGTACGGCGCGTGAAGCGACCACTCCACGTGCTGGCGGCGGTCGACGTACACGTTGAACCCCTCGACGTCGGGTCCCGCGACGGCCGTCTCGAGTGAGAAGTCCACCATCGTCGTCGCGGACTCCTCGACGATCGTCGGCCAGATCTCGTCGTACATCTCGCGGCGGGTGTCGTCGTCCTCGGCGGCGTCAACGGAGAACCGACAGGCCCGGTAGTCGTCCATCCAGTCGAACGTCCCCGCCGGGAAGAACCAGTTGCAACAGATGTTGTGGTTGTCGGGGTCGTGTATGGCTTCGTTGTAGCCGTGGGGCTCCCAGGTGCCCGCCAGACCGATCACGGTCGCGGCGTTTCGCTCCGAGTAATCGAAGCGCGAACCGTCGACCTCGAGCATCGTCACCGTCCAGTCTCCGATGTCGGCGGGCGTCTCCATCGTGGCGTCGAACAGCCCGCTCGCGTTCAACTCGTCGACGATGAGCGTCACCTTGTCCTGTCTGGTCTCGTCGTCCGCGTTCGTCTCGATGACGATGTCGATCGGCGCCTCGAGCGGGCTCTCTTCGATCATCTCTTCGGCCGCCTCGTGGTCGGGATCTGCCGGCAACGCCCAGTCGGACTCGGTGAGTTCCTCGTAGGTTCCCTGCGTGGCGAGTGCCGAAGGGGGCTCCGGGATCGGAACCAGGCCGGGTTCGCCCCACCCGGCGTCGACGACGTCGACGATCTGCTGGCGAGGAATCAGGTTGGCGACGGCCTGTCGGACCTCCTGGTTCGCGAAGGCCCCACCCGTGTCCGTCTCCTCCATCGGGAACGTCATGAACTTGAACCCCGTCGCCGGCTGGGAGTCGACGGTGAAATCCGGATTGTCGTCGAACGCATCCCGCTCGACGGCCGGGAGTTCGTACGCGAGATCAACCGAGCCGTCCTGGAGACCGGCGACGCGGGTCCCCTCCTCGGGAACGAAGCGGACGTTGATCTCGTCGATGACCGGCGCTTCGGGGAAGTCCTCGGGGCCGTCCCACCACTCCTTGCCGTCGAGGCCGACCTCTTCGAGCCAGTAGTTGTCCATTCGCTCGAGTAGTACCTGTTCTCCCTCGTCGTACTCGACGATCTCGTACGGTCCCGTTCCGACCCACTCTTCGGGCTCGAGTTCTCCCGGCGGAACGTCGTGTTGATCCTCGGGGAAGATCGTCACCGGCGCCTCGAGTTCGGCCCCGGCGTCCGGAAGCTGGTGGTACAGCTCGAACTCGTAGCCGTTCTCGCCCTCCGGCGCGTCGGCATGGAGGAAGGCGTCGACGACCTGCCCGTGGAGCATGCTGTCGACGTGGCGGTCGTAGGATCCGATCAGGTCGCCGGCCGTCAGCTCCGTCCCGTCGTGGAACTCGATTCCCTCGTGGAATCGACCGCGGAGGTGCGTTCCGTAGACGCCGTCTTCGACGGCTTCCCCGGCTTCTTCCCGCGTCAGCGCGCGAACGGAGTCTCCGGCTTCGAGCTCGCCCTCGGCGACCGCGGCCATGTCCTCGGGATGATGGATCAACACCGTGTTCGGCCAGTCGACCTCCTCGAGGGCGGGCTCGAACTCGCCGGTGTCTTCGTCCTCCTCGACGTCTTCGATCTCGAGTTCCCGCATGTACGGTTCGTAGTCCAGTTCGTCGACGTCCTGTGCTTCGACCAGTTCGTACTCCTCGGCCATCCAGTTGTGTAACTCGCCCTCGAGGGACATCTCGTAGACGTCGTCGTAGATGGCGTTGTAGATGATCGAATCGTCGGCGAGCGTCGACATGACGTAGTCGACGTGATCCATTCCAGGACGTTCGATCGCTAGCTCCAGCCGGCCACCGTCCTGTACGTCCTCGAGTGCGGCGTCGTCCTCGTCGTCCTGTGTCCCTTCGTCGTCTTCGATCGTCTCGTCGTCGTCCTCTTCGTCTTCCCCAGCACAACCGGCACCGGCGGCGATACCTGTCGCTGCGATTCCCTGAAGGAGACGACGGCGGTCGATCGTCGCCGCCTCCGATTTACGTCGATCGGTAGCTGATGAACTCATGGTCCAGACCCTTTGCCCCGTGTTGTCTTTTCTCAAACACGCAACGTCCGATGTATATGTTGCCACGATCAAAAAGTATTTATTAGGAATTCTTGTTTTTCAACATTCCGTATAATTGTCCAATTCAACAACAGTAATAACCGAAGCTATTTGGCGACTACTCACAATACCGGGATAGAATCGGCGTCAGAACGTCGGTTCTGCCCGAGAACTCGGACTAGGTGGACACTGGGTTTCAGTGGCTACTATCGTTTCGTCCGGATGGCTGTAACTGGTTATCGGCGAAACGACGACCCGTTCGGGTTTCGCCGGTATCGACTTTCAGCAGTCCGTATCAGTGTTCGACGAACTCGAGCAAGATACCGCCCGTATCGCGGGGATGTAAGAACGCGACCGAGTGACCCCAGGCGCCCGGTCGCGGCTCCTCGTCGACGAGGGCGACGCCATGTTCGCGAGTGCGCTCGAGGGCGGCCTCGACGTCGTCGGTCGCCAGCGCGAGGTGGTGGATGCCCGACCCCTGCTCTTCGAGATACCGTGCGATCGTCCCCTCCTCGAGGGGCTCGAGCAACTCGAAGTAGCCGTTCCCACAGTCCAGAAAGACGACCCGCATGCCGTCGAACTCCTCTTCGTGGGCGATCTCGAGACCAAACAGGGTTCCGTACAGCTCGGCGAGTTCCGTCGCGTCGTCCGTCGCGATGCCGGCGTGATCGAAGTGCATATCTGACGTTGATCGGGCCGGATCAAATACCGTCGGGGTCGGGACGGCTGGCGGGCCCGGCTTCGTGATCGTCGACACCTGTCACAGAAAACATATGAGGGTCCAGTGTACAAAACCTGTGAGATGTACATCACGAATACGGAAACCGTCCCGGACGGTGAAATCGTCGACGTACTCGGAATCGCACGCGGAAACACGGTCGAAGCGAAAAACGCTGGCCAGGACTTCACGCAGGGGATCCGAAATATCTTCGGCGGCGAACTCAAGGCGTACTCGGATCTCCTCTCGAAAGCCCGTGACGAAGCTATCACACGTATGGAAGATCACACCGAGGAGATGGGTGCCGACGCCGTCGTCAACGTCCGCCTCGAGACCTCACAGATCACCGACGGCGGCTCGGAAGTGATGGCCTACGGGACGGCGGTCCGTCTTCGGTGATGACGCGCCGACGGGCGCGATCGTATCGATCATTCGAGGCCAAGTCTGTCGACCAGTCGGGTCCACAGGCCCCCGCTGACCTCGGAGACCGCGTCCATCTCGTCGTCGGTCAGTTCGAAGTCGAAGACGGCCGCGTTCGCCTCGATGTGCTCGCGACTCGAGGCCTTGGGGATCGCCGAGACCGACGGCTGTTGGACGAGCCAGCGTAACGCAACCTGCACCGCCGACTTGTCGTACGGTTCGCCGATATCGGCCAGCTGGTCGTCACCGGCGACCGCCCCCTCCGCGAGTGGGCTGTACGCCGTCAGGCAGACGTCGTGGTCGACGCAGTACTCGAGCAGATCGTCCTGACGATGGTAGGGGTGACAGTTCACCTGGTTCGCGACGATCGGCACGTCCGATACCTCGATCGCTCGCTCGAGTTGATCGGCCGAGAAGTTGCTCACGCCGACGTGAGAAACCGCTCCGTCGTTCTGAAGGTCGCTCATCGCACCCAGCGTCTCCTCGAGCGGGGCGTGATCGCTCGGCGCGTGGAGTAAGAGCAGGTCCACCGTTGACAGTCCGAGACGGTCGAGGCTCTCCCCCGTCGACTCGAGAACGTCGTCGGCTGCCGCGTTGCTTGGGTGGACTTTCGTGACGACGAAGACGTCCTCGCGAGCGACGTCGCTCGCCTCGAGCGCGTCGCCGACGGCCGCCTCGTTGTCGTACATCTGTGCGGTGTCGACGTGGCGGTAGCCGACATCGAGAGCCGTTTCGACCGCGTGTCGACACTCGTCGCCCGTCATCCGCGCGGTACCGAAGCCGAGGCGGGGAATCTCGGCGTCGCCTGCAGTTACCGGATCGATCGGAAACTCGGAGGTCACGGGTCGACCGTCGTCGCCTCGAGTCTTCAAGCCCATGCTGGAGCACGTCGGTTCGCGCCTGAGCCCGATCTCAGATCGCGGTTCCGGGCTGGTACTCGCCGAACTCCTCGCGGAGGACGGTACAGATCTCGCCGACCGTCGCGTACGCCTTCACGGCGTCGATGATCGCGGGCATCAGGTTCTCTTCGCCGCGAGCGTCCTCTCGAAGGGCCTCGAGGGTCGCCTCCACGGCTTCGTCGTCGCGCTCCTCGCGAACGGACTCGAGGTGGTCGATCTGGCGTTGCTGGTCTTCCTCGGTGACTTCCTGGACGTCCATCTCGGGCTCTTCGTCGACCTCGAACTCGTTGACGCCGACGATGATCCGCTCGCCCGATTCGATCTCCTTCTGGCGGTCGAACGCCGTATCCTGGATCTGGCGCTGGACCCACTGCTGATCGGCGGCCTCGAGCATGCCGCCGCGGTCGTCGACCGCCTCGAGGATGTCGTAGGCTTCGTCCTCGACGTCGTCGGTAAGCGACTCGACGTAGTAGCTTCCGGCGAGCGGGTCGACCGTGTCGGCGGCGCCGGATTCGTGGGCGAGAATCTGCTGGGTTCGGAGCGCGGTTCGAACCGACTGCTCGGTCGGGAGCGCGAGTGCCTCGTCCTTGCCGTTGGTGTGGAGACTCTGGGTGCCACCCAACACGGCCGCAAGCGCCTGGTAGGCGACGCGGACGACGTTGTTCTCGATCTGCTGGGCGGTCAGCATCGAGCCCGCAGTCTGGGTGTGGAACTTCAGTTGCTTCGATTTGGGGTTTTGCGCGTCGAACCGTTCTTCCATGATGTCGTGCCACATCCGTCTGGCGGCACGGAACTTCGCGACCTCTTCGAAGATGTTGTTGTGACCGTTGAAGAAAAACGAAAGCTGTGGCGCGAACTCGTCGACGTCGAGTCCGGCGTCGATCGCCGCCTCGACGTACTCGATCCCGTTGCCAAGGGTGAATGCGAGTTCCTGGGCCGCGGTCGAACCGGCCTCGCGGATGTGATACCCGGAGATCGAGATCGTGTTGAACTTCGGCGTCTCCGCGGCACAGAACTCGAAGATGTCGGTGATGATCCGCATCGACGGCTCCGGCGGATAGATGTAGGTGTTGCGCGCGATGTACTCCTTTAAGAGGTCGTTCTGGATCGTCCCGCGCAACTGCTCGCGGTCGACGCCCTGCCGGTCACCGACCGCGATATACATCGCGAGCAACACGGACGCGGGCGCGTTGATCGTCATCGACGTCGACACCTCGTCGAGGGGAATGCCGTCGAAGACGGTCTCCATATCAGAGAGCGAATCGATCGCGACGCCGGCTTTACCGACTTCACCGGCGGCCATCTCGTCGTCCGAGTCGTAGCCCATCTGCGTCGGCAGGTCGAACGCCATCGAGAGGCCGGTCTGGCCCTGGTCGAGCAGGTAGTGATAGCGCTCGTTCGTGTCCTCGGGCGTCGAGAAGCCGGCGTACTGGCGCATCGTCCACAGTCGACCGCGATAGCCCGTCGAGTAGACGCCGCGGGTGTACGGCGCCTCGCCGGGATAACCGAGGTCGTCCCGGTAATCGACGTCGGCGACGTCCGAAGGCGTATACAGCCGATCGACTTCCTGGCCCCCCGTGTCCGTGGTGAACGTCTCGTTTCGCTCGCCGAACCGGTCGGTCACCGGTTCGACGGACTCCTCGTGCCACTGCTCGTGACCCGCGCGGATCTCCTCCAGTTCGTCGGGGTCGAACATTGTCGGTACGGAGGGGATGGCAGGGCTTGAAGGTTGGCGAAGCGCCCGTGCGACGGGATTTGCTCTCGAGCGGGTGATACGCCACTCGTACGGAGTGTTGTGGTCCGCCTCAGCGGCCGGTATCGTACTTGTAGGTCGCCGATTCGGAATCGATGCCGAAGTCCTCGGCCGCCTCGTCGCTCGAGGCTTCGTCGCGACCGTCGGGTGCCCGCTTGAACGCCTCTCGAAGCCGTTCGGGCATACGGAACTCAGCGACGTCGATCGCGAGCGGTTTCGCGTTGGGATCGACGCCGTCTCGTTTCTCCTCGAGGCGCTCTCGAAGCGGTTTCGGCAGTTTCGATTCGTCGATCCGCCGAAAGCCAAACTGCGCGAGGTAGCCTCCCTCGCCCGTCAGCGTGTAGACGGTCTCGAACCCCTCGTCGCTCGCGTACTCGAGCAGACGCTCGACGACGTGGGCGCCGACGCCCTGGCCGCGCCACCCCTCGAGGACGCCGATACTGGTCAGTTCACAGACCTCGCGGTCTTCGTCGGCGTCCGAGTCGGGGTCGAACTTGTGGACGCGGATACGACCGAAGCCGGCCTTCTCGCCGGAGTTCTCGTCGATCGCGACGACGTAATCGCGCGAGCGGAACGCCGTGTCGTCGAGCCCCATCGACTCGATGTGGTCGAGCAACCAGACCTCCTCTCTGTTTTTCGCGTCCCGCACGTACATACTTCGACGTAGGGGACGTGTGGGCAAAAGGGTTTGCGGGTCGCCTGCACGGTGGCGTCGCCGACGGGCGTCGCGTCCGTCGATTCCCGACCCGTCGAGAACGTCGTTCGTTTCGATTCGGGGCGTTCGTCCTCCACTTACCAGGAAATAGGCGCTAATGCCCCTTCCTCAGCGAGTGCCGAAGGCGCGAGCAGGGAGGGGATACAGCGCCCCCAGAAATCGGAGATTTCTGGTGTGCGAACGAGACGCGAAGCGTCTCGTCAACGCCGCTCGTGTTTTTTGGACTGTTCTACAGCAGGTGCGCAGGCCCACGCTACCGGCAGCTTTATGTTTCTACGTAGTTTAAACATTGGTAATGGATCGGTACGAGGTCGAAGGACACGAAGTCCACGAAGCCGAAGTCAAACCAACCGGAAACGGTGCTCACGTACTCGTTCCCAAGCGATGGCGAGGTGCCACTGTCAAAGTCGTCCGCGTGACCGATCCAAACGACGAAGACGAGTAAACCATGCGATACAACTACAGGTATCGGCTCAAGCCGACCGACGAACTCCACGAGCGGTTAGCGTGGACTGTCGATACCTGCCGACAGGTCTACAACCACTTTCTGCACCGGCTCAACCGAAAGGACGACACATCGGCCTACTCCGAGCAGTCGGTGCTCCCCGACCTCAAGGACTGGTGGACCGACCTGAAACAAATCCATTCGAAGGTGCTGCAGAAGGTCGTGCAGCGCTTGTACGACAATCTCTCGACGCTGAAAGCGCGGAAGGACAACGGATACCGCGTCGGCGAACTCAAGTGGAAGGCCCCGCAGGAATACCGCTCGATCAAGTACAGTCAAACCGGCTTCGAACTCAACAACACGAGTGGCCGTACTGTGCTTTCTCTTTCCAAAATTGGCGATATTCCGATGGTCTACCACCGCGACATTCCCGACGACGCTACGATCAAAGAGGTCGTCGTCAAGCAGGAACCGACCGGCGAGTGGTTCGCCGTGCTCGGGATCGAAACCGAAGACGATGCACCGTCGAAACCGGATACGCTCGAGAAGTGCGTCGGGATCGATGTGGGTATCCTGAAGTACGCTCACGACACCGACGGAACAGCCATCAAACGCCCCGACTTGTCCGACGAACGCGACCGGCTCGAACGCGAGCAACGGAAACTCTCACGCAAAGAGCACGGATCGGCGAACTACCGCAAGCAACAGCGTTCCGTCGCCAAACGTCACGCCGATCTGCAACGGAAACGTCGGGACTTCTTGCACAAGCTCTCGAACCACTACGCTCGAGAGTACGACCTTGTGGCCGTCGAAGACCTCGACGCCAAGGGGTTGATGGAACTCCCGTCGAACAGCCGCAACCGTGCCGGGGCGGCGTGGGGAACGTTTCTGCGGATGCTCGAATACAAGTGCGAACGCGAAGGCACGCACTTCGTTGCTGTCGATCCGGCCGGAACGACCAAAGAGTGCGCGGCCTGCGGTGTCGAGACCGACAAGCCGCTGTGGGTCCGCGAACACTCCTGCCCATCGTGCGGGTTCACCGCCGATCGGGACTGGAACGCGGCCTACAACATCTTGGTACGTGGACTGAAGCAAGTAGGGACGGGCTGTCCCGAATCAACGCCTGCGGAGACTGCGCTCCCTACGGGGACCGGTTCGGTTCCTGCAAAGCGCGTCGTGGAAACAGGAAGCCCCATCTGCTCACGGGCGCGAAGCGCCCGTTCGCATGGTCCGTGAGACCGTCGGTCTCACGCTACCCTCAAGGAGCGAACGGCGCGAGCCGTGAGCGAGTAGGGTGGGGAGGAAGTCACTACTGCGACGTGACGCCCGCGATCCGAAAAGCCGGTGTTGGTGTCGGAACTATCTCGTTTTCAGGCCGACAGCGCCTCCTCGAGCCGGTCCTCGATCTCGTCTAACTCTGCTCGAAGCGCCGTTCCTTCGGCCCCCTCGAGTTCGTCGATCCGGTCGGCGATTCCCTGCAGTCGGGAGTACTTCTCGTCCTCGTCGATGCCGGTCTTCTGGACGTAGACGCTCTCGTCGACGTCGTACACCTCATCGGCGGGGAGGTCGGTCACCGAGACGACGACGTCGAGTTTCTCCGGATCGACGCCGAGGACCCACTCGCGGGGGATGTCGCGCTCGTCGAGGACGTCGAACACCGCCTCGTCGTCGGTCGGTCGGCGCCGCTCCCGGACCGTCCGCCGGACGGTGCCGTACCGGCCGTGAAGCTCCTGGTTCGGTCCCAGTCGCTCGAGCAACTGGTCTCGAACGGATCGGCGAAGCCGGTCTGTGCCTCGCTCGACGTCCGACGCGAGGACGTACAGGTCGGTCAACGTTCCTGTCTCGAGCGACGGGAACTCCCGGTCGTCGATCCGCTCGAGGAACGCGGCGAGCAACAGCGCGTCGTCGTGGACGCGTTCGGGCGGGGTTCGCGCCTCCGCGGCGGAAACCAGAAACGGGCTCTCCCCCACAACGGCGTCGTCGTCGGCGACGATTTCGTCGTCGGTCGCGGCGAACGATCCCGAGAGCGTGGCGATCACGGCGTACGGTTCGATACCGGGCTGGAGGTCCTCGACCGCGACGCTGTTTCCCTCGAGTTGATCGACGAGGACGTCGAACTGCTCGCGCCAGAGCGGGCGCTCCTCGCCGCTGTCGGCGAATCGCACGACGATGCGATCGTCGTTCGTATCGATAGGCTCGAACCGTCGTCCAGAAACCGGCGTCTCGAGTTCCGCTCCCGACTCGAGTTCCTCGCAGGCGCTGCGGAGGTCGGTCCAGCGTTCGTGGTCCATGTGACGGCTTCCACCACTCGAGGGCAAAAACCGGCGGCAGGCACTCGCCGATTCCGATCGGCGACGAACCGGTGCCTTACTGCGCGGCGACGAATGGGGACCTTCACGCGGCGACGAGCGGTAGTCTTAGCGCCCGTCGTCGCCGTAGGCGATCGTCGACAGCGTCGCGTTTTCTGCCCGCCGAGTGTCCTGGCGCGTCGCCTGGACGACGACCGGGACGTTGGACTCGAGGGCGAACCCGTACTCCCGGCCCAGCGGCGGCGCGTAGGGGTCGATCAGGTCGTTGATCCTGACGTGACGAACCCGCTCGGGGGCGACCGCGAGCAGGTACGGCCCCGCCTCGCGCCCGTCCGCGTAGTGGAGCGTGATCTCGAGGCGGGCCATCTTGCCGCCGGCGTTGAGTACGCACAGCTTCTCGTGGCTCACCATCTCCGGCTCCGAGCCCGTGCTCTCGACGGGGACGTGGCCGCCGGGGAACGTCCACTCCGTGCGGCCGATCGGCTCGCTCGAGCCACCGTCGGTCGCGGCCCGCCGTTCGTCGGCGTCGTCCTCGCGGCTCCGGTCATCCATCGTCGTCTCTCCGGAAGTCGCCGCGATCGATCGACTCGTCCTCGAGTAACGCCTCGAGGTAGTCGTTCAAGAAGACGCCGTCGGGATCCAGTTCGCGGCGAATCTCCTGGAAGCGGTCCCACTCGGGGTAGCGCTCGGCGAGTTCGCCGGCCCGCAAGCTGTGTTTTTTCCCCCAATGGGGTCGACCGTCGTAGCCGAGGAAGATTTCCTCGATGTCGGCGAAGTAGTCCCGAAACTCGAGTTCGGCGTTTTGCAACAGCGAGATGGTGACGGTCTCGCGGCCGTACTCGTTCGAGAGCATGGTGTCGTCGGCGGCGACGGTCCGAAAGAGCACCCGCCAGCCGACGTCGCCGCGCCACTCCTCGCGGATTCGATCGCGCACCTCGAGGAAACACTCCGTGCCGACGTCGGCGGGGACGGCGTACTCCATCTCGTCGTAGAGCCGTCCCAGCGCGTTGTGCTGGGGGATGATCTCCTGCCACCAGTCGGTCTCGCGCGTGACGAGCGTGGCGTACTCGAGGTCGGCGTGGGGCGTTCCGCCGCCGGGGGCGTTGAGCAGTCGGAGTTTCACCTCGTCCGAGCGGGGGTACCAGTAGAAGTCGAAGTTTCGATTTTCCGTGGTCAGGTCGTCGACGTGCTCCCAGCAGTCCTCGACGGTAGTACAGTACTCCCGGCGCTCGAGTTTGTACGCGGTCTGGAGGTCCAGACGCATCTCGGTGAAGATGCCGAGTGCGCCCAGCGAGACGCGGGCGGCGCTGAGCAACTCGGGGTCGTCCTCGACGCCGAACTCCCGAACGCTTCCGTCGGCGGTGACCATCCGACCGCCGATGAGCCTGTCCGCGAGGTTCCCGTAGGCCGTCCCGGAGCCGTGCGTTCCCGTCCCGAACGCGCCCGCGACCATCTGCAGGCTCACGTCGCCCAGATTGGGGAAGGCGAGGTCGACCTGCTGGAGTTCTTCACCGGCTTCCTCGAGGGTCGTCCCGCCCGCGAGCGTCGCCTCCGTCGCGTCCCGGTCGTGTGAGACCAGTCCCGAGAGTTCCTCGAGGCTGACGAGGACGTCCTCGCTCTCGACGATCGGCGTCGAGGAGTGGCCGCTGCCGACGACGCGGACCGTCTCGCCGACCTCGGCGGACCGCGAGACGAGTTCCTGCAGTTCCGACTCGCTTTCGGGCGTGGCGATCTCGTCGGGCGAAAATCGCAGGCTTCCCGACCAGTTCGACCACTCCCCGCCCTCCGAATCCGCGGTCATCCCGACTCACCGGTGCCGGGGTAGGCGATCGTACTCAGGAGGGCATTTTCGGCCTGTCTCGAGTCGAGGCGCGTGTGCTGACAGACGACGGGAACGTCGGATTCGACGACGCTCGCGAACGGCGTCCCGGTCGGAATCTCCTCGGGATCCTCGAGGTCGTTGAACCGGACGTGTTTCGTCCGCCCCGCGGGGACCGTCTCCTCGTACGGACCCGCTGGTTCGCGGTCGGTGAAGTAGACCGTAAGCTCGACAGTGGCGTCGCCGTCGGTCGTGTTGAGGATGCAGACGGTCTCGTGGCTGATCATTTCGGGCTCCGGGCCGGTGCTCCCCTCGGGAATGTACCCTTCCGGGATGGCCCAGGTCGTCTTACCGGTCACGGTCGATCACGAACGCTCTCCCACTCACACCGGCGTGAAGCGTTCGCCTGTCTATACAAGTCACTCGACGGTCGGCTTCGAGAGGATCGTGATCGATTCCCTCGAGCGACGCTCGCGACCCGGAGAACCCACGCTCACCGAACGATCGTCGGAAGCGCTGCGAGCGACGTCAATCGATACGTCGGCTCACACTCTGTGGGACGCTCCGCATCCGGTTTCGCCGCGTCCTCCCGCGAGAGCAACGCCGCGTCGATTCCCGCGTTGTGTGCCGCCTGTACGTCGACCGTCCGATCGCCGACGTACAGCGCCGACTCCGCCTCGAGGGCGTCCATGGCATCTTCGATGTTTCGCGGGTCGGGTTTTCGACGGGCTAGCCCATCGGGCGTCAGCCGACAGCCGTAAAACGCGTCGAACAGCGACTCGAGGCCGAACCGCTCGAGTAGCGTCGCGATCACGGTCGGGTGGTTGTCGCTGACGATCCCGAGCGGTCGCTCGAGCGAGCGGACGGCGACGACGTCGTCGTACGCCGATCGAAGCCCCCGCTCGACTTCGGCGATCTGTGCGGCCACCAGTTCTCGGGCGGCCTGCGTACAGAAGTCGTCCGTGTCGATCTCGAGGGCGCGACAGCGAGTCGCGATCGAGTCGAAGTCTCCCCGAAGGATCTCCTGGAACGTCTCGGCGGTCGGGCCGCGACGGCCGAGTTTCTCGTACGCTCGCTCGAGGGCGACGGTCATCCGCCGAGAGGAGGGCGTCTCGACGAGAACGCCGTCGAAATCGAACAGGATCGCGTCATACTGCATCGTTGTGAACGCCTACACGTCCGAGAACTAAAAGTTACACTCATCGGAGACGTTTGGGATGGTGGACAGTCACACGATGCCGGACGAGTCGACCCGCGGTACCCTCGAAGCGGCGGCATTTCTCGACACGTCGCCATCGACGCGATCGCACTGCGTCGGCCAACGACCGCCTCGAGGCGCCCACAGCGACTACTCCGAACCGAGATCCGGGACGTCCGCCGGGGTATCGAAGTCGTGGAAGTGTTCGCCCTTCTCGGTGCTGAGGATCGAAAGCGCCGCCGATCCGCCGTCCCCGGCGGCGATGACGGCCTGCCACTCCTCGGCTCTGACCATCGCTCCCGTTGCAAAGAGATTCTCGACGCTCGTCTCCATGTCGAGGTCGACGTCGACGGTGCCGTCGTCGTCGAACGCGCACTGGAGGTCCTCCGCGATCGATCGGTCCGCGCCCGTCGCGAGGACGAGGTACTCCGCGTCGTACTCGCCGTCGTCGGTTTCGATCCAGAAGCCGCGCTCGCCGCCCTCGTCGGTCGGCTCGACGTCGATCACCTCCTCGCCGACGCGGACGTCCGCGCCCCTGTCGCTGACCTGTCCGCGCGTGAGTTCCACGAACTCGTCGCCGCTAATACTCCGTATTCCGGGGTAGTTGAACAGGTGCGCCTTGTGCATCCACGTCTTGTCGGTGTCGAAGACGACCGTCTCGAGGCCGTTTTTCGCGGTGAACAGCGCCGCGCTCAGACCCGCAGGACCGCCGCCGACGATCGCTACGTCAGGCATGGCGTGGACGTCCACGACGGCCGAGATAAACGTTCGCCACCGACGCGGTCGCGAAAGTTCACGTTCGAAACCGCCGGCTACCCGCCACCAGCCAGTGGGCGTTGGACGTCACAATACAGTGGGTGTTGGGTGTCACGATTCAGTGCGCGCCGGACGTCACGATACAGTGGGCGCCGGCAACGCTCAGAACGAAACCTCGACCGGATCGATCGACCCCGTCTGGGTGTCCGTCGCGCTCGAGACGACGTACTCGCCCCGCGGTTCGCCCTCGACGTCGCCCGAACAGCTCGCGCTCCCGGCGGAAGGACCGTCGGTGCCGGTCAGGACGACCACGCCGTCGGCGAGAAGCGGCGCGATCACGCCCGCCGTGACGACGCGCGGATCCGTGAGCGATTCCCGAATCACGACTCGGTCACCCGTCTCGAGGCCCACCTCATCGACGACCGCGCGTGCGGCCTCGAGGACGTCGCCGTGGCTCACGGTTCGGTCGCCGTCGGTCAGGATCTCGGTATCGGGATCGATCGACAGCGGCGGGAAGGAGGGGTTCTCGCTCCAGAGCCCGGCGTCGAAATGGTGGACTCCCGGCTCGTCGGGGGAGTCACCGTAGCCGACACGCTGAGCGCCCCGCGGAAGGTCGTATCGGCCGGACTCGATGTCCTCTACGGGTGCGACGAGGGCCCGGAACTCGTCGTCCCCCGCGAGATCCGCGGGAGGATCGAACCGGGTCCGGCCCTCGAGTAACGTCGTCCCGAGGAAGGCCAACAGCGCGAGCGGGCCCTCGCCGACGACGCCGACGGTGACGCCCTCGCGGACGCCGGCGTGTCGCAGGAAGTTACCGGCCTTCCAGGATGTCGTACAGAGCCAGTGGACGTCGAACGACCGGCCCGTCGCGTCGATCAGCGCCGTGCGGTCGTCGCGGCGTTCGCGGGCGAGCAGGTCGTCGACTGTCGCGACGGTCATACCTCGAGGTGGTCTCGCGGAACAAAAAACACGCCGACTCGAGTCGGCGTGGACCGGTGAAAACCCGTCGCACGTCGGGTACCGCGCGTCACTCGCCTCGGGTTTCGCCGTCGTACGGTCTGCTGTCAGTCAGTCGGGTGCGACCGTGACCCGGGATCCCATCAGTAACAAAACGTGACGGGCTGTCTCGACCCACGACGGATTGTCTCGATCCACGATGGGTCGTCCCAATCGTCCGCGTCGGACTGTCTCAATCGTCCGCGGCGGCCGGTTCGGCGTGATCGATGTTCGTCCCGAGCACCTCGAGGAACTCGGCGAGCCACTCGGGGTGGTCGGGCCAGGCCTGTCCCGTCACGAGGGTTTCGTCGCGGGTGACGCCGTCGGCCCACTCCGCACCGCCGAGGCGAACGTCGGTCTCGAGTGCCGGGTAGCCGGTACAGGTTCGGCCCTCGAGGACGTCCGCGGCGGCGAGCAACTGAACGCCGTGACACAGCGCCGCGACGGGTTTCTCGGCCTCGAAGAAGTGTTGAACGATCTCGAGGACGTCGTCGTACGTTCGGAGATACTCCGGGGCGCGCCCGCCGGGAATAACGAGCGCGTCGTACTCCGCCGGGTCGACCGCGTCGAAGTCGTGGGTCAGTTCGAAGTTGTGACCCGGCTTTTCGGTGTAGGTCTGATCGCCCTCGAAGTCGTGGATCGCCGTCGGACAGACGTCGCCGGCTTCCTTTTCGGGACACACCGCGTGGACGTCGTGTCCGATCATCTCGAGCGCCTGAAACGGTACCATGACCTCGTAGTCTTCGACGTAATCGCCCGCGAGGAGCAGGATCTGTTGTTCTGCCATCGGAAACACCACGGGTTCGCTCAACGAGGACGGACTTAATTGTATCCCGGTTCACAGGATTCGATCCCCGAGAGATTCACACACCTCGGCCCCAGACGACCGTCTCGTGGGTGCGCATGTGAGGGGTTCGGACCACGACGGCGCCCAGTGATCACGACGGCGCCCGGAAACGAGAGTGCGAGAACCTGAAATTCGGTGTCGACGACCGCACAGAGTCGCCTCGATCGGATCGACGAGCACAGACGAGAGTGAGGAGGCCCGCCGCTCAGAACGCTCGCTTGATCTTCTCGAAGAACCCCTCTTTGACCTCGATCTCGTCGCCGCCGGCTTCGGCGAACGCCTCGAGCGCCTCCTGTTGCTCGTCGTTGAGCGACTGGGGCGTGACGATCTGGACCTGTACGAAGAGGTCGCCCTGACCGCGCCCGCGCAGGCGGGGCATGCCCTTCCCCTCGAGGCGGAAGACCTCGCCGCTTTGAGTACCACGCGGAATCTCGAACTCCGCCGCGCCGTCGAGCGTCGGCACCTCGACGTCGTCCCCGAACGTTGCCTGTGGGAACGAGATCGGAAGCCGGAAGCGCAGGTCGTCACCCTCGCGTTCGAACTCCTCGTGGTCGCGGATCGCGACGTCGATGAGGAGGTCGCCGTGGCGCCCGCCCTCGGGGCTTGGTGCACCCTCGCCTTCCATTCGGAGCGTCTGGCCGTCCTGGATGCCGGGTGGGATTTCGACGGTCAGCGTCGCCTCGTTGCGGACGTAGCCCTCGCCGTGACACTCGCTACAGGTCTCGGAGTACAGTTTCCCCTCTCCCTCACAGCGGGGACACGTCGTGGTCTGTTGGACACGACCGAGTGGCGTCTGCTGGACCTGGGTCACCTGGCCACGGCCCTGACACTCGGGACAGGTCCTCGCGTCGGCCTCCGGCGGGTGGCCCTCGCCGTCACACGCCTCGCAGATTTCCGGTCGTTCGATCGTGAACTGCTTTTCCGCGCCGTCGAACGCTTCCTCGAGGGTGATCTCGAGGCCGGTCCGGAGGTCCTGGCCCTTTCGCGGGCGTCGGCGTCCGCGACCGCCGCCGCCGAAGACTTGCTCGAAGATGTCGCCGAGACCGCCGCCCATGCCGCCACCACCCATCCCGCCGAACGGGTCGCCACCCATGCCGCCGGCGCCGCCCGCTCCGGCGTCGTAGCCGTGCTTTTCGGCCTGCTCGTAGCGGTCGTGGCCCATCCGATCGTAGGCTTGGCGTTTCTCCTCGTCGGTCAGGACCTGTTTCGCTTTCTGGATCTTCTTGAACTTCTCCTCGGCGTCCGGATCGTCGCTGACGTCCGGATGGTACTCCGTCGCCTTCTCCCGGTAGGCCTGTTTGATCTCCTCGGCGGAGGCGTCGGAGCTCACGCCGAGAACGTCGTAGAAATCCTCGCTCATTCGTTGTCACACGGTAATCGGTTGATCCACTTCAAACGACCGTTCCCGAGCGAACCCCGGTTCGACGGGGCGTGGCGCAATCTCCCAGCAACGGATCCGGTGAAAGAAACACCGTACGTTTGAGGGGATGTGGCCCCAATCGTCACGCATGACCGAAGATCGGTACACGCTCGTCGGCCTCTACGTCTCGAGGCCCGTCTGCGACCGCCTCGGGGACCACCTGTACGAACGGGCCGGCGTCGTCTCCCTCGAGGAGTACTTCGACCCCGCGGCGTCCGGCGTTCCGGTGGGCGATCCGGGCGCGGACGCGACCGACGCGCTCGTCTCCGAGGTCGTCGCCGAGTTCGCACCGCTTTACGACGCCGCCAACTTCGACGCGGCGAGGGCGGTCGATCCCGACGCGTTCGTCCTCACCCACCTGGCGGCCGAACCCGAAACCGTCGCGACCGCCCGCGAACTGTTCGAGGCGGCGGGCACGATCCAGGACGCCGACCTTCGGACGGTCCACACGGCGATCGTCGACGCCTGGCTGGACGACGCCGGGGCGCTCGAGGAATCGGCTGATAACGGCCCCCGTCACGTGGAATCGAACGCCAGTGGACGGGGCCCCGGTGGCGAAGAATCAGTCGCGAACGGGGACGGCTAGACGTACGCACCCTCGCTCTCGTAGATCGACGGGTCGTCCTCGAACTTTCGGGCGACCTCCTCGAGGGTGAGAAACTGTGCCCGTTCGTGGCTCTTGACGTATCGGATGAACTCCTCGAACAGGGGGATCATGTGGGGGAGGCCGTGGATGTCCGGATGTATCGTGAACGTATACACCCCCGCACCGCGTCTCTCGTAGAGGAAGTCGAACTGTCGTTTGTAGTACTGTTCGTACATCATCTCGGGATCTGTGTACCCTGCGTGGTAGATCGGCTGTTTGATAAAGAGCATCGGCGGGATGTCGTCTCTGTACCAGCTGATAGGAATCTCGACGACGTCGGTCTCATCGCCGTACTGGTAGGGCTCCATCCACGTCTCGGGATCCTTGTCGTAGTCGATCTTTTCCCAGCTATCGCCGTTGCGCATCCAGCCCGGCTCGAACTGGCGTTCCATGAGACTGCTGTCGTACAGAAACCCGTGTTTTTCGACCAGGTCGGCGGTGTTCTCGCTGAACTCCCACCAGCTAGCCCGGTGGCCGACCGGCTCCGACCCGGTCACGTCCTCGATCAGGTCGATCGACGCCTCGAGGATCGCGTCCTCCTGATCCCGTGAGAGGTCCGTCGGGTTCTCGTGGGTGTAACCGTGGACGCCGAGTTCGTGTCCGTCCGCCGCGATGGCCTCGACCTCCTCGGGGAACGTCTCGATCGTGTGACCGGGGACGTACCACGACGTGTCGACGTCCATCTCGTCGAACAGCGTGAGCATTCGCGGAATGCCCTCGCTTCCTGCGGAGAGCCCCCGCGAGAGGTCCGCTCGGGAGTCCTCTCCGCCGTACGATCCGAGCCAGCCGGCGACGCAGTCCGCGTCGACGCCGATCGCAACGTCAATATCACCCATGCGTGGTCCCGACATCGACGAGCACTAAAGAGCATTGTCGCGTTCGGAGAGACGTTCACTGGGAGCGACGAAACGGTCGCACGATCGGTCACTCGGACAGTCGCAGTGGCGCCGACCTGCCACAACAGTCGACCAGTCGAAGTTGCGCCGACCTGCCACAACAGTCGACCAGTCGAAGTTGTGCCGACCTGCCACAACAGGTAAGCGGTTCGCTCCGAACCGAGTGGTATGGAGCGGATCCCGCTTGGTATCTCGCGGCTCGACCGGCTGATCGGCGGGGGTGCGCCGACCGGGAGCGTCGTCTTGCTCGCGGGGGACTCCGGTGCGGGCGCCCGAGAGTTTTGTTACACCAGCGCGGTGATCAACGGGCTCGCAGCCGCCGACTCCGAGCTGTTCGACCTCCATTACGGCGACCTCGAGCCGGGGACGATGGCTCCGGAAGAAGTCCACTACGTCTCCTTTACCGACAGTCGGGAAGCGGTCGTCGACGAGATGTCGGTCGTGATCGACGACGAGATCGTCACCGAAGGGATGGCCGACGTCGAGTTCGTCGACCTGGCGCGGGAGTACTTTCAGCTGACGCCGGTTCCGACCGAGTGGTACACCGACCGGCCGGCAGACCTCACCGACCTCGGGGAGTACACCGGCGACAGCAACGTCTTCGAGGCGTTTGGCGACTATCTGACCGCTCACGCGTCGGGAAACCTCGTCGTCGTCGACTCGATTACCGACCTCGTCGTCTCCGTCGACGACCAGCTCGGCTGGGAAGAGCTAGTAGTTGCGGTGAAGGGACTGGCTCGAGCCTCTCACCGGTGGAACGGCGTACTCCTGTTGCTCGTCAACGCCGATACGCTCGCGCCGACACAGCTCGGCCGGCTGAAAGAGGCCACAGACGGGACGCTTCGTTTCGAGTGGGAGAGCGGGGGCTCAGAGCGCGCACGGACGCTCGTCGTCGAACAGTTCCGGAGCGTGCTCTCGCGACTCGAAGACGAGAACGTGGCTCGGTTCGAAACCGAAACTCACGACGCCGGCTTCGATATCAGCACCGTCAGAAAGATACGGTGATCGGCCGCGAGCGCGTGTGCCGTCGGGCCGTCGCTCGAATCGGCAACAATCCTTATCAGTCGATCCGCCGTAATCGGAACGTATGGCCGGCGAGAACCACGAACACGGCGCCGTCTCGTTTACCGTTCCGGGCGAGGTCGACGACTGGCTCACCGCCGAAGCTCGCCGACGAGACGAGACCCGCGCGGAGGTCTGTCGCCGGTTGATGGCGGCCGCACACGTCGTCGCCACCGACGCCGGCGACGAAACCGACGTCTCCCCGGTCTCTCAGACCGACCTCGAGGAGTTCGAGGGACAGCTCGATGCCCAGCGAGCGGAGTTTACGGAACTCCTCGAGGACGTCAGATCGCGCGTCGTCCAGGTCAAACGCGAGACCGACGACAAAGCGCCGGCGGATCACGAACACGACTCACACGTCACGGACGAGGAGATCGGCGATCTTCACGACGATCTCGACGAACTCGAGTACCGTCTCGAGACGGGATTCGACAACTTCGAGCAGGTTCTCGAACATCTACTCGGGCGAACCGACGATCTCGAAGAGCGCTCGACCGTTCTCGCACGAACTCTCGCGGCGGTGCGCGACCGATCCGACGGAAACCGCCATACGGATGGGCTCGAGCGCCTTCGGGTGCGGGCGAACCGTCTGGGGATCCGAACCGCGACCTGTGAAGACTGCGACTCGAGCGTCGATATCGCCCTGTTGAACGCCCGCGAGTGCCCTCACTGTGAGAGCCCGATCGCGGACGTCGCCGAGAACAGTTCGGTGTTCGGATCCGACAGGCTGGTCGTGGGCGATCCGGCATCGAAACGCTCGGCTCCCGACGACCAGCCGTCCGACGAATCGGCGGACTCGGTCACCGAATCCGGAGACTCGGAACAACCGGCGCCAAGCGACAAGGGGAACCCGACCCCGTCCGATCACTCATGACCGATCGCGACGACCCGCTTTCCGATCTCGCCGCGACCGTCTCGGAGCGCTCGAGTGAACACGATACCGACTCTGGGGCCAAGTTCGACGGTGACGTAGACGCAGATTCCAGCGCCGAGTTCGACGACCTATTCGCGCGCGAAGACGTCTCTGGGATCGACGGCGACCGACTCTGGCGACGGCTCGAGGAGGGCGTGAGCGGGGCGGCGTCCGATTCCGGCCGAGACGTTCGGGTCGTCGACAAACACGCCTACTGTCACCAGTGTGACCACTTCGATCAGCCGCCAGCGGTCGGCTGTGGACACGAGGAGGCCGACATCCTCGGAATGCCGTCGGTCGAGACGTTCCGGATCGTCGATTGTCCGATCGTCCGCGAAAACGAACGCCTCGAACGAGGCGGTGACGTCTCGAGTCGGTGAGACGACGGTAGCGAGACGACGCTCGGGAGACCAGGCTCGAACGAACGGGGTGCTGGCAACACGATGGAGCCGGCCGCGACGGGAGTGCTTTTGTTTCCGACGATAGTATCGAACGCGTATGCAGTTTTGTGACGACTGTGGCTCGATGATGAAAGCCCGCGGAGAGCGCATGGTGTGTACGAACGACGATTGCGACGCCTCGAGCGAGCGGGATCAGGCGCTCGAAAACGAGTTCGTGACGACGGAATCCCAGATTCACGACGACGTGATCGAAGCGGACGAGGAGGCCAACTTCGAGGGGAAGCCGAAAGCGACGGACGTTATCTGTGACGAGTGTGGAACCGAGGAGGCGTGGTATACGATCAAACAGACGGCATCGGCCGACGAACCGCCGACGCGATTTTTCAAGTGTACCGAGTGTGGCTACCGCTGGCGCGAGTACAACTGATCGAGCTCCTGACCGTCGTCCGAAGACCGCACACGTTCTCCTGTAGATCAGACGGTCTACTGTAAACCCCTACTGCCGAAATCACGGCTCGTCTGTGGTGTTTCCGGCAAATCGTACAGTCGTCCTATTAGTCGTAACAGACCGTCTCAGTCGTCGTCTTCTTCCTCTTCTTCCTCGATGGCCGCGACGTAGGCCTCGATATCGTCGTTCGCGAGCGGGAATCGGTCCATCTCCCCGTCCTCGCCGGGAAGCGTCCGCGTCTCGAGAACGCCCTCGTCGGCCTCGTCGACACCATCCCACTCGGCGTAGTAGTTGCCCAGTTGGCGCTCGGGGTCGTACATGGTGAGTTCTTCGGCGGGGAAGGAGTTCAGATCGCCGGTGTCGGTCGTGATTCGAACGTCGCCGCCCTCGAAGACGTTCAGGAAGATCTCGGTTGCCGGTGCGCCGTCGATGATGTACGTCGAGGACGACTCGAACCGGTTGAGTTCGAACCGGTCGATGAAGGCGCCGTCCTCGTTCGATCGAACCGAGCCGTTGATCTCAGACTCGGTGACGGTCGCCGAGTACTCGCTTCTGATGTCGATCGCCAGGTTCGAGTCAGGCTTCGAGTTGACGACGCAGTTCTCGACGTCGCCGCTTCCGGTGACGTTGACGCCCTGGCTCACCTCACACCCGCGCAAAAGCATGTTGTTCAGGCCCACCGTCCCCTCGACCGTACTGCTGACGACCCAGCCGGAGTTGCTCCGGAGATCGTTGTAGAATCGACAGTTCTGGGCCCTGATAGAGGGTCCGCGGACGTCGTCGTAGAACCGGCAGTCGGTGGCCGACAGTTCGTGGACGAGTTCGTCGTTGAAGACGCTCTCGTGAGCGGTCGTCGGACCGCCGAGCGATCCGTTGACGGTGCAGTAGTTCGCATCGATCTGTGACTCCTCGTATGCCTCTTTCGCCTCGTCTTCGTACTCGTCATCGACGTCCTCGTCGTACTCGTCGTACTCGAGCAAACGCGAGTACTCGATCTCGTCGGGAATCTCGAGAGTCGCGTTCCAGAATCCCGGCGGGCCGTCGCCCAACAGGAAGTGAAGCGTTCCGCGGACGGTGAACGATTCGGCCTCCGGCATGAGGATCTCGATCACCGTATCCTCGTCGGACACCCCGACGTAGGTGTAGGTCTTGGTCAGGAACTCGCCCTCGACGTCCGCGTACTCGACCTCCGGCTGGAACGTGTACTTCCCCGACTCGATGCCGATGACGTCGCCGGAGTCGAGCGAGTCGTAGGCGTCCTGTAACGTCTCGTAGTCCGCCTCGGCACTCGAGCCGACGACGAAGTCGGGTTCGGGCGGCTCGAGATCGTCGGCCTCCGCCATCTCCTCTTCTTCTTCCGCGTCGTCGTCGTCGCCGTTTCCGCCACCGTTACCGCCGCCGTTACCGCCGCCGTCACCCTGATCGAGTCGATCGCTGAGACACCCAGCTAATCCCGCGACGGCACCACTCGATCCGACCAGGAACGCCCGCCGCCGTAGCCCGTCCGTCTCCAGTAACTCACCCATATCTTCTCGAAGTAACGAATCAGTAATAAATGTTGTTCGTCCGGCCTACTGTTCGTCGGCCGGATTGCTGTCTCGACACGTCGGTTCGGTTGCGGGCGGTCCGCGATCAGTTCGTCACCCGAATTCGTTACCTGTGGACCGCGTGTCGGCTCGAACGAGAACCGATAGGCTCCGTACGGATTGCTGTACCGATGTACCGCGCAACCGCCGTACGGGCCGCGGTTGTGCCGGAAATGACGTACAGTAAACCGTCTCAGAGACGACAGCCGATCGGCGACGGCGAACGATCGGACGCAACGTTCAACAGCGCGTCGGCCCAATCGACTCGAGACGATGGCGAACGACCCGCAGTTGCCCGGGATCGAGCGCTCCGAGAGCGTTGACCGGATCGTCTGTCACGTCGACGCCGACTGTTTTTACGCCTCCTGTGAGCGACTGCGCGAACCCGACCTCCGCGGGGAACCCGTCGTCGTCGGCATGGGGTACGAACCCGGCGACTCGATCGGCGCCGTCGCGACCGCGAGCTACGAAGCCCGGGCGTTCGGCGTCGAGAGCGCACAGGCGATCTCGACCGCCCTCGAGCGCCTCCCCCGGCGCGCGACCCTCGAGCGCGACGACGACCGGGATCTCGAGCGGTCAGAGACCGGCTACTATCGTCCGGTAGATATGGACTATTACGAGTCGGTCGCCGCTGACGTTCGCGAGATTCTCCACGACTGTGCGGACGTCGTCCGCGAGGTGAGCATCGACGAGGCGTACCTCGACGTCACCGATCGGACGGCGTGGGAGGTCGCCGACGGCTTCGCCCGCCACGTCAAAGACCGGATCCGTCGGGAGGTCGGCGTCACCGTAAGCGTCGGCGTCGCGCCGACGATGAGCGCGGCCAAGATCGCGAGCGATTTCGACAAACCCGACGGGCTCACCGTCGTCCGACCCGGCGAGATTCGGGAGTTCCTCGCCCCTCTCGAGGTCGACCTACTCCACGGCGTCGGCCCCGTGACGGCGCGAGAACTCCGCGAGATGGGCCTCGAGACGGCGGGTGACGTCGCGGCGACGGATCCCGGTCCGCTGGCCGACCGCTTCGGCGAGCGCGGCCGCGAACTGTACGACCGCGCCCGCGGCGAAGACGACCGCCGGGTCGAACCCAAGGACGAGCCAAAGAGTTTCTCGCGGGAATCCGCGTTCGCAGACCCCGTCAGGGAGCCGGATCCCAAGTACGAACAGATCGAGACGCTCGCCTCGGCCGTCGCCGACCGCGCACGCCGCGAGGGAGCGCTCTACCGGACCGTCGGCGTCAAGGCGGTCCTCCCGCCGTACGACGTCAACACGCGCGAGCGTTCGCTCCCCGGACCGGTCGACGACCCCGACCTGGTCGATCGAATCGCGCGGCAACTGTTCGCGGAGTTCGAGTCCGACCCCGTCAGAAAACTCGGCGTCAGGGTTTCGAACCTCGAGTTTGCCGCGACTGATCAGGCAAGCCTCGAGGGCTGGGAGGTGACGTCGACGGAGCAGACGACGAGCGAACCGGAGTCCGAGGAGTCCGGATCTGACGACGGAGGGCCGACGCGACCGACGACCGACGGGCAGTCGTCGCTGACCGACTTCTCGTGAGTTCGGACGTTCGCGGTCGGTGATCGACCGACCCACCACGGCTCGAGAGAAAACGATTGTCGATCCGTCACGTCGCTCGCCGACGGCGTCCGACAGAACATCGAAATTATAACCCCTCGCTTATAATTCAGGAGTAGACTGAGGTTCCCGATCCGTCATGACAGCAGACTTCTACGATCTTCTCGAGATTCCTCCCGACGCTTCCGCCGAGGAGATCAAGGATGCCTACCGCGAGAAGGTCAGAATCTATCACCCGGACGTCAACGACGACGACCGGGCTCGCTCGCAGTTTACCGCGGTCAAGAAGGCCAACGACATCCTCGGCGATCCGGTCGAGCGGCGAGCCTACGACCGATTGGGACACGAGACGTACGTCGCGAAGCGAACGAGCGGGATTCCCTCGCCCGACGTCTGGGCGGATACCGACTCCTCGTCGACCGACACGGAAGAGGACGAAGAGGAAGGTGATGGCTCCGATGAGCGGCGAGCGCAGACCGACGACGGCCCCGGCGATGGCGGGCGGACGACCGGAACCACCTCGAGTGACTCGGCCGGGACCGGCGCCTCCTCGAGTGCCGATTCGGAGTCGGCCTCCGACTCCACTGGGACGTCGCGGTCGCGATCCGGTCCGTCAGCGGGTCAGTCGGGCGTCGGATCCGGAGGCGACAGCGCGTCGGCGGAGGCGGCCGACACCGAGGGAGCGAAAACGACCGACAGCGGTGGACGAAAAACGGCGAGCACCGGAGCACGGAAAACGACCGACGCCGAGGGAGCGAAAGCGGCCGACACTGGTGGAGCGGGGACAGCCGATACCGCTGAGACGGGGACGGCCGAATCTGGCGGGTCGGAGGCGTCCGGACGCGGCGTCAGTTCGACCGACGGGGGAACGACGCGGAGTCACCGCACCGGTGGTTCCAGGACCGGTCGACGAGCGTCTCGTTCCAGTCGCGACGCTGGCGGCGCGAGCGCCGATTCGACGTCGACGACCGCGAACCCCGTCGTCCGTTGGTGGCGCCGGCAGAACTTCGCCCTCCCGTTGATCTGGCTCTCGGTGCTCGTTTACGCGGCCGGGCTCGGACAGTTCGCGCTGGCCAACGAGTCCGCCGTGGGAAGTCTCCGCCACGAACTCGCCGCCGCCGGCGCGAGCGCCGGCGGCCTCTGGACCGTCCTCTCGAGCGGGCGATACGGACTCGAGACGCCGCTTTCGTTCGTCGTGACGGTCGAACCCGTCGCACCTGCGCTCGCGTCTTCCCAGTGGTATCTCGCACTCGCCGGCGTCGTCGTCGCCGCCGTCGCGGCGGTCGTTCTGACGCGACCGATCCGCCGCGAGCGCCTCTGGGCACCGATCTCGATGGACGAGACGATACTCGTCTCCGTCGCACTCGCCGTTTCGACGGGGCTGATCGGCGGTCCGTTACTGGCGGGGACGATCCTCATGCCGTTCCTGTTCGGCGTCGTCGTCTATCACACGAGGCGCGGGCCGGGCTGGACGCCGTCGTACCTGTACATTCTCCCGGTTCTCGCCCCCGCGGGCGGGTTTGCCACGTCCGCGGCCGGTTACGAGACGCTCCCGATCGAACTGGTCGCGTTCGTCGTGCTCCCACTCGTCGGCGCGCTCGGATTGCCGCTTCGGGCGACCGTCAGAAAGCACTTCGACCGCTGACGCGGGGTCGACCGCTATCCGACCAGCGTCGCGACGCCTTTCGTCTGGCGATAATCGCTTTCGAGGATCGCCTCGAGGCGTTCGACGAGCGTCTCCCGATCGTCGTCTCCCCACGCCGAGGGCTCTCTGATGGGGACGACCATGAAGCCGCGCCCGCGGATTTCACGCGCGTGGAGCTCCGCCATGTCGAGTTCGAGACGCCCTCGCTGAGTCGTGTACTCGCGGAGGACGTGGTCCGTGGCGTGTGCGCCGATCGGGAGGAGAATGTGGGCGTTGATCGCGCGGAGTTCGGCGTCGAAAAACCGCTCCAGTTCGTCGTACTCCGCCGGGGTCGGCTCGTGGCCGTCCGGGAGACAGCACATGTGGACGTAGTTGCAGTACAGGTTTTCGAGGACGGGTTCCCGTTCGGGACCGTCGACGAATCCGGTCTCACGAAAGACGTCCTGGATCGCGAGTCCGGACTCCGTTTCGGTAAAGGGGACGCCGGTTCGTTTGCCGCCGTGAACGCCGGGATGATCGCCAATGACGTGAAAGTCGGCGTTGGCGTCACCGTACCCGAACACGGCCGTTTGCTCGTCTGGGCCGGTTCGATCGAACGGTGGACGAAAGCCGAACGGGTTGCTCGTCCTATCGGTGACGTTCTTCACGACTGTGCGAACAGGCCGATCGGTGATAACGGTCGCGGTTGTCGCCAGGCAAGCCGGGGGCCGGGCCATCGCTCTCGTGGTTGTTGCCAGGCAAGTCGGGGGGTGGGCCATCGCTCTCGTGGTTGTTGTCAAGCAAGCCGGGGGCGGGCCCCCACCCCGTCGCTACTACGGCTCCGGGGCGTCGTCCGACTCCGCGGTCGTCTCGGCCGCCGTGACTGACTCGTCTTCGAGAGAGTCGCCGTCGACGGCGTCAGGGCAGACGGCGAGCGTCGAACCGATCAGCGTCGCGAGCCCGCGTCGGAGACGCTGGGAGACGGCCGAATCGGAGACCTCGAGTTGTTCGCCCAGTTCGACGAGCGTCGTCTGTCGCGGCACGTCGAAGTACCCCGCCTCGTAGGCGGCGATGACGAGGTCGCGCTGGGCGCTCGTCAGTCCGAAACGGAGTTCGCTCTCCGGACTGACCGCTTCGTGGAGTTGGACGAGATCGAGCGAGATGTCCTGATCGACGCAATCCGTGTAGAACCGGGAGAGATCTTCGTAGGCCGGGAACCGAAGCCGAAACGTCCAGCGTTCGTGTGTCCCAACGGCGTTCGTGACGATCGCGTCGCTGTGTTGGATCGACTCGAGTAAGCCGTTGACCTGATTCGCCCACTCGACTTTGAGGAGGACGTTTCCGCCCATCTCGTCGACGACCGACATCGACGCGACGTTCGACTCGGACTCGAGGCCTTTGACGATCGATCCGCCGTCGGTTGCGGGTACCCAGAGATACGGGATCACGCCTTCGCTCGTTGGGACCGTCGTTTCGACCGAAAGCGTCGCGTCGAGTTTCGGATCGAGCGACGAGCCAAGGGGAAACTCCGTCGCCGGGATGGTGACTGTCGCGATGATGCTCATTGGTCGCTCCTCGGGCCGCCTCGGTGATGGTGGCGGGCATCCGTTTCGGCCGCAGTTCTCCTCGCCTGCGTTCGCGGTGGACCTCGGGTACAGCGGTACATAGCCGATTCGTCCGATAATACATTCCCCGATATTTACAAGAAGTAGACGGTTAGATATCGAAGCCGTTTACATGGGGTCGCGGATTCGACCGCGGTCACGGCGCGGCGGTGATCGGCTACGGATCGGTTCGGAGAAGCGTCACCGAGACGCGCCTGACCGCATCGAAATCCTTCAACCGGTAGACGAGCGAGCGGATCTGGTCGGCCGAGCCGTGACAGAACACGGTCTCGAGACACCACTCGCCGTGGTGGACGTGACAGGTCGTGTCGATCTCGGCTTGAAACTCGTGTTGGATCTCGTGGAGGTCCTCGATGATCTCGTCGTGGACGTAATCGAAGACGACCGTCGCCGCGACCTCTCCGCGTGCGCGCTCGAGTCGATGGTGGGACTCGACGTACTCCTGAATCGCCTCCCGGAGCGCACGCGAGCGGGAGTCAAGCCCTTCGGCCTGCCAGGTTCGATCGAACTCCGCGAGCATCTCCTCGGGCACGTTGAGGCTCGTTCGCATACGGCCCCGTTCGGGCGACGGAGAGAAAGCTTCGGCGATCGAACCGAGTCGAAGGCGTTCGGTCGTTATCGGGTGAGTGAATTCGACTGGCGACTCGAGGCCGATCTGGTAGCCCAGATGCCGACGAGAAAGGCAACCATGAGAACCGCGGCCGAAACGAGGTACAGATCGTCGAGTACGGGGTTGAGCGTCATCACGGCACGCCTCCCGAGGAAGACGACGACGAGTGCGAGCCCCCCCGCGCCGACCAGGAGCCCGAGGAGCCGTCGATCCGAGAGCCGCCGTCGGCCGACCATGACCGCGACGATGGCGGCGGCGAGCAACGCGAGCGTCACGCCGTACTGAGCCATCTGGACGGACGGAGAGTACTCGGTGATGTCCGTGAGGACGAGCGGGCTCAACGCGACGTGAAGCGGCAACGCGACGGCCCCGAGAGCGAGCGCGCCCGTGATGTGATTCGTCGTCAGCGACGACTCCCAGACGAGGACAGTCGCGACGACGAACAGCGCGAAGATGAGCACCGCCGTCCAGAAGTGCAACGAGAGGATCGTCATCTCGTACTGGAGGACCGTCTCGCGCCCGAGGACGACCTGAATCGGCGTCAAGACCATTCCGAGGACCACGAGCGCGGCGACGCGCGTGTCGATGCTCGGATTTCGCCAGGCCGCCAGCGCGGAGCCGATGATCGCAAAGCCGGCGAACATCGCGACGAATCGGTGGAACCACTCGTAGAAACTCGGGAGGTTCGCCGGAAACAGGTTGAACGGTCCGGCGTCACACTGGGGCCAGTTGGCCTCACAGGCCAACCCCGAGCCGGTCGCCTTCGCCGCAACTCCAAGCAGGATCGTCGCGGCGACCAGCGCGAGCGTCGTCGCGAGCAGGTGTGGGAAGCCGACTCGAGCGATTAGCTGACGGAACCGCGAACCGCCGGATGGACGTTCTGACGACACGATCGTTCGATCCGAGGTTAGGACCTGCCGTATTTAGGTGTCCCGAGTCGTTCTCAGTTCGCTGGAATCGTCTCGTTGAACTCTCTCTCGTCGGTTTCCCCCCCACTCACAGTGTCCGACAGTATCAAGGGTCGGCCTCCCCCAGCACCCGACATGGACAAACGCGAACGCCTCGAGGCGTTCCTCGAGGGCCACGATCTCGACTCGATCTGGTTCGCACGGCCGAACTCCTTCGCCTGGCTCACCGGCGGGAACAACGTCGTCGACCGCGAGGGCGACGCGGGCGTCGCCGCCGTCAGCTACGACGGCGAGACCGTGACGATCCTGACCGACAACATCGAGGCCGATCGGATCGCCGACGAGGAACTCCCCGACCTCGAGTCGGTCGACGTCACGCTCGAGCGGTTCCCGTGGTACACCTCGTCGCTCGCCGAGGCGATCGGTGCCCGCGTCGGATCCGACGAACGTGCGGCCGCGGACGTCGACGTCCCCGGCCTCGAGGAGGTCGATCCGGCGTCGATCCGCCAGCCGCTGACCGAACGCGACCGCGACCGGTACCGCGAACTCGGCCGTGACACCGCAGTCGCCGTCGAATCGGTCTGTCGACAGCTCCGTGCCGACGACACCGAACACGAGGTCGCCTCGGCTCTGCTCGTCTCGCTTTCGGCGCGGGAGGTCGAGGCGCCGGTCGTTCTCGTCGGCGGCGCCGAGCGCGCACAGCGGTATCGCCACTACACGCCGACGACGGCCGAACTCGGCGACTACGCGCTCGTCTCGGTGACGGCACAGCGCGACGGCCTCCACGCGAGTTGCACCCGGACCGTCGCGTTCGATCCACCTGCATGGCTCGAGGAGCGCCACGAGGCCGCCGCTCGCGTCGAGACGACGGCGCTCGCGGCCACCCGTGACGTCGCAGACACCGGTGGGAACGCGGGCGACGTGTTCGGGGCGATTCAGGACGCCTACGCCGGCGTCGGCTACGACGGCGAGTGGGAACTCCACCACCAGGGTGGCGCGGCGGGCTTCGCCGGTCGGGAGTGGATCGCGACCCCCGAGGGCGACGACCCCGTCCTCGAGCCGATGGCGTACGCCTGGAATCCGACGGTTCAGGGCGCGAAAAGCGAGGACACCGTCCTCGTCGACGACGGCGAACTCGAGGTGTTGACTCGATCCGGCGACTGGCCGACGGCGAGCGTCGAGGCCGTCGATCGGGGACTCACGCTCGAGCGGCCGAAACCGCTGGTGCTCGAAGACGGGGATTGATCGGGTCCGAAGACGGGGATTGATCGGGTCCGAAGACGGGGATTGATCGGGTCGGCTGTCTCCGGCGAAGAATCGGTCGGTATCGAAGAGACGTCCGGACGGCAACTGAAGCAATCGACCGGGAACAAACGGTTCGAGGCTGGTCACTCCTCGAAACTGGAGACGTTCAGACGGGGTCGTCGTCGGCGTTCGTCTCGTCTTCGTCGTCCACCGTTTCGTCGGTATCGGCGCCGGACGAGTCGTCCTCGAGGGGCGAGACGTCGTCGACGGTGATCGTCACCGGCTCGACGCCCTCGTCGAACGCCGGTTCGGGTTCGCTCCGGCGCTCGAGGACGCGATCGAGCGTGAAGATCGTGTTGAGTTCCTGTTGGACCTGATCGGCGACGCCGCCGACGAGTTCACTCGGCTGGATCGCGGTGTACTCGTAGGGGTTGTTTCCGGCGCCCTCGCTGGCGCGTTTCTCACGCGTGACGCGGTCTTCTTCGTGGAGTTCCGCGAGCGCTTCCCGGACCGTGCTCGGATAGAGACCGGTTCCTTTCGCGACCTCCTCGGAGGTGCTTCCGGGGTTCGCCAGCAGGTAGATGTAGATCTTGGCTCGCGTCTCCGTATCGAGGATCCACGAGAGCAAGTCGACGATCCGCTGGTCGACCTCGTCGGCCGTGGTTCGCTCCTCGTTCTCGAAGACGTCGTCTACGTCGTGTGCCCGGTACTCCCCGTCGTCTCCACGCCCCCGGTGGTCGTCGGTATCGTCCGGATCCATGACCTCTCGTGAGGAACAAAGTTTCGCGCGGGGTTAAAGCTTTGTAGCGGCCACCAGTGGCTCAGCCCATTTCCACCGAGCCGCCAGCCTGGATGTCCGCGCCATCGTCCTCGATCTCTCCCTCCGCCGAAATCGTGATGTCCGCACCGCTGCCGTCTGTCGAGATTTCTCCGTCGGTGATGTCGATCTCACCGTCCGCCGAAATCGTGATGTCTGCGCCGTTGCCACCAGTCGTGATTACCCCCGCTATCGCCTCGACATTGCCTTCTGCCGTAATCGTGATGTCGGCGCCGTTGCCGTCAGTCGAGATTTCCCCATCAGTGACGTCGACGTCTCCGTCCGCCGAAATCGTGATGTCTGCACCGTTGTCGTCGGTCGCGATTTCCGCGCTCGAGAGGTCGATATCGTCGTCGGACTCGAGGGTCACCGAACTCGAGGACTCGATACTCGCGCCTGGTGCGGGAAGCGAACCCGCCGCTTCCACGTCGATGGTCGCACCGCCGCTATCCGTCGAGATCGTTGCATCGGTGAGATCGACGTCGTCGTCGGATTCGAGGGTCACCGGGCTCGAAGATTCGATCTCCGAACCCGTTGCGGTGAGCGAACCCGCCGCTTCCACGTCGATGGTTGCGCCGCCGCTATCCGTGGAAATCCCTGTATCGACGACGTCGATATCGCCGTCGGACTCGAGGGTTACCGGGCTGTCTGCCTGGAACGTCGCTCCCGACGCGGTAAGCGATTCGTCGGCCTCCACGGCGATGCCGTGCCACCCGGACCCGGTGTCGAGTGTCACGCCCGGTTCGACGGTAACGCTGTTCGCCGAGATATCGAATCCATCGACCGACGACGTTGCATCCCGGAAGACGACGAGGTCGACGGATCCATTATCGAACGATTCTAGCTCTTCGGCGGTGAAGCTCTTCTCGCCGTCCTCGTACTGCCCGGTCTCGCTTTCGTCGTCGTAAGCAACGGCACCGCTGGGTGGTTGTGCACCGTCATCGTCGTCGCCATCGTCCCCGTCGTCACCATCGTCGTCATCCCCGTTGTCGTCGCCTCCATCATCGCCATCCCCGTTGTCGTCGCCTCCATCGTCACCATCGTCGTCATCCCCGTCGTCGTCGCCTCCATCACCTCCGTCATCACCGCCGATCACTTCGAACGACGCAGTTCCACGCGCTTGCTCGCTCACGCCGCGCGTATCGTGTGCACCGACGGACACCGTGTACTCCTCGCCGACCTCGAGTCCGCTGGTGTCGACCCGGATCAAAATCTCGGCAGACGACATCTCGTTTCCGCCGTCCGGCGGGTCGATCAACTCGACGTTGTTGCTTAGCGATCCGTCAGACGGCGGGTCGGTCAGTTCGACCGTCTCACCCTGGGATTCCCCCTCGAGTATCCAGTCGGCTTCGAGAAGGGCAACGCCGCCGCGGCGTTCGTCCGGATCACCCGGCACGCCGCGATTGTCGAGTTCGACCGTGACGTTCGCATCGTCGTCTTTGTCGACCTCGTCGTCGTTGTCCTCCATCTCGGCGTCGACTCGAGGTCCGGGCAGAACCTCACTTCCCTCGCCCGACGACTGCGCGGCCTCGACGGCGCCGAACTCGCTTCCCGCGTCGCCGTCGCCGACGGCCACCCTCGAGACCCGAAGGTCGTACTCGTCGTCCGCGAGTTCGATCGTGAGCGTGCCGGCCCCGTCGTCGTAGGAGTCGACGTCGACGGCCGGATCGTCCGCGAACGTCTCGTTCCACGCCGTCGGCGTCTCGGTCGGGAGCGTGATCGCGATCGGCTCCGTCGACGCGCGCTCGATCGGAACCGGATCCGTCGGCCCGTCGGCGACGGGATCGACGGTCACAGACCCCGCCGCGGTCGCCGAGAGGTTCCCCTCGAGTAAGACGATCGTAATCGAGTCGTCGTCGACGAGTCGCTGGTCGGTCCCCCGCAGAACGACCGCCGCATCCCCGAAGTCGTTGAACGCGAGCGAGTGTTCGATCCGTGTCGTCGGCGCGTTCCGGTACTCGTTGTACCCCGGTTCGTACGAGAGCGTGCTGGTTTCGTGGCTTCCGAGGACGAGCGCCTCGAGTTCGCTCTCGTCGTGCTCGCCGACGCGGTCGCTCACCGCCGCGTTCTCGATCTCCAGCGATTCCGGCTCGTTCGTCTCGAGCGTTCCCCGTGGGGCGGGCGGGTTCGCCGTCAGCGTCCGCGTCGGATACTGGGTGCCGAGACTCACCGCGGTGGGCTGGGAGCCTCCGCCCGCGCCGACCGTGCGAACGGCGTTTCGGAGATCCTGCATCTCGTCGTGGACGTCCTGATTGTGCTCGATCTCGACGACTTCGTTCTCCGCGGGGACCGCGTTGACCTGGTAGAGCGCCAGCGCCGAAAAGAGGATCGCGAGCAGCAACACTGCCCCGATCTGGACCGTGACGGCCCGGTCGCCCCCGCGACGCATCATGATATCGAATAATCGTACCGACGTATACCTCTGCTGGCCCCCGGCGTCAGGACGACCGATTCCGCCCTTCTCTCTCGCCGCCGAGTCGCGCCGCCAGCAGTGCCAGCGACGCGGCGAGGGCGACCCCCACGGCGATCGGGCCGAAGCCGGGCGATTCGTCGTCGCTCGAGGAGTCGTCCCCACCGGAATCAGCCTCGTCGCTCGAGTCGTCCCAGCCGACTCCGTCGTCGTCGAACGCCCCCGAGGCGTCGGTCTCGTCGTCGGTCTCGTTCGCCTCGTCGAGTTCGTCACTCGCGTTCGACGCAGACTCGCCGGCGCCGTCGACGGCCACCGTCGCGAATGCGACCTCGTCTTGCGTGCTGACCGTGACGAGGAGTTCCTCGGTCTCGTTCGTCACCTCGACGATTTCTTCGATCGTCTCGTTCTGGCCGGGACCGAGTTCGATCTCGTCGTTCGACTCGACGACCGATCCGGCCGTCGTCCGCACCTCGAGGGTGCCGTCTTCGTCGCCCGCGTTTCGGATCGTCGCGTTCAGGTCGAACGTCTCCCCCGCGGAGACCGACGCTGGTACGTCGATCGTCGGCTCGAAGTACGCCGGACGGTCGCCCGCCAGGTCCGCGAAGACGGCATTCCCCTCGGCGACGATCTCACCCCAGAGGCGGAACTCGACGTACGCTCGTTCCCCCTCGGTCCGATTACCGACGGCCGGACTCACCTCGAACGAGCCGTACTCGTCGAAACCCGGATTGGTCGCGAACGAGCCCCGTTCCTCGACCGTAATCGACTGGCGGTCGAGGTAACTCGAGTCCCCGTCGGATGCGACCTCCTCGGGTGGCCCACTCCGGACGTTGAGCGTCGCCTCGGTTCCCGGCGCGACGTTGGTCGTTCCCGTCACGTTCCCGTCCGAATCCATCGGGAGGGCGATGAGACCATCGTTCGTCCGGTCGAACGTTATCGACGCCCGCTCGAACGTAAGGGTCGTCGCGGCGCTCTCCGTCCGCTCCGAGGAGAAGTACGGGTAGGCGGGGGCGTCCGCGTCGCCATCCGCACCACCGAGTGACCCGCTCTCGCCGTCGAACTGGTACCGGTTCTCGCTCCCCTCGTACTCGAGGGAGACGGTGAACTCGTCCCCATCGTCGACATCTTGGACGAACCCGTCTTCGGTGTCGACGACGACGTAGAGTTCGCCGTCGTCGTCGTCCGATTCGGGCGGCGATGCGAGGACGTACGTCTCGGTGTTCGCGGCGTCCTCGAGCGCAACGGCGTTGGGTTCCTGATTGGGAACGTCGGGGCCGTCGAAGGTGAACTCGACGCCCTCGCCGAGCCAGTCGGTCTCGTCGCTCGCGAGTTCGGCGAGCACGCTCGCCGAGAATCCCGATTCCACCCCGTCCGTGATGTCGTTGCCGTTCTCGGCGTAGTCGATCGTCGCC
Source organism: Natrarchaeobius versutus (assembly GCF_041205745.1). NCBI lineage: Archaea > Methanobacteriati > Methanobacteriota > Halobacteria > Halobacteriales > Natrialbaceae > Natrarchaeobius > Natrarchaeobius versutus. Next base: position 777,729 of record NZ_JBGFCC010000001.1, on the reverse strand, counting down.
AGCGCACCGGTGATCCCGGTCGCCTCGAACCGGGCGACCGCACGGTCCCCGATCGCGACCGTAGCGCGTTCCGCCAGCACGTCCGACAGCTCCTCGATGTCGCCCTCCGCGTTTGCCTCCGCTTGCGGTGCGGTCCACGTGTCGACGTCCCCGATCGACGGCTGAATCAGTCCCAGCTCCGCCGAGCCGATGGCGTCGTCCGCGCTCGATTCGCCGTCCTCGACGACGAAGTTCTGCCCTCTATCGACCACCAGATCGTAATTTCCGGGCTGGATCGGCCGGTCGATCTGTTCGGTGGGCTCCTGGCCGGCGTCGATCGTCCCGAGGCGTTCGAGATACTCCGAAAACGACAGCTGGGATGCCTCTTCGAGGTTCGATCCGTCGTAGAAACTCGCATCCGAGACGCGGGTCTCCTCGCCGGCGACCGTCTCGTGGTGAATGTAGCTCTCCACGACGTCGTCCTCGGAGTAGTAGACCGCATCCGCGTCCGTCGGTCCGAGCCCGTCGACCGCGCCGTGGTCGACGCCGGCGAGGCGCGTGTTCATCGTAAACGTCACCTCGTCGTCGTCGGAGTCGTCCGTGACGTACAACACGTCGACGAAGCCAACGTTCTCGTCGCCGAGTTGGAGCCACGCCTCCTCGGCCGCCTCGAGTTCGACGGTGATCTCGAGGAGGTCGCCGGCCGGCCGAACGTACATGTTCTCGTCGAACGACGCCGCGGTCTCGCCGATTTCGAGGGTCGAACTGTCCTCGACGCCCGTATCCGTGACCACGACGTCGAACTCGTATTCGCCCTCGTCGGGGAGTCCCTCTTGCTCGTCCAGACTCATGAGGTTCGCGACGATCTCGTCGTCGTCCCTGAACGCCTCGGAGTCGGCCACGTTCAGCGTGATGTAGTCGTCGCCGCGAAGGTCCGCCACGTCGTCGCCGTCGTCCCGGTCGTAGCCGAGTTCCTCGAGCGGGAGGTGGGCCGGATCGGTCACCTCCTCGACGTCACTGCCCTCGTGGACGAACGTCGCACGAAGTTCCTCGTACTCGAAGTCGTCGGCGCTGATCGTCACGTTGTAGCCGCCCGCACGAGTGCTGTCGACTTCGAGGGCGACGGCGTTGGTTCCGCTCGTCACCGTTTCGCTCGCCCACTCGACGTCGAACTCCTGTTCGTCGATCGTCAGTACGATCTCGTCGCCGTCCAGTCCCGAGTCGGGCGTGATCGCGAACTGCGGCCCGTCCTCGTCGATCTCGCTCGTCTCGAGTAAGATCGTGCCGTCGTCGTCGACCGTCGGACGCTCCGCGACCGTCTCGATATCACCGCCGTCGAGTTCGTAGACGTACAGCTCATCCCCCTCGGAGACGTCGAACCGATCGGCGACGTCGATCCTGACGTCCTGGCCCTCGTAGACGAAGTCCTCGCCCTCCTCGAGGACGACCGGTTCGGTCGCCCCGACCGAGGCGGTGACGGCGAGGACGCCGCCGGCGACGACACACGAGAGAACGACGATCAAAAGGATCGAACGACAGTATTCCGGGGGAGAGACGCGTATCATGAGCTGGTCCGGTGAAGTATCTACCCCGTCTGCACGTCGAACGGAAAACGTTCTGGTTTGTGCCGGCGGTCACTCGCGCGTCTGGAGGCTCACTCGTCCTCTTCGACGACTTCGGGGTCGCTCATCGCGCTCTGGAGACTGTCGAGACCGTTGATCCACTCGGTGACGAGCCCGTACTCGAGCCCTTCAGCCACCTCCATGTCGAGTTCCTCCCCGTCGACGATCAGCGTCCCGGCCTGTGCCGCGTAGCCGAGTGCCGCGTCGAGTTCCTCTTCCGCTTCGGCGTCCGCCGCGGCGCCGAGGTAGTCGGCCACGCTTCCGTCCTCAGCGGGCCCGCCCGCGACGTACTCTTCGGCCGCAAAGAAGACGCAGACGAGACTCGTCTGTACGCCGTCGACCAGAATGAGCTTCTCTTCGTCCTCGATGTCGACCTCCCCCAAGACGATTTCGCGGACGTCGTCGATCTCCGACAGCGCCTGTTCGGCCTCGAGTTCGCCGTCGTCGTAAGCCGCGACGATCTTCGCGATGGCGATCGCGGTATCGTCCTGCAAGTTCAACAGCAGCCGAGCCGACGATTCGTCTTCCGGATCGATCTCTTCGTCTTTGATGCGATCGATCCAGTTTTGCCAACGTTCCTCCGAGTAGAACTCGGTCGGCGGATTGCTCATACGAACACCTACACCGGCCGCTTGAAATGCCTTTCTCTACCTGTACGACGATCCGACTGAACCCGAACTCCCGCGTTTAGGCCCGTTCCAGCGTCTCCACGGTGTCGATCCCGTACACCATCTTCGGCGTTTCGATGTGGGCAATTCGAACTGCCTCGTCCAGACCGTTCTCGAGCATCCAGGCGACGCGACGCGGGACGGTCTTCGGGCCGAGGACGGCGCCCGGCCGATCCGGATCGTCGACGTAGTCGGTCTCCATCAGGAACGGCTCGCCGCGCTCGGCCGCGACCTCGAGGCGATCTTTCTCGCTCATTACGCTCGGTACTGGCCCCTCGAGGCGGCCGCCCGCGTAGTGTTTGACTACTTTGTGGGCGGGGAGGCCGGCCGCTTTGGCCCACTCGGCGACTTCGGTCATCTCCTCGCCGGCCTCGGCGTGAAGCTGGACCGCACAGTCGAGTTCCGCGCCGCGTTCGAACGCGTGGCGCATGACCGCGTTCGAGGCCTCCCAGACGGCCTCGCTTACCTCGTAGTGGGGTCGACCCGACTTCAGCGCAAGCGCCTCCCCGCGTGCGACGTACTCCGCGGCGACGTCGATCCCGCCGTGCATGATCTCGCGGGCCTCGTCCGGATCGTAGCCGCGGTCGTCGACCAGTCGCGAGATCAGCCCGGGATGGACGCCGAGCACCGGCCAAGCCCGCCCCTCGAGTTCCTCGGTGGCGTCCTCGACGATCTCGATCGTCCGCTCGAACACCGGCCGAAACTCCTCGCCGGCCTCGGCCTCGACCTCGAGGTGCCAGGAGGGCTTGTTGACCACGAGCAGGTGCGTACCGCCCAGCCGGGCGAAGTCCCTGACCGCGTCGATCCCGCGGTGGTTGTCCGGATCGAGGTGGAGGTGGTTGTCGAGCACCGGCGTCTCGTCGTCGATCATACCGTCCCGTAACGGCGGCGGTCAGGAAAGGTCGTCGAATGCTTCGAGTGGGTATCGGGACGCGGAACGCGTTCGTCACCCCACCCGGCGTCACCGGCCCTCGAGGAACCCTCGAACCACCTCGAGCGTACGATCGTACTCGTCACGAAGCACGCAGTGGCCGGCGCCGTCGACGTGGACGAGGTCACCGTCGGGCAGTTGTGAGGCGATCTCGCGGTCGGCTTGCCGAACCGGCGGCGCGGCGTCGGCCTTGAGGACGAGCGTCGGTACGGCCATTTCGGGGAACACCGCGTCCGGGTCGGGCTGGCCGGCTTCGAGGACGTTCTCGACGCTCGGATCGACCGCGAGGTAGGCGTCCGCGAGCCGTCTCGCGAGCCCTTCCCGCCCCGCCGCGACCAGTTCCCGGAGTTCGGGATCGGACTCGAGCAGTTCCTCGGACGAGGATGCCGACTGATCGACGATTCGATTCCGGAGCGGATCGACCACATCGGCCGTTTCTCCGGAGTCGGCGTCGTGGACCAGCATAAGCGCTGGGTCCTCGAGGATCGCCGCCCGCGGCAGATCCGGTCGCCTCGCTGCCGCGGCGGCGACCGTGGTCCCGCCCATCGAGTGGCCGTAGAGGATCGGTTCCTCGAGCGAGAGTCCGTCGACGAGCCCGACGAGATCGTCCACCTGGTCGGCGACGGCGTAGCCCTTCTTCGGGGCTCCCGAGCGGCCGTGGCCGCGTGCGTCGTAGGCGATCACGTCGTACTGCCCCGCGAGTCCCTCGAGGAGGGGGAGCGTCGCGCGGGCGCTACTCGTGATGCCGTGGGCGACCACCAGCGGCGGGCCGTCGCCGCCGCTTCGGTAGTAGCGCAGTCGGATCCCGTTCGACTCGAGATCGTTCGCAATCCAGCCTTCGAGTCCATCCGCGTCGGTCATACGGATTTGAACGTCTCCCGAAACGAAAAGCGTGCGGGAGTCGGACCCTCTCCTGATAGGGGAAACTCCTGTGACTGCGTCATCTCCACCCGAGCATCACGCCTCGAGCGTGATCGCCTCGTCGGCCGCGTTCTGGAGGGCGTCGGAGCGACCGTGGGAACCGGGGGCCACCGCGACGGTTTCGATACCGACCGCGCCCGCGTACTCCAGTACTGGTTTGAAATCCGTATCTCGCGAGGCGATCGCGAGTCGGTCGATCGCGCCGTCGCTTGCGAGTGCAGTTGCGTCGACGGCGAGTTTGACGTCGACGTCGCCGCTCGTGATGACGACTTCGAAGCCGCGTGCTTCGGCCGCCTGAATGAGCCCCGGCGTCGCGTGCTCGTCGAGGTAGAGGCGGATGACGCCGACGCGGCCGAGGTCGCGGGCGACGTCTCGGAGGTCGTCCAGGTCGACGTCGAACTCGTCGCGGAACACGTTCGGCCCGTCGACGAACAGCCCGACGCTCGGCTCACCGCCTGTTCCGGCGGATCCGAAATCGGCGAGACGAGCGCGGGCGGAATCGAACATATCTGTGCGATACCCGCCCCGGCGGATATGTGTAGCGAAACGGTCCGGCCGCCGCTGGCAAGCGTGACCCTCCGCGAGCGTCGAAAACTGGACTCGAGTTCATCGCCTCGGGATGCGACACATTAACAGAGACCTTCACACTGACACGCTATATCTCCAACGTTGTTATTGACCGACACGGAAATCCAAAAAATAATTCGGCAAAAACAACTTCGAGTTCGGGAATATTTTACTAATTTCAGTCACTGGTGACTGTTACTGCATGTCACAGGACGACATCCCGACGCCGGATCGCCGATCTATTTTGAAGACGACCGCTCTCGGTGCATTTTTGGGGTCCTCGGGGCTGGCGAGTGCATCCACCGATCGAGAGCCCGATTCGCCGAGGACGGAGTTGTTGGTCGGCGTTTCCGCGGCCGCGCGGGACCCCGAGCGAACGGTCGAGCGGGCGCTTTCCGACGGGACGGTCGTTCACTCGAACGAGGCGCTCGGATACGTTACCGTCACGCTCCCAGAACGGACGCCAGAACGTGCCAAACGGCGGATTCAGGAGAGCCTCGATCGGATCGACGAGATCGAGTACGCCGAGGAAAACGCGACGATCGAAACGCTCTCTCCCCCGAACGACCCCCACTACGGAAGCCAACACGCGCCACAGCAGGTCGGCTGTGAGGGTGCCTGGGAGGAGACGCTCGGGGACGACGACGTCGTCATTTCGATCGTTGATCAGGCCGTCGAACACGACCACGAGAATCTGGCGGCGAACGCCGACGACCGGGTCGGTGAGGTCTTCGTCGGGAACATGCGGAGGCCGTATCCCGCCTCGAGCCGGGAGAACCACGGGACGCTCGTGGCCGGAATCGCGAACGGTGTAACCGACAACGGAACCGGTCACGCCGGCATCAGCAACTGTTCGTTCCTGAGCGCCCGCGCGCTCGACGAGACCGGACGCGGTTCGCTTGCGGACATCGCCGACGCGATCCAGTGGTCCACCGACCAGGGTGTGGACGTGATCAATCTCTCACTCGGCAGTTCGAGCGACTGGCACACGCTCGAGAACGCTTGCGAGTACGCGGTCAGCCGGGGCTGTCTGCTCGTCGCCGGTGCCGGAAACAACGGCGGACGCGTCCTCTATCCCGCGGCGTACGACTCCGTGATCGCCGTCTCGGCGCTCGATTCGAACGGCCGTTTCGCCTCGTACTCCAACCGTGGCTCCGCGATCGAACTCGCCGCGCCCGGGAGTCGCGTCCTCTCGACGGATCTCAACGACAGGTACTCGCGGGCATCGGGAACGTCGATGGCGACGCCCGTCGTCTCCGGCGTCGCCGGCTTGGTCCTGTCCGCATATCCCGACCTGTCGGTTTCCCAACTGCGCGATCACCTGCGCCGGACGGCCACCGACGTCGGTCTCTCGAGTTCCCGGCAGGGACACGGTCGTATCGACGCGAACGCCGCGGTGAACACGGTTCCCGAAGGATACGAGCGTGACGACGAAGACGAATCGAGCGACGAAGGGGAGACCGACGGCGACGACGAACCGGGCGACGAAGACGAATCAGACGGCGACGAAGGGGAGACCGACGACGGCGACGATGAGGAGTCGGCGGGACGTCTCCTGGCGTTCATCACCGAACCCGACGCCAGATCCGCCGGCTACGAGTTCACGGCTGAAGGACCCGTTGAGTTCGCCGAGGCGCCGTACGAGAGTCCATCCGGCCGTCACATCGAGGGTGGGACGTACGTCGCGGAGGACTTCATTGAGGAGGAAGACGGCGTCTGGCACGCGGGCGGCGTCACCGGCGGTGGCTTCGGCGACGCGTTCCGCGTCGACGGCCCCGTTACCTCTGTCGACGTCGAACAGCCCGAGGGAATGTGGATCGAACTCGACGGCGAGGAACGCTCACCCGAAGAAGTCATCGAGGAAACTGGTGGAAACGACGATGACGACGGAGACGACGGAGACGACGGAGACGACGATAACGACCGCGAGGACGGGGACGACGGAGACGACGATAACGACCGCGAGGACGGGGACGACGGAGACGACGATAACGACCGCGAGGACGGGGACGACGGAGACGACGATAACGACCGCGAGGACGGGGACGACGAAGACGAATCGGAGAGTCACTGCGGTGCGGAGACGCGGACCGCTCGAGCCGAGGGAAGCCTGCGACGGCTCTGGTGGGTCGACCGGGACGCCTGGCGGTACGATCTCCGGACGGCCAGCCCCTGTAGCGGAACCGTCACGCTCGAGGGTCCGAGGGACGCTGATTTCGATCTCTACGTGACAACCGACGGGAGCCAGCCCTCTCGGACGAGTTACGACGAATCCTCGACGGGGTCGGGGGCCGACGAAGCGGTCACCGTCGACCTCGAGGGCGACGACCCGATCAGAATTCTCGTCCGAGCCGTCGACGGCGGCGGGGAGTACACGTTGACGATCGAGGAACGCGGGCAATAGGGACGGTTCCCTGCAAACCGCTCGTCTTTCCGACACGTTGGACCGACGCGGCGACAAAAGACATTACTGTACCCGGGGTGTGGAGCCGAGTATGCCGCTTCAGACGCCGCCGTTGCGTGGGATCCACGACGAACGCGGTGCGAAGTTCACCGAGTTCGGCGGCTGGGACATGCCCGTCGAGTTCGATTCGATTCGGACCGAGCACGCGGCCGTCCGCGAGGACGCGGGAATCTTCGACGTCTCGCACATGGGGCAGATTCACGTCACCGGCCCGGACGCGACGGCGTTGATGCAACGGCTCACGACGAACGACGTCACGAGGCTGGACGTCGGCGACGCCCAGTACGCGGCGATCACCGACGAGGAGGGTATCGTCCTCGACGACACCGTGGTCTACCGGTTGCCCGACGAGGACGGTGAGGACACCTACCTGTTCGTTCCGAACGCCGGAACCGACGAGGCGACCCACGAACGCTGGGTGAGCTACCGAAACGAGTGGGATCTCGAGGCGACCGTCGACAACCGAACAGACGAGTACGCCATGTTCGCGGTTCAGGGACCGAACGCCCCCGAACTCGTCGACGCGGTCACAGAGGAGCCGGTGACGGAACTCGGCCGGTTCGAGGCCACGGAAACGGCCGTCGACGGCGTCGACTGCTGGGTGGCTCGCACCGGTTACACCGGCGAGGACGGCTTCGAACTGCTCGTTCCGGAAGGCGAATCTGGGCGCGTCTGGTCGTTGTTCGACTGCCAACCCTGTGGGCTCGGTGCCCGGGATACCCTCCGGATCGAGGCCGGGCTCGTCCTCGCGGGCCAGGAGTTCGATCACGAGTCGAATCCGCGAACCCCCTACGAGATCGGCATCGGCTTCACGGTCGCCCTCGAGACCGAGTTCGTCGGCCGCGACGCCCTCGAGCGGGCGACGGAGGCGGGACTCGAGGAGCAACTGGTCGGCTTCCAGTTGATCGATCGGGGCGTCCCTCGTCACGGCTACGACATCACGAACACCGAGGGTCGCGTCGTCGGAACCGTGACCAGCGGGACGATGAGCCCGTCGTTAGCGCAACCGATCGGGCTGGGCTACGTGCCGACGGAGTACGCAGAGCCAGGAACGACCTTGCAGGTGGTCGTCCGCGGCCAATCGAAAAAGACGCGAGTCGAAATCACACCCTTCATCGAGACAGTATAACAATGACATTCGACGTACCCGAAGACCGACGGTATCTGGAATCGCACGAGTGGGCACACGAAGCGGACGACGTCGTCCGCGTCGGGATCACGGACTTCGCCCAGGACGAACTGGGCGACGTGGTCTTCGTCGAACTCCCCGACGAGGGCGATTCGCTGACACGGGAAACGGAGTTCGGCGTCATCGAGTCGATCAAGGCGGTCTCGGACCTCTATGCGCCCGTCGGCGGCGAGGTCGTCTCCGTCAACGAGGCGCTGTTCGACTCGCCGGAACTCGTCAACGACGACCCATTCGGCGAGGGGTGGATGCTCGAGATCGATCCCGACGACGCGGGCGAACTCGAGGCGTTGCTCTCCGCCGAGGAGTACGAGGACCAGATCGCCTGAGCTCGCGGGACGAGACGGGATGGGCGAACCCGTCGCCGACGTCGGCTTTGCCATCCTGTGGCTGGTCGCGGGCAACTGATCGTCTCGGTCCAGTACCTGCGTGGTCGTTACTCGGTGGGTGTGGAGCGGTTGTAGGCGATCATCACCAGCCCGACCAGGGCGATCGCCCCGGTGGCCCACGCGAGCCAGAGCCGAATGTCGCCGACCGCGTAAACGACCGCAAGCGAGAGCACGTAGACGACGAACAGTCCGAGCGTACGCCGTTCCGTGCGATCCAGCCGGGTCCCGAGCATCGTCGATTTCATCGGTGTCTCGTCGGTTTCGTATCGATTCTCCGTTCCCGGGCGCTCACTCGAGGGTGACCAGACGTTCGAGGACCTCCTCGAGCGGTTCGTTCGTCACCGCAAGCGAGTAGTCGTCGATCCGGGCTAAGTCGCGGGCGTACTCCCACAGCTCTTCTTCTTCGATTCCGTGGAGAATCACGGCGTTGGGCGTCGGGTTCAACACCCTGAGTGCGATGCCGACGCCCTCGCCGCGGGTGACGTTCGTAAAGACGAGGACGCGATTCGTACTCTGGCCGTACAGCCGAAAGAACTCCTCGCTCGAGAGGCGGGTGATCGCCTCGATGCTGTCGATGACGGTGTGGCCGCTGATCCGATCGGTACTGCCGGAGGCGACCTCGCTCGCGCCGATCTCGTCGTACAGCCGGGAGAGGTGGATCGACGTCGCGTACTCGCGGAGATCGAGGACGACGTCGCTTTCGAACCCCGCCGAGAGGACGCGGCCGTACTGGCGGATGCGATCGCCGCCGCGGCGCTCGTCGATCGCGAGCAGGCCGTCGACGAGCCGTTTCACGACGCCGATTCCGGGACTCTCCCGTCGACCGCTCTCGTAGTCGGAGATCACCGACGAGGAGACCTCGAGTTCGGCGGCCAGATCGGTCTGGGAGACGTCGAAGTCGGTCCGCCACTTGCGAAGCGTCGCACCGGGATCGTCGCTGAGTGTGATTTCGCCGGCGATCTTCTCGGCGAGTTCTCGTTTCGGTCCACGTCCGCTCATGATGGAGCGGTTGCGCGGTCGACCCAAGTAGCTACCGAAGCGTTACCAGTCGAACGCCGACGCGACTCGAGCAAACGGTCATACTACCGGACAGAACTCAATATACCGTACGACGCCGGGACAGAACTCAATACGATGCCGGTCGCGAATTCGCGGCCGTTCTGACGCGGAACGGCCGCACGTATGCGACCGGCTTCACGTAGTTCTGTCCGGCAGTATCAAGCCGTCTCGATTCGAGACGGCTGGTATGCCATCGACAGTGGTCCACGTCGCAGTCGCGGGCCTGCTCGGGGTTGCGTTACTGGGTGATCGGTTCGACACGAAGGCGATCCTCGTCGTGATGGGGGCGACGGCGTTGATCGACCTCGATACGGTGATCGGGATCTACGTACCGGGGGCGCATCGGGCGGCGTTACACAACGTCTGGATCGTCGTGGTTCCGGGTGTACTCCTCCTCTGGGACGTCAAATTCCGCGAGGAATCGTACGTGTTGAACCGATGGGGTGCATACGGCTATCGAGTCGCGTGGGTGACCCTCGTCGCGGTGTTGTTCGCACACATTCTGCTCGACGCTTTCTTCAACGGCGTCAACCTCTTCTGGCCGGTCCACGACCGGTTCTACGACCTCTCCGGAAAGCTGATCGTCACCAATCAGCGCGGAATCGTCCAGACGTTCGTCGAGTTCGACTCGAGCACCGGCGGGGTCGCCGAGTCGACGACTCGGGGGACGACCGAGGACATGCACTACTCGACCGGGTTCGACCCCACACGGGACGAGCCACCCGAGGACGTCGAGCGTATCTTCCCCATCGCGGGGACGGGCGAACGGTTCGTCCTCACCGTCGCCGGCATCGGAACCGTGCTCTTCCGGATCGCCGAGGACCTGCGAAACGAGGAGTAGGACGTGGCTCGGCGACAGTCGGACCGACGGTCGGCACCTAACTCGAGATGGCGACTGTGGCGAGAACGATTCCGACGAACAACAGGAGCGATCCGAACACTGTCCACCGATTCTCGTCGACGAACGTTCGGAACCGGCCGGATGCGAACCCCGCGGCCGAGAGCACGGCGACGACCCCGTACAGAAGCGAGAACGCGGGTTCGACCCGGAGAAAGACGACCGCGCACAGGCCCATCGTGACTACGAGCAGGAGCGACCAGAGGCGCCGAACGCCGTCTCGACCGACGAACGCCACGCGGTTGGCCGTGGATTTGCTCACCATCGGTTCGATAACGCGTTCGGCTCGCTCGCGTATCAACGTTCCGACCGGACTCGATCGAACGCAAGCGATGAGTTCGAACCGACTCGAGCGTACCGACGCTCAAGGGCGTCGCTAACGGGGCGTTCGACGGAATGGAAAACGGCCGATGGCGCGTGAGCGCGTCGGCCGAGGGGTACAATGGAGCGTTTCGTGCGGACGACGACGGCAGTAGGCCGTTGGGCCGTCGACAGGGGGCCGCCGGCCGTCCGCGAGTCGATACTCGTACGGAATGCTGTAACGATCTCCCGGCGCGACCGCAGGACGGGGCGCGGCGGAACTGACTTACAACAATCCCTATTAGGCGTTGTTCATCCGCTGGCTCTCGCGGTTCCCACACCGCTGGCACTCTCGAACGCGGTAAGGTTCGCGGGAGTACCGCGCGTTTTCCCCCTCACCGCCTTCGGTTATGAGCTGGACCGTCACTTCGTGTAACGTATCCATCTCGCACACTTCACATGGTTCGGTCATCCCGTTTGAGACGCCATCAGTCGTTGCCATATCTACGTATTACACCTACCCACCATATATCACCGTCAGTGACTTCGTCGGCGGATAATGGATATATAAAGGTATTTTCTCGATTTGAAAACGCCAGACTCGTTGAGATGTTCGCCGACGGGAAGCGGCATTCGGGTAGGTCTGTTGGATAGCCGTATCCACGACGCAGATTGAATCAGAAACCGTCAACGAAATCGCAAGACGGGGCGATTATTTCACCAACCCGGAAAACCTTTTGCATGAGGATTCCAGTATCAAATATACATGGTGGATGAAACTCCCATCGAAGAGGTCCTCAATACGATCGGGGACGAGCACGCGCGCACCGTGCTCGCCTCGATCAGCCGCGAACCTGGCTCCGCAAAGGAGCTGGCCGATCGGCTCGACCTCTCTCAACCCACGATCTATCGACGTCTCGACGTTCTCCAGGAACACGATCTCGTCAAGGAACGAACGCTCGTCGCAGACGACGGGAACCACTACAAGGAGTACCGGTGTAACTTCGACAGTACGGTGATATCCCTCGAAGACGACGAGTACGACGTCCGTATCTTTCGAAAGGAGAACCTCCCGGATCGATTTACCCAGCTCTGGGACGAACTTGGTGTTAAGTAGGGGCGATGCGAACGTTGCCGAACGGGTGTCAGTATGAATGAATTGATAGAAGTCCTGTTGATGCTGATGCAGATGGTCGTCTTCGCTCTCGCCCTCGGGCTGACTCTCATCAGTTTTCAATCGTATCGACGGAACCAATCGAAGCGACTCGAGTCGGCGTTCATCGGCTTCGCGTTTCTCAGTATGGGCGTCGGGCTGACGACGATCGTCTCGCAGTTGTCCGAACCGCTGACGGCGTTTCACATCGCCGAAACGGTTCCCTTCATCGTCGGATTCGGGATGCTCTACCTCTCGCTCTACCGGTGACGCCGCCCCCGGCTCGACCGCTATCCGCGCCGTCTCGCCGCCAAACGTCTCCGCTCGAGTAGCCGTCGAACGCGACGGTCCGTACGCGGACGACCCCGCGCCCTACGTGATTACTCCCGATCCGACGCCGCCTCACTCCGAGCACGGAGGCGCTCGATTCGGGTCGAAAACGCCGGAGCGGTCGAAAGCCAGTTTCGACCGGGATTTCCCTCGAGGTCGAATCCCGCCGCGTCGGCCGCGCGTTCGAACGCCGTGGCGAGTCCCTCGGCGCCGACGCGTTCCGCGGCGCGGTCGTCGGCGGCCAACCGAAGACGGCGTATCGCCCACAATCCGCCCAGGACGAAGACCGCGGAAATCGCCAGACCGACGGGAACCGGCAGATCGCCGGTCACCGTCGCGACGGCTGGCACCGTCACGGCCACGAGCACTGCCACGACGGCGAGGGGGTGGTAGTAGGCCGCCTGCGCGCGCCGCGTCGTCACCATCGCACACACCGTCTCGTCGTCTACGGCTTCGAGCGCACCGCTCGAGACGAACAGCGTCCGTCCGCCCGGTGCACCCAGCAGTCGAACTGAGACGTACTCGTCACCGCCCTCGAGAATGCGGACGCTCCGCGGGTGGAACTCGGCGGCTCCGAGCACCCGCTTGAGACGTTCGCGTTCCGCGTCGGTCGGCGCGCGAGTGCTGGAACTCACCACGAGCAGGAACGGACCGAGAACCCAGAGGCCGACGCCGACCGCCGCGACGACGCCGCCGATCGCGAGAGGGCCGGCCCGGATCGCCGGCTCGAGTGCGGCGACCAGCAAGAGAACGAGAAGAAACAGCACCGAGAGGTATCGCGCGTACTGTCGTCGGACGGTCGCGGGCTCGCCGACGCCGGGTAGGTCTGGCCGAGGACGGGCGAATCCGGTGATCGCCGCGGCACCGACGACGCCGGCGGTCACGCCGCCAGCGACAGCAGCGACGACCGCCGCGACGACCGCGGATTCCGGCGAGATCACGGACTCGACGTCCGCACTCGCCCCGACGACGAGCCAGATGACGAGGCCGGCGACGAACGCCGACCCTAACGTGACGACGTTGGCCGCTCGAGCGGCGGACTCGTCGGTCCAGCCTCGGGCGAGTCGACCCGAGAGATGGCCGACGACGGCGGCGATACCCGCGGCGATTCCGACACCGACCGCGAGCACGATCCAGAGGGCGATGGTAAGCGGGAGGGACATATCCGGACGGTGGAAACTGTGGAAATATATGTATTTTGCTCGAGCGGTCCGCACGGACGTTCACCGACACCGTGTCCAGTCTTCGACCCACGTTCGTCGGAACTCGTTGTTTTGTGACCTCGCGTCGTACGATCCACTCGTGGCTACCGAGGCGCTCGAGGAGGCCGGACGGTCAGCAATCGAAGCCGACGGTGGCGATGGCGTAATCCGCTCGAGCGACGAGACGTATTCAGACGTCACGTCCTATCTGGACCTGAAGGGAATCGATGCCGAGTGACGCTCCGCAACCACTAAACGCGCCTTTCACCTCCCACCGACAATGAGTGACTGGACCGAGAAGTCGAGCAAATACGATGTGGATTCGATGTACTGAGAACGTCGAATATGCACCGTCGGTCGAGTGGACTACAGAGACAGGCTCCGACAAGTGGACGATGAATGGGCATCTCCATATATCGGGGAATGCTTTTACTCTTGCCCACCATACATCGAAGTATGTCAGACGTAGCGCTTGACGACCGCGGTCGTCTCACGCTCCCGAAGGAGGTTCGAGAGCGATACGGGGACCGATATCACGTCGTTCAGCTTCCCGACGGTGTCAAACTGGTTCCGGTCGCCGACGACCCGCTCGAGGCACTCAGGGACGAGTTCGCGGACGTCGAGAAGTCGGCTGACGAACTTCGTGAAGAAGCACGTAAAGCGGCGCTTGACGAGGCCGGACGATAAATGTATGCTGAAACCGATTTTCTTCTCGCACTGATTAAAGGTGATGACTGGCTTGGTGAGGCCGCCGAGTCGGTGTACCGGGACCACCGTGAGGAGTTGTGGACCTCACAGTTCACGCTCATCGAACTCCTGATGGTTGCCTACCGGGAGGACCGTGATACCGAACGCGTCGTTTCGAACGCGGCCAGTCTCGTCGAAGTACGCGGTGACGTAGAAACCGTCATAACAGCGGCGACGTACGTGGAAGACCACGGATTCACACCGTTCGACGCACTTCACCTCGTCGAATCCAACGGCGATACTATCGTCTCGAGTGACGATACGTATGCAAACGTTACGTCTCGTCTCGACCTGAAGACAGTCGCCGAGGAGTAACGCTCCGCAACCACTAAACGCGCCTTTCACCTACCACCGACAATGAGTGACTGGACCGAGACGTACCGGCCGACGACGCTGTCGGAGGTCCGGGGGAACAACAAGGCCCGCGACAAACTCGAGGAGTGGGCGAAGACGTGGGACGACCATCGGGAGGCGGTGATCGTCCACGGGAGTCCCGGGATCGGGAAGACCTCCGCCGCGCACGCGCTCGCGAACGACATGGGCTGGCCGGTGATGGAACTCAACGCCAGCGACAGCCGCGGGGCCGACGTGATCGAACGGGTCGCCGGCGAGGCCGCAAAGAGCGGAACGCTCACCGGCGGCGGGTCGGGGCGTCGACTCGTCATCTTAGACGAGGCCGACAACTTCCACGGCAACGCCGACTACGGCGGCTCTCGAGAGGTTACCCGCGTCGTCAAGGAGGCCAACCAGCCGGTCGTCCTCGTGGCCAACGAGTTCTACGATATGAGCCAATCACTTCGCAAGGCCTGCGAGACGATCGAGTTTCGAGACGTCTCGAAGCGCTCGATCGTCCCCGTGTTGCGAGACATCTGCCGCCGTGAGGGCGTCGAGTACGAGGAGGATGCCTTAGAGAAGATCGCGGAGTCGACCAGCGGCGATCTCCGGTCGGCGGTCAACGACCTGCAGGCGGTCGCAGAGCAAGCCGAGCGGTTGACCGTCGACGACGTCGTGACGGGCCAGCGCGACCGGACCGAGGGGATCTTCGACTTCCTCGATGCGCTCATCAAGGAAGAAGACGCCGAGGGGGCACTGCGGGCGTCGTACGACGTCGACGAGACGCCCGACGAGTTGCTCAACTGGATCGAAGACAACGTTCCGAAAGACTACGCGGGCGAAGAACTCGCCGACGCCTACGGTTACCTCTCGAACGCCGACCGCTGGCTCGGTCGGGTTCGGGCGACCCAGGACTACTCGTTCTGGCGGTACGCGACGGACAACATGACCGCGGGTGTCGCCGCTTCCCGTCGCGAGGAGAAAGGCGGCTGGACTCGCTACGGGCCGCCGAGTTACTGGTCGAAACTCGGGCGCACGAAGGGGACGCGAAACACCCGCGACGCGATCGCCGAACGCATCGCCGAGCGCGAGGGGACGAGCGTGGCGACCGCGCGACGGGAAGTCCTCCCGTACCTCTCGGCGATGACTCACCACTGCCGAAACCGCGAGCTCACCACTCGGATGGCCGCGATCTACGAGCTAGACGAGTCGGAGGTCTCGTTCGTCACCGGCAGTGGGAAAAACACCAACAAGGTCCAGTCGATCGTCGCGGACGCCGAAGAGCAACTCGAGGAGGAGGCGGTCGAACACTCCGGTTCCGCGTTTTTCGACGCGGGCGATGACGGCGCCAACCAGGTCGACGACGCCGACCCGGAGGACGGCTCCGGGACCGAGGACGCGGAGCCGAACGGGCAGGCGACGCTCACGTCGACGGCTGACGACGACGATACGTCGGAGACGGACGTCGAGCCGGCGTCGGACGAAACGGCCGGCGAGGACGAAACGGACCAACGCGATGAGGCCGACGAGACCGGCGACGGACAGTCCGGCCTGAACGACTTTTTCTAATTCGTTCGCCGGGGAACTCGAGTGAGAGGGTCCGTCATCTCTCGGTGTCGGCTCTGCCGTGGTGATCCGTAATACGGTTTGCTGTCCCGGTGTCCCCGCCCCAACCGCGACGACAAGCGGTTGGGCCGGATGGTCGGGACAGCGGGACAGCACTCCACACGCTCGTTCGGAGACGTCCATATTGCAGTTGGCACAAGCTATATCTCCACCCGGACGGGTGGCTGAACTATGGCCAGAAAATCCTATCAGGAGAAGCTCGCGGAACTCCGCGAGGATATCCTTTACATGAGCGAGGTCGTGATGGAACGACTTCGCATGGGGCTCGACGCCTTAGAACAGAAAGACGGGGATCTCGCCCACGAGGTGATCACCGGCGACGGCGAGATCAACCGAATGTACCTCGACCTCGAGCAGGACTGTATCGAACTGCTCGCACTCCAACAGCCCGTCGCTTCCGATCTTCGGTTCATCGCCGCCTCGTTCAAGATCATCACCGACTTAGAACGGATCGGCGACCTCGCTGTCAACCTCGGCGAGTACACCCTGGAAGCCGAACACGACCTCTTTCCGGACGTCGACGTCCAGGAGATGGGGACGTTGACGCTCGCGATGGTCGACGACGCGATGCAGGCCTACGACACCGAGGACGTCGAGGCTTGCCGGGAACTCGCCGCCCGCGACGACGATCTCGATCACTTCGCCGAACGTGCGAGCGAGATCGTCGTCCGGGACCTGATCGAGCGCGAACTCGAGTCGCCCGACGAGGTCGAACGCCTGCTCCAGGACGTCTCACGACTCCTGCTTACGATCCGGGATCTCGAGCGCGTCGGCGATCACGCGGTCAACATCGCCGCGCGGACGCTCTACATGGTCGAGAACGACGACGAACTGATCTACTGATCTTCTCTCCCGACCGGTTCGCGGGGCGTCTACTCGAATCGAGACAGGCGTACCCGACCGCTCGTATCGACTTCGACGGCGTGGCTGGCGTACGTGAACGTGATCGTTCCAGCGGAGCGGTCGCTCGTCGGCGTGGATTCGAACAGCCCGTCGAGTGCGGCGGGATCGATCGAGTCGTACAGGGGTCCGAACTCACTGGCGACGGCAATCGGGTCGTCGAGTCCCGTTTTCTCGGCGACCGCAATGGTGATGGTTTCGCTGAGCGGTCGATCCGGCTCACCATGGTGGACGAACGGCTCGGTGTCGTGGTCCGTCGCTCCGGTGGTCGGGTGCTGGTCCGAGGTGCGCTGGTTTGTGTTCATACTTATCGAACGCCGCTGACGCCGGAAAGGAACCACATTGAGTGGTCAACGGCTTAAGTGGGGTCGTCTCTCAGCGCACGCTCGAGGACCGACGCCTGGCCGCGACGGAGGCGTGCAGACAGCGCCTGCGAGGATACCTCGAGATCGGTGGCCAGTTCCGACAGCGTCGTCTCGCGCGGAACGTCGAAGTAGCCCGCTTCGAGGGCGAGACGGAGCGCTTCGTGTTGGGGGTCCGTGAGCCCGTAACGTCCGGCCTCGACGTTCTGTTCCCGGTAGAGGCGGCGAACCTGGAACCCGACGCCTTTCTCGAGACAGCGCTCGCGATAGGCGGAGAGCGCTTCCCGGGACGGGACGCGTGCACGAACGACCGTCTCGGCGGAGATGACGATCTCGAGGACCGAGACGTCGTACTCGGCGGCGACGGGGTAGGTCAGTCGCTCCGTCGCCTGCTCCGTGAGGACGACGCTGTACAGCTGTCGGTCCAGCGCCTCCTCGATACCGGTAAACTCCCGAACGGTCGGGTCATCCGCGAGCGCGGACTCGAACCGGTCGAACTCCGATCCGAACGCACAGAACAGAAGTTTGGAATCGCCGGACTCGGTTTCGTACACCTCCTCGAGTCGAATGCGGTCGATCGCGTCCGAGGCGATCCGGAGGATCGGCGTGTCCAGTTCGAACTCGACGATGAGGGTCACGGGTTCGATACCCTATCCAGTCCCCTGACTGTTTCCCCTAACGATTATCGAGTCGCTCCTCCGTTTCGAGGGAGGTGCCGATCGGCCAGTAGAACACATCACACAAATCGCCGAAATCAGCAATTTGCCGGTTTTCGTCAGCGACACTTCGTTTCTCGCCGGTGATCGGAACAGACGATGGGTATCGTAGATCGATTGCGTGGTTGCCATCTGAGTCACGAATCAACGACCGAATACGACTCACAGCCTGATTGCTCGAAATAGTTCGAAATAGTGAAAATCAAGTAATGTGAATAGAATTTGCATCGTCTCTCGAAATGGGTCGTACGATGAACCCAGAGAACACTCGATCAAAACGGACTGTAGACCGACGAACGGCCCTCAAAACGACTGGTGTTGCCGTGTTCGGAATCGCCGGTTTCTCGAGTAGCGGTGCTGCCGAATCGGGAACGGCCGCTCCCGAGGCTGTGACCGTTTCTGATAGTGCCTCGGCAGAGAGATTTCTCGAACGACTGTACAGAACTGCTCAGAATGCCGAGCAGGTGCATAACGCCTACGAACGGCTTTCGGACGACGAGTTCGACCTCGTCATGGAGGTCCTTCGTGAACCGCTCGTGACCGACACGTCGTTGGAGGAGGTCATCGAGAAGCGCGAAGAACTGTACAACTCCGACGAGATTACGGCATCCGATTGGGAGAATGTTACGCTCTCCGATTGGGAAAAAGTAAGCGGTGGCGATGATTATCATCGGGACATTGGTGATTACACAGTTCATGAGACCGAACACACTCTTGAGTTCGAGTATAATGGCAGTGGTATTAGAAATGAGGACAACGATTCATCAGGTACTGCCCCGGCACCCGCATGGTATCACGAAGGGCTTCGATCCAGTCACCTCAACGTATTAGGTGACGAGGTGGTCTCAAGTCGTGTTCACGAGTACAGGCACGAACCCGGTGTCGAAGTCAGAAGAGAAGCGACTGTAATCGACCTTCGTGGCCACGCTGACGGAACTATCGAAACTGTTAATAAACAGATTATAGAATTGTAACGACCATCCGACATGCTTTTATGTAATTGAAGTCGGAGATTTTTATATATGTGTTAATGAACGCTCAGAAAACCTTACTCCGATATGAGGCGATACCCTTGGTGACGAGTAAGCGAGCATGGTTGTTCGCCGTCGCTCTCGTCGGAGAATATTATTTGATACTATATCTCACACCAAGTGGGAGACACAATATAATCCAGTCCCAACTCGGAGCAGCATACGTTGTCACCTATCTGCACGGCGCGGGTCTAGTTGTCGCAATCGGCACGATACTCTTGAGCTACCGGGCGATTGCAGAGAAACGGCTCAATGGGCAACTCGTAACGACGGCTGCCATGCCGCTCACTCGGGGTGAGCTATTTGCCGGGAAGATCGTCGGCCGAACGGTCGGCATTGCGACGCTCGTCGCGTCGGCGTCCATCGTCGTATTTGTCGTCGAATCGCTACGATACGGGGGATTCGCTATCTCCAGCTTTCTCGTTACCCTCTCTCTGGTTGTACTGTACGTGTTCACGCTCGTTACAATTTCCATCTCCGTTTCGGCGGTGATTGTACACCCGAGGCGGGTAATTGCAGTGCTTCTGGGCGTTTATTTTCTCCTGTTGGATTTTTTCTGGCACGAGGGTCTCGCAATTCGTCTCTATACGTTCTTGTCGGGACGTTCGGTGGTTCCAACTGATCCACCAGCGTCCGGCCCACTGTTCGGAATTCACCGAGCGACACCAACCGGTGCGACGAATACGCTGATCAACTGGTCACTAGGGACCGCGAACTCGGATGGGTTTCCGAATTCGGCACTCTATGAGGCACAGTCAAGCGGTTCCATTTGGTATGTGTTCGTCGTCGACAACACATTCGAGGGCCAGCACGTTCCCTGGTACCTCCACGAGTCGTTTGCACTGGTCATTCTGGCGGCGTGGATCGTCGTTCCGGGAGTGATTGGATACGTCTTCTTCGCTCGGAGGGATCTCACGTGAAATTGACCGTTACCGAACATCTCCTGCGAGTCGAACGTCCGAACTGGCTTCCGTTGGCTCGTCGCGAAGCGAACCTTCTCGCTCGGTCGTGGGGCACGTGGCTCTTCGGACTGTTGATCGTCCTCTTTCACAGTTGGGCGACCGGCCAATCGGAGACGGTAACGTCCGCACTCGGTCCCACGGAAGTCGTCGCAGACCTCCAGACGGCCGTATCGCTCGTATTACCGTACGCCGCGGTTTTTACGTGCTACCGATCGGTCGTCGGACAGCGGGAAACGGGGAGCATCGCGTTTACCGCTGGAATGCCTCTGGAACGTCGGGACGTTCTCGTTGGAACGATCGTCGGTCGGTCAATAGGTCTCGGGCTAGCGTGTACGGCCGCCATCGTAGTCGTCTGGATCGTCGGGACGATTCGGTTCGATTTCGTTCCGGTTCTCCCGATGAGTGGCATGTGGGCAATTTCGATGGTGTATGTGTTCGTAACGGTCGCGTTGGTCGTCTCTCTGTCGGCGGCAGTCCGGACGACCACGACGGCGGTCGGCATCGGATTTGTATACGCGCTTTTCCTCTGTCAACTCTGGTCAGGTATGGTCTGGAACCTCGCATACGCTGCCGTCAGTGGACTCCCGTTCGTTTCCGCGTCGGATCCTGTCCCCGCACTTCTGATCCAGCGATCCACTCCTGATGGAAGTTACAACCTCCTGACGAACTGGGCACTCGG
Organism: Natrarchaeobius versutus; assembly: GCF_041205745.1. NCBI lineage: Archaea > Methanobacteriati > Methanobacteriota > Halobacteria > Halobacteriales > Natrialbaceae > Natrarchaeobius > Natrarchaeobius versutus. Next base: position 756,704 of record NZ_JBGFCC010000001.1, on the reverse strand, counting down.
GCTGGAAAACTCCGCCGAGTCCTACGTTTATCTCGTCGAGGGGGGAACCCATTTGAGCCAGCCTCTTGCTGTCGAGACGACTGTCGGCTCCGATGCGCCATTCTATCTCAGTGAATGGGGTGGCGTCGTCATCTGGATTTCGTGGACGGTGGTGATGTTCACCATCGCAACGTATCGCTTCGAACGAACGGACCTCACGCGATAGTACAGCGAACGATCGAAGAACACGACCACTGCCAGCATGACTGCAATCGAAATCCACGAGCTCACGAAACGGTACGGAACGACGACTGCCCTCGACGCATTGACACTCAGCGTCGCTGACGGCGAAGTCTACGGCTTTCTCGGACCGAACGGGGCCGGCAAGTCGACCACGATCGACGTTCTGATGGACTTCGTACGTCCGACCAGCGGCGACGTACGCGTCCTTGGTTTCGATCCACGGGACGACGTCGTTGAGGTCCACCGACGCGTTGGAATACTCCCGGATCGATTTCAGGTGTACGATCGGTTGACCGGTCGCGCCCATCTCGAGTACGTTATCGACTCGAAATCCGCCGACGACGACCCGGCCACGCTTCTCGAGCGGGTCGGACTCGCGGATGCTGGCGATCAGCGAGCGAGCGATTACTCGCGAGGAATGCAACAGCGTCTCGCGCTGGCGATGGCACTGGTCGGTGAGCCCGACCTCTTGATCCTCGACGAACCGTTTTCGGGACTCGATCCTCACGGTGCTCGACGGATTCGAGAGATCGTTTACGAGGAAAACGAACGTGGTGCTACCGTGTTCTTCTCGAGTCACGTTCTCGGCCAGGTCGAGTTCGTCTGTGACCGGATCGGCATCCTCGACGAGGGGCGACTACTCGCGGAAGGGACGATCGATGGGCTCCGCGAGCGGGCGGGCGTTCAATCGACGCTTCGTTTCCCACTCTCTCCAACAGAGATTGACGATTCACGCCTCGACCGGCTTGCGGAGATCGACGGGGTTACTGCGGTGGACTCCGCTAGGGACCAAATTTCGGTTCGTACGGACTCACCCGAGGCTCGTCTTCCCGTCGTTCAACACCTCGCTTCCTCGAGCGACGTCGACCGTTTCTCGATCCGAGAGCCGTCCGTCGAAGACATTTTCGTCTCGTACACCGACGCTCAGTAATCGGCGTCGACGCTGTCGGTAGCAACCCTGTCGTCTACTGAAAATCGACCTGCGTTCGCTTTGTGTTTCTGCAGTTGGATACGTGCCCACTCTTGGGCATCAGGTGTTTCGTTTCGGATCATACCAAGTGGCGCCCCTTCATCCGTAAAGACCGAAACGAAAACATCCGTCTCATCGATCAACAACAGATTGAACGGTAATTCCCTATCGATCGTATAGAGGGAGATGTCCTCCCGACGGGCACTGTCAGTGAGTTGGTCGGAGTAGTGTTCGTGAAGAGTCGTACAGAGGCCGGAATCAATGATGACCTCGATGGTTGTGCCGTTCTCAAGTATCTGTGAGCAAACCAGATCCACGAAGGACGGCAAAGCGACGGTCAGCATTCCACGAATAGTATCTGCCTGTGTGATTCGTGATTCGAGCGCCTTGTAGGATCTGTGTGGACCATCGCTACGATTCAGATACACGTTTGCGTCCTCAATAACGAGCATCTCGATCGAAATATCTGCAGAGAGTGACTCGAATAGCGGAGTGGCCCGCTGCAAACTGTCGAATTTCGCATCCACGTCGTGATAAAGTTCCATCGCAAGTCGGCCCAACAATGTCGGCCGACAATCGGTGCCCTGGCGGAGGACCAATCCCTCCTCTTCGAGTTCTCGAATAGCACGGTCAAGTGTCGGACGGGAAACCGAAACGGATGCTGCTAACTCTCGTTTTTCGGTCGTTCCATCACAGATCAGCGCCATGATAGACGATCGTTTCGAAATGGTCGGTAACAAGCAGTCGCTATTGGAGGGCATCGGAGAAGTGTTTAATTTTCAATACCATAACCGTGCGGATTTGCCAGGCTAATTCAATCATTATCAATAAAATTATTCCAATAGGGCGACGATCAAATCACTCCGATTCCCGCGACGGAACGCCCGTGAGCAACTGACCGACGTCGTCTACGTTTCGCGTCTCGAGTAACAGTTCGGCCGCCTCGCGAATCGAGAAGTTCGCCTCGAGTTCGACGCCGTAACACCGGGTGTAACACTCGAGCCAGGCGTTCATCGCGCGCTCGAGTGCGTCCAACTCCGCGGGCGAGAAACGAACCATCCGTCCGCCGGTTCGGCCCTCGACGTAGAGCCAGATCGCTCTCCCAACACCCTCCCGAAGGTAGGAGGGTGCGTCGTTGGGTTCCGGCCGCTCGTCTTCGGACTCGAGTCGTTTCCGGTCGCGTTCGGCCCGGCGCTCGAGGGCGGCGATCCGGGGGCCGTATCGACTTGCGGTCACGATCGGGTGTGAACGACAGGTCGTCCGTTCATCCCTCCCGGTACTCGACGCCCTTGCCCCCGCGGGGGTGTTCCCACTCGGTGTCGGCGACGATCGCGCAGGTGCCACACTCGACGCAGGGCTGGGTGTCGAGGCTGACGAGCGTCTCCTCAGTGCCGTTCGTCTGGACGGTCTCCGAGCGGTAACAGCCGCCGCCGAAGTCCTCGGCGCTGACCGGGCAGGCGGCGACCGCCGCGCCGCTTGCCTCGTAGGACTCGTCGAGGAGTTCGATGTGGGGGTTGCCGACGTCCGTATCGTAGGTGAGGTCGCCGATCCGCTCCTCGAGCGTCGGCGGCTCGACCTCGTTCTCCCAGTGGATCGTCCGCCCCTGGGTCTCGCCGATGACACTCGGGAGCGTGACGTATCCCGTGGCGGTGTCTGGAAGCATCGAGACGAGAAACGGTGAGTTGTACGCTCGCTTGAGCAGGCGATTCGAGATCGGATTGCCGACCGCGACCGAACCGACCGGCGACTCGAGGACGGTGTCGACGACGCTCGTCACGAGGTCGCGTTCGCCGACGGTTCGCGCGAGGTCGTACCGACGGGGGCGGAGTTTGTCCATCGTTCCGGAGTCCTCGAGCATCTGTGCGTACCGTCGCCCGGCCGCGGCAGGGTCTGCGTTGCCCCGGGTGACGGCGAAGGCGTCGGCCGCGAGCGCGCCGGCCGTGACGGCGTGGTTCATTCCCTTGATGATCGGCCCCTGGGCCTGCATCTGTCCGCCGGCGTCGCCGACGAGGACGAGCCGACCCTGGTGGGGTTCGCGGTGGGCCACCTTCTTCGAATCGGGGACGAGTTTCGCCGCGTACTCGCGCTCGTCGTACTCGTCGCCGAGCCAGGTGGCGAGTAACGGATGGGTGAGCAACGCGTCGAGCAGTTCGTGGGGTTCCGCGCGCTGTTCGACGAGGCTATCCAAGTGGAAGACGGTGCCGATCGATAGGCTGTCCTCGTTCGTATAGAGGAAGCCGCCGCCGCGGACGTCGGAGAAGAGATCGCCCGAGAAGAGGTGGGCAACCCCCTCGTCGGGCTCGAGCCCGAACCGGTCGTCGATCACATCGGGATCCATCTCGACGGTGGCTTTGACGCCCTGGAACCACTCGTCGGGCTCCTCCCAGTCCATCAGCCCGGCGTCGCGGGCGAGTTCGGAGTTGACGCCGTCGGCCGCGACGATCAGGTCCGCCTCGATCGGGTCGAGTTCGTCACAGGTGACGCCGACAATCTCGCCGTCTTCTCTGAGGAGACCGTTCACACGGACGTTCGTCAGCACGCCGCCGCCCGTCTCGCTCGTCTTCTCGTGGACGCGGTCTTCGAGCCAGGAATCCATCTTCCGACGGAGCACCGCGTCACACCAGTCGGTGTCGTGTTCGTGGAGGTCCGTGAGATCGTACGTTTTGACGCTGTTACCTGCGACGTTGTGGATCCGGTAGTCGGTGACCGGCCGTTCGGCGGCCTCCTCGCGGAAGCCGTCGAAGAGATCGTCGATCGTGTACGGTGCCGAGTCCTCGGCGTAGATCAGGCCACCGGAGACGTTCTTCGAGCCCGCCTCCGTGCCGCGCTCCAGGACGAGCGTCTCGATGCCGTGGTCGGCGAGCCGTGCGGCCGCGGCCGCGCCACCGGGTCCACAGCCGACGACGACCGCCTCGTAGTGTTCGCGTTCGCTCGAGTCGGCCGCCATCAGTCGTCACCTCCGTCGCCGCTTCCGTCCGCGATTGCCTCGAGTTCGATCTCGCCCGATTCGACGGCGTCGGTCAGCCGCGGGAGGACCGAAAAGAGGTCGCCCTCGACGAAGTAGTCGCTGAAGTCTCGAATGCGAGCGTCGGTGTCGGTGTTGATCGCGACGATGGTGTCCGATTCGTCCATTCCGACTTTGTGCTGGACCGCCCCGGAGACGCCCGCGGCGATGTAGAGAGCCGGCGCGACGACCTGGCCGGTTTCGCCGATCTGGCGTTCCTCTTTTGCGTACTCTTCGACGTGGCCCTCGAACTGGTAGGACGAGGTGACGATACCCCGCGTGATCCCGAGTTCGGCGTCCTCGAAGGCGTCGACCAGATCGAGGCCGAGTTCCATTCCCTCGGTCGGATCGTCGGCGATACCCCGCCCGAGACAGACGATTACCTCGTGGTCCGTCAGATCGATCCCGGCTTCGAGCTGGTCGTACTCGGTGATTTCGACGCGGAACCACTCCTCCTCGAGTTCCATGTCGTGTTCGATCACGAGCCCCTCCCGCTCGTCGTCGGGCTCGATGGGGTCGAAACTGCCCGGAATTATCGAGGCGCCCTGCGGGTGGAACTCCCGTCCGGGGTTGTCGAGACAGAGGATCGTCGAGTACTCGAAGCCCGAGAAGTCGGGTCGTTTCATGTGAAGCACCTTCTCGAAGGTCTTCTTCACGCCGGGTTCGCCCGTCTTCACCGGGTTCGAAACCTTCTCTTCCTGGATGAACAGGTCCGAACAGTCAGAGGCGAGCCCGGAGTCGAGTTCCGCCTGGACCTTCGCCGAGAGGTCCCGACCGTTGTTCGTCGCCGGGAATAGGACGTACCGCGGTTTGTCGTACTCGCGCCAGTCCGTGCTCTCGACCGTCCCCTCGCCGCGGGCCATGTGTGCCGAAATCTCGGTGTACGGTTTGTGGAGAAACCGCTCGAGACGCGAGTCGTCGTGATAGAGCGCGACGTCGGCGCCGTAGGCGATACACTCTTGGGCGAGTTCCTCGCAGTCGTCGCCCATCAGGAACGCGACGACGCGTTCCTCGTCGTGTTCCTCGGCGAACCCGTCCATCAACTCGCGTGCTTTCCCGAGCATCTCCTTCGAGACCTCGAGCAACTCCCCTTGTTGGGTCTCACAGAAGACCCACATGTCCTCGTAGCGCCCGTCGGCGAGCGCGCGGACGTGTTTTTTGTCGCGGGTCGGGTGGGAGAGGCCGTCGTCCTCCTCGTCCTCTGACTCGGCATCGGCCTCGGCTTCCTCGGCCGCCATCTCGCCTTCGTCCGCTTTCTCCTCGCCTTCCGCATCTTCCCCGACGTCCTCTCGCGTCTCCTCGTACTCGCCTTCGGTCTCGGTTCCCTCCTCGACGCCCTCACGGTCGTCGTCGACGGCGCCGATCGCCTCGAGCCGGCGGTGGACTGCCTCGCGAGCCGTCTTGCGGTCCTGTCCGGCTTGTTCGGCCTCGAGAATCGTCTGCAAGACCGCCTCGTCGTCGACCGTCTCGAGGTGATCGTCCAGTTCGTCTACCGTGTGTTCGGTCGGGTCAAATTCCGTCATCGTCAGTTACCTCCGGCCGCGAACGGCTGCATCTCCTCGAGCAGTTCGGACATTCCGCCCTCGTCGCCGGCGTCGATCATCGTCGCCTCGCGTTCGGAGGGTGCTTTCGGGATCGGGTCGACCGAGGAGACGATCGTCGGCGAGCCGTCGAGTCCGATGTAGTCGGGATCGAGATTCAGATCGGCGTGGTCCCACGTCGTGAGCTGGTCTTCGTGGTCGGCCGCCCGCTCTTGGGTTTCGGCCCGAAGCTGTTTGTGCGCCAATCGGTGGGAAGCCTTCCGGTAGGTCGGTTCGAACTCGGGGTCAGTGACGACGAAACAGGGAAGCGGCGCCTCGACGGTCTCGATCTCGTCGATATCTCCCTCGACGAGCCGTTTCGCTCGCAGGATCCGTTCGTCCGGATCGATGTCGAGTGCGATCACGTGCGTGACGATCGGCCACTCCATCGCCCAGGCGGTCTGGGGGCCGGTCTGGCCCGTCTCGCCGTCGGCCGTCTTGAACCCCGCGAAGACGAGGTCGACGTCGTCGACCTCTTCCTGGTACTTCTCGAGGGCGGCGCTGAGCGTGATCGCCGTCGCCCACGTATCGGAGGCCGCCAGTTCGCGATCCGAAAGCAGGTACGTGTCGTCGGCGTACACCGCCTCCATCGCCTCCTCGAGCACGGAAGCGTATCCCGGCGGCCCCATGCTCATGGCGCTGACGTGGCCGCCGTGTCGGACCCTCGTCTGGAGCGCCGCCTCGAGTGCGAACGCGTCGTTCGGGTTCATCACCGTCGGCGTCTTCCCGCGCTCTAAGTGTCCTTCCTCGTTGAACGAGACCGCCCCCTCCGAGAAGTCGGGGACACCCTTGGTCAGCGCGATCGATCGCATGGCCACCTCCGTCCTCGTGATGTGTCTATCGTTCTCATGCCTGTCTTTCCCTAACGTGACAACATCTATTAAGAATAGGGGTAAAAATCGCCAACCGAAGCGACGGATCGAGCGCCGGAGAAGATCGATGACGGACAGGTTTAGCCGAGAGACCAATCACGAACAGGTTCGGCTGAGGCCGTCTGCTGTCAGGCAGTGCGGGTACGATTGCGAGATGGGTCGCGGTCCGCCAGGACGATCACTCTCGGTCGCGTTCGGTCGTCCCCATCGTGATCTCGCCGTCCGCGCGGATCGTGCCGTCGACTTCCGCGCCGGGGCCGAGTTCGAGGTCGCCACACGAGACGTCGCCGAGGATTCTGGCGTCCTCGCCGACGACGACGTCGCCGTTTCGCGTCGTCAAATCACCGTGAATTCGCGTGCCGTCGCCGACGAACACCTCGCCTCGAGCCCGCAGGCTCCCAAAGACGTTCGAGTCGTCGCCGACGTCGATCGTCTCGGCTCTGACGTTCCCGTGGAGTCGACAGCCGTCGCCGATCGTCGCGGGCGTCGAGACGCGCCAGGCCTCGTCGCCGACGGTCGCGTTCCGCGGGATGACCAGCGGTTCGGCGTCGGGTTCACCCGCTTCGTCGTCGACCATCTCGGAGATGAGCCGCTGGGCGGTGTCTTCCTCGCCGATCAAAAGCAGGTGCTTGAGGTAGACGAACAGGAAAACGATCGTCGGCATCGGATTGCGGATGACGATCCAGCCGTTGGCCTCGAATCCCTCCTCGATGTCGACGTCGTCGCCGATATCGAGGTCGCCGGCGACTTTCAACCGTCCGCCGATGTGGACGCGCTCGCCGATGTAGGCGTCCTGGCCGACGAGGACGTTCTCCGCGACGTCACACCACATATCGAGTCGACAATCCGCGCCGGCTTCGATCTCGCCGCCGAACTCGACGCTCTCGCCGGCGATCACGTTTCGGCCGCGCACGCCGAACTCGATCGTCGAGCGCGCGCCGACGAGCACGTCTCCGTCGGTCTCGAGGGCGACTTCTTTCGCTTCCGTCCCGTCGGGGACGACAAGTTCGTCCAGCGGGTCCCTGCGTACGGCCACACTCGGATCCAATGTGACCCCCTCGTAATAAACTTCGTCGTTGGCTCGAGACCGTCTGTCGCCCGTCTGACGACAGCCACAGTCGACACCACGACGCCCAAACTCGAGGAGCGCCAGAGCGTCTCCCTTTTAGGCCCCCACCGCATACGGCCGGCCATGACAACGCTCGCGTTCGACGACGACGGCGTCGAGGTCGTCTACGAAGGAACCGAATTTCGCCTCGAGCGGGATTTGATCGAGGAGGCGACCGAAAAATCTTACCACGACGTCACCGACCACGAAGTCCTGAAGATCGTCGCCGAACAGCCGGACCTGCAGGGCGAACCGCGACGAATCGGCGACATTCTCGACTGAGACGGTTTGCTGTAACGAGTGCCGGCGAGCCGGCTTCCGCACCGTTCGTTTCGATATCGCCTTCCGGACGTCGGGCGTTTCACCGGCTCGAATGGGCGTCGAGTCGGAGGCTACCGCCCGATCACCCGGTGTTTTTCATCCCGGCGGCGATCCCCTTGACCGTCAGGCGAAGCGTTCGCTCCTCGACGTCCGTTCGGTGGGTACGATCGAGCAGGTACGTCTGCAGGACGTTCAGTGGGTCGACGTAGGGGTTTCGGCGCTCTAAGTTCTCGCCGAGCCAGTCGCGGGTGTGAAGCTCGTCGCGCTGGCCGATCGTCTGGATCAGCTCGCTCGCGCGCTCATACTCCTCGGAGACGCGGGGGAAGAACCGCTCGCGAAGCTCCTCGTCGGCCAGGTCGGCGTACTGGGCCGCGATCTCGAGTTCGGTTCGGGACAGCGACAGCGCCGCGTTGTCGAGCGTCGTCCGGAAGAACGGCCACTCGTCGTACATCTCCTGGAGGGTCTCGACGTCGCCGCCGTCCTCGAGGTACGCATCGAGCCCGGTCGCGACGGCGTACCAGCCCGGGAGGATACACCGCGACTGGGTCCACGAGAACACCCACGGGATCGCCCGGAGATCCTCGACCGTTCGCTCGCCCGAGCGCGAGGCCGGCCGCGAGCCGAGATCGAGATCCTCGATGACGGTGATCGGCGTCGCCTGCTCGAAGTAGCGGACGAAGCCGTCGGTCTCGAGTAAGTCGCGGTACTCCCGGCGGGCGGTGTCCGCCATCGTCTCCATCGCCTCGACCCACTCGTCGTGAACCTCCTCTTCCGGCTGGTCGATCGCGTGCAGTCGCGATCGAAGCTGTGCGTTCAACATCTGCTCGATGTTCCGCTCGGCGATTCGCGGGTTGCCGTACTTCTCGGCGATCGCCTCACCTTGCTCGGTGAACTTGACCTGTCCGGTGACGGTGGAGTTCGGCAACGCGAGAAGCGCCTCGTTCATCGGACCGCCACCGCGAGAGATCGAGCCGCCGCGGCCGTGGAACAGCCGCATCTTCACGTCGAAGTCGTCGCAGATCTCGGCGAGTCGACGCTGGTTCTTGTACAGCGACCAGTTCGCCGCGAGGAAGCCGTTTTCCTTGTTCGAGTCGGAGTAACCGAGCATGATCTCCTGGGTTTGCCCGCGGGCCGAAAGCGCCTGCGAGTAGGCCTCGTTCTCGAATAAGGTCCCCATGATCCGTCGGGCGCCGGAGAGGGCGTACTCGGTCTCGAGAAGCGGGACGATGTCGAGCCCGCAGTGTTCGGGCAAGGAGACGACACCTGCCTGGTCGGCTAAGAACAACACCTCGAGGACGTGACTCGGCTCGTCGGTCATCGAGATTGCGTAGGTGTCGATCGCCTCGACGCCGTACTCCGTATGCCAGTCGCCGAGACAATCGAACAGCGTGAGGACGCGTGCCGACGCGTCGGAGAGACCGTCTGTTTCCGTCAGATCGATGACTTTCTCCTCTTGCAAGACCGCATCGGTGAGAAACTCCACGCGTTCGTCTTCGGAGAGCGCGTGGTAATCGAGTCCCTCTCCGTCGAGTGCCTCCGCGATGGCGTCGGTGTGTTTTTGCTGGTGTTCGCGGAGGTCGAGGCTCGCGAGCGAGAAACCGAAGGTGGCGACCTGGCGACGGATCGGATCGACGTGGGCGTCGACGACGCTCTCACCGCCGTTCGCCCGGAGGCTCTTCGCGATGACCTCGAGGTCGTCGAGCAGTTCGTCGACGGTGTCGTAGCCGCCCGGGCGGACGTCGCCGACGCGCTGGAGGCGCTCGCGCATCAGCTTGAGCTTCTGCCGGTAGGGTTCGCCCGGATATCGCTGTTCGGCGGTGCGGGCGCTTCCCGGAAGCCGCTCACGGTCGGCCTCGAGCGAAGCCTCGAACTCGGCGCCGACGTCGATTCGACTGCCGTCCTGGCTGAGGACGCCCGAGAGACGTTTGAGCTGTTCGCGGTAGCGTTCGAGGACCACCGAGCGCTGGCGCTCGAGGGTATTCGCGGTCACCTCGGGGGTCACGTAGGGATTACCGTCACGGTCGCTTCCAGCCCACGAGCGGAACTCGAACAGCTTCGGAATATCGAGATTCCCGCCGACTTCCTCGTCGATGGCGTCAGCGAGCTCGTCGTAGACCTCTCCGACGACGTCGAACAGAGTGTTCTCGAGGTACCACTGGACGTTTCGCGCCTCGTCTTCGACTTCTGGTTGGCGATTTCTCACCTGTGGCGTCTGCCAGAGGCTCGTCACCTCGGCGTCGATGTCCCGCCAGATCTGGTCCTGTTCTTTCTCGGTCAACAGCTGTTCGTCGAGCCGTTCGAGTAGAGTCGAGATCCGCCGAAGCTTCGATTTCACCGTCTTTCGGCGAGCCTCGGTCGGGTGAGCCGTAAACGTCGGCTCGATCAGGACGTCCTCGAGGACCTGTTCGACCGTCTCGGTATCGGCCTCCGCGAGTTCCTCGGCCGCCGTCTCGAGGCTATCCTCGAGGGTTCCCTCGTCGGATTCCGTCCGGATCGAGCGGACGCGTTCTCGCTCCTCTGCGAGATTGATCAACTCGAAGTACGTCGTGAACGCACGGGAGACGATTCGTTGCTGGTGGGGCGACAGCCCCTCGAGTTCCGCGACCAGCGTCTCCCGGGAGTCGAGTTCGCCGGCCCGGTAATCGATCGCTTCCCGCCGACAGGTTTCGACCGTCTCGAACGCCTTACGCGAGGTCTGGCCCTCGAGTACCTCGCCGAGCAATGCGCCGAGTTCGCGAACGTCCTGTCGCACACCCCTGTTGTGAAGTTTCATATCACGGCCATCGGATCCGACCGTAAAAAACCCCGGCGAACCGAGACGGCGATAATAATCGTTTTCCGTGACGATTACGCCCGAATTCGGGGTCGTATGACCACGGTTGTCGTGGGGTAGTATCGACGGACGCTAAAATTCACTCCCTCTCGAGTTCTCTCCGAACCATCGTTTCGATGCGATCGAGTCCGAGCGCGAGACGCTCGCGATCGTTCGCGAAGCTCAGCCGGAGGTAGCCCTCGCCACCGTCGCCGAAGGCCGTTCCGGGTGCCGTGACGACGTCGTACTCCGAGAGCAAGCGCCGGGCGATCTCCATACTCGTGCCCTCGAGGGCGCTCACGTCGACGAACGCGTAGAACGCGCCCTCGGGTCGATCGGCCGAGACGTGAGGGATCGACTCGAGACGGTCGACGACGTAGTCCCGTCGCTCGCGGAACGCGGTTTTCATCTCGTCGATCGGCTCGTTGGGCCCGGTGAGTGCGGCGATCGCGGCGTACTGGGCTGGTGTGTTGACACAGGAGGTCGTGCTCTCGCGGATCTTCACGAGGTCGCCGACGACGTCCGCGGGACCGTGGAGCCAGCCGACGCGCCAGCCAGTCATGGCGTACGTCTTCGAGAACGAGCCGATCGAGAGTACCCACTCGTCGTGGTCGGTCACGCTCGCCGCCGGCCGCGGCGTCTCGCCGTAGGTGAGTTCGCGATAGACTTCGTCGGCAAGGACGTACGCCCCGTGCTCGGCGGCGGCTGTCGCGATCCGGTCGATCGCCGTCTCGGACATCAGCTTCCCGGTCGGGTTCGACGGCGACGTGACCACGACCGCCGCGGTGTCCGGACCGATCGCCTCGACGACGCGGCCGGCGTCGGGCGCGAAGCCGTCCGCCGCGGCCATCGGAAGTTCGACGGGGACCGCGTCGGCGAGTCTGGTCTGAGAGATCGGGTTCGGCCACGTCGGCGTCGGAATCACGACCTCGTCGCCCGGATCGGCGACCGCGTGGATCGCGAGGTGAAGCGCCTCGACGCCGCCGTTCGTGACGATCAGTTCGGAGTCGGGATCGACCGCCGAGCCGGTCTCCTGAGAGCGCTTTTCGGCCAGCGCGCGACGAAGCTCGAGGACGCCGGCGTTCGCCGTGTACCGCGTCTCGCCGCGTCTCGCCGCCTCGAACGCTGCCTCGACGACGTGTTCGGGGGTATCGAAGTCCGGCTCGCCGACCTCGAGGTGGACGAGGTCGCCGTCGGCCTCCGCCGCGAGGTCGAACATGACCCGGATTTGCTGTGGCTCGATTTCGGCGACGCGCCCGGAAATACGTTCCCCGTGCGGGGGGCTCGAGTGCATCGATAGTCGGGTTCCGTCGCCAGCCGGAAAGCGTTTGCTGGAGCCGACAACGGGACGCGGGTCGGCCACGGACGTCGAGTTGCATTCACCACAGGTGGATCGGATTCGAGGACACGGTCCAGTCGACGGACGGGAAAAACGGCGTGTTGTCGGCGAAAAACGTCGCTGTCGGCAGTCGGGTTACTTCGTCGCTTCTTCGAGGACGAGGGTGTCGTCCTCGAGGTAGTGTTCGAAGTGGTGGCCGTCCTCCTCGAGGGTGACGAGGATTTCACGGAGGATCTCGGCGGTCGCATAATCACCGAGGTTATCCGCGAGTTCGATGCTGTCGCGCATCGATTCGATGATGTCGCCGTACATCTCGAGGTCGTTTTGGAACATCGTTCGGACGTCGTAGACGTCCTCGCCCTCGAACTCGACGGTCGCGCGACGCTCCTGGTTCGTCGGCCCGGAAACGGGGACGCCGCCCAGCGCCTGGGCGCGCTCGGCGATCACGTCTGCTCCCTCCTCGACGTGTTCGTACGCTTCCTCGAGGAACTCGTGAAGCGGGAGGAACTCGGCACCCTCGACGACCCAGTGGTGCTTTTTGAGCTGGTGGTACAACACGTACGAGTTCGCCAACTCCGTGTTCAACGCGTCGACGATCTGTTCGGCCTTCTCCTGGTCGAGTCGGAGTTCGTTCTCCTCGACGACGTCAGCCGACTGTCGGACGGTTTTCTGGGTGCTCATCGTAGTTCATTCGTACACCCGCGAACCACTTAAAGCTTCCCCCATCACAAAACAAAATTTTCTAATCAGTAAATAATATTTCTACTTTTGGTGTTCGATGGGGCGAACACCGATCCCGATGGTACCCCGCTATCGTGTAAAACCGGAAACATCTTTCCGCTCGGCGCAAGCGATTAAGTATCCTCGGTCGAGAAGTGTATCGTATGGTAACCTTCCTCTCCGGGGGCACCGGAACGCCGAAACTGTTAGACGGTGCTGGTGCCGTGTTCTCGCCGGAGGAGACCACGATCGTCGCCAATACGGGCGACGATATCGAACTCGGGGGACTGTTCGTCTCGCCGGACGTCGATACGCTGTTGTTTCAGGGCGGTGGTGTCCTCGATCGAGAGACGTGGTGGGGGATCGACGGCGACACCCACCGGACGAACGCGGCGCTTACAGATCTCGCTTCGGCGGCGGATCTCCCGACCGGCCCGCAGTATCTTCCGAAAGAGAAACAGACCGACGGCCGCGACCTGGCGAACTGGCGGCGCTTTTCCGGCATCGCCGAGTTCATGACGATCGGCGACCGCGATCGAGCGATCCACATCACGCGAACCAGTCTCCTCGATCAGGGTTACACGCTGAGCGAGGCAACCCAACGGCTCGCCGCCGCGTTCGGCCTCGAGATCGATCTCCTCCCGATGAGCGACGATCCCATCGCGAGTCTGATCCACACCGAAAACGGAATGATGCACTTTCAGGAGTACTGGGTCGCCCACCGCGGCGAACCCGCGATCGACACCGTCGAGTTCCGTGGCTCCTCGTCGGCCCAACCCGCACCCGGCGTCCTCGAGGCGCTTTCTGACACGGTCGTGATCGGTCCTTCGAACCCGGTGACGAGCATCGGGCCGATGCTCGCACTGCCCGGGTTCGCGGACGCACTCGCCCAGACGACGGTCGTCGCCGTCTCGCCGTTTCTCGGTGACGACGCCTTCTCCGGACCCGCCGGCCCGCTGATGGAGGCGGTCAACGCCGAGCCCAGCACCGCGGGGCTGGCGAGCGCCTACCCGTTCGCCGACGCCTTCGTCGTCGACGAGGACGACGCGATCGAGTTCGACCGGCCGACGGTGCGAACGGACATCCGGATCGACTCGAGCGAGGACGCAAAACGCGTCGTTCGAGCCGTCGACGAGGCGATCGAGCTCGTCGAGTGATGGTCCGGATCGACCCACCGCTCGCGCTCGCCAGTTTGAGCGGCGAATCCGACGCCGACTGGGCGCGGGCGGGCGCCGCCTACGCCGGCGCCGCGTTTCTCGGCGGAATCGCCATCGACGACGACTCGAGAGCCGCCGCCCGAGCGCTCGTCGACCGCGACAGAAACGAGTTCCTGCCGTCCGATCCGATCGCGTTCCTCGACGGAGAACTCGCCGCGCTCGAGGACGCGGCGATTCAGCCGGCGTTCAACGTCCGGAGTGCGACGTCCGAACCCATCGCGGAGGCGGCACGGGTCTGCCGAGATCGGGGGGCGTTCCTCGAGATCAACGCCCACTGTCGCCAGGACGAACTCTGTGCGGTCGGCTGTGGCGAGACGCTCCTGCGGGACGCCGACCGGCTTCGAACGTACGTGGAGACGGCGACTGTGACCGGCGCGACGGTCGGCGTCAAGGTCCGGGCGGAGGTTCCAGAGGTGGACCTCCCCGCGCTCGCACGCACGCTCGAGAACGCCGGCGCGGCGTTCGTCCACGTCGACGCGATGGACTCCGAGTCGGTGATCGCCGAGATTACGGAGGCGACGGAGCTGTTCGTCGTCGCGAACAACGGCGTCCGCGACGACGAAACCGTCCGCGAGTACGTCGAGTACGGTGCCGACGCCGTCAGCGTCGGCCGTCCGAGCGACGACGAGCGGGTGCTCGAACGCGTCAGGCGGGCTGTCGACCGACAGTTCGGAATCGCGGCAGAACAGTAAGGTCGCTGACCCGTTCGGTCAGTTCTCGGGCGGCGGCTCCGACAGCAGCCCGTACCTCGTCCGGTAGGCGACCGCGCCGACCGAAGAGCCCACGCCGAGGCTGTGGGAGACACTGCGATTCCCGAGACTGAGACGGATCCAGATCGCCCAGATCGATGCGAGCAGGAGGAGTCGCCGTTCCAGCGAGCGCCGAATTCCGCCGACATCGCGGTCGTACACCGTCCGGTACCCGATCGCGCTGGCCGCGCCGACGAGCGCCCACCAGTGCCTGAGTCGCACGTCCTCCATCCCCTCGACCAGTCCGAGCGCGAACGCCGTTCTAGCATCGAGATTCGCGTTCTCGAGGCGGGATTCGTCGACGGATTCGACGTTGTCGATCCCCTCGAGCGCCCCGTCCTGTCGGAGTCGTTCGATCCTCCTCGACTCGAGTCGGAGGAACGTGAGGGGGGCGAGGACGAACAAGTTCCCGAGCAGGTCGAGTACGGCACGCGTTCGACGTGAGAACATACCCGATCGTACGGGCGATGTGCTTGTAATATAGTAGCCACTGCAAGTCATTGCACACCTGATCGCCAGATGTGTCGGCGATCAGTGTGTAAATAGTTGCAGTTGTTACTATAGCTCGGTCGAGGGTGTCACAGAACGGTTCGCATACCCTCTCCGTGACTGTCCGACGGATCGGGACGTACAGGCAGTGTCGTTACCGTTGGGCATCTGACCAACCACGTGCGGTGGCGCGCGCTGTCGAGTGGCCGACCGAGCGGGAGGATGCTCGACCGAAACTGTGCGAGGGATGAGCGAACGCAGTGAGCGAATCGGCTGGGGAGGATGTGGCTACTTCCCGTGTCCACGATAGCAGAGTTCTTCGTATTATCGTAACAACTGAAAGATTTACACACCGATCGCCGATTTATCTGACGATCGGGTGTGCAGTGACGTTCAGTGGCTACTATACCACAATCCAACTCGAACACCTCGTTCAGTATGCACCTGTAGTGATCGAATCGGTGCGTTTCGTTTCATTATTTCTTACAAGGAATACGGTGTTCAGTACAGGTTAAGCGCCGAAGGATTAGGACTGATATGTGAACCCCTCTACTGCAACTACCAGCCTGTATACAAGATACAGCAACCACAGATTGACGAGCAGGAACAGAACCAGTAGAACCACGGTAAGTCCGGGATTGAGAACGGCAATACTGACGCCTATCAGCGCGATCAACAGTGCAAGCAACCCTTGTGGTGTTGTGATATCCTCTTGAAATTGTGTAGGGGGCATAGTTCTGAACTCCTTTAGTAATCATAATATGTCTCTCAAATATATAGTTACACGACGGGCAGGGCGCTCGAGCGAGCACGAAAGGACTTTCCACCGAGGCCGCTTGCACTCCGCCATGACCCTCGAGGAGCTAACCGAGGAGATCGAAGAATCGTACACGGACTTCGACGACGAACTCGCGGTCTCGCTCGACCGGGAGACCCGAAACGAGCTATCCGTCCTCGAGACGGCTCTCGAGCCCGAGGAGACCGACGAGTTGGTGCGACGGGCGATCCACATGCTGTTTCAGACGACGGTCGAGACGGGGAAGATGGATTTTCACCTGCGCTCGGGGTTCGACGTCACCTACGACGAGTATCTCTCGGGGATGACCTTCGACGAGATGACCGGTGCGGACCAGTATCCGACGATGGACGACGAGCGCCGGTATCAGTTCTAGGAGGAATTCGACGAGTGGGCAATCGGTTGGGAGCGCTTTTGTGGACCCGTCCGCGTCGGCAGGCTCGAGTGACCGTGCGTCCTTCGACGACTCACCTGATCCAGCGCACGCCCCCGCAGATCCCATCGTCGTCACTGAACTCTCTGACGGTGTAGAAGTCGGCACACGAATATCGGTCGGTTTTAGCCGCCTCGGCCGGTGACGGAGACCCCTCGAGTCGATCAGTCGTCGATCGGGGCCGCACTCGAGAGCGCTTCGTCGATCTCTGCGTCTTCCATCTTCTCGACTAAGGCGTCGATAACTTCCTCGCGTTTGCCCTTGACGAACTTGATCGAGCCGACGACGAGGTGGCCGCCGCCGGAGACGCCGCCGCCGGGCACTTCATCCTCGAGTTCGGAGACCATCTGCGGGATGTCCAGCCGGACGCCGTCGGACCGGAGGACGGCGAAGTCGGGGCCGTAGCCGACGGTGATGACGGGGTCGCCGGTCTCCTCGATCTTGCGGTCGTGGATTTCGCCGGTGGTCTTCCCCGGTGCGGGGTACGTAAAGCGGTGGGCGTAGTTCTCGACGTCGATCCGGTAGAGGTGGGCGCCGTTCTCTAAGTCCTCGTGTTCGACGTGGGGCATCGCGGCCTTGAGCTGTTCGTCGACCTCCGCACGGCCGCGGTCGGCGAAAAAGGAGACGAGCTCTCGGTGGCGGTCGTCGTCGCCGTTGTCGATCTGGAGGAGGTCCTGGATGAGCTGGTCGCCGGAGTTGTACCGGAGCCAGAAGGCGGCGTAGTCGAGCGCCTCGCTGACGTCCTGTAAGCGCTCCTCGTCGTAGCCCTCCTCGGCGGCGAGCTCGAGATAGTCGTTCATCGCGTCGGCCTTCGACCGGTCCGAGAGGCCGGCGACGGCGGGGACGTGACGGAGTTCGTCCGTGATGTCTGGGTAGATCATCCGCGCGAGTTCGACACAGCACATCCCCGTCGTGATCCGGTAGTCCTCGTCGTGGAGGTACGGGTTGACGTGGGCGTCGAGTAAGTGTTCGACGGCCTCGGGGTCAGGGTGGTGGTGGTCGACGACGGCGATCGGGATGTCGTAGTGAGACAGCGTCTCGTAGGCCGGGACGTCTTCGGCCGTCGAGCCGTTGTCGAGCATCAACAGGAGGGGCAACTGCTGGCCGTGTTTCTCGCGGTCCTCGAGTGCGAAGTTCAGGTCGCGCGTGGCGTCTTCCATCTCGTAAAACGGCGCCTTCGCGGGCAGTCGCTTGATGAGGTGTCGCGGCGCGTTGTCGTCCTCGTGGACGTCCGAAATAAAGCGTTCGAGGGCGATTTGGACGGGGACGGCGGCGCACATGCCGTCGCCGTCGGCGTGATGGCGGACGCGGATGGGACGACCCTCGAGAACGGTTCGGCGAAGCAGTTTCGCCACCTCGCGGAGATTGGGTCGAAGCTTCTCGAAAGCTGGCCAGTCGATCAGCGGGTCGACCTCGTGGGGTTCTGCGCGGGTATCGAGGGCCTCCTCGATTCGCTCGCGTGCCTCGTCGGCGTCCTCGCCCTCGAGTTTCGAGAGGCCGTCGACTTCGATCTGGACCGACCCCTCGCGGTATTCGGGCGTGCCGGTGACGCGGATGACGTCGTCGATCTCGATCGACGGGTACGCGCGGACGCCGGCCTCCTCGAAGGCGGCACAGGGGACGACGCCGTACTCGTCGGCGACGTGGAAGATCGTCGGCCCGCCGGTCTGTTTGACCTGAATAACGGTGCCTTCGAGGTGGATCTGCTCGCCGACGTTGGCCTCGAGACGGTTCGTGCCCGTCAGTGCGTAGTCGTGGGAGATCGCCTCGAGTTCGTACTCGTCGACGTCCGCGGGTTCGAACGCCATATCGCCGTTGTCGCGGACGGCCTCGAGTTCGACGACGAGTTCGTCGCCGACGCGGTAGGTGCCCTCGAGGACGGATTCGTGGACGAGACCGGAGACGGATTCGGAGAGGTCGACGAAGACGCCGTAGTCGACGATACCGTTGATTTCGGCCAGATAGGGTGTGTCTTGCTCGACGTCGTCGGCGGTACAATCAGCATCGAGATCGTAGACGACGGAACCCCCGTCGTCCTCGCCGAGTTCCTCGGCGGACTCACGTGTCATCTTGGTTCGGCGTTTGGTGGTGGCCGCGTATAACCCTTGCCAAGGAGGTTCCGGCAGGAGCCTCGAGACGACACATCGCTTCTCCGTCGAGGCCATAGTAACAACTGAAACGATGTACACACCGATCGCCGATCCGTCTGGCGATCGGGTGTACAGTGATGTTCAGTGGCTACTATAGCGGATGCAAACCAGAGTATCGGAACGTTTAGCAACGGCAAGCCCACAGGTATGGGTATGGGGCTGCTCGACGCGCTGTTTCGCTCGAACGAGATCCTCGGTATCGCCGAGGAAACCCTCGAGTTTGCCATCGAGTCTTCCGAGGCGACTCATCCGGCGGAGTACATGGGGTTCCTTCGCGGGACCGAGGCGAGCCGACTGGGACTCGACCGGGACGGGCTCATCATCACCGACATTCTGGTGGTGCCCGGAACCGAGTCCAACAGCGTCAGCGCGACGGTCAAGACGAGCCAGATTCCGAACGACGTAAAGGCGCTGGGGAGTATTCACTCCCACCCGAACGGCGTGATCAGACCCAGCGACGCCGACCTCGAGACGTTCGGTCGCGGAAGCGTCCACATTATCGTCGGCGCACCGTACAGACGAACCGACTGGAAGGCATTCGACTCGCAGGGACGGCCCACGAATCTGAACGTACTCGACGTCGACCTTCCCGACAACGAGGAGTTCTTCGATTTTACCCAAGCGGACATCGACGAGGAGCTTCGCGGATGACCAACCGGACCACCGCAGACGAACCAGGCGAGAGCTTCGAGGAACCGACGAACGAACCGGACGAAGAACCGACGACGAGAACGGTCATCGCCCAGGGGACGTTCGATATCATCCACCCCGGCCACGTCCACTATCTCGAGGAGGCGGCCGCGATGGGTGATCGTCTCTACGTCATCGTCTCGCGTGCGACGAACGTCGATCACAAGGAAGCGCCGATCTGTCCGGCCACCCAACGCCGGGAGGTCGTGGGGGCCCTCGAGGCCGTCGACGAGGCCATTCTTGGCCACCGCGAGGACATCTTCGTTCCGATCGAGGAGATCGACCCCGACGTGATCGCGCTGGGCCACGACCAGTATCACGACGAGTCCGCCATCGCGGCCGAACTCGAGCGCCGTGGCATCGATTGCGAGGTCGAACGCGCGAGCGGACGCGAACCCAGCGACGACGAGGAGTTGCTCTCGACTCGGCTGATCGTCGAACGGGTACTCGAGCGCCGCCTGTAATCTCATTTCGGAATTGGGAGAAATGGCGACGTAGAACGCGGAGATATTTGCTCACTCTTCCCGTATAATTCACCAACGTTTGACGGGTAACTGGAGCTTCCGACGGATCTCTCGAGACCGCTCAGAAACCGCAGTCAACTATTGCCGCTATCTCCCGTAAGTGCCAAATTTGCCAGGGAGACGGCCTGAAACCCGCAAACTTTTGAACCCCTAGACCCGAGTACGTCGGTATGAAGCCAGATCCGACTCGCAGAAAATTCATCGCGGGGAGTGCTGTTGCCGGCGTCATCGCGGTCGCCGGCTGTGCGGACGAAGAAGAGACCGACGTAGACACCCAGGACGACGACGCGGGTGCTGACGACGACGGCACGTACGACCAGGAAGAACAGACCGACGACGGGGACGAAGACGACGAACCCGAGGAACCCGAGACGCTCCAGTACGAAGTCTGGGCGCTCGATCAGGGTCGGGACAACATCCATCTCTATCAGCCCGGAGACGGCGACGACGAGTTCGATCACACCGATACGATCGATCTGAACGAACTCGAGGGCGTGCCGGACGACGGCGTCGTTCCGCACATGATCGACTACACGTCCGATTACGAGTACGCCGCCGTCGCCTGTACGGCCGGTGCACGGACGCTCGTCTTCCGGACCGAAGACCACGAACTCGTCGGGAACATCGAGACCGGACCGAGCTCTCACTTCGCCGGCTTCTCGCCCGACGACGAGTACATCCACGTCGACGTCATCGGCGACGCGAAGATCGTCCGAGTCGACGCAGACCTCGACGCGGAGGAGTTCGAAATCGTCGACTACATCGAGCTTCGCGAGGACGACACGATCGTCGACGCCGGCATCGACGAGGGTGCTCCGATCTGTCATCAGTACGCCCAGGACGGGCGCTCGCTTCACACCGTCGGACCGAGCTACCACGACGGCGCGCTCATCATCGTCGATCACGATGACTTCTCGGTCGACCGGGCGTACTCCGGGGACGAACTGCCGACCAACTGCGGAACGATGCCACATCCCTCCGAGGAGAAGTTCTACCTCACCGCGGGCCTCCCCTCGAGCGACGGCGAGGGTGTCGGCGACTACTACGTCTACGACACGGCCGAGGACGAGGTCGTCGTCGACGGCGCGAGCACGGCCGGCAACGACGCTCACGGCTTCTGGTTCACCCCCGACGGCGAGGAACTGTGGGTCCTCAACCGCGAGACGAACGACGGCGTTATCCTCGACCCCGAGACGGACGAGGTCATCGAGGAGATCGACGCCTACGGTCCTGACCAGTCCGACGAACCCGGCGAGCGCGACGCACCGGACATCATGTGGGCATCGCCCGACGGCGAGTACATGTTCGTGACCCTTCGCGGCCCTGCCCCGCAGTCCGGTGACCCCCACGCCGCGACCGGCGTGACGCCCGGTTTCTCCGTGCTGGACACCGAGACGCGGGAGATCGTCGACGTCGTCGAACCCGACCCGATCGACGACTACTCCGAAGACGAGATCGACGACGACCACATCTCGACGCCCGATTTCCACGGCATCGGCGTCCGGCCGATCGACGACTTCGAGACCGGTATCCCGACTTCGCCGCCGTTCTAAGGCGCGGGCAGGGTCGTCCGACGACCACGGTTTTTTTCTCGTCGACCGGCGGCCGATCGACAAACCAGTAAATCGGCATATCAAGACGTCTCGCGGACGGTTACAGCAGACGGACTCACCGCCTGCGGTACTCCTGACCCTCTCACCGCCTGCGGTACTCCTCGAGCACGACAGGCGGCGGAAGACGGAGTGACTCGACGGCGTGGCCGGTTTCGACGAAGTGTTCGATAGCCATCTTCGACGCCTCCCGTTCTGTGAGGTCGTCGCTCGTACTGACCTGCCACCCACACTCGAGGCAGTACTTGTACATTCGTCTCTATCGACTCTCTGTGGTATGTGGGGGAAAGCGTCGTGCAGGACATCGAAGGGGGCCCCTCGCCTCGTCCGCGGCGAACGGACGATGGACCCGAAAACGAGGCCCCAATCACGTGCTCGAGTCGAACCTGCGACAGAAGGGGCCGTTCGACCGTCGCTATTCTCGAGTCGCTCCCGGATTGGTGACGGCGCCGTTGGCCGCGGAGTCGAACGCCCGACCGTACTTCGCTAAGACGCCGGTGTCGTACGTTGGCTCGGGTTCGTACTCCTCGAGCCGGCTCTGGATCTCCTCGTCGGTCAGGTCGACCGAGAGCTCGAGTTCGTCGATGTCGATCGTGACGACGTCGCCGTCCTCGAGGGCGGCGATCGGACCGCCGACGAAGGCCTCGGGGGCGACGTGGCCGATAGAGAAGCCTCGAGTGGCTCCCGAGAACCGCCCGTCGGTGAACAGCGCGACGTCCTCGGCGTGGCCCTGTCCGGCGACGGCGCTCGTGACGCCGAGCATCTCGCGCATGCCGGGTCCGCCGCGGGGGCCTTCGTTGCGAATACAGAGGACATCGCCGGACTCGACGCGGCCCTCCTGAACGTACGCCATCGCGTTCTCCTCTTCCTCGAAGACCCGAACCGGCCCCTCGTGGCGGAGGTGATCCTCACCGGTGATCTTGATCACCGCACCCTCGGGAGCGAGATTGCCCGTGAGGATCCGGATCGCGCCGCGCTCGTGGATGGGGTCGTCCACGGTGTGAAGGAACTCTGCGTCGAGATTCTCGATTCGAGGCGGGTCGAGGCGTTCGAGCGCCTCGGCCATCGTCTCGCCCGTGACGGTCAGCGCGTCACCGTGGAGTAAGTCGGCCTCGAGCAACTCGCGGAGGACGACGGGCACGCCGCCGACCTCGTGGAGGTCGTTCATCACCTTCTCGCCGCCCGGCTGGAGGTCGGCGATCTTCGGTGTTCGAGCGCTGATCTCGTTGAAGTCCTCGACGTCGAGGTCGACGCCGGCTTCCGCGGCCATCGCGAGGAGGTGGAGGACGGCGTTGGTCGATCCGCCGACGGACACCTGTAGGGCGATCGCGTTCTCGAAGGATTCTCTCGAGAGGAAATCGGAGGGTCGCAGACCGCGCTCGACCGCCTCGACCGCGAGTGCGCCGCTCTCGTGGGCAACGTCGTACCGATCATCGTCTTCGGCGGGCGGGGAAGCCGATCCGAGCGGCGCAAAGCCGATCGCCTCGGAGATCGACGACATCGTATTCGCCGTAAACATGCCACCGCAGGACCCGGCACCGGGACAGGCGTGGTGTTCCATCTCGCTGAGTTCGTCCTCGCTCATCTCACCCTGGGAGACGGCGCCGACGCCCTCGAAGACGTTCTGGATCGTGACCTCCCGCCCGTCGTGTTCGCCGGGCATGATCGAGCCGCCATAGAGGAACACCGAGGGGAGGTCGGTCCGGATGGCGGCCATCATCATCCCGGGCATGTTCTTGTCACAGCCGCCGATCGTCACCAGACCGTCCATGCGCTCGCCGAAGGCCACCAGTTCAACTGAATCGGCGATGACTTCCCGAGAGATCAGCGACGCCTTCATCCCCTCGGTCCCCATCGAGATGGCGTCGGAGATGGTGATCGTCCCGAACTCGATCGGCATGCCGCCGGCCTCGTCGACGCCCTCGAGGGCCGCGTCGGCGACGTCGTCGAGATGCACGTTACACGGCGTGATGTCCGCTGCCGGGTTGGCAACGCCGATCATCGGCGAGGAGAAGTCCTCGTCGTCGAATCCCATCGCACGGAACATCGCTCGATGAGGGGCTTTCTCGGCACCCTGTGTTACCTCGTGGCTCGGCAACTGCTCGTCTTTTCCGTAATCGAACTCGTCGCTGCTCATGGTCGGACCTTACGTCGGCGCACTATAAGTCACCCCTTCCCGGCCGATCGCTCCGTCACGGCCGAATATGGCGAACATGTTCGTCTAATACCCGGGGATAGTCGTCCGTTCGGAAAACCCGGTCTATTGCGAAATTTATACATCAGCGGCTCTATTTCTCGCGATCCTACTGTTCCTCGAGCAAGAAAGCTTATACCGAACCACCCGGCTCATCGAAGCATGGCACGCGACGATCCGGTATACAGCCAGACAGCATCGACCGAAGACGACCACCTCCCCAATCTCGTAACCATCGTCGGTCGCGGGGTTCCCTCGTCGTTCGAAATCGCCGTCAACGGCGAGATCGAGATGATGGCGGACGATCCGTTAGCGGACGCGACGATCGTCTCGAAACACGTCGCCGAAGGAACGATCGACGTGGGCGTGCGACGCTTCAGATTCTCCGGACAGATGGCGAACGTCAGTCTCGTCGACTGGAACGGCGTTCCCGCCCCCGAGTCTCCGAGCACGCCAACCGTCCACGTCGAGTACGGCGTTCCCGAACGATAGTTCTCAGAGCCGTCGACCGACGCGTTCTCGACCCGCGACGGTCATCCGAGGCGAACTGACTGCACGGTGTGTTGACGTCCGTAGGTGCCCAGAGACGTCCATCCCGTCGACTCCACCGGCCCGTCGCATCTCTTTCCAGTAACTTCGTCAGTCGTTGCCAACGTCGAAACCCCCTTCCCTCGAGCGATCCAACCGGCGAACAAAGATGCCGACCGCTACCGTCACCGCGGGCGCACGCCTTCACGTCGGGTTCCAGAACCTCTCGCTCGCCCGCCGTCGGCTGTACGGCGGAATCGGCGTCGGACTCGAGGAGCCCCGGGTGGCCCTCGTCGCCGATCCCGCCGACGAGATTGCGACAAAAGACCCGCTCGTCCGCAAGTACGCAAGCCACGCGATCGAATTACTGGATCTCCCCGGCGTCGCGATCTCCCTCGAGGAACGCCTCCCGCGACACGTCGGCCTGGGGAGTGGCACCCAGCTCGCCCTCGCCGTCCTCGCGGGGACGGCCCGAGCACACGGTCTCGATCCCAGGATCCGTGAGCGTGCTCCCAGACTGGGCCGTGGCGGGCGAAGCGGCGTCGGCGTCGCGACGTTCGAAGCGGGCGGGTTCGTCGTCGACGCCGGTCACCCGACGACACGCTTTACGACGGAGCCGCCAGCGGAAGGCGACTGGACGGTTCCGCCCGTGGTTTCTCGCCACGACCTTCCCTCCGGGTGGCGATTCGTCGTCGTCGTTCCCGACGCCGAGCCGGGACGAAGCGGCGACGACGAGGATCGAAGTATGCGAGCCGTCGTCGAACGTGCTGATCCGGCCGTCGCCGACGAAATCGCGGGCGTCGTCACGCGAAAACTGCTTCCGGCCGCCGCGGAGGGACGCCTCGAGGAGTTCGGCGAGGCCGTCGCCGAGATCGGACGCAAGAACGGAAGCTGGTACGCGGACGCCCAGGGGGGCGTCTTTCGCCCGCCAGCGGGCGAACTCGTCGAAGCGCTCGAGGGCTGTCGCGTCCTCTCGGGCGTCGGCCAGTCGTCGTGGGGGCCGGTCGTCTACGGCGTGACCGACGAGGACCACGCCGAGGAAGCGAGAGCGGCGGCCGAGAACGCACTCACCGACAGGGGACTCGATGGGCGGGTCCTCCTCTCGGCACCCGCCACCGAAGGTGCGAACGTCCATACGGCTAGCCAGCCGTAACCGGACACAATTCGGTAGCCGACCGTAAACGGCCACTTTTCGGTGGGCGGCCGCCGTCTGCAGACCGGCCGTTGTCACCACGACAACCACCACTCCGGCGATCGTCTCCGGACGACCACCACTCCAACGACCACCACTCCAACGACCACCTCCCAACGACCACCTCCCGACCACCTCGAGCGGCGCTATATGGGTTCGATGTGCGACAAATGGCCGCGGTGGGCTCTAAACACCGCGATCAGTACTGGACCGCCGTGATCGGCTATCCAACGTTCGAGCTACGGAATTCCGTCGATCAGTTCCCGCGTCTCCTCGCGCGAGAACGCCTTGAGCGTCTCGGAGCTGACGTTTCCCTCCTCCGTCACGGCGAGTACCGCCTGCGACGCCGTCTCGTCGTCCGGAAACTCGCTGATCGTGATCGTATCGTACTGTCCCATCAGCATGTGAAACTCGAGGAGTTCGCCGCCCATCTCGTCGAACAACTCCTCGAGTCGGTCGATGCGATCCGGGCTCTCTCGGATCGCCTGGGCGCCGTGCTGGGTGAACTGCCAGAGCGTGACGTACGTCGACATGGCACGCCTACTGCCACCGTCGTCGAAGATAAATCCCATCCACCGACGTACACCCTCTCCGGGGTAAGTCGATCGTGATCCTGATCGCGTCACGTGTCAGATTTATTGGCGCCGTCGTGGTCCGAAGGCCATGTCGTTCGCTCAGTTCGACGACGACGAGTTCGAGGCCCAGCTCGAGCGCGCGCTCGCGAAGGCGGTCTACGGCTGTGCGGAGGTCGGCGAGTGTCTCGCCACCGCCGACCGAATCGACGACGGGGAGTACGACAGCTGGTACGACGAGTGGTTCGCGACGGCCGAGGCAGTCGAAACCGCCGCACACCACTCGCTCGACAGGGATCACCGGGTGAGCGCACGCGAGGCGTTTCTCCGCGGGGCCGAGTACTACCGGTCGGCGTACTTCTTTCACAGACACGATCTCGACGACCCGATGTTGCACGAAGCCTGGCGCCGACAGCGCGAGTGTTTCCGGGACGCGACCTCACTGTTCGACCGTTATTGCGAGGTCGTCGACGTTCCGTTCGAGGGGACGACCCTCGACGGCTACTTCTTCGCGCCGAACGCATCGGGGCGGGTCCGACCGACCGTAATCGGCTTTCCCGGCTACGACTCCCCCGTCGAGGAGTCGTATCCGATGCTTGTGGCACCCGCGGTCGCCCGCGGCTACAACTGCCTGCTGTTCGAGGGACCGGGACAGGGTGGCACGCTCTACGAGAAGCGGTTGTACTTCCGTCCGGAGTACGAGACCGTGGTTCGTCCCGTCGTCGACTACGCCGCCAGACGGACCGACGTCGACGCTTCCCGTCTCGCGCTGGTCGGCCGAAGCTTCGGCGGCTACCTCGCTCCCCGGGCGGCGACGGGCGAGCACCGCCTCGCCGCGCTCGTCGCGGACCCCGGCATGGTCGACCTCGGCTCGCTCGTGGGACAGCTTGTCCCCGAGGAGCTTCGCGACGACGTCCTCGAGGGCGACCCCGACGCCGACGCGGCGCTCGACGAACGCCTCGAGGACCCACACGCCCTCGAGTTCTTCGGCTCGCGAATGGCCGCCCACGGCATCGACTCGCTGGGCGAGTACGTCCGCGAACTTCAGCGGTACACGCTCGAGGATCGCGTCGACCAGATTCGGTGTCCGACGCTCGTCACCGCCAACGAGTCCGATCGACTCGCGGTTCAGTCTCGAGACCTCGCTTCCTCGCTCTCGGCGCCGACGGAGTTCCTCGAGTTCACCGACGCGGAAGGGGCCGGCGGCCACTGTGAGGGGATGGGACAGTCGGTGTTTCACCGGCGGATGTTCGACTGGCTGGACGAGACGCTCGAGCGGTCTAACGCCAGAGCGACGTGACGAAAGCAGACAAACGTACCGTCGGCCCGTGAAATGATGGGGGCGCTCGAGCGAGTATGCACTCCGCACCACTGTCCGGTTGAACCGCACCTACGATGGAGTACACACTTGTCACTCCAGGAGAGTGTGTGGGTTATGACCAACCCACTGTTCTCGACCTACACGCAGGGTGAAAACCGAGTGACGTCGACGCTAATCGCCGTTCTCGAAAACGTCAACAACCAACTCGCGGAGGACTTCCTCGAAGCCCTCTTGGACGAGTCAGACATCTCGCTCGTGACGTTCGAAAACCAGCTCGTCGGGGATGGATCGGTCCCCGACGCCGGAGTCCGAAGTTCGACATCGTTGCTGTTCGAGACGAAGACGAGACGAGACGAGGTGAGGACAGATCAGCTCAGAGGGCATCTCTCCTACCTCTGCGAGGAGGCCGCAGACACCGAACGGCTCGTCGTGTTGACCCCTGATCACGAACTCCCGAGGGCGGTAGCCGCACTAGACGACGACCGGGTAGTGTGGACCAGCTTCGATGGCGTCGTTGATGCGGCGGAGTCGATCCTCGATCGCAATCGAGGCAACACAGAGCAGTCGCTTGCGGTTCCAACGGAGCGGGAAGCCTTCCTCCTTCGGGAAATGGTCCGATTCCTGTACGAGGAAGAGCTGGTTAGCGGCAAGGAGGATCGAGTTTTGGTCGTCGGTGCACGGAAAGCCTGGCCCGAGTACGAGGAATACGGTCTCTACTTCTGTCAGCCCCAGAGGTCGTTCAAACCGGCTCGGTACCTCGCATTCTACACCGACGGCGCGATCCAGCCGGAGATTCCGAAGATCGTCAACTCGATCGAGAGCGTTGAACTGACACCAAAGGGCGTAGCAGCAGTCGACTCCCTCTCGAAGAGACAGCGGAAGACGTTACGCGACATCGTTGACCGACTTCGCGACGATGGAGCCGACAGATACGAAAGCGATCAGAAGGTCATCTTTCTCGACGAAGACGACGGCATTACCCTCGAGGGGTCGGTCAGAAACGACAAGACGGCCAAGGGCAGCGACCGGACAGTTGCGTTTGTTCAGGGCCACCGTTACGTATCCGCGTCGGCGTTACGTGCGAATCCCGAAACGACGTCAGTCTTGGAGGACTCCTGACCGTGATCCGAGTATCGGGGTATCGACGAGGAAGGGTGGGTGGGTTGGGGCAGATTTGAACCTTTCCGAGACGTGCTCGCTCCGCTGCGCGCGCCTCGTCTGGTTCAAACTGCCATCTCAATTTTGTCGACACGGTCTCCTCGCTCCGCTCGTCGTTATGTGTCGACAAAATGGGTTGGGGCAGATTTGAACTGCCGACTTCCTCCGTGTGAAGGAGGTATCATAACCGGACTAGATCACCAACCCGCAGGCTGTCGTATCCGTGCGTTCGACTTAAGACTTCCTTTCATCGCTCAGCGAACTATCCGGAGACTCGTCGATAGCCGTCCCCGACAGCGCTTCGAGTACACTCGAGCAACCGACCAAATCGAACCAGGGCACAATCTCCCGGTCGCCGGAACGATACTCGAGGTCACTCCTACAGAACCACTCGAAGCGGTCTGATATCGGCGTTTTCCGTCGACGTCGACGACTCTGGTATTTTGCGTTAGTACCGTGGCTGTTCTTCGGGTTCACCGTCCCGGGCGTTGACGACTCGGGCAAACGTAAACAGTCCGTCCGAGAGCCGGTTCAAGTACTGGACGGTGTCTTCGCCGATCGGTTCCGCGGAGGCGAGATCGACGGCTCGTCGCTCGGCCCGCCGACAGACGGTCCGGGCGTGGTGCAGGCGAGCACCGTGATCGCTCCCGGTGGGCAGGATAAACGAGGTCAGCGGCTCAAGTTCGTCATCGTACTCGTCGATCCATCCTTCGATCCGATCGACGTGTTTCGTCCGGATCGTGGGGTCGTCCTCGTCGGGATCGGGAGTCGCGAACTCCGCCTGGATGACGTGGAGGTGGTTCTGAACCGTCCGGAGACGATCGTCGACGTCGTCGTGACCGGTCGGACGGACCGTGCCGATCAACGCGTTGAGTTCGTCGACGGTACCGTAGGCCTCGATCCGCGGATCGGTCTTCGAGACGCGGGTCATGTCTCGGAGATCGGTCTTCCCGTCGTCGCCGCGGCCGGTGTAGATCGTCATCACTAGCTCGAAGAACGTGGGCGGGGTCAAAATCGTTGTCGACGGGGAGTTCGTTCGGCGATTCGACACGGAATCAGGTCAGTCGGGTCCAGTCGGCCGCGACAGCCCGGGATCGTAATCGATCGAGGCCGCGGTCGTCTCAGACGAACAGCTGTCCCGATCTACCGGTGGCCTCACGGGACGGGTCACGGTCGTACCGGAGTCGACGGAGCGCAGATCGTCTCAGGCGAGACCATCGGCGACGCCCCCGAGAAGGGGGAGGCTGAACCGCTCGCCTTTGTACGCCTTCAACAGCAAGACGACCCACAGGATGAACGCGATCGGCATCAACAACAGCGTAAAGAGGCCGACGATGAACGAGAGAACCCATCCGACGAACGGAATGGTCTCGAGTACCATCTGCGCGATCGTAATCCCGATCTGGATCGCGATCACCGTGCCGAAGACGACCATACTCTGTGCGGCGTGAAACCGGACGAACTCGTTTTTGTCCTCGAGGACGAAAAACAGGATTCCGGAGATGGGGCCGAAGAGATACGCGACGGCTCCCGCGACGTTTTCGTCTAATCCGCCGACGACCTCCGACTCTCCTGGCGGTTCCGCGTCGATCTGTTCGTCAGGTAGTTCGCCGTCCGTATTCGCGTGTTCTGTGGTCATGAGTAGGATCGATATGTTTAGTACGCATCAGCTATCGAATCGACGTCGGCCCTCGATCATCTGAAAGAGCCTCACTCGATTCGATTCGGCCGTTGCTTCTACACTCATAGAGTGAATTTTCAGGAGTTAACAGTTACGTGAACTGAAAGTAGTCGCATACGTTACCGCGAGGTAAGTGCCCCCCATCACGGCTTCCAGACGGACCCCGGAAAATCAGTAGGTTAAACTCGATGCGTTCGTTACCCTCGGCTATGGCGATGGAACTCGATCACTACTGTCCGGATTGTGACGGCGAGCGGACGTTCTACCGCGCCGCGAGCACGACGCTCCATCTCGGCGAGAAGGTCAAGTGGCACTGCCCCGACTGTGACTACGGATTCGTCCGCATCGAGGGCAACGGCACGGCCGTCGACTCGAGTGCGTAACTCGGCGTTTTTCGACGAAAATACGACTATTGTGGAGTGTCCGGTGTCCAGTTTTCGGTGAGGGCCGCGTTAGCTCAGGGCTCGTCCTCGAGCGCCTGCCACGACAACCGCGGATTCCGCGCGGCGCTCGTCTGGTCGATTCGGCGGGCTGTCGTCCGTTCTGGAGCGCTCTCGATCGTCGCGTCGTCCTCGGCGGCGACGGCGTCGAACGCGGCGGCGAGGCGATCCAGTGTGGCCTTGCTCTCGATCTCCGTTGGTTCGGTCATCAGTGCCTCGGGGACGATCTCGGGCCACTTGGTCGTCGGCGGGTGAACGCCGTGGTCGAGCATTCGTTTGGCGACGTCGGCGGCGTCCTGTTCACCCGCACTGGCGACGAACTCGTGGTGGAACGGTTCGTAGGGGACGTCGTAGGGAATCTGACTCGCGAGGTAGTTCGCGTTCAGGATCGCTTTCGCGCTGGCGTCCGCGAGCCCCACATCACCCAGCCGGGCGATGTAGGCAAACGCCTTCACGAGAACGAGCCAGTTACCCTGGAAACCGTGGACCTTGCCGATCGTGTGCTCGGGATCGAACAGTTCGTAGGTCGGTTCGCCGGACGCCGTCTCCCCCGACTCGCGCACTCGAGGCGAGGGCAGGAACGGCGCAAGCCCGGAGACGACGCCGACCGGTCCGGCGCCGGGGCCGCCGCCGCCGTGGGGCGTCGCGAACGTCTTGTGGACGTTGTAGTGCATCACGTCGAATCCCATATCGCCGGGGCGGGCGCGACCGAGCAATGCGTTCAAGTTCGCTCCGTCGTAGTAGAGCAATCCGCCCGCGTCGTGGACCATCTCGGCGATTTCGGCGATGTCGCGTTCGAACAGCCCCAGCGTGTTCGGGTTCGTGAGCATGAGCGCCGCCGTGTTCTCGGAGAGGGCGGCCTCGAGCGCCTCGAGGTCGACCCGGCCACCGTCGTCGCTGGGTAACGAAACCACGTCGTAGCCGCCGAGGGCGGCGGTCGCGAAGTTCGTTCCGTGGGCGCTCTCGGGGACGATCACCTCGTCTCGGTGATGTTCACCCCGGTGATCGTGATAGGCCGCCGCGACACGGATGCCGACGAACTCCCCCGCCGCGCCGGCGGGCGGCTGGAGCGTGACGGCGTCCATCCCGCCGATCCGGCCGAGGTAGTCCTGCAGGCGGTAGAGTAACTCGAGGGTGCCCTGAATCGACGACTCCGAGCGGTCGGGGTGGACGCTCGCAGACGGGAGCGCGGCCACGTCCTCGGTGAACGCGGGGTTGTACTTCATGGTACACGAGCCGAGGGGATAGGGGCCGCTGTCGATCCCGTAGACCATCTGGGAGAGCCGGGTGTAGTGGCGCGCGAGTTCGGGCTCCGAGAGGCTCGGAAGCTCGAGGGTATCACGCGTGAGATCGTCAGGAAGCGGCGAGTCGACGCCCTCGCTGGTTGCGTCGGCCCGGTTTCCGCCAGTTGCGTCGGCCCGGTTTCCGCCAGTTGTGTCGGTCTCGCCCTCGTCGGCCGCATCGCTCCCATCCCTCTCGTCCCCTCTACTGGTTCCCTCGGGGCCGATCACGACCCGCGTCAGGTCCTTCTCCGAGAGGAGGGGTTCGTACTGGCCGTCCTCGACGTAGCGTGCCTGATCGTACCGGACGTGATCGTCCTCGCGATCTGCCGGCTTCGCGTCGCGGTCGTCCGTCATCGGACCACCTCCGAGAGCGCCGTGACGAACGAATCCAGCCGATCGTCGGGGACGCCGGCGACACAGACCTGAATCTGGTGGTCATCAACGACGTGGACCGCAAAGCCCAGATGCTCGAGGTCGTCGGCGACGGCTCGAGCGGGTTGGTCGACGTGTGCGACGAACTCCCGGAAGTGTCGCCGATCGTGGACGGGTGCGCTCGCGCCGACGAGGCCGTCGACGCGCTCGGCGAGTCCCTCCGTGCGGGTGACACCGCGTTTCGCGAGGTCGACCATCCCTTCGGGGCCGAGGACCGCGACGTGCATCGCGGTCCGTAAGGCGACCCAGGCCTGGTTCGTACAGATGTTACTCGTCGCCCGCTCGCGTCGAATGTGTTGTTCTCTGGTCTGGAGGGTGAGGGTGTACGCCCGCCGGTCGGTCGCGTCCTCGCTCGCGCCGACCAGTCGGCCGGGTACCTGCCGGAGGTAGTCTTCGCTCGTGGCGAACAGCCCGAGGCCCATCCCGTAACTCGTCGGGAGACCGAGGACGCTCGCGTCGCCGACGACGACGTCCACACCGACGTCCACGGGCCGCTGGAGCAACGAGAGTGCGACCGGATCGGAGCCGAGGACGAACAGCGCGTCCGTCACCTCGGCGACGTCGCCCACCGCCTCGAGGCGTTCCTCGATCGTTCCGCGAACCGTCGGATTCTCCGCGTAGATCATCACGACGTCGTCGTCGACGATTTTCTCGAGTGCGTCGAGGTCGACGTTGGCGTCATCGGTCGGGTACTCCTCGACGACGAGGTCCGTGCCGGCGACGTAGTTCTCGAGCGTCGAGCGTCGGCCCTCGAGTAAGCGGTCGGGAACGAGGACGCGGTGGCCGCTCGTATCGCGAACCCGATCGGCCAGCGTGGCGGCCTCGCCGAGGGCGGTGGCGGCGTCGTACATCGAGCAGTTCGCGACCGCGAGACCCGTGAGTTCGACCAGAAGCGACTGGTACTCGAACAGCGCCTGCAAGAATCCCTGCGAGACTTCTGGTTGGTACTGGGTGTAGGAGGTCAGAAACTCCGAGCGGTCGGCGAGGTGATCGACGACGGAGGGGACGTAGTAGCCGTAGTGGCCCCGGCCGAGCAGTTCCGTCAGGTCGTCGTTTCGACCCAGTATCGAACGAACGAGCCGGCGCGTCTCCCGTTCTGTCCGGGCGTCGATCCCGTACGATCCCTCGAACCCGACGTCCGGTGGGATGTCGAACAGTTCTTCGACCGTCTCGGCGCCGACCGCCTCGAGCATCGCCGCCCGTTCGTCGTCCGTGTGGGGAGCGTACGGGCTCCCCGTGAGCTGTGACCCGTGCATAGTTACTGGACCCGTCGGGCGGACGATACGGCCCGCCCCCACCCGCCTGGAACGCGGGTATCGATTCGAGACACGATACCAGAGCGTAGTTTGTGTGGCTAATTAACGCATGCGGTCGCGAACGTCCGCTCGACGAACCCGCCCGGAGTGTCTCCGGTGGGCGAGGAGCCGGCCGCCGTCGACACGTGCGGACGTCTCCCTCCGGATCGAGCGCCGAGATACCCCATACGGCGCCGTTTCCCAAAGTACCCGCGATGGCCTATTTCACAAACTACGTGTCGGACGGCGGGCCGGCCGAATCGTCGTTTTCAGTCCGCTCCGATGTCTCGGCCGCCGCTTCGGTTCCGGGCTGGGCCGAACCGGCCGCATCCGCCGCTTCGGTTCCGGGCTGGGCCGAACCGGCCGCATCCGCCGATCCGGCTTCGGACTCGAGGTCCGAATCCGGTTCGTCGTCCGCTGTAACGCCGGTGTCCGGATCGGTGTCGACTGCAGGGTCCGCCGCCGGTTCGTCGGCTCCACCGTCCGCTCGCTCTCGAGCGAATACGTCGAGAGTGACCTTCGCACCGCCCAGGATCACGGGGCCGATAAAGAGGCCGACGGCGCCGAAGACGACGAGACCGCCGAAGATACCGACGACGACGATCGCGGAGTTGAAGGCGCTCGTCCGACCGATCAGTGCCGGCCGCAGATAGTTGTCGGAGGCGCTGACGAGCGAGCCGTAGCCGACGAGAACCGCGGCCTCGAGGGGGCGACCGACCGCGAGCAGATAGATCGATACCGGAACCCAGACTCCGAAGGCGCCGATCAGCGGGAGCAACGCGAGGACGAACGTGGCGACGGTGAGGAAGATGACCATCGGGATCCCGATCACCGCGAGGCCGGCACCGAGCAAGATTGCCTGAATTCCCGCGACGGCGACGTTGCCGACCACTGAGGCCCACATCAACTGATCGAGGTCGTCGTACAGCTCACGCTGGACGTCGTCGTCGAGTGGCGACACCCGCTGGGTCCACGCGACGAGGGCGTCGCCGTCTCGCAACAGCGCAAAGAGGACGAACAGCGTCACCGTCAGCCCGATCAGCAGGCTCGGAAGGCCGGTGACGATTTCGATGCCGCTGGTCGCGAGCCCCTGTAACCCGGTCCCGATCGGTTCCTGATACGTCTGCCACAGCTCACCGAGGTCGACGGCGTACCCCGTCTCCTCGAGCCGTGACTCGATCATCTCGGCGTCGAGGTTCCCGTCCTGTGCGGCGTTGACGATCTCGACCGCCTCGCCGAGTGCGATCGCGAGCACGTACGCGAGCGGAAGCAAGATCGCGAGCACGGCGACGGCGACCAGCGTCAACGCGGCGATCATCGACCCCACGTAGGGCTCGAGGCGGCGCTGGGCCGGCATCAAAATGTACGCGAGGACCGCACTCAACAGGACGTACTGCAGGTAGGGGAGAACGACGAGCGCGGCGAGTGCGACGCTCACCAGCGCAACCACCGTCAGCGTGGTCCGTTCGGTGAACCACTGCGACGCTCCCGTCTCTCGAGGGCCGGACATGCGACGCCGTACGCGCCCCTGACCAATTAGTGCGATGACTCGATAGTACGATAACCCGGCTCGTCTCTCGAATGGATTATAGTTACACGACCATCATAGATAAGTTTAAGGACAGTGTGTGGGAATTCGTGAGGTCCCTCGAGATTACGTTCGACGACGAATCGGCGTACGAACGGCTACAGGAGACGAAAGAGCGCCACGGATTGACGTGGAAAGGGATGTTACTGCGCGCTCAGCGAGAGCTCGATTCCGAGGACGATCGATGACCATCTCACGAGAATCGACGACGAAAGAGGATCGATGACGATACCGCGAGTTTCCTCGAGGCGCGGATCTCAGTCCTCGAGGAGCGCTCGCGAGGAGTTCGTGACCACGAGGAGACTGCTCGCACCCATCGCGATCGCGGCGAAAAGCGGGTTGAGCAGTCCCGTGACGGCAAGCGGGATGGCGATCCCGTTGTAGCAAAACGCCCAGCCGATGTTACCCTTGACGCGACGATCGGTCGCTCGAGCGAGTTCGAAGACGGTGTCGACCGAGGAGAGGTCGTCGTCGACGAGCGCGACGTCGGCGGCGTCGGCCGCCATCGCGGTGCCGCCGCCGAGTGCGATCCCGAGATCGGCGGCCGCGAGCGCGGGCGCGTCGTTCGTTCCGTCGCCGATCATGACGGTCCGTCCGCGTTCGCCGAGACGGGCGACCGTTTCGGCTTTCCCCTCCGGC
Source organism: Natrarchaeobius versutus (assembly GCF_041205745.1). Classification (NCBI taxonomy): domain Archaea; kingdom Methanobacteriati; phylum Methanobacteriota; class Halobacteria; order Halobacteriales; family Natrialbaceae; genus Natrarchaeobius; species Natrarchaeobius versutus. The sequence goes on along the minus strand of NZ_JBGFCC010000001.1, from coordinate 720,775 downwards.
GGAACGCCCGCGAACACCCGATCGATCGCCGCATGCTCGCGGAACTGTTCCGCCGCACGCGCGTCGTCGCCGGTGAGAACGACGACCTCGGAGCCGGCGTCCGAGATCGCCGTCAGCGTCTCCGCCCACCCTTCGCGGAGGTCGTCCCCGACCACGACGACCCCTTCGGCGGTTCCGTCCTGACCGACGGCGACCGGCACCCGTCCGGCCGCCCGCTCGCCGTCGATTCGCTTCTGGATGTCAGCCGGAACCGCCCAGCCGCGGTCGCGAAACAGGTCGGGGTGGCCGACGACGACGTCTCCGCCGTCGACGACGCCTGAGACACCATTTCGGTGACTCTCGAAGGACTCGAGTCGCTCGTCGTCTGGGGTCTCCGACCCCCCCTCGGCAGATTGATCACCTTCGAGCGCGCCGCCGTCCGCGACCGGTTCGGCGGAGCCGTCGCTCGTCTCCATAGCGGCGATGGCCTGGCCGACCGGGTGGGCGGATCGACGCTCGAGGATCGCCGCCCGCTCGAGCAGTTTCTCCTCACAGTCCGCATCGACGACGGTCATCTGTCCGGTCGTCAGCGTACCGGTCTTGTCGAAGACGACGGTGTCGGCGTCGCGGATGCGCTCGAAGACGCTGTCGTCGAAGACGACGATCGAGCGCTCGAGGGCGTCGCGGATGCCGGCGGCGACCGCGAGCGGCGTCGCGAGTCCGAGTGCGCACGGACAGGAGACGATGAGGACGGTGAGGCCGACGAGCAACGCGGCGGCGACGCCGGCGCCTGTCGCGAGGTAGACCGCGGTAACGACGACCGCGAGGACGAGCACGAGCGGCACGAAGATCGTCGCTAATTTGTCCGCGAGTTTCTGGATGCCGTGGGTTCCGCTCTGGAGATCCCAGACGAGTTCGGTGATGCGATCGAGCGTGCTCGTCGCGTCCTCGCCGACGCGGACCGTCACCGCACCGTCGGCGACCAGCGAGCCGCCGACCACGTCGTCACCGACCGCCTTCGTGACGGGAAGGGATTCGCCGGTGACGACCGCCTCGTCGACCGCGGCCTCGCCGTCGATGACGTCGCCGTCGATCGGCACCCGTTCACCCGCCCGGACGAGCACTCGGTCGCCGGGCTCGAGCGCCTCGAGGGCGACTTCCTCGTGTTCGCCGTCGGGACCGATGCGGCGAGCCTCGTCGACTTGGACGGAGGTGAGATCCGAGAGGCGCTCCGTCGCTTCCCGCTTGAGCGTCGACTCGTAGTAGCCACCGACGGTGACGATGACGACGATCGCGACGGTGACGTCGTAGTAGATGTGCGGTCCGCCGACGGCGATCGAGAGGGTGCTGTAGAGGTAGGCGCTGACGGCGGCGATCGCGACCAGCAGGTCCATGTTCGGCGACCGGGTCTTGATCCCAACGTACGCTCCCTGTAAGATCGGCTTGCCAGTGACGCCGAGGACGATCGTCGTCAGTGCCGCGATCATCAAGTAAAACGGCGTCGCCCGCTCGCTCGCGAGCGTCTGTTCGAAAAACGCCACCGTCTGCTCGTTGTAGAAGAGCCCGCCGAAATAAACGGGGTAGATGAAGACGACGTACTGGAGCATCACCATCATCCCCATGAGGACGCCGACGGCGATCCGTCCCATCTCCCAGTTCTCCGCCCGGCGACGGCTGACGGCGTCTTCGCGGCCGTACGCGCTGTAGCCGAGTTGGCTGATCTCTGCTGTGAGCTCCTCGATCGAGGCCCGGTCTGGGTCGTGGTCGACCCGGACGGTGTCGGTGACGTAGCTGGCGCTCGCGTCGCTGACGCCGTCGGTCGACGTCGCGACGGACTCGATGAACGCCTCGCAGGTCACACAGTACATCCCGCTAACCTCGAGATAGGTGGTCTCGTGGTCGGGATCGGCGCTCGAGGACGGTTCTCCCTCGCCCGCCACCTCGCTCGCTCGAGCGTCGCGAACGTCCTCGGCACCGACCCCCTCGACGTCGCCGAGTGCGTCGTAGACGTCTCGACAGCCGATACAGCAAAATGGCTTCCCGTCGACGGCGACGTCGCTCCCCTCGACGGGCAGGTCACAGAGCGTACAGCCGGTGTCGGATCGGTCGTCGGTCATCGTGTGGTCAGTTCGATTTGCGCTCGGTCATCGGTGTCTGTCAGTGGTGGTGGCCGTCGGCGCCGGGGGCGTCGATTGCGTCGTAGAACGGCAATTCGGGATGTGGAACGTGAACGCCCAGGGCCATCAACCCGTGGGCGAACAGGACGTACCCCAGCACGACGAACGCGACGCCGAGCAGGCGGTGGACACGGCGTCGGTGGACGACGTCGACGGTGTCGATCACGGTCCCGTAGGCGAAAACCGCCGGGACCGTCCCGATCCCGAGTGCCACCAGTGCGAGCGCGCCGCCGGTCGGCGACCCCGTCGCGAACGCGTAGAGAAACGCCGGGTAGAGGACGGGACACGGGAGCAATCCGTGAAGCGCTCCCAGTCCGATAATCCCGGGGCCGTTCGCCAACCGGTCGACGCGAGCGACCAGCCAGCCCGTCACTCGCTCGAGTCCCGGAATCGAGACGCCGCCGGTCGTCCGCCCGAGTACGTAGTATATTCCGGTGGCGATGACGAAGCCGCCGATGAGGAGGCCGACGCCGCCCCGGGCGAGGTCGACGACCGGCGTGAGTTCCGCCGCCGTCAGGAACAAGACGCCACCGAGCGCCCCGAACGCGGCCCCGATCAGGGTGTAACTCGCCGTCCGGCCGAGGTTGAACAGCGCGTGCTGGCGAACTTCGTAGGTCGTCAGGTGGCCGCCCCGCCCGCTCGCCGTCGATCCCGACGTCGTCCCCCCGTCGGTCATCCGACTCGAGTACATCGTCACGAGTGGGCCACACATTCCAACGCAGTGTGCACCGGCAAGCAGGCCGATGACGAAGAAGAGAACGACGTCGACGCCGAGCAGTGTGAGCGGATCCATGAGTCAGGCCCCAAGTTCGATCGTTAGCCGACCTAGCCGCCCAGCAGTGTAGTGCGTTTCGCCTTTCGAATCGGTTTCGACAACTCTACCAACGGATACGTGGCGCCGCCCTCGAGCAGAGAACCGGCTCTTCAAACCGGCGGGGACTCGAGGACGCTCGAGCGCCGGCCGGGGCTACTCGACGTACCTGTATTGCCGTGCACCCATACCGATGCACCTTTTTCCTCGTTTATCGGTCGATCGCAAAAACCTGTGCCAAAAAACTACTCGACGTAGCGGAACTGCCGTTCTTCCATACCGACGCACCTTTTTCCTCGCTCGCTCAGCGCTCGCTCGCAAAAATCTGTGCCAAAAAACTACTCGACGTAGCGGTACTGCCGTTCTCCCATGCGGCCCCAACCGTCGAAAACGAACTCCGAGTCGGGCGCGGTGAACTCCTCGACGTCGACGTCCATCTCGTGATTGTGGACGTCGTGGACCTTCTCGTAGTCCTCCCAGGAGAGATCGTACCGGGCGTCGAGTTGGTCGTCGACGCTTAGTGCCTCGATCTCCGCCTCCCAGCCGTCCCCGACCGTTTCGGCGTGAATCTCGGCCTGTGCGCCGCTTCCGTAGGAGCCGACGATCATCGTCTTGCCGGTCAGATCACGGCCCTGCTCGAGCGCGGTTTTTAGTGCGCTCGCGCGCGCGACGTGGACTGAACCGGTGTACCAGTTGCCGACCTCACGCGAGATCGACAGCGTCGGATCGATGGTCGCGTCGTACCACTCCCGGTACCGTTCGGTTTCCTTGAGCGAGTCCATGTACTCGCGGACGGCGTCGCGAAACGCCGCCTCGTCGTCGAACGCCTCCCGTCGGGGCTGTCTCCCGATCTCGTCGGCTAACTCGTCCTCGATCGACGTGTCGCGGGTGATGTGACGGTAGCCGAGCAATCCGGCCTTGCGGACCATCCCCGGAAACGGCGTGTGAAACGGAATGTAAGCGATGTCCTCGGGGTGGACGTCGCCGGCGACGCTCTCGTAATCCTCGAGCGCCTCGCGCATGCGAGCGAGATACACCTGCACGGAGCGTTTGCCGTCGACGGAGGGGAACTGCTGGTTTGGCTTGAGGAAGTCGGTCTCGTCGGCCGAGCCGTAGCCCTGTTCGGTCGAGAGTTCGACGAGGTCCGGTTCCTCGCTGATGAGCATGGCGACGGCACCCGCCCCCTGAGTCGCTTCACCGGCGTCGCCGCGGGCGTACAGCGCCGTGTCCGTCGCGATCACGAGCGCCGACCGACCGCGATTGCGACCCGCACGAATCCAGTTGTAGGCGTCGTCTAAACTCTGGGTTCCCGCGATACAGGCGAACTTGCGCTCACCTTTGTTCGCGTGGTGGAAGTCGCCGTCGAACACCTGCTCGAGACAGCCGGCGACGTACGTCGAAACCGGCTTCGAGTTGTCGAACGAACTCTCCGTCGCGACGTCGATCCGACCGATGTCGTCCGGTTCGAGTCCCTTCCGTTCCATCAGTCGGTGGGCGGCGTTTGCCCCCATCGTGACGATATCCTCGTAGCTGTCTGGGAACGAACTCGCGTTGAGGCCGAGACCTTTCGTGTACTTCTCCGGGTCCTCGCCCTTCTCGGGGGCGAACGTCCCGGGTAAGTCGAGTTTGAGGTTCCCGGTCCAGATTTCGATCGCGTCGATACCGACTGCGGTCATGCCCGAACAGTGTGGGAGGAGCCATATGGTATTGTCGTTCGAAGTTTCGACGAACGACGAAAGATCGCCGCGATGGCCTCCCGCAACTGCGGGTGAGACCGGGCGATCGACTCCGGTTCCACACGATCCGAAGAGTAATTCCTATTTGTTGACACGGCGGATAGAACGGACGATGAACGGATTCGATACGCTCTCGGTGATCACCCGGTCGCCGGTTCGCCCCCGCGTCCTCCGGTGCTTACTCGAGCGAGGGCCCGCCGAAACCGCCGAACTGGTCGAACACGTCGACGCCTCGCGTCGGACGGTTTCCCGGACGCTCACGGCGCTCGAGGAGGAGGGCCTCGTTGCGGTCGACGGCCGGACGTATCGAGCGACGACGTACGGCGAGTTGTTCGCCGACGAACTGTTCGCGGTTCTGGACGGCGCCCACGCCCACCGCGAGTTCGCGGCCTTTCTCGACGCGTTCCCGACCGACGCCGTCGACGTCTCGTTCGAATCCATCGACGGAACGACGACTCTCCGCCGGGAGTCTCACCCTCACGCACCGGTGTCTCGGATCATCGAGACGCTCTCGGGTTCGGACAGGGTGCGCGTGCTCGCACCCGTCGCCTCGCCGCTTTACGTCCGCCCGCTCGTCGCTCGAATCGGTGCCGGTGCGACCGTCGAGGCCGTCGTCGACGAGCGCGCGTACGACGAGTTCTGTACGCGCCTCAGAACCGGCGTTCGACTGGCCTCGAAACTCACGGACGTAACCCTCACCGTCCACGAGGACGTCCCGTTCGGGCTCCTCGAGTGTGACGCCCAAACCGTCTTCGGCGCCTACGAGGACGGCGTCCTACAGGCGACGTTCGAAACCAGCGCCGAGACCGCTCGAGACGCGGGCCGGGAGACGTTCCGGCGATACCGGCGGAACGCGACGGTCGTCGCCGACTGATCGCCCGCCGTCGACGAGGATCGCCCCTGGGTTTCGTTCGGACGAGGGGTGTCCGTTTTCCGCCGATCGGACAGGGAGTGTCACTAAGGTGCTTATCCCCCACGAATCGGTATGGTCTCCGCTGACGAATCGACGCCCTCCCCGACCGACCGCCATGACCGGTGACCGGTTCGACGTCGCCGTCGTTGGCGGCGGCGTCGCGGGAATGAGTACCGCGGCCCGATTGCAATCCGCCGGGCTCTCCACCGTCGTCCTCGAACAACACGACGCGATCGGCGGCTGTGCCGGCTACTACCGGACCGACGGCTTCGCCTTCGACGTCGGCGCGACGACGCTTGTCGACTTCGAACCCGGCGGCGTCGGCGGCCAGTTGCTCGAGGCAATCGGATTCGAGCCCCCCGAAGTCGCGCTCCAGGATGCCTATCAGGTGTGGCTTCCCGACCGGACGGTGACCCTCTATCACGATCAGGACAGGTGGCGAGCGGAACGTCGGAACGTCCTCGGCGACTCCGAGCGCCACCGTGCGTTCTACGACTTCGTGGACGAACTCGCCGAGAGGCTCTGGGAGATCACCAGGGACGACGTCAAGTTGCCGATCCAGAGCGTCGACGACCTCGTTCGAAACGCCAGGGTGGTCGGCGTCGACGGCCTCCCGCTCGTCCGCTACCTCCGGTGGTCGATGGCCGACGCGATGAGATCTTACGGCGTCTACGACGACGAGGCGCTTCGGCGGGCGATCGCGATGCTGGTCGAGGACACCGTCCACTCGAGTCTCGAGGAGGCGCCGCTTCTCAACGCGGTTCTGGGAATCACCATCAGGCGGGCCGGGATCGGCCGAGCGCGCGGTGGAATGTACGGGTTCTGGACCGCGTTCGCCGACCACTACGAGGATCTCGGCGGGGCCCTCGAAACGGACCGAACGGTGACTGACGTCACCGGCTCGAGCGGGAACTTCCGGGTTCGCACGGAGAGCGAGTGCTACCGCACCGACCAGGTGGTAAGCGCAGTCCCGATCCAACTCACGAAGCGGATCGCTCCGACCGTCGTCGGCGACGCGCTAGATGGGTACCTCGAGATGGTTCGCGACCACGAAGGCGGTGCGGTCGTCGTCTTCCTCGGTGTCCCCGAGCAGGAAGTCGACGGCCGGGAGATCACGCACCACCAGATCCTGGCGTCGTACGACGAGCCACTCGGCGACGGGAACAACATGTTCGTCTCGGTCTCCGAGCCGTCGGACGACGTCAGCGCGCCGCCGGGGTATCGAGCGGTGATGCTCTCGACACACTGCGACGTCGGTCCCTGGCAGAACCTCGAGGCCGACGCCCACGAGCGTCGAACGGAAGAGATTGGGGACCGGCTGATCGCTCGAGCCCGAACCGTTTACCCCGATCTCGCGACCGACCCCGCGGTGTACGAAGTCGGCACGCCGATCACCTACGAGCGGTTTACCAACCGACCTCGAGGCGCCGTCGGCGGCTACCGACAGACGCTGTCGAATGCGAACCAGCGGGCCGTCCCGCAGGATATCGGCGTGGACGGCTTCTACCTCGCGGGCGACACCACCTGGCCCGGGCTGGGGACGGTCGCCTGCGTGAAAGGCAGCGAGATCGCCGCCGAGTGCGTCCTCGAGAACGCACAATTCGACCGACAACTGCTATCTCACTCCACATAAGTCGAAGAGTGTTCATCTTCGGTGACATGGGCAGGGATTCGAGGCCGCGGGCGTCTCGACGCACACGGCGGCCGTCGACCGCACGCAATCTCACACCTCGAACATTCGGCGGACAGCCGAGGCCGCCAGTCTATTGAAGACCGCGCCCCTACGAACTGACGATGTATCAGGACGTCCTCGTCCCGACCGACGGAAGCGACGGCACCCGCCGGTCGATCACACACGGACTGACGATCGCCGAGCGCTTCGACGCTCGAGTACACGCCCTCTCGGTCGTCCCCGAGGGACCGCTCGGAACGCTCGAGAGCGAGGAGGCGACGCCCGCGGCTCATCGCGCCGTCGAACACGTCGAATCGGAGGCGGCCGAGGCGGGCCTCGAGGTCGTCACAGCGGTCGAACACGGCGTTCCCCACGAGGAGATACTCGCCTACGTCGACGACCACGACGTCGATATGGTCGTGATGGGGACGCAGGGGCGGACCGGGATCGACCGAGTTCTCGTCGGGAGCGTCACGGAACGGGTCGTCAGAATGGCCGACGTACCGATCGTGACTGTCCGTCTGACCGACGAGCTTCGAATCGACGATTCCGAAGCGGCCGAACGACTCGCTCGCGAGGCGTTGACCGAGGCCTCACTCGACCCCGAGCGATCGATCGTCGACGGCGGACCGCATCGTATCAGCGGCTCCTGGCTCTTCTCGTTCGAGACCGAGACGGATCCCGTCCGCGTCACCGTCGACGGCGTCTCCGGTGACGCGCGCATCGAGGGTGACGTCGGCGGTTGAGTCGACGAACGTGATAATCCACACACTCCTCGAGCGGCCGGTGTAGACGGATACCGTCCGGTGGTGGACGAAACGGTGGAATTCAGCCGGACCACTCGCCGGCGAGGTCCCCGGCGAGATTCGCCCGCCAGTGTTCGAAGCCACGCTCGCAGTCTCCGTTCTCGTCGATGTGATCGACGAATCCTGCGCCTGGCGATGGAAGTTCGTCACCGCAGAACGGACAGATTACCGGATCCGTCCAGTCCATGGTCGTTGTCGCTGTCATATCTCAACCCGACCACGAACGCCCGTATAAGCCTATTCGACAAATGCGACTAATTAATGGAATGTGTTTAATGACCATATGTATTGTTCGCGGTCGAGTCGATCGAGAAGTCATTTCTGGCGCAACCGCCGCCCGGGTCGCGGTTGTAACGGTGGACTCACTTGCACTCCTCCACCGAGACTCGTCTCATCCGGTTCGACTCACCGCCGGGACAGGAATCCGTATCAGTCGTTGCACTACAGGACCGACCGGTCGACGGCGATAGCCGCTACGCTCAACGCGATTCCGACGAGGACGACGAGCAGACCGACCGCCAGGTCGCTCCCGAGAGCGAGCGCGAATCCCGTGACGATTCCAGCACCACCGCCTCCGGCGAGGGTCCCGATCGCGGTCGAACCGGACTCGTCTCGCGTTCCTTCGGATCCCGACGACATCATCTCGAGTCCTGACTGTGTCTCCTCGAGTTCCGCCCGTGTTTCTTCGAGCTCCGACTGTGTCCTCTCCAATTGCGCACGAACGTCGGTCAGGTCCTCGTTGGATCGCCCCTCGGAACGCTCGTTGGACTCGAGATCGGTTAGTCGGGTTTCGACGGCCGAGACGTCGTCGTCGACCGCAGAGAGGCGAGTCTCAAGCGATCCTGTTTCGTCTACGAGCGATCGAACGTCTTCCTCGAGCGTCGCAACGGTCGACCGTTCGGGTACCGACTCGAGCGAATCGCCCAGTTCGTCGACGTCGGATTCGATCCACTCGAGACGGTCGTCACGATCTCCGAGACGGTCCTCGATCCGTTCGAGACGGTCGGCGTTGGCGCGACTGTCGTCGATCTCGTCTACGAGTTCGTCGAGACGACTGTCGGCGTCGTCTGTGGCAGTTTCGACCGCGTCCAGGCGTTCGTCGTGACCGTCGATTCGCCCGAGTTCCGATTCGACCGCGGCCAGGCGTTCGTCGGCGGCTTCGAGACCCTCCTCGGCCGTCTCGAGTCCGTCGCTTAGGGCCGTCGTTCGTTCCTCGAGCGCGGAGAGCCCGTCCTCGAGCGCATTCCCCGCCCGGTCATCGTCGGTTACCTCCTCGATCGCCTCGAGTCGGTCGTCGTGGGCTCCCACCCGATCCTCGAGTGTCCCGAACCGGATGTCGTGGGCCGTCACCTCCTCGTCGAGTTCCTCGAAGCGCTCTCCGTGGGACTCGAGTTCGGCACGGACATTTTCGAATCGGTCGTCGTGGGTGTCCAGTCGATCGCCGTCGGTCTCCAGCCGGTCGCCGTGGTCCGTCAGGCGGTTATCGACGTCGTCGAATCGGTCGTCGACCGTTCGTAACTCCGCGTCGACGTCCTCGAGTCGGTCGTCCCAGGCAGTGACGTCCTCTTCGATCGCCTCGAGTCGGTCGTCGTCGCGCGCTCTGTCGTCCTCGAGCCCGGCGACTCGAGCGGTTACCGACTCGAGGTCGTCTCGAAGCGCCGACTCGATCGCCGCGACCTGCTCCGTGAGTTCCTCGAGGCGACCGGAGACGCCGTCGATCCGGACGGACTGATCCTCGAGACGCCCTGCAGTTTCGTCGCCTCTCGTTTCGACCCGTTCGAAGTCGTCCTCGAGGGCGTCGAGATCGTCTCGAACGACCGCCGTGGACTCAGCGACCGCCGAGACGTCGTCCTCGAGTTCCGAGATGCTGTCCGAGAGCGACGCCCGTTCGTCTGTGGCTTGTTCTTCGACCGTCGAGAGATCGACGGTCACCGATTCGAGACTCCGATCGAGCGTCGAGAGTCGGTCGTCGACGACCTCGAGTCGATCTCTGAGATCGGCGACCGCGTCGGCCGAGGCGCTCTCCGCTTCGAGTTCCGCGAGCGTTTCGACCGTCGACTCGAGGTCGACGCGAACCGACTCGACCTCGTCGTCCCGGTTTGCGAGTCGCGAAAACAGTTCGTCGATCGCGCCCTCCGAACGATCGGCGGGTTCGTCCTCGAGCGAGAATTCGTCGAACGCGAGCGATTCCACACTCTCGGGATCGTCGGCCAGCGAAGCCACGGATTTCGTTCCGGCCGAGGTCGAATCGTTTCCACCCGACCCACCGTCGCCGGCACCGCTCGTATCGCCGACTGCTCGAACGATTCCGTCGTCTCCACGCAGGCCGTCCCGAGCGGCCGAGAGCGCTCCCCTGGCGGCGCTTGCGGCCGGGTCGTCGGCGAGTCGGACGCCGCGGACCGACACCGGGAGGGCGGCCGCGTCGAAACGGCCGCCGACGAGGTACTCGAGCCCCTCGACCGCGCCCTCGCCCGCGATCGCGACGGGAACCGAAACCGCACCCTGGTGATCCCGTTCGTCGGCTCGCTCCGCGATCGTCTCGGCCATCACGCCGATTAGCTCGTCGTACGCGCGGGCGATCGCGCTCTCGACGTCGCTGGTCGCTTCTTCGGGGTCGAGCACGAACGCCGTGAGCACCTCGCGGACGCGGCCTTCGTCCGTCCCCGTCTCCGCGCTCGCCTCTTCGATCACGCTATCGGCACCGTAGTCGACCGAGACGGACATCGTCGGCACACCGTAGTACGAAAGCGTCACGCTCGTCGCCTCCCGTCCGACGTAGATGCCGAGGCCGGTGTAGTTGTCCGCCGCGAGTTGATCGTAGACGACCGCGAACCCGCGGTCGATCGGCGTCGGCTCGAGGTCGCCGGGCGGGAGCGCCGATTCGACGACGTCCCGGTAGGTCTCGAGCGGCCGGCCGCCGTCACGAGTCGGACCGGGAACGGTGTAACAGAGGTGTTCGGTCGACTTCTCGTCGAGGGCCGAGCGGACGAGTGCCTCGAGGAGGTCGTCTCGGTGGTCGCCGATCCCCTCGCCGTCCTCCGAAAACGTCGACACCACCTCGTCGTCGACCGCTCGTGCGACGGCTTCAGCGTCCGAGCTGACGACGTACGTCGTCTCGCCTCGCTCGACGGTTTGGACCGCCGACGGCGAGACGGACGCCTCCTCGAGCGTCGCGGCGTCGGTCGGATACACGATCGGTCTCACCGACTCGATACCGTCGCTGTCGGAATCGCCGACAGCGACCCGAATTGTTCCCCGCCCGATGTCGAGACCGAGTTCCATGTCGGCGGTAAGTCGGACCACCGTAATGGTTCTTTGCCCTCGAATACCAGTCGTGAAAATTAATCCACGCCGCGGCCGAAAACGGGTGTTCTGCGCCCGTGGTTAGGTGTCTTCGCTCGAGTCCGACTCCTCGAACTGGAAGACGTCCGCCGCGTCGTCGGTGTCCGTTCGCGCGGATCCGTCGGACCCATCGTCCGACACGTCTGATTCGGTCGATCCATCCTCGGACAGGGTGGGCTCACTATCGCCAGGACGATCTTCGGCGCCCGGCGTGGCGGTCGGGTCGTCGGGGGACGCCACCGGGGGCTCCTCGACGACGGACTGATCCGGCTCGCTTGCGTCGACGTCTGGCTGTTCGGAACTCGTGTCGGCCTCATCGTCGCTCACGTCGTCATCGTCGCCCTCCGACGGATCGTCCTCGTCGATCTCGAGCGTCGCGATTCCGCCGGTGTCGTCACCGATGTCGGTTTCGAAGTGATCCAGCGCTTCCGAAAGCTGTGTCGCCTGCTGTGAGAGCTGGGAGGCGGAGCCGGAGACCTCGGTCATCGCCGTCGTCTGCTCTTCTGCGGCGGCGGCGACGCTCTCGGCCTCGGCGGTCGTCTCCTCGCTGATCGTCGCGGCTTCGTCGACGATTGCGACGACCTCCTGGGTGGTCGCGGCCTGCTCTTCGGTCGCCGCAGAGATCTCCTGGACGCCGGTGTTCGTCTCGGCGGCGTACTCGGCGATCTCCTCTAAGGCGTCGACCGCCTCTTCGACCTGGTCGCTCGCGGACTCGAGTCGCTCGCTCGTCTCCTCGACTTCTTCGGCGGAGGTAACGGTCTGTTCTCGGATGCTCTCGAGACGCGCTTCGATCTCTGCGGCGGCCGACTTGGCATCACCGGAGAGCTCCTTGATCTCCTGTGCGACGACGCCGAACCCTTCGCCGTCGTCACCGCTCGCCGAGCGGGAGGCTTCGATGTTGGCGTTGAGCGCGAGCATATTCGTCTGCTCGGCGATCTGCTGGATACGTTCGATCAACTCGTCGATCTGGCCCACTTCTGCCTCGAGCGCGCGGATCTCTTCGACGGCGCGTTCCGCTTCGGTTTCGGTATCCGTCATGCTCTCGATCGCGTCCTGGGCGGCCTCGTGTCCGGCCTGGCCCGTGTTCGCGGTTCGAGCGGCGAGGTCGGCGACCTCGTTCGACGAGGCGGCGATCTGCTCGGTCGTCGTCGAGAGATTCGACATCTCGCCGGTCGCCTCCTGGAGCGAGCGGTTCTGGCGCTCCGAGCCGGTGGAGATCTCCTGGACCGACTCGCTGATCTGCTCGCTCGCGGAGCGAACCTCCTCGCTCGAGGCGGTCACCTGCTCGCTGGCGATCGCGACTTCGGTCGCGAACGTCTGGAGGTCGGCGATGGTCGCCTCGATGTCGTCGAGCATCTCGTTGAAGTCCTCGCCGACCGTCTGCATCGCCTCGTTGTCGGTATCGACGTCGGCACGCACGGCGAGGTCGCCGTCGGCGGCGGCGCCCATCACCGTACAGTACTCCTGGGCGGCGTCCTCGAGTTGGTCGTTGAGCCGCTGGACGCGTTCACGCTCCGTTTCAGCTTCCTGTCGTGCGGTTTGGGCGTTGTGTATCTGGTCACGTAGCGAATTACGCATGGAATCGAAACTTCGGTAGAGCGATCCGATCTCGTCGACGCGGCCGGTCTGGAGGTCGACCGAGAGGTTGCCCTCTTCCATCGTCTGTGCGCGATCTCGCAACTGGTTCAGTTCCTTCGAGACGCTTCGTCCGCCGACGAGTCCCACGGCGACGAAGACGAGGCCTGTCAGGACGATGGTTACGACGAAGCTCAGCTGGACCTCGTCTCTGACCGCGAACGCGGTCTCCTGTGGCGTCGTCGTAACGACGTACAGGTCCTCACCGTCGACCGACGAGTACGTGTAGATCGACTGGCTGTCCTCGCTCTTTCCGATCCCCTCGACGTCGGAGTCGACGACCGACGGATCGACACTGTCGGTGCCGATGACGACCCCTCCGTCTTCGTTGACGACCGCGGTATCGGCGCCTTCGATCGCCTGTGGGAGGTCCGGACCGGCGTGTTCGGCGGGAATCTCTCCGATGACGACGTGGCCGGTCAACAGCGACCGTCGATGCCCCATCGCGATGACCTCTTCGTCGTCGACGTTCGTGTACCGTTCCGGTGTCACGAACGTTCGTTGCTGGGCCAACTCCTCGTCGATCAGATCGTACATGTTCTCGCCGACCGCACTCTCGCTGGAGCTCCCGATCACCTCGCCCGTCTCCTCGTCGATCATGTGGACGTCAGAGAACCCACTTCCGTACGCCTCTCCCGTGAGGAAGTTCGAGACGCGATCCGGATCCTCGCTGTTCAACTCCTGGGATCGTTCGATGTCCTGGAGCTCGTGCTCTCGCTCGTTCATCCACCGTTCGACCACGTTGGTGTGCAGTTCCGTCGTCTGTTCGACTTGGTTGTCGACCTGGCCGTCGAGTTCGTCGCTGATTCCGAAATAAAAGAACGTACTGATCGCGGCGGTCAACAGGAGAATCGCGAAGATAGCGACCAGTGTCTTCGCGATGAGTCGTCGTCTGATTACTCCCGGCACGAGGAGTGAACCGACCGATCGGCCACCCGACGTCCCCGCAGATTGATTCGAATCGTCCGTCGTCTGTGAGTTATCGCTCATTTTCGTTGTACCCGTGTGCTGTGTGTTGCATCCTGCCCTGTCACCCTTCCACACGCTGTGGCCGATCGCTGGACACGAACGTGACGTTTACCTACGTCACTTCGCAACTGCCAATAAATCTTACTAATCCATCTATACATATTTGTTTCTTATCCGATTATCGATTAACTATGGCTGTATGCGATGGGTTGAAAACCTCATTTAATGGATAATCGTTCTGAGTACTATGACGTTTCGAATTCGAGTTAGTCGCGGTATCGTCTCCCGAGCCTGTGACTCGATCTAGTCATTCAATTGGTATGATCTGCTGTGGCTCACTTCCAGTGTAACCGTTTTTAGGCCGCGGTTGTGCCGGCACATCGGTACAGTAGCCCGTCTGGCTCGTCAGCCGTCGATGGCGGCCTCGAGTCGAAATCGGCGAGACAAAGATACTGTTATATGAGTGCAGTTCTCATCACCGGCAATGAGTCCGCAGGTACGAACTCCCACTGCCCGCGTCTGTGAACGATGTGGGCGGATGGAGTACTGGGACGAAGAACTCGGCGCCTGGCAGATCGACAGCGAGGATGGCGAAAAACAAGTCGGGAACCCACACTGTCTCCACGAGTGGGATATCAACGGAACGTTCAACCCCGTCATCGAACAGTAGCGACACGGCGTCTCGAGTCGGCAGGTTCGACTCGAGTCGCGACGCTGTCGACGGGCATCTTTTTTTGTGCCGGGAGCATCCAGCCGACGATGACGACCGTATACATCACGGCCCCGCCGGACGCGGCCGATCGAATCGCCGAAACGCTCGTCGACGAGCGACTCGCGGCCTGTGTCAATCGGATGCCGACGACGTCGACCTACCGATGGGACGGTGAGATCCACCACGACGAGGAACACGTTTTGCTGGCGAAGACGACCGACGACGCGTACGTCGACCTCGAAGAGCGCGTCCTCGAGATACACCCCCACGAGGTCCCGTGTATCGAGCGCTTCGACGAGAGTCACGCCCTCGAGTCCTTCGCAGAGTGGCGCGCCGAGAGCGTCGAGTGATCGACCGTACCGAGACGCACACTCCCATCGCGAACCTGTGGTACGATAGCCCACCTCAGACCTCGAGCCGAGGAAAAAGCAACCCTTAAAACTCGCGCACGGGTTGTGACGGGTATGGCTGGAACCATCGAAGTGCTCGTTCCGGGTGGCCAGGCCAACCCTGGCCCACCGCTCGGTCCCGAGCTCGGACCGACACCCGTCGACGTTCAGGCGGTCGTACAGGAGATCAACGACCAGACCGAGGCGTTCGACGGCACCGAAGTACCGGTAACCGTCGAGTACGACGAGGACGGCTCGTTCGATATCGACGTCGGCGTTCCGCCGACGGCGGCGCTGGTCAAGGACGAAGCTGGATTCGAGACCGGAAGCGGCGAACCACAGAAGGATTTCGTCGCGGACCTCTCGATCGATCAGGTCAAAACGATCGCCGAGCAGAAACACCCCGACTTGCTCGCCTACGACACGAAAAACGCCGCGAAGGAAGTCGTCGGCACCTGCGCCTCGATGGGCGTCACCATCGAAGGCGTCGACGCACGCGAGTTCAAGCAGAAAGTCGACGACGGCGAGTACGACGACGCCCTCGCGTAAGCGAGATTTTCACGGTCTCTCCGGCCGAATTCGGTCGGGTTTTCGACCGCTCTCGAGCGATCCCCGAGACGGGTGAGTGCGTCGATCAACCGTTCTCGAGACGGGCGAGTACGTCGACGTGGTGGCCGACGAACGAGAGTTCGCTTTCCTCGAGTTGACGTCGTCGCGTCGAGACCCACGTCCGCCGGTCGGCCGGATCGAGGACGTCGCCCGGATAGGCCACGAGCGCCTCGTCTATCGTCTCGAGAATCGCCTCGAGAAACGTTCGTTCGGCCGCGGGGTACTCCCGTCCCTCGTCGGCCGACCGGGGCCGAACGATCCAGTCCGACCCCCCTGCGGCGAGCGTCTCGAACCCGTTTTCCGGAAGCGACGAGAGGAGTTTCCGGCCGGCCGTGCTCCCGCCTGAGTCGCGAATGTCGTCCATGTGACGGTGGTAGAGTCGTTCGATTCGAGCGTCGAGTGGATGGGGCGGCGCGAACCCCGTCGCTCCGTCGAACGTAATCGGTGCGTAGAGGAGGCCGCCGGGCTCGAGGATCGTCGCGATCGTCGAGAGCGCCCGCTCGAGGTCGACGATATCGAGAAACGCCGCGGCGATGACGGCGTCGGCACGCGAATCCCCCTCCGAGGCGGTGTCGCGGTCGGCGATCGCTTCCGTCGAGAGCGCGTCGGCCACCTCGAGCGTGAGATCGATGGAACGACCGCTCGCCCGTCTTCCGGCCGTGTCCGCCCTCGCACCCTCGCGTGGATTTTCCCAGCCCGTGTCGGGTTCATCCACGATCCGGTAGTCCGTCGCCTCGAGACGATCGGGAATCCGCTCTCGTGCAACGGCGACGTTCTCCGGATCACGGTCGATCGCACGGTAGCTCGTCCGCTCGGGGAGCCGTCCCCACTCGGCGAGGCGCTCGATCATCGTTCCGACGCCGAACCCGAACTCGACGACTCGAGCAGGCTCGTCGATCCCCGCGAGTTCGTCGGAACATCGCCCTAAAACGCGTCGGTTCAATGCTCGATCGTCGACGGTTCGCTTGGCCGTGAGATACGACTGCAGGGACGGACTCACGGGGTTTCACCCCGCGACTCGTCCGACCCACAACCACGCGACTCGGACCCACTCGAGTCGGCGGGCTGACCGCTTCGGGACGCCGCCGGTTCGAGGCGTTTCAGGAACGCTCGGAGGTCGGTGAACGTTTCGGGCCACGTCGGGTGGTCGGCCGCCGTCTCGAGGGCGCCGCGAGCGAGTCTGGCCAGTCGGTCGCGGTCGGCCGCGAGGCGATCGATTTCGGCGGCGAGACGGTCCGTCTCTTCGGGATCGATCAGCACGCCATCGACGCCGTCGGTCACGATCTCGTCCGCACCGCCGACGGCGCTCGCGATCGGGACGACGCCGAACTCCATCGCCTCGAGGTAGGCCATCCCGAACCCCTCGTAGTGCGAGGGGACCGCGAGAACGTGGGATCGCTCGAGGATCGACGATAGCGCTCGGTCGTCGACCTCGCCCGCGAACGCGATCCGGTCGTCGACCGAGAGATCGTCGGCCCGCTGTCGGACAGCTCGTGCGTACGCCGGATCCGCGTCGTGGCTCCCGACGACCGTCAGCGTCCAGTCCCGGTCGGCGCGCTCGAGGGCGGTGACGAGCGACGTCACGTTCTTGCGTGGGACCAGGTTTCCGACGAACGTGACGGAAAGCGGATCGGCGCACGCGGTCGCCCGGGCTTCGACGGCGTTGGGAGAGAGCGCGGCTCCCTCGCGGCGACCGGCAGGCGGCGCGACGTGGGTCGGAAGCGCGACGAGATCCCCGGTCCGGTCGCGCGTGTACTCGCTGGTACAGACCGCCGCATCGACCGTCGAGAGGTACTGCGCCTCGAGCGCTCGGGTTCGGTCCGGGTCGCTGGCCTCTCTGCCCGTCGACCGTCGCGTCCACCCCGTCGGCTCCGCCGATTCGAGGAGATGAACGAGCGCGACGATCGCATCCGGTGTCTCGAGTGTGGGATTGTACCCGAGTACGGTCCGATAACAGAGTTCGTCCTGTACGAGCACGTCGAACGGCTGGTTCAGGCGGTCGCGAACCACACGTTCGGGGTGTTCGGACAGCGAGATCACGTCGACGTCGTCGCCTCGTCGCTCGAGAAACGATACCAGTTTCCGGTCGTACCGGTAGCCCCCGGACGTCCGTGCGATGTCGTCGTCGACGACGAGTCCGACCCGCATCGTCACAGCGAGCGCTCGTGGGCCACGCGGGCGACGTCGTCCTCCGCGACTTCGATCCGAAGCGCGCTCGCGCCGGAACACCCGAGGCGCTCGAGCAGTCGGTCGCCGAACAGTCGCGCGAACCGTTCGGCGCTCGGATTGTCGTCTTCGAACTCGGGACAGTCGTTGAGCGTTCGATCGGCGTAGAACCCGGCGACGGCGTCCATCGCGTCGCTGACGTCGTCGATGTCGAGGAGGTAGCCGCGATCGTCCAGTTCGGGCCCACGAACGGTCGCCGTCACGGTGAATCGGTGGGAGTGAACGTCGCCTTCGGGACCTGGGTCTGGGACCGTCAGGTAGTGCTGGGCGACGAGGGTCCGCGAAACGGTGACGGAGTACATGTCACCGGGTACGATAGGGGCCGGCTAAACGACTGGGTCCGATCACACGCACTGAGACTCGTCGATCGTGATCCGCTCGAGGCGATCAGTCGTAGGTCAAAAGCATTTGAATGGCCTCGTCGGGACGGTCCTCGAGCAGTTCGTACGCCTTTTTGGCGTCTTCGAACGGGACGTCGTGAGTGAAAAGCGACTCGAGATCGAGCCGCCGAAGCCAGTTCCAGGTGGTTCGATGACGCCGTTTACGAGACCACCGCCCCGAGAGCCGCGGATCGATCGTACTCACCTGCGTACTCCTGACCTCGATCCGATCGCGGTGAAAGCGTCCGCCCAGGTTGGCCGTTACCGGCTTGGTCCCGTACCAGGAGCCGACGAGCACGCGGCCATCGAACCCGGTGGCCGCGACCGCGTCCTCGAAGGCGTCCGGGTTCCCCGAGAGTTCGTACGTCAGATCCGCGCGAGCGCCGTCGCCGAGGACCGTCTCGAGCAGGTCGCGAACGCCTCCGCGGTCCGGATCGATCGACCGATCGGCGCCGAACGCTTCGGAGAGACGTCGGCGCTTCTCGCAGGGTTCGACCGTCACGAGCGTCTCGAGAGGCGTTTCGGCGAGCAACGCCGTCGTCAACAGCCCGACGACGCCCTGGCCGATCACGACGACGCGCTCGCCGAGCAACGGCGCACCGTCGAGCAGGAGCGTGACGGCCGTCTCGAGGTTCGCGAACAGGGCGGCCTCGCGCGTGGGGACACCTTCCGGGACGGCGAGCAGATCGTCCGGGTCGGCGAGGAAGGTGCTCTCGTGTCGGTTGTAGGCGAAGACGCGTTGCCCGAGCCAGCGGTCGGGGACGTTCTCGCCGACCGCGACGACCTCGCCGACCGCGGCGTAGCCGTACGACAGCGGAAAGGAGAGATCGCCGTCGAGCGCCTCGAGCGCCTCGTCGGCTGGGAGCGCCGAGGGTGCTTCACCCCGGTAGATCAGCCCTTCGGTGCCGGCGCTGATCGCCGAGACGAGCGTCCGGACGCGGACCGATCCGGAATCCGGTTGTGGAACCGATCGCGACCGAATCTCGACGGTGTGGGGAGCCGTGAAGTAAAGTGTCCGGGCGTCGACTGTCGCACGGTCCGTCATCGAGTATCACGGGCCGAGACGGGCCGACGGGGATGATCGATCACGCTGTGGAAACGGTCGACGAGGGAGCACTTGACCGTTCGCTCGTGTGACAGTTCGTGAGAACCCACGCGTGACCGGCGTCGGTGGTCCTCACGTCACTCGCCCGCGGCCGGTGGCGACGAGCCAGTCTCGAGCGAAGTTGGCGAGAAACGGGATCGCGACGATCGTCGCGATCGGTCTCGAGACGCCGTGGTCCGCCACCGGGAGGATCGCGAGCCAGATCGCGAGCATCGCGAGCGCACCCAGCGGCCGTCGAACCCGACTCTGTGGCAGTTCGTGAACCTCGCGGCCGCGACGGTGGCGCCACCAGAGCGTCCCGACGAAGAGGTACCGCGCGGCGCCGACGGCGAGGAACGCGACGGGGGCCGCGCCGTTTCCGACGGCGACGATCGAGCCGACGAGAACGGCGAACGCGTCCACTTCGACGTCGAGGCGGGCACCAAGGTCGGTCTCTGTCCCCCGCGAGCGAGCGATCGCGCCGTCGACAGCGTCAAGGGCGGCCGCGACCGCGAACAGCGCGCCGGGGGCCCAGACGAGGAGACCGGATGGAGGGCGTGTGACGACGAAGCCGGCGAGAACGGCGACAGCGGCGGCGCGCGCGAGCGTCACCCCCGTCGCGAGTGTAAACGTCGCTTCGCCGGAGCCCGTGACCCGGTCGACTGTCACCAGGACGAGCGCCGACTCGAGTGCGAGTGCGATCCCGACGAAGACGAGAAACTCGAGTCTCGGACCCCCCGGCCAGAGGCGCTCGAGGGCGACCGTGGTGAGAAAAACGGCACACAAGAGTCCAATGGTCGCCACCCCCCAACGCCGCCGAGCGGCGGGCCGAAATCCGGCGAACGAACCGTCACTCACGGCGAAAGAGGACGATCAAGGCGACGATCAACAGGAGCTGTGCGAGTTTGTCGACGGCTTCGACGGCGGGAATCGCGCCGAGACCGTCGGGACGGTTGAGGGCGTACCAGAGGACGATCTGCCCGACGGTGAAAGGAATCCCGAGGAGGTACACCAGTCGGCGGCGGTAGTCGACGAGCACCAGCGCGATGCCGAGGAGGAAACCGACCGTCGCGAGCAGAAAGGCCACTCCCATCCAGTGTGGAAGGAACTCGAGGCCGAGGACGAGATGAACGACCGCGGTGAGGACCGCGAGACCGATCGCGATCCAGTGGAGCGTAGATAGCGACTCGAGCGCGAGTCGGTTCTCGAGGCGGGCCATACGGGCGAGTCACCGTCGATCGAGAAACACGTTCGGGGAAGAGACACGGCGTGAGAGAGAAGCGTTCGACGAACGAGAGAACGGCCGGTCAACGGGTCAACGCGAGGGGGTGATGGACGTCGTTTCCGTCACAATCGGAAGATGGAGCGGGCGATGCGGAGATCGTTACAGCAGATCGGACGAGTGTCGTCAGATCTTGTTCGCGGGCGGGACGGTTCGTTCCTCCGGGTTGGTCGCGCCGCCGGGGCCGAACAGAATGCGAACGATGGTCCCCATCCCGAGCATCGTGGCGAGCGTGGCGACGGCGACCGTCGCCGGAATCGAGAAGCCGGTGAGGCCGAAGACGAGACTTCCAACCAGGACGCCGAGCCAGAGCCGGTCCTGGCCGAGTCGCGAGACGATCGACTGGCCGACGGCGACGAATCCGATCGCGGCCGACGCCGGGACGACCGCGGCGCCGATGGTGACGAAGATGACGCCGAAGAACGTCCCGAGACTCGAGCCGACGATGAAGTAGCCCGCGCTGACGAGCACCGCGATGACGAGTAGCGAGGGCAGTCCGATACACGTCGAGATGATCGGGCTCCGCCGGGACGTTGCGATCGCATCGGATCCCCTCCCCTGCAGGATTCCAAGGAGCACCATCGAGACGAGGACCATCGCGGCGAACTGGACGGCCACACGCTCGTAAGGAAAGAGCACCCGGTACACCTCGATTACCCACCCGTGGGCGAAGTACTCGGTCGACTCGAGACCCGTTACTCCGCTGATAAGATATAAATCTGTTGGCCACATACACGAACGATACACTGTCACCGAAGATATTACTTTCGGTCGGAAACGTCGAGTGAAAAATTCCGGCTGGCACGGGCCGGCAATAACTCGAGGGGGGTGGTCGAAACCCCACGAGCGGCGGATAGTTCGACGGATTTAAGTTCGGCATGCCACTTCTCTCAAAGGAGACAGGCGTTGCCTGTTTCACTGACCCGTAGGAGCACTCCTGCGTACTACGGAGGTGAACGATGGCAGAGGATATCGAAACCGCAGTGGCTCGCGCACTCGAGGATTCGCCGGACCGGAACTTTACCGAGACGGTCGACCTCGCGATCAACTTGCGCGACCTTGACTTGAACGAACCGTCGAACCGTGTTGACGAGTCCATCGTGCTCCCGTCCGGAACCGGACAGGAGACGCGTATCGTCGTCATCGCCGAAGGAGAGACCGCCGTCCGCGCCGAGGAGGCCGCGGACGAGGTCCTCTCGGTGGACGACGTGGCCGACCTTGACGACGACGAAGCCAAGGATATGGCCGACGAGACGGACTTCTTCATCGCCGAAGAGGCGATGATGCAAGACATCGCCCGGCACCTGGGTACCATCCTGGGTCCCCGGGGGAAGATGCCGGACCCGCTCGCACCCGACGACGACGTCGTCGAGACCGTCAACCGGCTCAAAAATACCGTGCAGATCCGTTCTGGCGACCGACGAACGTTCCACACGCTCGTCGGCGCCGAGGATATGGACGCAGAGGAGATCGCCGACAACATCGACGTCATCCTTCGGCGCCTGCACGCCGACCTCGAGAAGGGGCCCCAGAACATCGATGGCGTCTTCGTGAAGACGACGATGGGGCCGTCCGTGGAGGTGGTCTAACGTGAGCGCAGAAGCCGAACGCAAGACCGAGAACCTTCCGCAGTGGAAAAAAGAGGAAGTCGACGAGCTCGAGTCGCTCATCGACGAGTACGAGAGCATCGGTATCGTCGGTATCACCGGCATTCCGAGCAAACAGCTCCAGGATATGCGCCGCGGTCTCCACGGCACCGCCGTGGTCCGCGTCAGCCGGAACACGCTGCAGGTCCATGCCCTGGAAGACGCCGAGCTCGACGACCTCGTCTCTCACGTCGAGGGACAGGTCGGTCTGGTCGCGACGAACGACAACCCCTTTACCCTCTACAAGGAGCTCGAGGCGTCGAAGACGCCGGCACCGATCAACGAGGGAGAGGTCGCCCCGAACGACATCGTGATCCCCGAAGGGGACACGGGCGTCGATCCGGGGCCGTTCGTCGGCGAACTACAGGGTATCGGCGCGAACGCGCGCATCGAGGACGGTTCGATTCAGGTCATGGAGGACTCGACGGTCTTAGCGGCCGGCGAGGAAGTCTCTGCTGACCTCTCGAACGTCCTCAACGAACTCGGTATCGAACCGAAGGAAGTCGGTCTCGACCTTCGTGCCGTCGTCGCCGACGGCGTCCTGTTCGATCCCGAGGACTTAGACATCGACGTCGAGGCCTACCAGAGCGACGTGCAGACGGCCGCCGCTCGCGCACGGAACCTCTCGGTCAACGCGAGCTTCCCGACCGCGACGACGGCGCCGACGCTCATCGCGAAGGCGACGGGCGAGGCCAAGAGCCTCGGCCTGCAGGCCGCCATCGAGGACGAAGCGCTCATGCCCGACCTCGTCTCCAAGGCCGACGCACAGCTGCGTGCGCTGGCCGCCCAGATCGACGACGAGGAGGCCCTGCCGGAGGAACTCCAAGGTGTCGAGGCGCCGGCCGCGGAGCCGGCGGCCGACGAGGGCGAGGACGAAGACGAATCGGCAGACGACCAGGAAGATGCCGAGGCTGACGCCGACGCCGACGACGCCGACGATGACGACGAAGACGACGGCGACGGCGCGGAAGGACTCGGTGCGATGTTCGGATAACAACCAGAGGAGATTACAATGGAATACGTTTACGCCGCACTCATCCTGAACGAGACGGACGCAGAGATCAACGAAGACAACCTGACCGACGTGCTCGACGCCGCTGGCGTCGACGTCGAGGAGTCCCGCGTGAAGGCGCTCGTCGCCGCACTCGAGGACGTCGACATCGACGACGCGGTCGCCGAGGCCGCCGCCGTGCCAGCAGCCGGAGCCGCCGCAGGTGGCGCCGCCGCAGCCGGTGGCGACGAGGGTGACGACGAGGCCGAAGAGACCAGCGACGTCCCTGATACGACGGACGACGACGAAGACGACGAAGACGACGACGCCGGTGGCGAGGGCCTCGGCGAGCTCTTCGGATAAGTCGCGACGCGACGATTTCGATCGATCCCGATTTCTTTCGAGTTACCTCGTCAGTAGCTACTTCTTTCACCCGTGTGAACGGCCAGTTATGACAACCGCAGTTCACTTCGATCTGGACGGGACGCTTTGTTCCTACGACGTTCCGTTCGACGAGCAGTTCGTGAGGACCGTCTCGCCGTACGGCGAGCCGACCGACGCGGCCTACGAGGCCTACCTCGAGGTGTTGTTCGACGCGATCGATCGATGTGAATCCGAGCCCTACCGCAGGGCGTTCGAGGCAGTCCTCGAGATCACTGATCTCGACGCGACGGCGGCCGCACTCGCCCGCGAACACTGCGAGACGGAACTCGAGGCGAGCGTCGTTTCGGACGACGCGATCCGCGTCGTCGAACGCGTCGCGGCGACGAATCCGACCGGCGTGTTGACCAACGGCGCGGGCGACCAACAGCGCGCGAAACTCGAGCGTCACGAGCTTGCGGACCTCGTCGAGTCGGTGATCGTCTCCGGCGACGTCGGTGTCGGAAAGCCGAATCGACGGATCTTCGAGCGCGCAATGGCGGCGCTTCCCGGCGACGATCAGGTCTACGTCGGCGACAGCTACGAGGAAGATATCGTTGGCGCTCGATCGGCTGGCTTCCGACCGATCTACGTGGTCGACGATCCCGGTGGGCGCAACGAAGCCGACGCCGCGGATGCGGTCGTCTCGAGCGTCGGCGACCTGCTCGAGCCCGACGGCTTCCCCGAGCCGATTCGGCGGCCGTTCGAGCCACGTCGCGACTGACGGGGCGTCGCCCTCGAGTTTACAAGCGAAGCGGCGGCCAGACCGTGTGATGGTCGCCGTTCCGATCGAACTCGTCGTCGATCCGTCGCTCTCGATGCAGTTGCTCGCCTGGATTCTCGCCGGAGCGGCCCTCGGCAGTGTGAGCGGGCTGGTTCCCGGACTTCACGCCAACAACTTCGCACTCTTGCTCGCCGGCTTTGCGGTCGCCGTCCCCGGACCGCCGCTTTCCGTCGGCTGTGCGATGCTCGCGGCGGGAGTCGTCCACACCTTTCTCAACGCCGTTCCGGCGATGGCACTCGGCGTCCCCGACGCCGAGATGGCCGTTACCGCACTGCCCGGCCACCGGATGGTCCTCGAGGGACGGGGCCCAGAGGCGATTCGCCTCTCCGCGGTTGGGAGCATCCTCGCTGTCCTGGCCGCGGTTCCGCTCGCGATCCCCGTCACGTACGCGGTGACAGCCGTTTATCCGACGATTCGAGCGAACCTTCCGCTCGTCCTCGCGGCGGTCGTCGTCGCGTTGATCGCGTCCGAACGGAGCTGGCGCGGCCGCGCCGGCGGCACACTCTCGTTCGCGCTCGCGGCGGCGCTCGGCGCGTTGACCCTCGATCTCTCGCCGGACGCGCCGCTCGAGGCGGGCGGCATGCTCGCACCCTTGTTTGCCGGGTTGTTCGGCGCGCCGGTGTTGATCGATGCGATCTTCGGCGGTGGGATTCCGCGCCAGGACGACGATCGGATTGCGCTCCCTCGGTGGCTGGTCGCCGCGACCGCCGTCGCGGGCACGCTCGCTGGTGCGGTCGTTGGTTACATCCCCGGTATCTCGGCCGCGATCGCCGCCGTCGCGGTGTTAGTGCTCGTCCCCGGCGGCTCGGGCGACCGGGGTTACATCGTCGCAACCAGCGGCGTCGACACGGCAAACACGATATTCGCGCTGTTCGCGCTGGTCGCCATCGGCCAGCCGCGGACGGGCGTGATGGTCGCCTTCGAGCACGCGAACGCGCCGCTCGAGCTTCCCGTCTTGATCCTCGCGGTCGTCGTCGCCGGTGCGGTGGGATTCGTCCTCGTGATCGTCGTCGGCGACGCCTACCTCGAGTTGGTGGGCCGGACCGCGTACTGGAAGATCTCAGGTGCGGTTTTGGGTCTGTTGCTCGTGCTCTCGTATCTCTTTACCGGCGTTCCCGGCATCGCGGTGTTCGTCGTCGCGACCGCAGTCGGATTGGTTCCGGTTCGGTTGCGGGCCCGACGCGTCCACCTGATGGGCGTTCTCATCGGTCCGTTGATGTTCGGCGTTTGAGGTCGGATTCGGTCCGTGGACCTTCCCGTCTGCGTCGAGCTAGGACGCCATCCTCGATTGCACCGACACCCCAAGACTGCGATCGGATTGAGGGTTGCGCTTCCCGTCGCCACCGAAAATACCACACAATTTTTTGTACACGATCGATGTAGGGCTCGAAGGTGCTCACCAATGGTAGACGCGACAGTCGACGTCATCCACCGCGGCGGCCTCGAGTGCGACCAGAACTACATGATCGAGGGCGAGACCCTCGGGACGCACGACGAGCCGAATCCGGATCTCACGTACGACGAGATTCCGGTCTGGAACCTCGTCATCGACCACCCGGAGGCGACGATTCTCTGGGACACCGGCTCACATCACGACGCGCTCGAGGGCCACTGGCCCGAGGGCCTCTTGCAAGCGTTTTACCCACACGACGCACACGAACATCGGCTCGACGACGACCTCGAGGAGGCAGGGTACGACCTCGACGACATCGACGCCGTCTTCCAGACGCACCTGCACCTGGATCACGCGGGTGGACTCGAGTTCTTCGATGGAACCGATGTCCCGATCTACGTTCACGAACGCGAGATCAAGTTCGCCTACTACAGCGCGAAGACGGACAAAGGGAGTTCGGCGTACATTCTCGAGGACTTCGATCACGATCTGAACTGGCAGGTGATCCACCGTGACCGCGAGGAGCACTTCGAGGACGTCGAGTTCGTCCGCTTCCCGGGGCACACGCCGGGGTTGACGGGGACCGTAATTCACCTCGACGACGATGGAACGCTCGTCTTCACCGGGGATCAGGTGTATCAGGCGCCGAACTACGAGGCGGAGGCGCCGCTGGGGGCCGGCCTCCTCTGGGGGAAGACGGAGTGGTTCGACACCCTCCAGCACATCAAGGAGATCGAGCGCCGCCACGATGCGGCGGTCGTCTACGGCCACGACAAAGACCAGTTCGAGGAGATCAGGGAGGGGTGGGGGCGATGAGCTACGACCGATCCGTCTCGGCGCCGGAACACGAACTTGGGCCGGAGACCGTCTGGCACCTCCAGATGCCCCAGATCAGGTTCGGTCGGGACAGCGTCGAAGAACTCGGCGTTCAGTTGGCGGATCTCGGGGTCGACGCGGACGACTCCGCCCACGGTCTCGTGGTCACCGACGAGAACCTGGTCGATATCGGCCACGTCGACCGCGTCACGGACCACCTCGAGGACGCGGGATACGACGTCACCGTCTGGGACGGTACGGAGCGCGAGCCGTCGATCGAGAACGTCGACGACTGCATCTCGTTCGTCCGCGAGAACGAGGGCGAGGACGGATACGACTTCTACGTCGGTTTCGGCGGCGGGAGCTGTATCGACGTCGCGAAGGGGACCCGCGCGGTGATCGCCAACGGCGGTGAGGTACTCGATTACATCGCCGAACCGACCGGCGAGGGCGAGTCGCTCACGGAGTCCGGCCCGCCCCTGGTGTTGATGCCGACGACGGCGGGGACCGGGGCCGAAATCTCGCCCGTCGCGATCTTCTCCGTCGAGGAGAAAGAAATCAAGGAGGGCGTCTCGAGCAATCACATCCGGGCGGACGCGGCGGTCCTCGATCCGACGTTCACGACGACGCTTCCGGCGGAGCAAACCGGCAAGACGGCGATGGACGCGCTGGGACACGCGATCGAGGGCTACACCACGCACCCCTTCGACGGCCTCCTTCGTGCGTCGGACCCGGCCGAACGGCCGGTCTATGCGGGACGAACCGAACTGACGGAGATGTTCTCGGAGAACGCGATCGAGCTACTCTCCGGAAATGTCCGTACCGCGGTCCACAACGGGGACGACGTCGAGGCCCGCTCGGCCATGCTGAAGGGCGCGCTGTTCGGTGCGATCGCCGGCCTCACCGCTGGTGCGAGTCTCTGTCACGCGATGGCCTATCCGGTCGGCAACCGGTATCACACCTACCACGGCGAGACGATCGCCGTACTCACGCCCGCGACGACGCTCGGTTACAACGTCGCGAGCGATCCGGAGCGCTTCGTCAGGGTCGCCGAGATGCTCGGCGCAGAGACGGACGACCTGGGAACCCGTGAGGCCGCGGATCGAGCGAGAGCGGAGTACGTTCGGCTCCAGCAGGACCTAAACGTCATCCCGAGTGGCTTGTCGGATCTCGCGGGAATCGAAGACGACGACGTCGACTGGCTCGCGACCCAGACCGTCGATACCCAACAACGGCTGTTGCGATGCAATCCGCGCCCGGTGACGAAAGAAGACGCCGTCGAGATCTTCCGTGACGCCCTCCACAACTGGGAGTGACGACGGATCCGTCGATCGACTCGAGCGGACGTCGTGGGTCGCTGTCGTCATCTGTCAGTCGAGTCGCTGTCGTCGACCGAGCCAAAACGGCGAGCCGCCGTGACGACCTTCTCGACGCGCTCGCTCGAGACCGGATTCGTCGTCACGCCGTCGCGTTTGAGCGCGGTTCCAACGATGACACCGGATGCACCCGCCTCGAGACAGTCGACGACGCTGTCGCTCGTCACACCGCTCCCGACGAACACCGGCGCTCGTCCCGAAAGTGCGTCGCTTACGCGCTCGACCTCCTCGAGAGTGGCTTCGGCGCCGGTTCCCGATCCCGAGACGATCACGCCGTCGGCGTTCCCGCGTTCGACCGCCTCCAGGGCCGAGCGCTCGATACCGGCGTCGCCGAGCGGCGTCGCGTGTTTGACGTGGACGTCCGCGAGGATCGCAACGTCGGCGTCGATCCGATCACGGAGTCGGAGCGTCTCGTGGGCCGATCCCTCGAGTACTCCCTGATCGGTCGCGGCCGAGCCGATGTGAACGTTGACGCGGACGAACGCGCCACCGGTCGCGGCGGCGATCGAGAGGGCGGCATCGGCATCGTTTCTGAGGACGTTGATCCCGACCGGGACGTCGACGGCGGCCGAAAGCGTTGACGCCAGCGCGGACATCTCCGCGACGACGTGGTTCGGAACGCTCTCCGGGTAAAACGGCGTATCGCCGAAGTTCTCCAGTACGATTCCGTCGATCCCGCCCGCCTCCAGGCGTTTCGCGTCCTCGAGCATGCGATCGTGGACGTGGGTTCGGTCGCCGGCATACCCCGGCGCGCCGGGAAGTGCCGGCAGGTGAATCATGCCGACGATCGGGCGCTCGACTCCGAATCGGTCCCGTATCTCCATACTTCCCGTGATGTCTCGAGTGATATATACTGTTTCCCGCCCCAATTAAATATGGGCGAACATGTTCAACATGTGTCCCAGCCGATGGGAATAGACGCGCGCTTCAATGATATCCACCCGTAAGATCACGGTGAACTATGAGTATGCACCACGGCTCCCGACGAACGTTCCTGAAGGTAGCGGGTGCGACGGCCGCCACCGCGGTCGTCGCAGGATGTAGTAGCGACGGAAACGGTAACGGAAACGGCGACGACAGCGGGAACGGAAACGGGGACGGTGAAGTTGCGATCGACGCCGGAACGGACATCCGATTCGACGGTCAGACCGCCGGCTGGGAGGGCCTCGAGCCCTCGGAGATCGACGGCGAACAGAACCCGACGCTCGTTCTGGAGGAGGGCGGCGACTACACCATCGGCTGGACTGAAGGCGACGGCTCGCTCCACAACATCGAAATCTGGGACGACGGCGGTGAGGTCGTCGACGGGCTCGAGACCAGCGAAACCGACGACCCCGGTGACGACCAGATCCTCGAGTTCGAAGCCAGCTCCGATATGGCCCAGTACGTGTGTGACCCACACGAGACGACCATGGTCGGAGACATTCAGGTCGAGTAACGAGTCCGATCCGAACCGGAGTCGTCGCTCGAAACGACGCGTTCGATTTTCCCACCCACATACCCTCGAGCGGACGTCACGTCGCGAACGGTGGTCTTTCGCCGCGGCCCGAGTCGGGTCGTTTCAATTATCAGACCACTTGATCGAACAGCCACGTGACGGGCGCCACTCGAGGTCGACGTCTTCGCCGTCTTTGACGGCCTCGATGGCTTCGCGGACGTAGTACCGGGATGGGTCGTCGTCGGGGTTCGGCGCGTCGTCGAGTCGACCTTGGTAAACGAGTCGGAACTCGCCGTCGCGTCGGGCAAAAAGAAACGGGTCCGGCGTACACGCCGCCCCGTACTCGCGGGCGACCGACTGGGATTCGTCCCGGAGGTAGGCGTCGTAACGGATCGCCCCCTCCTCGACGTACGCTTCCATCTTCTCGAAGGAATCTTCGGGATACTCTTCGGCGTCGTTCGGGTTGATTCCGACGACTGAGACGTCGTCGTGCGCTTCGGCCAGTTCGTTCAGCAGGTCGAATTTCGCTTGGGCGTACGGACAGTGGTTACAGGTGAACACGACCAAGAGCGCCTCGTCCTCGGCGAACTGCTCGAGTACGTACGTTTCGCCGTCTGCACCGGGCAGTTCGAACGCGGGCGCCGAGTCGCCGGCGGCCAGTTCTGACTCCGAATCTCGTTGGACCATGTGGATACGATTGTACGTCCCTCGAAAAAATGTTTCCGGACCCACACCTCTATAGTAACAACTGAAACGATGTACACACCGACCGCCGATCCATCTGGCGATCGGGTGTGCATTGACTTTCAGTGGCTACTATATCGTCGCCTGTGACGGTGGACCTCCGTGAGCATCCGTTCGCTCGAGCGACCCTCGGGACGGCCTACATATTTGTACCTCCCACGTTATCGAGGAAATATGAAGACGCTCGAGGTTACCGACGAACAGTACGCCTACATCCAACACCTCCGCGAGGAGATTTCGGAGTCGGTCGTCGGCAAGTACGGGTTCGTGCGCGAACGAGACGCCGTGCAGTTTCTGATCGACAACGCCGACGAGGATCTCGAGATCGACGTCGAGTTCGACTCGTCGGCGACCGACGACGTCACGGCGTCGGTCGACGCCGCCATCGAAGGCGGGCCCGACCCCCACGAACTCGAGGAAGTTTCCTACGACGAGTCGTCCGAGTCCGACGGCGAGGACTCGACGACCGACGACGAAGTGTCGGTCGACGAGGTTTCCCCGGAAGAAGGAGAGATCGACGAGGAATCGGAACGCGAGGGCGATGCGGACGACGACCAGGACGCGGATGCGAGCGACGGAGACGAGGACGGGGCCGGCGACGTCTCGAGCGAGAGCGGCGAAGCGGACGACGACGATATGCTAAACGAGATGATGAGTTTACTCGAGACCCACGACGACAAGTGGGAGGAGTCTTCCTCGGCGGATTACCGCTACACCGTGGCGCTTCCGGACGGCTCGAGCGAGGACGCCCAGACGAAAGACGACGTGCGGGCGTTGTTGTTCAAGAACTACCGGTAGTTCGACTCTCGTCGTTCGTGCGATAGTCGTACCCGCGACACCGCTTTCACACTCGAGCCTTCGCGAACGAACGAAGAACAACGTTTTTACTCACGCTCGCGCTTCGCAGTGGTATGAGCGAACGCGACGTGCTCGAGTCTCTTCGTGAGAACGCGCGGTACTCGACGGCCGACATCGCGCGAATGACCGACCTCGAGGAAGGCGAGGTCGAGGCAGTCATCGAGGAACTCGAGGCGGCGGGCGTGGTTCGTGGCTACCAGGTAGTCGTCGACTGGGACAAACTGGAGGACGAACGCGTTCGAGCCGAGGTCGAGTTGAACGTCCGCCTCGACCGCGAGACGGGGTACGGCGATATTGCCGAGCGTCTCGTCCAGTTCCCGCAGGTCACGGCGTTGCGCCTTGTCAGCGGCGACTACGACTTCGACATGGAGGTCGAAGGCGACTCGATCCGGGAGGTTTCCCAATTCATCAGCGAGAAGGTCGCGCCCGTCCCCGAGATCACCCAGACGGTTACTCACTACGTGATGACTTCCTACAAGGAAAACGGAATCGAACTCGGCGACGGCGAGGAGGACGACCGCCTCTCGTATTCCCCCTGATTCCCAACCATGCCAATCGAACTCTCTGACCGCGTGAAAGCGGTCCCACCGTCGGGGATCAGGCGCTTTTTCGAAATCGCCGAGGAGCGCGACGAAGTTATCTCGTTGGGGGTCGGCGAGCCGGATTTCTCGACGCCGTGGGCCGCTCGAGACGCCGCGATCGCCTCCCTCGAGCAGGGAAAGACCTCGTACACGGCAAATCGCGGTCGTCGCGACCTTCGGGAGGCGATCGCCGACTACGTTGACGACCGGTTCGGCCTCGGCTACGATCCCGACGAGGAGATCATCGTCACGGCGGGTGCGAGCGAGGCCGTCGACGTCGCGTTCCGCGCGCTCGTCGATCCCGGCGATACGGTCGCGATCGCCCAGCCGTCGTACATCTCCTACGAGCCCGGCGTGATCTTCGCCGGCGGCGAAGTCCTCCGGGTTCCGACGCGAGAGGAAGACGAGTTCCGACTCACCGTCGAGGGACTCGAGGAGGCCGGCGCCGCGGACGCGGATCTGCTCGTCATCTGTTATCCCAACAATCCGACGGGGGCGATCATGCGCGAGGAGGATCTCGAGCCGGTCGCCGAGTTCGCCCGCGAGCACGACCTGACGGTCCTCTCGGACGAGATCTACGCCGAGCTCACGTACGACGTCGACGAGTCGAACTCCGGAACAGGAAAGACGTCGTCTTCCGGTGGCGGGCACACGTCGATCGCGACGCTACCGGGAATGCGCGAACGAACCGTCGTCTTCAACGGCTTCTCGAAGGCCCACGCGATGACCGGCCTCCGGCTGGGGTACGCACTCGCCCCCGCGGACGTCGTCGGCGCGATGAACCGAATCCACCAGTACACGATGCTCTCGGCGCCGACGACGGCACAGTACGCCGCGCTCGAGGCGCTCGAGTCCTGTGACGACGAGGTTCGCGAGATGGTCGACCAGTACGACCGCAGGCGACGGTTCGTCCTCTCGCGGTTTCGCGAGATCGGGATGGACGTCTTCGAGGCGAAGGGTGCGTTCTACTGTTTCCCCGAAGTGCCGGCGGGCTTTACGTCCGAGGAGTTCGCTGAGGGCGTTCTCCGCGAACAGGGCGTCGCCGTCGTCCCAGGGGACGTTTTCGGCGACGGCGGCGAGGGCCACCTTCGGGTCTCGTACGCGACCGGGCTCGACGAGCTTCGGGAGGCGCTGACCCGCATCGAGGCGTTCGTCGAGGAACACGCCTGACCCAGGGGCGTGTCACCGCCCCTCACGAACCGTTTTCCCGTTCGACCTCGCTCCCGTTCGTATGACGACGTATCGACCCCTTCCCGACCGGTCGGAGGTCTTTTACGAGTACACGAGCTACGCGTTCGGTCCCGAAGACGGCGTTCCCGCCTACGATCCCGAGGAACACGACACGCCGCGGGCGACCACCGGCGCTCGCAGGGGGCTCTTCGAACCGGACGCGGACGACGACCGACCGCGGGCCGTCTGCAAACACTACTGGCTCGAGGCCTTCGTCCGCGGTGACCGCCACCCGATGGCCGGACTGGCCGCGGTCGCCACGCCGCCGGAGTATCGCCGCAACGGCTACGTCGGACAACTCCTCGAGCGCTCGCTCGAGGAGTACCGCGACCGGGGGACTTCCCTCGCGGCGCTCTGGCCGTTCCGGTATCGGTTCTACCGACGATACGGCTGGGACACCGCGAACCGAATCGTCACCCACGAGTTCGACCCGGAGATCCTCTCGTTCGCCCGGAACGCCGGATCGGCGGGGTCGTTCGTTCGCGTCTCGGCCGACGAGTTCGACGCCCTCGAGGACGCGTACGCCGCTTCGCCGCCGACGCTCGCGATCGATCGGAGCGAGCGGTGGTGGCGCCACAGAGTCTTCGAGAACCACGGAACCGACCCCTTCGTCTACGCGTACGAACGCGACGGGACGGTGGCGGGCTACTTGATCTATCGGATCGACGGTGACTGGGGCGAGAAGACGATGTCCATTTCGGAACTCGTCGCCGTCGACCGCGAGGCTCGGCTGGCGTTACTGGCGTTTTGTTCCGATCACGACTCCCAGATCGAACGGATCGAACTCCGGGTTTCCGAACGGTTCCCCTTGCGAGAATCCGCGATGGAGCCCGATCGGATCGAAACGACGGTCGCGGACGGCCCGATGGTTCGAATCGTCGACGTCGAACGGGCGCTTTCGACCCTGGCCGCTTCCGGGGAGCGACGATCGCTCTCGGTCGCGGTCGACGATCCGCTCGTCGACTGGAACGACGGGGCGTTTCGGCTCGAGGCGTCGGACGGTGAAACGATCTGCGAGCGGATCGACGCCGCCGAACCTGAGGGATCCGAACAGCGGATCGATCTCAATGGGACTATCGATCCGGACGCGACGATCGACGTCGCCGCGCTCTCCCAACTCGTCGTCGGCGCCCGGTCGGCGACCGACCTCGAGCGAACGGGCCGACTCGAGGTCGCGACTCCCGATATTCTCGACGCGCTCGATACATTGTTTCCCGAGACGACCGTCTATCTGGGAGACCACTTCTGATCCAGGCCAACGGCACCGACGCCGTGACTTCCGGACAACCGACATCGGCGTGACGATTCGCCGAGGTGGACGACATGTGGAATCGATCCCGTCTGGCGCCACAGGCTACACGACGTTCCGTTCCCCTCTCTCGCGCTCGTCCGCGAACCGATCGCTCGAGAGGGCGTCGGCGTCGACGAGCGATAGCTCGCCGTCGACGACGAGTTCGGCGACCAGCTTTCCGGTTGCGGGCGCGTGTTGAAAGCCGTGACCCGAGAAGCCGGCGGCGGTGACGAACCCGGGAACGCTCTCCTCGACGATCGCGGTGTCGTCTGGGGTGACGGCGTACAGCCCCGCCCAGCCGCGTTTGATCGCCGACTCCGGGCCGAAGGCGGTCGTCCAGGAGGCGACCGCCTCGAGGGCGTCCGCGGCCCACTCGAAGTCCATCGAGGTCCGGTAGCCGTCGGAATCGCACTCGGGGTCCGACGATCCGACGTGGCCCCCGACCAGCGCGTCGCCGTCGCGCTCCGGGCGGACGTACGTCCCTCCCTCGAGGTCGACTATCAGCGGATCGTCCTCCGAGATCGGCGTCTCGGGCCGAGCGACGGCGACTTGCCGGCGCTTTGGCGTGATCGGCAGGTCGACGTCGGCCATCGCCGCGATCCGCCCCGCCCACGGCCCCGCCGCGTTCACGACGAACTCGGCCTCGAGTCGCCCGTCGGGGGTTTCGACGCCGGCCACTCGCGTGCTGGATTCGCTCGAGCGTTCGCCACTGCCGGCGCCCGAGCGTTCGCCACCCTGCTCGCTCGAGCGCCAGTCCCGTTCGGTGAGGACGTCAGTGACCGGCGTCTTCGTCCGCACGTCGACGCCCGCGTCCGTCGCCGCCCGGGCGTATCCCTGGAGTGCGAGGTGGGGGTCGGCGAAGCCGTCGGTCGGCGAGTACGTCGCCGCAACGACCGTCTCGGGATCGACCGCCGGACTACGCTCGTGGGCGGCCTCGGGCGAGAGCACCTCGCTCGGAACGCCGCGGTCGGTTTGCATCGCGACTCGATCGTCGAACGCCGCGGCGGTCTCCGCCGAGCGGGCGAGAAACAGGTAGCCGGTCCGTCGGTACTGGACGTCGACGCCGAACCGTTCGTCGAACGTCTCCCAGACGTCGATACTCTCGAGCGAGAGGTCGACGTTTACCGGCGAGGAAAACTGCGCGCGGATGCCGCCAACCGATCGCTCGGTGCTCCCGGAGCCGACCGTGCCCCGCTCGCAGACGACGACATCCGCGCCTCGGTCGGCCAGTTCGTAGGCGCTCGCGAGGCCGACGATGCCGCCGCCGATGACGACGACTCGCATACGATGGCTAACGAGGGGTGTGCCGATAAGGATTGGTCCGGAAAGATCGAGTCAACTCCCCGCCTCGAGGTGCGATCTCGCGCCGCCCTCAGAATCGATCCGGAGAGAGCGCCTCGAGGAGCGTGCGATCGAAGTCGTCTCCGTCGTCGGGTTCCTCGAGCACCGCTTTCACGACGTCCGCGACCGCAGGCGCGACCGTGATCCCCTGACCGGTCATCCCGCAGGCGACCACGAACCCCGAGACGTCGGTTTCGCCGACGAGCGGGAGGCCGTCCGGCGTGACGGTCCGGAGGCCGACCCACTCGTCGACGATCGAGGGATCTTCGAGGCCGGCGAGCGTCGCCATCGCCGGCGCGGAGTCGCGAAACGACGCCGGGACGGCGACGTCGTCCGGATCGTAGCGGTGGCCGTCGCCGTAGGCCGTCTCGTACTTCCCGACCCACACGCGCCCCGTGTCCGGTCCTGAGGAACGTTCTGTGCTCGAGGATCGTTCCGCGTCCGACCGCCCCGAGGATCGTTCCATCTCCGATTCCGGCTCTGACGATCTGCTTCCCATCGAGGCGGATACCGGTCGAACGTATCGTTTCGACTCGAGGATCGTTACCGGATGGTCGACCGACCCGTCTCCCTCGAGTTCGACCATCGGTCCCAGCGTGTGTCTGAGCGGGAGCGAGACGCCGACCATCGCGTTGAGTGCCGGCGCCCACGGTCCGGCGGCGTTCACCACGGCGTCGGCCTCGAGCCGATCGTGATCGGTTTCGACGCTCGAGACCGAACTCGATCGCGTCTCGACAGCTGTCACCGTCTCCCCCGTTCTGATCCCGACGCCGCACTCGCGAGCGCGGTCGGCGAACCAGGTCGACAGATCGACCGGCTCGCAGAGCTGATCGTCGGGGGTGTAGAGCGCGCGGATGGCCCCAACGGCATCGACGGCGTTCCGATCGGTCGCCTCGGGGTCGTCTCCCGGTTGCTCGGGTGTCCCGGTGTCGTCTCCCGGTTGCTCGAGCGTCCTGCTATCGCCTTTCAGATGTGTGAGTGCGCCGGGGTCGATGCCAAGTTGCTCGAGGTCTTCCCCGTCGACGACTCTCGCTTCGATGCCGTGTTCCGGGAGCACCCTCGCGGCGTCCGCCAGCCGATCGGCGAACGCCTCGGTCTCGGCGACGTACAGCGTCCCCGTGCGAGTCGAGTCGACCGCCCCGGTGTCGAACAGTTCGTCGTAGATCGACCGCGATCGCTCGCGAAGCGAGAGGGTCGTCGGGTCCGGTGAGACCGCACTCCGCATGACGATCCCCGCGGAGGCCGCGGTCGTCTCGCCGCCGACGCTCGAGCGCTCGACGAGCGTTACGTCGTGGTCGGTCGGACCCAGCCGGGAGGCGATCGCGGTACCGACGATACCGCCGCCGACGATGACGATCTCCATGGTCGTCGTACCACGAACACCCTTATATCTCCCACCTGCCCTCGAGTCGAGGCGGCTCTCACAATTACGCCGGACCCCACAACCACACCGAGCCCGCAGTCATACCGAGCCTGCAATCACACTCAAGTCGACGGGCAGAAATACTCGCGTATGGTTCGCGTACTGTCGGATTCGGACGTCGCGTCGGCACTCGACCTCGAGGCCGTGCTTCCGGTCGTCGCCGACGCCTTCGAGAAGCAATACGCCGGAGCCGTCGACCGGCCCGAGCGCCCCCACTACCCGATCGGAACCGGGCTGAACCCGGAGGAACCGACGGAACCGACCGGAACCGGCCTCTGTATGCCCGCGTACGTCCACGGAGCGAGCTACGCCGCGACGAAGCTCGTGACCGTCTGCGAGGGAAACGCCGAACGCGGGTTGCCGACCGTCACGGCCCAAATATCACTCGCCGACGCGGAGACCGGACAACCGGCCGCCTATCTGGCCGGAAACCGGATCACGAGCGCCCGAACGGGCTGTATCGGCGGACTGGCCGCCCGTGAACTCGCCGCCGACGGGCCGATCGATCTGGCGGTGATCGGCGCCGGCACCCAGGCACGCTGGCAAACGCGTGCGATCGACGCCGCGGTCGGCTCCGAACTCGAGTCCGTTCGGATCTACTCCCCGAGTGATTCACGGACCGAGTGTGCGGCTGACCTGTCGGCCGAGATCGAGGCCCCCGTCGAGCCGGTCTCGAGTCCCCGCGAGGCTGTCGACGGCGCATCGGTGATCGTCACGGCGACGACCAGCACGGAGCCGGTGTTCCCCGGCGACACACTCGCCGCGGGGACACTCGTGATCGCCGTCGGCGCGTACACTGCGGAGATGCAGGAACTCGACGCGACGACGATCGAGCGAGCGGGTCGCGTCTTCGGAGACGTTCCCGACGAGGCCGTAGAAACGGGCGATCTGCGCGAGTATCCCGACCTCGATGTGGTGGCGTTCGGTGCCGTCCTCGCTGGCGAGGTTGGCCGGCGCTCGGACGAGGAGATCCTCGTCCTCGAGTCGGTCGGGACTGCGGTTCTCGACGCGGCGACCGCCGAGTACGTCTTCGAGCGCGCGAGCGAGGAGGGGGCCGGAACGACGGTTTTATTATAACACGCTCAGTATGGAACGAGCACTCGAACGGCACCGATCGCGGCCGAATTTTCGGCCACGACACTGAAATACGGGCTTCGCCAAGTAATTCCTGACTGTCCGTCGATGCTCAACACGAAGGCGGCCTCCGTCGGAGGCGACGAGATGCAGAACGCGCCACTGGGGGTGGGCCAGCAACAGTGACGCCTCGATCCGTTCCGATCGTCGATCGGGTCACGGACGCGTTCTTCGCGCTCGATACGGACTTTCGATTCACGTACGTAAACGACCGCGCCGAGACGTTGCTCAAGCGTTCGCGCAACGACCTCATCGGCCGGGTGATGTGGGACGAGTTCCCCCAGACCGTCGAAACCCAGTTTCCGGACGGCTTCCACCGCGCGATGGACGAACAGGTCCCCGTTTCCTTCGAGATCTACCACGCCCAACTCGAAACCTGGTTCGAAGCGCAGGCCTCTCCCTCCGAAGACGGGCTCTCGGTGTACATGCGCGACGTCACCGAGCGAAAGCGCCAAGAGACGACGATCGCCCAACACGCGGCCGTCGTCGAGGCGGTCCACGACGGGATCGTGACGCTCGATCGCAATCGCCGAATCGTCACGGTCAACGCGGCGATGGAAGAGTTCCTCGGTGCCGGTCGCGACGAGCTGGTCGGCGAGCACGTCGAGATCGTCCCCGAACTCGCCTCGATCGCCGACGAGGACGCCATCGAGATCGGGCACGCGATCACCGACGTCGACATCGGCACCGCCGACAGGCGACAGGTCGAGATGCCGTTTACCGACGCCGACGGAACGGATCGAATGGGCGAGTTTCGATTCGTCCCGATCGAAGACGACACCGCAACCGTTGCAGTCGTCGTTCGGGACGTCACCGACCAGTACGAGTACGAACGCGTCGCCGCCTCGCTCCACGAGATCACTCGCTGGTTGCTCGAATCCGACGAACCCGAGGAGATCTGTGCCATCGCCGTCCACGCCGGGAGTGACCTGCTCGATCTCCCGATCAGCGGCATCTGGCTCCTCGAGCAAGAACAGGGGTATCTCGAACCCGTCGCCGGAACCGCCGGCGCTCACGACGAGTTCGGCGGTCTCCCGCGATTTCACCCCAACGAGGGGCTCGTCTGGGAGGTGTTCGAATCCGGCACCGTCGAACGATTCGACGACCTCGAGAGCGTCGAGGGACTCTACAATCCGGAGACGCCGGTTCGATCGGAGATCATCGCGCCGATCGGCACTCACGGTGTGATCATGACCGGCTCGCTCGACTCCCATCAGTTCGACGAGACGGACGTCGAACTGGTGTCGACGCTCGCCGAAAACACCCGCGCGGCACTCGATCGGGCCGCCCGCGAGCGCGTCCTTCGGGAACGCACCGCCGAACTCGAGCGCCAGACCGAACGTCTCGAGGGCGTCGCGAACGTCCTCTCGAACGACCTGAAACGCCAGCTAAAGGCCGTCGCCGACGAACTGGCGTCGGAGGCGACCGACGTCGAATCCAAGCGAGTGCCAGCGGACGAAGGGTTCGCCACGACGAACGCGAGCGACGACGGACTCGAGACTGGACGCGCGGGCGCTGGCGAACCCGATTCGGATTCCGACGAGTGGGAGTTTCCACTCGAGTCGGAGCCGGGCTCCGAGGAACGTGACTCGAATCCGAGAGACGAGCGCCGGGAGACGGCTGGCGCCGACGGCGAACCCGAATCGAACTCCGACGAGTGGGAGTTCCCGCTCGCGGACGACACGGTCGAAGCGACCCTCGACCGTGCGGAGCGACTCATCGACGACGTTCGGGAGTTCGCACGTAACGCGTCGACGGTCCGCACCCGAACCCGGATCCGTCTCGACCGCGTAATCGAGGAGGCCGCCACGGCGTCACGCCTCGAGGCGAGTGCGGTGTTCGTCGAGCGAGCGGCGACGCTTCGGGCCGATCCCGACCGTCTCATCTACCTCCTCGAGACGGCGTTCGACGACATCGCCGCCCGGACCTCCGGCGAGTCCGTAACGGTTCGTATCGGGCTGATCGGAATCGACAACCCCAACGCTACTCGCGGATTCTTCATCGAGGACGACGCCACCGAGGTTCCGCCGACGGCGACCGACCGACTGCTCGATCCCACGACCGAGTATCGAGCGGCCATCGACGGGCTCGGCCTGACGCTCGTTCGAGCGATCGCCGAAGCCCACGACTGGCGCCTCTCGATCGACACCGAAGAGCAAAGCGGAACGCGAATCGTCGTCGACGGCGTAATGACCCTCGAGCCGCGGTCGTAGACGGGTTTGCCTTCCCAGTGACGGAGCGTGCGTTCGGAGTAGTCGAGATCCGCGGTGATGGAGCGTGCGTTCGGAGTAGTCGACGATCGAGACGACGGTTCGATCCCATTA
Organism: Natrarchaeobius versutus; assembly: GCF_041205745.1. Taxonomy (NCBI): domain Archaea; kingdom Methanobacteriati; phylum Methanobacteriota; class Halobacteria; order Halobacteriales; family Natrialbaceae; genus Natrarchaeobius; species Natrarchaeobius versutus. Next base: position 680,263 of record NZ_JBGFCC010000001.1, on the reverse strand, counting down.
GGCCATTATAGATCATCGCCCGTACAACCGCGATCCATCTGTGGTGTACCGGTAAATCGTTCCAACGATCCCTCTCACTCGTCGGCGATCGATTCCCGGATCAGGTTCCGACACAGCTGTTGGCTGTCTTCGCTCTTCAGCAGGTTCGAAACCGTCTCGTCGAGACGGACGCGCAACACCGCCAGCCGGTCCTCGAGTCGGGCGTACTCCTCGCTGGTTCGCCGTTCCGCCTCGGTTTTCTGCCTATCTAACAACACTTTTTTCGACGCGAGCGCGAAAAACTCCTGAAGCTGTTCGTCGTACGTCGATCTGAGCAACAGTTGATCGATCACCGCGATCAATTCCGCCTTCGAAACCGGCTTGACGAGATAGTCGTCGAACCCCATCTCGACGATATCGAAGTCGGGTTCGATCGCCGTCACCATCGCGACCCGACAGTCCAGGCCGCGCTCTCGAATCGTCTCGAGGACTAGATCACCCGAGAGGCCGGGCATCCGTCGGTCGAGGAGGACGACGTCTATCCCCTCGTCGATGGACTCGAGCGCTTCATTTCCGTCGTAGGCCGTCCGGACGTCGTATCGCTCCTCGAGCCGGGAAGTGTAGAGATTCGCGAGATCCGGCTCGTCTTCGGCGATCAGTACGGACGGTCGATCGGTTACCATCGAACGAGTCCCCTCCACCCTATCGGTAGGGTCTGCGTACCGTACGCACATCAAGATACCGGACCGTCGTCCGCCGTTTCGATCCCAAAACGCGGATAACTCCGGCGGAATCGACGTCGAGAGGAGAGACGGGTGCAACGACCACCGCCGTCGCCGACGTCCGGCGAGAGGCTCCTCGAGACTACTCGAGTTCCGCCTCGAGCGTGTCCCGAAGCGATCGAATCGTATCCACAGACCGCTCGACCGTCCGATCGTCGACCGACAACTCGAGCGTTCCGCGGTCGGTCGCTTCGCCGAGGGTGACGACCGGCGCGACGCCGTCGAACGCCTCGCGGACGGCCTCGGGGTCGTCGGTCTGTATCAGCGCGCGACCCGGCTGTTCGGAGAAGAGTGCGGCCGCGGGTTCGTCGCTTGCGGGGAGCGATACCTCGAGTCCGGCGTCCTCGCTCACCATCTCCGCCAGCGCGACCGCGAGTCCGCCGTGGCTGACGTCGTGGACCGCGAGCGTCGCATCGTCGTTGGCGACCGCCGCGAGCGTCTCGACGACGGCCGCGGGATCGTCGGGCAAAGACGGGAATCCGTCGCTCCCGCCGAACTGCGCGAGGTACTCCGAGCCGCCGAGTCTCGGCCCGCCGGCGTCGAGACCGACGTCGCCGATCACCAACAGTTCGCCGGCGGGCTCGACCGACAGCGGCGGCGCGTCGTAGCCGTCTTTGGTTCCCACGAGCGCGAGCGTCGGCGTCGGCGGGATCGGCCCCGTCGCGGAGTCGTTGTACAACGAGACGTTCCCGCCGACGACCGGCGTCGACAGCGTCTCGCACATGTCGGCGAGCCCGTCGACGATTCCCCTGAATCCGCCGTAGACATCGGGCTTTTCGGGGTTACCACCGTTGAGACAGTCGACCGCGGCGAGCGGGGTCGCGCCCTTGGCCGCCACGTTCGTCGCGTTCTCGAGGGCGACCGCGCGAGCTCCGTCGTACGGTGTGGCGTCGGTCCAGTTGGGTGCGGCTCCCGAAGAGAGTGCCAGCCCAGTTTCGGCGTCCCGGATCGCGACGATCGCCGCGTCATCGCCGGGACCGACGCTCGTCCGAACGCCGACCTCGTGATCGTACTGGCGGTAGACCCACCGCTTCGAGGCCGTGTTCGGACTCGAGACGACGGCGTCGAATGCCTCCTCGAGATCGACCTCGGGGAGGTCGGTCTCGGGCTCCGAGGGCTCCTCGTGTGCGAGGTCGTTCATCGGTGCCCCCTCGCCGAGGAAGGACGCGTCGACGTCGACGACGGTCTCGCGCTCTCCCGGCTCGCTTCGCTCACCGTCCGAGGCGCTTTGTGCCTCGCTATCTTCGAAGGTACAGACGTAGTTGCCGTCCGTGACGTCGCCGATGACCGAACACCCGAGGTCGAAGCGCTCTGCGATCTCTTCGACCCGCTCGACGTTTTCGGGTTCGACCTCGTAACACATCCGCTCTTGGGACTCCGCGAGCAGGATCTCGAGTGCCGACATGTTGGGTTCGCGCTGGTGGACCCGCTCGAGTTCGATGTGTGCGCCGAGTCCCCCTTTCGCGACCAGTTCACTCGAGGCGCCGCCGAGGCCGGCCGCGCCGAGGTCGCGTGCGGATTCGATCAGCCCCTCATCGATCAACACCTCGTTGGCCTCGATCAACAGCTTCTCGGCGTAGGGATCGCCGACCTGGACCGCGGGTCGGTCCTCCGTTTCGGCGTCCTCCGCCAAGTCCTCGCTGGCGAAACTCGCACCGCCAAGCCCGTCGCGGCCCGTGGCGTTTCCGACCAACACTAGCTTGTTTCCGGGCTTCTGGGCTTCGGCGGTGACGAGCCGTTCCTCGTCCGTGAGGCCGATACAGGCGACGTTGACGAGCGGGTTGCCCTCGTAGTCGGGGTGGAAGTCGACGCTCCCCGCCACCGTCGGCACACCGATGCAGTTCCCGTAGTGGCTGATCCCCTCGACGACGCCATCGAGGAGGTACCGCGAGTGCTCGCGGTCGAACGCGCCGAAGTAAAGCGAGTCGGCGAGTGCGATCGGGTACGCACCCATCGAGAGCGTATCCCGAACGATCCCACCGACGCCCGTCGCCGCCCCGTCGAACGGATCGACGTACGAGGGGTGGTTGTGGCTCTCGATCCCCATCGTGATGTAGGTCTCCCCCTCGCCCTCGTCGCCTCCCGGCAACGCCACGACCGCCGCGTCGTCGCCCGGCCCGATGACGACCTGCTCGCCCTCGCTCTCGAACGCCGACAGCAGGGGTCTCGAGGAGCGATACGCACAGTGCTCGCTCCAGAGGTTCTCGAACAGCGCCGCCTCGGCCGGAGTCGGCTCTCGCTCGAGTTCCGAAACGACGAGTTCGCGATCCGAATCGGCTAAACTCATTCACGTCAATGGTGGTCCGTGGCCGGTAAATGGGTTTCCATGTACACGTTCGTGTATCGTCGACTCGAGCGACATCGATTCAGACGATCCGCAAAACGAAGCCGACAGTACGTTGTCGAAGCGGCTCGCCAGAACCGCAAAAACGCATCGAGTGTATCGAGGCGCTTTTGATCGAGCCGTTCGAAAACAGAGTGTGCTGTCGGTCGAACTCCACGTCCACTCGGAGCTTTCCTACGACGGTCGTGATCCGGTCGATCTCATCTTAGAGCAGGCGGAGGGTGTCGGGCTCGATGCGATCGCGATCACCGATCACGACGAGATCGAGGCCAGCCTCGAGGCCGCCGAGCGCGCTCCGGAGTACGGGCTCGTCGGCATTCCCGGGATGGAAATCTCGAGCAAGGCCGGACACGTCCTGGGGCTCGGCCTCGAAGAGGAGGTGCCGCCGGGACTGTCCTTCGAGTCGACGCTTGCGGCGATCCACGCCCAGGGCGGGCTGGCGGTAATTCCGCATCCGTTCCAGGAGTCCCGCCACGGCGTGATGGGTCGTATTTCCCGCGAGGAACTTGCCGAGGGCGATGCGATCGAGGTGTACAACTCTCGGCTCCTGACGGGGCGAGCGAACCGCCAGGCCGAGCGCTTCGCTCGCTCGCGGGATCTACCGATGACCGCCGGAAGCGACGCCCACATCAGCGAGATGGTCGGCCAGGCGGTGACCAGGGTCGACGCGGACGAGCGATCGGTCGACGCGATCCTCGAGGCGATCCGCGACGGGCGGACGTCCGTCGAGGGAAAACGGACTCCGTGGCACATCAGCGTTCGCCAGGCCGCAGGCGGTGCGAAACGCCGGTTCAGAAACGGCATCCTGGGGTTGTTTCGATGAGACTGCGCGGCGCGGGTCCGGAAACGATCCGAGACGCGCTGGAGACGGGTAACCCGTTCCCGGGAACCCGCGGTTTCGCCGGGGAGATCGACGGAACGCTCGTCAGGGACGTACTCGGACGGGTTCCGCTGTTCGTCGACGCCACTCGAGAACGTCCGGAGTTGCCGTCCCACCAAACGGACGCCGAATCCGGTATCGACTGGGCGTTCGAGCCCACCCGACTCGAGTCGCCGATTCCGGTACCGGCGGGGACGGCCGTCGAGGTTTCGACGCTCGCTTCGATCCTCGAGCGCGAGACCGGCGTCGTGTCCGAAGTCGATCCGGAGACGGGCCTGGCATCCGGGACTGAACGCGAGATCGAGGACGCGTCCAGGATCGATCTCGAGACCGGCGCCCTCGAGCCGCGGTGGACGGTGCCGGATCCTGAGCGGGAGTCGGACCGGGACGTCGCTCTCGAGGAACTCGAAACGTCGATTCTGGCGTCGACGGACGACGTTCGATCGTCGGATATCGACGTCGCGGTTGCGTTCTCCGGTGGGGTGGACTCGGCGCTCGTCGCGACGTTGCTCGACGCGCCGTGTTACGTGGTCGGCTTTTCGGACAGTCACGACGTCGAGGCGGCGCGGACGGCCGCGGCCGCCATGGACCGCGAACTGCGGGTCGTCGAACTCGAGCCGGCCGACCTCGAGCGAGCCGTCCCCGAAATCGCGCGGGCAACCGGGCGGACGAACGCGATGGACGTCCAGATCGCCCTCCCGCTGTCTCTCGTCGCCGAGCGCGTCGCCGCCGACGGCTTCGACGCGCTGGCGGTCGGCCAGGGTGCCGACGAACTGTTCGGCGGCTACGAGAAGGTCGTCCGCCTGGACCACCGCGTCGAGGCAGAAACCACTCGCGGCGCTGTCCGGGAACAGATCCGAAGCCTGTCCGATCAGCTTCCGCGGGACGTCCTCACGATCGAGGCGGCCGGACTCGAGCCGGTTGCACCACTGTTACACGACGCCGTCGTAGAGGCCGCGCTTCGGCTTCCCGACGATCTGCTGGCCGACGAGGAGACGCGAAAGCGTGGGTTCCGGCGGGTGGCGTCGCGGTATCTCCCCGAGGACGTCGCGACCCGGGACAAGAAGGCCGTCCAGTACGGCAGTCTGGTCGCCCGCGAACTCGACCGGCTCGCTCGACAGGCTGGGTACAAGCGACGGATGGACGATCACGTCTCGAAGTATATCGCGTCGTTGCTCGAGGACGAGCAGGGCGAGTAGCGCCTTAGTCGCGTCCAGGATACGGCCGCGTCCGCACTTCCTCGTACAGAACCGTCTCCGGCGGCCGCGAGAACCAGTCGACGTCGGCGATTTCGCCCTCCCGAGGACGTGGCTCCCCCTCGACGTACTCGCCGTGGAAGATGGCGATCGCTTCGAACGCGACCGGCTCGTCGGTCTCGGTATTTCGGTGTTCGACGACGTGCACCTCACGAAGCCCTGTCAGTTCGCACTCGATGCCGGTCTCCTCCCGGACTTCGCGGATCGCGGCGTCCTCGTACGGCTCGCCGACCTCGACCGACCCGCCCGGATCGGACCACCCCTCATCGCCCACGTTTTGGACCAGGAGCACGTCGCCGGCATCGTTGGTCAGCCAGACGCCCGCACCGCCAAGCGCCGCGTCCTCGAATTGGTCGACGAGTCGCTGACAGCGTGCCGGTGGCTGGTGCCACGTTTTCTCGAGGACTTCGAACTCGCCGTACTCGGCTTCGAGATCGCTGATCAGGGAGTAGACGACGCGTTTGCTTCGTTCACAACGTGACGACATCGGATTCGTAATCCTCGAGTCACGTACTGCTGTCGTATGCCTCACTGAAGTCCCACTCGCGGTGAAGGAGTTCCTCGACGCCGTGCTCGAGAATGACCTCGCCGAGAACCGTCGCGCTGTAGTATGCATAGAGGCCATCGCTGTCTCGTTCCGTCCGAACGCGTTTCTCGACGAGGCCGACGTCTCGAAGTTTGTTGAAGTGGTAATGGAGCGTGCTGTCGTCGATCTCTATTGCCTCGTTTAGCTCGGTGGGCGTCATATCGCCGGCGTGTGCGAGTCGATAGACGATTTCGAACCGGGTTCGATCACCGACCGCGGCCTGCATCTCGAGATAGCCGTCCAGAGAGAGGACGCTCTCGTTGGGAAGGAGATCAGCCGGATCGTCCGGGTCGTCGGCGATCCGCGTGTGTTTCATTTCGATCGTCATAGGCAATACTCATCGTTGTTTCTTAGTTCTTTACGTTCTAGAAGTTACTGAAATCGTTATTCGTTATACGGTTCGTCCGGTCACGACGGCAGCGGACACAAACTCGCCGTAAAAATGACCGTGTCGTCAGTCTCGTTTCGCGCACCGTGCTCGAGGCCGCGATCGTGGAGCACGACGCCGGGTGCCTCGATTGCCTCGCTTTCCTCGCCCTGGAGCACCGTCACCGTCCCCTCGAGGACGTGGAACACGTTCGTGCTCTCGCCGTGCTCGTGGGGTTCGAGTTCCGCACCGGGCCCGAGCGCGAAGGCTTTGACGAGCACGTCGTCGGTGACGACCAGTTCGGCGGTTTCGACCTCGCCGTCGTCCGGTTCGAGGTCGGCGAGCGCACCGGCGTACCGATCGAGTGACGCGGACATGGTCGATGGTTCGACGACGAACGGATAAAGCGTACTGCTCGAGGGAGCCGGGTCGGTATCGGGGATTGCTCGAGGACGACGGGCGAATAACGAGGGGTACTCGAGAGAGAGTTGCTCGAGGGAGATGAACAGGTACCGAGGCCGCTCGAGGAAACGAGGGCGATCAGTCCTCGAGTTCGGTCGGGAGCGCGTCGTCGGGCGTGTCGGCGGTGTTCTCGTCGACGGTCCGGCGATTGACCTCGCCGATGCGGTTCGAGATCTCGGCGACGAGGTCTTCGACGGGCTCCTGAGCCGCGCTCTCGTCGTTCTTGACGATCGCGCCCTCGCTACCATCGGCGCCGAAGTCCGGGTGGATCGGAATCTGGCCGAGAAGCGACACGTCGTACTTGTCGACGATCTGCTGGGCGCCGTCGGTGCCGAACAGGCTGTACTCCTTGCCGGTGTCCGGCGCGATGAACGTGCTCATGTTCTCGACGATTCCCAACACCGGCGTGTTGTGTTTGTTGAACATCTGGATCCCCTTTCGGGTGTCGTCGAGCGCCATCTCCTGGGGCGTCGTAACGACGACCGCACCCGTGACAGGCATCGATTGCAGGAGGTTCAACGTCGCGTCGCCGGTGCCCGGCGGTAGGTCGACGATGAGGTAGTCGAGTCGACCCCACTCGACGCCCTCTAAGAACTTCATCATGAACTTGTTGACCATCGGCCCGCGGAGGATCGCTGGGTCGTCTTCTTCTTCCATCATGATACCCATACTGATGACGCGGACGCCGTCGGACCGCGGCGGGACGATCTCTTCGTTCGGCGTGACGCCGGGGTCGCTCTCGACCGGAAGAATTCGCGGGATGTTCGGCCCGTGAATGTCCGCATCGAGAATGCCGACCATCGCGCCACGCTTTTCGAGTCCAGCCGCGAGGTTGGCCGCGACGGTCGTCTTGCCGACGCCACCCTTGCCGGAGGCGACGGCGATCACGTTGCGCACCCGCGGGAGCACCTCGTCGTCGAACCCGTGTTCGGCGCCGACGTGTGCTCGCAGGTCCGCCTCGAGACCCGCATCGCCGACGACCTCCCGGATCTGGTTGCCGATCTCCATCTCGGAGGGTGCGTACGGAGCGTTGAACGCGAGCGAGATCCGTGCGGTCTCGTCCTCGATGGTGACGTCGTTGACGAGCCCGAGCGAGACGATGTCCTCGCCGATATCCGGGTCCTCGATCCCCTCGAGTTCGATCTTGAGTTCGTGTTCTGTAATGCTCATAGTACGTCGGTAATCCTATCGGAACGAACGGTGTCGAACGGGATACGTGTGATGGTTCGGGCCGCTAGCCACCCACGTCGGGCGGTTTCGATGCGTTCGAGGACGGACGATCGGTGCGACTCGAGGAGCGTGCACGATTCGCGCGCGGCTACAGCCCGGGCGAACCGATGGGTTCGGGCAGTCGGCCGAAGAATAGCAGGCCGATGACGAGCGTCATGAGGAGCATCGAGACCCACATCGTCGTCGTCAGCCCGACGAGGTACGTGACGCCGAGTAACCCGGTTTTCGTGTCGCGAGGCGTTCCGACGAACCACGCGATGACCATGACGTAGATCGGCACGAGAACGACGCCGAAGATGAGCCAGGAGCCGGTGTTGGGAAAGCCGGTGACTCCTTCGGAAACCTCGTACCCGTGGTACAGGACGGTCGCGAGCGCGGACGACGGAAACATGCGTCTACGACCAGTGACACCACCGACCACGGTCGTGGTACTGCCTGCACTCGCATGGTTCGGGTCGGTGTCAGGAGACTGCCTGCGAGGAAGCCGATGGGAACACCGGGGTCCGAGGGGGTGTTGCGACTCGAGTCGAACGCAGACGAACGGAAGAAGACGGTCGGAAGTCGAATTACGGCGGTCCGACCGAGCCGAACGGTTCGGGGAGGCCGCCGTAGAAGACGACGCCGATGATCATCGTCAGGATGAACATGCCGATCCACATCTGCGCGGTGATCCCAACGAGGTAGCCGACGCCCATCAGGCCGGTTTTGGAGTCACGCGGTTCACCGACGAACCACGCAACGATCATGACGTAGACCGGCACCAGGATGACACCGAAGATGAGGTAGGTTCCGATGTTCGGGAAGCCGGTGAGTCCTTCGGTTCCCTCGTAGCCGTGATAGAGGACGTACGAGAGCGCGGTGGTGAGCGTCGCTGGAGCGATCATGTCTCCACCTCCGGTTCGGCCGCGGTCTCACCTGCAGGCTCGTGCTCGCCGTGGCCGTGATCGCCACGCAGGTGTTCGACCGCGTGGAGTTCGACGACCGGAACGAGTTTCGAGATGACGAGGAAGAACAACACGACCATCCCGATGGTTCCGACCAGCGAGAGGAGTTCGACCACGCTCGGGAAGTAATCTCCCGGCGTCGCCTCGTAGATGCTGAACGTCGGGTACCAGAAGCCCGAGAGCACGAAGTAGGTTTTCTCGACGAGCGTCGCGAACAACACGAGCACGCCGGCGACGATCGCTCTGCCTTTGCTAAACAGCGATGGGCGAAGGACCGTCGAGAAGATGAACGCGAGGACGCCGACCACCATCATCATCGGGACGACGTACATCGGGTGTGAGAACTTCGAGGAAGTCGCGGTCGCGTGGTCGACCGTCGGCGAGAAGCTCCCCGCGGTCAGTTGCTGGAGCTGGAGCCAGAGAAACAGCAGGCAGAAAAAGCCGAGCCACAACAGGAGCCCGCGGAAGATGTCGTCGGTGATGATGTGATCCCAGTCGTAGGCGCGCCGGAAGGCGTACGAGACAAGAATCACGCCGCTGATCGCCGACGTCAGTGCGATCGTCAGGAACTGTGGCCCCTGGATCGCCCCGAACCAGCTCGGGTAGTTCGGCAGGACGGCGAACAGCCACGGAATCACGCCACCGTGAAGCAACAGCGGCGCCATGATGATGATCGCCAGCGCGACCCACCAGACCATCCGCTCGATGACTTCGTCTTCTTTCTCGGTGTAACCGAGGGTCAACACGTCGTAGACTTTCCCGTAGAGATCGGGAAGCTGGACGCCACCGATCTGGGGTGCAAACGACGGAAGCTGACCGCGCAGACGCGAGATGTCGTAGCGAAGCGTCAGCCCGAGATAGGTCGCCGTCAGCACGAAGTAGGCCGTGATAACCGTCACGTCCCACACCAGCGGCGAGTTGTTCACCGTGATGTGGTAATGACCGAGGACGCTCGTGACCATCCGGTCGGGACGACCCATGTGGACGAGAATGTAGAAGCCGGCGGCGGAGAGGCCAGCCAGCGTCAGCATCTCCGCGAGTCGGGCAACCGGCATGTACCGATCCATCCCCAACAGGCGGACGGCCGCCGAGAGGATGATCCCGCCGTGGGCGATCCCGACCCACCAGATGAACGCGCCGATGTACAGCCCCCAGGTGACGCCGCCACCGCTCCCCCAGTCGGAGAGGCCGGTGACGACCAGCCCATCTCTGAGTTGAATCATCCATGCGACCAGGAACGCACCGAGGGCAAGCGCACAGACGCCAAAGAGGACGAAGTACTTCTTGCTGAACCCTTCGGTCGGTCGGAGGATGTCCTCTTCGGTCGGCGTCTTGGTGCTCATAGCGACACCCCGGCGTCACCGATCGTGTCCTCGTCCAGCACTTCCTTGCGGTTGTCGGTCAGCCCCATGTCCTCGTAGGCGACCGGGCCCTCGACTTGCTGGGCGTTCGGTCCGGGTTCGTTACCCAGGTAGACGATGTTCGGGTTCGTCCCGATATCTTCGAGCAGTCGGAAGTTCGACTCCGGCGCGCCGGCGTACTGCTCGAGGGCGCTCTGTGCGTCGCTCTCGCTTGCACCTTCGAACTCGTCGTCGCCGATCGGCATCGACGCGAGGCCGAGCGGGACCAAGACGTCCTCGCTCTCGAGGTCGAGGCCGTGAGCCTCGAGCGCGTCGAGGATGTCGAGGACGTACTGTTCGTTTTCGGCGTACTCGCCGTCTCCTTCGCCCATCTCCTCGGTGACGATGTCGATCGCGATCAGGACGCGGAGGAAATCCGCGTCGAGGTCGTCGACCGCCTCGAGAACCGACTCGAGGTCGTCGTCAGCGTCGACCTCCTCGAGTTCTTCCTCGATGGTCGAAGCCGAGGGTGCCCGCCGATTCATTTCGACGAGTGCGCGACTGCGACTCGGGTTGTCGACGTACACCTGCGGATCGCTGTCGTCGTCGTTCATGTCGCCGAACTGGATCGCACCGGGCGGACATGCTTCTTCACAGGCGGTCGTCCCGACGTACTCCTCGCCTTTGAACCCGTCCTGTCGAGTCGGGCACATCGTACACTTGCTCATGACGCCACGAGGTGCACGCGAGTCCGTCCACCGGTCGCGCTCGTCGTACATGTGCTCGTTCTCGGCACCCATGCCCTCGGCGTGTTCGCGAACCTGGTCGATCGTGGTGTCGGGTTCGTCCCACTGGAAGTAGTTGACGCCGTAGGGACAGGCGACCTGACAGTACCGACAGCCGATACAGACGTCGTAGTCGGTCAGGACCAGCCCGTCGTTCTCGCGGGTGTGACGGGCGGTCGTCGGGCAGACCTTCTCACAGGGTGCGTCCGTACAGTGCTGGCAGGGGCGGACGAGCCGGTTCCGACTCGTCTCGGCTCCGCCGCGTGGCTCCTCGTAATCGAGGATGTACATCCAGTTGACGCCCTGATCGAGGTCGTTTTCCTGCGAGCAGGCGTTGACACAGGAGAGACAGCCGTCACAGCGCTCGAGGTCGATCGCCATTCCCCACTGAACGTCGCCCTCACGGGTCGACGTGGTGACCTCGTCGTCGGCGATGGTCGGTTCGGCCTGACCGTCGTCGACGGTTCCCCACGCGCCGAGTCCGACGGCGGCCGCACCGGCGCCCATCTTCTTCATCGCGTCGCGGCGGCTGTCCTCGTCGTCGCCCTCGAACTTCGAGAGCATCCGGGACATCGTCCCTTTGCTCTCCTCTCGGGCGGCTTCGAAGGCTTCTTCGGTCGGGCGGTTGTCCTCGCCGAACTCCTCCATCACGTCGTCGTGATACATCTCGTGGAATTCGGCTTCCGACAGCTCGCCTTTGGTGACGCGCATCGCGTCCTTGGCCATTTGCATACCGAGGTCGGTATCGTACTCGGTATCGTCGAGCATCGTCTCGAGCTCCCCTTCCCACTCGTTGCCGAGTGGATGGAACGATTCGTCGTCCGTACTCATCTACGCAGCACACCTCCTGGCATCGGTCTCTCTCACGGAGAGGATACTCAGCGACAGATACTTGAATACGTTCATTTGTGATCCACTATCCCGCACTCACGACTAGACGTGGATGAAGTATGGAGCCGATTTCCACGCCGTGAGAATCAAATCGAACACGTTCGCAAGTATAAGTAGTCTGGATGGCCGGCGACCGTCAGTTCGTCGCGAGCTGTTCTTCGAGCGGTTCGTCCTCGTCGAGGCCCGGGAGATCTTCGACGAACCGTTTGACGATTGCCTCCTCCGCCCGGTGGAGCGTCTCACTACAGGTCGATTTCGCGATCCCGAGATGCTCTGCGAGTTCCGTGAGCGAACACAGACGCGGCGTATCGTAGTAGCCCTCCTCGACCGCCGCGGCGACGACCTCGAGTTGGCGTTCCGAGAGGATCTGGCTCTCGTGTAACCGCTCGCTGACGTTCTCGATGCGGTAGGTGAGTCCGAATCGCTCGAGTTGTTCAGCGAGTTCCGCCAGGCGCTCGCGAGAGCCGGTGACGTCGATCGTCGCCTCGCCGTCCTGGATCTCGACCGGAAGTTCGATCGGCATCCCCGATTCGCGTGAGGAAAACAGTAGGAGCGGCGCCGTCGTCTCGAAGTGGATCGTCGCCTCGTTGTCGCTCCACTGGACGAGCGTCAGCTCCGTGATCTGTGGATGGTCGTTGACGTCGTCGACGATGTCCGGGACGTTCTGTCCGGCGATCCGCACCAGCGCGAAGCCTGATTCGGAGCCGGGGACCGCGGCCAGCACGCGAAACGTGGCGTCCGGATACGCCACGGACACCTGCTGGATCCAGACCTGTTCGGGCATCGTCACCGTGAGTGTCGCCTGGGCCATTGACGTAAACACCTTCTAACCGTAACTACAAACCCGCGGTCACGAATATATTCGCCGTAATTCCTACCGAGTGGGAATCTGCCTCGAGCGAACCGGTTCGGCCGAAGACCCAACCGACGACGGTCCGAAGGGCTCGGTGATGACGTCTTCACCCGCCGACCGAACGCTCGACGTCAGGGAGATCGACGGTCCGCCGTTCGACGACATCGTCGCCACACTCGACGAGCTGCCCGATGAGGAGCGACTCGAGTTGATCGCGCCGTTCGAGCCGGCCCCGCTCTACGGCGTCCTCGACGGCCGAGGGTTCGACCACGAGAGCGAGAAACGAGACGACGGGACGTGGCACGTGCTCATCGAATACGAGTGATCGTCGGGAGCGCCCGGCGATCAGGTCGAGACCGCTCGGCGAACATCTTCGTCCGAACACCGATCCGTTCTCCGTCCCGAGAAGGTGTCGTATGACGCGACTCGACGTCCGCGACATCCCACCGGTGAACCGCCATCCGACCATCCACGAGACGTTCGACGAACTCGAGCCGGGCGAGACGCTGACGATCGTCAACGACCACGAACCGAAACCGCTGTTCTACGAGTTCCAGGCCGAAGTCGAGAGCTTCGATGCCGACGGCTACGAGGTCGAACGCGTCGCACCACAGGAGTTCGTCGCCCGGTTTCCAAAGCGGGAGTCGTAATCGTCTCCCCCCGGACGAGAATACGGTCACGTCGAATTCGACTCCTCACCGCGTCGAACCTGGCCCCTCATCATGCCGAACCCGACCGGTTACCACGCCGAACCCGACCGGTCACCACATCGGTCGGCGTTCGCCGGACCGACGCTCCGAGGCGAACATGTCCGGGAGGAACGATAGGTATCCGCCGATCGATTCGTCGACTATGCAGTCCCCGACGACGGCACTCGACAGAACCGACGCACCCACGGATCGCCCACGCGAGACGATCGACGTTCGTGCACTCGGCCCGCCGGAACCGCTGAAGCGAACCCTCGAGCGACTCGCCGACCTTCCCGACGAGGCGGTACTGATCCAGCGGAACGATCGCGTTCCACAGTTTCTGTTCCCGAAACTCGAGGATCGTGGATACGTCTACGAGAGCGTCGAACTGGACGACGAGGTCGTGACCGTCATCTGGCGTCCCGAGGTGTGAGCCACGGAAAATTTTGCCATACGCCCGCGATACGGGCGACTGTATCGCTGTCGTCGCTGATTTCCGTCAGCTCTCGAGTCGGTCGCGTATCAGCGCGGTCGTCCGTTCCGGTCGTTCGTGGGGGACCCAGTGGCTCGTGTCGGGGAGAAACTCGAGCCGGGTGTCCGTACAGCAGTCGTAGCTGTCGATCGCCAACTCGGGGACGAGCGCGTCGTCGTCCCGTCCCCAGAGCACGAGAGTCGGGACGTCCACGTGGCTTTCCGAAAGCGACGACGGAAAGCGGGCGCTCGCCCGGTACCAGGCGAGCATTCCCGACAGCACACCGTCGCGACGCCACGCGCGGCGGTAGCGCTCGAGGTCGGCATCGGTGAACGTACCGGGCGGCGCAGGCTCTCGAAGCGCCCGCTCGAGGGGGCGAAAATCGCCGTACCGACAGGCCCGTTCCGGAAGCCACGGAAGCTGGAAGAACATCGCGTACCAGCTTCGGCGGAGCTGTTCCGGGTTGGACGTCAGCTGTCGTCGAAACGCGACGGGATGGGGTGCGTTGATCGCGGTGAACGTCTCGACCGCTTGCGGGTGGCGGATCGCGAGCTCCCAGCCGACGATCCCACCCCAGTCGTGACCGACGACGTGTGCGGCGTCGCGTCCGTCCGCTCGAATCAGTTCCAGAACGTCTCGAGCGAGTGTTTCTCGCCGGTATGCGCGAACCGACTCCGGCTTCTCACTCAGGTTGTAGCCGCGTCCGTCGGGCACGAGGACCCGGTAGCCCGCCTCGACCAGCGGTTCGATCTGTCGGTGCCAGGCGTACCAGAACTCGGGGAAGCCGTGGAGCAACACGACGAGTGGACCGGTTTCCTCCCCGGCGGTGACCGCGTGGAGTCGAACCCCGTTTACCGTGTGGAACGTCGACTCGAGATCGGTCGCCTCGATTCCCGCTCCAACGGTGTTGCCACCCGGTGGACTCGACGTCATCCGTTCGCCATCGAGTTCTTCGCGTGACCCCATCAACGTCCGGCTTTCCGTCGACGACCACGACCGGTCGTCTCGGGGATCGTATCCGACAGCGACGAACATGTTCGTACGGTATCTGTGTGTTCGAGAATCACCGAATAGATCGTGTGTATATGCACTATCTGTCTATACGAGGAGAAAAATGATGACTCAAATCACTACAAACCGACGAACCTTCATTCAGGCGGCCGGCGCGACCGGTGCGATCGCGATCGCCGGCTGTCTCGGTCAGGAGCCCAGTGCAACCGAACCAGCGGACGAGCCGGCCGAAGCGGACGAGGGGCTAGCGCCGGCAGCCGAGGTCGACGTCGACGCCGTGGCGGCGGATCCAACGGCCATCCCACCCCCGGTCGACTGGGACGAACCCAGAACTCACGAAATCACCCTCGAGTCGATCGAGGTGACGGCCGAGATCGAGCCGGGTGTGACGATCGACTTCATGACCTACGAGGGCCAAATCCCCGGACCGATGATCCGGGTTCGCGAAGGTGACACGATCGACCTCACCTTCGAGGTGCCCGACGATCACAACCGAGACGCCCACAACGTGGACTTCCACGCGGTGTACGGACCCGGTGGCGGTGCCGAGGCGACGACGCTCGCACCCGGCGACGGACCGGCTCGACTCCGGTTCGAGACGCGCTACCCCGGCGTCCACATCTACCACTGTGCGGTCCCGAACATGGACCAGCACATCAGCCTGGGGATGTTCGGTGCGATCCTCGTCGAGCCCAAAGACGGACTCCCGGAAGTCGACCGGGAGTTCTACTTCGGCCAGCACGAGGTCTACACCAACGGCGAAGCCGGCGAGGCGGGTCACCACATCTACGACTTCGAGGCGACTGCCGACGAGGACCCGACGTACGTCCTCATGAACGGCGAGGCCTACGGGCTCACCCCGGACGGCCAGCACGGTCCCGTCCACGCCGAAGTCGGCGAGACAGTCAGGGTGTACTTCGCCAACGGCGGTCCGAACCTCACCAGCGCGCTCCACCCGATCGGAAACGTCTGGTCGACGTTCTACCGCGACGGCGACCTGGTCTCCGATCCCGGCCGGTACGTCGAGACGGCGCCGGTCGCGCCCGGCACCGTCGTCGCGGGGGAGATGGAACTCCCCGTTCCCGGCCCGATCAAGATCGTCGACCACGCGCTCTCGCGGGTCGCCCGCAAGGGCATGATGGCCGTGATCGACGTCGAGGGAGAGGCGAACCCCGACGTCTACGACGACGACCTGTAGCGGGGCGCGACGGTCGTCGGTGCTCTTTCTCCCACCCGTTCGCGTCGGGACGGAAAATATTTGCCGCGGTCGACACGACGACCGGTATGTCCCCGACGCGACGACGATTCCTCCAGTTGACCGTTCCCGCTGCAGTGGGACTCTCCGGGTGTGCACGATCAGAACCGTCGTCGCACCCGAACGGCGACGATTCGGCCGGTGGCCAGTCCCGGGGCACCGTGTCCGATCCGGACGTCCACAAACCCCGTAACCGAGAGGGCGGACCGGTACTGCTCGAGTCTGATGGCGATGCCGACGGCGTCGACCAATCCGGAACCGGGATTCGGCGACAGCTCGTAACGAGTCGAGATCAGGCCGCTGGTTTCGCCTTCGCCGACGGCGTCACGCAAGCGGACGTCGAATCGACGCGCGCGTTTTTCGACGAGACGGCGTTCGACGAGGAAACGATCTACGTTACCCACGCCGGCATCGAATCCTGCACCCAGTACCGTATCCACGCGATCTCCTGGGGCCCCAACCAGGTCGACTACGAGTACTGTCGCGAACTGCGCCCGCCCGAGGACGACTGCATCGCCGATGCCCGCGAACAGGTCGCGCTGTGTATTCGAATCCCCGAAGCGCTCGAGATGACAGTCAGAGGCGCGGGCTCGAGCGGCCGGTCCCCGTGTCGAGAGACGGATACGGAATACGAGACGATCGATCCCGACGGATCGGAGGCCGACGAATGAGCCGACGACTCACCCGGCGTCGCGCGCTGGCGACGGCCGGCACTCTGGTTGGAACGCTCGCGCTCGCGGGATGTACGACCGAGAGTCGGTACTGGGAGTCGCCGCCGTCGTTCGACGACGACGGCCTCGCGTCGGTGACCGATCGAGCGATTCCCGACCGGCCGGCGGTGATCCCCGTCGACGTCGCGGACGACCGCCGCCGGGCGTTCGCCGACCGGGTCGACGAGCTTCTCGAGCCGATTCCGGACCCGCTTACGGTCGATACGGTGCCGAACGGGGAGATCCGCGAGGGGATCACGGGCGAGCGCGAAGCCGCCCGCAGTTGCATCGTGGAGATGGAAGACGCCACGACGACGCTGGATACGGCGAGCGCGGCCGCCGACGCCTGCGAACACGCCGGCAGGGCGGCGGGCGTCTGGGCGGCCGTGAGCACGGCTCACGCGCTCGAGGACGTGACGCTGTCCGAGCGTGCGCTTTCGAACGAGATGTCGCAGTATGCCGACGACCTCCCCGGCGAGGCGCCGGAGCCGCTCGAGGGAGCCGTCGTCTACGGGCCGATCGAGTCGTGGCTCGACACCGCCCGCCGGAGCACGCTCGTCGGTCGATCGTCGATCGGGAACCGGGCGAACCCGATCCGAGAGGGGGCCGCGGTCGGGGACGTCGAACGGATTCGCGCGGAGATCGACGCCGGCGAGCACCTCCGGGATCGGTACGTCGAGGGCCTCGACCGACCGCGATCGATCGAAGAGGATCTCGAAGTCGCCCTCGAGGAACTCGCGCCGGACGTTCGAGATCGGTTCCTCGAGTTCCACGGCGAGGAGGACCTCGAACGCCCCTGGATGGCCCCCTCGGCCGACGACGTCCTCGAAAGCGACCGCCCGCGGGACCACCCCGGCGTCAGGCTCTTTTCGAGTGCGATGTACGGCCTCTTCGACGAGATCAGGTTCGAACCCGTCGCCTGGCCGGAGATGTCGGTCGACCACCCGGCACACAGGCTCCGGACGACCCACTGGGCACTCGCCGGACTCGAGGCGCTCGAGCGAATCGGAGATCGCGTCGACGACGGCGACGAGCTGTTCCCTGGAGATGCCGACGAGCTCCGAGGGAATCGCAACGCGGCGATCGATGCCGTCGACGACCTTCTCGGATCGGGGGCACCGCTCGAGGGCTGGTCCGCCTGGCGACTCGTCGGTCGGTTTGCCGATCCCGACGAACTGGTCGCGCCGGGCGTCGACGCCGATCCTCGAGAGATCGCTGAAGCCAACGGTGACTACGTCTGGATCGCGACGATGGCTCGCACCGCGGTCGAAGCGTCCTCGGTCGTCGAATCGGCGCTCCCGTAGCGCCGCGCTCGGAGCCTACGTCCAGACGCGGAGGCAGTCGTTCGAACAGAAGTGGAGGTCGATCGGCTCCCCGGGCTTCCCGTCGACGTACGTCCGGAGCGTGTACGCGATCCCCACGTCGGACTCGCAGTTGTCACACGTTCTGTCGACGCTCGGTTCGTCATGGCCCGTCTCGACGGTCGTATCGCCGTGCATATCGATCGAAGGCACTGACTACCCCCTTGAGTATGCTCCGATTAGAACGGTTTCGCGTCGGGAAATTCCGCACTAACTGAATCAACGTCCAATTGAGATTTGGACTGTATCACGTCGAAACGTCTCCGATTGACGGGTTCTGGCACTTGCGGCATTTGGCTGTCGCTATGCGGTCATGTTCTGCATTTCCCTGTGGCACTTGCGACTCCCTCGAGGGGACCGCCGAGAGCGCCACGTCCCAGGAGTTGGTCGCGACGACGTATTGCGACGATCAACTCGAGTTCGAGACGGCCACGCAACTGGTCGGTGCTATAGTAACCGCTGAAACGATTCACACACTGATCGCCGATACGTCTGGCGATCAGGTGTGCAATGACTTTCAGTGGTTACTATAGTGCAGCGGTTGGTCACATTTGTGATGGTTTCTCACTGGTGATCACTCTGAATTCAGGAACTGATTACAGCGTCAATTATTTTGCACCCGGATTCCATAGGCCGAATAAGACGAATGTCTGAGTCGCCACCGGCGGATAATGACCTCAGCGACCTCGGGCCGCCGGAGTATCTTCTGTATCGGGTGGCTGCGGAACGTCACGAGCAGGACGGCCGTGAGACGGGGCGGACCCGTATCCACAAACTTTGCTGTTTAGCTGATCGGCTGTTAGCGCAGGAATATGTCCGGAAAGTCGGTCTGCCGAAGTACTGGTACAAGTACGGCCGTACTATCTCCGAAGCACATCTGAATTCAGCGGTCACGTACAGACCCAACGCAAATCACTTCGGTGGACAGGCGTACTATCCGGCTGACCAAATCAGCGAATCCCACTTCGACCACCTGTCGGAAGACCTCAAAGATGACATCTACAACGCGGTTCAGTCCGTAGTCACTGAACACGGTGACAAAACAGCTGAAGAACTGGAAGAGTACCAGTACCAGAACTTTGCGCCCGACGATTTCGTTATCGCATATGCTGATTTGCGGTGGTACTTAAACACGGTTTCGCAAGATAAGGGCCAGCATAGGCTGAGCCAATTCGTTGCCCCCGATGAGAAGACCCACATCGAAGAACTTCTGGATGAGATGCTGGCGAACTTCGACGAGGAGCTTTATTCGGAAATCCACAATATCTACCTTGATTGGGACGACACGATGCGCCTTTTGGTCGATATCGGGCGGAGCCCGAGAGAACTCCATGACTTCACAGAGACCTTCATTGAGGGGACCGCACGAATCATTCTTCGCTTTGAGGAGCACTCGAATATTGATTCGGAGACGCTCGAAAACTGGCGTGAAGAGAAGGAAAAAGTACGCAGAGATCTCCAGAGCCGGGTAACACAGAAGCGGAAGGAGGCCCTCTCAGAAAGACAGCCCACCTCGACTTTAGACAGCGTCTCTGATTCGTACAATACGGCCATCTCTGAGGAACTAGACGAACTATAAAATGGCAGACAACGCCTTTCTCGACAAAGGAGTTATCCTCGGTTTTTGCTTCTTTACTGATCCTCACCACAGAGAATGTAGGAGGTACTTGTTTAGTGGTGAAACAGAGTATTTCGCGACAGAACAGGTTGAAAATATCTTCCGAAATGCGAAGGACTCAATTATCGAGGAGCACCGGAGCGGGGTTCTCCGGAACATCCAACAGGTGAAAGTCAATTACGAGGGGGAGCTAAGTGAGAGTGATATCGAGGAGATTCAGTCGGAAATTGACCGGGATGAAAATTCGGCATGGAGGTATTTAGAGGATTTCTACGACGATACAGCCGGAAGAGGTGTCTACGAGGTCACTGATGAATTGCGGAAGGTGATTCGTGAGATCGAACAGCGAGCAGAGGCGCGACAGGAGACACTCTACGCAACGTTTCAAGGCTGGCTGAGGATTAGTTCGCACGAATCGGTGCAGGACGAATTGAGTCAACTCCGGGCCCAAGACGAGGAAGATTTCTGGATTGTAATCGATGCTCACGATGTCGCCGCAAACGTGCCGGGAGAAACAGAGCTAGCGACAACGAATCCAGCAGAGTTTGCTGATGACCAGATCAAAGAGGAAATTTTGGGAGCAACAGCCATCGATAGTATCCAATTAGTGTTTGTCTCGAAAGACTATTCGCCATCAGCACTCAGGAACAATTCCAGTGACGGCAGCGTCCCGGGGGACGTATCTGGAGACGATGCCTGATCATTTCAAGCACCAAGTCCGTAACGCGTTCCCCGGTGAATTTCGGTGGGACGAACTTCGCGTTGATCCACGCCATATTACAGCCCGCGCATTGTCCCGACGCCGCGGCTCATCTGCGAGTACGCCCGGAACGGGCACTTGAACGTTGGTGCGGCTCGAGCGCTGTTGTCGACGATCGGACCTCAACGTCGCTGGATGATAGTCCGTACGTGGTGCAGCTTCGGGAGCGCCTCGAGTGACGTCTTCCGTGGGCGACGCAATGTAATGTTCTGAGTTTCTATACCGGGTTCGTCGGTACTGGTGTATGTGGGTAGTTAGCTATCAGGTGCTGTACTCGAGTCCAGCCAGGGGCTTCATGATGGTCCCGGTTTGCGGTTCGTTCTCGGCTTCCCGATTACGTCTCGATGGGCTCCTTGTTCGCGGGAAGATCGTGCTCGCGTTCGGCGACCATGAATACGAACGAGCGGCGGAGGGTGCAGAGTTCGGCCACGGTGTGGCCGCGCAGGAGTTGTTTGAGTGGGCCCGCTCAAGGCATCGTATCTGTGGGTGGTGGCTGGAAAACGTGGGTGTCGAAATGGGCGAATGAAGGTCAGTAGGTGTGGCTAAGGCCAAAGTATCAAACTAACCGACCCGCCTCCGTGCTGTTGCTAAGGTGACAATGTGAAAAATTACAGCGCCCTGACCCACCTTCACGCGAAAATCTGCAGTTGAACCTCACAAAGCGAGATGAGGGAGTAAACATAGCGGGAGGTAAACAAGAGATGGTTTTCTAATACGTGCCTTTTATTTATTTCTAGCCACAATCAAATGTAGTATGACAAGTGGGGTCCCTTCAGGGTTCGACATTCATGATGTTTTTACGAGGTTAATTCCTGGCGGACTGTTGGCAGGCTATTTTATCGTATTTTCTATTGGCCATGAATTATTTGTAGATAGTGTTTCGAATGAAATAGTAATATTCTTGTTTATAATGTTAGCATATATAACAGGAGAATCAATTGATCATATTCGCCGAACACGTGTTCCAACACCCTATCTTTTTCAAAGACTTCTATATGCAGAAACCAAAAATTCAGATATGCTTGGTAGAATAGACCGAATTCGATTAACATTGGGTGACCTTCCAGTAATTGGACGATTCGTGAAAGGCCCATCTAAACCAGACACTATTATGGATTCGTTAGACCACAATTTAGCTGAGGAAATAAAGGAGGATCTTCCAAAGTTCGATTCATTAACTGACAGAGAAATTTTCCTAATCTTCACACGGATGATTCGTGACTCTATGGGATCAAACACATTGAGGTATAGATCAATGTACATATTTGTTGTCAATATGCAAATATCAATATATTTATCAACACTTCTTGCAATAATTGGATTATTATTCAATTCTACTGCTGATTCATTGGGACCCACTCTTGCTATTTTATTTGGTCCATTAGTAATGTTCTATGTCATATTTATGTTCAAAAAGATAGATCACGAATATATGGATAACCTCTGCCTTGACTATTTAGAGCACAAAAATAGTCTTGAAAACAGAGGTAGTTCGCATGAGGAAAGAGATATATTACAATAGTGTGACGGAAGTGATATTCTCACCAACATCTCTTCTAGACCTCTCCCCCAGGGGTTGCACATTGAGGGATTTGATTCTGCGGATATGAACACAGATTTGGGCCGGTTGTGTCCATAATCATGACTCCTGGTTTGATATCGTCAACGCCTACTGAGAATCCTCGGTTGGCTCGAGTTCGCTGGCATCAAGTTCTCCCACGAGATACTGCTCGCCGATGTCGGTGATTTCGTAGTACCCTTCTTCAGGACATTCAACGAGCCCATAGTTACGGAGTTCTCGAAGGCGATCGCTTACCGTGACGCGATGTTTATCGATGTTCTTCGCAATCGTAGTTGGTCCGAGCATCAACCCGGTATCAAGAACCTCTAGAATCCGCTCATCAGTCGGATTCTGCATCCAACTGCCGGGTTTTCTCATTACTTCGAAGTCGCAGATCAGATCCTTACATCCTTCGGAGTATCAGAGATGGGCTACCATATAGAAGTACTTGTATTACGATATCGTAGTTAGACTTATTGCAGTGGAGTATAGATTAGTTGGCTAACGGGAGATTCCGCAGAGCCAACTATTCGTTGGTTACTGTGTGAAAATGCGAGCCGGTGCTGCGACACCGGCTCGCGGCGGCTCCCGTAGCTCCGGTACGGAAGCCATGTCCGACAACACACCACGGGACCATGAAGGTCCCGAACGATTAGATGCATCGCTCGAGAATACCACTCAACGTACGGGCATCGACACGACCTGGGCCAATCTCTCCGACTTCCAGCGCAATCCCCTCGCCGCGATTGCCCGCCTCAAGGACACCGCCGATCCGTCCGACGGCCTCGCGATCAAGGCGTGCCTCGAGACTGACCGCAAGGAAACCGCTGACACATCGGCGGTCATCGATTCCAGCGGCGTGACGACTAGCGTCCGAAGGCCAATTCCTGATGCACTCGAGCCCTCCCCGAGTGGTCGCGATGCGTAACCCCGACCGCACCCCGATCGGCGTCGACCTCGGTGAGTACAACCTCTACACCGCCTGTCCAGCCGAGATGCCGGACTCGAGGGGTGCCTACACGATCAGTGGCGACGAGCTGTGTACGCGACTGGACGAACTCCGCGAAGGGGTCGCCGCCCTGCTCGCCAGTGACTACGATCGCGACACGGTCGTCGCGTACGTGAGCCAGCGTCGTGACGAACTACTCGAGGACCTCGAGGACGCGGCCCGAGCGCTCTGCGAGTACGCGAGCGCCTACGACCGGCCCGTACTCGTTACCGAGGATAGCCACTACGCGCCGGACCTATGGGCGTGGCTCACCGATCCCAATGGCCACCGCGGGACGGCGTGGCTCCTTCCGATGGCCCATCTGCGCCTTCGGGCAGTCGCCGCCGAGTACGCCATCGAGGTCACGACGGTGCCCGAAGCCTACTCCTCACAGGAGTGTCACGGCTGTGGCGTCATCGGTGACCGACCGCTGGACAAGACGCTCCGCTGTCCCAACCCGGACTGTCGCGTCGACGTGGTCCACGCGGATTACAACGCGGCGAAGGTCCTCGCACAGCGGTACTCCCCCGGCCAGCGGTGTGCATACCGCTCCCCACCCCCGATCACGACGGACGAGCGTCCAGCACTCGTCGCCGACGGCGGGCCACGGTCGCCACAGGAAGATGCCTGACCGCCGCCGACCTCGAGGGCCCAGAACGATGCGTAATCGCCGTCGACCCCGAGGCGATGGTCGAGTTGGTGATCGGGACGTCTCGAGTCGCCGATCTGCGACCAGTTACGCATTCGATCGTCTTCCCCTGTCAATTCCCTGACCCGATTTTCTGACGGCTGAGCGCCGGCTGTATCGTCTTCCTAATCGCCCCGAAGACACCGACACCATGAGCACAACCACCGAGCAATCCGGACCGACCGCATCGACTATCCCCGCACTGGCTGACGAACTCGAGTCGCTTCGCGAGCGGATCGCCACGCTCGAGTCCAGCCTCGAACGGAAAGAAGCGCGTCTCGACCATTTCGAGGCCGAACTCGAGCGAGAGCGTGCGACGAACGAGCGTCTCGAGGCGCGGGTCGAAGAACTCGAAGCGACACGCACCCCGATCGAGGCACGGTTAGACGCCCACGAAAAGAAGCTGAACGCGAACAAAGACCGCATCGGCGAGCTTCAGGGCCGCGAACTCGAGAAGGGCGCACACCTCCTCGAGGAGAACGTCGACGAACGCGAGATCGACGTCGCCGATGGCCGCCTCGAGCGGATCAGCAAAGACGACGACAGGCAGTATTTTCGCCTCCCCGAGAGCGACGATCCACTCGAGCGTGGCGGTGACGTGACGCTCGCTCACGGCGATTGCTTGCCGATCCAGCAACTGGCCCGAATGGATGAGGATCTGCTCCGAACGACGACCTCGTCGTTGCCATCACGGTTGGCAGCGAAGCTCTGGCAGGCACGTGTGGATCCGAACGTCGGCGACAACCCGTGGGAGAACGGAAGCGCGGGTGTTCGCGAGTACGTGACCGCGAGCGAGATGAAACACTGGATCCGCCGGCAGGAAAGTGGCGTCAGCGACGAGTACGCGAAGAAGCTCGTCTCGCGGACGATCGACGCCCTGCTCGCTCTCTCGAAGAGTCGGCTAGCGGTGCGGAAGAAATCCCAGCGCAAGAACGGCCTCGAGTACACCGAACGACGCGTTCTGCTGATGGAGGACGCCGAAATACCTGGTGGAACGCTCACTTCCGAAGACACCTGACGTCGTCGGAGACGAGTGTCCCCGGGTCGCTCACGCCCCCTGAGAAGGGCTGTACTCTCCACGATACGCTGAAAACCCGCGCGATTGCGGCGGTTTGCCTGGGACGACTACCCGTCTGTCCGTCACTCGATCGGTCATCGTCGGTCCACACCGAGTGACCGTGTTGGAGTTGTGTCTGAAGACGTCAGCTGTCACCGGATCTCGGCTCGAGTTACATTTTCGGCGAGCGGTATCGATCCAACTTCGAGCGATACTCAACGACGTCGGTGCAATCAGACGGAGCGGGTGTCGCCGATCGATCACACCGGCGCGCCGCCTTCGGCCTCGAGCAGTTCGTGATATCGGTTGCGGATCGTCACTTCGGAGATGCTGGCAACCTCGCTGACTTCGTTTTGGGTGACCTTCTCGTTGGTCAACAACGCGGCGGCGTACACTGCGGCGGCGGCGAGGCCGACCGGCGACTTGCCGCTGTGGATCCCCTCTTCTTTCGCGGTTTTGAGCAGCCGGCGGGCGCGACGCTCGGTCTCGTCCGAGAGATCGAGATCGCTCGCAAACCGCGGGACGTAACTCTCGGGGTCGGCCGGCTGGACCTCGAGGCCGAGTTCCCGGATCACGTAGCGATACGTTCTGGCGATCTCGTCTTTCTCGACGCGGGAGACGGCCGAAATCTCGTCGAGGCTTCGCGGGGTGCCCGCCTGGCGGGCCGCCGCGTACAGCGCCGACGTTGCCACGCCCTCGATCGACCGCCCCGGCAGGAGGTCCTCCTCGAGTGCGCGCCGATAGATGACGCTTGCAGTTTCCCGGACGTTCTCGGGGAGGCCCAGCGCGCTGGCCATGCGATCGATCTCGCCCAGCGCCTGTTTGAGGTTGCGCTCCTTGCTGTCCCGCGTTCGGAAGCGCTCGTTCCACGTGCGAAGCCGTTGCATCTTCTGGCGCTGGCGACTCGAGAGCGAGCGGCCGTAGGCGTCTTTGTCCTGCCAGCCGATATTCGTCGAGAGGCCCTGATCGTGCATCATGTTCGTCGTCGGCGCGCCGACGCGAGACTTTTCGTCCTTTTCGGCGGCGTCGAACGCACGCCACTCCGGCCCGCGGTCGATTTCGCCCTCGTCAACGACGAGTCCACAGTCAGTACAGACTGTTTCGGCGTGCTCGGCGTCCGAGACGACACGACCACCACACTCTGGGCACTGTTCTCGTTCGCTTGCTTGCTCCTGGGACTCCCGTTCCTGCTCCTGGTCGGTGTGACGCCGCTGGTCGCTACGGGTTCGGATTGTGGAGTCAGTCATTGTGTTGAAACCGTCAAACCATCGGTGAAAACGCTATGCAGTGCTCACTATTAACGGCCGAAACATACTTAAAGCCTGTGGTATCTACACATCTGATAGACACGAAATCGGGTGCGCTCTCGAATCGCTACACCTGCCGTAGCAGTTCGATTACGTCCGCGAAGCCGACCTCGTCGTTCTCGACGAAATCGAACGCGTCAGGGTTTTGCTGGACGCCCTCGTCCTCGAGGTTTTCGAAGAAGGCCGTCACATCGTCGTGACTGGTCTGACCATCACCAGTAAAATCGTTGTGCAGGCCGTCGCTCGTGGTGTCTCCGGTACTGTACTCGCCGACCTGAATACTGTCGTCCGTCTCGACTGGGTCGGGTTCGGGCGTCTCGTCGATGGTGCCGACGACTTCCGCAAGCAGCATGAACAGCGGCGCAGTGTAGTTGATCGCCCACTCGTTGGTCGCGTAGGAGTCGTGAATGTCGGCATAGGCCAGCAGCGGCCCCTGGTCGAAGTCGCTCGGCGAGTCCACATCGAGATGCTCGAGCGTGCCGTCGTCTTCGACACCGTCGCTGAGGTGTGGACCGCCGACGAGCATGCCTGGAATCGGCTCGTCCATCTCCTGGCTCTGAACGATGCGGTCGTGTGGGTTCTGCGTCGAGCGCTCGCCGTGGCCGGTGACGAACGAGTAGCCCGTTGGACTGCGCCCGAGGGCGTTATGGAGTGGCTCCGTTATCACGTCGGCTTCCGGCTCGTTTGCGATCCACTCGTTGCCGATTTCCTCGTGCATTTCGACCGCCCAGAGTCCCTGTAGCGCCCGCGAGAGCCCGGATTTGGTCCAGCCCCAGTAGAGGTCGTAGACGCCGGTCGACCACGCATCGAAGGCGTCTGCGGCTGGATCGTCGAGATAGCGCTGTGTTGCCCAGTACGCGCCGTTGAGTCCCGCTGCAGCCGTCTCTGTATCTTCGTGGGTCGTGCCGGCGAGGTCGCCATCCGCCCAGAAGTACGCGTAGTGGCCGAGTCCAACCGGATTGTTCCAGTCGATTGGCGCTTCCTCGTCCGAGGGCAGGTCGTCGACCTCCCCCTCGAAGCTGTCGAAGCCGAGGTCAGTGTCCTGAATCCACTGGTCGTAGCTGTCGTCGCCGGTCGTCCGCAGCAGTTCCGCCGCCGCCCAGAACCGATCCGGTTCGTCGAAGCTGTCACGTCCGTACCGACCCGAGCCCTCGTCTTGATTTGCCGATTCCTCCCAGACGAGTTCCGGGTTGGCCTCGAGCCAGGCCCAGGCGTCCTCGGCGTGTGCGAGCATCGATTGGGCGAAGTCGGGGTCGTGATCCTCGTAGACGCGGGCGGCCATCGCAAAGACCGCACAGGCGTGGGCCGTGCCGGCCGAGGAGGTACCGAAGACGTATCGATCCATATCGTCGTCTTCGGGTGCGACGTCCATGTCCGGGAAGCTCTCGTTACCCGCGAGTTTGTAGAACAGCGACCCGTTTGGTCGTTGCATCTGCGTCAAAAAGCGCAGGCCCTGCTTGCACTCGACGAGTACGTCCGGCATCTCACCGAGTTCCGGATCGTCGACGAGGTGATCGATGTGGAACTGGCCGGCGTGGAACGACTCGGGGTTGCGCTCGTAGGCGAGCATGAGTTGGGCAACGGTGACCCCCGTCGGGTTGACGTACTTGCCGTAGTCGCCCGCGTCGTACCAGCCGTTGGTAATGCTGATCGTCTCGCCAGCTTCGTAGTCCTCGAGCCAGTCGCCGATTGGTTCGGCGATGATGGCCTCTTCGTCCTGCTCGTGGCCGGGCCCCATCTCGAGGCCGGTGTAGGGGTCTTCGATACGGGTACTCGAGCGTTTGAGCGTATAGAGTCGGCCAACGTCCCGAAGCAGTGGAGCGTACAGGTCGCTCGCGTCGGCGATTTCGAACGAATAGGACTCCTCGTCGCCGACGACGACCTGATACTCGCCGGGCTCGTCGAACTCGGTGAAGTTTGCGTATTTGACGCTGTGATCGGTTCCGAACTCGTCGGTCACTGCCTCCGAATCGTCCCAGGGGTTGTCCGCATCCGGCCCCTCACCGAGACTTTCGTCCATGAGATCCCCCTCGTAGACCGTCTCGCCGCTGTCGGCATCGACGAGTGAAAACGTCGAGACACCGTCGACGTCCATCGCCTGGGACGTGATAATCGCTCGTTTGACGCCCTCGAGTGGATAGCCGATTTGATTGACGCGCACGCCACGATACTCGTCGTCGTGGGCCGCCATCCCAGTTCCGGTCATCTCCCCGCCGAGGACCGCAGCGGACGCGAGTCCACCCATCGCCTGGAGTACCCGCCGTCGATCCATCGCCATACGTTGTTGCTGACTCATACGTGAAATTATGTCGCGTTATACGATCATAAAAGTTCCTCCTAGTGTTGGTTAATTTTTAATTTAACGATTTGCAATTTAGTGGATTGAGAGCGGGGTGTGAGCATAGAAGTTCGCTACTCGAGCGAGAGACAACCCGTCGGATCAAACTGATCGCAACAGCGCAAGCGCGTCTCTGAATCCAACGTTACCGGTTTCAGCAAAGTCGAACAGCTGCGGGTTCTCCTGAATCGCATCGGCGTCGACGTGCTCGAAGAAGGCGGCAACGTCGTCGTGGGTCGTCTGTCCATCACCGGTAATATCGTTGGCTAACCCGTCGCCCGTCGTATCCTGCGGTTCGTAGCCGCCAACCGAGATATCTTCACCATCATCGGAGACCGTGACGACGATCTCAGTCGTTCCGTCTGCGTCAACAACCGAGACCGTCTCCGTCACCGTCGTCTCGTCCACTGTCACCGAGACCTCGTGGGTCCCCAAAAATGCCTGCGTCTCGTAGCGCCCACTCGAATCGGTTGCACCCGATTCGTCGGTCCACCACTGGTCGAAGACGAGGTCCGTGTAGGCGTCGTAGCCGGGTTTGGGCTCCCAGTCCTCGTAGAACAGGGGCGCATCGGCCTCGTGGCCGTCGAAGTTCTCGCCCCAGTGATCGCCGTCCCAGAGTCCCCAGAGGACGAACTCCTCGACTGCGGGGTGACTGTAGACCGTTGTGAGAAATTGAGAGAGGAACTCGCCTTTCGCCTCGTCGCTCTCCCATTCGACGCCCTGCAACTCCTGAAACGTGTCGAACTCGGTGATCCGCAAGCCGACATCGTACTCCGCGAACTCGTCGAGAATCGCATACGCCGCCTCCGGATCGAGCGTCTCCGCCGCGTCGAAGTGACACTGAAAGCCGATGCCGTCGAGGTCGATACCTTCCTCGAGCAGGAACTGAATCTGCTCGTGATACGCTTCTTGCGTGTCCGCGTAGTCGCCCTCGAGCGTGTTGTAGTCGTTGACGGCGATACCGACACCCTCGCGGTCAGCGACGGTTTGTGCGCGGTCGTACCACTCTGCGAGAATCGGCGCGGTGGCCGCCACCGTCGGCTCGAGTACCTCGTCCGGGCCCTCCTCGACCGCTTCGATCATCGCCGTCTCGTGGAGCACCTCGTTGACGACCTCCCACTCTGCGATATCGTCGCCGTAGTGCTCGATGAGGTCCTCGATGTGCTCGAGCGAGCGCTCGCGGACGTAGTCGGGGTCGTAGTCAGGGTCGGTTGCGCCGCCGTCGGGCCAGTCGATCCCCATGGCGTCGACGACGTCCGGCGGGATCGACCACGCGTCGACGTTTCCCCAGAGGCAGGCGTGTCCACGCACGTCGAGGTCGTGCTCGAGCGCCCACGCCGTCGCGTCGTCGGCTATCTCCTGATTCTCCTCGAAAAACCGCCACTTGTGATGGTCGCCGAGGACGACAGTGTTGAACAGCTCTCGCGTGTGCTCGCGATAGGGATCGGTCTCGTCCGCCTCGAGCAACGTCGGGGCATCGAGTGCGACACCAAATCTGAACGCGTGCTCATCCATCTCGACAGCGACGACGGCGTCGGCAACTGGCTCACCGGAGTTGTCTTCAACCACGACCTCGAGGTCGCCCGTTCGGTGCGTCTCGATGCGGTCGTCCGCCGCCGATTCCCAGTCGTCCTCGCTCGCTCGAGCGGTAGCTGTCCCGCTTGCACCACCAAGCAACGGGGTTGCCACGCCGAGTGCGCCGAGTAACTGCATGTACGACCGTCGCTCGAGTGGCACACGCTGTTCTCGCGTCTGGCGCACATTCTCGTGCCCACCCTCGTGTACACGTTCATGCTGGTCCTCATGCTGGTCCTGATCTGGGGGGATACAGTCAGTACGATCTCGACACTGCTCAGTTAGTGTGGGGGTATCGTCTGCCATCGATTGAAATATCTCGCTGTATTATAAATATACTGTATATTAGTATATTAAATTAATTACTATGACTGTCGGTGTGTGCGTGGCGACGGTGTTCACGTCGGACGACCACGTACCCGTATCGAAACCCTTACTCTCCGAAGGCGACTGCTCTCGGTCATGAGTGAGAGCCCGGAGACCGTCGACCCCGAGGAGGTCCGCCACGTCGCGCAGTTGGCTCGAGTCGGCCTCGCGGACGACGAGGTCGACCAGTTCACGCGCCAGTTCGCGGACATTCTCGAGTATTTCGAGACCCTAGACGAGGTGCCCGAAGTCGACCGTGAGGCGGAGTTGGCGAACGTGATGCGACCCGACGAGGAACGCGACTCCCTCGACAGCGAGGAGGCGCTTCGTAACGCGGCCGAGACCGAAGACGGCTACTTCAAAGGGCCGAACGTCTCCTGATCATGACCGAAAACGTATTCATCACCGAGGAGACGATCGAGGGCGACGACGACGGTCCGCTGGCGGGTCGAACCGTCGCGGTCAAGGACAACATCTCTACCGAGGGCGTTCGCACGACCTGTGGCTCCGAGATGCTCTCCGAGTACGTGCCGCCGTACGACGCGACGGTCGTCAGCCGGCTGAAGAAAGCCGGGGCGACCATCGTCGGCAAGGCCAACATGGACGAGTTCGGGATGGGGACGACGAACGAAACGTCGCACTTCGGCCCCGTCGACAACCCGGCCGCACCTGGCCGCGTTCCCGGCGGCTCGTCGGGCGGTTCGGCCGCCGCCGTCGCCGCGGGCGAGGCGGACCTCGCGCTCGGATCGGACACCGGCGGCTCGATCCGCTGTCCGGCCGCGTTCTGTGGCGTCGTGGGCATCAAGCCCACCTACGGCCTCGTTTCGCGCTACGGGCTCGTCGCCTACGGCAACAGCTTAGAGCAGATCGGCCCCTTCGCCGACTCCGTCGTGGACGCCGCCGCCCTCCTCGACGTCATCGCGGGCGAGGACGAACGGGATGCGACGACGCGCGAATCGCCACGCGACCCGGACGCTCGAGCGGACGGAGACTCGAGCTACGCAGACGCGGCCACCGGCGACGTCGACGGCCTCTCTCTCGGCGTCCCGACGGAACTGCTCGAGGGCGCCGACGAGGGCGTCGTCGAGACGTTCTGGGATGCGATCGACGACCTCGAATCCCAGGGAGCGACGCACCACGAGGTCTCGTTGCCATCCGTCGAACACGCGGTCGAAGCGTACTACGTCATCGCGATGTCGGAAGCCTCCTCGAACCTCGCCCGTTTCGACGGCGTCCGCTACGGCAACTCCGGCGGCTACGACGGCAACTGGAACGAGGCGTTCTCGAAAGCCCGCGAGGAAGGCTTTGGCGACGAGGTCAAACGCCGGATCCTGCTCGGCACGTACGCGCTCTCGGCGGGCTACCACGACAAGTACTACAAAAAGGCCCAGGACGCTCGCGCGTGGGTCAAACGGGACTTCGACGAGGCACTCGAGGAGGCGGACGTCCTCGCGTCGCCGACGATGCCCGTTCCGCCGTTCGAACTCGGCGAGAGCCTCGACGATCCGCTCCAGATGTACCTCGCGGACGCCAACACGGTGCCGGTCAACCTCGCCGACTTGCCCGCGATTTCGGTTCCGGCCGGCGAGACCGACGGTCTCCCTGTCGGCCTCCAGCTCGTCGGCCCGGCTTTCGGCGAGCGACGGTTGATCCGGACGGCGAGCGCGCTCGCCTGAGACGGGTTACTGCCAGTCAGTTCCGGCGCACCCGCGACCCGGGTGGCGGTTGCAACGGTGGACTCGCTGCACTCCTCCACCGAGACTCGTCTCACACGGTTCGACTCACCGCCGGGACATCGGGACAGGAATCCGTACGAGACGGACGACGGTGTTCTCGAGGAGACGATTCGTTCGTCTTCTCGGCTGTCGACGGACGCGAGCGTGTTGTTCGAGGTGTTTCACCGAGACAGTTCGATCCAGAGATAGATTTTTGTACCGTTGCGCTCTCTACGGAGACACTGCCTCATCGTCGGGTGTTACCATGAAGATCGCACGAGATCAGGAAGTCGGGTTCGACGAGTTCTCGAGGTCGTGTGACCTCGTCGAGGAGTATTTTGGACGAACGATCGACGAGGTCGCACTCCACGCGCCGGTTTCCCGGCGCCAGCTCGTGGCGGTCCTCGCACGCGCACAGCTTTCCGGACGGCAGCTGGCAACCGACGGCCTGACCGAGGAGGGCAACGTCGTCTACCAGTCCGGCCACGAGACCTTGATGTGGTTCGACAGGGGCTTCTGGACGGATCTGCGCGGACGCCACCATCTGGAGCCGGACGAGGGACGTGCCGCACGTGAGGTCCACAGACGAATTATCGAAGCGATCGACGGCGACGTCTCCTACTACAATCGCGAACGTGACCCGTTCGTACTGATCGAACGGTTCGGCCAGTACGAGTGAGACGGTCTGGCGTCCGTTAGTTCCGACACAAAATCGAGACCGCGACTGGCTTACTCCTCGTAGGCGAGGTTCATGATCCACTGCGAGAACGCGTCGCTGTTCGGATCGACCTCCTCCTCGCCGATAAAGGGTGAGAGCATGTCACCGGCCATCAACAGCGTAAACTCGAGGTCGCGAGCGGTCGGCGTGATGTGGTAGGTGTTGTGTCCGGCGTAGACCGTCTCCTCTCGGTCGACGAGTTCTTTCTCGACGAGCGATTCGACGATACGGCTCCCCTTTCGCGAGGAGACGTCGAGTTCCTTCCAGAAGTCGCTCTGGTGGATGCCACCGGTCTCGCGAACGAGTTCGAGGCCGGCGCGTTCGTCCTCGGTGAGTTCGGCTTCGAGCGCGGAAACGCTCACGGTGACCACCTCGTCGTGCTCGCCGCTAGCGGGAGTGCGTCCATGCGTATATAACGTACAGGAGGCCGCTTAAATGTGCCCTTCGATATCGGACGTCGAACGTGAGCCCACGTCGACCGTCTCGTAGGCCGTCCGACAGGGCGGACCCGGCGCGAATCGGTAGCTCGTTCGCTCGCCAATTGTGATCAGCGACGACGACCGCGTGCCGAACCCGTCTCCGTGAATACAGACGCCGTACTCGTGATCGGAGAGGACGGCGGCCCCACGCTCGAGCCACTCCGCGGCGGTTTCGGCGATCGAATTGGCGTCGACTCGCGGCGAGAGCGCCCGTCGGACCGCCCGTGCGTTCTCGGCCTGTTCTCTGGCGACGTCGGGCCGAGTATCCGGAATCTCGACGGCGTCGTCGACAGCGACGTTGACCACGACGTGGACGCCCGGATCGAACCGAGTTACCGAGAGCTCACCGTCCCAGCGGTAACACGTGGCGTCGTCTGCATCTGCGATCACGAGATAGAAGCCGTCGTACTCGTCGGTCGCCGTCGCTTCCTCGAGGATCGTCCCCGCCTGGGCCGCCGACTCGGCCCCGAGGACGTCGGCGACGAGGTGGCCGCGGGACCGCTCACCCGCGAGGTCGGCGTCGTTCCACGCGTTCGTGATGCCGGCAAAGACGCCAAACTCGTTGTAGCCGATCCAGGTGCCGCCGGCCTTCCGGTCACGCGGCGCGACCGTCAGCGGCTCCTGCCGGTAGACGTCGGGTGGGTCGGCGTCGCGCTCGAGCGATTCGTCCCGGTTCGCGGCGACGACCACCGGAGCGTCCTCGAACACCCGCCAGGCGAGCGTGAGCGTGCACACGCCGAAACGGAGGGACTCGAGTGCCTTAACTTCGTCCGCGCGTCGATTCGCTCGTCGGAGCGACGGCGACGTCGATATCGTACCAGCCGAAACAATTTACGTACCGTTCACAGACAGCGCCCGGAGACCGGACGACCGGATCGGTCTCCGGGCGGATTATCGCCAGCGGGAGGCATCGACTTTCAACGACTACGATGGCCGCCCCCGGGCGAAGACGGACTACTCGACGGCGATCGTGACGGTCGTCTCCGCGCCTTCTGTGAGCGCCTCGACGAGGTCGCGATCGACTCCCTCGGCGGCGAATTCGGCACCGTTGAGGATCGTCCGATCGTCGACGTACTCGCTCGTCCGGCCGACGGCGCTTCGCTCGCTGGTCAACTCGAGGTCCGGATCGCCGCGGCCTTCGATCGATTCTCGGTGACCGTCCGCCTCGATGGTGACGGTGATCGTCGCGTCGGCGTCACGACAGGCCTCGACGAACGCCGGATCGAAATCCGCGGGCGCGCGGTCGGCCTCGATCGCGAGGATGCAATCTCCCGCAGGCGTCAGGTAGTCGTCGGTCGTCACCTCGAACGTGCTCGCGTGCTCGGCGCTGACGTTCTCGTGGCCGCGGGCGTGGATTACCTCCTCTAGACCTGAGGAATCACCGTTCGAGGCCGCCGGACGCGACGGGTTTTCGTCTTCCATACTCGAGGGTACGCCGGCGGTCGGAAAACGGATACGGATCGTCGATCGGACGACGGTGAAAAACTGTGGCGACCCGGTCGGTGAGTGTGCCGTGAATCGGTATCGAAAACCGTCTCAGACGAGGCTCGCGCCGTCGAACGCTCCCCGGCGATACTCGACGTCCATCAGGTCGAGGATCGTCGGCGTGATGTCGAAGAGGTCGGCGTCGTCGATGTTCGCGTCGGGGTGGTCGATGTACAGCGCCGTGTCGTCGAAGCTGTGCATTCCGTTTCGCGGACCCGTATCGAAGACGTCGGAGTCGGCTTTGAAACCGGACTTGAGGTCGAATCCGTGGTTGGGGATTACGACCAGGTCCGGGGCGATGTCGTCGTGGTCGCCCCGAAACGCGGTCTCCTTCTCGACGACGCGGTCGACGACCTTCTTGCCGTTCGGTCCCTCGAGCGCCTCGAGATCGGCTCTGAGTTCGTCGCGGACGTCGTCGTACTCCGCTTCGGGGACGGATCCGCGGGGCTCCCGTCCCTCGAGATTGATGTAGAACCGACCGGGGATGAACGAGTACGCCTTCGTTTCGTCGGCGATGTCACCCAGTTCGGCGGGTTCGTCGGTTCGAAACGAGAGCCAGCCCTCCTCTCGGAGCCACTCGTTGAAGTGGACCTCGTAATCGAGACTCGTAAAGCCGTGATCGGAGGCGACGATCAGCGTCACGTCGTCGGGGAGCATCTCGCGCAGTTGGCCGACGTAGTCGTCGACTTTCCGGTAGAACTCGAGGAACTCCTCCCGGTACTCGCCGTCGCGTTCGTAGTCTTTGAACAGAAAGTGGTTGACCCGGTCGGTGGTCATGAAGACGCCGAAAAAGAGGTCCCAGTCGTCCTCCTCGAAGTAGTGTTCGAACGCCTCGAAACGGGTGTCGAGCGTCTCGTGAGCGTCCTCGATGAACGCCGTTTTGTCCGTCTCGTGGCCCAGTTTCGGATTGACGTCGATCCGGTAGTCGATCGACTCGAGGTAGTCGCGAACGTCGTCGGGGTAGGCCGCCTTCTCGAGTCCCGAAGAGAGAAAGCCCGAAACCATCCGCTGGACGTTTCGCTGGGGTGGAAACGTGACGGGGACGTTCATCACGGTCGCACGCCGTCCATCCTCCTGGACGAGATCCCAGACGCGATCCGCCTGGACGTCGCCGCCCATCGGAACGTAGGTGTCGTACGTGCCCACCTCTCGATCCTGAAAGCCGTAGACGCCGGTTTCGCCGGGATTTTTCCCGGTCGTCAACGACGGCCAGCAGGCGCTGGATTCGGGCGGGACGATACTCGAGATTTCGCTCGCTGTCCCTTCGTCGGCGAGCGCGGCGAAGTTCGGAAACAGTTCTTCGTTCTCCGAGAGCAAACTGTACGGCACACCATCGACTCCGATAAACGCGACCCGCGGGGTTTCGTCCCCCCGCAATCGATCGAACAGGCCCATGGCCGGTCGTAGTCCGACCGCATACAAGAAGGTTCGTTTCGGGACACTGTTCTGATACTGCCGGACAGAACTATTTGAAGACCGGTCGCGCTACTGCCACCTCGGTAGTGACGGCCGTGCGTGCGAGACCGACGTCGCACCGACTTCGACAAGAAGACACCGAAGCGCCGAGCAAACCGCTGATGAGGCCATCGTGGACTGTGCGGACGAACCGTCGCGGAACCGAGGCCGACAGCGACTCGAGCGCGATCACTCCGCTCGTCCGCCAGGGGCATCCGGGTCGAAGTTCGTCGGGACGACCGTCGGGTGGGCCAGACCGGCACTCGAGTCCGTTCGGTCGCCGGCTTCGGCGTCGTGGACGGACGGGTTGGTTACTGCCATAACGGGAGAACGTAGGCTGGCCATCCGAATAAAATTACCCATGCTCATAACGCATGAGCGCTCGAGTGTGGATAACTCGAACGAATCGATCGAAAACGAATGAGCGGAGAGGGAACCGGTCGAAGACGAATTCATCGAGGGGGTACCAGCCGAAGACGAATCGACCGGAGACGTCTCGGTCGAGAGAGAATCGGTCGGAGACGGTTCACTCGGATTCGGACGAGGCTACCCGAAGTGTTCTTCGTAGAGGTCCTGGGCGTGTTCGATGGCGTCGTAAGCCGCCTGACGGTCCTCCCAGCCCAAGGTCTCGACTTCTTTACCCGCCTCCAGGTTCTTGTAGGTCGCGAAGAACTCGTCGATCTCGTCGCGTTGTTGTTGGGTGATGTCCTCGAGGTCTTCGATGTGATCGAAGCGCGGGTCCTCGCTTGGCACAGCGATGACTTTGTCGTCTTGCTCGCCGTCGTCGTCCATCTTCATCAGGGCGACGGGGCGGGCTTCGATGACACAGCCGGGGAACGTCTGGTCCTCGACGAGGACGAGCACGTCGAATGGATCCTCGTCGTCGTAGTACGACTGCGGGATAAAGCCGTAGTCGGAGGGATAGTGGACGTTGCTGTGGAGGACGCGATCGAGGACGACGCCGGGGACGTCCTTGTCGTACTCGTACTTGTTTCGCTCGCCTTTGAGACACTCGACGACGGCATAGATCTCTTCGGGCGGGTTCGGTCCAGTCTCGAGGTCTTCCCAGAGGTTGACCATGTACGCTGAGAGTCGGCGGTGGATCAAAAAGTACTTTCGTAATCACGTTTGAAACCCAATTGACGGCTACCAGACAGCCGACAGACGCGACCGGTCGGGAACCGTTCGGCCGCCACCAGCGGTAAAACGGCGTCTGGCCGTCCATAAGACCAAATGGTTGGCAAGTCTTAAATAGTCTGGTGACATTTACAGAAGTATGTCAGAGGCACAATCAATCACCGGCGAACAGAGCATTGCACGTGAACTCACCGCGTTCCAGACCAACATCCTCACCATCCTCGCGAAGGAGCCGATGTACGGGCTGGCGATCAAACGCGAGCTCGAGGAGTACTACGGAACCGAAGTGAACCACGGTCGACTCTACCCGAATCTCGACGAACTCGTCGAACTCGGGCTGGTCGAAAAGAGCGAACTCGACAAGCGAACCAACCAGTACTCGCTGACCGACGACGGCTACGAGGCCGTCTTGGACGGCGTCCGCTGGACGCTCTCGAAGGTCGTCACGGACGACGACCGCGCTGACGAGATCCGCGAGATCATCGACGAGAGCTACTGAACCGTCGAGCGTGACGAGCGGCCTAGCGAATCCGGAATTCGGGCACCGGTTCCTCGGCCGTCTCGTACACCAACTCGATCGATTCTTCGACGACGCCGCGCTGGTCCTGTGAGGGCCAGGCGTTGCGAACAAAATACTCCGTACAGAACTCCGAGAGCTCCGGCCCAGTCAGCGACTCGATCCGTTTGGCGTAATGGTTCCCGACGAAATCCGCGAGCGCGGTCGCGTTCGCGCCGTGGACGTCACCGTGGCGCTTTCCCACCCGCGCGGCGAGTTCGCGATTGTGTTCGTCGACGACGCTCCAGTCGTCCGGGTCACCCGCCCCCTCGAGTGATACCTCGACCGCGCGCGAGACGTCCTCGATCCGCTCGGTGCGGACGACGCCGTCCTCGCGCCACTCGTCCGGGTAGAGCACGAGGACCGCGTCGGTGTCGTCCTCGCGGACTCTGGCGGTGAACCCGTACGCCGTGAGGAGCTTCTCACGCCGGCGCTCTCGCGCTCGCGCCTCGTTGTCGTCCGGGGTCGAGCGCGCGATGCGCGTGAGTCGTTCGACCTCGCGTACGACGTCGGCGGGGACCTCGTCGTCACCGGTTCCGCTGGCGTCTGCGTCGTCCGGCTGGGGATCGGTGCTGGAGCCGTTCGGTCCGTCGAGATCGCTCATGGCCGGTCGTTCGTCCTCGAGAACCTTTCCGTGCTCGTTTCGTCCCGCGGTAGCGACCGCACTCGAGGCGAGACGAGCGAACGGTCGGTCACCGCTGGTCTAACGCCTCGTTCGCGAGGGCGTCGGCGCGGTCGTTGACCTCGCGTGGGACGTGCTCGAGCGTCCACTCGTCGAACGAGCCCAGCAGTTCGTGGACGGTGACGCGGCGCTCGCGAAGTTCCGGGTTGTTGGTGTCGTACTCGCCGCGGACCTGTTTGACGATCAGTTCGGAGTCCCCGCGGACGTGGATCTCGTCGTAACGGTAGTCGCGGGCGGCCTCGAGTGCGGCGATCAGCGCCTCGTACTCGGCCTGGTTGTTCGTCGCGCGGCCGATGGTCTCGCTTCCCTCGGCGACGATGCCCTCGCTCGTGACGATCACCCAGCCGATCCCCGCCGGGCCGGGATTACCGCGCGCGCCGCCGTCGAAGTAGACGTGCGCTCGCCCGCCGCCCTCCCGGAGGAGTGCCTCGAGGTCCCGCGGATTGCCACCCTGGACGACGACCTTGTCGTCGTACGCGACCGCCGTCGCGTCCCCGCGGCTCGCGCGCCAGCGCTCGTGATCGGTGTTTCCGGACTCGACGGTCACGCCCGCCTCCTCGAGACGGTCGCGAGCATCGTCGACGTCGCATTCGATGACCGGCATTCGTCCCGTTCATCGCCGATTTCCGGATAAAGTCTTTCCGGTTTCAAATCGTAAACCCGACCCGTGAGGGCCGCTACTGCCGATTATTGGTCGATAACCGTCGAAGGGAGAAAACGGAGACAAAGGGTTTATATACTATGGTGATACTACTATAAAAGTGCGATGACACGGTCCACCCGCCAGCGGGAGCGAACGCGTGAGATGGACGAGACCGAGGATCAAGAAGGGGTACGTGCCTGCCCCGAGTGTGACTCGGAGAATCTCGTTAAGGACTCTGACCGGGGTGAGCTCATCTGTGAAGATTGTGGGCTCGTCGTGGAGGAAGAGAAAATCGACCCCGGCCCTGAGTGGCGGGCGTTCAACCACCAGGAACGACAGGAGAAGTCGCGTGTCGGCGCCCCGACGACACAGACGATGCACGACAAGGGGCTGACGACGACGATCGACTGGAAGGACAAAGACGCCTACGGTCGCTCTATTTCCTCGAAAAAGCGCAGTCAGATGCATCGACTGCGCAAGTGGCAAGAGCGCATTCGAACCAAAGACGCCGGCGAACGAAACCTGCAGTTCGCGCTCTCCGAGATCGATCGGATGGCGTCGGCACTCGGCGTCCCGCGTTCGGTTCGCGAGGTCGCGTCGGTAATCTACCGACGCGCGCTCAAAGAGGACCTCATCCGTGGCCGCTCGATCGAGGGCGTCGCGACCTCGGCCCTCTATGCGGCCTGTCGAAAGGAAGGAATTCCGCGAAGCCTCGAGGAGATTTCGGAAGTCTCACGCGTCGAACGAAAAGAGATCGGTCGGACGTATCGATACATCTCGCAGGAACTCGGCCTCGAGATGCGACCCGTCGACCCGAAAAAGTACGTCCCGCGCTTCTGTTCTGAACTCGAACTGTCCGAAGAAGTCCAGACCAAGGCCAACGAGATCATCGAGAAGACGGCCGAGGAAGGACTGCTCTCGGGCAAGTCCCCGACCGGATACGCCGCCGCGGCCATCTACGCCGCGTCGCTTCTGTGCAACGAGAAGAAGACCCAACGCGAGGTCGCAGACGTCGCGCAGGTGACGGAAGTGACGATCAGGAACCGGTACCAAGAACAGATCGAAGCGATGGGCATCCACGGTTAGTCGCGTCCTCATACGGTCTGCTGTCAGTCATTTCCGGTGCAACCGCGACCCGTCCTGCGGCCGCACCGGTACATCGGTACACCAAACCGTATCACACGTTTTTTGCGACACTCGAGGTGTAGTAACAACTGAAACGATTGACACGCCGGTCTCGCGATCGGTGAATAACTGGGAGAACGGTGGACCGACGCGGCTCGTGGCGAAACGGATCCGGTCGACGATCGACCTTACGCCCCGCCCTCGTCGCCGTTTTCTTCGTCCATCGGATCGTCGCCATTGCCCTCCTCTGCGGGATCGTCCTCCGGATCGTCGACCGGTTCCTCGTTTTCGGGTGCCGTATCGTCGGGTTCACCGGGTCCTTCGTCACCACAGCCTGCGAGTGCGGTCGCACCGACTGCGGCGGTCAACGCGATCGTCCGTCGGCGTGTCAGGCGGTCTGTGTTTTTCATGGCCATCGGGTCCGACCCGGCGAGAGGACAAGAGAATGCGGGACATATTGCACGCTCTCGAGGGTCAAACGATTGTTACATACGTTCGCTTCGCCGCGATACGAATCGATCCGGCCGAAACTGACCCGGTATGTCAATCATGACACACTATTTGCGAAACCCGCTCACTGCAACCGACAGCGGGTTCATCAGCCAACGGGCACTTACGAACTGAATCAGTGTCTCTCCTCGCATCTCGTACGGTTTGCTGTACCGATGTACCGACGAAAGCGTCGGTCCGGTCGCGGTTGTGTCGGAACTGGCGGACAGCGGACCGTCTCACTCCTCCTTGCCGACGCTGATGACCTGTACGAGCGAGTAGACGGGAACGTCGTCGACCGTTTCGATCCCCTGTTTGTCCGCCAAAACGACACACGCCAGCGGTTCCCCGCCTTCGGCGCGAATCGCCTCGATCGTCTCGCGCATGGTCGTGCCGCTCGTGATCGTGTCGTCGACGACGTAACACTCGCGATCGCGGATCGTCGCGAAGTTTCGGGAGAACGTCCCGCCGAGATCTTCGATGTCGCCTTCCTCCCACTGGTGTTTCGCGGGCGTGTACGTTCCCAGATCCGTCCCGAGTTCGCGCGCGACGAGCGTGGCGATCGGTCCGCCGGCCTTCTCGATGCCGATCGTCAGGTCCACGTTCTCACCGTGTTTCGCGAGAAGGTCCGCCATCGCGGCGGCCACGTGGCCCATCCGTCCGCTGTCGCGCCCGATCGCCGACCAGTCGACGTGGATGTCCTGTGGGCCACTGGCAGGCCGGTCGCTTTGTGTCTGGGTTGGCTGTTCGGTTGGCGCCGCGTCGCTTCGCTCGACGAGCCAGCTCGCGGTCTCCCGCGAGACGTTGAGTTCGTCCGCGATCTCGCCTTTCGATAGCCCTCGCGCTGCAAGCTCAGCCGCACTCTCGATCAGATCGTCGACGTTCTTCATGACGAAGCGGTTCGCACGCCGATTTTATAGACGTGTCGTCGTTCGTTCCCGCCCGAGGGTCGAAACACAACGAAAACCTTCTCCCGGCTACCGCCGACAGTACGGGTAAGATGGAACGATACGATCTCGTCTACCGACTCTACGACGAGTACGACACGGAAACGTTGCGGGAGTACCAGGAGTTCGTCGATATCTTTCCGGCGGTCGATTCGCGGGCCGCACTCGAGCACTGGCAAGACGCCACGGAGGAACTCGAGGAGCGAAAGGACGAGATCAGATCGGCGTTCGCGACCGGGGAGACGTTCGCGGAGGTCGCCGCGCGGGCGAACCGCGACCAGGCGTTTACCGCACTCGACCTCCAGACGAAGTACGGCCGGGCGGTAAACGTCCTCGTTCTCGACGTCGACGAAACGCTTCGGTCCGCCGGCGGCACCGACAACGAGATTCCACGGGAGACGCTTCACGTCCTGACCGAGTTTCACGACGCCGGCGTTCCGATCGTCATCTGTACCGGCCAGACCCTAGAGAACGTCAAGGGGTTCGCCATCCAGGGGCTGGGAAGCGAGATCGTTCACTCGGGAACCCTCTCGATCGTCTACGAGGCGGGGACGGGCGTCTTCACGCCTGGACACGGCGCCGAGACGAAACAGTTGCTCTACGAGGACCTCGAGGAGGGAATCAGGGACGTCTTCGACGACGTTCGTTCGCGGGTCCTTCCCGAAGCGCCCGAGCGACTCCGGCGGGGCTGTCACCTCCAGGGCAACGAGTTCAACGTCACGATGAAACCCAACTACGAGACCGGCTCCGCCGATGCCCGGGAGGTCATCGACGAGGCGCTGGTCTACCTGATCGATCTGCTGGCCGACGCGGTCGGCACCGTCCTCGAGTCGAGCGCCGATGGAAACG
This sequence comes from Natrarchaeobius versutus, assembly GCF_041205745.1. NCBI lineage: Archaea > Methanobacteriati > Methanobacteriota > Halobacteria > Halobacteriales > Natrialbaceae > Natrarchaeobius > Natrarchaeobius versutus. The sequence continues at coordinate 637,528 of NZ_JBGFCC010000001.1, read as the reverse complement.
GCGAGGGCGTCGTCGACGACGAGACGATCGAAGACTGGACCCGAGCGTTCTACGCCGCACAGGACCCCGAGATCCGAGCCGTCCTCGAAGGGGAGGGCGCGTATCCCGACCTCGAGGTCGGCGCCGTTCCCGACGCGCTCGCCGACGTCCTGGAACGGATCGACGTCGCCTACTACGAGGCCGACGCGGCCGAGATCGGGAGCCTCGAATTGAACAAGGTCGTCGGCGTCGAGCGCGCACTGGACGTGTTGGGAATCGACGATCCGTTCTCACTCGTGATGGGCGACTCGAAGAGCGACCTGCGCGTGATGCGGTGGGTCGCCGAAAACGACGCCGGTCTCGCGGCCGCACCGGAACACGCCTCCCAGGACACCTTAGAGCACGTCCTCGAGACGGACGAACTCGTCTTCGATCAGGGAAAGAGCGTCGACGTCCTGCGGACGGTGTACGCGTTGAACCAACTGGCTCGACTCGAGTAACCGGCTCCGACGACCTGGTCGGGGTCTCCGCGTGTCGACTCATACGGATTACTGTCCCGATGTCCCGACGGTGAGTCGAACCGTGTGAGACGAGTCTCGGTGGAGGAGTGCAACGAGTCCACCGTTGCAACCGCCACCCGGGTCGCGGTTGTGCCGGAACTGGTCGACAGTAACCCGTCTCACACTCGAGCGCGGCGAGTCTCGACGACGAGGCAGATAGTATATTTTCTCTCAGCGCCAACGACAGAACGTGAGCGAGTACGACGCTGTCATCTACGATCTGGATGGGACGCTCGTCGACCTAGACGTCGACTGGGCCACCGTCACGACCGACGTCGTTGCGGTGTACGACGCCGCGGACGTCGAGCCTCGCGGGAGTGACCTCTGGGAACTGCTCTCGGGTGCCGACGAGTTCGGCCTCGCCGCGGACGTCGAATCCGTCGTCGCCAGCCACGAACGCGAGGGCGCTCCGACGTCGCCGCGTCTACACCACGCCGACGAACTGGAAACGCGGACTGTCCCCGTCGGCGTCTGTTCGCTCAACTCCGAGGCAGCGTGTCGGATCGCACTCGAGGAACAGGATCTCGACGGGGCGGTCGAGACGGTCGTCGGTCGTGACACCGTCGAAACGCAAAAGCCCGACCCCGAGCCCTTGCTCGCGGCCGTCGACGACCTCGAGGCGTCGCCCGGGCGGGCGCTGTTCGTCGGCGACTCACCTCGAGACGAACTGACCGCCAAGCGAGCGGGAACGGCCTTCGAGTACGTGTAGACGTCGCCGCCCCATCGGTCACGCTGGCACCGAACCGCCGATCGACCGTTCCGGCTTGCGGTTTTCACCCGCTCGTCAACTTCGCGTAGGCGAAGACGACGATCGCCGTGAGAAACCAGATCGGCGCGCCGATGCGGATGGCGAACTCCGCTCGAGCGCCCCACGTCGGCAGGTCGGCCGACGCCGAGAGGAGGGCAACGATCGGTGCGCCGACGACGATCGTCGCGACGAAGGTGACCTGCATCACCCAGCCGTAATCGACGCCGTCGGGCGAACTGGTTTCGACTGGTTCCGCCACGACCGTCACTCCAGAGCCGTCCCTAATAACACTGCCGGACAGTACGAGGCTCCGACTCCCCGCGCTCGCCGGCCGCCTCGAGCGGAGAACGACGACGTTTAACGCTCGCGGCCGAACGTGTGTGTATGACTACCGTCCGTGACGTCAGGGCGAACGGAGGCGAGAACCCGATCACCATGTTGACGGCCTACGACGCGCCGACGGCCGCGATCGTCGACGAGGCGGGCGTCGACGTGATCCTCGTGGGAGATAGCGTCGGAAACGCGAGCCTCGGCTACGAGACGACGCTTCCCGTAACCGTCGACGACCTCGCGCGCCACGTCGGGGCGGTCTCGCGCGCGACCGAGGAGGCGCTGGTCGTCGCCGACATGCCGTTTCTCTCATACGGCGTCGAGGAGGGAGAAAGCGTCGAGAACGCGGGACGGATGCTCAAAGAGGAAGGCGCGGAGGCGGTCAAACTCGAGACCGGCCCGCACACCGTCTCGCTCACCGAGACGATGACCCAGCTGGGCATTCCGGTGATGGCCCACCTCGGTCTGACGCCCCAGCACGTCAACCAGTACGGCGGCTACCCCAGACAGGGGACAGATCCCGACGCCGCAGAGCGTATCCGCGAGCTCGCGTTGGCCCACGAGGATGCCGGAGCGTTCTCGCTCGTCTTAGAACACGTTCCCTCGAACCTCGCGGCCGAGGTGACGGACGCACTCGAGATTCCGACGATCGGGATCGGCGCCGGCCCGGACTGTGACGGTCAGGTCCTCGTCGTCGACGACGCGGTCGGGTTGAGCGACTGGTCGCCATCGTTCGCGAAACGTTTCGGCGACGTCCGCGGCGAGATGGAGTCCGCCGTCGAGGGCTACGTCTCGGCCGTCGAATCCGGTGAGTTCCCCGGGGAAGAACACAGCCACGAGGAGGCGGATCTCGAGGATATCTACTGATCACGGGCTACCGGATGCGTACTAGGGCGATAATACGACTCTAAGGAACACCCACCCGTATACCGGGAGAGTATATATACGACGTCCGCCGAACTCAGTTCGTACGCATGTCACGTCCTGTCACAGGAACGCTTCCGGTTCCCGACTCGGTTTCCAACGGGGCCGCGTTGCTCCGTCACGTGATCGTCGACCGCGAGGGCGAAGATATCGTCGTCTGTACGATGTTTCCACGACGTCGGGAGGGCGCAGACGTCGAAACGCAGTGGCTCGGTGCGGAGGGTGGGTCGTTCGTCTCACTCGAGCGGATGCGTTGATCGAGTCCGCATCTGCCGTCCACTAATACTACCGGACGAAAGGCAGTGAAGATTTTCGACTAGCCATTCGGTCGAAAATCTGTGACTCGTTTTGTCCGGCAGTACAAACCGCCGGATTCTCCGTTTTCGACGCGCCGACACGGCTTCGCATCAGGCGGCGTCCGTCCGCAAAAACGTCGCGACGGCGTCGTTGAACGCGTCGGGTCGCTCGAGCATCGAGAGGTGGCCCGCGTCGGTGATCTCGACAGCCTGGGCGTCCGGAATCTCCGCGGCGAGAAACTCGTGGTACCACGGCGGAGTCAGCCGATCCCCGTCGCCGTAAATCGCGAGGATGGGAACGTCGATCTCCTCGAGTCTCTCGCGGACATCGAATTCGTGACAGGTGCGAAAGTCCCGGCGCGTGACGGCCTGTCCACAGTCGTACATCGTCTCGATCGATCGTTCTCGGAGCGCCGGATCTGGGTCGGCGAAGAAACAACCCGGCTGGTGGAGAAACTCGACCGCCCGGTCGAAGTCGGCCTCGAGCCATTGCAAGAGGTCGTCGAGTACACCCATTCGCGCGCCGGTTCCGGTTACGATGGCGGCGTCGACCTCGAGATCGCGCTCGAGGAGAGCGTGAACGACGACGGCCCCGCCGAGTGAACTCCCGAGGAGGATTCGGGCATCCGAACGCTCGACGACGGCCAGGAGGTCGTCCGCGTAGGCCGAAAGGGTCGAGTATCCGGTCGTCGCGTCGACGTCCGTCGAGTCTCCGTGACCGCTGAGATCGAGCGCAACGACGGGGTTCTCCGCGGCGAGCGTTCGCTGGAACCGCCAGAGGTCTCGAGAGCAGCCACTGCCGTGGACACAGCAGATCGGCGCCCCGTCGCCGCCTCGATCCGTGATCTCGTAGGCGGTCCGTCGACCGTGATGTGTTACCGTTTCCATACGGTATTCGACGGGAGGTGACCGCATAAAGGCTGGTCGCACCCGTCGCCACGACGACGGTCTGGCGTCGGGACGGATTCGGATTTCTCCGCGGTTATAGCGTCGGCTCGAGACTTCGGTGGACTGTGAACTGCGAACATCGATCTTTTCGGTCACACCGACGCCCCCTCCGTATTAGCCGGAGAAAGACTTATGTACTTGTATGGCTTACCTGTGGTTAGTCAAACAATGAACCTCGATACATTCACCCACGAAACTGGGCATCCGGTTCGCCGGTACCAGTACGATGACTCCTCGGTGGTGGCAGTCGATTTCGGCCCCAAAACTGACCCCACCGTCGATCTGGTCGACGGGACGGTGATCGTCGTCCTCGAGGACGACCAGTTCGAACTCGAACTCCCCGGGGCGGCAACTGATGCGCACACGTTTATCAAAAATGGCGTGCTCACTGTCGAAGTGGAGGCCGACCAATGAAACTCACCGTCAAACCGTTAAAACAGAAGGACGCGGGTCGCGGACTCGCGGCGATCGACCGCGTCTCGATGCGGGAACTCGACCTCGAGAACGGGGACTACATCGTCATCACGGGCAACGGTGACGAACAGGCAGTGGCGCGCGTCTGGCCGGGCTACCCAGAGGACGAAGGACGGGGAATCGTCCGGATCGACGGACGCCTACGCCAGGAAGCCGACGTCGGCATCGACGACCGCGTGACGATCGACCGCGCGGACGTCAAACCAGCCACGTCTGTCTCCGTCGCGCTCCCACAGAACCTCCGTATTCGGGGTGATATCGGCCCGCTCGTCCGCGACAAACTCTCCGGACAGGCCGTCACGGAGGGCCAGACGGTTCCGTTCTCGCTCTCGTTTGGGCCGATGGCGAGTTCGGGCCAGTCTGTGCCGCTGAAGATCGCGAGTACGTCCCCGAGCGGGACGGTCGTCATCACCGACTCGACGAGCATCGACATCTCGGAGACGCCCGCCGAACAGGTCAGTTCGGCCGGCGGCCCCTCGGCCGAAGGCGTCCCGAACGTCACCTACGAGGACATCGGCGGACTCGACGGCGAACTCGATCAGGTCCGCGAGATGATCGAGTTGCCGATGCGCCACCCCGAACTGTTCCAGCAACTCGGCATCGAGCCGCCCAAGGGCGTCTTGCTCCACGGGCCACCGGGGACCGGGAAGACGCTGATGGCCAAAGCCGTCGCCAACGAGATCGACGCCTACTTCGAGACAATCTCCGGTCCGGAGATCATGTCGAAGTACTACGGCGAAAGCGAAGAGCAACTGCGCGAGGTGTTCGAGGAGGCCGAAGAGAACGCTCCCGCGATCATCTTCATCGACGAACTCGACTCCATCGCGGCCAAGCGCGAGGAGGCCGGCGGCGACGTCGAACGCCGCGTCGTCGCACAGCTCCTCTCGCTGATGGACGGCTTAGAGGAACGCGGGCGCGTGACCGTCATCGCCGCGACCAACCGCGTCGACGACATCGACCCCGCGCTCCGGCGTGGCGGCCGGTTCGACCGCGAGATCGAGATCGGCGTCCCCGACAAGGACGGCCGCAAGGAGATCCTGCAGGTCCACACCCGCGGGATGCCGCTTACGGAATCGATCGACCTCGATCGCTACGCCGAGAACACTCACGGTTTCGTCGGCGCCGACCTCGAGTCGCTCGCCCGCGAGAGCGCGATGAACGCTCTGCGACGTATCCGACCCGAACTCGACCTCGAGTCCGAAGAGATCGACGCGGACGTCCTCGAGTCGCTACAGGTCACCGAGACCGACTTCAAGGAGGCGCTCAAGGGCATCCAGCCCTCCGCGATGCGCGAGGTGTTCGTCGAAGTTCCCAACGTCACCTGGAACGACGTCGGCGGTCTGGGTGACACCAAAGAGCGCCTGCGGGAGACGATCCAGTGGCCGCTGGACTACCCCGAGGTGTTCGCGGCGATGGACCTCGAGGCGGCCAAAGGTGTGATGATGTACGGCCCGCCGGGGACCGGCAAGACGCTACTCGCGAAGGCGGTCGCCAACGAGGCCGAGTCGAACTTCATCTCGATCAAGGGCCCCGAACTGCTGAACAAGTACGTCGGCGAATCCGAGAAGGGCGTCCGCGAGATCTTCGAGAAGGCACGGTCGAACGCACCGACCGTGATCTTCTTCGACGAGATCGACTCCATCGCCGGCGAACGCGGTCAGCGCCAGGGTGACTCCGGCGTCGGCGAACGCGTCGTCTCCCAGCTACTGACCGAACTCGACGGGCTCGAGGAACTCGAGGACGTCGTCGTCATCGCGACGACCAACCGACCCGACCTGATCGACTCGGCACTGCTCCGTCCGGGACGACTCGACAGACACGTCCACGTACCCGTTCCGGACGAGGACGGTCGCCGGAAGATCTTCGAGGTCCACACCCGCGAAAAGCCACTGGCCGACGCGGTCGACCTCGAGTGGCTCGCCGCGGAGACGGAGGGCTACGTCGGGGCCGACATCGAGGCCGTCTGTCGCGAGGCGTCGATGGAGGCCAGCCGCGAGTTCATCAACTCCGTCGATCCCGACGAGATGCCCGATACGATCGAGAACGTCCGGATCAGCCGGGAACACTTCGAACACGCGCTCGAGGAGGTCAACCCGAGCGTGACTCCCGAGACGCGCGAGCGCTACCAGGAGATCGAAAAGGAGTTCGACACCGCCGAACCCGGTGAACAGGACCAACTCGGTCGAACGTTCCAGTAACGACTCACCACTCCGTTTCCTTTTTTGCGGCCATCCGTAACCGACGCCGTCGAGCGAACTGCGAACGTCGGCGTTTCGCTCGAGCCGAGACCGTCATCGGTCTTCGGTTTACCGGAAATTGCTTACTGGAGACCGTATCAGTCGTCGTCCCCGCCGGCGACGTCCGTCTCGGCGGACGCGGTCGGAGCCGGTTTCGCGACTAACCGACGAGCGACCGCCGCGCCGACGAGCGCGAGCGCCGCGAGCGATCCGAAGAAGACGCCCAGGCTCGTCCCCTCGAGCAGGAAGCCGCCGACCGAGATGCTCGCCGCGCCGAGTCCGAACATTCCCAGGTAGGTGTAGCCGTAGGAGAGTCCACGCGATCCGGGTGGGGTATAGACCGCGACAGCCTCCTGATAGAACGGCTCGATCGCGAACAGCGAGAAACCGAGGACGCCACAGAACAGCAAAATCGGAACGAGTCCAGTCGACGAGACGGGAACGAACGCCAGCGCCAGCGCCGCGAGCACGACGAAGACGACGGCGATCCCACGTGCGACCGAGACGCGGGCGGTCAGTTTTCCCGCGACGTACTGGCCAGCCATGCCGGCGACCAAAAGCCAGACGTAGAAGTAATCGCCGAGTGAAAGCTCCTCGAGCCCGCCCGGTGGCTCGACCCCGTCCATCGCCGGGAGACCGTGGAGAATCTCCGGCAGGTACGTGAGGACGCCGCGGTAGTAAAGGCCGACGAACGTGACGATCACGAAGACGAGGACAAACGCGCTCGCAAACAGCGACCGGGAGTTCGCGAGGAACTCTCGCGCCGAAAGGGAGCGCGCCGCATCGTCGACGTCATCGTCGAGCGCGGCCGTCGGATCGAACCGCGCGTAGAGGCCATATAGCGTCGCGACGATGCCGGGAACCGCAAGCGCCACGGCGACGAGTCGCCACTCGAAGACGAGCAACAGCGTCGCGGCGGCGAACGGCCCGAGTGCGATGCCGACGTTGCCGGCGATGCCGTGGTAGGCGAAAACGGTACCGCGATCCTCGACACCGGTGCTGATGAGCGCGAGTCCGGCCGGATGGTAGACGCTCGCGACGATGCCCCAGATCAAGAGACTCAGGGCAACGGCGTATATCGAGGTCGCAAACGCGAGACTCACGAACGCGAGGCTCATCCCCGCGAGACAGCACAGCACGAGCCGTTTCGGTCCGTACCGATCGGCCAAGACGCCGGCCGGCAAGGCGCCAAGCCCGAACGGCGCGTAGCCGATCGCGACGACGAGACCGATGACCCCGACGCTCACGTCGAAGGCGCCGATCCAGACGACGAGCAAGATCGGGATCGCGAGTTCGAACCAGTGAACGATCGCGTGGGCGACCATCGTGAACGCGGCGATCGATCGATCGTTCGACTCGAGACTCATTGGTCCCCCATCACTCGATACCCGTTGGTTCCCGGCCTGCTACTTATCGGCTTGGAAACCGTCCACTGTTTCGAACTCGTACTAGTAGAAATGTAACACGTATCGGCATGTAGAGGAACCCTTTCGAGAATCGTCTCGTCCACCCGATCTCCTGGGTAACTCACGAGCGGGACGACCGACCGGCGACGAACCGTCTCAGGAGGTCGGTTCCGGCGGATCGGGTCGGGTCTCGAGGTCCGACAGTACCTCCTCGACGTGGTCGTCGGGGTTTACCCCCTCGTAGACGGCTTCGATTCGGCCATCGGGGCCGACGACGTAGGTGTTGCGGAAGACACCGTCGAAGGTGTTGCCGAACATCCGCTTTTCGCCGTAGGAGTCGTAGATCGTGGCGACCTCTCCGTCCTCGTCGGAGAGGAGGTCGAACTCGAGGTCGTACTTCCCGGCGAACGACTCGAGATCCTCGACGGGGTCGTCGCTGATCCCGACGACGGCGGTATCGCATTCGCCGAAGCGCTCCAGTGCGTCGTCGAAGGCGCGGGCTTCGGTCGTACAGCCGTCGGTGTCCGCACGCGGGTAGAAGTAGACCACGAGCCGACGATCCGAAAAGTCGGATCGCCGGACCAGATCGCCGTGCTGATTGGGCAGTTCGAACTCGGGGGCCGAATCGCCGACGTCGAGCATAGCCGTCCGTTCGCGTCGATCGTTGTATGCGTTGTGGTCTCACTCGAGTGGACGAATCAGCCGAACGAACGGGAAGCGAAGCGGATTCGGTTCGGAACGGTTCGAACGACCGTTGTCGATCACTCGAGGGGCTCGGCGGCTTCGCGTTCGACCAGCGGCGTCGCGTTCTGTTCCGGCAGGGTAACGACGTCGTCACTCGAGAGCGTGTACTCGCGGTCGTCGACGCCGAGAATGGAGCCGACGTCGCGGGTGATCTTGACGGTCACGCGGTCGACGTCGGCATCCGGGACCTCCGTCGCGGTCGAATCACTGCTGCCGTCGTCGGATCCGCCGGCCCGACTCTCATCGGATTCGGCCGCGTTCCGGGTCGGTCGGTCTCCGTCTAGATCGGACGAGGGCTCGGGTTTCACATCGGCGGCTGTTTCGTTCGACGGACTCGAAGGCGATTCGTCGTCCGTCCCGCCCATGACGTCCGCAGGACTGATCGAACTCGAGGCGTCGGCTGTCGCCGTGGGTTCGGTCGACGCCGGATCCGCCTCGACGTCCGCTGGCGGTTCCTGCGGTGGCGGCGTCGGTGTGTCGGTCTGGGCAGACGGATCGGTGGTCGGCTCCGGTTGCGAACTCGCCTCGAGCGGTGGGTCGGGTTCGCGCGTGTCGCTGGCGGCGGAACCGTCGGAGGCGCCGTTCGCCCCCGCCTCGACTGGCGGCTCTGCCTCGGCGTTCGCCGCGGCGTCGGTCCCCACCGTCGTGTCGTCGATTCCCTCGAGAACGTCGAGGACGCGGCTCTTGTTCGACTCGATGCGGTCGACGAGGTCGTCGAAGAGGTCCGCTTCCTCGGCGGTGAGTCCCTCGTCGTCGGCGGCCATGCCGGCCGCGGCGAGGCTCGCTTGTTTGACGAGTTTGCCCATCCGACGTTCGTAGATCGCTTCGACGACGTCTTTTGCCGTCTCGATCTCGTCGGTGAGCCTACCGACCTCGGGCGAGGAGAAGGGGTCCTCAGCCTGCTCGGCGACCCGGTCGCGTTCGTCCTCGAGGTTCGCGATGTACTCGCCGACCTCCTTGTAAAACGACGGACGCAGATTCTGGAGGCTGTCCTTCTGGCGCTCCTTGCTCTGGACCGAGCGTAACTCGTCTAGATTCATTCTTTTTCCTTTTCAGCCTTGCCGCGTGCCATGAGGAATACGCCGACGTACTCCGGGACTGACTGGTCACCCTCCGAGACCGTAAAGATATCGCCACCGAGTTCGACCACTCCGCCGTCGGTGACGTCGATTGCGATCTCCTGTCCGCGGAACGTCTCCGGGACGGCGTCGATAAGCGGCTCGAAGTCGTCGATCTCGTCCCGTCCGAGTCGAAGGGTCTCGAGGCCGCTCCCGCCGTGGAGACTACCGGGCAGTCGGATGAGCCGGTTCGTATCGGTCGTCACGGGCTCGTCGATCGGGGCGTTGTCCCGTCCGACGGCCGTCGAGGCGAACCGCTCGGCCAGTTGGGAGACGGCCGTGTGGACCGTCACGTTCCCGTCAGCGAGCCCCTCGCGGTTGTTTCGGGCGGCGGAAAGCGTCGCCTGGGCTTTTCCCTCGCCGATACCGTCGAACGCCTGGAGGCGCTCGAGGGCGGCCTCCTCGTCCATCCCGAGGAGGTCGTCGACGAACTCCATGAAGTGGTCGTGAGTCCGGGCGCCCCAGCCGCCGTCGATCCGGAGCAGTCGTCGTTCGGTCGGCGTCTTCCGACCCAGGCCGGCGACGGTCTCCGTCTCGATCAGTTCGTCGAACTCGAGGCCGATGCCGCGGACGTAGTCGACGATCTCCCGGCGGTGTTCACGGTCTAACTGCTGGACGTTCTCGTCGCGAACGTGGACGTGGTAGCCCCGGCCGCCCGAGAAGACGATCTCGACGTCCTCGAAGGCGAAGTCGTCTTCGAGAAAGTCGAGCAATCGGAGCAGGGCCCCCTTACACTTCGCGAGCATCTCGGCGTAGGTGTCTTCGCCCAGCGTGACGCTGGGGAGGTGGTCGGCGTCCAGGTCGAAGACGAGGTCGGCCGATTGCCAGTCTTTGGCCCCCATCGAACTGGCGCCGGGGTCCCGAAATTGCCCCGCCGAGAAGTAGACGTGACGGGGCCGTTTGCGGACGAGAAACTCCGAGAGGTCGCCGAGCTCGAGAAGCGAACGGTGGCGGACCATCGTCGTTCCGGGCCCGTCGGTCCAGGGGATGAACCCCCACTCGCGTTCGTTCGCCGCGGGCGGTGGCGTGATCTCCGTTCGCCGGTAGTGATCGCGAAATCGCCCCCGAAGATAGGCCCTCGTTCGCTCCTCCATGCGCCTCGAGTAGTCGTGAGTGGGGGAGTATAATCCTGCCGAATGTTCGACCGACGGCTCGTCACCCGAACGGTCCCCGGACACCGTTCCGCGAACGGGGTTCCCGATGCTGTCGCGGCCGTTATCGGCGGACCAGATCGGAGATTCGATCGGTGATGCCGACGTCGGAACCGAGTTTCAGGTAGTAGGCGTCCCCGCCGTCCTCGTAGTAGTTGTCGATTCGCCGTTTGATCTCGAACCCGAGGTGTTCGTAGAACCGGAGGGCGTTCTCGTTGCTCGTTCGAGCGTGGCAGGTGATCGTATCGTGGTCTTCGGCGACTCGAGCGACGAGTCGCTTCCCGATTCCCTCGCCCCGACACTCGCGTGTCACAGCCAGAAAGAGAACGTAGCCATCGCGTCGGACCGCCGCGAACCCGACCAGTTCCCCCTCCTGTAGGTAACAGTGAACCTTCGAGCGGCGGTACGCGTCGGTAAAGAAATCGTACCGCTGTTTGAGCACGCCTTCCTGGCGGTTGATCTCCTCTTTGAGTTGCCAGGCTTCGTCGACGAAGTCGTCACTCCCCGGCGTGACGACGCGACTGTCGATGTTGACGCTCACTACCACACCCTACCATCGTCGTCAATATAATTCCACCGGCGGGCGCTGATCCATAACGTCGGACGTCCGACCACAATCGACCCACCGGACTCGGTTTCGTCCTCCCGATTCGACTCGCTGATCGATCGGCTTCGAGAACGCGTGAGGGGACGGCTTCGAGAACGACGGCTCGAGGCGGTGTCGACGGTCACCGCGTCAACGGGTCAGACATCGACGATCCGATCGGGGACCGGAAGCGACGGGCATACCACCCCGCCGGCCCTACGTGGGGACGATGGGGTACGAACTGCGAGATCACACCGCCGACATCGCCGTCGCGGCCACCGGGGACTCCCTCGAGTCCGTTTTCGCGGCGGTCGCCGACGGCCTGGCGGCGGCCTCCTGTGACGAGTTCGCCGACGCCGGCGGCGAGCGGTTCTCGGTCGCCGTCGCCGCCGAGAGCCGCGAGGCGCTGTTGTTCGACTATCTCGACGAGTTGATCTACCGTCGCGACGTTCGGGTGGAACTCCCGGTCGATCACCGCGTTGAAAGCGTCAACGGTCCGGCATCCGGTCCCGACGAACGGCCGGATACCGACGGGGACGAGTGGTCGCTCGAGGCCAGCGCTCGCGGCGTCCCGCTTTCCGGCATCGATGCCCGCGAAGTCAAGGCGGTCACCTACTCGGAGATGCGACTCGAGCGCGTGGACGACGGCTGGGAGGCATACGTGGTCTTCGACGTCTGAGAGGCATACGTGGTCTTCGACGTCCGAGATGGACTGCTGATACCGGTTACGACGTGTCGCGGCCAGCCGACGCCGAATGAACCGCTCTCCCGATTCACAGCCCGTCGACGGTCGTCGAGTACGTCTCGCCGAAGACGTGGTGTTCGGTCACCGAGACGCGCCGAAAGCCGCCGCGAACGGTCGCCTCGAGCTCGTACCCGGCGTAGACCAGGTCGTCCGTACACGAGAGGGTGAACCACGAGGTGTCGTCTGCGGCGACGACGAGTACGTCGAGTCGATCCTGTGAGGGTTCGTACTCGGCGTGTGCGAGTTCGACGGTGCCACAGGCGCTCGAGCCGTACGCGATCGTCCCGCTGGCCGTCACCGTTTCACCGTCGACCGACACGTCCGGATCGTCCTCGACCTCGAGTTCGGCATCGACGAGGTCGATCGACGCGTCGACGCTCGAGCCGACGACGGGGAGTCGTCCGAGACAGCCGGCCGTGAGGGTGGTGACGCCGCTTGCGGCGGTGACGAGTGCGGTCCTCCGTTTCATACGCACACCTGCTCGAGTCACCGCAAATAGCTGTCGCCGGGTGAAATCGTCGTTGTAGCCGTCGGGCTGGGTAGACCACCGTCGGGCCGGACCAGACGTGTAGCCGTCGGGCTGGGTAGACCACCGTCGGGCCGGACCAGACGAACCGTAACGCGCTCGCCCGCGGACCGACTCGGCCGAGGAGACGAACACCTTTCATCGTCCGGCCCGGACGATCACGTATGAGCAAGGCCACGTTCGACGCCGACGGCATCACACTCGAGCGGGTACGCGAGTACGTCTGGGAGATCCCACAGGAAGGGGACATGCGCGCCCCCGCGAGAGTGCTCGCGAGCGAATCGCTCCTCGAGGTGATCAAAGAGGACAAGTCCTTAGAGCAGATCAAAAACACGACCCACCTGCCGGGGATCACTAACTACGCGATCTGTATGCCCGATGGCCACCAGGGGTATGGCTTCCCGGTCGGTGGCGTCGGTGCGATGGACGCCGAAAACGGCTGTATTTCACCCGGATCTGTCGGGTATGATATCAACTGCGGCGTCCGAATGATGCGGACGAATCTGACGTACAGCGACCTCGAGGGGAAGGAAGAAGAACTCGTCGACTCGTTGTTTACCAATATTCCATCAGGTCTCGGCGGTGGCGGCATCGTCGAGGCCGGCGTCGACACCGTCGACGAAATCCTAGCGCGGGGCGTCGACTGGGCCCTCGAACACGGCCACGCGGTCGAGTCGGACCTCTTACACTGCGAAGACGAAGGGATGCGCGAGGGCGCAGATCCCGACAAGGTCAGCCAGAAGGCCAAAGATCGCGGCAAGAATCAGATCGGCTCGCTGGGTTCGGGCAACCACTTCCTCGAGGTCCAACGCGTCACGGACGTCTTCGACGAGGAGGTGGGCGAGGCGTTCGGCCTCGAGGAGGATCGGATCGTCGTCCTGATCCACTGTGGCTCGCGGGGACTGGGTCACCAGACGTGTAACGACTACCTGCGGAAGATCGAACAGCAACATCAGGGATTGCTGAACCAGCTTCCGGACAAGGAACTCGCGGCCGCGCCCGCCGGCTCACAGCTCGCGGAGGACTACTACGGCGCGATGAACGCGGCGATTAACTTCGCGTGGGTCAACCGCCAGCTGATCATGCACCGCACGCGGGAGGTCTTCGAGCGCGTCTTCGACCGGCCGTGGGAGGCCATGGAGATGGAACTGCTGTACGACGTCGCCCACAACATCGCGAAAAAGGAAACCCACGACGTAGACGGGGAGACGCGCGAACTGTACGTCCACCGCAAGGGCGCGACGCGCGCGTTCCCTGCGGGCCACCCCGAGGTACCGAAGGCCTACCGCGACGTCGGCCAGCCGGTGATCATCCCCGGGAGCATGGGCGCCGGGAGCTACGTCCTCCGTGGCGGCGAGCACTCGATGGACCTCACGTTCGGCTCGACCGCCCACGGCGCCGGCCGGCTGATGAGCCGAACCCAGGCGAAAAACGAGTACTGGGGTGGCGACGTCCAGGACGAACTCGAGGAGCAGGATCGAATCTACGTGAAAGCACAGTCGGGCGCGACGATCGCCGAGGAGGCCCCGGGCGTCTACAAGGACGTCGACGAGGTTGTCCGCGTCTCCGATGCGCTGGGAATCGGCGACAAGGTCGCGCGGACGTTCCCGGTGTGTAACATCAAGGGCTAATTTGGAACGCCTCTCACGATAGTGGCGGATTCGAATCTTCGGAGGAAATATCGAAATACGAACTCATCGATCGGGGCGATCGGCTCGTACTCGTTCCGGTCCCGGACGATCCACTCGAAGCACTTCGGGAGGAAGCACGGAAGAGCGAGAAAATCGCCGACGAACTCAAAGAGAGTGCGCTGGAGGAGGCACTCGAAGAGTTGGGTAACGACGATTCTCCGTCACCTATTTAAATCGAAACGGATTCTCGTCGTCTTCGCCGTCCTCCTCGTCGCTCTCGTACGGTTTGCGCGCCGTGATCGTCACCGTCGCCTCGGGGTCGTCCTCGTCGGACCACGGACTGTCGTAGGCCGAAATCTCGAGGTCGGTGACGTCCCACCCCTCGTCTTCGATGAGTTCGACGAGCCGTCGCTGATCGGCGAGCATATCGTCGTCCATAGGATGGCGTTCGTGACTCGAGGGCGTAGGTCTTGTGCCGCGGTCGTCAACCGTCTCCGGGGCGTCGGTCTTCCACCGCTGGCCGTCCGCCGTCCCGATCACCCATCCGACCCGTCGTCGGTGGCGTCCGCCTCGAGTTCGACGACTTCGTCGACGAGGCTCCGGTGTGCGCGCCGGAGCCGCTCGGACAGCGCCTGGTGGGAGACGCCGAGAACGTCTGAGAGCCCCTCCATGTCCATCTCTCGAGGAATGCTGTAGTAGCCTCGATCGAGCGCTTCGACGAGCGTCTCGTACTGGGCGTCGGTCAACCCGTAGCGTCCGTGTCGGCCGTCCTCGAGTTGGTGGATCTTTCGGACGTCGATCGTCACCCCTTCGTCGCTCGCGAACTCGTACGTGTTCGAGAGCGACTCGCGTTCGGGAAAGAGGACGCGAAACCGCCACTGCCGGTCCGTAACGCTCGCATCCAACACCGTCGCTTGCTCTACGGTCAACAGGTGGACGATGACGACCACGTCGTCGACCCAGCTCATTCGGTAGAGCCGCTCGTCCTCGAGGTCGGTCAGCAGTTCGGCGCCCTCGACGCTGGAATCGTCCTCGAGAAGGCCGTCGATCCGCTCGAGCGTCGTTTCCTCGGCGGCGAACCAGACGTAGGGCATGACCTGATCGGGGTCGTGTGCGACGACGCGCTCGATTTCGATCCCGAGTTCGTCGACCGCCTCGAGCGTCTGCCTGAGCGCGAACTCCTCGGCGGGAATCGTCAGTTCGGCGATGGTGCTCATAGGCCACCCACCACGTCCAGACTCAAGATATCGGCGGGGGGATTCGAGCGATCGTGGCGAACGCCGAGATCCGACCACAAGAACCACACTCGAGAATCGAAACCAAAATCGGTTACGAAACTCGAGAATATCCGGCGCACTTAAGCGGATCCGACTGCAACCTGGTGACATGCTCACCGACGAGTTTGGACGCGACGTCACCGGCGTCCGCGTCTCCCTTACCGATCGGTGTAACTTCGACTGCGTCTACTGTCACAACGAGGGGCTCGGGGATACTCGCGGGCCGATGGATCCACAGGACGACGAGATGGAGACCGACGACGTCGTTCGCTTTCTCGAGGTGGCCGCCGAGTTCGACGTCGAAGCGGTCAAGTTCACCGGCGGCGAGCCGATGCTTCGCCAGGATTTAGCGGAGATAATCGAGCGCACGCCCGATTCGATGGAGGTCTCGCTGACGACCAATGGCACGTTCCTCCCCGATCGCGCGGAGGCGCTCGTCGACGCCGGCTTGGAGCGGGTCAACGTCTCACAGGACGCACTCGACCGCGAGCAGTTCGCGGCGGTCACCCAGAGCGGCGCCTACGATAGGGTACTCGAGGGGGTCGATGCCGCGCTCTCTGCCGGGCTCGACCCGGTAAAGCTCAACATGGTCGTCTTCGAACACACTGCAGGCTACGTACCGGAGATGGTCGATCACGTCGCCGAGAACGACGGCCTCCAGCTTCAGTTGATCGAGTACATGCCTGAGCTGACGGGCAAGCCGGAGTGGAACGTCGAGATCGAACGCGTCCACGACTGGCTCGCCGAACGGGCCGTCGAGGTCGAACACCGCGAAATGCACGACCGCAAGCGCTACTGGATCGCAAGCGACGGTGCCACGCTCGAGGGGCCGCCGGCCGAGTCGCCGAACGTCGGGATGGTCGAGATCGTCGACCCCGTCGAGAACCCGACGTTCTGTGCGAACTGCCACCGGGTGCGGGTCACCCACGAGGGCTATCTCAAGGGCTGTCTGAACCGCAACGACGACCTGAAGTCGATGGGCGAGATGAGCAAACCCGAGATCCGCGAGGCGTTTCGTGAGGTCGTCGCGAACCGCGTTCCCTACTACGGCGAGTACATGATCCGCGACGGCGACGGCGAGTGGGAACTCAACGACGAGTATCTCGATTTGCCGGCCTGATCGGCCGCGTCGCCCGAGCCCGTTCGTCCCCACTCGAGTGACCGACTGTCTCTGTTTTGCACTCACCTGTCGGACGTGGGACGATGGTCGGGTGCGGGACGATTAGCCGCTCCAGCTTCGACGGATTCCCAGTGCGATCGTCGCGAACGTGCCCGCGAGCAACAGTAACGCCACTGCGGCGACCGGTTGACCGTCCGCCGCGGAGACGAACGTCCCGTACCCGACGGCCATCGTCGCCACTCCGACGAGGACGCTCGAGACGGCGTGGACTCCCTCGAGCCGGCGCGTATCGGCTTCGCGGCCGAGCTGGTCGCCGAGGTCGATCGCGCTCCCGGCGAGGTCCCACGCGACGACGACACAGACCGTCGCGACCAGCGTCGGTTCGACGAGTGCGCCCTCGAGCCCCGAGAGGACCACGCCGGCGAACGCGGCGAGCGACCCGGCGTCGACGAGCCACCGCCGGCCGCCGGGGACAGGTCCGACCAACCCCCAAGCGAGCGCGAGACCGCCGACGAGGGAGATCCCTGCTCCTGTTGGCGAACTCGGGACGACGATCGCCACGGCGAGGGCGACGGCGACGAGGGCAACGGCGCTGGCGACGACCGTCGGTCGCCGAGTGATTCCATCGGACTCGAGCGAGCCGTCACCAGCGCCGTCTTCGAGCCGCGGAGTGGCGTCCCCGTTCGAATCGACGTCACCCCGGCGTTCGTCGGCGTCCCCGCCGGTTCGGTCCGCGCCGGCGCCCGCCGAGTCGGCGCTTTGGACCTCGCTCATCGGCGACCACCGCCGATCGTCGCCTCGTATCGTGCGAACACTTCGTCGATCGAATCGGTTCGTCCCCAGTCGACGACCGGGATTCCCGACCGCTGGAGGTCGAACCGGCGGACGCGTCTGGCGACCCGCGAAAGTTGCTGGCCGGTCGTCGTTTCGGCGGTCGGATCGGGGCTTACGACGGTCACCGCGTGGCCGTGGGAGGCCAATCGTCGAGCGAGAACGAGGCTTGCGCGGTCGGCCAGCGGAGTCAACAGCACGATCTGCGTTTCGGCCGACAGCCGCCGCTGAAGGGTCCGAAGCTGGCTCACCCACCGACCTTCCCGCGGCGGGGCGACGGGGGAGAACTGCGGATGGGTCGCGAGCGCCTCGCGGAACCGGATCCGGTGGCGACTCCCGGAGGCAGGAGGGAGCCAACAGACGTCCGACTCGCCTCGCTCGGCGCGAGCGGTCGGGCCGATCGCCCCGAGTCCGACCGTATCTCCGGACTCGAGTAACGTCGCCGCGATCCTCGCCGCCGCGTCGGTCGAGCGTTCGACCGCGTGGACAGCGCCGGCAGACGGTGCGACGTAGGCGGCTTTCCGCGCGTCGACGAGGACGAGCACGCGGGCGGCGCGCTCCTGGTGGAACTCGATGGTCGCGAGTTCGCCGGTTCGGGCGTGGCGATTCCAGTCGATCCGGTTGAGCGGGTCGTTTCGGCGATACTCCCGGACGGAGTGAAACTCGGTACCCGAGCCGCCACTCGAGGTGGTGAGGCGGCCGGTAAACCGCGTCGTCGCGGCCTGCAACGGGACGGGGGCGTCGATCGGGCGAAACACCGGTTCGCAGACGATCGTCGTCGGCGCGCCGACGTAGTGGGCGCGCTCGGCCGACCGCGAGAGGTCACGCGTCACGACGAGTGCGGGGTCGAACTCGTGGGTTCCGGTGGTGACCGTCAGGGCGTACTCGAGGGAGACGGTTTCGCCGGGGCGAAGCGCCGTTCCGATCCTGGCGGTGCCCTCGCTTACGGGTAGATCGGCGGGCACGCCGTCGACGTACCGGAGGTCGAGAATCGGCTTCGAACCGACGTTCGTCACGGAGACGGAGACGTCGATCTCGTCGCCCGGTTCCGGAGCGTCGTCGCTCAGCGTCCGTTCGATCTCGAGCGTCGGCGACGGCGGCGAACTCAGGTACGCGAACCCGGCGTAGCCGATCCCGACGACGCCGGCGAGGACCAGCGCCGACAGTTCGGCGAACGTTCCGATACCGATGGCGACGAGCGCGACGACCCCGATCCCGGTCCAGTGGCCGGTCGGTCGCATCGGTAGTTCGTGAATCTGGCCGGCCTCGAGGCGTCGGTCCGTGGTTCGTGCGTCGACGCGACTCCCCGCCGTTTCCCGGTTTTCGATCGGAACGTTCTCCGGGGTCGGCGATCCGCCGAGTTGGCCGTAGCCGATTCGGGCGATCGCGACCGCGGTCCGTCGAATGCCCCGGCGGTACGGATCGTCACGACCCAGTCTGTCGGTGAGGCGTCGACGGGCCGACTGCGGTGGGGAGTCGATCTCTTCGGAGAGAAACGCGCTCGCGATCGGATCGTCGGTCCATGATCCGTCCTCGATCGCCGCGGCCGCCTCCTCCTCGGATCGCCCCTGAAATCGCGTGAGGACTGCCGTCACGGCGGACCGAAGCCCGTTGACGCTCCGGCGAGTGACGTAGCCCCGACCGACGTTGTGGGGGTTGAACTGTGCGATCGCGTCGGTAAGGCGGCCGCCGGGGATCGACGCCGGCGTCCGTCGCTCGGGATCGGGCGTCGATCGGTACTGGCGAGCGTCGCGTCGGTGAGAGAAACTCACGAACGCGGCGATCAGCGAGATTGCGCCGATGATTCCGACCGACGCCTGGGCCAACGTCAGCGTCCCGACTCCGGTGAGAACGGCGACTCCGCCGGCGAACGCGAGGACGGTAGCGACGACGGGAATCACTCTGATTCCCCCGCCGCTCGAGCGATCGCTCACCGCCGACCACCCGGCTCGTCTCCGGGCGCCGACTCGAGGTCGGTGTCACCGTCCGATTCGGAGCCGGTATCGTCGCTCGACTCGAGGCCGGCGTCGGCAGTCGGTTCGGAGCCGTCGTTGCGCTCGGCGTCGGCGTACTCGCCTTCGATTCGGCGCAAGACGGCGATCGCGCGCGATTCCATCTCGTCGGTCGTCTCCGCCTGTCCGTACCGAACGTCTTCGAACAACGCGGTGAGCCGGTCGACGTCCTCCCGTTCGAGTCCCGCATCGACTGCCGCGCTCGCGAACTCTCCCGGCGTGCTCGTCTCGGGGCGGTCGACCTCAAGCGGCCGGGTCATCTCGAGCCAGGCACGGTACACCTCGTTGTCGACGTCGCGGGTCGCTTCGATCCGCTCGGCGGCGCGACCGGCGGCCGCACCGACCGCGGCGTGAGAGCCGGCGACGGCGGATTCCTCGACGCCGTCGGAGCCGTCCTCGCTCGCGTTCGTCCGCCGTCGGCCGCCGGTCCAGGCGAGCGCCACGGCCAATCCGACCGCGAGTGCGGTGACCACGAAGAACAACGGGCCGATCGGAAACGGCTGTTGGGTTCCCTCGCCGTCGCCCGGGTCGCCGTCGCCCGGCGTCCCTTCAGGGGGCGGTGGCGGCGATTCCAACGCTTCGGGGTTCAACGCGCCGAGACGACCGAGCAGGTACACGATCACGCCGGCGGCTAACAGGAGCACGAACGCGATCGCGAACCGTTTTGCGACCAACTTGTACCGAGTCAGGAGATACCAGACGACGACCGCGACGGCGAGGATCACGAGGGCGGCCACGAGTAACTCGAGAAACAGCGGCGTCTCGAGCGTCTGCTCTCCGGTTTCCTCGACCGGCATACCGTCCGGTCCCGCCTCGCCGGGATCGCCGTCTCCGCCGTACTCGACGGGCGAGGAGATCGTCGCCGCGGCGATCGCGACCGCCGCGATACCGAGGATCGCGACCACGAGTCGGATGGCGCCTCGAGCGCGAGACATCTACGAACTGTTACTCGATCGACGGGTAATAAGTTCATCCCGTCCGGTCGGTTGCGTCGTGGAATTTTCGCCCGGCGATCGCCTCGACGTTTCGTTGCGCTTAAGTACCCGACCCGGGTACGTTCTGGTGCGATACGTGCAGGGGGCGCGGTCCCCGAGTCCGGAAGGGCGACGATACAGACACGGTGTCGTGGTAGCCAAGCGGCCCAAGGCGCATGGTTGCTAACCATGTGGCGTCAAGCCTCCGGGGTTCGAATCCCCGCCACGACGTCGGATACACGGTACTGGCAGAGAATCGGTCTGAGCCCGTCGATTCGATCGGGCGTTTTCCGGTTGTCCGCCAGTACGGCTGGCAGTTGAGTCAGTCGACGTTGCAACGCGCGCAGACCAGACACACATACACGACACATGAGCGAGGAAGACCCTCAAGAACAACAGGACGACGAAGACCTTCGGTACTTCGTCCGCATCGGTCAGACAGACCTCGATGGGACGAAGTCCGTCGAGCGCTCGCTCTCGGAGATGAACGGGATCGGTCGACGAACCGCCCGAATCATCGCCGAGGAAGCGGGTGTCGATCGGACGGCGACGTTCGGTCGACTCGAGGACGACGTGATCGACGAGGTCGTCACGCTCGTCGAAAACTACGCCGACGAAGTTCCGGACTGGCTCAACAACCGCCAGGCGGACTTTTACACCGGCGAGACGAGCCACGAGATCGGGAACGATCTCCAGTTGACCCGTCAACACGACATCAACCGGATGAAGATGATCGACTCCTACAAAGGCGTTCGCCACAAGCGCGGACAGAAGGTCCGCGGACAGCGAACCAAGTCCACCGGCCGAACTGAAGGGACGATCGGAGTCAACGTCGAAGAGATCCGCGAAGAACAGGCCGAAGAGGCGGCGGAGGACGACGAATAATGCCACTCGGAACGAACACCAAACAGTACGAGACGCCCAACCATCCCTACCAGGGCGAGCGCATCGCCAGCGAGCACTCGCTGGTCGACCGATACGGGCTCGCGAACAAGGAGGAACTCTGGCGTGCACAGTCCGAGCTTCGCTCCTACCGACGCGAGGCTCGTGACCTGCTCGGCCAGCCCCAGGGCGACGAGACCGTCATCCGGCGCTCCGAGGAGTTCCTCGGTCGACTCAAACGCGTCGGCATTCTGGGCGAGGAAGACGACTTAGGCGACATCCTCGGTCTCGAGGTCGAGGACGTCTTAGAGCGCCGTCTCCAGACGGTCGTCTACCGGAAAGGACTGGCGAACACGACCCAGCAGGCTCGCCAGTTCATCTCTCACGGCCACATCGTCATCGACGGCCAGCGCAACCGGATCCCGTCGTACGTCGTCGACGTCGACGAGGAAGACCGCATCGAGTTCGAGGAGAACAGTCCACTCGCGGACGAACTCCACCCGGAACGAGCGGAGGGACAATAACATGGCAGACGACGAAAAATGGGGCGTTGCCCACGTACACGCATCGTTCAACAACACCGTCATGACCGTGACCGACCTCACAGGCGCCGAGACGATCGCGAAATCGTCCGGCGGGACGGCTGTCAAACAGAACCGCGACGAGGCCTCGCCGTACGCCGCGATGCAGATGGCCGAATCCGTCGCCGAGGAGGTCAAAGCCGCCGGCATCACGGGCCTGCACGTTCGCGTTCGCGGCCCGGGTGGGAATCTCCAGAAGTCCCCCGGCCCCGGCGCACAGGCGACGATTCGAGCGCTCGCACGCTCGGGCATCGAAATCGGTCGCATCGAGGACGTGACCCCGATCCCACACGACGGATCGCGCGCACCGAAAGGCAAAGGCGGCTACTAGATCCATGACAGAGGAGTACGACGTCGAGTTCGTCGAACGCGAGGATCGAAAAGCCAGGTTCCTCGTCCGCGGCGTGACGCCCGCGTTCGCAAACGGTATCCGACGAGCGATGGTCGCCGACGTGCCGACGTTTGCCGTCGACACCGTCCACTTCGTCGAGAACTCGTCGGTTATGTTCGACGAGCAACTCGCCTTGCGACTCGGACTCGTTCCGTTGACGACCCCGCCGGTCGGCGAGTTCGTCGAGGACGACGCCGTCACGCTCTCGATCGACGTCGAAGGACCGGCCACCGCCTACTCGGGCGACCTCGTCTCGAGCGACAGTTTAGTCAAGCCCGCCGACGAGAACGTTCCGATCATCGATCTCAAAGACGGCCAGCGTCTCGAGGCCGAGGCGGAAGCCGTCCTCGACCGAGGCAAGGGCCACGCCAAACACCAGGGTGGCGTAGCGGTCGGTTACCGACATCTCCAGCGCGTGACGGCCGTCGGCGACCTCCCGGAGTTCGAGGAACCCGAAGAGCGGATCGTCCGCGGCGTGATCGAAGACGACGGCGAACTCGTCCCGACGAGCGAGTTTGATCACGACCTCACCAACCGGTATCCCGACCAGGAGGTCGAGATCGAAGACGTGCCGAACGCGTTCGTCTTCCACGTCGAAACCGACGGCTCGTTTACGATCGAAGAACTCGTCACGCGTGCCGCAGACACGATCGAGGGACGCGCGACCGAACTCGAAGAGGCAGTACAGCTTTAAAATGAACCGACGCCCCCGACCCAGCCGACGCGAACCGCTCGCCGGTGTCGTAAGCGACGAGGCCGACGGCGGTTCGTCTACTGGAATCGAAAGGGGTTTGAAGGGGCGACGGGTATCTGGAAGTGCGAGCAGGGATAGCCAAGTCTGGCCAACGGCGCAGCGTTCAGGGCGCTGTCTCGTAGGAGTCCGCAGGTTCAAATCCTGCTCCCTGCATTTTTCCGGCTCGATCGACCGAAGAGCCGGAAAAATGGAACGTGCAGATTTGAGCCACGGGAGTCGAAGCGGTCGAGCGCATGCGAGACCGATCGTCTCCCGGCGGTTCAAATCCTGCTCCCTGCATCACTTCTGTCGGACCGATTCCACGATCGCTCGAGAGCGTCGTTCTCGAGTGTTCACTGCAGTTGGAGGAAATTAATGAGTAGCAAGACCAATCCGAGGCTCACCGATCTCATCGCCGAGCTGAAGTCGACGTCCCGCAGCGAGGACGCCGACGTCTGGCGAGACGTCGCGGATCGACTCGAGAAGCCCCGGCGCACCCACGCAGAGGTGAACCTGGGCCGCATCGAGCGGTACGCACGCGAAGAAGAGACCGTCGTCGTTCCCGGCAAGGTGCTGGGATCCGGCGCACTACAGAAGAACGTCACCGTCGCGGCCGTCGACTTTTCGTCCTCGGCGGAGACCAAGATCGAACAGGTCGGCGAACCGGTACCGCTCGAGCAACTGCTCGAAGAGAACCCAGACGGATCCGACGTACGGGTGATTCGATGAGCGTCGCCGAGTTCGACGCGGACGTCGTCGTCGACGCCCGCGATTGCATCCTCGGCCGCGTCGCCAGCGAGGTCGCACAGCGCGCTCTCGATGGTGACACCATCGCCATCGTCAACGCCGAAGACGCCGTCATCACCGGCGGTAAAGAGGACGTCTTCGAGACCTACCGCAAACGGCTCCAGCTCGGATCCGACAGCGGTCCCTACTACCCGCGTCGGCCGGACACGATCTTCAAGCGCTCCGTCCGCGGTATGCTTCCGTACAAGAAGCCCCGCGGTCGCGAGGCGTTCGAGAACGTCCGCGTCTACGTCGGCAACCCATACGAGGGAGACGACGACCGCGAGGCCGAGATTCTCGAGGACACGTCGTTGGATCGACTCTCGAACATTCGCTTCGTCCACCTACACGAAGTGAGCGAACAACTCGGTGCTAACGTCACATGGTAACGAACACGAGCGGCAAGAAAAAGACCGCCGTCGCCCGCGCAACCGTCCGCGAGGGCGAGGGACGCGTCCGAATCGACTCGAAACCAGTCGAACTGGTCGAACCCGAGATGTCCCGGCTCAAGATGTTAGAGCCGTTCCGCATCGTCGGCGACGAGCTACGCGACGAGATGGATATCGACGTTCGCGTCGAGGGTGGCGGCATCAGCGGACAGGCCGACGCCGTCCGCACCGCCATCGCTCGCGGCATCGTCCAGCACACGAACGACGCCGAACTCCGCGATGCGTTCATGGAGTTCGATCGTTCGCTTCTGGTCAACGACGTTCGCCAGTCCGAACCGAAAAAGTGGGGCGGCCCGGGCGCTCGGGCTCGCTACCAGAAATCGTACCGCTAAGGTGATTCAGGTATGATGGTACCGGTCCGGTGTTTCACCTGTGGTAACGTCGTCGGCGAACACTGGGAGGAGTTCGACGAACGAGCGAACGAGGGCGAGGAGGACCCCCAACAGGTCCTCGACGAACTCGGCGTCGAGCGCTACTGCTGTCGGCGCATGCTCGTCAGTCACACCGACTTAGTCGACGTCGTCTCTCCGTACCAGTAGCCATGCAACAGCAACACCACAACCGATACGAGAAGGCACGGATCCTCGGTGCACGGGCACTTCAGGTGTCCCACGGTGCACCGGTGTTGATCGAGACTGACCAGACCCAGCCGATCCTGATCGCCGCCGAAGAGTACGACGCCGGCGTGTTGCCGTTTACCGTCGATCGGGGGGAGCGATTCCAATGACGCTCATCACCGACGTTCGACTCAGACGCATCCTCGACTCGCGGGGCAATCCGACGGTCGAGGCGGACGTACTGACCGAAAGCGGAGGATTCGGCCGTGCGGCCGCGCCGAGTGGCGCGAGCACGGGCGAGTTCGAAGCGATCGAACGACCGCCGACCGAGGCGATCGCCGCGGCCCGCGAACACGCCGTCCCCCGACTCGTCGGGGAGGCCTACGCGGGCAACCAGCGCGAGGTCGACGCGATCCTTCGTGCCGCCGACGGCACGGACGACTTCTCGGAGATCGGCGCAAACAGCGCGGTCGCCATCTCGATGGCCGCCGCGAAGGCTGGCGCCGACGTGCTGGGCGCGCCGTTGTTCCAGCACCTCGGTGGCGCGTTCCGCGGCGAGAACTTCCCGACCCCGCTCGGTAACGTCGTCGGCGGCGGCGAACACGCCGCCGATGCGACCGACATCCAGGAGTTCCTGGCCGCACCCGTCGGCGCGCCAAACGTCGAGGACGCCGTCTTCGCCAACGCCGCCGTCCACGGCGAAGTCGCCGACCTGCTCGAGGAACGGGGCGTTCCGTCGGGCAAAGGCGACGAGGGCGCGTGGGCGCCCTCTGTCGACGACGAGGAGGCATTCGAGATCGTCGACGAGGCAGTCTCGACGGTCGAAGCGGAGGTCGGCTTCGAGATCGGCGTCGGCCTCGACGTCGCGGCCGCCGAGATGTACGACGCCGACTCCGAAACGTACGAGTACGAGTCCGCGGGCATCAGCCGCGACACCGACGAGCAGATCGAGTACATCGCCGATCTCGTTCGCGAGTACGATCTCGTCTACGTCGAGGACCCCCTCGACGAGAATGACTACGAGGCGTTCGCCGACCTGACCGACGAAGTCGGCGACCGGACGCTGATCTGCGGTGACGATCTGTTCGTCACCAACACCGATCGGCTGGCGGAGGGAATCGAGATCGACGCGGCAAACAGTATCCTGATCAAACCAAACCAGATCGGGACGCTGACCGACGCCTTCGACGCGATCGAACTCGCGACGGAGAACGGTTACGACTCGGTTATCTCCCATCGCTCGGGCGAAACCGAGGACACGACGATCGCACACCTCGCCGTCGCGACCGACGCACCCTTCATCAAGACGGGTGCCGTCGGCGGCGAGCGAACCGCAAAACTGAACGAGCTCATCAGAATCGCAGACGACGCGACATGACCGACAACGACGCAACCCAAGAAGGGCTCGACGCCGCCGAGGAGGAGATCGACGAGGAGCCAGCCGAAGGGGCTGGCCCCGCCGCCGAACCCGACGAGGACGTCGAGCCAGTAGACGAACAGCCCGCCGACGCAGACGCCGTCGAGGCCGACGCCGACGCCGAACCCGACGAGGACGCAGGACCGACGCTCGACGACGACGTCATGAGCGACGAGGAAGCCGACCTGCTGATCCCCGTCGAGGACTACCTCGGTGCCGGTGTCCACATCGGTACCCAACAGAAGACCGCGGACATGGAGCGGTTCATCCACCGCGTCCGAACCGACGGTCTCTACGTCCTCGACGTCTCGAAGACCGACGGCCGCATCCGGACGGCCGCGGACTTCCTCGCGAACTACGCGCCCGAACAGATTCTCGTCACCTCGAGTCGCCAGTACGGCCGCTTCCCCGCCGAGAAGTTCGCGGACGCGGTCGGCGCTCGAGCGCGGACGGGCCGGTTCATCCCCGGCACGCTGACGAACCCGAAGTACGACGGCTACATCGAGCCCGACGTGGTCGTCGTTACGGACCCTATCGGTGACGCCCAGGCGGTCAAGGAGGCGATCACGGTGGGTATTCCCGTCATCGCGATGTGTGACTCGAACAACCAGACCAGCAACGTCGACCTCGTCGTCCCGACGAACAACAAGGGTCGAAAGGCCCTCTCGGTCGTCTACTGGCTGCTCGCCAACGAAGTTCTCGACCGCCGCGGCGCCGAGCCATCGTACTCGCTCGACGACTTCGAGAGCGTCGTCTAACCCGGTTCGATTTCGATACCGTTTCGGCCGTTTTCGCGTACTGTGTTCGTTCCTCGAGCGGTGGCGACGCGTGGAGAGCGAAGGAGTTAGGTGAATGCCCTCGAGAGCCCTGGTATGAACGACATCCTGTTCCAGTTCGACGAAGGGACGCTCCCGCCCGCTGTCCTCGGTGCGACGGCGGCGTTGATCGCGATCTTCGCGATCGGGATCCCGTACCGGCTGGCCGTTGGACTGTTCTGAGGCGGACTGCTGTACTGATTTCTCGGAGATACTATCGACGAGCCTCGAGTCCTCACGCCGGACAGCCCATCGAGTCGGCTACATCGAGGGCGAACGCCTCGTCGTTCCCGTCGACGTCGGGCGTGAGTTCGTACCGGACGTCACCGCAGTGCCAGACGAGCGTCGTTCCCATCGGAGTCGAGACGAACGCGCCGTCGACGTCGCCGACACCTTCCGTTTCGACGTCTTCGGAGCCGTACGCCGGCGGTCGTTCGGTGATCCGTCCCATGATCTCGTCGTCCTCGAGGCTCTCCCCATTGCGGTAGAGGAACTGGACGGTCGCGTCACCCTCGAACTCGCTCGCCGTCACGATGACGAGTTCGAAGCTGTCGGGAAGCGTCGGCTCCGAAACCGGGAACGGGACGGCCCCGTCGGCGTCGTCGAACGTCGAGACGTCGACCGAGTCGACCGGTTCGACCACGTCGGTCTCGGGCGGCGGCTCGAACGCGAACCGGTCGTCGGGAATCGGCTCGTCGAACCGAACGTTCTCGTAGGTGACGGTCCGGACCGTTCGCTCGCGCTCGAGGGCGTGCTGGCGCGGCTCGTCGTACTCGGTCACGATTTGCTCTTTGATCGGGTACGTCGCCTCGACGTCGATCCACCAGGTCATCGTCTTCGTAACGTTCGTCGCGTCGGTCTCGTCCGCCGACCCGAGGACGTACTCGGTGTCGCCGACCAACACCCCGAGTCCGCCGTCGCCACTCGCGTTCTCGGCGGCGTGAATCTCCACGACGTGTGCCTCGCGGCCGTCGACGGTGTCCGTCCCGACGTACTCGGTTTCGATCGACTCGAGGAACGTTTCCGGCGAGTACTGAATCGCTTCCCAGTCGCTATCGTCGTCGACCATCACCTGATCGTCGTCGGCGACGTAGTGGGTCCGCGTCGACCCGTTGACGACGGTAACGTCGGGAACGTCCGCGGACCCGCTCTTCGAGCGGATCTCCGTCCGGCGCTGGTCGGGGGGCCGTAACTCGACTTGTGCGTCCATGGCGACGACGGTTGGATCGTCGTCGCCAACGTGGTGGAGTTCGTGCTCGGATCGCTCGGTGGCCTGGAGGGTCTCGATGCCCCCGTGGTCGTCGACGACATCGGCGACGAGTTCGTCCGCATCGGGATCGTCGTCGAGGTGTTCGACGACGACTGCGCCGCCGACGCCGAAGGCGACGACCGCGAGTACGGCGGCCAGCATCCCGATCAGCGGTCCGTTGGTGAGGGCCATTCGGATATCGGGTATTTCTGAACGAGCGATATGACGCTGGTGGTTCCGGCGGTTGAGTCGGACGTGGACTCCCGTTGCATCGGTATCCGTTATCGTGCTCGAGACGGACCTCGCCGAACTCGAGGCGCGCCCGAGGTGGATCTCACCGAACTCGAGGCGCGCCCGAGGTGGATCTCACCGAACTCGAGGCGCGCTCGTGAGACGCTCGAAGCCAGTCTCGCTGAACGCAAAGTGGGCGGTGATCAGCGATTCGATCCCGTCGCCTCGAGCAACGCGGCGACGCGCTCGGCGGCGTCGGCGGCCGTCGAGCCGAAGACGTACGTCGCGGGTTCGATGCCGAATGCGCCGCGGTGGTAGGCGACGCGTGGAACCGAGCCACGTTCTCCGAACCGATCGCCGAGGTGTGTGGCTCGGTCCTCGTAGTCGGCGTCGAACTCGAGAGGATCGATCCCACGTTCGCGGGCCGCCTCGAGCAACGCGTCGTCGGTGGCGACGTTGACCGCACCGCGGACGTCGGGGTCGGTCGCTCGAGCCGCGAGGACCGCAATGGCGACGTGTTTCGACGCGCCGAATTCGGGATTCGCAGGGATCTCGATCCGGCCGCCCATGGCGTAGATTCGCCCGGGAATCGCGGCAACGCCGGTCTCGTCGTCGGCGTCGGGCAGGGCCATCCCGACGTTCGTCCCGACGTTGGGGACGACGTCGGCCATTCCGGGGGTCGACGCGAGGGTTCGCGCGGCCGTCCGGACGTTCGTCAGGACGTCGCGTTCGGCTCGGAGTTCGGGATCGAGCCCGCGGACGCACAGATCACAGCCCAATCCCCGGAGTTCGGGCATCTCCTCTTCGTGCAGTTCACAGATCGGCCCGCGGTCCTCGAGGCTGTGGACGAGCGAGAGGAGGTCGGCGAGGGCGTCGTAGCCGTCCATCTCCCCGCTCGCGAGGCCGTCGGCGATCCGCTCGACCGTCGCGACCGTCTCGGGATCCTCGCGGAAGCGCTCGTCGCCGCCGCCGTCGCCGCCGACGTACTTGCTGACGGCGGCCTGGGTGACGCCGAGTTCGGCGGCGATCTCCTGTTGGGTCAGGCCGCGGTGGGCGAGTCGTGTCGCGAGCATCGCTCGCACCGTCGGCAGAAAGCGGTCGACGACGAGTTCGCTCGGCAGCACGAGGGACATACGGCCGCGTTCGAACGACACCGTCATAAGTTCGACTACCTGGATCGACTCGAGGCGGGGTCTCCGGGGGACGACTCGAGGCGGGGTCTCCGGACCGATCAGCCCGAGTCAGGGACGGCGATGCAGGGCGTAAGCGATCAACACCAGGCCAGCGAACTGCGAGGCGTGGACGGCGAGCCAGAACCAGTCTTGCTGTGGGAGCGAGAGCAGACGCAGGTGGATGAGGACCGTGCCAACGAACGACGTCGAGTAGGTAACGACCGTCAGCAGGATCAATCCGAGCGCAAGGAAGCGCATCGACGGATCGCGGTGGCGTCCCCACGCTCGGAACGCCTGGTAGCCGATGTAGAGGCCGACGAGGGTCGCACCGGCGGCGAGCAGGCCGACAACGAGTTCGATCGGACGGATCGCCTCGAGCATTCAGAGGTCACCCCACAGCCGCTGGAGCCGATCGGCGGCGTCCTCCTCGCGCCGGCGGAGGTCGAAGGAAAAGCCATCCTCGTCGAGGCGAAGGCGAAGTTCCTCGAGCGTCGCGGCGTAGATCGTGTCGTGGTGGCCGTCGGGGCGCGGTCGGGTCCGCTCGCGGACGAGGTTCGCGTCCTCGAGTCGCTCGAGGCGCCGACAGACGGTCGACAGCGAGGCGTCACAGCGGTCGGTCAGTTCGTTGGCGGACATGGGCTCGGTACGCGTGGCTTCGAGGATCGCGCGGGCGTACTCGTCGTCGAGGAGGGAAACGACGGTCTCGAGGGACGGATCCTCACTCACGGCTACTCGATCGGACATTCGCCCTATAATCGCTTCGTTCGACGGGCCAACTCGGCGCCGCATCGTCGGCATTGGGGATGGTATGCGCGGCGGCCGATCGGCGGGGATACGACGGCCGGTCGTCGGATCGCCACTCGAGGAACACAACTCACTCACCGTCCCGAGCGACGCGGTCGGGAACGAACCGGGCCATGACGGTTCCATCGTTCGTTCCCGGCGGGCTGTAGAGGAGCGCGATGGAGTCCTCGGGTTCGCTCTCGAACGATTCGACGGTCAGCGAATCACCAGATTCGACGACGTCGAACTCGTCGCCGAACTGGGGTTCGATGCCCGGATCGACACGGCTCCGGGAATCGGGAAAGAGCGTCAAGCGGTCCGCGTCGACCGGATCGCCACCGTCGTGGCTCACGGTAAATCCCGCCCCGCCGGCGTCGACGCCCCACGTAATCTGTGGATACCGTCTGTCGTCGCCGACGCGCGACCGGAAATCCTCGTGGGTCTCCCGGATGTCGACCCACAGGTACGGCTCGTCGATCGTGACCTCGACGCCGTGTGCCTCCACGGCCGCGTTTCGGTCGGCGAGGACGTCTTCGACCTCCCGGGACGTGAGGCCCGCCCCCTCCTCGAAGAGACAGACGCTCCGGTGGTAAACGCACTCCTCGTCGTATGCGTAGACCATCGACGAGTTCCGGGCGGAGAACGCCTCCGACAGCTCCTCGACGATCGGTCCCCAGCCCTCGAATAGCTGGACGGTGGGATGGGAGCCGGTCGCTCGAGCGACGGCGTCGAAGTCCTCGTCCTCGTCGGCGCGGCGCGGGACTCGTCCGGCTTCGGCGTCGATCACCACCTCGAGGTCCGTGGGATCGACCGGGCCCGAATCGGCCGCTCGCTGGCGAAAGAGTACCGTCCCGTCGCGGACGGCGACGCCGCGGGTGAGATCGGTTCGTTCGAACAGATCGTACCCGTGATAGGCCCCAACATCCTCGTAGTCGCTCTCGAGGAGCGTTTCGCGGACTAGCGCCGCGTCGAACGGGCCAAGACAGACGACGACCGGACCCACGCTCACGACGTGGTCGTAGTTCTCGTAGCCCACCCCGAGATGATCGAGGCGCGCTTTCACGGTCTGTCCCGGGAGCGGATCGGTGGTACCGACGACGTCCGCTCCCATGTCGTTCGGCGTCGCGGCGCGGACGGTCCGCCACCCGCCGTCTGTGTGCTCGAGGGCCGAACGCGCGGGGACCCACTCGCGGTAGATGGGATCGCCAGCTTCCGGGACGTCGACGTCGGCGTATCGAATCTGCTGGCCGAGCGTCGGCATCGAGGCGAGACAGCCCGCGGTGGACGCGCTCATACCCGCCGCGAGCCCAGCACCGACGGCGTGAAGCAGGCGTCGTCTGTCACGGTTTTCGAGTCGGTTCGTCGGTCGCATTCGTCTCGAGGGTCGAACGCCGGGCGGTTATATCGAACCAACGGCTCCGCCGGTCGGCAAGTCGCCGAAACGTACTTGTATTCCGAACGGTTCGATCGAATTCGACCGTGACGCGAGAAGACAGCTATTAACCGTCGTCGTGCGAACGGCCGGCTATGACACGCTCGAGCGCTCCCGGGAAGGTGTATCTGTTCGGGGAGCACGCGGTCGTCTACGGCGAGCCCGCCGTTCTGTGTGCGATCGAGCGACGGGCACGCGTCGGCGTGGAGCCACGCGACGACGGCAGGCTACGCGTCCACGCGGAGGACCTCAGCCTGGACGGATTCACGGTCGAGTACGGTGCGTCGGCCGGCGACCGGCCGGACGTGGACGTCTCGGAGTCGCTGGTGACGGCCGCGACGCAGTACGTCGACAGCGCGATCGAACACGTCCGGGACGTGACCGGCGACGAGGAGACTGGCTTTGACGTGACCATCGAGAGCGACATCCCGCTTGGAGCGGGCCTTGGCTCGTCGGCCGCGGTCGCCGTCGCCGCCATCGACGCCGGCACGCGCGCGCTGGGCACCACCCTCGAGTCCGACGAACTCGCCGAGCGAGCCTACCGAACGGAGTACGAGGTTCAGGACGGCCAGGCTTCGCGTGCGGACACGTTCTGTTCGGCGACCGGCGGGGCGGTCCGCGTCGAGGGCGACGACTGCCGATCGATCGAGGCGCCGGACGTTCCGATCGTCATCGGATTCGACGGCGGCGCGGGCGACACCGGTGAACTGGTCTCGGGCGTTCGGTCCCTCCGCGAGGAGTACGAGTTCGCCGCGGACACGGTCGAGACGATCGGGGACCTCGCGAGAAACGGCGAAGACGCCCTCACGGCCGACGACCTCGAGGAAGCCGGCCGGCTGATGAACTTCAACCACGGTCTGTTGTCTGCGCTCGGCGTCTCCTCGAGGTCGCTCGATACGATGGTCTGGGCCGCTCGAGACGCCGGCGCGCTCGGAGCGAAGCTGACGGGCGCCGGCGGTGGCGGCTGTATCGTCACCCTGGACCCGACGCCCGAGACCGAGACGGCGCTGTCGTTTACGCCGGGCTGTGAGGAGGCATTCCGAGCGGGGTTGGCCGAAACTGGGGTGGAACGGCTCGAATGATCGTCCTCAAACTCGGCGGGAGCGCAATCACCGACAAGGAGCGTCCCGAAACCGTCGACGGCCCCGCGCTCGCGGCGGCGGCCGACGCCATCGCGACCGCCAGGGAGTCTCCTGAGCGCGCGCTCGCGGACCGCCTCGTCGTCGTCCACGGCGGCGGGAGTTTCGGACACCACCACGCGAGCGAACACGGCGTGACGACGACCGACGGGACCCACGATCCGACTGCGGTAAGCGATATCCACGGGGCGATGGGCGCGCTCAACGGCTTCGTCCGCAAACGCCTGCTCGAGCGCGACGTTCCCGCGGTTCCGGTCCATCCGCTATCGACGGCCTACCGTGACGAAACCGGGCGACTCGAGTTCCCGACCGGGCAGGTCGAGACGCTCGTCGACGAGGGGTTCGTCCCCGTCCTCCACGGCGATCTGATCGCACACGCGGGTTCGGGTGCGACGGTCGTCAGCGGCGACGAACTCGTCGCAGAACTCGCCCGCGCCCTCGAGGCCGAACGGATCGGCCTCTGTTCGACGGTGCCGGGCGTCCTCGACGCTGACGACGCGGTGATCGACCGAATCGGGGGATTCGAGGCGGTCGCGGACGTCCTCGGTGAGAGCGAGGCGACCGACGTCACCGGCGGGATGGCCGCGAAGGTACGGGCGTTACTCGAACTCGAGGCCGAGGCCTCTATTTTCGGGCTCGACGATCTCGAGTCGTTTCTGACGGGCGAAGAGCCGGGAACGACGGTCGAGTAGCGTCGACGGCTGTGCGGTCGACAGCTGTGCGAACCGGCCCTGAATCGCCTCGGGGTCAAGCCCCGGGGAATTCTCCTACACCGCTTGTCAAACCCGAGCGCGGCCGCCGGATCAGTCGAACAACACGCGCTCTAAGATCGGGCGCAGGAACGATCCCCGGCGCGTCTTCTTGGAGTGGACGAGCAACACCGGCTGTTCGATCGCGGCGGCGATGCGATCGGAGCGCTGTTCGACGACCAGGTCGGGAAGCCGGCGGTGGGTAACGGTACTCAGCATGACGATATCCGACGACTCGAGTTCGCGTGACAGGTCGTCGACCTCGTCGTCCGCGCGGACGATCGTCGACTCGACGGGAACGGTACAGAGGTCATCGAGTTCGTCGTGATAGTCTTCGATCGTTCCGATCAGTTCCTCGGGTGCGTCCTCGGAGACGGCAAAGAGGAATCGGAGACGCGCGCCGAGGACGTCCGCCATCGCGTCGGCGAGTTCGACCTTGAGCGGGTCGTTGAACGGGCTCCGGTCGGTAACGACCGCGATCTCGGAGACGTCGACGCGCTGTTCGTGCTGGACGAAGACGACGTCACACGGGGCGTGTTCCATGATCCAGTCGGTGTCCCGGCCGAACAGTGTTCCGAGTCGGCTCGTCGCCTCCTGGCGCGCGAGGACGAGATCCGCACCCGTCCGGTCGGCGAAGTTGACGACCGCGTGTCGAGTGTCGTGGCTGACGATCTCTCCGACCTCGACGGGCACCTCGAGGTAACGAATGAGTTCGTCGGTTCGTTCCTCGAACTCGACGTCGGCCTCCGAGAGTTCGGCGGCGGCCGTATCCAGGGGAACCTGGTCGGGAACCTCGTCGAAGCGCACGACCCGAATGCGGCCACCTCGTCGCTGGACGATCGGTGCCGCCATCTGGATCAGCGCGTCTTCCTGTTCGCGCGTGACGTCCTGGCGAAGCGGGATCAACACCTCGAATTGATTCGTGCGCTCGAGTTGTTCTTCGGTGTCTCGGACGAACTGTCTGCCGGTCTCGCGGCGGGCCAGCCCCTTCGCAACTCCCTCGCGTTCGATGCGTTTCTGGGCGTAGAGTTTGAACCAGACGAATCCGACGACGACGATGGCGATCGAGCCGAGGATCTCGCGGGTCTCCATCTGCGAGATGATGAAGACGCCGGAGACGATCCCGAACAGCTGGACCCAGGGGTAGCCGGGCGTAAAGAAGTCGGGATCGTACCACTCGAGGTCGCGTTCGCGGAAGGCGATCAACGCACCACAGACGAGAATGTAGACGAGGATCTGGAACGCACCGGCCATCTTCGCGATTTCGTCGACCTCCTGGGTGGCAACGATGAAGACGATGACTGCACCGGTCGTGAGGATCGCGACCGAGGGCGTGTTGAATCGCGGGTGGATGTACTCGAATTTCTTCAAGAAGAGGTCGTCACGACTGAGCGCGAGCGGGTAGCGTGACGCCGTCAGAATTCCCGCGTTGGCGGTGCTGACGAGTGCGAGCAACGCGGCGAGGATGATCGTGATGACCGCGAGAAAGCCGATAGAAACGTCGCCGAGTCCCGGGATTGACGCCGTTATCCCGCCGAACAGGATCTGGGTCGCCTCCGCCATCGGCTCTTCGGTGTCGGCGAGTTGATCGCCGTCCATCACGCCGACGAGGACGAACACGATCAACGCGTAGAGAAAACTCGTCGCGATCAGCGAGCCGAGCAGTCCGAGCGGGAGGTTCCGACCGGGGTTTTCGATCTCCTCGGCGACGGCCGCGACCTTCGTCACGCCCGCGTAGGAAACCAACACGAGCGCGGTCGCCGTGAGGATGCCGTCGATCCCCTCGTCGAAGAAGCCGTCGAAGTTCGCACCCTCGACCTGGACGATCGAGCCGGCGACGAACCCCGAGAGGATGATCAACATGACGATCACCATCACGAGCTGGAGCCCGCCGGTCTGTTTGACGCCGACGAGGTTGACGGCGATGAGAATGAGCGCGAACGTGATACCGAGGGCACGAACGCCGGGAATCGGAAGCGTCGCTCCGATCGCGGGAACCGCGAGATCCCACGTCGGCAACTCGTAGATGAAGTTGATGTAGAACATGCCGCCGTACAGCGCGAGCGATCCCTTCAGCATGAGCATGAGCCAGGTTCCGAGCCCGGCGATCGTTCCGAACGACGGCCCCAGGCCGCGCTCGATGAATACGTAGTCCCCGCCGGCCTCGGGCATCGCCGTCCCGAGTTCGGCGATGCTCAACGCCGCCGGGACGACGAGAATTGCGGCGATCACGAACGCCACGATCACGGCAGGCCCCGCCTCCGCCATCGCGATTCCGGGGAGAATGAAGATGCCGCTCCCGATCATCGCGCCCATACTGATCGCGATTACGGCGAACAACCCCAGGTCTCGCTCGAGATCCTTCGTCATCACCTGGCGCTTTCGAACGGAAGTTTAGAAAGCTTCGCATTTCGGAACTGAGCGTATGAAGAACCATCCAAGAATGAAAATACGGAAGAAAAAGCAGAGAAAATCGATTCAGATGGTCAGTTTCGGTTGCCTGCCAGCGCTCGAGCCGTGGCCGAACCGCGCCGCGTGCGGTAGCCAACCCACTGTGTTTTTAAGACCCGGGCGTGTAGATGAGCACAGCGAGACCCGCGGGCAAGTGCGCTCAAGACTCACGGAACCACCGTGAACCCACTGTGGACGTGATCTCGAGTGCATAGCGGGATGGCCGACGCGCTGTGAGACGCCGGGGCCGCACAACCGGGAGTCCGCGGACCGTTTCGATGAGAGTCCACCACGCGGCTTTCAGTGCTACGAACTATGGAAATCGAAATTGCAACGATAGGCGGATACGAAGAGGTCGGGCGGCAGATGACTGCTGTCCGCGCCGGTGACGACGTCGTCATCTTCGACATGGGACTGAACCTCTCGCAGGTTCTGATCCACGACAACGTCGAAACCGAGCGAATGCACAGTCTCGATCTGATCGACATGGGTGCGATTCCCGACGACCGGGTCATGAGCGATCTGGAAGGCGACGTGCAGGCGATCGTGCCGACGCACGGCCACTTAGACCACATCGGCGCCATCTCGAAGCTCGCACACCGGTACAACGCGCCGGTCGTCGCGACGCCGTTTACGATCGAACTCGTCAAACAGCAGATCGAAGGCGAACAGAAATTCGGCGTCGAGAACGACCTGATCAAGATGGACCCCGGCGAGACGATGTCCATCGGCGACTCCGGCAACGTCGACCTCGAGTTCGTCAACGTCACCCACTCGATCATCGACGCGATCAACCCGGTGCTTCACACGCCCGAAGGCGCGGTCGTCTACGGACTGGACAAGCGCATGGACCACTCGCCGGTCATCGGCGATCCGATCGACATGGAGCGATTCCGCGAGATCGGTCGCGAGGGCAACGGCGTCCTCTGTTACATCGAGGACTGTACCAACGCGAACAAGAAGGGACGCACGCCGAGTGAGAGCGTCGCTCGCTCACACCTAAAGGACGTCCTCTACAGCATGGAAGACTACGACGGCGGGATCGTCGCCACGACGTTCTCGAGTCACATCGCCCGCGTCACCTCCCTCGTCGAGTTCGCCAAGGACATCGGCCGCCAGCCCGTCCTGCTCGGTCGTTCGATGGAAAAGTACTCCGGAACTGCGGAGCGACTCGACTTCGTCGACTTCCCCGGCGACCTCGGCATGTTCGGTCACCGGAAGTCGGTCGACCGAACGTTCAAGCGGATCATGAACGAGGGCAAGGAGAACTTCCTTCCCGTCGTCACCGGCCACCAGGGAGAGCCGCGTGCGATGCTTACCCGAATGGCCCGAGGCGAGACGCCGTACGAACTGGACGGCGGCGACAAGGTCGTCTTCTCCGCTCGCGTCATTCCGGAGCCGACCAACGAAGGTCAGCGATACCAGGCCGAGAAGCTACTGGGCATGCAGGGTGCGCGAATCTACGACGACATTCACGTCTCCGGCCACATGAACCAGGAGGGCCACTACGAGATGTTAGACGCACTCCAGCCACAACACATCATCCCGGCCCACCAGGACCTGAAAGGGCTCTCGGGATACGTTACCCTCTGTGAGAACGAGGGATACCAGATGGGACGAGACCTCCACGTCTCGCGAAACGGCAATCTCATCCAGATCGTCGACTGATATGACGAGTCCCAAGGCACGGGAAGAGGCAGTGCTCGAGGCGGTCCGCAAGCGTCGCGAACGAATTAACGAGGCGATCCCCGAGGAGCTCCCCGTCGGCCGTCCCGAACGGCTCTACGAAGCGTCGCGATACTTACTCGACGCCGGCGGGAAACGTCTTCGTCCGACCGTTTTGCTCACGACCGCCGAGGCGTTAGCGGACGTCCCACCGCTCTCTGGCGACTATCGGGAGTTTCCCACGCTTTCCGGCGACGAACCGGGTGCCACACCCGCGACGATCGACGTGATGAACGCGGCGGTCAGCGTCGAGGTCATCCAGTCGTTCACCCTGATCCACGACGACATCATGGACGACGACGACCTTCGTCGTGGCGTGCCGGCGGTCCACAAGGCCTACGACCTCGAGACGGCGATCCTCGCGGGCGATACGCTCTACTCGAAGGCGTTCGAGATCATGCTCGATGCGGGCGCCGATCCACAGCGAACGGTCGAAGCGCTCGACATCCTCGCGACGACCTGTACGAAGATCTGCGAGGGCCAATCGCTGGACGTCACCTTCGAAGAGCGCGTCGACGTCTCGCCCGAAGAGTACCTCGAGATGGTCGAGCAAAAGACCGCCGTCCTCTATGCGGCGTCGGCGTGTCTGCCGGCCGTCCTGATGGGGGCCGACGACGAGACGGTCGACGCGCTCTACGGCTACGGACTCGACGTCGGCCGCGCGTTCCAGATCCAAGACGACGTCCTCGATCTGACCGTCCCGAGCGAGAAACTCGGCAAGCAACGCGGGAGCGACCTCGTCGAGAACAAACAGACGCTGATCACGGTCCACGCCCGCGAACAGGGCGTCGACGTCGGCGACCTGGTCGATACGACCGACGTCGACGCCGTCACCGAAGCCGAGATCGACGACGCCGTCTCCAGACTCGAGGAGGTCGGCTCGATCGAGTACGCAAACGAGATGGCTCGTGACCTCGTCGGTCGCGGCAAGGGCCGACTCGAGGTCCTGCCCGACAACGAGGCTCGGGATTTGCTGTTCGAAATCGCGGACTACCTGATCGAGCGCGGCTACTGATCCGAGTCACCGTCCCGGTGGCGACCACCGCATCTCGCGGCCGTACGCGGGCCGGCTTTCACAGGCCCCGGGAGTGTCGGGCCGTTTATCTTCGCCTCGAGTGACGACAACGTCGGCGCATTCGGAGACGCTCTCGAGGCCCGACTCCGGTTGACTCGAGCGACGACAAGTGGGTGTGCGGGAAAAGATTCACCCCTGTAGTCGGTGAACGACGATCCGATGGAACTGTCGGAGAAAACGCTGTTCGGTATCGCGCTCGCGGCGCTCGTCGCCGGACTGTTCGCCGTCGGCGTCCTCGTCGTTGCGCTTTGATACGGGTTACTGTACGTCATTTCCGGCGCAACCGCCACCCGGGCCGCGGTTGCACCGGTAACTCGTTCCAGTAAC
The DNA here is from genome assembly GCF_041205745.1 of Natrarchaeobius versutus. Classification (NCBI taxonomy): domain Archaea; kingdom Methanobacteriati; phylum Methanobacteriota; class Halobacteria; order Halobacteriales; family Natrialbaceae; genus Natrarchaeobius; species Natrarchaeobius versutus. Next base: position 597,967 of record NZ_JBGFCC010000001.1, on the reverse strand, counting down.
CCGTACGAGAACCTGGTCCCGCCGTGGCCGTGTCACTCGCGTTCGGCATCCGCCGCGTCGAAGGCGAGTGCCGTCACGTAGGTGACTCCGAACAGGACGGCCCCAAGCGAGATCACCAGCCCGTAGACGAGGACGATCGAGAGCGGCGGCCACCCCCACGGCGCCTCGAGTGCGAACCAGAGGCCGAAAAACGCGAGGATCACGAGCGGTACGAGGTTGCCCGAGATGTCCCGGAGCGATTCACGTGAGAGGCCCAACGAGACCATCGGGTGGACACTCCACGGTCGCGAGCATAAAATGCTCGGGGTTTCTCCGCCGCTCGATGCCTGCGAAACGGATCGAGTGTATCCGTCGCGGCCCGACGGACGCCGGTCGTCCCCTCGAGTCGCGTAGCGGGTGACGCCAGTTCGTGTGAACGGGGAATCGATCTTTGTTCACAGCGGGCGTCCGACCGAGTCACCGTGAGAATCGGCCGAATCCCTCCGTGTGCCAATCGAATCGTCGTGAGACTCTGCCGAATCTCCCCGTGTGCCCGCTCGACCGCCGTCTGCCCCGGCTGAATTCGCGCTGTGCGGTCGGCGGTCGGAGGTACCGAGCGAGGAGAGACGACCGGAGTTCGCGACGACGGCGAGGCTACTCACCGTCATGGCGACGGCCGCGATCAGCGGATTGATGAGACCCGCGACGGCGATCGGAACTGCGACGGCGTTGTACCCGAGCGCCCACGCGAGGTTTCGACGAATCCGCCGACGGGTCGACCGCGTGATCTCGAACAGCGTTGGAATCGCGGAGAGGTCGTCGTCGACGACGACCACGTCGGCGGCGTCGGCCGCCAGATCGGTTCCACTCCCGAGCGCGATCCCGAGATCGGCGCTCGCGAGCGCGGGCGCATCGTTCGTCCCGTCACCGATCATCGTCGTGGTTTCACCCGTCCGCATCCGGCGGACGATCGCTTCTTTCGACTCGGGGCGGACGCACGCGAAAACCTCGTCCACGTCGGGGTGGGCCTCGAACGGCTCCGCCATCCGTTCGTCGTCGCCGGTCAACACGACGATCGTTCGATCGTCCGTCGCGAGATCGGCCACGACGGATTCCCACTCCGCTCGAGGCGCGTCCCGAACCGTGATTACGCCCCGCAAGGCACGGTCCCAGCCGACAGCGACCGGAACGATTCCCACGTCCAGGCTCTCGTCGAGGGCGTCCGAAACCGACGGCGGAATCGTCCAATCGTCGTCGAACGCTTCGGGGTGGCCAACGGTCACGCGCGTCCCGTCGACGGTCGCCGAAACGCGTCGTCCCTCGCGGTCGAACCCTTCGACCGTCGCCGACGAGTTCTCGCCGGCCGCGTCGACGATCGCCTCGGCGAGCGGATGGCTCGATCGCCGTTCGACGGCCGCCGCGCGGGCGAGGACCCGATCCGTACACTCGCCGTCGGCGGCGATCGTTCCCTCGAGTCTGAACTCGCCGGTCGTGAGCGTCCCGGTTTTGTCGAAGACGATTACGGCCGAGTCGGCGACCCGTTCGACGACGTCGGCGTTCGAGAGCAGGATTCGTCGATCCGCGGCCGCTCTGGCTCCGGAGGCGAGCGCGAGCGGCGTCGCGATGCCGAACGAGCACGGACAGGAGACGACGAGCACCGAGACGCCGATCAGAATCGCGGTTCCGACCGACGATCCGGCGGCGATCCACACCGCCGTGGTCGCGACGGCGACGGCGATCACTAGCGGGACGAACGCCGCCGCGAGGCGATCCGAAACCCGCCCGATCCCGTCGTTCGAACTCCGCGCCACGGAGAGCAGTTCGCCGAGTCGGATCCGCGTACTCTCGACCTCGTCGCCGACGTCGACGGTCAGCGCGCCGTCTTCGACGACGGCGCCCCCACGAACGGTCGCACCCGCCGACGCGTGGCGCGGAACGGACTCGCCGGTCAAAATCGACTCGTCGATCCACGCCGACCCGCCGACGATCGTCCCGTCGACCGGAACGCGTTCACCCGGCCGTACGAGGACGGTATCTCCCGGTTCCAGATCGTCGAACCCGACCGACTCGAGTGAGCCGTCGGCCTCGAGTCGTCGGACGCCTTCGCCGTCCGGGGTGGCCAACCCGACGTTGGTCTCGAGCGCGCGGCGCTTGAGTCGCGTTTCGACGTGATTACCGACCGTGACGACGACGAGGATCATCACGGCGACGTCGAAGTAGACGTCGCGTCGACCGACTCCGAGCGCCGCGACCGAGTAGCCGTAGGCGGCGAGCACCGCGAGCGCGATCAGGAGGTCCGTATTCGCCCGTCCGACGCGGAGGCTGACGGCGGCGCCCCGAAGGATCGGATAGCCGAGTCCCGCGACGACGAGCGTGCTCCAGACGAAAAGCGGGACGTAGACGACCGCGGTCAGCGTCGGGTCGAAGAGGAATTCCCGCGGATAGATCCCGAGATACGTCGGATAGATGAAAAGCAAGTAGGGAGCCATCACCGGCATCATCACGAGCACCGCGAGCGCGACTCGGTACCTGCCGATCGTCAGCCGGTCGTTTACCCGTTCCTCGTCGGGGGCCGACGCCCGGTAGCCGAGCCCGCTCAGTTCGTCGGCGAGGTCGTCGACCGTCCACGCCGCGGGATCGTACCGAACGCTCATCAGCTCGGTCGCGTAGCTCGAGTGGGCGTCGACGACTCCCTCGATCCCGGTCGCCACTGCCTCGAGGTATCGCTCGCAGGTCTTGCAGTGCATCCCTTCGATCGAGAAATGGGCGATTTCGTGGTCGTCGCGGTCGACGTCCGAGGACGCGCCGTCGTCCCGACGATCGAGGCCCGGCGTTTCGTCGTCTCCAGCGCCGATCCGTCGCGGTTCGTCGCTCCCGTCGTCGACGCTCGGCGGATCGTCGGCCCTTGCGTCGACCCGTGTCGGTTCGTCGTTTCCGGCGTTGACGCTCGGCGGTTCGTCGTTTCCGGCGTTGACGCTCGGCGGTTCGTCGTTTCCGGCGTTGACGCTCGGCGGTTCGTCGTCACGACTCCCAATCTTCGATTCCCCGCCGCCTTCGCCCCCCTCGAGTGCTCGGTAGACGGCGAGACACCCCCGACAACAGAACTCGGCCTCGAGGTCGTCGTCGGTGATCGGGCTCGACCCGGTCGGGAGTTCACAGAGCGTACAGGTCACGCGTCGGTCACCGGCGGCGGATCGGTCACGTCGGATTCGTCCTCGTGTTCTGCGAGCCACTCGTCGTAGGTCTCCCGGTCGACGACCGTGACGTTCGCGAGCATATGGGAGTGTTGTGCGCCACAGAACTCGGTACACTGGAGGTCGTACTCGCCGGTCTCGTGAACGTTCGTCCTGACCGTGGTCTCCTCGCCGGGGAAGACGTCCTGTCTGAGCCCGAGGTCGGGCACCGCGAGCGTGTGTATCACGTCCCCGGAGGTCATCACCAGGCTCACGTCCTCGTCGGCCGGCACGACCAGTTCGTTTCGCGTCGTCACGTTCGCTTCGTCGTAGGAAAACTGCCACTCCCACTGATAGGCGAGCACCTCGACGACCTCGTCGTCTTCGGGGACGTCGACCGGCGTCGGCCCCGTGCCGCCGATCTCGTCGGCGGTGATCCCCGTCGACAGATACGGACTCGCAAACACTGCATACGACGAGACACCGACGAACAGCAGGATGACCGCCGTCGCCGCCGTCCACGTGATCTCGAGCGAGGGGTCCTCCGTGGTCGGCCTCGGATCGTCGTTGTCCCGAAAGCGGACGACGCAGTAGACGAGGATGACGAGGACGAACAGCGTCAACGGGAGCGCGACGTAGAGCAACTGGACGTAGAGGCTGTCGATAAGGTCCCTGTTGACCGACTGGGCCGAGACCGTCCCCGTCGCGGCCACCAACGCCGCGAGTGCGCTTACTCCGAAAGCGGCGGACCGAGTCGTCATTCGGGTGACCGACCACGGGGAGTCCCAAATAATCCCGGGCTCGGTTTCGGCTGATTTTGCACTACCCAGCCTTCTTAACGGCGGTCGTGGTAGAAGACCGAGATCGATGAGCGCTCCGTCCCTCCAGTACCCGTCTCGAGTCACGCTCGAGGCTGATTCCGTACGGGAGTCGCCAGCCGTGGTGCCCGGAGGGCCACGATGAGCGTCGATCCCGCGATCCTCCGACCCGCGATATTCGTCGCCATCCTGCTCGGCTGTCTGCTCGTCACTCACAGGGCGCGATCGCGGTTCGCTCGGGCCGATGGCGGCGGCTCTCGGACGATCACGCGTCGATTTTCGGCGGATCTTGAGGCGGTGTGGTCGACGATCAAGCGGTTTACGACGACCACGAACCACCGCGAAATTGGACTGCTCTACATCGCGTTCGGAACGATTGCGGCCCTGTGGGGTGGGATCGACGGGATGATGATCCGGACGGAGTTGCTCGTCCCGACGGCGTCGGTGTGGGACGAGACGACGTACAACGAGCTGTTTACCGCCCACGGGATCACGATGCTCTTTTTCTTCGTCACGCCGGTCTTTTTCGGCATCGGGAACTACGTCCTCCCGCTTCTGATCGGGGCCGACGACATGGCGTTTCCCCGGATCAACGCGATCGCGTTCTGGCTGTTGCCACCGTCGCTGTTGCTCGCTCGAGGCGGCCTCCTCGCGGAGATGACGGCCGGGGCGATGGGGTTTCTCCTGGGGGAGAATCCGGTCGTGGAGTTTTTCGGAGCGTTGAGTGAACCGGCGCTCGGCTGGACGCTTTACGTCCCGCTGTCGGTACAGACGGCGAACCCGCAGATCGATCTGTTGTTGCTGGGATTGCATCTGAGTGGCATCGCGACGACGATGGCGGCGATCAACTTCGTCGCGACGATCGTCTACGAACGCGCCCCGGACGTGACGTGGGCGAACCTGGATATCTTTTCCTGGACGATCCTCACCACGAGCGCGCTGGTGATCTTCGCTTTCCCGATCCTCGGGAGCGCCATCGTCATGTTGTTGCTCGATCGCAACCTCGGGACGACGTTTTACGCCGTCGAGGGCGGCGGGCCGCTCCTGTGGCAACACCTGTTCTGGTTTTTCGGCCATCCGGAAGTGTACATCATCTTCCTCCCCGCCGCCGGGCTGATGAGCCTCATCCTCCCGAAGTTCTGCGGGCGGGCGCTGTTCGGCTACCGCTTTATCGTCTACTCGACGCTCGCGATCGGCGTCCTCAGCTTCGGCGTCTGGGTCCACCACATGTTCATCACCGGGATCGATCCCCGGATCCGGGCGGGGTTCATGGCGACGACGCTGACGGTCGCGATCCCCAGTGCGATCAAGGTCTTCAACTGGATCACGACGATCTGGGACGGAAACGTGCGGCTGACCGCACCGATGATCCTCTGTGTTGCCAGCATCGCCACGTTCGTCGTCGCCGGCGTCACCGGCATCTTCCTCGCGGCGATCCCCATCAACATCCGCTATCACGGCACATACTACGTCGTCGGCCACTTCCACCTGGTCGTGATGGGGATCATCCCGTTCATGATGGTCGCCGCGAGCTACTACTGGTATCCCCTGATCACCGGCCGACTGTTCGACCGCCGGCTCGCCCGGTTCCAGGCCGCCTTGCTTGTCGTCGGCTCGACGATTACGTTCGGCACGCTCGTCACGATTGGCCTCTTCGAGGTTCCCCGCCGGTACGCCTCCTATCCCGCCGCCTACGCGCCGCTCCAGCAGGTGGCGACGATCGGCGCCTACCTCGTCGGCATCAGCGTCTTGCTGTGGCTGTACAACATGCTCTGGTCGTACTGGGCCGGCCCCCCAGTCGAGGACGCCGACGTCTGGAATCTCAAGGAGACCGACCAGTTCAGCCGCGAGTGGCAGTGGTTCGAACAGCGCCTCGAGCGCCGGTACGACGTCGAACCGACCGAACCCGAGACGATTCGACCGGCCGCTACCGCCGATCCCGCTGAAGGGAGTCCGGCGTTCACCTCACAGATCAGGCCGCTCCTCCGTGACGTCGGCCAAAACGCCGCCGTCGGCGCACTCGCGGGACTCGCCGCGACGGCGCTGATGAGTGCGGTGCTCGGGGTTGGTGGCGCGATCGGCGTCTTCGACCTCGCCGCCTTCGCGGAACTGTCCGGCCTCGTCGGGCTTCCGGAGCGCGCCGACGTCGGCTACGCACTGTTCGTCGTCGCCGGCGCGACCGTGTGGCCGCTTTTGTTCCTGACGATCGCCCAGTACCTCCCCGGCCGAACGCAGATCGGGAAAGGACTCTCGTTCGCCACCATCGTCACCGCCGGCTTCCTGATCGCCTTCTACACCGACCAGACCGGACTAGCGCTCGTCGGCTACGTCGCGTTCGCGATCCTCTCACACTGGACCTACGGCGTCGGACTCGGCGCGGCACTCGAGTACGCGGGGGTTTCCACGGAATCATGAGCGACGATCGACCGACCAACGGGCGTGACGACGATCGACCTCCCAGCGGACGGAACGACGACCGAGCGCTCGGCGAACGCGACGGCGGAAACACGGGTGGACGGAACAGGGACGACGACCGCCCCGAATCGCGGCTGTTCACCTACACGGTTCCGTTCGCCGCCGCGCTGTTTCTCTCCCTCGGCATCGCGGGGGCCGTCCTCGGCGGCTGGGCCATCGTTCAGCCGGCGATCGGCGCCTGCTCGGACCCGGCGATCGGCGTCTCGACACCGGCGGAGACCGCAGAGCGAGCCGAGGTCGCCGCCCTCGAGCGCATCGCGTTCGAGGACCTCGGGCCGGCCGAACAGCGGGCCGTCGACGAGGCGATCGACGACCCCCAGCGGGAGGCGACCGTCGACGGCGAGTTCGAACACCGGGAGGCGTTCGAGCAGGGAGTGGTCGTGACTCGCGACGGGGTCGAGCGCTACGCGACCGTCACCGCGGCGAACGACTGTCTCGAGGTCGACCCGCTCGCGTTGCCACTCGGCGTCGTCTCGATCCTGGTCGGCCTCGGCGCGTTCGCGCTCGTCGCCGTGCGAAACTATCCGTGGCCGTTTCCCGACCTGCGAGAGCGGTGAATGGGGTCTCGAGGCGCGTTACCGCTCAGGGTGTCCGCCAGGTCCTCGATCGAAGCGCTCGTCAGGGGACCACCGCGCCGAGGTAGAGGACGGCGACGAGAAACAGCCAGACGACGTCGACGAAGTGCCAGTAGATGCCGACCGTCGCGACCGAGGTGTCACGCTCCGGTTCGTAGTGACCCGACAGCGCCCGTCCGAGGAGGATCGCGAGCAGGACGACGCCGAGTGCGACGTGCAGGCCGTGCAGGCCGGTCAACCCGAAGAAGGCGCTGGCGAACGTTCCGTCGGCGAGCGTAAAGCCCTCGGTGACGATGAACTCGTAGTACTCGAAGGCCTGTCCCGCCAGGAAGACGACCCCGAGTGCGACCGTCAGCGCGAGCAAACCGACGAATTGGCGACGGCGACCGTACTCGAGTCCCCGATGTGCGAGGTGGAAGGTGACGCTACTGGCGACCAGCACGAGCGTGTTCGCGAGGACGAGCGAGCCGACCAACGGCGGCAGTTCCGCGGGCGGCCAGGCGCCGACGCGGATGAACGCGTAGTAGATGAATCCGGCACCGAACGTCCCGAGGTCGGTGAAGACGAACAGGACCATCGTCACGACGTGAAGCTGTCGCGTTCCGGGATCTGCAGGTCCGGCCCCGTAGCGCTCGAGGTAGGCCTCGTGGAGCCAGCCCGCGAGGCCGGCGACCGCGACGGCGACGCCGCCGACGGCGACGACAGCCCCGAGTATCGGCGGGACGGTCTCCGCCGAGTACGCCAGGAGGGTGAGTGCGGCCCCCGCGTAGAGGCCGGCGAAGCCGAACGCGGCGACGATCGGCCAGACGCTGCGGTGGTCGTGTGACTCGTGGGAGTCGGGTGACTCCCCGCCGTGGGTTTCGGTGGGCGTCGATGGCATTCGGGGACCGCGAGTCGAGGCGACGGACTCGTCCGGGTGATCCACGACCCGACTGAAATAGCTAGTCGAAGAAATCGGACTCGAACACAGTCCTGACCAGGGTTGCCTCTGCTTTCCGGAGATGTTCGGCGGCGGTACTGGGCGCACAGCCGAGAACCGACGCGACGTCCTCGGTCGTGCTCTCTCGAGGACTCGCGTAGTACCCGGTGGAGAGTGCGGCTTCGACGGCGTCGATCTGTCGGCTCGTCAGCGATGCGGTGATTCGTTCGTCCGGTTGGTTGTAGTCGCCGACTCGTTCGACGTCCAGTGGAAGCCGCTTCCCTGCATCCCCGACCGCTCGCTGGAGGTCGTCGGGTCGACCGATGATGCGGAAGACGAACCGGCGATCCGTTCGCAGGTCGACCGGCGGAATCATCGTCAGCGACTCCTGGGTGAACAGTCGCTGGAGCCAGAGTTCGTACTCGTGTAACGCGCTCACCACGTAGAACAGCGCGTAGCCGGGACGGCTGTGGATGATCTCGCGTTCGAGTATTCCCTCCGTCGCCTCGAGTCGCCTCTCGAGAACACCGATCTCGCCCGTGACCGAGCAGACGTAGGTTCGCGGGCCGTCCTCGTTGAAGCCGCCGTAGCGAACGCGGACGGTGTCGGACGCCTCGCTGTCGGCCAGTGCGGTGTGGATGGGCGAATTCTGATCCTGTCGCAGACTGACCTGGACCCGGGCGAACTTCATAGGTGATTTTCGTCCACCCCGACTTAAAGTTCCAGTTATGTGAGATAGCGGGTGCATCCGGTCGCCGTACCAAGCGACTGCTGATGACGGACCCAAAACTACGTTCGAACACCGACGCCTCGTTACTCGCCGACGACCGCGTCGAATCTACGTACCGCAGCGCGAACGGCGTCCGATTACACGTCGTGACCGCGGGCGACCCCGACGCTCCGCTGGTCGTCTTACTACACGGCTATCCCGATTTCTGGTACGGCTGGCGCGATCAGATCACGTCGCTCGTCGACGCCGGCTTCCGCGTGCTCGTCCCGGACCAGCGGGGGTACAATCTGAGCGACGCTCCCGGCGGGATCGACTCCTATCGGATATCGGAACTCGTCGCCGACGTCCGTGCACTGATTCGCGCCGAGGGCCCGGAATCGGCACACGTCGTCGGACACGACTTCGGCGCGTTCGTCGCCTGGAACGTCGCACTCCGTGAGCCATCGATAGTCGACCGCCTCGGGATCCTCAACGTCCCGCATCCAACGGTGTACCGGGACACCCTCCGATCGAGCCCCCGACAGCTGGTCCGGAGCTGGTACGTCTGGTTCTACCAGCTACCGAAGATCCCCGAGTGGATACTGGGTCGCAACGACGCGGCGGCGATGGGGTCCGTCCTCGAGACGAGTTCGAATCCGGGAACGTTCGACGAAGCGACGATCGACCGCTACCGGGCGGCCTGGCGACACAACGGCATCGGTCCCATGATCGACTGGTATCGCGGATTCCGGCGTTCGGAATGCCCGCCACGCAACGCCGTCGGTCAGCCGACGCTGATCTGTTGGGGAGAAGACGATATCGGGCTCGTCCCCTCGATGGCCGAACAGAGCCTCGAGTACTGTGAGAACGGCCAGCTACGGACGTTTCCCGACGCTTCACACTGGGTCCACCACGAACGTGCGGAAGTAACGGAAACACTGGTGCGTCATCTCTCGTAATCGACGGTGACTCGAGGGCGACCCATCGTCTTCTCGAGAACCATTCATTCGTGAGCGACAGGGGCCACCAGCAGAGAGATAATCAAGCGTCTCCTGCGAGCGCGTAGAGCGAGCCGTCGTTACTGCCGACGAACGCCATGCCATCGACGACAGCGGGCGACGTCCGGATCTGTCCATCGGTCTCCAACTGCCACAGTTCGTCAGTGTCAGTGGCATTCGGGGACTGCGAGTCGAAGCGGTGGGCTCGGCAGGGGAGTCAATGGTCCAATTAAATTACCTATCATCGTGATTCGATGCGCGCGACGAGCGAAACTCACTCACCGAGGAGTATGATCAACCAACAGACATGGTTTGTTTTTGTTCGGAATGTACACCGACGACCTGAGCCAAGGAAGTACAGATCAGCAAATCAGCTACCAGTATACTGACTCATCTAAATTTCAATATTTTTGTTCGATGAATCGTTGCACAGTCTGAATTGAATCAGGGAGTGAAACCAGAGATACGATGTGTGCTTGATCTGTGAGCGTGAACTCGCCGTCGGCTAGTTGGCCACGGTGATCACGTCGGTGGTGACTTCAGTCGCGTCATCCTCGTCACTGAAAGTGAACACGTACTCACCCTCGGGGACGCCATCTAAGCGGAATGTGGTGGTTCCCGGCGAGACAGAGATAGTAGATTCATAGATAACCGCACCACCGGTCGTTTCAAGTGTTATTGACAGTTCTCCTTCACTATCTGCGGAAATTTCGACGGCGACTGACTCTCCAGAAGCGAAGTGGCTCTGGGTGGGCTCAGCGTCGAACGATGCCCCTTCGTCTCCTTGTTGCTCGTCGTCATCGTTGGTATCGTCCGACTCAGATGTCACAGTGATACTGTCCGTGGTATCTGTGAGACCATCATCGGTTTCGATACGCACCTGATACTCACCCGGCGTAAGTGATGAGAAGGTGAGTGTCTGTGGATGGTCGTTGACCTCGGCGTCTGTTTCTGTCAACTGGGTGCCGTCGGATGTTTCGAGGACGACCGTAGCCTCCGTGTAGGTATCTGCCGTGACTTCCAAAACGAGATCGTCCGCCGTCGTCAGACTCGTATCTGCGGCTTCGATACTGACTCCTGAAGGATCATCTGTTCCCGACGTAACGGTGATAGTAGTTGTAGCGTCCGACAGACCGTCATCATTTTCGATACGCACCCGATATTCGCCTGGCGTGAGCGACGAAAAGGTGAGCGTTTGGGAGTAGTCTCCAACCTCGGCATCTGTTTCTGTCAACTGGGTACCGTCGGATGTCTCGAGGATGACTGTAGCCTCCGTGTAGGTATCTGCAGCAACCTTCAAAACGAGATCATCCGCGGTTGTCAGACTCGTCTCAGTGGCTTCGATCGTGACTTCCGATGGATCGTCGTCAGGTCTGGTTACACTGATCGGTCGGGTTTCGTTAGTGAGGTCGGCCGACTCGTTTGTGATAACTACCACGTACTCATCGGGTTGCAGCTCCGAGAGTCGGAGCGTACGGTTGACATTCTCAGCTTCGACATCGGTTCGATACAGCGTTTCTCCATCAGTGCTTTCCAGTCGAACGGTCGCCTCTCGGGGTGGATCCGCACGGAAGCGGAGTTCGAGTCGTTCCTCGGTCGTGATCGAGTGTTCTTTGGCCTCAATCTCGAGCCTATCAGGCTCCTTGACGGTGATTCCCTTTATTTCGTCTTGGGCCAGGTCCTCGGATGTAACCGAGACAGTGTACGATCCGATTGGAAGAGAACTGAGGTCAAGTTGTGTTGTTCCGGCTGAGACGCTAGCAGTCTCTGATCGAACGGTCTCGCCCGATTTGTTCTTGACGACCAGTTCGACCGTTCGTTCCGTGTCGGAGTCGACAGCGACAGGGAGATCCTCTTCCGTTGTGAGTGTCCGGTTGTGGGTGGTCGCCGAGAGTGCATCGTCTGCATGCCAGACCGTGAGATTGTCTGCATCGGTCTGGTTCCCATCGTCGTCGAAGAGACGAAGTTCGTATTCGCCGACATCTAGGTCTGGGAGATCAACGCTTGTATTTCCACGCTCTGCTGTCACGTTCCACTGTTCGATCGTAGTGCCGTCTGTCTCTTCAAGGATGAGCGCTCCTTCTCGGGTTTCGTTTGCCTGAACGATTGCGGTATGCTGTTCGTCGGATGTCATAGTAGACTGGGGAATGTGTAAGCCAAGTTCAGGGTAAACAGCAATGACATTGAATGGGTCGGTCTCGTCAATCCTAATATCGTCACCGGATCCGAACTCAGCGTAGTACGTTCCCGCATCGAGCGAGATGTTATAGGTGTGGGGCGACTCGCTGAAGAGAACTCCTGGTGTATCCCATACGAGCGTTCCTTCGGTATCGTACACACGCAGCGGATCCATAACGCTGGTGTAGTAGTCAGATTTGGTTGTTATACTGATGTCTTCGGTCTCCAGTGTGTCCTCAGGCGTTTCAACATTGACGATATTGCCAGCCTCATTTGTGACAGCGACCTCATCAGTCGTGTCGTTGTGTCCAGTCTCCGGATCGATAACTTCGATATAAAAGGCCCCCATTGGGGGTTCGGAAATCAAAATTCGTCGTTTATCTTCAGGCGACGAACCGCCGTGGTGAACCGCCGTTGAAAGCGTGAACACATCCTCGTCATCGGTTGCCTGCCGCAGGATGACGTTCACGTCACGATCCTCCTCATATGCGGGATCAGAAGCGATGTACGCAACGATGGACTCGTTCTCGAGATACGCTGTCTCCGTGGCTGTGATTGTCAGATTCGATGGATCGGGATCCGATGTAGTCTCTTCGATGTTGACTGTTGTCATCTCTGAACTATTCAACCTAGAGTTGAAGACGGTAACCGTGTACGTTCCAGGATTGAGCGGCTCGAACTCAAGTGTTGAATTCTTGCCTGTGGGATCGTGTTCTCGACTACGTACTGTTTCACCCATCTCATCAACAACATCAACCGATAAGGTCTGGTTTGTCTGATGGTAGATCTCAATTTCAATTGAATCGTCGGCTGTCCAAGATGTGTTGTCAGTTGTAACGTTGAACGGCTCTTCGAACTCGGAGTTGATGGCGATTACCTCACTCTCAACTGTCCAGTTCAGCACCTCATCTTCGAGCCGGACGACGTATTCACCGACTGGAGGATTCCCAAGCGTGACTTCCGTCGTGTCATTGGAGAGATTTACCGTTTCTTCAGAAATTGTTTCTCCGTCGGTTCTTTCCAGCGTGAGTTTCACTGAGCGGTTGGCACCGCCCGAAGCGGAGACTTCGACTGGATCATCGAGATTGAGTGTTTGTTCAGGGACGGTCACATCGAAATCCGGGTCGGCCACGGTGATCGAATCATAATTTGTGCGCTGATCGCGTTCATCGTCGACGACGGTGACCGAGAATTCGCCATCAGGCAAGCGTCCTAACTCAATGTCAGTCGTTCCCTTCTCGATTGAAGCCGTTCGAGAGATAATCGTCTCATTGGAACTATCAGTCACATTGATTTGAACTGTCCGAGCAATGCCGGTTGAGACAGAAGTCTGGACGGGATCGGCCGTAGAGAGATGCGGCGGTTCCGGGTTGATTCCGACCGACAGCTTGTGATGACTCACAACGACATCCTCGGTTTCGTTCGTAAGGCCGCGCTCCGAATCAGTTACCTGAACACGATACGTATCGGGATCGATTCCCTCGAATTCGACCGATTTAGATCCTTCCTCGATCGAGACGGTTTGTTGGCTCGTAGTCGTTTCATTGTCGGTCGAGACGAGATCAACATCAACGGATCGTTCTCGGTCGGACGTCAGCGTCACCTCGATAGGTTCGTCCACCTTGACCGTGGTCTCCTCGACAGACGCTGTGAGCGTGCCCGAATCATCGACTGACTGGTTTTCGACGACGAACTGTCTCGTAGTCCGGTCACACTCACACGCAAATGTGACGTTGTATGTGACGTTTGTCTCAGCTGCAGCCGTGTTGAAAGTCGTGACGCCACTATCGAACCCAGTTCGTTCAGAGTGAAGTTCCTCTCCATCGGGATCAGTGACGGTGATCAGTTCGTTCCGAACGGGTGTGACAAACGCGAGGTCATCTTCCGGTCCAACGACGAGTGGCTCGCTCTGGTTCTCCGTCTTTGCAATCGTCCCGTCTGTCCCGTCGACGGCCGTTGTTCCCCAACCGATTTCATTTCCGTTGATGTCGGTGAAGTCGCCGACAACGTCAACGTCTCTGATCTCGTTGGGATCCAGATCACCTACATCGAGTTGAACGCGAGGCTGTTCACCTTCCAATTGGACCACCCGATCTGGTGTCTGAGTTCTAATATCGGTGGCCAAAATGAGCTGGAAATCCTCCGGATCCGGTGCTTCAAGTCCGGGTTCGTCAGAACTGGCAGGAATATTGGAGTCGAACGAGAGTTCGACGACTGTTCGGTTATCATGACTATCTTCGTCTGAACCCTGTTTATCAACAGTGTAGGCGACTGCCTTTTCCAGGTTCGGCCCATCCCTACTCCAACCGTGGAAAATCGTCCACCCTTGTGGCTTTTCGTACTGCGTATAATGGTTGTGCTCAAAGGTTTTCTCGGTTCCGTCAGCTAATGATACAGAGGTCGCTGGCTGAACAGCAATCGCAGGTTGAGCGTCCGACTCAAGGCGGACAAACACCTGGAACCGATGGGCCTCGCCATCGGGAATGTGATATGTAGATGTACCATTGTCACCAAACTCGTCGAAGACGATCATTCCCTCTGGCGACTGGTTTAGCGCGTCGCCCGGTTCGGTCGCGATCGGTTCCTGATCATTGATGCTAGGACCTGCTTCGAGCCGAACTTCAGCCATTTCACTGGGCTCAAGGCCCGAAATACTGAGAGAGACATTCTCGATCAGCGCCGAGTGATCGTCGGCATCCGGATCATCGACGACTACAGTGTGAATAAATGTCTCTTCACCCGGACCGATAGTCTCGTTCGTTACCGGCCCCGAGTCTAGGAGACGTAGATCCTCTCGGTCATCGATTACTGCATCTGGTTCCTCGACGGTGATCGGTTGGGTCTCATCGGTGACATCATGTTCCCCATGCTCAATCCTGACGACGTACTCGCCCGCTGGAACCTCACCTAGCGAAAACACCGTTGGATCCTCCGAAGCCGATTCCGTTGCACTGTACAATTCATCACCATCTCGATCCTCAACGATTACGTCAACAATCCCATCGGGCTGGGCCATGAACGTGACTTCGAGCGGCTCGGTGGTCGTAATCGAGGTGTTTTCAGTGCTGACTGATACAGATTCGTCGCCGGAGATGCGGGTCGAAGCCACCGTCACGGAGGATACGCTGCCAGCGTCATCGATAGGTGCATGATCGGAATTCCCGAACGACTCACCACTGACACTTGGGGCTGCCGCTGCTACTCCGAACGCAGTCAATATGAGCACGAAGACCGCTATAGCCAATCCAAGCCCAATCACAAGCAGCTGACGGATCATGTTTCCACCTCCGCAGAGAGTTCGTTCAGTCGAGTATGTACAGCATCGATCTGTTCGTATACCGATTGACGGAAATCATTAGCAGCGGGATCACAGACAGGATCCGCCCCCACGGTCAGCTGATCGAAGTGGCTCCGGACGTCCTCGAGCGACGAGAGAGCGTCATCGATCGCATCCGGTACAGCTCCAGAACTATCTTCGATCCGCTCGGCTACTTCTTGGATGTACTCGAAGACCACCTCAATCTCCGCCAGCAACTGTTCTTTCGGATGACGTGGGAGTGCTTCTGTCTCGCTAATCAGTTCTGCGACAGTCGCAAGCGAACGCAGTGCGTCGACGGCGATCTGTAGAGGCTGGATCACTTCGAACGTTCTCTGATCTGAAACGGGATCAGATCCAGACGTAGTGGCCATCACGCTGATTGTCTGCTCATCAGGCTCCTCAGACACAGCGGTAATCGTGACACGCTCAGTCTCATCTGCGTCGAGAGTTCCCACGTCGATGGATTGAGACGAGAGGGAAACACCTGCCGAAGGGTCGAACTCGAGCGAAACCGACGAAGCGGGCTCGTCACCGACGTTCTCAACGAGGACCTCGATGTCCAACTGCGTTCCGAGTGTGATGTTGTCATCTCCAAGAATCAATTCTCTAATCTCGACAGTTGGGGGGACGGTAACTCTGTTCAGGACCGGTTCGGCTGCGTCTCTCGCTTCTTCGAGTTCACGCTCGTGTTCGAGCAATTGTTCGGTGTATTCGATCATCTGCTCGTGGTCAAGTTCCGATGGATTCGACAGAAACAGCGCCGCATTGGCAAAAAATCCACCTCGACAGAACGTTGTTCTCGAATCAGTACCTGAGAGCATCTGGAGGGGACGAGTATCCGCGAAGTCAACGTCTTCATTTTTAGCTGCAGCTGCTGCACGGTCGGCAACTCGAGCCCTGTTTGATTGTTCGTAGATATCGTGGAGGTCATCGAGCAGGGACTCTGCATCGTCATATGCTTCGTCTTCGATGGCTGATTTGAATTGCTCGAGAAGCGAACGAATTTCCTGTGTCATTGCAGATCACCCCATCCACCGACGGACCCGATACCATGATTGTGTGCTCTACCAATCTCGGCGAGAGCGACGGCACCGTCCGTCACCGTCGCCAGGGGTTCCATGAATTTCGCCCAGAGGTCGAGTGTGATTTGCATGGTGAACATCATTCTACCGACACCTCTTCTCCGTGATATCTGACCTATGGTTGCGGCGCCGGTTCCACTTGGCCGAGCGAAGTGCTGTCTGAATGCCCACATGATGGTCGATAAAACTTCAGTGACTACACCCCTGATCTCTGCCCGTTCGAGTTCCTTATCGGCCTCAGTAGCAATTTCGATAATTTCGTTGATTGCATCTGTCGAGGCAGCCTCTGCAGTCTTGAACGAGTCGTTGAAATACGGTTCTGGGCTCGGACCTAATTGTCCACTCAACCGTTCAGTCATCGTTGTGACTACTTTGGAAATGTTATCATTAGATCGACCACCTTCGAATGCCGCCCGTAGCTCTCGCTCGAGTTCCTGTTCTTTCTCGAACTGTCCTAAGACGAGATCAGCCGACGAGTCCACGGGATTGGTCGCAGTCCTGATGTCCTCGAATGCGCTACCAATCGGCCCGTCAGCCCCGAGCAACGTGGCGATATTGTCTGACAATCTGGCCTTACGCTGGATAAACGTCGTCGCTTCGTCAAGGAGGTCATCAACTCCAAAGGTTAGATGACGTTTGAAACGGTTGGGAATAAAACGTACGAGGCGAGCAATCTGTGCTGCCATCGTGGCCGCTGTCGCTGCAGCGTCGACAGTATTCTGAGCGATCGCCCTCGCGAGGTTCGTTTCGCGTGTCTCTGGATCCTGGCTCTGTCCAGGTCCAACAGTTTTGATCGCCGTGTCCGTAATCTCTTCGCCGAGGATCATTCTGTCAACAGCCTCCGAAGCAACCTGTTCATCAACCTCCTCGGAGTCAACAGCGGCAGAGAGTTCACCGAGTGCGTTTTCGACCGTCGATGATTCGTCGAGAGTTTTAGCAGCCGCCGTGATTCGGTCAGCCAGATCTTGCTTATCGTGCTTCTTCTGGTCAAACTCCGTCTCAGTGATCGTGAGAGTCGTTTCGATGTCGAAAGTAGGGAACGTCTCATCGTCGTCGTCGGTCACCTCAGCTGTGATAGTGTGTTCAGCAGCGTCGGCCTCCTCGTCGACAACCAGCGTCAGTGACGGAGTGACTTGTTCATTCGTTTCCAGTTCAGCCCAGTTCCAAGACGGTGTGTCTGCGGCGTCGAACGTACCACCATCGTCGAAGTGGCCCTCAATAGAGAGATTTTCAGGAGTCGAATTGAGATTGAGCCGAGGTGTAACAGGGACTGAAGACGTATTTCTGATAGAAAATTCTAATTTAGTTTTCTCTCCCCGCATCGGATTCGATTCGGTTGTCTTCACCGATAGTTCGAGTTCTCCTTTAGTACCAAGCGCGGTAACCGTCCCGTTGTGATCTCCAACGTAAACGCTTCCACCGACCGGTGCTGGTGGTCCCACTGCGAACGTTCCCGTGTCATAAGTCCATAGAACCTGTCCAGTGCGTGTATCGAGGGCGTAGACCGTCTCGTCAACCCTCGCCGGTGCACAGACATAGACGACGTCACCAACGACGACGGGCGATCGTGGATGAGTTACTGCACCGGAGAATCGCTGTGACCACAGCACTGCTCCGGAACCCTTATCAAGTGCACAGAACGCGACGTAATCATCAACATAGTTCCAGCCGTACAATCGATCCTGATCTACGGCGAAGGACCCGTAAGGACGATTAACGTGTGGCTGTTGCCAGAGTTCAAATCCTCTCTGCGCGTCGACTGCGTGGAAGAACATGTCCGGATGGTCACGAATCCTTTCATGTTGCTCACGCGTATAGAAGTAAATAGCATTCTCATCAGCTGTTAGTGAAACCGGAATACCGCCGATTTCCCGCCCCAGTTGCCAGGGCATGTATGGGTCGTTAACAGGTTCCGGAAATTCCCATTGGAGGCTACCTGATTCAACGTCGAATGCTCTGAGTGTTCCGGGACCACTGTCGTGTGGGCCGTCACGCCGGGTGACTGGCGATAGTCCCCCGGCAAAAACCACGGTATCGTCAATGAGGACGGAAGAACCGACGACTGGTGCCTGCCTACCGGCTGATTTCATCCATTCAGTTGAACCATCAGAAACATCTAGTGAATAACACATCCGCCCGGTTGTACCGATGTACAGTGATCCGTCTTCCACCTGTGGTGAAGCGAAAATCGAGCCGTCCAGGTCACGCGTCCAACGAACTGTCCCGTCGTCAGCATTAACCGAAAACATAGTTCCACTGCTGTTGCCGACATAGACAGTACTATCAACAACAGTAGGAGATGACCGACTGTGTTTGGTGCTGCTCCAATCAGACTGATCGCTCGATCTGTCCCACTCTACTCGCCACTGTTCGGTACCATCTGTGGTCGAAAGTGCAAACACGCCCATATCCGAGGAGACATAGAGCGTATCAGCGACGACGGCTGGTGATGATTTAATCGATCCTGCCACGCTCGTCGTCCATAGTTGTTCTACCTCCGATCTAGGAGCCGTTCCATTAGGATTGACACCACTGTTATGAACATCGAACTGAACACGTCGCTTGGCTGGTGTCGATCCAGCTGGCGCATCGTTGTCACTGTCTACAAGCGCCGGCTCGAAATCTTGGTTCGTGGTGGTCGCCTGGGCAACGCCCATCTTACCAATGATTGCCAGAGCACCACCCTGTAGGAGGTGGCGTCGGGAAAAACCATTTCCAAAGGACATTGCCAATACTGATACACCATTGTTATATAAAATTGACTATCTTAGTATTACAAATTATTAGTTTAAGTATATGATAAATGAAGGTGGCAATGTAGATTCCTATTGGGATCCACTTCAGCGGAGTGACTATTCCCATACCGATTGACAACAATTGGTTCGACAGGAGCGGAATGCAGTCCTTGGATGAGAATCAATCATCTGTATCAAGCGCGTAAAGCGAGCCGTCGTTACTGCCGACGAACGCCATGCCATCGACGACAGCGGGCGATGTCCGGATCTGTCCATCGGTCCCAAACTGCCACAGTTCGTCCCCGTCAGTTCGATCGATCCCGTAGATTTCGCCATCGCCGTTGCAGGCGTAGACGACAGTATCGGTGACGACTGGGGCAGAACTGATCCTCTCGCCAGTGTCAAACTGCCACCGTTGCGATCCGTCGTCCGCCGCCAGGCAATGAATCGTTCCATCGGCATCACCGGCGTATACTGCATCGTCGGTCGCGGCTGGTGGTCCATCCGAGAGACGCGGTAGCCGTTCCGTCCAGCGAACTGTGCCGTCGACCGAATCAATTGCACGGAGATACGCGTCGAAATCGAGTGCATAGACCGTTTCATCGGTTAGGATGGGGGATCCGACAATACCCATTTCAATTTCGGCAGCCCATTGTTTCTCTCCGTCATCAATATCGTACGCGGAGACCGTTCCTCTTTGGTTGCCGACGTACAACGTCTCGTCGCCGACGGCTGAAGCGGTGAAATCTCCGCTGCCGTCGGTCTCGTATCTCGAGCGCACGGTGCCGCTGCTCGCATCGAGGAGTTTGATCCCACCGATTCCGAAAAACGGCTCCCGTCGAGTCACGAAGACGGTGTCGTCACGCACGACGGCCGGATTCGAGCCGCCGGGCGAAACCTCGACGCGCCACTCTTCCGAGCCGGTGGCGGCCTCGAGTGCGAGCACGTGTTCGTGGAGCCCGACGTACAGCGTCCCGTCGACGACCGCGGGACTCGAGCGGATTTCGTTGTCGGTTTCGTACCGCCACCGCTCCTCGCCGGTGTCGACGTCCACCGCGTAGATCACGCCGTCGTCGTTCCCGAAGAAGACGACGCCGTCGGCCCCGCCAACGACTACGGGCGACGTCTGGACGGCGCCACCAGTCTCGAACTCCCACTCCGGCGTGACGTCCGAAACGGGACCGGTCGT
The DNA here is from genome assembly GCF_041205745.1 of Natrarchaeobius versutus. Taxonomy (NCBI): domain Archaea; kingdom Methanobacteriati; phylum Methanobacteriota; class Halobacteria; order Halobacteriales; family Natrialbaceae; genus Natrarchaeobius; species Natrarchaeobius versutus. The sequence continues at coordinate 577,818 of NZ_JBGFCC010000001.1, read as the reverse complement.
TCCCGCGTAGCCCGTCTGTTGGGCATTCCCCTTGTACTGGGGCCAGTCGGGTCCATCGTCGGGAAGCGATTCGCCGCCGAGTACGCCCGTACACCCCGCAGTGCCCAATAGACCGGCTGTACCACAGAACTGGAGAACCGTTCGTCGAGTGTGACTCGATCCTGCGTCTTCCATCTGATAGTCTTCCAATATTACTCCTGTTAGAAAAACCGTTCGAATCGGTTACTACCATACCGAATAGGGCGCGAACTGTCACAGCATCTCGAGTCAGGCCACGTACCAGCCTGAGCGCGATCACAGACGATTCCGCTGTCTCTCGAGGAACTCGAGTAATGCATCGAGGTCATCCGCCGACGCCGAAGCGCGACCGAACATGCTCTTGAACCGGTGATCGAGACCACCGTCTTCAATGAAATCGATCGCGCTCTCGAGTTGATCGCGGAGGGAATCCTGATCACCGCGGCGTACGTGCGTTTCCACCTCCTCGAGATCGACATCCGGAACCGCCGCGAGGACGTCCGCCAGATCCGCTTTTCGCGCGCTGTGAAGCTTGGCGGCGACGAGAATTTCTCCGTTGGCGACTCTCGCCGTCGTCGATCGGGATCCACCCGATACCTCGGCTTCTGTACTGTGTTTTCGGAGATAGGAGAACGACCATTCGGCCCCGGTCTGCCGGCAACCGAGGCCATTGAGCAGGATGTCGACACCGACCGGATGGGAAAGCCCCGCGGTCCGCTCGAACAGCTGGATCTCGCGATCGTAGATAGTCTCCTCCGGAGGAACCTCGAGGTCGGCTGTCCGTTCGAAATCCCGCTCCGTCAGGAATTCAACAACCTCGTCGTAGTCGCGAGGTGCAACGACGAGATCCAGATCGGTGGAAAACCGTGTTTCGAATTGGCTGATCGCGTAGCCGCCGACGAGAACGAACTCGATGCCGGATTCCTGTAACTCGTCTAATAGTTCCATGAGCGCGTCGCTTCGTTCTTCCTGACTCATACTCAGACAGGCTCCTGGCGGTGTTCTGCCCCTGTCTCGACGGTTTCGTACATCCGATCGAGCATTTCCAGTGCTGGTTCGAAGGTTGCGTAGTGCCCTCGAGCAAATTCGACGGTCTCCGATAACGGAATCACTGGACGCCCATCCACCGTTTCCGCCCTGATTCGCTCGCGCGGTTCGACGACGACCTGGAATCGACCGTCGATTTCCGTGGAGGGAATACGGTCCAGCACCGTCGGAATTCCGAACCGGTCGAAAAACTGCTCCCAGTCCTCGAGATCCTGCGTGCGAACGGCGATGAACAACGGATAGTCGTCCGGATCGCGCGCGACCTGGTATCCGCCTCGCGTCCATACGTAGACCGCATCGATCGCCGTATACGCGTACTCCATCCCCGCGAACTGTGGGAGGACGTAGGCCTCGGAGATCGACGGCGGTGAGACATCGGCGGACGTCGCGAGTAGTGACAGCGCCGCTTCTCGGATCTCCCGATCAACCGGATCGAGTCCGTCGTCGTATACGAGATATCCGCCGTCCTCGAGCCGATTGACGACGCGTCGGATCGTCTCACGGTTTTCGTCGATTTTCCGAGCGACACCCGAGATCGAATCGCCCGCCTCGATAGCGAGGAGCGTCTTACACTCCTTCTCTCCAAACACCTCGTACATCGTATAGTTACACAATTGTGTGCAACAATAAAGAAAGTTACTGGTAATTCCGGGGGAGGCACTCTCCGCTACGGAATAGATAGCGGAGGTCCTGAAAATCAGCGTCCACCCAATCGTACGGCAAGCCCCCAAATCCGTCCGGTGAACGAAAATCAGCCGTATCGAGTTTCCGGAGTCGTCTCCAATGACGTCCGCCAATCCGTACACGGAGATCACGTCAACGTAGCCTCGTGCAGTGACCGCGTTCTCGATCCCCTTTTTGGCCGGTCTGTCGTCGGTCAGGACGATCACGCCCGCTGTCGATCGATCCCTGACGTACTGGATGGCGAGCCCGGCGAGAATCACGTCCGCTTTTTCGACCTCGTGTTCGGGCTGGCCGGTTTCGTTCGCGATCGTTCTCGCGGCGACGTCGCTCGCCGCGACGGCGGCTCCGTCCGTCGGTGCCGGCGCATCGATGATTTCGGCCCATCCTTCCTCGAGGGCCGTCCGAACTCGATCCGTCTCCGGGCCGCCAAGTTCTCCGATAACACGACGGGGGAGTTTGCACACGACGCCAGCGTTTCGAATCGCGCTCCGAAATCGCGCGTATTTCGGATTGGACGGATGACCGATCGCGAAGAAAACGTTCGCGTCGACGAGCACGTCCTGGTCGGAAGTGAGTGGATTCCCTCGGCTCATCGACCGCCCTCACTCGCGGGAGTCGGTGCCCGTAGGCGCGCAATCTCCCTCCTCGAGGTCCGGGAGATCCATCCGATCGTGGACGTCCGGAAACAGATGCTCGAAGAAGGGATCGAACGTTCTGCCGACGGCCAACACCGGCTCGAGCGCGTAGATGATCATCATCGCTTCGGTGTCGCGAACGTCGATATCGGTCGCGATCATCCGTTGGGTCGTCTCCCCCGCGAAGTGCAGGCCCGCACCTCGCAGCGCTGCGACGAGTTTTCCAGTACCGTATCGGTCCACGAAGTACTCGACGTCCTCGTCGACCTCTTGCAGCGCGAGCGCGTGCAAGACCGTCGGGGTGATGACGATCGGGACGTGTTGCTCGACGATGACGATCGGATCCGCCGTCAGCTGCTGGGGACGCGTCGAATCGTCCCGATCGATGAGACCGAGGTCGACCAGCTGATCGACGTACTCGTACGCCGTCGATTTCGACAGCTCGAGGTCCTCCACGACCTCCGGCGGCGAAACGGGTCCCCAGTAGCAGACGGAGACGTAGACGCGAGCCAGCGCGGGCTGGTTGAGTAGCTGAACGACTGTTTCCAGTTTCGGTGCGCTCCGGGCGAGCGCCGCCGGGTCGAGCGTCTCTTCGTCCATAACGTCCGTCGGTGGCGGATCGAACGCGTCGATTCCGCCATCGGAACGAATCCGATCTTCGTCGGCCATACCTCTTTGTCCGAGGTCCATGTACTTCAGACTACTGCCGCGATCGGATCTACAGAATGAACAAGGCGAATGCCTCGGGGTTAAGCCCCGAGGCAGTTCACGCCTCGAAATCCGTCTTCTCTGACTCGTTTTCGGCTCGTCACCGCGTTCGTCTTCGGCTCGTCAGTCCGAGTTCGTCGGCGCGTGCCCTCGAGGCCCCGTCGAGAACGAGAGCATCCCAATGGCGGCGATGCAGTCGGGACAGTACGGTTCCGTGACGGAGGCGTACCGCTCGGTGAGTTCGACGCAGGGCACCGCCTGAAGGTAGATCACCCGATCGTCGCCCACCGGATCGCCGCAGCGATCGCAGACGCACTCCGGCCGATCGTCGGAACCCGCCGCGTCGGCGGGCACGCGGCTGGCGGTCATCGGGATCGCCCCCGTCGACACTCGTGGTAAGATCGTCGGCGCTCGAGGCGACGGCCGACGTCGTGACGGCTTTCCAGAAGCGCACGCTGATCGATGGCGGTACTGTACTGTCGTGCGAGACCTTTTTGTCTCGGTAGGAGTAACGAAAGCATGGCACCCAAACCGTGGTGGTTTGGAAGCCAACCGTCTCGGGTGCTACTACACCCGGGGCATTTCACGCGTATGCCCCCACGCTCGCTTTCTGGAGTGGATGGCTTCCATCGTGATAGATGAACTGAACGATAATATAATTACTGGTGTTTACTGTCGGAAATAGGGCGTCGAACAGCGGATCTCAGCACAGTCGTTCGACCGACGGTCGTGATGTTCGTTCCGTCGTCAATCGACCCGTCGTCCAAGCGCAGGAGACGAGTCCGTCAGGATATTTTGGTCTCCGAATGCTGTTCGGTCTACGAGTGCTGTTTGGTCTCCGAAAGTGGCGAGCGCTCAGTAGAGGTAGCGAAGATATCGCTACGGGAACTGAGACGTCCGCGTTCAGAAATGAAACCGTCGTTCACGGTCGCCGAAGCGACAATGAAGCGGAAATTAGTTGCGGACGACGTTCGTCGCGCGTGGGCCTTTGGGGGCCTGTTCGATGTCGAATTCGATCTCGGTGCCTTCTTCGAGGTCCGGGCCGCCGACGTCTTCCATGTGGAAGAATACGTCATCGTCCGCGTCGTCCGTCGAAATGAAACCGTAGCCGCCTGTGTCGTTGAAGAAATCAACGTTACCGTTTGCCATTACAATACAACAGAGTGCGAGTACACGGTTAAACATTCCGTATTCGTCTTCAAATCTCGGCGGAAAGAGAAAGTTTGTTCGGAAAATAATGATTCTGGGGGACGAACTTCCCCTCAAGAACCTATTGGGTAGATACTGTCCAGTTCAGAACAAACCGCGGCAACTTCCGATGTATCCGCAGTTGTTGGTAGTACGATTTCTTTATTCAGTGTGTGGTGTGAGATTTACGGGGCGTATAGGAGAAGTACATACTATGAGACCGATTAGGAGAGTCTATCGACGACCCGCTCGGCGACTTGCCCAGCAACCCACATACCTATTAAAAATGCTGCTGCAACGAGGATGATTCCACCAGCAGAGGGAACAAACCAGCCAAGATGAAGAAGATTGAATATCCTTACAAAAACCCAGTAAACAGCATACGCAACGGGTAGGCCAATTATGAATGCTGAACCAAAATAGACTACACTGGATATTGCCAGCGAGCGGCGGCGGCGAGTGATATTTAATGCCATCTTCTTAAAGATTCTATAGTAGCCACTGCAAGTCATTGCACACCTGACCGCCAGACGTGTCGGCGATCAGTGTGTAAATAGTTGCAGTTGTTACTATAGTTGTACCACCATATGTTTTCACCCAAGAAGTTCTGCCAGTAGGGCATACATCGATCTGCGTGAGAAGCAGGAAGTTAGGTAATATATTTTGGATGAGGAAAGGAATATATGGGCTACTCCCGTTGATGGAAGTATGACAGACAACACACGCCGCGAAGGGCCACCCCCATTCGATAGACCGTTCGAGGGTGAGGACACGAAGCAACGCGTATACGGCACGGTGTTGCACGCTCGAGAGCCGATGACAGCCGCTGAGGTGGCCGAGCAAGCAGACTGTTCGACGGAGTCAGCACGGACCCACTTGTCGTTCTACGCCGACCTGGGCATCGTTATTCAGCATGAAGGGCGACCGGCCAGATATGAGCGCAACGACGACTACTTCGAGTGGCGGCGGGTGAACGAGTTGGCGCGGAAGAACACCGTCGACGAGTTGCAGGCTCGCGTCTCAGCGTTGACCGACCGGATTGAGGAGTACCGCAACGAGTACGAGGTCGATTCACCGGCCGAGGTCGACGTCCTCGAGTTCGACGCGGCGCGGATCGACGATGTGTATGTCGAACTCGGTGATTGGGCCACCGCTATTGAGGAGCGTCGTCATCACGAACGTGCCCGAAGAAAGGCTGCCAGTTCAACGGCTCCGTCGCATAGCTGACATGGTACCGGTGAATGACGGCCGGAGCCCTGCGCCGATCGACAGATCGGTGTTAGAGCGCCTTCGGTCCCAATTTCTCGGCAGTCAAATGTTTCAATCGGCAGAAATCGTTACAACTGGGAAGCTACACCTTCGTGTCGATCTGTCCGACGAGTACTACCCGAACGAGGTGTCCGCTGGTCTCGAGATTCGCTGGTACCGAAACGACGATTTCAACGTCCACTATCAAGAGGAATGCCAAGTTAGCACGTGGAAATGTCGATGGGATCGGCATCCAAACGCGCACAACTCGAGAGATCACTTCCATCCACCGTCAGCTGCGAGTCGCAGTGGCGCACAAAATGAGCAGTGGCCAACTGACTATCGCGACGTGAGCCGTCTCGTCCTCGACTGCATCGAGGAGCGAATCGAAGTCTTGTGGGAGCAACGATAGGGAGGGAGACGAACGCTGTCGAAATCCCTCTTTGGCGTTGCCAACGAATGCGCCGTCGCGCGTCTGCTGATGTCCAGCACATCCATCACCTGGTCGCGGGAACACCCGTTGGGAAGTCCCGGAAGAAATTATTCGCCTCGACGACCGATACCCTGTATGCAGTGGTGTGACCAGCCGCCGAGATTGCCTGAGAGAGTAGGTGTAAAGGCCTGGAACCGAAACCCGAGGGGAAAGTAGCGTGACTGACGACCTCCTCCCGGCCGAACACCGCTCGCCGCTCGCCACCCTCGTCGACGAGGTACTCGCGGGCGTCGGCTACGAAATGGCGGCCGCCACCGACGCCATCGACGACGCTGTCCCCGGCTACGGCGGGCTATTCGACCCCAGGACGTCCCGAGACGAGTTGCGTCGCGCACTCGAGGACCTGCTCGAGTCGGGACTCACCCGGCCAGCCATCCCCGAATCGACGAGCGACAGCTTCGTCCTCTACGTCGACGGCAGTTCACGCGGTAATCCTGGCCCCGCAGGGGCGGGGGCCGTCATCGTCGACGCTTCGGGGGAGCAACTCGCCCGCCTCGGCCGACCCGTCGGCTCTCGGACGGGGAACAACACCGCCGAATACGTCGCCCTCCAGCTCGGCCTCGCCGAACTGTTGACTCGCTACGAGCCGCACAGACTAGAAGTCCGCATCGACTCGATGACGGTCATTCGGGACGTCTGGGGCGGCGACGACCCGACGGAGCCGGGCGTCGAGACCTACAGCGAGGCCGTCGCGACGGCACTCTCGAGGGTTCCGGACCACCGGTACACGCATCTGGCCGACAGCGATCCGAACCCCGCCGACGCACTGGCGACGGTGGGTGCCGATATCGCGGCCTTCGGACCCGGGTGACATCCTCCCCGGCGTCAACGGTCTCCGTCGATTCGGCCCCACTTTCCCACATATACCAACTATCTTATATGATTAGAACACCATCGAACGAGTATATCGTAACTTTTTCCGACACTTACGAGGGTGACAACTGAACTGTTTGCACACCGATCATCTGTCCGTGGTTTTCGCTTCGATCGGTCGCTCCGATGCTCCTCGTGGAAACGCGAGACCAGTGCTTCGAGATCGTGGTCGTTCATCACCCTCTCGAGTCGCCGGCCAACACCGCGGGGGTTTTGGTCCGGGCACGAATACCGCTCGATAATGAACGACGATCTACGAGAGCGTGTCGAGCGCGAGGCCGAGAAGCACGCGCTGTTGAACGCCGTCAAACACGAGAGCGACGCCAACGTCGGCGCGATCATGGGGCCGCTGATGGGCGAGAACCCCGACTTTCGCCCCCACGGAGACGAGATTCCGGGCGTCATCGGCGGCGTCATCGGTCGAGTCAACGACCTCTCCTACGAGGACAAACGCGAGCGACTCGAGGACCTTGCACCGGAGGAACTCGCGGAGATCGAAGCCGAAGACGAGGAAGACGAACACGACCTCCCGTCGCTTCCCAACGCGGAGGAGTACGACGAGATCCGAATGCGGTGTGCGCCCAACCCGAACGGCCCGTGGCACGTCGGCCACGCCCGGATGCCCGCCGTCATCGGCACCTACCGCGACCGGTACGACGGCTGGTTCTGCGTGCGCTTCGACGACACCGACCCCGAAACGAAGCGACCCGACCTCGAGGCCTACGACGCCATCCTCGAGGATCTCGAGTATCTCGGCTTCGAGCCCGACGACGTCTACCGGGCGAGCGATCGCCTCGAGACCTACTACGACCACGCCCGCGAACTGATCGAGATGGGTGGGGCCTACACCTGCGACCTGCCGGGCGAGGAGTTCAGCGAGCTGAAAAACGCCGGGGAGCCGTCGCCGAACCGCGACAAGGATCCCGGAACCGTCCTCTCAGAGTTCGAGGCGATGATCGACGGCGAGTACGAGAGCGGCGAGATGGTCCTGCGCGTGAAAACCGACATCGAGCACAAGAACCCGGCGCTTCGCGACTGGGTCGCCTTTCGGATGATCGACACGCCCCACCCCCGTGAGGAGGCCGCGGAGTACCGGTGCTGGCCGATGCTCGACTTCCAGTCGGGGATCGACGACCATCTGCTCGGCATCACCCACATCATCCGTGGCATCGACCTGCAGGATTCGGCGAAGCGCCAGCAGTTCGTCTACGACTACTTCGGCTGGGAGTACCCCGAGGTCGTCCACTGGGGTCACGTTCAGATCGACGCCTACGACGTGAAGATGAGCACGTCGACCATCGGGGAACTGATCGAGGCTGGCGAACTCGACGGCTGGGACGATCCCCGCGCGCCGACGCTCGGGAGCCTCCGCCGGCGTGGCATCCGTGGTGAGGCTATCGTCGAGTCGATGATCGGGCTCGGCACCTCGACCAGCGACGTCGACCTCGCGATGAGCACCGTCTACGCCAACAATCGAGAGCTGATCGACGACGAGGCTGACCGGCGATTCCTCGTCCGCGATGGCAACCAGCTTCCACTCGGCGGCAGTCCACCCGAGGAGGCTAACCCCCCGTTACACCCCGACCACGAAGAGCGCGGTGTCCGTGAGATCCCCGTCGGGGACTCGGTCCTGCTCGAGCCCGAGGACGTCCCCGATCGCGAGGAACGGATCTGGCTCAAGGGCCTGGGCTGTTTCCAGTACACCCGCGACGTCCTCCAGTACACCGGCGAGGAGATCGACGTCGTCCGTGATGGCGACGTCGACGTGGTCCACTGGGTACCCGCCCCCGAGAGCGTCCCCGTCCGAATGCGAGCGATGGACGGTGACGTTACTGGGCGCGCCGAACCCGGCGTCGCGGATCTCGAGGCCGACGAGCTAGTCCAGTTCGAGCGAGTCGGTTTCGCCCGGATCGACCGTCCGGCGGACGGCTCTGACGAGGAGACGGTCGCCTACTACACGCACAGCTAACGGGGCGTGAGTACGGCCACACCTGGGCCGTGACCGACTCCGAACCGATCGGAACCGTTCCGATTCGCGCGTCTCGACTCGAGATTTTCGTCGGATCGGCGTGGAACCTTCCGGTTTCGGAACCCTTGATATCATCTGTCGGAAACACCGACCGTGGCCCGTGCTCGTCTGTTCGCTTCCCTCTGCGGACTCGTGTTCTTTCTCAATCTCGCCAGAATCATCTTCGCCCCGCTTCTGGACGTCTTCATCGCCGAATTCACGATCGGTGAAGCGACGGCCGGCCTCATCGTCACGCTCGCGTGGGTCGGGAGCGCCTCCCTTCGACTCCCGACGGGGTGGGTTCTCACGAAGGTTCCGAGACACCACGTCGTGATCGCCTCCGGCGTCGTTCTGGCGGTCTCGTCGGCGATCGCCGCGACGTCGACGACGGTTCCACAGCTCATGGTTGGGGCCTTTTTTATGGGAATCGCCTCCGGCATCTACTTCGTCTCGGCGAACCCGCTGTTGAGCGAGCTATACCCCGACCGCGTCGGCCGGGTCGTGGGGATCCACGGGACTGCGAGCCAGATCGCCGCGGTGGTTGCCGCCCCGTTCGTCGTACTCACGCTCCTGTTCGACTGGCGGCTCTCGCTGTGGACGATCGCGGCCGGCGCGGCGGCGGTAACCACCTACACCTGGATCGCCGCGAGGCGGACCGAGATGCCGACCGCGGGCGAAGCGGACCGCGACTTCGTCCGCGGTGCCCTCTCGGAGTGGCGAATCATCGTGTCGGCGCTCGCGATCGTCGGGCTGGCCTCGTTCGTCTGGCAGGGTGTGTTCAACTTCTACGAACTGTACATGCAATCGAAGGGGCTCTCCCCGCAGGCGGCCGGAACCATGCTCACGGTCGTCTTCGCGGCCGGCGTTCCCGCGTTCTACTTCGGCGGCGACCTGGCGGACAGACTCCCGCAAGTCCCGTATCTGCTCGGAATCGTCGGTGCGTTCTCGGCGTGTCTGCTCCTGTTGACGACGATCCAGGGGTTCGTCGCGTTGATCGCCGTCTCCGCGCTCATCGGATTCGTTATCCACGCGCTGTTTCCGGCCGTCGACACCTATCTCCTCGAGACGCTTCCGGACTCGACCCGCTCCAGCGCGTACGCCGTGTTCAGTTCGATCTGGATGCTCGTCCAGGCGGTCGGCTCGTTCGTCCTCGGCGTGTTCCTCGAGTTCGGGTTTACGTACGACTCGCTGTTCGTCAGCGCGGCCATCCTGCTCGGGGCGACCGTCGTCGTTCTCGTGGTCGTCGAGCTCGCGGGGTGGCTCCCCGATTGAAATCGGGTCCCTCGGTACTCCAAGGTGAAACCGATGGAATCCGGCTCGGACTCGACACCGCGTTTCGGATCGGAGAACGGAGTCGCTACCGAGACTCGAGCGGGACGATCAGTTCGGTCTCCCGGCCGAACCTGACGAGCACGTCGCCGCGTAACGGCCGATGTTCGGGCGCGTCGGCCTCGACGGCGTGTCGGCCGTGTTCCCGGTCGACGTCGAACGTTCCGCCGTCGCCGATCGATATCGGATCACCGGCGATCCGTAGCGTCGCGTTCTCGACGGGACGGTTCCACTCGTCGACGACCCGACCGAACACCCGCCCAGTCGACGGAATTGCGTGATCTCCTTCCTCGAGTTTGGCCCACGCGATCTCGTTTTCGCCCGCCTCGACGTACACTTCGTCGTAGCCGTCGTCGTAGCCCGCGGCGTCGGTGATCCGGACCTCCCACCAGCCCTCGCTCACCCTGAACCCGCGCTCCCAGGTGCCCGAGTCGGGAATCCCGCCTTCCGGAGCGTCCGCTTGATACACTTCGTCGCCGTAGGCGGTGATTCGACACGGAATCCCGGATCCGCCCTCGGGCCCCGTCGCGTACACGCGGAGTTCGCCGGTTTCTTCGCTCCACTCTCGCCTGAGCGAGACGTTCCCGGTCACTACGTGTTCACCTGCGAAATCGACCCGTCTGGCCCACTCGGCGTAGCCGAGTGCCTCGACCTCGAGAAGCGCGTCGCTCTCGTCGGTGACTACCTCGTACCGGCCATCCTCGTCGGTCGTCCCGTCGTCACCCTCGAGGGAGACGACGGCGTCCTCGACGGGTTCGCCGAAGTACGACACCGTTCCGACGACTCGATTCTCCGCGTCGGTCGCGGCCCCGCCCGAGGCGACCGTCGCCGGCAGACCCAATACGCTCGCGCCGGCGAGCGTCGACCCCTTCAACAGCGTCCGTCTCTCGTATTTCATGCAACGCTCGAGCAACAGACGGCCACATTCGGCCATAGTCTTTGTGAAATAGATAACGATTGGCCAACGATATAGTCGCTTTTCGAGAAATATCTGTGTTTCCAATAAGTTCGAGGATACGACCGATCACTCGAGAAGGTCGTCGGTGCTGTCGGGGCGCGGGTCGGCGACGACCCCGTCTTGCCGGCCGAGAACGCGGGCGTGGGCCGCACAGACCAGCCGGTTTTCGCCCCAGGGAATGTGTAACTCGACCGTCGCAGGCCGGTCGCAGCCGTCTTCGGGACACTCCATACCCGTACGAACGCAAGCGACGAACTCAGTGTTTCCCCTCCGGACCGGTCGGTGCCCTCGAAGAGAATGTCGACAGCGCCGTCGAACCATTCTACAGTACGAAGACCGCGAGGACGAACCCGAGCAGGATCGACAGGGCCAGCAGGAACTGTACCGCAGTCGACGCGAGGATACCGACCGTCGCGTAGAGCGCCGATCGGGCGCTTCGCTCGAGTTCGCCGTTTCTGACGTACTCGAGGACGAAGACGGTCCCGAAGAGGCCGGCCAGCAACCCGAGCGGGCCGGTGACGATCATGAGGACGATTCCGACGACCGCGGCCGCACCCGTCGTACGCCAGGAGGCGCCACCGGCTTTCGCGGCGGCAGAGCCGCCGAAAAACTCGGCGAGAAGCGTCAGGACACCAAGAGTCGTGAGGACGGCGAGCGCGATCGGTCCTGGCTCGGTGAATCCGGAGTGCCACCAGTAGAGGGAGAGTCCCGACAGCGAGAGCAAGCCGCCGGGGACCAGCGGGACCAGCGTTCCGACGATGCCGGCGACGAGCAACGCGACCGCGAGAACGGCGACGGCCTCGACCATACCCGACCGGACGGCGTATCCGGTCAAAGGCCTGTTGTTCTTCCCGAGCGACGCCGCGGTGATCGGTCGGTTCGGGTGCGGTCCCGGTCAGGATCCTCGCCGCCGGTGGAGCCACACTCCTCCGACCACGAGGACGGCGATTCCGACGATCAGTACTCCGCCCGCCAGCAACGTCACACCCACGAGAACCACCGATCCTAGCGCGCTCGAGCCGTGCAGCGGCGGGCCGAGGGTCACGACGTAGTAGGTACCGTCGTCGACGACGATATCCGATTCCGATCTCTCGCCGGTGTACTCGACCGGTTCGCCGGTCTCTATCGTCTCCCGTACGGGGTCGGGAGCGTCCTCGAGGTCGACCGCGAGTTCGTCGGCGATGGATTGCGGGTCGCGTTCGTCGGCTTCGATGACGACGTGTTCTCCGTCGATGTCGGCGTCGAACCCGTAGAACGTCCCCTCGAAGCGGACGAAATCGTATCGCTCGTTGTTGAGGAACGTGTGCTGGTCGGACGCATTCTCGATCGTTCCCTCGTAGCGGCCGTCTTCGGCCGCGGCCGAGAACGCGTCGCGGACGTCACCGCTCGGGGAACTAGCGCGGTCCGCATCGTGAATGCTCGAGGCACTCGTGAGTTCCTCGTGGTCGGTTTCGGGATCGAACTCCGTCGCCGACAGCGACGGCGTGCCGGCGAAACCGACGGCGCTGGCGGCGACCAGTACAGCCACGACGGCCAGACAAGTGAGTACGAGTCGCCAGTGGAAATCGGCGGCGAGTCTGGAGGAGGACTGCGGGGACATACTCATCGCTCTCTCGAGAACATCCATATATGCATCGGAAATCCAACCAGTTCCGGGCGATGCGACGGACGTACCGGTTTAGGTCGCTCGCCGGTATCCATCGTCGAGTTCCCGCCTCCGATCAGCATCGTTTTCCGTTCCGTTGGAAAACGACGTCGTATGCAGCGAGCGATCATCGTCGGCGCGTCGTCGGGAATCGGCGAGGCGTTGGCTCGAGAACTCGCGGGCGACGGCTACGAGGTCGGGTTAGCTGCCCGGCGCCGGGACCGCATGACGCGGATCGGATCCGAGCTACCGACCAAGGCGTACGTCGCGACGATGGACGTGACGGACGCCGAGGACGCCCGCGAGGCGTTCGACGAACTCACCGCGGCAATGGGGTCGGTCGACCTCGTCGTTCTCAGCGCCGCCGTCGGCCACCTCAATAGGGACCTCGAGTGGGTGCCCGAGCGGGAGACGATCGACGTCAACGTCCGGGGGTTTACCGCGATCGCGACGGCGGCGATGGAGTACTTCGAGTCCCGGGGCGGCGGCCACCTCGTCGGCATCTCCTCCGTCGGTGCGACGTTCGGAAACCCGGGCGCACCCGCGTACAACGCCTCGAAATCCTACGTCTCGACCTACCTCGAGGGTCTTCGGAGTCGGCAAGTCACACGCGAAACCGACGTGACGGTTACGACAGTCGAGCCCGGTTTCGTCGACACCGAGATGGCGATGGGAGAGGAGCTGTTCTGGATGGCTTCGCCCGAGACCGCGGCCGCACAGATCGCTCGAGCGATCCGCAAGCGACGCGACCACGTCTACGTCACGCGACGCTGGCGGCTGGTCGCCTGGTTCCTGGCGGCGATGCCGGAGTCGATCGTTCGTCGTCTCGTTTCGTATAGTAACAACTGAAACGATGTACGCACTGATCGCCGATCTCTCTGGCGATCAGGTGTGAAATGCCGTTCAGTGGCTACTACAGACGCTGTATCGACGGTCCGCGAGCGATCACGGAGGCGAGTTCGGCCGTCGGGGAGACTCGTTGAGACGCTCGAGGGCATCTTCGGGATCCACTCTCGCGAAGACGTTTGAAAAGACATTTACTTTCAATGTCTAAACGATTCGTCACGATGCCCTCCATTCTCCATTCCGTGCGGACGTTTTTGCTCTCACCCGAGACGTTTTTCGCGGAACGATCGCCGGCTGAAACACTCCTGATCGCGGCGGGAATCGTCCTCATGCTCGCGATTGCTCTCGTGATCAGTATCTCACTTCTCGGCTCGATATTCGCTGGATCGATCGACGCGACAGTAACGATGGACAACCCGGACCGGCCACCGGAGTGGGTCTGTGATCAGCACGAAGACGACTCCGATTCGCTCCTCGGCGAGAACTGTGACGAACCAGCGACGATCGAACGCGATGCGGGCGCGTTGGCCCAGGAGGCGTTTCACGAGTACATCCCGCTCGCGTTTATTTCGCCGTTTATCATGTGGATGCTGGGTGGGATCGTCCTGTTCAGCGCCGGTCGCATCGCCGGCGGCGACCCCTCGGTTCCCGGCTCGTTCGCACTCGCGGGCTGGGCGGCGGTACCGGAGTTCGCCCGACTCGCCGCCGTGATCGTCGGGTTCTGGTTTGTCCTCCAGGACGTGACGATCACCGACCCCGAAGCCGAAGTCGGCGTCATCGAGGGAGCGATGGCCTCGCTGGAGCCCATCCTCGTGACCGTCTCGCTTTTGGTCCTCCTCTGGCAGTGGTACATACTCGCTGGCGGACTCTCGAGAGACGCCGACGTACCCTGGGGGACCGCAGCGGCCGCGGTCGGCGTTCCGTTGGCGCTTCTGGTGCCGTTCGCCGTTTTCTGAGACGGCTTGTTGCAACGATTGGTACACCGTATCCGTCTGGGCGCGTCGGAACCGGCGTCTGGTTGCTCGTACGAGCGACCGCTTTGGTACGTGTCACCGTCCGTACGAGGAGGATACGTCTTTGCCAGTCGTCACGGAGGAAAGAGACGTTCCAGTTGCCAGAGACTTAGGCTCACCAAAACCTTTTTAGATTTAGGGTCGCCTAAGCTCTCGTAATGGACGTACCCGCCCGCAGGCAGGATCTGGACGACGAGGACGAACCGGAGGAGCCCACGGCGATCGTAAGCAGCCACGAGACTCGACCCGGAAAGCACGTCTTCACCGAACGAGACAACACCGATGGCTGGATCGCGACCGACCTGACCGTCGATCTCGAGCCCTGACTGGCTTGCTGTACAGGTTTCCCGGTGAAGCCACAGATGTGAGTGAATTCGACGGACGTCGAAACCAACAGTTCTCTCGCCTTCAAACCAAGATCGGTGATTCTCGCTCTAATTCGGCAACCGTCGCAAGTAGTTGATCAGCAAGTTCGTCGTGAAGGCGGGACATGTCGATACGATACTTGGGACCACCAATACTTAGACCACCGACGACATCCTCTTCGTCGTTGTGGACCACTGCGCCGACTGCGACCAATCCGGGAGCGAATTCTTCGTTGACGATTGCGTATCCACGATCGGAGATGGTCTCGAGCGACGAATACAGGCGTTCTCTATCGGTAATCGTCGATTCAGTTTCGCGAGGCATTCCCCACTCGTCTAGAATCGACTCGACGTGGTCCCGATCCAGTTCTGCCAGTAGTGCCTTCCCTGCAGCCGTATTGTGAAGGTGGTACTCTCGTCGAAACAGAGCGTCATCGTCCGCATTGGGAGTCACACCCGACGATCCGTAAATCATGAGGAGGCGACCGTACTCTAACACGGTGAAGTTAGCTTCTTCACCAGTTGCCGCGGTAAGTTCGTCGATCTTTTCGACGGCAACTGATTTGAGGCGGTTTCGCTGCCGGGCTCGATCTCCTAGTAGTGCGAGTCGAAAACTGGGTTTGTAGACACCCTCCTCTTTGACCAGATATCGACAGTCGACGAGCGTATTCAGATGACTGTGTAACGAACTCTTGGGCTTATCGATCATCTGATCAAACTCAGCAAGTGATAATCCCTCGTGTTCTAAAATGAGTTCGAGAATTTGTAAGGAGGTTTGCGTCGTCTTCAGTGTCCTCCCGTTGCCGTCGAGCATACCAATCAGGTAGCGTCTCCATCATCAAAGCTGTTTGTGATCTCACAAAACCGGGCCGTGCTAACCCGTCTTGCCGGGGCAAACCCAACAGTGCTGAGTCGGATCGATGCCACGAGGGCGAGACGAATTTGATGGGCCCACTACAGAAACCCAGAGCGACTGTGGGTCGCTCAGATCGCTCGAGATCGTTTCGTCCAGTCGATTCGGGTAATCGCTTTTGCCCCGAGTTGGCCGAGCAGGCTGGCAGCTTCGATATCTCGGTTATCGAATGCGTCGATCATAACGTCACCGGCACTGAGGACACCGTGATCACCGATCGGAACGTATAGTCCGGACATCAACTCGCCACGATCGCGCTCATCCTCAGTTGTCCGATGATCGGTGTGGAGTTCCGGTTCTCCGGTTCGATACGTTCGCGCCGCTGGGGTCGCTTCGTAGATAGAATAATCGGGCCGTTCACCCGCCCGTTCTACACATTCTTCGGTCGTAACGATGGTGCGTAAGACTTCTTCGGAGCTGTCGACCAACCGAACAGTCGTGTTGACGTATCCAAGAATGTTCTTCGACGTTTCGGCCATAATTTCAGCCACAGCCTGACACGAGTTTGCTTCGCGGAGTTGCTGGCTGGTTCGTCGCAGTACTTCGATACGTTGCTCTTGACGTTTCACATCAGTGACGTTCTCTACCGTCCCGAACAGTTTGACTGCAGTCTCCGCTAGCTGTTGGGGTTCAGCACGGATTCGCAAATACCGTTCGTTTCGCCCCTCAGTCGTAATCCAGCCGTGAACCTCGAACGGTTCCGGCTCCGCAAGCGCATCGGTAAACGCGCCTACCGCTGTCGACCGATCGTCTTCTGGAAACGATCTGATAACGTCCTGGAATTCGGGTTGGCTATCAGAGTCTATCTGGAGCAATCGTTTGGCTTGATCGCTCCACCAGAATTCTTCAGTGATACCGTCGTACGACCAGACACCGGTGCCAGTGAGCCGCTCGACACTGGCCAGTAATTGTTGGTAGCGGTTTCCATCGGGATACTGATATTCAGATTGGTCATGTACATAATTTTTATTCATAGACAATTCTTATCCCACCTCCACTTATATTCTTGGTCCCGTTTCACCATCGTGTACAGATACGCTGGTTTTACACGAACGCGAAAGATCTGCGCCACTGATCGGCGGTTTCTGCGTATGTACTGCTAAACCAGTTCGAGAATAGTGAGGTTCGATGTGTTATCTCACAGAAAATACGTTTGGCACTGTTCTGATGCCTCTCTCGTTCGTATACGAAACCGAGACCGTGTCGTCGTAGGCATCGTTCAGTGCCATCGCTATTGACGAAAACCACGACGTCGACAACGCCGTGTTTCTCGCGTAACTCCGTGAAGAATTCACCGGCTACGATCTCGTTTTCAGTCGTCTCAATCCTCGTGTGGAGTAGTTCGTACGAGCCAGGATCGACAACGGCGTACAGTCAACCGAGCCCGTTCAACGTCTGGTATCTCGAGAACTCGAACAGTATATGAAAGAGATCGTCCAGTATGATGGAACCGTATACTGAGCGTTATCAACAGCCGCGGTGTTACCCCTCGCCCTACAAAATCCAAGTCGAACTGGCGATACGACGAGTAAGTCGTACATCCTCGAGTACAGAACACGTTGAAACCGAACCCCTCGTTCCTTGAATAATCCCGAACACTACCAGTTGTAGTCTCACCCACTACCGAGGAACCGCGTGTCGTTTGTCGTATCGTCTCAGACAGTGAAAGCTCGATATCACAATTTTGTGGTTGATCTCCCTCGTTTGAAAATAGTAATTAAGCAGTATATTCTACATTATAGCATAATACTTATATAATCAAATATATTGTATTCTCCTGTTCTGGTAGCAAAGCAGATCTCGCATCGGTGGAGTGCTGTCGGGAGATACTGTGCCCTACGAACGACAACCACAGCGTCTCCACCATCGTATGTTTCAGTCAGTTTTCGGAGGGCGTATTCAGCTAATGTGGCCAGATTCGTCGGCAACAGCTGTGTATGGTGATTTATTAGATTTTGACGAACCCTTCGTACAGCCAGTACTGCTGACCGTCAATCGGAACCACGGTTTCCCAGCGTACAATGTGATTCGGGTTCCTAGGAGCGGCTGGCTGTATATTGGCTTTCCGTGCCTAATCGCGAGCGGGCTTATCTGATTAAGTGTTGTCAGTCATATCAATTCTTCGATTAGTATTTTCTATTTGGAGTGTGATCCACTTAACAACAGTTCATGCTGCCAAAACATCATATATTCGAATGCATCGTCGGTGAGTAGATCAGGAGATAGTCGAACGAATCAGACCACGTTCTCATTATGTGAATGTTTCCTGTCGCGACTCTCGTACGAACGAGAAAACTCAGTGATCCACCGGCGGTACGTTCGTATCCAATATCTCACCTCCGACTCCCGAATTACATGCGTATGGGTGTAATTTATTGCGTGCGTCACCTCGTTGAACGGACCTGAAATACCGAATCGGCGAGTACGATGTGTTCAATCTGCGGGTGAGTCGCTGATCGCGCCAGTCGATCGCGATCCCTGGGTAATCTACAGGAGAGAGCCGCCAACGATCGGTTCAATGTCTCAGCTGTAACCAGACGGAGCTCACCTATAACGATATCCTCATTCACATTTTGCGAATGTTGCTTCCGGTGTGGCACACGATGAGCGATCTAAAGCCGTACAAAACACCCACACGAGCGAGAAATGAATATCGAAGTAAAGGGCATTCACATAATGCGAATTCCAGTGGGCAGTCAGCTGAATATTACCTCGAGACGGCGAAGTTACCGCTTATTGGGGCCAACGAACCCGATCGCTACCAATCAGTTTCTTCCTAATACTCTCGTCGAACGTTATCGATGACATCTGTTGGAGGAGAATCCCGTCACGCGCTGTACAGACCACGACTCTATCGTAACAACTGAAACAGCTCACACACCGATTGTACGTCGCGGTTTTCGCTCACGGGTCACTGGGTTCCCCGTTCGCCGTTGCGCGGTTCTCGCTCATGGTTCGAAAATCGAAGATGTTCGTCATCACGAACGACCGCTGGTCGTTCGAACGACTTCGTTCGCTCCGAACCGCGCTCGCTCCGAACCGCACTCTGTGATCGGGTACACACTGACGTTCTGTGGCTACTATCGTGAGAGCGAGACCATCTCCTGTCATTCCCCATAGTTTTTTATATGATTGGGTGCTGTTAGCTAGCATGGACCCAGACGGAGTCCGCAGTCAGGGGAAAGTCTCGAGTGGCAACAACGTTCGACGACGTGAGGTACTGAAACACGTCGGTGCAGCGGGTGCAGTCGCAGGTATCGCAGGCTGTCTGGGTGGTGAAGACCAGGAAGAGGCTATCGGGAATTTCCCGCCCGACGGCGACGAGGTCGTGTTCGGATTCAACGGCCCGGAGTCCGGCGCGTTAGGACCGGACGGTCAGGATCAGCGACTCGGCTACGATCTCGCCATCCAGCATCTAAACGAAGGCGGCGGGCTGGTCGACAACTTCGATCAGTTGAGCGGTGACGGCGTTCTCGATTACAGCGTGGAATCCGTCACCGCCGACACCGCCGGAGATCCTGACACCGCGGCAGACAACATCGAGCGGATGATCGACCGCGACGACATCCAGTTCTGGACCGGCGGCATGAATAGTACGGTGACGATGCGGATGCAGGAGATCGCACAGCGAGAACGAGTCCCGTTCATGGGTGGGAACTCGACGTCCTCGGCGATCAGTGGCGAGAACTGCTCGCGATACTACTTCCATCCGACGTTCCATGCAGAGATTATCGGGATGGCCGCCGGAGATTTATTACCGAGCGTCCTCGGCGAAGATCGATCCCTGTTCCACATCTACATGGACTACTCGTACGGTCAATCGAACCGCGATTCCGCCACGAAGTACCTCGTAGAAGAGGGGCCGTGGGAGGACGGCGGCGAATCCGCGATCGCCGAGGACGAGACGGATCACAGTTCGCAGATTTCAGATCTCGAAGAGTCTGACGCAGACACCCTCTACTTCTCCAGCTTCGGGGATCTCGCTGCGAGCGGCCTCGCACAGATGCGGGATGCGGGGCTCACGGACGACGTCGACGTGATTATCCCACACGTCAGCGCCTTTACGCTCGATCCGCTCGGAGCCGACGCGGAAGGGGTCTACGGCATGGAACCCTGGAACCCCAATGCGGATAACGAAGCGAGCGAAATCTTCGTCGAGGCGTATCAGGACGAGTACGACGAAACGCCGAATCAAAGTTCGTTGCACACCTACGAATCCGTACTCGTCTATGCGGCGGCCGTCGAGGAAGCCGAGACGTTCCACCCCCCGACTGTCGTCCGGACGCTCGAGGAGTTCTCGTGGAATCAGGCGTGGGGCGAGTCGCAGTTCCGGGAATGTGATCACCAGGTGGAGCGGCCGTGGTATCTCGTCGAAGGTGTCGACGATGACAGGGCGGACGAACTCGGTATCCGGACCGAAGTCATCGAGACGACCGATCCGCTCATCTACGACTGCGAGGAGTATCCCGCCAACGAGTGTACCATGGATAACAACGAGTACGGCGATGAATAGCACTCGAAAATGAACGAGTTCGGCAGTCTGTCCCGGAGGGCGGTCCGCTCTGCGCGTAGCCGTGGCACCCGTTTTCGAGCGGTTTCCGTTCCTGTCGTGGACAGTTGGATATTGTCTGGAGAGATAATAATGGGGAAACCAGTAACAAACACAGTACCGGTAACCGACGCATGCACTGGACAATAGCGTATTCTACCGGGTGGATGGATCGATGAGCCTGCTATCGGATGCAATCGGATTCTTGTTCGTCGCGCTGAGCGTCGCGTCGATCTACCTCCTCGTCGCGATCGGCCTCTCGATCGTCTTCGGCTCCCTCAAGTACGTGAATATGGCACACGGCGTGCTGTATCTCGCCGGGGCCTACATCGGTCTTCTCATCGGATACGACCGTTCGTACGGCGGTGCCATCGACTCGTCGATCGGCCTGGGACTCGGATTCGGAGCAGCGCTGATCCTGACGCCGCTGATCGTGTTCGTCATCGGTGTCGCCATGGAACGACTGATGGCGAAACCGTTCTACGAGCGGGACATGCTGGACCAGCTTCTCGTCACGTTCGGCATCCTGATCATCTTTCAGGAAGTGTTTGCCATCCTCTTCGGTCGGACGGGACACATCTATTCTCGCCCAGACTGGGCGACGGGAGTAATATCGCTTCCGCTCGTCGGCACACCACCTGGGATGGCTACGGCCTCGACCATCCGGGTCTTCGTCGTCGTCTTGACTCTCCTGTTTCTGTTACTCATCTTCGCGTTCTACAGGTACACCGATTACGGGCTCGCGGTTCGTGCCGGTACCGAGGACGCGGAGATGACCGAGATGCTCGGGATCAGGATCGGTCGCCCGTTTCTGTTGATCTTCGCCATCGGAGCGGGATACGCGGGGTTAGCCGGCGTCCTCGGCGGATCGCTGTTTAACGTGACACCACAGATCGGAATCGAGATCATCATTCCCGCGTTGGTCATCGTCATCATGGGCGGCGTCGGGAGCATCAAAGGGACCGTCGTCGCCGCGTTCCTCGCGGGGTTCGTCTTCGCGGCGGTGACGCAGATCCAGCCCGATATGGCGCGGGCGAGTATCTACGCGCTGGCGATCGTCGTCCTGACGATCCGTCCGAGCGGAATCTACCCCACGGCGGAGGTTGGACAATGAGTACGGATACGCTACGGGAGGTCGTCGACGGGGAGTCATCGCTGGTCAGTTGGGAGACCTGGGATCGAATCAAGCACACGGAGTGGTTCGTGTTTGCCGCCGCGACCACGTTCGTCGCGCTGTTCTCGTATTTCTTCAGGGCCGCGCCGCTTCTCCAGGGGTATCACGGCCTCGCTCGGACGATGCTCGTCTGGGCGATCTTCGCCCTGGCGTTCAATCTGTTGTTAGGCCAGACGGGACTCCTGTCGTTTGGCCACGCCATGTTCTGGGGGGGCGCGGCGTACGCCGCCGCGCTCTTTGCCGTGTACATCCACAGCGATCCGCTCTTCATGATCATCGTGGGTACGCTCTTTGCGATGATCCTGGCGTTCGTCTCGGCGTTCATTTTGCTCCGATTGCACACGGTCTACTTCGCGATCGTGACGCTGGCGATCGCACAGATGCTGTATTATCTGGTGAGAGAGCCCCTCGAGCCGTGGACCAACGGGATCAACGGGCTCTCGGCGTCGCCGGATGCGGTTCTCGGCGTGGTCTCGCTTCGCCAGCTGCTTCCTGGCGTCCTCGGGACGCTGTGGGTCGATCAGATGTACCTGTTTATCGGCGCGTTCTTCATCGGTGTCGTGGTGTTCATCACTCGGATCCGAAAATCGCCGTACGGCCTGATCTTCAAGGCCGTTCGAGAAAACGAGACGCGTGCGTCGTTCGTCGGACTCGACGTCTGGCGGTACAAGTTCGCTGCATATCTCCTCTCCGGCACTATCGCCGGGATTGCAGGTGCACTCTATACGGTGGAGACCGGATTCACCGGCGTCAACAGGCTCTTCTGGGAGACGAGCGGAGACGTCGTCGTGATGACCGTACTGGGCGGCCTCGGCACGCTGGTCGGACCGGTCCTCGGCGCGATCGTCTTCTTCTACTTCGAGGGCGTCGTCGACGGGTTCGCCTACGTCGGCCGGTACTGGCTCCTACTGCTCGCGATCGCGTTCACCGCAGTCGTCTGGAAGTATCCCGACGGACTGTGGGGAATGCTCCAGCAAATCGGCTCGAAACTCCGAACGATCGGAGGTGATCGATAATGGCGCTACTCGAAACACACGACCTGACGAAAGAATTTGGTGGCATCAGAGCGCTCGACGACGTAACTATTGACGTCGAGAGCGGCGAACTCGTCTCGCTCATCGGACCGAACGGTGCGGGCAAGTCGACGTTGATCAACGTGATTACGGGCCGGTTGTCGCCGACTCGAGGCGAGATCTACTACGACGAGACCGACCTCGTGGGGATGGATCCGTTCGAGATCGCACATCTCGGCGTCGGCCGGTCGTTCCAGACCGCATCGATCTTTCCGGAGCTGACGGTCCGAGAAAACGTCACGGTCGCCGCGTTCGCAACGGAACACGGATCGTTCAGCCTCAACTTCTTCCGTCGCCGTGATTCCTACGACGACGTTCACAACCGTACCGACGATATCCTCGCGACCATCGGACTCGAGGAAGAGGCCGAGTTAGCTGCGGAGTCGCTCCCGTACGGGGACAAACGACGTCTCGAAATCGCTATCGGGCTGGCGACGGATCCGGACCTGATGTTCATGGACGAACCGACAGCGGGGATGTCGCCGAGCGAAACGGAGATGGCCGTCGAGTTGATTCACGACCTCCTCGCCGAGTGGGGGACGACGATCTTCCTCGTCGAACACGACATGGACATCGTCTTCGACGTCTCCGACCGGATCTTTACGCTCCACCAGGGACGGCTGATCGCCGACGGAACTCCCGCGGAGATCAGGGACGATCCGCGGGTTCGTGAGGCCTACCTCGGGGGTGAAAACGCGTGACCCTCCTCGAGATCGACGACGTACACTCCTATTACGGGGCCAGCCACATCCTCAGAGGAGTCTCCCTCGAGATCGAAGAGGGAGAAATCGTCACGTTGCTCGGCCGAAATGGTGCTGGCAAGACGACGACGGTCCGGAGCATCGCGGGGACCGAGCCACCGGAGGTCCGGTCGGGATCGATCCGGTTCGACGACACCGAGATCACCGATTGGCCGGCCGACGATATCTCGATGGCCGGGGTCGGCGTCGTTCCCGAAGAACGTCGCCTGTTCTCCGAACTGACAGTCGAAGAGAACCTTCGGCTGTCGGCGATCACCCGGAGTCCGTGGAACACGATCCGACGCAGAATACGCGGTACTGCAGGTAGTGCGGGGACGATGAGCCTTGAGGAACTGTACGAACTCTTCCCCGTACTGGAAGAACGCCGGGATCAGGAGTCGGGGACGTTGTCGGGCGGCGAACAACAGATGTTGTCGATCGCTCGGACGCTTCGGCTGCCGAATATCGAGTTGCTCCTTCTCGACGAACCGACGGAGGGGCTGGCCCCACAGATCGTCCAGGGGGTTTCGGAATCGATCGAAGCTATCGCCGACCAGGGAATGACGGTCCTGCTCATCGAACAGAACGTCCGCGAAGCACTGACGCTTGCGGACCGCGGCTACGTGCTGGATCAGGGTGAAATCGTCCACGAGGGAACGGTATCCAGCCTCGAGGACGAGGATCTCGACGAATACCTCGTCGTCTGATCGATCGAGAGCCGACGGCTCTCTCATTCTGGTGGTTTCCGGTGTCCATCCGATCACGATGTGCGATCGATCTCTCGGGACAACAGTTATTTGCCAGGACGCAAACGATAGACGGGTATGACGAAGACGAACCGACGGCGATTTCTCGGGATTGTTGCCGCGTCGACGGTCACCCTTGGCGGCGGCTGTTTGGACCCGGCCGCGAGTGAGCCGGGGGAACATCCCGTCGACGAACCGGTTGGCGCGTGGCCGTCGTTTCGTGGCGATCGCTTCAACACCGGCTTCGCTAAGGGCGTTTCGCCGATCGGTTCCAATCCGTCGATCGAGTGGACCGTCGAAACCGACGGTCCCGTCTGGGGAAGCCCGGCGGTTGTAGACGGGACCGTGTATATTGGCAGTGCGGACCACTCGGTGTACGCAGTCGACGCCGAGACGGGGGACACTCGGTGGACCTTCCCGACGGAGCACCGGGTTGAAGGAACCCCTGCGTACGGTGACGAGACCGTGTACGTCGGATCGTACGACAAACACCTGTACGCCATCGAGGCGGAGACGGGTGATCGACGCTGGGAGCGCGAGTTCGCGGGCTTGGTCCGTGGGAGTCCGACGCTTCACGAAGACGCGGTCGTCGTCGGCGTCGGCTGTCACAATCTCGCGTGTTCCTGGTACGCCGAAGAGGCCGAGGTCTCCGAAGACGGGTGGGTGTACTCCCTGGACGCGGCGACGGGGGAGACGAACTGGCGGTACGACGTCGGCGACGAGGTCGTGGGTGCTCCGGCGATCCGCGGCGACACCGTCTATATCGGGGGATCGGACGGCGTCCTCTATGCACTCGAGGTGGGGTCGGGAGACGTGGTGTGGACCTACGAAACACACAGCATGATCTGGTCGAGCCCGGCGGTGGCTTTCGGGACGGTGTATTTCGGGGACTGGACCGGCGAGATACACGCCGTCGACGCGACCGACGGTGAGACCGAGTGGACGGCCAATACGCACGGCGACTACGTCTCCGGCTCGGTCGCCGTCGACGAGGAAGCCGTATACGTCGGACACACGCCCTACAACCCGGCCGACGATCCGACGACGAACTACGGGGAGGTGTTCCGATTGGACCGAACGAACGGCGAGACGGAGTGGCGCTTCGAGACGTCCGCCCTGGAAATCGGTAGCAGTCCGGTCGTCACGGACGATCGTCTGTACATCGGCACTCACCGACAGTCCGAGGACGACGGCGTCGGCGTCCACGCACTCTCCACGGAGGGAGAAGAAGAATGGTTTCTGGAGGTCGGCGGGCGGGGCGTCGGGTCCAGCCCGGCTCTCGTCGACGGCTCTCTCTACTTCGGTGGCACCGACGGTCGAATATACGCGGTCGGATAGGTCCCGTCCGAGCGATGGGGCGACAGCCGTCTCGTGTCGCTTGTGCGAAAAACAGTCGGTGATTTTCTACTCCTCTCGAACCGGAAGCTCGCCGGGCGGGAGGATCTCGCATTCTGGCAACGCACCGACCTCTTCCTCGGGACCTGGCGGCGAGTAGATCGCCAGGAACTTCAGCGGTTCCCAGCCGGTGTTCTGGGTCCCGTGTTCGACGTCTGCGGGAATGTGTATCATGTCTCCCTGACCGACCTCGCGGGTATCGCCGGCGACGGTTTGCTCACCCTCTCCGCTAATTATGTACAGCACTTCCTCGCTGTCGGGGTGTGTGTGGAGGTCGTGGCCCTTTCCGGGCTGGAGGAACACGACACCAGCACTGAATCGCTCCGCGTCAGTCACCCCAGGCTTCGACATCCACTTGATGGTCCCCCAGTCGAGTTGCTGTGTCGATACGTTCTCGCTACGGACGAAGTGCTTCTCGGACATTGACAAATGTGGGTGTGACACACAGTGGCTTAACTGTACCGACGACACAACGGAACCAACCGAGCTCCGTACCGAACCCCTGTGGAACACCGATCGTCACGTCTCCGTGTTTCATCGCGATCAGTATGTACGTCGTTGCCGTCGTTACGATGCGGTGCGAAGAACGGGAGAAGCGACGCTTCTACGATGCAAAGCTTGATTATGTATCGTCTATACTATTTGCTTGCTAATCATGCATGTGGATAGAGAGAAATCCCTTTCGCGGCTTCGAGGGGTTGTCGCAAACGGTAACCCCGTCATCGGTGCCGGGGCCGGAACGGGAATCTCGGCGAAGTTCGCCGAGCGCGGCGGGGTCGACCTGCTCATCATTTACAACTCCGGTCGCTATCGGATGAACGGACGAGGATCGCTGGCGGGATTGCTCCCCTATGGGGACGCCAACGAAATCGTTCTCGAGATGGGACAGGAAGTGCTCCCTGTCGTCGATGAGACGCCGGTACTAGCCGGCGTCAACGGAACCGACCCGTTCCGCGAAATGGAGGTCTTCGTGACGGAACTCAAGCGTCGTGGCTTCTCGGGCGTCCAGAACTTCCCGACTGTCGGGCTCTTCGAGGAAGACTCTCGGTTCCGCCGAAATATCGAGGAGACCGGTATGGGCTACGACAAAGAGATCAACATGATCCAGGAAGCCGCCGAACAGGGTATGCTGACCTGTCCCTACGTGTTTACCGAAGAGCAAGCCCGCGAAATGACCGAAGCGGGCGCCGACGTCATCGTCTCACACATGGGTCTGACGACCTCCGGTGACATCGGCGCCGAAACGGCACTCGACCTCGAAGACGCCGCCGAGCGCGTCCAGGCACATCACGATGCGGCCAAAGCGGTCAACGAGGACGTCATGGTGATCTGTCACGGCGGACCGATCGCCTGGCCCGACGATGCGAAGTACGTCCTCCAGAACACGGAGGGAGTCGTCGGCTTCTTCGGTGCGTCCAGCATCGAACGGCTCCCGACAGAGGAGGCGATCCAGAACCAGACGCGTGAATTCAAGGAGATTCCGATATGATATGGCCGTCGTCATCGTAGGGACGCTCGACACGAAAGGTGAGGAGATCGGGTTCGCGACGGACATCCTCGAGTCCCACGGCGTCGATGTACACGTCGTCGACGTCGGTGTCGTGGGCGATCCGGAACACGATCCCGATACGAGTGCGTCCGAGGTTGCCGAAGCCGCCGACACGACCCTCCAGCACCTTCGCGAAGCGGCCGACCGCGGCGAAGCGATGGAATCGATGGGGGACGGCGCCGCGACGATCGCACGGCGACTCCACGACGAGGGACGGCTCGAGGGCGTACTGGGACTGGGGGGGTCGGGGAATACGTCCGTCGCGACGACGGCGATGCGTGCACTTCCAGTCGGCGTGCCCAAGGTGATGGTGTCGACGGTGGCATCGGGGGACGTCGAACCGTACGTCGGCGGGAAAGACGTGATGATGGTCCATTCCGTCGCGGATATCGAGGGGATCAACCGACTTACTCAGCGGGTTATCGCGAACAGCGTCCTCGCGATGGTCGGGATGGTACGAAACGACCCCGCCGTCGACATCGAGGACGAACCGACGGTCGCCATCTCGATGTTCGGGGTTACGACCCCGTGCGTTCAGGCCGCCCGTGACTATCTCGAAGAGCAAGGGTACGAAACCATCGTAT
This sequence comes from Natrarchaeobius versutus, assembly GCF_041205745.1. NCBI lineage: Archaea > Methanobacteriati > Methanobacteriota > Halobacteria > Halobacteriales > Natrialbaceae > Natrarchaeobius > Natrarchaeobius versutus. The sequence continues at coordinate 550,037 of NZ_JBGFCC010000001.1, read as the reverse complement.
TTCACGCAACCGGTGCCGGTGGACGGGCGTTAGAGGATCTCGTCCGCCAGGGAATTATCGACGGTGTGTTAGACGTGACGACCACCGAGTGGGCCGATGAACTCGTTGGCGGCGTCCTGAGTGCGGGACCGGACCGTCTCGACGCCGCGGCCGAAACGGGGACGCCACAGGTCGTCTCGGTGGGCGCCCTCGATATGGTGAACTTCGGTCCGCGGGAGTCGGTGCCTGGGACGTTCGAAGGGCGTACGTTCCACGAACACAATCCGGCGGTCACGTTGATGCGAACGACCGCCACGGAAACCGAAGAGCTCGGCCGTATCATCAGCGAGAAACTCTCCAGATCGAGGGGGGCGACTGCGCTCTATCTACCGCTCGAGGGCGTTTCGATGCTCGACGTCGAAGGCGAGGTATTTCACGATCCGGAGGCCGATACGGCCCTGTTCGAAACCCTTCGCGAAACGATCGATGATACCGTCGAATTAGTCGAGTACGAAACCGAGATCAACGACGAACGGTTTGCTGTAGCGATGGCAAAACGACTCGACGAGTATATGAGTACTACTAACACGGTCTGACGTATGATTACGACGGTTCCAAGCGCTCCTTGCGTGGTTGAGCTATAGTAACAACTGCAACTATTTACACACTGGCCGCCGACACGTCTGGCGATCAGGTGTGCAATGACTTGCAGTGGCTACTATATTTCATATCGTCGATGCGTGATCGACTACTGAAACCGAGCCGAAACAGATAGAAACGCTACCGAACCTCAAGTTTAGATGACATAATAGACAACCCACCATCTTAATTACGATTATAGAGTGATAGCCATCATCCGCCAAAACAAGACTCCAAAGCGGAAAAACTATGGTATCCGTTAGAATTATTTGCTCGTGAAGACAGACAACAGACAGTGGATCACCTCGACGAAATCTCAGTCGAAGAGTTGCAAGATGCTCTCGACAACGGAAACGAAAAAAGCCGACACAACGGCTCTTAGCCGCAATAGCGTACAAAAATGGCGTTCAGCAGACTGAACTCGCCGAGTGGTACGGCGTGGAGCGACGGACGATCTATAGTTGGCTCAAGCGACTCGATACTGATGAGTCGCTTGTACAGGCTGTGTCTGATGATCACCGATCTGGGAGGAATCAAAAGCTCTCCGAAAAACAGCAAGAACAGTTCGAAGCAACTGTCCACGAACCTCCTGAGAAAGTTGGGCTCGACGCGCCGGCATGGACGCCGGCGCTCGTCCAGCAGTATCTTGACGAGACGTACGATGTCGAATACTCAATCCCGAGTTGCCGGCGATTGCTCAACGAAGCGGGATTGAGCTATCAAAAACCACGCCGCACAGCTGCTGAATCCGATGCTGACGAGCAAGAAACGTTCCGCGAAGAGTTCAAAAAAAGCGGCGGGAGATGGACGCCACAGTAGTCTGTATCGATCAAACCAAGAAATCCGTGTAAGTCGAGCCGCGTGCCGCGTGGTTTCCTCGCGGCACGCGGCCGTCTCTTGAATTATCCGGTCAACGCGACTGGACGTGTCTCTTGGGCGCGATCACCGAAGACGGTGATCGCTTTTTCGCTCGATTCGAAGAGTACGTAACCGCCGAACACGCCAAATATTTCACTTTTGAATTATGTAGAGAGTTCGAAGATGATTTGCTCATTGTACTGGATGGAGCGCCGTATTTTCAGGCATCTGCCGTCACGGACCTGGCGGCCCGTGACGACCTCGCCTTCGTCACGTTACCGGCGTACTCGCCAGAGTTAAATCCTGTTGAGGAGTGCTGGAGACAACTCCAAGCCGCTCTCAGCAACCGCTTCTTTGAGTCACTCGACGATCTTACAACGGCGATTGATACAGCTCTTGACCAACTCTCTATACCAACAGTGAGCAATTATTTCTAATCCCCACTATCGCCACTGAAAGTCATTGTACACACCTCGCGATTTATCGACTCAGGGCCGTCGAACTGTCGTTCTGTGCCGTTTCGCTTCGAATGTGTGTACACCGTTTCAGTTGTTACTTGGCTCACAGTGTACACACGACAACGGCTCAGTAGCCACGCTCACAGTATACACATGATGAGTAGCGATAAAAAACGAGTCCAGTTTCGTGCGCCTCACCGGCTTATTGATCGGACTGATGCGCTCGCAGATGTCCTCGGCGAGGACCGGACAGACATTCTCGTCACTGCACTTCGTGAGTACCTTCAGGAAGCCACACACGACGATGCACTCGTTCAACAGATCGCAGCCGCGTACTACGACGGTGAAATTACCTTCGACCAACTCAAATCACTCGTCGGCGCTGAAAAGGCAGCCAATTTCCGGGTGCTCAAACAGCAACTCAACGAAGACTTCGTCGACGAAGCCGCCGAGCTATAGATGTCACTAGCAGTTGCAGACTCCTCAGCACTCGTCAGTCTCGGTGTCGTTGGTGAGTCTCACCCCGACCCGCTCTCGATATTCCTCACCAATTACGATGTAGTCGTTCCACCGGAAGTTGTCGAAGAACTCCGAGATATCGCTTCGTATGACGACAATTACGGTCAGGCCGCAACAGTAGTTCTCGACCGCCGCAATACGCTCACCACAGAGGCCGTTGATCTCGATTCAACATTCCCACTCGACGACGGCGAAAATGCCGCTGTCACACTCGCTAACGAGTCCGATGTATCGTTATTCCTCTGCGATGAGTTCAACCAACTCGGACTTATCCACGCTTCCCTCGCAAATACGCGCCTCGTCACGACTCCAACGCTCCTTTCGATCTTCGTTCGGACTGATCAATTATCCCCGGGTGACGCGCTGACGCTTCTCGATGACACTCAGTTCACGGTGGACTACTGATAGAAAGGCGTGAAACGTACGGGCAAAATCGATATTTAAGTGATTTTCCCGTAAATATAGTGCTCCGACAGGGATTCGAACCCTGGTCATTGCCGTGAGAGGGCAATATGATTGGCCGGACTACACCATCGGAGCGCGTCTGGTACGCATTCGTTCGTAATGCGGGTTTGTGTTTAAGGATTCCGTTTCGACCCGGGGGTGGGGAGTTCTGACACGATCGTAGTTGGTCACTCGTCGAAGGGGGATTTCGTCGCTTCGGGTTCGAATCCCTCGAGGCTGATGATGTTCTCGCGGCCGACGCGAAGTTTGCTGATGGTACCCTCGTCTTCCATATCCGAGAGGAGCATGCTCACTTTCGACTTCGACCAGCCGGTTTCGTCGACGATGTTGACCTGTTTCATCCGCCCGCCGTTGTCCCGGATGAGGTTGACGACGCGGTCCTCGTCGCTGAGCAGTTCCTCTTCTGGGAACGAGTCGGTCGGATCGGCGGTCGGCTCGATCGGTTGGTCGTCGGGGGACCGAGAATCGACCGGCGCGGTCATCTCGGGGGTGGTGTCGGTGGAACGGCGACGATACAGGACGACGGCGATCACGGCCGCGAGCGAAACGACGAGTGCAATCGCCAGGAGATTCCAGGGCGGTCCGTCGGCGCCGTCGTCACCCATTCCGGAGACGGGGCCACCGCCGCCGCCGGCGCTTCCGGTTTCGCTTCCGGATTGCTCGAGGACGGCACGGGGATGACCGTCTAGAAACTCCTGTTCCCCGCTCCAGGTGACCGAATCGGCGTTCTCGAGTGAGGTACCGACGTACTCCGGTTCGGGTTCGGCGCTTTCGAACGTCAGCTCGTCGTCCGCGACGACGACGATCGACTGGTCGTCCGTGATGTAGAGATCCTGGAAAACGTCGCCGACGACGACGGTTCCGTTGTCGGTCGCCGCGAACCCGTCCCAGAGGAACGACATCTCCACGATGCCGACCGGGTTGAGCTGTTCGTCGATGCCCGCCGTCCGGTTGAAGTTCGTCGCTTCCATCTCTCGGTCGGTCGCGCTGGCGCCCGTTTCGGTCATCGCCTGGGCCTGGTCCTGAAACCGTTCGTACAGCCCGAAGTCCTCACCGTCGGACTCGAACTCCTCGGCGAACTCGCGGAAGTTCTCGCGCGCAACCATTTCGCTCGTGTCCTCGCCGCCGTCTAGCCGTTGCTCGTGGCGGAACGTCCACGTCGCGCTCCCGTTCTCGTGAACGACGATTTCGAACGTCGTGGTGTCGAAATCCCGGGAGTCGATTTCGGACTGACTCGCCGTCGCTACGGACGTGACCACAGCTCCGTCCCCTGTCGTCGGGTTCGCGCTGGCGGCGTGGTCGTGTACACCACTGGCCGCCGCCGATCCCGGGACCCCGACCAGAGAGACGACGACGACGAAGACGACGAACCCGACGGAAACCGACCGGCTCATTCGTCTATCACTACGTGCCGGAGCTAAAAATCCTTGTGAATAGCGGCATGGAACCCTCGCAACTGTTCGGGCCTGGCACGTGTCGATACGCACAAACCGACCGCCGCCGTATCGGACGCTATGATCACGAACCTCGCAGGTGGCGTTCGGGCGTTTACCAGTAACGCCTTCCTCGTCGACGGCGATCGGACCGTCCTGGTCGACACCGGCGCGAACTTCGACGTCGTCGACCGTCTCCAGTCGGATGTCGAGAACCTGGATGCAGTCGTCCTCACACACACCCACCCCGACCACGTCGGCAACCTCGAGGCGGTGACAGAGGCGTTCGACGTCGACGTCTGGGGGTTCGATCCCTCCCATCCCGGCGTCGATCACGGAATCGAGGACGGCCAGACGGTTCGACTCGGCGACCACGAGTACGTCGCACTCCACACGCCGGGTCACAAGGACGATCACCTCTGTCTGTACTCGCCCGAGGCGGGCGTGTTGTTCGCGGGCGATCTCGTCTTCCAGAACGGTAGTTTCGGTCGGACCGACCTCGAGGAGGGCGATCGCGAGACGCTGATCGAGAGTATCGACCGACTGGCCGAGCGGATCGCCGACGATCTCACGGAGATGCACACCGGCCACGGGCCGAGCGTGACGACCGACCCCGCGGAACACGTCGAACTGGCCGGGCAGATGGCCCGACAGATGTAGCCTGCGGTCGGTTCTTGTCCCCTCCCGTCGCTCGCTCTCTCGAATCTCACGCGTCGTTCGATCACCGTCTCTCCCCCGTCGTCTCGTGGCTCGAGGGCTACGAGGTCTCGACGACGTGGACGTCGCCAGGGTCGAAGCCGACCACCACGGTGTCGTCGGGGACCTCTTCGAGCCGCAAGACGACGGGGACGCCGTTCCAGCGCCCGTGGACGCGGACGCTCTGGCCGAGAAACTCGCAGGTATCGACGTCGACGGTAAATCGGTTGACGTCCGCATTTCGCGAGAGTGAATCGGGGCGAACGCAGAACGTCACTCGTCGCGGGGCTTCGGGACCGCTTCGGGAGTCGCTCGCGTTCTCGGAAACGGCCTCGAGTTCGAACGACGCGTCGCCCACGCCGACTCGCGTTCGCCCCTCGCCGGACGTCGTGCCGTCGTGGTCGCGAACCACGCCGGCGAAGACGTTGTTGTCGCCGACGAACTCGGCGACGAACCGCGTCGCCGGTTCGCGGTAGATCTCCTGGGGTCGGCCCACCTGCTCGAGTTCGCCGTCTCGCATCACGGCCAGCCGATCCGAGATGGCGAGTGCTTCTTCCTGATCGTGGGTGACGTAGACGGTCGTGATCTCGAGGTCGGACTGGATTCGTTTGAGCTGGAGGCGAAGCGACTCCCGCAAGCGGGCGTCGAGGGCGCTCATCGGCTCGTCGAGCAAGAGGAGTTCCGGCTCCGGTGCGAGCGCTCGAGCGAGCGCGACGCGCTGGCGCTGGCCGCCCGAGAGCTGGTCGGGCGAGCGCTCGCCCATCCCTTCGAGGTCGACCAGTTCGAGCAACGCGGAGACGCGTTCGTCGGCGGTCGTCCCCGTTGGCGGTTCGCGAAACCGAAGGCCGTAGCCGACGTTATCGGCGACGGACATGTGCGGAAAGAGCGCGTAGCTCTGGAAGACGACGCCAACGTCGCGGCGTTCTGGCGGAACGTCGGTCATCGGCTCGTCGTCGAACGAGACGGTTCCCTCGGTCGGCTCCTCGAAGCCGGCGATCGTCCGGAGCGTGGTGGTCTTGCCACAGCCGGAGGGACCGACCAGCGTGAAGAACTCGCCGTCGCGGACGGTCAGGTCGACCTCGGAAAGCGCCGTTGCCCCGTCCTCGTTCGAGCCGTAACGCTTCGAGACCCCCTCGAGGCGGAGTTCGGTCACGGCTCGTACCTCCCGCCGACGCGGTCGACGACGACGAAGCTGGCCGCGGTCACGAGGAGCAACAGCGTCCCCATCGCGAGCGCGGGCCCGGATCTGCGCCCGAGGTAGCGTTCGACGGCGACGGGCATGGTGTAGCTCTCGCTTCCGCTCGCCAAAATCACCGTCGAAGAGAACTCGCCGATCGAGATGGCGAAGGCGAACGCCGCGCCGGCGACGACCCCGCTCGCGATCAACGGCAGTTCGACGTCGATCAGCGCGCGGGAGCGCGAGGCGCCGAGTGCGCGGGCGGAGTCGACCAGTGCGGGATCGAGACTCGAGAGCAACGGCGAGACGTTTCGCGTCACGAACGGGTAGGCCGCCACCGCGTGGGCGACGACGATCGCGATCGCACCCGTCACCTGAAACCGCCATCCGCCGGGGAGCGAAATCCCGAACACGAGCCCTTGCAGGAGGCCGATCCCGAAGACGATGCCGCTGACCGCAAGGGGGAGCATCGCGAGCGCATCGACGACCGTCCCAGCGCGGCCGGCCCGCGCCGTCAGCACCGAGACGACGACGCCCATCGGAACCGCGATCAGGAGCGTTGCCAGACCGAACAGAAGCGAGTTCCTGATCGCCGGAAGCGGTCGCGTCTGGAAGGTGGCCCCCTCGAGTTGGCGCTCGAGGAGAAAGGCGTAGTTCCGGAGGGTGAAACCGCCGCCGTCGGTGACGCTCCCGACGACGAGACTCGCCATGGGGCCGACGAAGACGACCAGCGCGACGAGCCCGTAGGCGAGGACGCCGAGTCGTTTCGGCGCGAGCGCCGTCCGGAGGTTGGGGAACAGCGGCTCCCGTGGCGGCGACGACCCCGACCTCGCGAACCCTGCCTTGGCGGACTCGTATCGCAGGTAGGCGTAGGTGAGCCCGAGCGAGAGGATCGTCTCGAGGATCGCGAGCGTCGCGGCCTCGGCGTAGTCCAGTCGCTGGACGCGATCGTAGATCCAGACCTCGACGGTCGCGAGCTGGAGGCCGCCCAGCGCGAGCACGATCGGGAACGTCATGAACGTGAAGATGAACGTCAGTAGCGCGCCGGTGAGCACCGCCGGTGTGAGTTGCGGGACGACGACGTCACGGAACGCGCGGCGCTCGCTGGCGCCGAGGCTTCGGGCGGTCTCGACGGCCCGGCGGTCGACGGACTCCCAGGCGGCGACGGTGATCCGGGCGACCAGCGGCGCGTTGTAGAACGCGTGAGCCAGGATCACGATCGCGAGCGGGTTCGCCTCGACGAACGCGAACGGCCCGAGTCCCGCGAGCCCGAGAATCGAGTTGAGCGTTCCCGCCCGCCCGAACATCGCGTAGAAGCCGACGGCCACCATGATCCCCGGCAGGACGAAAGGCAAGATCGTCAGCGAGCGAAGCGTTCGACGGCCGCGAAACTCGTAGTTCGCGAGGACGTACGCCGCGGGAAGGCCGAGGGCGACGCTCGCGACCGTCGAGAGCGCCGCCTGGTAGGCGGTAAAGCCGAACAGCCCCATCCGGACACCCGGCGTCTCGAGGACGAGCCACGGGATCGGGACGTCGACGATGGGGAGGGAGTACTCGAGCGAAAACGAGATCGATACCCCGGCGAGCCAGCCCACGAGCGCGCCGAGGTGCGTTCCGACCGCGAGGGGATCCGCGATGACGTTCGCGAGGAACCCGAAGTAGAAGGGATCGGTGAGGACGTCGACGAAGTGTGCGAGCGTCGGCGTTCCGTCGACGAGGACGGCCTCGACGAAGACGACTCCCACGGGAAGGTACAGCATCACCGCGAGAACGCCCGCCGTGACGATCGCGGTCAGCCACAGCGCTCGGCGTTCGAGTCGGCCTCGAATCGGCTCGAGCCGGCGGGAAAGCGGTGAAAGTCCACGTCGGACTGGCTCGAGTCGGCGAGAAAGTTGCCCGAGCAAGCCTCGAGTGCGGTCGGCGACGTCGGATCGTCCTGGGGGTGACACGGCTGGTGTCCGTTCAGTGCGTCGCGAACTCGCGAGCCCAGTCGTCGACCCACTCGTCGACGTTGCCCCGGAGGTCGTCGTAGCCGACCGTTACGGCCTCCGGCGGGACGTAGGCGTACTCGTCGAACTCCTCGTCTAAGTCGACGTACTCCTCTTCGACGGCGGGGAACTGGACGTTCCGTTCGGCGATTTCGGCTTGGGCGTCGCCGGAGAGGACGAAATCGAAGAAGGCGGACGCGAGGTCGGCGTCGCCTCCTTCGAAGATCGCCATCCCCTCGGGATTGGCGTACCCCTGGTCGTTCAGGAAGCCGACCTGATGGCGGGTGAGGTCGTTGCCCTCCGCGACGGCGAACACCTGGTCGGTCGAGTAGGAGACGACCATCGGCCGCTCCTCTTCGATATATGCGCCGTAGTACGACTCCGACCAGTCGTCGAGGACGCGGACGCCGTTTTCCCGGAGGTCGGCCCAGTAGTCGAGATAGCCGTCCTCGCCGAAGGCGTCGATCGTCCACAACAAGAACGCCTGTCCGGGGTCGGACGTCTGGGCGTTCTGGGCGAGCAGGGCGTCCTCGTACGCGGAGTCAGTGAGATCCTCGAACGTCTGGGGTTCGTCGACCTCGCTCTCGTCGTAGACGAGGCTGATGTACCCCGTATCGTAGGCAAGAACGCGACCGTGGGGGTCACCCATATCGAGGCCGTCGCGGATCCGGTCGGCCCGATCGATCTCTCCGGTGTCGAGTTCCCGGAAGAGGCCGCCGTCTTCGAGGTTGTCGTCGACCGTCACGAGGTCGTCGATATTGAGGCCGAAGTAGACGTCCGGCTCGATCTCGACGCCCTCGTCGGCGCGGTTGACGTAGTGGTTGATCCCCTGGTCGGGAAGCTGGATCCACTCGAGTTCGACGCCCGGATACGCCTCTTCGAATGCGTCTTTCAGCCACGGGCCCGCGGGGTTCTCCCCGTCGATCATCGACTCGTAAGTAACGACCTGGAGCGTCCCCGATTGCCCGTCGTCGGAGTCATCGGTTGTCGTCCCGTCGTCGGTGTCGGCTCCGTCGTCCGTCGTGGACTCGTCTGCATCGCCGGTCGTGGAGTCGGTTTCAGTTCCGCCGGTTTCGTCGTCCTGCGTCAGACAGCCTGCCAGTCCGAGCGTGATTCCACCGCCGACGCTACCGAGAAGCGTTCGCCGTCTCATTACTCGGTTGTTCCACCGAGTAGTCATAACGCCTGTGATCCGTTCCGGTTATCGATCGGGAAAAATAGAAACGAACAGGGGTAGCCGGCGGTCGAGACGGTCACTCGAGTCGCCTCGAGCAACGCGTCGTACGCGTCGCCGTCGGCTCGAGCGACCCGTTCGGGGTCGCTTCGTCGGTCACTCTCGAGCGCAGGCAGACGAACGCGCTCGATCGGGTCGAGATACTCGAGGACGTCGGAAACGCGTTTCTCGAGGCGGCCGTCGATCGGACTCGAACTGGCGACCTCACAGGCGCGACAGTAGCGGTCGCCCCGGTAGATCCTCGTGCGTCCAGATTCGACGGCGGCGACGGCGGCGATCGACGCCGGCTCGAGCACCTGCAGGGCCGTGCGACGTCGCCGTAGGATTCGACGACCGTCATATCTGCGGCTTCGATCTCCGTCGCCAGCCGGTCGAACTCGGGGACGTACGACTGCCTCGCGAGTTCGTCGAACTCCTCAACGGTCTCGATCGGAATCGCCTCCTCGAGGTCGAGGGCGTCGGCGACGGCCGCCGGGATATCGGCGGTCGCGTTTCTGACGATGGTCACGTCGTCGTCGGCGGATCGACCCACCCTGTCGACGAGGAACTCCCGATCTGTGCGGCCGAATAATCCGTTCCCGCCACCGGGTTTGGGCCGCCACAGCCGGTGGACGGGGTTGAGCGACTCGGGTTCGCGGGTGCACCCGTCTGCGCTCGCGAGCCGGCTCGCGTCCGTGCCGTACAACCGCCCGCTGGCGAGCGCGTGCCGGCAGTACGTCGTGGTCGAACCAGAAGTCGTTGCCCGCGCGGGGCTTGTAGCCGGCGGCGCCGGTTCGCTCGAGCAGGCCGACGGAGAACGTCGTTTTCCCGGCGTCGACGCGGTCGGAACCGACGACCAGTACGATTATTCGTCTTCGTCGTTGCCCTCCCCATCGGCCGTCGTGGCCGCCGGTTTCAATCCGTAGTATCCCGGCTCGTCGTCGCTTCGCGGCTCGGCGACGACGAGGTCGTTGGCGTTGACCATCACCCAGGGGATCGCCCAGTCGAGCAGGATATCCTCGGTCTGGCGGTCGATGTCGGCGTCGGCCTCGAGGCCCTGAAGCAAGCGAGCGATCTCGTAGACGGTGTACATCTGATCGTCCTCGAACAGTTCTTCCGGCGTGTAGAAGTCACAGGGCGGTAACTGGTCGAACTCGGATTTCGGGACTGGCATAGCGGACACTACAGTCGCCTGACTCAAGACCACACCGATCCGAGACGTTCGGTTCGCGGTATCGACACCGCCTGCGGGCTATCGTCGTCCCGTTCGGTCGTTGCGCTCTCACTCGCGAATCTGCGGCCGACACGACCGGTACGATAGTAACGACTGATACGGTTTGGTGTACCGATGTACCGGTACAACCGTGACTCCGACAGCGGTTGTACCGAGAATGACGTACAGTGGACCGAATGAGTGGCCATAGCATTATATAGTTGGCGTGGCCGATACTATCCGATGGCGATCAGCCACGACGTGATTTTGCTCGTCTATCTCGTGGCAACCCTTTTGGGGACGACGCTTTCGGCCGTCGTCTGGCGTCACCGAGAGAAGACCGGCGCGATTCCACTCGCCGTCGTCCTGTTTGCGGCCGTCTTCTGGGCAGGTCCGCTGTTCGTCGCCACGGTCGCCGACGGGTACGCGACCTCGGCGTTTATGACCCGATTTCTGTACGTCGGCGTCGGTATGAGCGTGCTCGGAACGGTCGTGTTCGCACTCGAGTATACGGGTCGTGAACGTCTCGTCAGTCGACGCACTGTCGCGTTGCTTTCGGTCGAACCCGTCGCGGTCGTCGCGCTGGCGTTTTGGAACCCCGAGAACGTCTTCTTCGAGACGCTCGAGCCGGATTCGGCGGCGGTGACGGGCGTCGGTATCGAGTTCGGAATCGCGTTCGGCTTCCACCTCGTCTATTCCTATCTGCTGTTGTTCGTTGCCGCCGCGATGATCCTCGAGTTCCTCTATTCGTCGCGTTCGCTGTATCGCGGACAGGCCGCTTCGCTCCTCGGCGCGTCGATCGTTCCGCTGGCAATGAACGCGATCTACGTCTTTGGCGGGCTCGAGGCAGACATTACGCCGATCGGATTCGTCGTTGCGGGCGCGCTGTACGCGATCGCGATCGTTCGATATCGGCTGATCGACGTCACACCGATTGCACATCGACGCGTCCTCGATACGATTTCCGACGGCGTCTTCGTCGTCGACCGCGACGATCGACTCACCGCCGTCAATCCCGCCGGCCGTCGTCTCCTCGGCGTCGACGACGACGCCTCGATCGTCGGTCGGCGAATCGACTCCTTCAGTTCTCCTTCGTCCGCAATCACCGACCTGTTCACCGAGTTGACGGCGACGACCGAAGAGTCGAGTGCCGAACTCGAGGATGCCGATTCGTATTACACGGTTCGTGCCACGCCGATCGACGACGGACGGGACCGTCACGTCGGCTGGCTGCTCATCGTGACGGACGTCACCGACCGAACACACCGTGAGCGGGAACTAACGCGCCAGAACGAGCGACTCGACGAGTTCGCCAGCCTCGTCAGCCACGACCTACGGAATCCGTTGAACGTCGCCGACGGCTACGTCGGTCTCACGAGAGACAGCGGCGACGTTTCCCACCTCGAGGAGGTCGACCGTGCCCACGAACGGATGCAAGAGATCATCGATGACGTCCTCGCGCTCGCACGAGATGGCGACGGCGATACGAAGCGACAGTCAGTGTCCGTATCGACCCTCGCCGAACGAGCGTGGGAGAACGTCGAAACCGATGCGGCGTCGATTACGTTCGCCTCGGACGTCAGGATCCGTGCGGACCCATCCCGGACGGTACGCCTGTTCGAGAACCTGATTCGAAACGCCGTCGAACACGGGACGGGCGACGGAACGATCAGGATCTGCGTCGGGAGCCTCGAAGAGGCCGGCCCGAAGACGGGATTCTACGTCGCCGACGATGGCATCGGCATCGATCCGGACAATCGAGACCGGGTGCTCGAGGAGGGGTATACGGTGACCGGCGCGGGAACAGGGCTCGGTCTGAGCATCGTTCGTCAGATCGCGGCCGCACACGGCTGGACCGTCTCCGTGACCGAAAGCGACGACGGCGGTGCGCGATTCGAGTTTTCCGGTGTGGAGCCGGCGACGCCGAACTCGAGTGACGACGAACGGGTGGCGGAATCGGGATAGCGGTCAGTGATCCAGTGCGCTGTCGACCAACTCGATCGGATGTATCGGTCGATCGTAGCCCTCGAAATCGCCGATCTGGGTCCGACAGGAGACTCCCGGCGCGACGATCGTCGTCCCATCGTCGGTGGTCTGCTCCTCGGCGGTGGTCGTTCCACCGTCGACTCGGGCGGGGACCCGATCGCCGGCCGTCGTCGGCGCTCTCCCGGAGCGATCGGGTTCCGGTTCGTCGAAGCCAGCCTCCGACACCTCCTCGAGTTGCTCGCGAAGCAACGAGCCGATCGCTTGCGAGAGGTCGTAGTGGTCGGCCTCGTAGCCGAAGCTTCCCGCCATCCCACAACAGCCCGAGTCGATCGGATCGACGGCGTACCCCGCCCTGCGCAAGACGCCGACCGGGTGGTGGTCCGTCCCGCGGGCCTTCTGGTGGCAGTGGCCGTGGTAGGCGAGTCGAGCGGTGCCGTGGTCGCCGCCGTCTGCGAACGAGAGTTCGGCGTCGAGGTGATGGCGATCGACGTACTCGCAGACGTCGTAGGCGTTCGTCGCGAACCGTTCGAGGCGCTCTTCGTCGACCGTCCCCGACAGGAGCGACCGGTACTCGTCGACGACCATCGAGGCGTCAGAGGGTTCGACGAAGACGACCCCCCACCCTCGCTCGAGAAACGGCTCTACGTCCTCGAGTAACAGGGTCCCGCGGGCTCGGGCTTCCTCGAGCATTCCCTGGGAGTACGCCGCCCGGCCCGTGGGTCCGAGATCGGGGATTCGAACGCGGATCCCCGCCGCCTCGAGGACGCGGACGGCCGCTTTCCCCGGTTGCGGGTTCGAGTAGTTCGTGTACGTGTCGGGAAAGAGGACGACGCCGCCCGCCCCTTCGTCGGCGTCGACCGCGGGGCCGCGTTCCTCGAACCACGAGACCAGGCTCTCGCGGCGAAACGTCGGGAGCGTCCGATCGGCGGCGATTCCGACGGTTCGCTCGAGGGTCGCTCTGGCGCCCGGCAGGTCCGTAGACCGGTTGGCAATCGGCGCGAGCGAACTGCCGAGGGCGGCGAGCCGGTCGACGTTCGCGAACAGCCGCTTTCGAACGCCGATTCCCGCTCGCTCGTTGTACCGGTGGCTCACCTCGGCTTTGAGCTTCGCGAGGTCGACGCCGGTCGGACAGTCGCTCTGACAGCCCTTACAGCCGATACAGTGCTCGAGAACCTCCTTCTGGAACCGTTCGGTGTACAGCTCCTCGGGGTCGATCTCGCCGCTGATCGCCGCACGGAGCAGGTTCGCTCGCCCGCGAGTCGTCGCGATCTCTTCTTCCGTCGCCCGGTAGGTTGGACACATCACGTCGCCGTCGGTCTGCCGGCAGGTGCCACAGCCGTTACAGAGTTCGACGAGGTGGGAGAAGCCGCCGTCGTCCGAAAAGTCGAGACTCGTCCGCGGCTCGAGTGAGGCGTAGTCGGGGCCGTACCGCAGGTGCTCGCGGATGTCCGTTGGACCACCGCCACGGGCCCGTGACGACCCCCCGTCTGCGGGGGCTTCGTCCCGGTAGACGACCGTGCCGGGGTTTAGCCGCCAATCCGGATCGAACGCCGACTTCACGTCTTTGAACGCCGCCCAGAGGTCGGGACCGTACAGCTTCGGGTTGAACTCCGTTCGCGCGAGGCCGTCGCCGTGCTCGCCCGAAAACGAGCCACCGTACTCGAGTGCGAGGTCGGTGACGTCCTCGGCGATCGAGCGCATCTTCTCGACGCCTTCGCCGTCTTTGAGATTTAAAATCGGCCGAATGTGAAGCGTCCCGGCGCCCGCGTGTGCGAAGTAGGCGGCGGTCGTCTCGTGGTCCGCGAGGATCTCCCGAAAGCCGTCGACGTACGCGGCGAGTTCCTCGGGCGGCACCGACGCGTCTTCGACGAATGGGTACGGTTTCGGATCGCCGTCCATCCCCATCAAAAGCGGGATGGCGGCCTTTCTGAGCTTCCAGAGCCGATCCTGCTCCGCCGAGGATCGTGCCTCGAGCATCCCGAAGGCGTCCCCATCCGCGACGAGGTGCGTCCGCGCGCCCGCCAGGGCCTCGTCGAAGTCGTCGAACAGCTCCGAGTCGAACTCGAGCATCAGCGCCGCCTCGGTGCCGTCGGGGACGACCTGTGCGTACTCGGCGTACTCCGCCGACTCCGAGGCGAGCCGGAACACCTCGTCGTCGATCAGTTCGACCGCACCGGCCTCGAGGTCGAGCGCCGCGGGAACGGCAGACAGTGCCTCGAGTAAGTCGTCGTACCAACAGAGCGCGAGGACGGTCTCCTCGGGTCGGGTCACGAGCGACAGCGTCGCCTCGGTGACGACGCCGAGGGTGCCCTCCGAGCCGACGATCAGTTTCGAGAGGTTGATCACCCGCTCGCCGTCGTCGGTCGTCCGGATTACCTTCTGGAGGTTGTAGCCGCTGACGCTTCGCTCGAGGGTCGGATACCGCTTTTCGATCTCGTCTCCGTGTTCCTCGACGAGGCCGCGAACCGTCCGGTACAGCTTCGCCTCGCGGTCGTCTCTCTCGAGGATTCGATCCCACTCGTCGCTGTCGATCGCCACGTCGCGGGTGCGGATTACCGAGCCGTCGGCCAGGACGACCTCGCACTCGTCGACGTAGGCGTCCGTAATCCCGTACCGGACCGAGTGTGCCCCCGTCGAGTTGTTGCCGATTCCGCCGCCGATCGTCGCGCGGTTCGACGAGGCGGGATCGGGGGCGAACTTGAGTCCGTCCGGCGCGAGGGCGGCGTCGAGGTCGTCCTGGACCACCCCCGGCTGGACGACGGCCCGCTTTGCGTCCGCATCGATCTCGCGGACGTCGTTCATGTGTCGGGACAGATCGAGAACGACACAGCCCGGGCCGACCGTCTGCCCAGCCAGTGACGAGCCCGCGCCTCGAGGAAGGACGGGCGCGCCGTGGTCGGCCGCGACGCGGACTGCCGCGCGAACGTCGTCGACGTCGACGGGGAAGACGACGCCTGCGGGCTGGGCACCGTAGATGCTCCCGTCGGTCGCGTACAGCACGCGCGTGTACTCGTCGAACCGAACGTCGCCGCGACAGGTCGACGAGAGATCCGCGGCCAGTCGTGTGCCGACGTCGCCGGACGCTCCGTCCTGATCTCGTCCGGGCCGATCCGTCCCAATCGTGTCGCCGCCCTCGACAGCCATATCACGCCCTCTCGTCGTCCCCAACAATAAATCATGTGAGTAGTTACCAGCTATCGAGTGCGTGTGAATCGATACCGACGTTCTGTTTCAGTTCGCCGCCGCACACGGATCGTCGGTGTGGCAGTCGCTTTCCGAACGGTTCAAGAAAAATCGAGATCGACGTAGTCGTCGCTTACTCGAAGTGGTCGACGCACTTGCCGTACTCTTCGGCGACCGAATCCCAGTTGACGACGTCGAAGAAGCCGTCGATGAACGAGCCGCGGTCCGGCCCGTAGTCGTGGTAGTACGAGTGCTCCCAGACGTCCAGTGCGAGGATCGGGTGTGCGCCCCACAGTGCGCCCTGGTCGTGCTTGTCGACCGCCAGGTTACGCAGCTGTTTCGCTACCGGGTCGTAGACGAGCAGTGCCCAGCCGCCGGCGGCGCCCGCCGCGGCCTCGAACTCGCCTTTCCAGGCGTCGTAGGAGCCGAAATCTTCCTCGATTCGGTCCGCGAGTTCGCCGTCGGGTTCGCCGCCGCCGTTCGGTGCCATGTTCTCCCAGAACAGCGTGTGGAGATAGTGTCCACAGCCGTTGTGGGTGACACCGCCCATCGCTCCGGCCGACGAACCAAAGTCGCCGGATTCGCGGTTCTCCTCGAGGGTCTCTTCAGCGGAGTTGAGTCCGTTGACGTAGCCCTGGTGGTGCGTGTCGTGATGCCAGGTCACGACCTGCTCCGAGATCGACGGTTCGAGCGCATCGTAGTCGTACGGTAGTGGTGGAAGTTCGTGGTCAGTCATTGGTAAACACCTGTTCGTTGTATTGCTATCTCTCCTGTTAAGTGTTGAGGAGTGAAACGATACCACACCTCATAATTGCCGTCGTGGTGGTTGGGCGACTCCGTACGGAGCCACTACGAACGCGAAGTTAAACCTTTCAACCGATTCGGGCCGCAAATGCGCGTCTCGATGATCACCGGTCGTTCCGATGGGCGACTGTACTCGATTTCCCGTCACACCCGCAGGCGCGTCGCGGGTCGTTACGTTCACCGACACGTCGGTACACCGGGCCTCTCACAGTCTCTCAGGCGAACTCCTTGTGGTAGGCGTGCTCGAGCCACTCCTCGAGCGTCGGCTGCGTCCAGTATCTGACCGTTTCGCTCCGGCGGTCGTGCTCGAGGATCCCCGAATCCTCGAGTTTTGGGACGTGAACGTGTTGGAGTTCCGTTCGAACTTGCAGTTTCTGTTCGTCGATCTCGGACATCGACTCGGGATCTTCCGCTCGACTCTCGAGGGCGACGACGTTGTCCGTGACGTCGTCGAGCGTTGCGACACCGTCGGGTTGGTCGTACAGAAAGTACAGTACGTAACGGCGGCGGCGATTCGAAAGGAGGTCGAAAACGAGATCGAGTGACGGTGACGTATCGGTCGATAGTCGCGTCGACTCCCGCTCTGTTTCACGCATTCACGGACCACCTACCGTAAGTTACCATTCGAAACCACCAACACCCCGTTCTTCAGCCGCCACATTAGATGTTACGTCTACCGAAACGGATACCTGTATTATATCTGTAGTTTTCGACAGCGAGTAGAATAGCGGCTGATATCGTATCGTAACAACTGAAACGATTCATACGGTCTGCTGTCAGTCATTTCCGGTGCGACCGTGACCCGTCCTGCGGTTACACCGGTAAATCGGTACAGCAAACCGTATCACACACTGGTCACCGATCCGTCTGGCGATCGGGTGTACAAGACCTGCAGTGGCTACTATCGCTCTTGAAACGATTTACCGGCGAAACCACGATCCGCCTGTGGTTTCACCGGTAACGACTTATAAGCGTCTCTGTGAGAGTCGATCCAGCGAACTGGATTACTCGTAGAGCCACCCGGCGTCGTGCTGATCGTAGTCGATCAGCTCGTCGTCGTCGAAGTGGATCGAAATCTCGCGTTCGTTCGCTCCCTCGTCCTCGTGGTCGGCCGCGTGGACGACGTTCCGACCGAGGTCGAGTGCGTAGTCGCCGCGAATCGTTCCGGGCTCGGCCTCGAGCGGATCGGTCTCACCGATCATCTGGCGGACCTGACGGGTCGCGTCCTGTCCCTCCCAGACCATCGGGACGACCGGACCCGAGGTGATGAAGTCGACGAGGCCGTCGTAGAACGGCTTGTCCTCGTGTTCGCCGTAGTGTTCTTCGGCCCGCTCACGGGGCATGTTCTCGACCTTGATCGCGACGAGTTTGAGCCCGCGTTCCTCGAGTCGGGAGATCACTTCGCCCACGAGGCCGCGCGCGAAGGCGTCGGGTTTGACCATCACGAACGTGCGTTCGTGATCGCTCATTTGTCCTCCTCCTCGGACTCCTCGTCGGTGTCGGACTCCTCGTCGTCAGCCGCTTCAGCGGCGTCGGACTCGTCGTCGGCGTCTTCGCTTTCGCCTTCGACGTCCTCGGGCTCTTCCTCTGAGGCGTCGTCACCGGCGTCGTCGGCTTCGTCCTCGGCGACAGCTTCCTCTTCGGCCTCGAGATCGTCGTCCTCGGCGTCTTCGGCGTCCTCGTCGTCGTCTTCGACGACTTCCTCCTGGTCGGCCGTCTCGTCGGCAGGGGTCTCGGCTTCGGCGGGGCCCTTGCCGGCGCGGCCTTCGGCGGTCCACTCGAGATCGCGGGGCTCGCGACCGAGCTTGTAGTTTTTCTCCGCCTTCGAGTCGACGAAGTGGAGCACGGTGCCGTCGTTGCGGACGTACATGATGCCCGTGCCGGGCTCGATCTCCTCGCCCGTATAGTCGCACGTGCGTTTCTCGACCATTGGTTACTGACCTCCGATGGAGTCGGCCTCGCGGGCGGTCTCGCGAAGCTGGAGTACGTCCCCTTCGCGGACCGGCCCGAGGCAGTTTCGGGTGATGATTCGTCCCTGGTTCTCGCCCTCCTGAATGCGGCACTTGACCTGCATGGCCTCGCCGTGCATTCCAGTTTTGCCGACGATCTCGATGACCTCGGCGGGCGTGGATCCGGTTTCTTCCTCTTCAGCACTCATCTTCGGTCACCTCAGTCGAGATCCTCGACCTTGTCGGCGATGTCCTCGACGTCGCCGTCGGCCTCGCCAGCGTCGACGATCGCCGCAGCGGCCGAGCCGACCTCGAGGCCGGCGGCGTGGCCGACGTCGTCCTGAGTCTCGATGAAGACGACCGCGATCCCCTTCTCGTCTGCGAGTTCGGGGAGATGCATCACGATCTCTTCGGGGGAGACGTCCTCGGCGACGTAGACGAGATCGGCGTTGCCGCGCTCGATCGCCTTCGTCGTTTCGTTGGTTCCTTTCTTTACTCGTCCGGTGTCTCGAGCGACCTCGAGCGCCTCGAGGGCGTCGTCTGCGAGGTCGGCTGGGATGTCGGTGGTTACGTAGACTGACATTGGTTGTTCACCTCTCCTACGCGTGGGCTCGCGCTCCCCTGCCGTCCGGGACGCTGGGCATCCCGTGCCGGCGCGATAGCCGGCGGAAGTCCTGTGAGGCTAGGAGCATCATCAACCCCGCGTAGGGTGTAGTATCGAGTAGCGTTGCCCCCCTTAAAAGCGTGTTCAAACTATCGGAGCCGTGAGACCCCCACACACGGTGGCGCTCGTCACCACCGACTTTTATGTCCTCGACGAACGTCGTCGTCCTTACTGTCATATTTAGAACAGTACCGGATCGAACGGCTGTTCGCGCGAGCAGACGACGGAACGCCGCCGCTCGACGTTATCGTCGTCTCGCTCGCTCTCGTCGGCGTCGCGGGCGGTGCGTTCTGGCTCGCCGTCCTCGCGCAGTTCGCCGGCCCGGTCGTCGACGGCGGCGTTCCACCGCAGGTTCGCGCCGGTGTGACGTACGTCGCCGTTGGGGTGTTCCTGCTCGCAGTCGCGACCGCGTTCTTCCAGCGACGACCGATCGGATGGCTCGGCGCGGGCGCCATCGCGCTCGCGCTACTGGTCTGGGCCGTCATCGCCGGTATCGTCACGATCCCCGCACTCGTCGCCGTCTACTGTTCGCTATTGGTGTGTGGGTACCTGCTCGCACGGCGACGCCTCTTTCATCCCCGGGAGTGACCGATCGTCGTCGCCGCGGCCTTCGGTCGACAGCGTGGCCCACGTTCGACAACGTGGATTCCATTCGACGATGCGGACCACGTTCGCCCGACGAAACGAACGCCGCTCGTTCGACGGCGCGGTCTCGAGCGGCGCCGGTGAAAGTAAATTCTCGAGCGTCGTACTCCCGAAATTCGGGGCTCTCGAGACACCGCTCGACTACTTTCGCCGTACGCTTGGCGCAGGGCTATACCCTCGAGACGCGTACGGATTCTCGAGGGGAGATTCATGTCGAACACCATCATAGACGAGACGACGGTACGTCGAGACGTCCGCGACGAGCACCGAGACGAATCCGTGAGGGCGAGCCGATGAGCGACCGTCGACCGCGAAACGACGGCGGCGCGGTCGCCGACGCCTCGAGCGTCGAACCGACCACGCGGGGATCGGATCCCGCTGGGCCGGCGCCGATACGAGCCCACCAGGGGCGAACCGATACCACACACGCCGGGGAGACCGATGGCGACCCGCTCGCCATCGAGACGACCGGCCTCGTCAAGCGTTTCGGGGAGACGACGGCCGTCGACGGCGTCGATCTGTCCGTCCCCACGGGCGGGATCTACGGCCTGCTCGGCCCGAACGGCGCCGGCAAGACGACCATCATTCGGATGCTCGCGACGCTGTTGGCCCCCGACTCGGGGACGGCCCGCGTGTTCGGACGCGACGTGACGGACGACGCCGACGCCGTCCGGAGCCGGGTGAGCATGACCGGCCAGTTCGCGTCGGTCGACGAGGACCTCACCGGCCGCGAGAACCTCGTCCTGCTAGCGCGGTTGCTCGGTTACTCGCGGGCACAGGCGAAAGCTCGGGCCGACGAACTCCTCGAGGGGTTCGGACTGCTCGAGGCGGCGTCCCGACAGGTGAAGACGTACTCGGGCGGAATGGCCCGCCGACTCGACATCGCGGCGAGCATCGTCGTCACGCCGGATCTGCTGTTTCTCGACGAGCCGACGACCGGTCTCGACCCCCGGAACCGAACGCAGGTCTGGGAGATCATCCGGGCGCTCGTCGCGAACGGGACGACGGTGTTGCTGACGACGCAGTACCTAGAAGAGGCCGATCAGCTCGCGGATCGGATCGCCGTCATCGACGACGGACGGATCGTCGCCGAGGGGACCCCCGGCGAGCTCAAGTCCTCGACCGGTTCTGGGTTGTTGAACGTTCGCGTTCGCGATCCCGACCGGCGCGAGGAGGCGAGACGGGCTCTGATGCGGGTACTCGACACGCCCGTGGCGCTCGAGTCCGATCCGTCCGCGCTGTCGGCTCGGATTTCGGAGACCGATCGCGTCGCACACGCGTTCGTCGAACTCTCCCGATCCGAGATCGCGGTTTCGGAGTTCGCACTCGGCCAGCCGAGTCTCGACGAGGTGTTCCTCGCGCTGACCGAGCGGCCGCCTCGAGCCGATGGGGCTGACGAGACGGGCGCGGAGGTGTCCCGATGAGTACCGACGAGAACGGCACCGAGCCCGACACCGACCTCCTGCAATCGGTGGTTACGGACCAGCCGCGGCCGCCGCGAGCCAGTGCATTGTCGGCGTCGCTCACCTTCGGCTGGCGAGCGCTGTTGAAGATCAAGCACGTCCCCGAGCAGTTGTTCGACGTGACGGCGTTTCCGATCATGTTCCTGTTATTGTTTACCTACCTGTTCGGCGGCGCGCTGGCGGGGTCGACGAGCGCGTACCTACAGGAACTCCTGCCGGGCATTCTCGCCATGACGGTGGTGTTCATCACCATCTACACCGGCGTGACGCTCAACGACGACATCGACGAGGGCGTCTTCGACCGGTTCCGGACGCTTCCGGTCTGGCAACCCTCGGTGATCGTCGGCGCGTTGCTGGGCGACGCCGTCCGGTACGCGATCGCCTCGACGATCGTCATCGTCCTCGGATTGTTACTCGGCTTCCGGCCGGATGGCGGCGCGATCGGCGTACTCGCGGCGGTCGCGCTCCTGTTGGTGTTCGCCTTCAGTCTCTCGTGGATCTGGACCGCACTCGGCTTCGTGATGCGAACCCCCGAGTCGCTCATGGGCGCGAGCATGCTGGTCCTGTTCCCGCTGACGTTCGTCAGCAACGTCTTCGTCGATCCGGAGACGATGCCCGGCTGGCTCGAGGCGTTCGTCGCCGTCAACCCCTTCAGCCACCTCGTGACGGCGATGCGCGGGCTGATGCACGGGAGCGCGACCGCCGGCGAGATCGGCGTGGTCCTGTTCATGTCCGCGGTCTTCGTCGCGGTGTTCGGACCCGTGACGATGTTTCTCTTCCGTCGCGAGACGTAGAATCTCGTCGTGGCGGTGTGGCGAATCGAGGGGCGCGTCGTGGTGAGGCGAATCGAGGGGCGCGTCGTGGTGAGGCGAATCGAGTGACGTGTCCCGGTGGCTATTACTCTCGAGACACCAACTCGAGGACATGCACACGGACGCCGTTGCCCTCGCGGAGTCGCTGTTCGAGGAAGCGCGGCGAACGAACGAGCGGCGATCGCTGGTGCTTTCGGGCGACCGGGAGCGAGGGTACGACGCCCTCGAGTCGGTCCTCGAGGCGCTTGCGATTCCGATCACCGACACGACGCTCGTCGGCCCCGAGGATCGACTGCGCTGTGAGCGCGTTTCACAGTCGAGGGCAGGCGAACTCCTCGGGACGACGCGAACCGCGGTCGCGTTGGACGCTCACCGTGGCCTCCGTCCGAACGCGCTCGGGAGCATCCTCGGCACCGTCGACGGCGGCGGTCTGTTCGTTTTGCTTACGCCGTCCCTCGAGGACTGGCCGGACCGCCGCGGCGCGTTCGACGAGTCGCTGGCCGTTCCGCCGTTCGAACTCGCGGACGTCACCGGCCGCTTTCGGCGGCGACTCGTGGAGACGCTCCGGGCACACCGCGGGATCGCCATCGTCGACCTCGATGGCGGGCGGATCGAGGCCGACGGGTTGACGCGTCCGGCCCCGACGCGGAGCGACGCCCGCGAGGGGATCGAGGTTCCGCCCGACGCCCGGTTCCCCGCCGACGCGTACGAGGCGTGTCACACGGTCGATCAGGCGGACGCCGTCTCGGCGCTCGAGTCGGTGCTTCCGGCGAGCGACGGCCGCGGGGACGCAGGCGGATCGGGCGGCGAGCAGTCGAAGCGAGCGGTCGTCCTCGAGGCCGACCGCGGCCGCGGAAAGTCGAGCGCCGCCGGGCTGGCGGCGGGGGCGTTCGCCGCCGAGGGTGCGGACGTCCTCGTCACCGCACCCGACCGGCGAAACGCACGGGAGGTGTTCGACCGCGCCGGCGAACTCTGTGAGCGCCTCGAGGCGGCGACGGTCGTCGACACGCGGCGGATCGAGACGAACTCCGGCGGGTGCGTTCGATACCTCGATCCCGCCGATGCCGTCTCGGGACTCGGCTCCGCCGACGTCGTGATCGTCGACGAGGCCGCGGCGCTCCCCGTTTCCCGCCTCGAGGATTTTCTCGAGGCCGATCGGGTCGCGTTCGCGACGACGATCCACGGCTACGAGGGAGCCGGCCGAGGGTTCTCGGTGCGCTTTCGCGACCGACTCGCCGACAGCGACCACGAGGTCGTCGATCGAACGCTCGTCGAGCCGATCCGCTACGCCGCGGGCGATCCGCTCGAGGTCTGGGGTTTTCGAGCGCTGTTGCTCGACGCCCGGCCGCCGGTGGCTCCCCTCGTCGCGGGCGCACAGCCGGAAACCGTCGAGTACCGCCGCCTCGAGCCCGACGACCTGCTCGCCGACGAGTCGCTCCTCCGGGAGGCCTTTGGCCTGCTCGTCCTCGCACACTATCGAACCGAGCCCAACGATCTCGCGCGCTTGCTCGACGCGCCGAACCTCGAGACTCGGGCGCTGGTCTCCGACGGCCACGTCACGAGCGTCGCCCTGCTCGCACGCGAAGGCGGGCTTTCGGCGGAGACGCGGACGGAGATGTACGGGGGCGGGCGCGTACGCGGGAACATGCTTCCCGACGTGTTCACGAGCCAGCTTCGAGACGAGGAGGCGGGGCGCCCTCGCGGAATCAGGATCGTCCGGATCGCGACACACCACGACGCGCGTGGGCGGGGTCTCGGTTCGCGGCTACTCGAGTTCGTCGAGGCGGAGTTTACCGACGCGGACGGCCCCAACGTGGAGTTCGCGGGTGAACACGACAGCGCCGCGGAGTTCGCGGACGGGGACGAAACCGTCGACTGGCTCGGCACCGGCTTCGGCGCGACCCCGGGATTGGTCTCGTTTTGGCGTGAAAACGGGTACCGGACGGTCCACGTTTCGAGCACTCGAAACGACGCCAGCGGGGAACACTCGGCGCTCATGCTTCGACCGACGAGCGAGGCCGGCCGGGCGCTTCACGATCGACACGCGACGTGGTTCGCCCGACGAATCGTCCCACTCGCGACCGACGCTCTCGCCGACCTCGAGCCGGATACCGTCCGCGCAGTTCTGCGAAGCGTCGACGAGCGTGTACTCTCTCCGCTCGAACTCTCCGATCACGAGTGGCGAGTCGTCGCCGGGGCGGCATACGGCCCCGGGCTGTTCGACGTCGACCCGGGTCCGTTTCGCGCGCTGGCCGTCCGATACCTGCTCGAGGACCCCGATCCCGTCGCACTCGAGAGCCGCCAGGAGCGCCTGCTCGTCCTGCGGGTGCTCCAGGGTCGACCGTGGGCGGCCGTCGCCGACCGCCTCGAGTACCACTCGACGAGACAGTGCATGCAGGCGCTCGGGGAGACGTTCCAACCCCTGGTCGATCGATACGGCACCGACGCGGCGCTTTCGGTACGCGAGCGTTTTCTCGAGGAGTGAGGCGGAGTGCGATCCGGCGGAGACGAGTCGCCTGTCACCGTGGCGGGCGGCTGAACGGTGGCGGGGCTGGATACTGTCGTGGTGGGCGGCTGAACGGTGGCGGGGCAGGATACCGCCGTGGCGGGCGCCGATCCTCGCTCACCACAGCCGTATCGACTATCGACAGGTGACCCAAACGACTGCCTAACGGGCGTCGATCGATCTCCGAACCACCGTCGTGTCGGCCTCAGTTTCAACCTCCTCGAGTGCGTACCGGCACGTATGGAGTTCGACGTCGTCCAGGGAGACATCGCCGCACAGTCCGCCGACGCGCTCGTCAACGCCGCCGGAACGAGCCTCGAGATGGGCTCCGGCGTCGCGGGTGCGCTCCGACGGGAAGCCGGCGAGGAGATCAACCGAGAGGCGATGGAGAAGGGCCCCGTCGATCTCGGGGAGGCCGCCGTCACCGACGCCTACGACCTCGACGCCGAGTACGTGATTCACGCCGCCGCGATGCCCCACTACGGAGACGGACAGGCAACCGCGGAGAGCGTCCGGGAGGCGACCCGGAACGCATTCGAGACGGCAGACGACCTCGATTGTCGGTCGCTCGTCTTGCCGGCGCTTGGCTGTGGGGTCGCCGGCTTCGACGTCGCCGAGGGCGCGGCGATTATCGCCGAGGTGATCGACGATTACGAGCCTGAGACGCTCGAGGACGTCCGACTCATCGCCTACAGCGACGAGGAGTACGACGAGATCCGCGCCGCGACGGGACGTGCGGAGACGTCCGAGATGACGGACGCTGGCGAAGCGGATCGGTGAAGCCGAGGCGGCCGAACGCTATCGTTCGCGGATCGTGACGTCGGTCGTGTCGCCGAGGGCCCTGAGTTCGTACTCCGCTTTGGCTTTCAACTCGAGGTCGAACGTCGTTTCGCTGTCGACCGTTTCCCGAAACACCGGCGATGGGGAGGGGAATGCGTCCTCTCGTCTCTGAAATCGCGGTCGGTCACTTTCCGGTACAGCCGTCACCTCGTACTCGGTTCCCGTTCCGGTTTCGAACGTTTCGCTCTCGTCTCTGAACACTTCCGTCGACAGAATAACGTCGTCGTCCGCGCCGAGACAGCCGGCGGTCGTTCCTACCGCGGCCATAACTGAGAGCCCGAGGAATCGTCGTCGGTCGATCGGCGGATACGGGTGGTCGCTGGGAATATTGTATTTACTCTCGAACTCGATACAAAACATCTCGGATATCGATCGAGGGACCGATCCACTCCAAGCCGGTCCGTTCCGCGCTGGTCCGTTCTGCGCCGGTCTGTTTCGCGCCGGTCTGTTTCGCACCGATCCGTTCCGAGCTGATTCGTTCCTCGCCGGTCCGTTCCGCGTGCCTACTCGAGGGAGAGTCCACGAATCTCGACCGACTCGCCGGCTTCGACGCGACCGATGACCTCCCCGTCAGTGTCGTCGACGAACGCCGCGGCCCGGTCTTCGGGGAGTGCAACGACGAAGCCGGTCCCCATGTTGAACGTGCGGTGCATCTCCTCCTCGGTGACGTTGCCTTCCGTCTGGACGAACTCGAAGATCGGCTGAGCGGGGAGGGGATCGTCGATCACGTAGCGGCGCTTGCCCATCCGAAGGAGGTTGGTCCAGCCGCCGCCCGTGACGTGGGCCGCCGCCCGAACGCCGTGGTCGCCCATTGGCTCGAGCAGGTCGGTGTAGATCCGCGTCGGGCGGAGCAGTTCCTCGCCGATCGTCCGGCTCTCGTCGTGGGGGAACGGGTCGGTGTACTCGTGGTTTCGCGTGACGGCCTCGCGGGCGAGCGTGAGCCCGTTCGAGTGGATGCCACTCGAGGGAACGCCGACGAGCACGTCGCCGACGGCGGCTTCACCCTCTATGACGTCGTCTGTTTCGGCCACGCCGAGGCAGGTTCCCGCGAGGTCGAACCCGGTGACGACGTCGGGCATGACGGCCGTCTCGCCCCCGAGCATCGTCAGGTCGGCCGTCTCGAGGCCGACGGCCAGCCCTTCGCCGATCTGGTTGGTGAGTTCCTCGTCGGGGTCGTCGATCGCGAGGTAGTCGACGAACGCGACGGGCCGAACGCCCGCGGCGACGAGGTCGTTGACGTTCATCGCGATGCAGTCGATCCCGATCGTCGAGAACTCCTCGATCGCCTCGGCGACCAGGAGTTTGGTACCCACGCCGTCGGTCGCGAGTGCGAGATACCGGTCGCCGATCTCGAGTAAGCCGGCGTACTCGGTCCGGAGATCGCTGCCAAAGGCCTCGAGCAACGCGGCGGTCGCGTCCTCACTCGCCTCGATGTCGACGCCGGTTTCGGCGTACGTGAGTCTCTCGCCCTCCTCGCGCTCGTCGTCGGCTGTCTCGGTCATGTGCGAACGACCGCGTGGGTCGAGCAAAAGATCACCGGTCCGCCGGAGGGGTATGGGGCGAACCTTCATACTGTAGGCGACACAACGTTTGGGTATGGACTGCAGGGTTGTCGTCGAAGCTGCTGTGCCGGTGTTCGACGTGGAGACGGAAGACGAGGCGATCCGGATCGCCATCTCGAAGACGGGCGAGATGCTGAACCCTGACTTAAACTACGTCGAGATCAACATGGGCGAACGGACCTCCCCGTCGGGAGAAGAGCTCCCGCCCGCGTTCATCGCGGCCGACGAGGCCCTGGTCGCCCTCGAACTCGAGATGACCGTTTTCAACGTCGAGCGCGAGGAACACGCCTCGCGTATCGCCAGAAAGGAGATCGGTCAACGCCTCGAGAACATCCCACTCGAGGTCACGACGATCGAGACGATCGAAGACGAAGACGAGGGTGACGACGATGCGGATGCGGAAGACGATACGGAGGCAGACGATCGATCGGCCGACGACGAGGAATCGGCGGGCGAGGACGAGGAATCTGCGGCTGGAGACGAAGAATCAGTGGGTGACGACGACACGCGGTCGTCCGATGGCGGTTCGGAACCGGAAGACGACGACTCGGACGAAATTCTCCCCGAGTTCGAGGACCTCGTCGAGTAAGCCGTCGTTTCTGACGGCTCGAGTCGGGGTTCACGGTCGCTAACTCTGGGCGAGTGAGAGTTTACGTGCGCTAACTCTGGGCGAGTGAGAGTTCTCGCTGGGTGTGACCCGCTCGACGATACGTCGACGAGACGGATGGAGACAGTCTCTCCAGTAGTCGATCGTTCGCTCGAGAATACGACGCGAAGTTTCAGTCAGCGGTTGGGGCGACGACTTCCTGTTCGTCCCCACGCATATTGGTCGTGATTCCGCCGGCGAGCGCGAAGACGGCTGCTTTGTGGTCTGTTTTCGACTTATGAATCGACGTCGGTCGAATACCGCGGGATTCGTACTCCTCGAGGTCGATCTGACAGTTGTTCCACTCCGCACACTGGTTCGATACCTCCGCGAGAAGGCCGTGAAGGTGAATGAGCTCCTGCTTCTTCATAACCATCCAGTCCTACCCACTGCAGGGTTATATTATTATCTTGAGTCGCGTTACCATATATCCTATACCGTGCCGCCGTGATTGTCGGGAATTTGAGCTAATTCGAAACGATACCTAACCGAGTGAAACCGTCGTCCAAGGCGTCGTTATCCGTCGTGACGCCCGGGAAATCTCTCCTTTCTTTTCCGAATTCGTCGTCGAACGCCGCCAAAGCGAGGACCGCCGCATTCGGAGTCACGGCGGCGGTACGTTCAGGCTACCCGAGTTGTTTCAGCGTCTGAAGGTCTCGATCGGTTCGCATAAACTCCGCCGTTCGACGGGAGGCGTGACAGTTCGGACAGTGAAACATATCGCTCGAGGCCGGAAGGTCCCCCGGAGAAACCTGCCAATCTTTTGCACATTCTGGACACAACAATCGAACGCTCGTTTCGTCCATGGCATGTGATTACACACCACTCGTGAAAAACCTTGCCAACACGATGGCCGGCCGGAGACGAAAGATTGGATGGGCTCGAGTGGCTATCGGAGCCACAGAACGTCGTTGTGCACCTAATTTCCAGACGAATCGTCGATCGGTGTGTAACCCGTTTCAGTCGTTACGATCCCTGTGGACGACTGGCAGGCGGATGCAGTGGCCGCGGGCGATTGTTTGGCTGAGGCAGTGGCCGCGGACGATTGTTGGGCTCGAGCACGTCGTTCTGGGCCATCGTGCTTATTCTGGGCCATCGTGTGTAGCCTCGAGCCGACGGGCGTTACAGGGAGACTCGAGTCCGTTATCAGAAATTAAAATGGTATTTTCAGATGTGGTGAATACGTCTGTTGGATTTCTATTCGCAATATTTCACTGCGGTGGTGTTCGAAACCCCCGTATTCTTCGGTTGACTGGTTGGTGGAGTAGCAGACTTCCCAGGTGGCCGATAGGTATATCCTCGCGGCGGGATATGGTCACGCTGGCGAGGACGGGCGGACAGTCGTTGCCACACCTGAACCGATTCCGTCGCGACGCCGGCCGGCCGGTCTGTCGTGGATTCGGCCGACTGCCGACCGGTGGCGTCGACGGTATCCGCTCGAACGGTTGACCCGTGACCTCGCCGCCGAGACGAATTCGATCCTCGAGAGGGGGATGGGGGCTTGTCCCCTCTCGTCGCTCGATATCCGGGTCGGTGCGTTCGTTCCTCGAGTCTCCGGTCCTCGAGTTTGCGGTATTCGGGTCTCCGGTGCTCGAGTTTTCGGTGTTCGGGTCTCCGGTTCTCGAGTCGTCTGTAGTGTTCGATTCTTTGGTGCTCGAGTCGGTCGGACACGGTGGTCGAGTGGGACCGATGCAGTCTTCGGGCCGGCATCTCCGGTCTCGATACACGATATTAGCAGTAGATATAAGTCACCACGCGTCAACAACTAGAACGGAAGCACCGTTCCGAACGGGCATGGAAATGCCCCGGGTGCTAGGACACCCGAGACGATGCTTCCAAAATCCCACACCAGGGATTTGAAAGCAATGATTGCGTACATTCTACCGGGATATAAACGTCCCGCACGACCGGAGAATCGCCCGCCTCGAGGAGCCACGCGTGTCGACGGCGGATCGCCGTATGCGCCGTCGGACCCGAACCGGCCCGCGGCGGTGAGCCGTCGGGTTCGTCGCGACAACGAGCGGTTTCGGTGTCGGTGTGAGCCGTTGTTTCGCCAATGAGCCGCGACTGTCGCCGAACCTGCGGTGTAGGGGTGTCCGCGCGTCTCGCCAGTCCCGGCGGTCGGGAGCGAGGCCGCGGTATGAATTCGGACTCACTCGAGAGGACGGATTCGGTTGGGGGTCGGCGATGGGCGTTGCTCGAGCGATCGGTGCGACAACATTGCTCGAGCGATCGGTGCGACGGAGACTCGAGCCATCAGTGCGACGGGGGACTCGCGCGATCGACACGACGTGGCGACTCGAGTGGCTGAGACGACTGGATAACCCGACGGGACTCGAGTAACGGACTCGAGTCGCGGCGGCCAGCCGGGTCCGGGTGTGATCGGGACCACCTCGCGCTCGAAACCACCCACCCTCTCGATCGCACACGCGGGTCCGGCCCGTAAACGCGTCTCGAGAGTCCACCAATCGGACGAATCGGTTGCTCGAAGAACCCGTTCAAATAACTTTCATACGAATCATCTGCTCGAGATGACTCGCTCGCAGTGACTCACGTTTCGAAAGCCCTCGAGCGGCTCGCGGCCGCTCCGACGGATATCCTCCCTTCGGTCGGATAGGGCCGCCGGAGCGACTCCCCGACGGCGCGAGCTGGGTGGCGGCTCCGCCGCCACGCACCTCTCGCCCTTTCAGTCCGCCAGGACCGTTCCGCCGCCTGCCCTCCCCCGAGTCAGGCGACTCCGCGCGCGTTGCGCGGAGCCGCGTTCCCGGCCGCGGCGCGCGGGTGGGACTGAAAGGGGCCGGTCGCCTCGAGGACGGAAGCCGACGCAAGCACTGGAGCGAACGCAGTGAGCGAAGCGCACAGCGAGGCTCCCGACTCGAGGCGACCGGGGGCTTTCGGTGTGTTGGACACCCGTCTCGCGGTTGGGATTATCGTCACGAGTCGTCCTCAGTGGGGGACCCCGTTCGAGATCACTCGAGGCGAGCCGGAGACGGTCCTCCCTCGGTCGCTCGCGGCTGTCAGTCCTCGAGGGCGTCCTCGACGATCTCGATTTCCTCGTCGGTCAGCCCGTACAGTTCGTACACGATCTCAGTCCCACCTTTTTTCCGCTCGGGTTCGCTTCGCTCACCGCTCACGCAAAAAATCTGTCCGGCGAGAGCTCCGCTCTCGCTGACCATCGCTTCACTTCGTTCAGCGAGAGAGCAAAAAAGGGCCGCTCACTCGTCACTCCGTTCCTCGCTCGCGGGTGCTACTCTCCGACTGCCTCTTCGACGATCTCGATTTCCTCGTCGGTCAGCCCGTACAGTTCGTACACGATCTCATCGATTAGGTCGTCGGTCTTCTCGATTTTCTCCTCGAGTTCCTCGGCTCGAGCCTTCGTTTCGAGGTAGCTCTCGAGGCCGTCTTCGACGTCTGCGACGGCGGGGAGGGTGAGCTTCCGAAGGCGGTCGACCAGCGAGTTGGTCTTGGTGGCGGTCTCGCGGAAGTTCGCGAAGCCGCCGGCTTCCTCGACGGCGACGGGGACGAAGGCTTCGATCAGGTCGGCTTCGGTTTCGGTGAGGTCCGAAATCCGGAGTGCGGGTTCGAACTCGGTTTCGGTGTACCCCCAGCGGTCGGTCTCGAACTCGTCTTCGTTTTCGGGCTTGTAGCGTGCGGTCAGTTGGATCTCGAGACTCGAGTCGGACTCGCGGACGACCTCGACGGAGCCGACGCGGAGGTTCTCGCGGTCCTCGGCGGTGTCGGTGAGGATGGAGTCGGCGGCTCCCGTTGGGGGTTGGGCGAGGCCGATCTCGGAGAGGGATTGCTTCTCAGAATACTTCCCGAAGTAATCAAGTAATGAGAGATTTAGATTTTGCCGTTTTAGTTCCAACTCTGTCATTTCCCAGACATTTCCATGACGCTATTGGGTATATCGGGGGGAATTCGGAGTTGTGAAACAAACCCTGGTTTATAGGACCGGAATCCTCCTTGTTTTGGGGGCGCTATTCCTCGGTAAATGACTTCAAGGAGACTTGAATTTAGAATACCTAATAATCCGAAATATTCTTCATCAGAGTCTGTAGATAGACGTATACTTTTCACTTTTGTGTTAAAATAGTGTTCTGTGTTACCTATATCGATGGTGAACTGATTTCTATCAGCGATATCAGGGGTTAAGATTTTGGGGTTCTTATATATGTCTGGATTACGCTCACACCAGATTTCATACCATTCTTTATCAGAATCCATCAAGTAGGTCCTGTCTTTCAGCATATCTTGATGTTCACAGAGATGCTGCCATATATTCGGATACAAGGATTTGAGACTCTCTTCGGAATAGACATCTCCATCATCGTCATATGGGTAGATACAATACAAGTCAGATTTGACGCTTGAATAACGTTTTACGTCTTTTCCTTTAAGTACTGGTTGTATCAAATCCATTTCAAGGCTTTTACGTTCTACTTCATCTTCTTGGACGAAGAACGCCTCATTGCAACCAGTGTGTACGCCTTCCGAGATCGTTTCTGTTATTTCACCCAAGTTACAAAAATGATCGGGAATGGTTTCAATAAGCTGTAAAATATGCGGTGGTATAATATCCCATGGTCCTGACCCAAGCTCTTCGTTATTGAGTTTATAACTCTCCATAGTTTCCACAGACAAGTCTGGCAAATTCTCTGAAGACGGTGTATTGACTAGAAATGATTTGCTTTGTGTTGTGTGTGGATATGCGGTGAAAATACAAGTATAATTGGTAGCTCCATCAAAAACCTGTATCTCTGACAAGTCTACAATAGATGTAACCGTGGAGTTCTCAGATAGGAATGTACGTAGTCCTTTTCCATATGGTCGCCTCATAAACATTATCGGTTGTATATAAGATAGATATCCCGAAGATATTTCCACACCTTTTTCAGTGAACAAGAGGTACAGATCCCAACGACCGGTGGCTGACTCGTATTCTGTTTCGAAATAACCCTGTTCAGTTGCTGCAAGAGAACTGGTACCAACATACGGCGGATTCCCAACCACCGCATCGAATCCAGCATCCGCCCGCTTCTCCCCGTCGTCGTCGAAGAAGACCTCCGGATACTCGAGTTCCCAGTGGAAAAACGCCTCCTCGTCGCACATCACCTGCGCAGTCTGGAACCAGTCTTCGCCTTGCACCTCGAGCCACTCGTCCTCGTCGTCGATCGCTCGAGCCATCCGCTCGTAGGCCCCTTCGGGAACGTCGAGGTCGAACCGTTCGGCCGTGTGGACGTTCGTCAACTCGAAGAGGCGCTGATAGAACGGATCGCTCCGAACCTCGGCGTAGATCTCCTCCATCGACTTGACGTCGTCGAGCGTCTCGTTGTCGATCTCGAGGAGTTCCTGCATGCGCTCCATGACGTGCTCGAGCGTATCCTGGCGCACTCGCGCAAGCGCCTGCTGGAGCGTCAACTGCCCGTCGCCGTTTTCAGATTCACTCGAGAGCACGTCCGTCACGTCCGAGCCGACCAGCGAGTTGCCCGCTTTCAGGTGGTGGTCCAGAAACGCAAGCGGCTGATCCGCCGCCAGCGTCTCGAGCCACATCGACAGCTTCGCGAGTTCGACCGCCATCCCGTTCAAGTCGACGCCGTAGATACACTCCTTCGCGACGTCACGGCGCACCCGCTGTTCGTCGAACGCCGTCGCCTCCTCGAGTTCGCGCACCTCGGTCATCACCTCCTCGGCGAGGTACTCCGTCGCCCGCGTCAGGAAGTGTCCACTCCCCATCGCCGGATCGAGGATCTTCAGGTCCGTTACCCGGCGGTAAAACGCCCCCAGGTACTCGTGGGTTCCCGGCTCGAATCCCTGCTCCTCGAGGTCGGCTTTGATCTCGGCGACCAGCGGCCCGACGGTCTCCTCGACGATGTACGTGACCACGTAATCCGGCGTGTAGTACGCCCCCGTCGCCTTGCGCTCACCCTCGTCGTTGACGACGTACAGCCCGCCCTCGTCGACTCGCTCGACGGCCTCCGCGACCGTCACCTCCGTCGCGGGCTTCCAGACCTGCCCGCCGTCGTCCGCGACCGCCGCGTACTCCTCGGGTGCGATCCGGAACTGGTGTTCGAGCAGTCCCTCGTAGACGCTCCCGAGGTGGCGCGTATCCAGGTCGGCGTAGTCGGCCAGCACGTACCGCCCCTCGTCGTTTTCGGTCGTCGAAATCCGGTAGAGCACCTCCGCGAGATACCGGTTGCTCACCTCGTGGTCGGTCAAAAACTCGTGGCGCTCGCGGTTGAACAACCCGCCGTTGTACGGCGGAATCCCAAGCGTTTCCTCACCCTCGTCGATCAACCGGAACAGGTCCTCGAGTCGACTCCACATCGTCGTCGAGTACTCGCTGTAGGCGTCGGTGAAGCCGTCGTCAACCTCGCCGATCTCGTCGTGAATCTCCAGACGGAGCTCGTCGAGGCTGAAGTTCTCCTCGTACTCCGTGATCGCGTTCTGGCCCTCGCCCTCGGGGTGGATCAACCCCCGCGATTCGGCGTAGAGGACGAACATGAGACGATACAACAGTACCAGCGATTGCTCTTTTAACTCCTCGAGGGCCGCGTCGTCGTCGGGATCGATCTCGAGGTCGTTCGTCTCGACGAACCCGCGCCCGAGGACGCGGACGGCGGTGAAGACGTTGTCCTGGAGGTCCTCGCCGAGTTCCTGTGCGACCGTCTCGCTTTCGGACCAGACCGAATCGAGAAACGTCGTCCCGCCGCGTTCACGAAACGCCTCCGGCCGGAAGAAGACGTAGAAGTACTTGAACGCCTCGAGGTTCCCCCGCTCGAGCAATTCGGGTAGGTCGACCTCGAAGTACGTCTGCGTTTCGTAGTCTTTCGTCCCGTAGAGTCGCCACTTCCGGCCGTTGGTGAGCACGCCCCACTGGATCGACTCGGGCGTTCGCTCGAGGTAGTGTTTGATCTGGTGGGAGGCGTTCCGGTAGGGCCGTCGCTCGCTAAAGCGGGTCGTAAAATCGGCGTCCCACTGCTTGGCCTCGACGAGGCCGATCCCGCGGTCGAACAGGTCGGTCGTGTCCTCGCTACTCAGGTAGACCTCGGCCGCGTCCCGTCGTGCTTCGGTGTCTTCGAACAGCAAAACGTCGACGTAGCCGCCCCCACCGGGAAGCGTCGTCTCGACGTTCGTCCCGAACCCGAGGACGTCGAGCACTTCGTCGATCCAGTTGTCGACCAGCGGATCTTCCTTGTAACCGTCGACGAGACCGGACTCGAGTTCGTAAAGCGACTGCAGTTCCGACATGGCCTCCCGCGCCGCGTCGTCGCAGTCCCACTCGTCGCGATCCTGTACGCGCTCGTCGAGATAGTGCCCGGAGAAGAGATTCGAGTTCGCGTACGGTCGATCCGACAGCGTCGCCTGACTCATGATACACGGTTCCTCGAATTGTCAGGATAAGAAACCTCTGGTCGATTCGGCGGTGTGGTCTGATTCGATCCGACAGCCGACGCGCAAAACGGTGCTGGTGGCGTTTCGAACTCGAATTGCTGAGTGATACGGTCTGCTGTCAGTCATTTCCGGTGCGACCACGGCCCATCCTGCGGTCGCACCGGTAAATCGTTACAGCAAACCGTATAGCGTGTCATAGAAAGCTTCACACCGATCTCGAAATGATCAGTACAGATGCGAACGGATCAATGGAAGCGTTATGGCCAACCGTCAGGTAGCTCATCTTGATGCTCTTGCATCAATGTGATAAGGGGCTGAATCTCCTCGAAGCGTGATCCACGTGTGATGGTATTCGTCTCACGATCCCAATCGATGAACTCTGCTTCAGCCAGTTTCGGCAGATGCAGATGGGAAAGTTGGAGAAGAAACTGTTCAAGATCGTCATTATCGGACGTAAATTCCTCCGTCTGAAACTCTTCTTCGTCACGAGGGTTCTGGTTGGCGAGTGTCGAGAGGATGCGTCGTCGGGATGGGTGACTGAGGACTTCGAGCAGTTCATCAAGGGCGGTGTCTGGTTCGATTTCGGTTGTTTTAGGAATCATTAGTAGCGTGGCTCGTGTTGGGGAATCTACTGTGTGTCCCGCGTGACTGCCACGCGAAGTGAACAAGGTGTTAGTGATCGACCGGCGGAAACCGGTTCAAGCGCCCCCTCCATAATCGGGGCCGGGCACAGTGAGTGGACTGGTTCTGTAATAGAACATCGAGCCATAGACGGATAAGTGTAACCCCAATGAAAAGAGACGTTCTCTATCGGCCACTGCATCATCTCGACTGATCGTTGCGAACGATTCTATGGCACGCTCAACCGTATGAAGGGATGCGCTGGGTGTCGATTCGGCGTCTCATACGGAACGTCGTGGCGTTTGACCGATACTCGTCGATCTGGTCCAACTGATCATCGGTAACAGAGTACTGGACCGTAAGCGAATGCGAGTCTCCGGCGCTGTCGATCTGGCTTCCAAGCAGACGCCTCGACCGTACTACCCTCGAGACGCCGTCGGACCGCCGATCACCGCGTCTCGAGCAACGCTTCGGCCTCCGGAAAGAGGACGTTGTTCTCCGTGTGGACGTGTCGGTGCATGTCCCCCTCGAGTATCTCGAGTCGGTCGAGCACGTTCCGATAGCTCGTACACGCGTCCTCGGGAATCGCGTAATCGTCGCTGTTCGCCCGAATGTCCGCGAGCAGCGACGCCGCGGCCTCGTGTTCGTCCTCGAGGTGCTCGAACGCCCCCGAGAGCGCCCCGGAATCGACCGTCGACGGGTCGTCCTCGAGGGCGCGAGCGGGGAGAATGACCTGTGAGTACCGCGGGTGGGACTGACACGGATTACTGTGCCGATGTACCGGCAGTGAGTCGAACCGTGTGAGACGAGTCTCGGTGGAAGAGTGCAGCGAGTCCACCGTCGCAACCGCCGTCCGGGCCGCGGGTGCGCCGGAACTGACCGACAGTAAAGCGTATGAAGGAGCCAGTCGGCTCGAGGAAGCCGACACAAACACTGGAGCGAATAGTCTCCTCCATCTATGGGGCAAACCCCATACTTATATTGATGGGATTCATACCATAGGACAGGGATGGGCCACACGGTCATCGAAGACGCCGAGGACCGCGTCGAAGACCGGGTTATCCGGCGAAAAATCATCGAGACGGACGACGAGCAGTATCCGAGCGGATACCGCTACTCGTTGCACTACGGATATGTCGATGGCCGTGGCACCATCCTTCGCTACGACAACGAGAATCGGACGGTCGGACGGCACGAACGCCACACTCCTGACGGAGTCGAAGAAATCGAGTTTCTGGGGATGATGGAACTCCGGGACCGGTTCATCGAGGAGGTCGAACACCATGACTGAAAACACGCTCAAAATTACGTTCCGCCAGGCCGACGAACACCGCGACACCGCTCGAGAGCGATTGCGTCGTGCTGAAGCCGGCGAGAGCGGCGAGGTAATCGAACAGGAAGTGCGCCGAATTCTGAACTTCGAGGAGTTCGGCGACGTCGAGCGTCTTATGCGCACGTCGAATCTCGAACTCGTCGAGGCGATTGCCGAACACGAACCCGAGAGTATCCGGGATACTGCGTCGATCGTTGACCGCGACTATCGGGAAGTCCACCGGAATCTCAAAGAACTCGAGTCGTTAGGTGTCGTCGAGTTCGAAACCAGTGGCCGGAGCAAAAAGCCGATCCTTCGCGGCGGTGTCGACAATATCGACGTCTCGATTCAGTTTCCCCCCGCGAAAGACGGCGAGCGACGGGGTGCATCAGCGTAGGGTCAAGTCCCGTGTTGAACAGGGTGCTGTCGCGCGCTTTCTCGTTGGAGATCCGAAACCACAATCACCTACCCGGCAATCATCTACAAAGAAAGATAGTAGCCACTGAAAGTCATTGCACACTCGCTCGCGATAATCCGTCCGGAGACCGCCCAATCGGGTCGGTCTCCGGACAATGACTGCGAGCGGTGTGTAAATCGTTTCAGTTGTTACTATAGGAGCACAACAGCGAGTCTCGATTCAGCGACGACCGCTAGAGGCGATCTTACGGGAAATCCTCTGAAAATCTGTACTACCCTCGAGACGCCGTCGGACCGCCGATCACCGCGTCTCGAGCAACGCTTCGGCCTCCGGAAAGAGGACGTTGTTCTCCGTGTGGACGTGTCGGTGCATGTCCCCCTCGAGCATCTCGAGTCGGTCGAGCACGTTCCGATAGCTCGTACACGCGTCCTCGGGAATCGCGTAATCGTCGCTTTTCGCCCGAATGTCCGCGAGCAGCGACGCCGCGGCCTCGTGTTCGTCCTCGAGGTGGTCGAACGCCTCGACCAATTCCGCGGAGCTGGCCGCCGACGACTCCTCCTCGAGGGCGACGACGACGGGGAAGACGTTCTCCTCCTCGTCGACGATGTGGGCTTCGACCTCGGCTTTCAGGTCGAGAAAATCGGATTCGATCCCGTGGAGTTCGGGGTGGGTATCTCCGTGGACGCGGGTGACCTTTCGGACGACCCGCTCGAGTGACGGGAGTTCCGCCCGGAGGTAGTCGTGGTGGTTCTCGACGATGTCGTCGACGAGCCCCGAGAGCGTATCGGGGACGGCCTCGCCGTCGCCGGGTTCGGCCGCCGAAAGCGCCTCGAGGACGGTTTCGACCTCGAGGTTGCGTTCGGTACACGCCTGCGAGAGGGCGGCGTCCCCGCCACAGCAGTAGTCGATGCCGAACGATTCGAACACCGGCGCGAACTGCGGGTTCTCCCTGACGAGCGTTCCGAGCTGGGTTTCTGGATCGATTGCTGTCGACATGTCTCTCTAATCTCCTGGGGAGGGTCCGCGGTAGGCGTGGAATGGATACGCGGCGCGGAATCGATACGCCTCGAACCACGGCGGCTCGAGGCGTGGCGTCGCACCGTCTCGAGACCGAATCACCGAGACGGGAACCTCGCCTCCCTCGTTCGAAACGAGCGTCCCTCGGCGGAAGCCAGTTCTCCCGAACGTGTTCCGTACGGCCCGCACAGCGAACGCCGACGTCGCCATCGGTTCGGAACCGACGAGCCAGGCGGTTTACTGTCAGTCGTTTCCGGCACGACCGCGGCCCGGCCGGCCGTTGCACCGCTAAACCGTCACAGTAATACGGATCAGTCGTCGGCCGCCCGTTCGACGTTCTCGGGCTCGCCGAGGATTTCCGAGCGGTGTTCGTCGAGCAACGGTGCCCGTCCCCGCGGTTCGGGCGGCGTTTCGGTCATCTTGATCGGGTTGCCCGCGATCTCGACCGTGCGGTCGGCACCCGGCTGGTCCACGGCGACGAGCATCTCTCGCTTGCGGACGTGTGGGTCCGCGAAAATATCGTCGGTCGTCTGGACCGGTGCGACCGGCACCGCGCCCTCGAGCGTCTCGACCAGCCGATCGGTCTCGAGGCCCTCGGCCCACGCGGCGATCTCGTCTCGGAGGTGCTCGCGCGCCTCGAGGCGATCGGCCGCGGTGGGGTAGGCCGCGGCGAGGTCCGGGCGGTCCATCGCCCTACAGAGGCCCCGCCAGTGGTTGGAGCCGAAGGCGGCGATCACGGCGTAGCCGTCGGCGGTTTCGAAGGCGTCGTAGGGAAACAGCGTGGGGTGGGCGTTGCCCCGTCGGGTTGGCGCCTCGCCCGTGTAGGAGTGTTGGTAGATCGCCCGCTCGGTGAGGCTGATCATCGCGTCGTACATCCCGGTGTCGACGTACTGGCCCTCGCCGGTACGCTCGCGGTGGTTGATCGCCGCGAGGATGCCGATGCAGTTGAGCGTCGCGGTAAAGAGGTCGCCGATGCCGGGGCCGACTTTCGTCGGCGGCCCGTCCGGGTGGCCGGTGATCTCCATCACGCCGCCGAGCGCCTGTGCGACGAGGTCGAAGGAGGGCTGTCCTTGCCGATCCGTCTCGCCCGTGCGCGGATCGCCGAACCCGCGGATGGACGAGTAGACGAGCCCCGGATTACGCTCGACGAGCGTCTCGTAGTCGAGGTCGTACTTCTCCATCGTCCCCGCGCGGTAGTTCTCGACGACCACGTCGGCCGCCTCGACCAGCGAGAGAAACGCCTCGCGGTCGGCGTCGTCGCCGAAGTCGAGTTCGACGCTTCGCTTCCCGCGGTTGACGCTCTGGAAGTAGCCGCCGTAGGCTTCGCTGTCACCATCCACGGCATACGGCGGGTTCGACCGGATGAGGTCCCCGCCGGGTCGCTCGATCTTTACGACGTCCGCGCCCATGTCCGCGAGCAACATCGTACAGTACGGGCCGGCGAGCACCTGTGTCAGATCCAACACGCGCAGGTTCGAGAGCGCACCCATGGCTCGGGGCACCCGACGTGGCTACAAAACTATTATGATTAATTATTATATTTGTGGCTGTATGCCACACCCGCTCGCTAAACGCAATTAAAGAATATTATCATGGAAGATCATTAAGTTTATCACCCGCTTCCACGTGGGTCGAAAATGCATGTCGAACACGGTCGTTCTCGGCGTGATCGGCTCCGACGCGCACGTCGTCGGGATCACGATCCTAGAGCAGGCGTTCAGTACAGCAGGCTTCGACGTCGTCAACCTCGGCGTCCAGACCTCCCAGGAGGAGTTCGCCGAGGCAGCCGTAGCACACGACGCCGGGGCCGTACTGGTCTCCTCGCTGTACGGCCACGCCAAACAGGACTGTCGGGGCTTTCACGACGTCTTGGAGGCGGCCGAGGTCGACGCCGTCACCTACATCGGCGGCAACCTCGCGGTCGGCCAGGACGACTGGGAGCGGACCCGAGAGACGTTCGAGGAACTCGGCTTCGATCGGGTTTTCGACTCCGAGACCGACCCCGAGGAGGCGATCGCAGCGCTTCGTCGAGACCTCCGGATCACACCGCCCGAAACCGACCGGGTGACGGCTAACACGTAGATGATTCGGGACCAACGATTGCCGTCCGACGAGCTACGGCGTCTCGACGAGACGATCAGGGGCGAGTGGCCGACAGGTGCCGCCGTCGACTTCGAAGACGCCGTGGCCTACCACGAATCGCTCCCGAGGCGCAAGCGCTTCGCCGACGTTCTCGAGTCTGCGGAGATCCCACTGCTCCAGCCTCGAGCCGGCGTTCCGCGCCTCGAGGATCAGATCGACCTCCTCGAGTATCTCCACGAGTCGGGCGGAGCCGACCTCCTTCCGACCACGATCGACTCCTACACGCGCGACAACGCCTACGAGAAAGCCCGGAAGGGTCTCGAGAACGCCCGCGAGACCGACGAGGATACGCTCAACGGGTTTCCCGCGGTGAACCACGGCGTCGACGGCTGTCGCGAACTGATCGACGCGATCGACGCACCGATCGAGGTTCGACACGGAACGCCCGACGCCCGCCTGCTCGCGGCGATCACCTTCGCGGGCGGCTTCCAGAGCTTCGAGGGCGGGCCGATCTCCTACAACATTCCCTACACCAACCGTCACGGCCTCGCGGAGACGATCGAGAACTGGCAGTTCGTCGACCGGCTGGCGGGCGCGTACACGGAACGCGGCGTCCGGATCAACCGCGAGCCGTTCGGTCCCCTCACCGGCACGCTCGTCCCCCCGTCGATCGCCATCGTGATCATGCTGATCGAGGGGAAACTCGCGGCCACGCAGGGCGTGCGGTCGTTGACGCTCGGCTACGGACAGGTCGGCAACGTCGTCCAGGACGTCGCCGCCCTGAACGCCCTGAAGAAGCTGGGCGAGGAGTACCTCCCCGACGAGGTCTGCGTCACGACGGTCTTTCACGAGTGGATGGGCGGCTTCCCGCCGGACGAGGCCCGCGCGAACGGCGTTATCGGCCTCGGCGGGCTGACCGCCGCCATCGCACAGCCCGACAAGGTGATCACCAAATCCCCCCAGGAGTTCCAGGGCGTGCCCACGAAGGAGGCCAACGCCGCGGGGCTCCGCACCACGAGGCAGGTTATCGATATGGCAATCGAACAGGACATCGACATCGACGGCATCGACCGAGAACAGGACCTGATCGAACGCGAGACCCGCCACCTCCTCGAGGCCGTCCTCGAGGCGGGCAACGGCGACGTCGTCCGGGGAACGCTCGAAGCGTTCGACTCCGGAGCCCTCGACGTCCCCTTCGCCCCGAGCGACAGCGCGAAAGGGGCCGTCCTCCCGGCGCGAGACGACGACGGCCGCGTTCGGATCCTCGAGTGGGGCGAGCTAGCGATGGACGACGAGATCAAAGAGATCCACCAGGCCCGCCTCTCCCAGCGCGCCGACACCGAGGGCCGCGACCGGTCGTTCCGAATGGTCGCCGACGACGTCGACGCGATCAGCGAGGGCAAGCTCATCGGCCGCCCGGAGCCGCGAGGTGACGCGTAGATGGAGATCGAGGCGATCTACGCGACGCCGGGTTACGCCGGCTTCTTCGCGGACGACCAGCGGGCGATCAAACGCGGCGCGAACTCGGACGGCTTCGTCTACGACGGCGAGCCCGTCACCGACGGTTTCGAGTCGATTCGTCAGGCCGGCGAGGCGCTGATCGTCGACGTCGAACTTGCGGATGGCACTCTCACACGGGGCGACTGCGCCGCTGTCCAGTACTCCGGCGCGGGCGGGCGCGATCCGCTCTTTCGGGCCGACGAGTACGCACCCGTCCTGAGGGGGCCGGTCGCCGACGAGCTCCGCGGGCGCGACGCGGGACAGTTCCTCGAGAACGCCCAGGCGATCGAACGCCTCCGGATCGACGGGAGGCGACTCCACACGGCCATCCGCTACGGCGTCTCGCAGGCACTTCTTTCGGCCGCGGCCCGCGCCGAGGGGACGACCCAAACGGACGTCCTCGCCGACGCCCTCGAGACCGAGCCCGCAACCGATCCCATCCCGGTCTTCGGCCAGTCCGGCGACGACCGCTACGCCAACGCCGAGAAGATGATCGTCAAGGGCGTGCCGGTCCTCCCCCACGGCCTGATCAACAGCGCCGAGAAGCTCGGCCCGGACGGGGAGGGGCTGCTCGAGTACGTCGGCTGGCTCGCCGGGCGGACGCTGGAACTCGGATCCGAAGGCTACGAGCCCAGGTTCCACGTCGACGTCTACGGGACGATCGGCGACCTGTTCGGGCCGCCGTACGACCGAACCGAGGTGGTCGACTACTTCTACGCGCTCGAGGAGGCCGCGGCGCCGTTCCCGATGCAGATCGAGGGGCCGATAGACGCCGGGAGCCGCGAGGAACAGATCGATGCGATGGCCGAACTCCGGGACGGACTCTCCGAAGCCGGCGTCGACGTCCCCATCGTCGCCGACGAGTGGTGTAACACCCTCGCGGACGTGCAAGCGTTCGTCGACGCCGGCGCGGCCGACCTCGTGCAGGTGAAGACGCCCGACCTCGGCGGGA
This sequence comes from Natrarchaeobius versutus, assembly GCF_041205745.1. Taxonomy (NCBI): domain Archaea; kingdom Methanobacteriati; phylum Methanobacteriota; class Halobacteria; order Halobacteriales; family Natrialbaceae; genus Natrarchaeobius; species Natrarchaeobius versutus. Next base: position 507,042 of record NZ_JBGFCC010000001.1, on the reverse strand, counting down.
TCCATCGAAGCGGACGAGCCGTCCGCTACTGCGAGGGAACCGACACGGAGGCCTACCTCGGCGGAACCTGCAACGAGACCGCGACTTCGGCGCGAGCGTGTGCCCACCTCGCGCTCGCGACCGACGCCGCCCAGACGCTCGCGAAACCCGGCATGGGGTTCGACGAGGGGTACATGATCGTCGAAAACGAGATGCGACGAACGGTCGCACGGCGCAACCGTGGGGCCGACCGGACGAACGCCAATGGGACGGCCGGCACGGAACCCGACCGCGACTCCGGCGAGGTGAGCGCCGATGACTGAGGGGCCGCGCTCGAACGGCAACGGCGAACACGGAGCCCGAAACCGATGCGAGTCCGTCGAGTGGACCGACCCCGACACGTTCGCTCGAGTCCTCGAACGCGCCGAAACTAGATCGAAGGGAAACACCTTCGAGGCGTTCGCGGAGGGCGACGTCTTAGAGCACGATCCCGGCCTGACGCTCACCCGGTGGGGGAGCGAGGCCTGGACGAGCCAGACGCTCAACCACGACCCCGCGTACTGGCGAACCGACGCCGCTCTTTCGCGCGGGTTCGACGAGCCGCCCATCCACCCCGACTACCTCACGGCGGCCACGCTCGGGATCACCGTCGAGGACTTGAGCGAGAAAGGCGGCTACTTCCTCGGTCGGACAGGTCTCCGATTTCCTGGAGCACCCGTCTATCCCGGGACGGAACTCCGCGTCGAGAGTGAGGTCGTCTCGACTGCGACCTCGAGTTCTCGCCCCGAATACGGGATCGTCACGTGGCGGACCCGGGGGATGGACGCCGAGACTGACGAACCTCTCTGTACGTACGAGCGGACGAACATGATCCCTCGCCGGGACCCCGTCGAGACGGACAGGAGCGGATCCACGAACGCCGACGGGAACGGATCCGCGAGGAACGGCGACGGAGGAGAGCCCGCCGCGGACGACGAACCCGGATCCAAAGGCGGCCTCTCAGCCGACGAAGACGGCCTCCCCGCGGACCTGCTCGCGCCCGAGGGCGGGTTCTTCGAGGACTTCGTGGAGGCACTCGAGGCGGCGAGCGGCCGCGACGCCGCCGTCGCCTACCGACACGAACGCGGGCGAACCCAGGACGACGTCACCGTCGCGGCGTTGCCGCTTGCGACGCTCAACACGGCAGGACAGCACCACAACGCGGACGTCATGGCGGATGCCCCTTCGGGCGACGTCGTCAGCTACGGCGACGTCACCCGTTCGACCGCGCTGGGACACGCTCGCTCGGACGAACGAACGTGGCGCGAGGTCGGCTTCGACGACGAGACGTTCCACGACTTCGTGACGCCCGGCGACACCGTCTACGCGTTCACCCGCGTCCTCGAGGCCGACGGCGACGCCTCGGACGACCGGGCCGGAACGGTTCGCTTCCAGCACGTCGCGTTCAACCAGCGCCACGAGCCGGTCTACTCGGGAACGAGAACGGCCGAGATACGGAGGCGGACGTCGTGAGTTTCGACCTCGGAACCCACTCCGTTCTCGAGGGCCGGTCGACAGCGGATCGCACGAACGGCGCCACGACTAAAACCGTTGGCTATAACCGAAACGAACGAAACTAAAACTCCAACTGATGACACCAACGCCCGAACCACGAATCTGTCGAACGTTCCAGACCGCACCGGCCGCCGTCCCCCGAGCGGAGTCGGCGAAGTACCTCGTCTCCGGCCTCGAGTCCGAGGGGTTCGAAGCCCCCGACTGGCTCGTCCCCGACTTAGAGGACGGCACCGCACCCGACGCGAAGGCGGAGGGACTCGAGAACGTCCTCGAGGAAGTCCCGCAAGCGGAGTTCGCGGGCGAGATCTGGCCCCGCGTCGAGTGGAGTTACGCCGATCGAACGTACCGCGAGAACGGACGCCACCAGATTGACCGCCTCGTGAGCGAGCTCGGCGACGAGATCGACGGCGTCGTCGTCCCGAAAGTGGGACGACTCGAGGACGTCGAACGCGCCGCGGCGGTCGTCGCGGAGGCCGAGACGACCCACGGCTACGACGAGGGCGAAATCGAACTCGCGGTGATCGTCGAGACGGGACGTGCCCGCTCGGATCTGCGCGAGATCGCGAGATTCGGCGAGAACTCGCGACTCGGCGCGCTCGTCTTCGGCCCCGTCGACTACACCGCCGAACTCGGCGGCCGCGACCTCGGCGACGGCCGGCCGCGCTGGAACGGCCTGCTCGAGGCACTCTCGAACGAAGCCAGCGCCACGGACCTGCTCGCGATCGGTGGCCCGTTCGACGACCTGTTCACCGAACGTGCCGGGTTGACCTACTACAACGCCGAGGGCTACGCCGACCAGGTCGAACACGAAGCCCGACTCGGCCTCGACGGCTCCTGGTCGCTCTACCCGAAACAGACGGTCCAGGCCAACACCATCCATATGCCGACGCCCGCGGAACTCGAACGCGACGTGGACCGAATCGAGCGGTTCGACGAGGCCAAACGCGAGGGGACCGGCGCGGTCACCATCGACGGCCAGATGGTCGACGAGGCGACGTTCAAAGTGTTCCGGAACACGATCCGGACGGTGCGTGCGATCCACCGGACGCGGCCAGAACAGACCGACGACTACTACGACGACGAACTGCTCCGTCGGTCACTCGACCTCGAACTACGCTACGACGAGTGAGTGACTCGAGGGAAGAAAGCGTCGACTCGAGGTACGAGTGACTCGCGGCCGGACGGTTCGTCGTCGACCCAACTCGAGGTACGAGTGACTCGCGGCCGGACGGTTCGTCGTCGACCCAACTCGAGGCGGGGTAAACGAAATCGTCAGTTACGAGCGGCCGGTGAGAAAAGAGCGGAGGTTCACGCGGGTGCCGCCGTATCCGAAGCCTCGAGCAGTTCCTTGTAGCGGTTGCGGATCGTCACTTCGGAGATGCTGGCGACCTCGCTGACCTCGTTTTGGGTGACCTTCTCGTTGGTCAGCAGTGCGGCGGCGTAGACGCCGGCGGCGGCGAGGCCGACCGGCGACTTGCCGCTGTGGACTCCCTCCGTGCGGGCCGAGTCGAGCAGTTCGCGGGCCATGCGCTCGGTCTCGTCCGAGAGGTCGAGGTCGCTGACGAACCGCGGGACGTAGCTCTCGGGGTCGGCCGGCTGGACCTCGAGGCCGAGTTCCCGGATCACGTACCGGTAGGTGCGGGTCAGCTCCATCTTGTCGACGCGGGAGACGGCCGATATCTCGTCGAGGCTTCGCGGGGTGCCCGCTTGGCGAGCGGCGGCGTACAGCGCCGAGGTCGCGACACCCTCGATCGATCGCCCCGGCAGGAGATCCTCCTCGAGTGCGCGCCGATAGATGACGCTTGCAGTTTCCCGGACGTTCTCGGGGAGGCCCAGCGCGCTGGCCATGCGATCGATCTCGCCGAGTGCCTGTTTTAAGTTGCGCTCTTTGCTGTCTCGCGTTCGGAAGCGCTCGTTCCAGGTGCGAAGCCGTTGCATCTTCTGGCGCTGGCGACTCGAGAGGGCCTTGCCGTAGGCGTCTTTGTTCTGCCAGCCGATGTTCGTGCTGAGTCCCTGGTCGTGCATCATGTTGGTCGTCGGCGCACCGACGCGGCTCTTCTCGTCTTTCTCGGCGGCGTCGAACGCACGCCATTCGGGGCCGCGGTCGATCTCGTCTTCCTCGACGACGAGACCACAGTCTTCACAGACGGTTTCGGCGTGTTCGGTGTCGCTGATGAGTCGTCCGCCACACTCCGGGCACTGTTCTCGTTCCGTCGATCGCGTTGTCGTTTCTTCGTCCTCTGCTTCCCGTTCGTTTGAATAGGTTCGAATGCGTGTATCGGTCATGGTGTATCGGGTGAGTTACTCGGGACTCCCGGGTGGGGGGAACCAGAAGAAACCCGGTCGCCTCGGCTAACGTATGGTAAGGCCGTAAGCCATTTAAACCTTTCGCCCAGTTTATAAACTGATCGGAATTGCTGTTATATATGTTCCGGTATACACCGAATAATCGTGAACGTTTCTGACCGGCGGGATTTCCGTACGTACCCGTCGTCAATCCGTCGAGTACCGGCTCCGAGCCGAACGCTTTTCGACCGTCCATGGCGAACCGGCGACCATGACCGTTCGTTTCGGCGCGGTGACGATCGACTGGTTCGGACTCGCGACGGTTCGCCTCGAGGGCCACACTGGCGCCGTCATCTACGTCGACCCTGGTCCCGAGGAGTACGGCGTGTTGGACGGCTACGATGCTCGAGACGGTGATCTAATCCTCGTCTCACACGCACACCACTACGATCCAGAGTCGATCCGCCGGGTGGCCCACGAGGACGCGATCGTCGTCGTCCACGAATCGATCGACGCGGGCGAGATCGATCGCGTCGACGAGGCGCCCGAAGCGCTCCCGTTCGTCGTCGAACGCGTTCGGGCCGACGAGTCGTTCGTCCTCGGCCCGCTCGATCTGTTCACTACCCCGGCGTACAACGATCCAGCCGGTCGACACACCGACGAACGCGGGAGGCCCTACCACCCTGAAGGAACGGGCTGTGGATTCGGCGTCACCGTCGACGGAATCTGTGTGTTTTGGCCAGGCGACACCGACGTACTGGCGTTTCACGAAGAGCTCGACGTCGACGTCTTCGTGCCGCCGATCGGCGGGACGTTCACGATGGATCGACGCGAGGCCGCCGCACTCTCAGAAGAAATCGAACCCGACCTCATCCTGCCGGTCCACTACGACACCTTCGCGGAGATCCAAGCGGACGCCGACGCGTTCGTCGTCGACGTCGCCAACCGCGGCGTCCCCGTGGTTCTCGACGGCGACTGACGCTCACCCGGTCTCGTTCCACTGGGCATAGGGATGTCTCGTCGCTCGAGCAAGGAACGTATAAGTGAAGTCTCGCTAATTTCAGCACGAATCTCATGTATCACGTGACTCCGCACTCGAAGCGGGGAATCTCGACGGCCGATGTGACGACAGGGAACGTTGCTCGAGCAGGTGTTAGGCGTGGCCGGTGAGGCCGGAACCGGGAGTGAGGCCCGCCCGTCCGAGCTGACGTATCCGTCGACTGACTGGCGCGGATTCTTCAAGAATCACTTCGGACCCTCGATGCTGTGGGCACTGATCGGTATCGGCGCCAGTCACATCGTCCTCGCGCCGACGCTCGGCGGAACGTTCGGCCTGTTCGCCGTCTGGATGTTCGCGCTCATCTACCTCGCGAAGTACGGCGCCTGGGAGCTGGGCATTCGGTACAACTACGGCGTCGGTGGGAACCCGGTCGAAGCCTACGGCGACCTGCCGGGACCGAACAACTGGATGCAGTGGTTCACCGTGTCGGTCTTTCTCCTCGCCTACGCCGGGATCACGGCCGCGGTCGGGATGGGCACCGCGGCGTTCGTCGAGGCGCTGACGCCGCTTTCGTTCCCGCAGGCGTTCGTCGCCCTCGTCGGTCTCGCCGGTGCACTCGTCTTGTTCACCCGGTACGGACTCTTAGAAAAGATCCTGCTCGGCTTTACGATCGCCCTCGGACTGTTGATCCTGCTCGGCGTTCTCGTCGGACCGCCGCCGGGCGACGTCGCCGTCGGAACGGCGTTTACCGTTCCAGACCTCACTGGGCCGGTGTTCGTCGGCCTGTTCGCCGCCGCCGCCGGCTTCGCGCCGACCGGCTTCAGCACGAGCGTCCTCATCGGAAGCTGGAGCATGGCCAAGGGCGAAGGCGCAGGCGAGCTCCGCGAGCGCGGCCTCGATCCCGAAGACGAGGCTCACCACGAGTACATCGCCGCCTGGATCCGGACCGGCCGCCGTGATTTCAACATCGGCTATGCGTTCAGCTTCGTCCTCATCGTCGCCATGGTCGTCCTCGCCGCGAACGTCCTCTACCCGAACCCGCCGGCGGACGCGAACCTCGCGGTCGCCATCGGCACCATCCTGAGCGACTCCTTTGGCGAGTGGTCGTACTACGCGATGGTCCTCGGCGCGTTCGCCGCGCTCTACTCGACGGTTATCACGCTACTCGACGGCGCCTCGAGAGCCGTTGGCGACGTGATTCCGATGGCCGTAGAGCGCCCGGATCTCGACTCCGAGCGCATTCGAAAGGTAGTCGTCGTCGCCATCGTCGTCGCGAGCTGTGGCGTCGTCCTCACGCTCGGGGCCGTTCCCGTTACCTTCCTCATCTGGATCTCGGCCATCCTCGCGATCACCGAGATCCTCTTTTACCCGGCGAACTGGTACGTCGTCAGAGCGCACCTCCCGGAACGGTTCCAGCCCTCGAGGCGGTGGGTCGCCTACTACGCGATCAGCCTGGTCGTCGTCCTCGTCTTCGGACTCATGGGGGCGGCCCACGAGTTTGGCTACGTTTAGCGGTTTCTACGCTCCGAACCGCGTTTGGTGGGTTCCACATTCGAATTAACGTGTGAAACTGAACGTGTCGAACTGAACGTGCTGATCCGACGACGACAGACGGCGAGAAAACAGTTTCGAGGACCCTCTTGTGTAGCACATTGTTGATGGAGAGCCGTCTTGCGATTCTATGGTGAACTAACCGAAACTAGAACCCGGTCGCTGGGCGGTCAGACGATCGATTTCTGTTCCAGTTCCTTGATGGAGAACTGTATCAACAATCTCCTACAGAAGAGCGCTCGAGGAAAACGGCTGGGTGGGGCGTGAGTGTGTCGTAGCCGATACGCCAGAGGGGCGCTCCCGGTAGTGGACAGACTGTTTGGTGGGGTGGACAGACTGTTTGGTGGGGTGGACAGACTGTTTGGTCGAGTATGCGGTCACGGGCTGAGACAGCACCCGTCATTTGGGGGGTGGGATGAATAACGGGCGAGAGCCACTCCAGCGAACTGGGAATGATGACAATCGTTGTCGCCCGTTTTCACCCATCGAACTCGAGCGACCGGCCTTCGAACCGATCGAAAACGTCGCTTTTTCAGCCCGGCTCGAGGACCGCTAGATCACGCCCATCGCGTCCAGACGCTCGGGGAGATACGTATCCGTCACGAAATCGAGACCGTGAGACGCCAGCGACTGCTGTTCGGATTTCTTCTCGATCTCGAGTTGCAACTCGATCTGTTCTTCCCAGTAGTCGGTCTGGAACCGGGGGTCCTCGAGTTCGCTTTCGAGGGCATTCTTGTCCGAGTCGGAGAGGGGATCGGTCGGGAGGTCGTACTCGACGATGTCGGCGGGCTGGATGCCGATGTACTCGGCCTCGGGCGTCGCGAGATACTCCGAGAGGTGGGCGGATTTGATCGAGCCGTAGGCGACGGAGCCGTAGATCCGGTAGGACCACGGGTCGCCGTCGGCGAACACCGTCGCCGGGAGGTCGAGTTCGTCGTGTAAGCGTTTGATGATCCGACGTGTCGCCCGTGCGGGCTGGCCTTTGAGGTGGACGATAAGTGCGTTGTACTCGTCGTCGAAGCCGTTCTCGACGAGCCGGTCGCGCATCCCACCGGTCTCGACTGCGAGCATGAAGTCGGCGTCGCTGTCGAGAAACTCGATCGTATCGGGATTGTTCGGAATCTGGTAGCCCCCCTCGCCGACGTCCTCCTGGCAGTGAATTTCGCGTTCGCCGCGACGGGTCTGTTCGCGGAGGTGCAACGGCCCCATGATCGTCGCACCCGACTCCTCCGGGCGCATGTGGAAGTCCTCGCGGGTGACTCCCGAGACGATCTCCAGATCTTCGATCAGCCCGTTCGATTCGTCCTGGTCGCTGAACTGGGCTTCCTTGTTGTCCCAGCTCTCAGAGAGGTAGTACAGTTCACGCAGGGTCGACGAGCGATCTTCTTCGAGCTGATCGGCGAGGAACTCGATCGTATACACTGCCTTCAGGAGCTTTCGCGCCCCACGAACGGAGTTCGCCGATCGGGTCGACTCCCGATCGCCGTACACCCAGACGCCGCTGTCCTCGTCGTACTCGATGTTGTTTTTCGTCCGCGTCGGCACGGACATGTGCGGAATCTCGCCGAGTTCGAACTGGTCGTAAAACTGTGCGGCGAGGTCGATCAACTGCGCTCTGGCTTGCTGGTCTTCTTGGGTACTCATCGGTCTCCCTCCGTGACGGTGAGTTTCTCGGATTCGACACCTTTGACGTCCAGATCGAACGCCGCGTCGGACGATACTTCGTACTCGAGTGCGGCCTCGTCGCCGCTCCCGACGTCGGCTTCCCACTTGACGAACCACTCGCCGTCCATCTCGACGACCGTCGCGCCGTCGCCAAGCGATCGGGGCTCGGCCGAGACGATGTCGGTGATCTCGAGGGTTTCGGTCGTACTCGAGTTGTTCTCGACGACGACCGAGACGGCCTGGCCGTCGCCGTTTTCTTCGATGCGGCGTTCGACGAGGACGTTGTTCATGATGCGGGCGATGGCGTCGTCGATGTCGGGCTCCTCGCGGCCGGTGACCTCGGCGACCTTCTCGGCCATCTCCGGCAGGATCTTTCCGAGGACGTTCTGTTTTTTCCGGCGCTGTTGCATCGACCGGCGCTTGTTCAGGTAGCTCTTGAGTTCGCGGGCGGCCTCCCGGATCGCGAGTTCGATTTCGTCTTCGATCTCGGGGACGTTCGCGACGGCGTCTTTCGACTCGCTCGTGAACGGAACGTTCGTCGAGGCGACGTGGACCATGACGACCGCGGGACCGTTCGGCAGGCCGGAGCCGCCAGGCTGGTCGAGCCCGTAGTTGCGCCAGCCGATCGACCGCACGACGTCGGTCGTCGCACACGCGCCGCGCTGGTAGACCAGCGGAACGCGGTTCGCAAAGCGCAGGACGTCGACGCTCCCCTCCGCCTCGAGGTCGCCCCCGTAGGCGATCCCGGCCTCGACGATGAACGGGTCGCCGCCGTGGACCTCGGCGTCACGCGTCGAGGAGGCGTAGAAGTCGGCGTCGAACTCCTTTTCCAAGCCGGCCTCGATCAGGTCGGCGGAGATGGGCGAAAGACACCGCGTCGGCGGCGCCATGATGTCGGTCTCGCGCATGCCGTCGACCAGGTCACTCGAGGCGTCCCGGTCGTCGGCGAGTTCGCGAACGAGCGGCGGATCGTCCGGCACGGTCGCCATGACGTCCCAGAGGGCCTCGACGACGTTTTCGCGGGCGGTATCGCCGAATGCGACGTCGTCGTACTCCTCGGTCAGCTCCGCCGCGCGGTCGACGTGCTCGCGAAGTGTCCGGCGCGTGAGCCGGTGGCGAACGTCTTCCTCGCCGTTTTCCTCGAATCTTACCGCGAGCCGGTCGGCGAAGGCGTGGACGATTTCGTCGTCCTTTCGAGTGCTCGTCGCGTCGTCAGCGAGATCGTAGAGGTCGGCGACGAGCCTCGAGTCGTCGGACTCTGCGTCTTCGTCGCCGGCGACACTGCTCGTCGCGTCGCCATCCTCGGCGGCGGCGTCGACCAACTCGAGCCAGACGGCTTCGATCGCGTTCTCGCGGACCGTCTCGCCGAACGTCGTTCCGTGTTCGGCTTCGGTGGCCTTGGCGGCGGCCTCCACGTCGGCGCGTAGTTCGTGGTGGGCGATCCGATCGCGGTCGCCGACGGCCTCGTCGACGCCATCCGCGAACGCCGCCGTCGCGTCGGCCCCCTTGTTCGCGGTCGCCGCCTCGACGGCCGCCCGGACGTCGGCGGACTCGTGGGTTTGCGGTGGCCGCCAGCGCATCTCACGCCCGTAGTGGCGGTCGCGGAAGGCGTCGATCACCGAGTCGGCGGTTTTCTTCCCGACGCGGGTGAACTCCTCCTGTAAGAAGCCGGAGACGGTGTGTGAATCGGTCGCCGAGAGCATCTTCATCACGGTGCCGAGTTCGACGCCGTGGGGATGCGGACGGATCTCTTCGGTCTCCTCGGGAAGTTGGTCCGTCGCGCGCTCGAACTTGAACTCCGCCTTTGGCTCGCGCAACTCGAGACGAGCGTGGGGATTGACGACCGCCGTGTGCTTGATGTAGTCGTGAAGCTGTTGGCGAGCGCGCATGTTCGCTTCCATCTCGAGTTCGATCCGGGTGCCGTGTGGACGGTCCCATGAGGTGGTCTTCTCGACGCTGATTTCGGGTTCGTTGTCGTCGGTGTCGACGATCAACTCGAAGTACTGGGCGTCGCTTTCCCCCTGGGTTCGGCTGGTGATCCTCGCCGGCTTCCCGCTCGTCAACTGCGAGTAGAGGACGGCGGCCGAGATGCCGATTCCCTGCTGGCCGCGGTTTTGCTCTCTGACGTGAAACCGCGAGCCGTACAGCAGTTTGCCGAAGACTTTCGGGAGCGATTCCTTCGTCAGTCCCGGTCCGTTGTCCTCGACGATGAGGGTGTAGTAGTCGCCTTCCTCCTGGATTTCGACGTAGATGTCCGGTAAGATGCCGGCTTCCTCGGCGGCGTCCAACGCGTTGTCGACGGCCTCTTTGACCGCCGTCACGAGGCCTCGAGCGCCGCTGTCGAAGCCAAGCATGTGCTTGTTCTTCTCGAAGAACTCGGCGATCGAGATCGCCTGCTGGTTCTCGGCCAGCTCCTCGGCGATCCCCGGCTCCTCACCGAGTGTCGACTGGAACGACGTCATTGTCCCCCCATACTAACGGCGGGGCTAAAAGGTGTGCGTTACCGGAGTGAAAGTGAAGGGTGCCCCCCCGGAGTGAGATGGAGTCGCGACCGCTGTCAGAACGCGTCCCAGTCAGCCCTCTCGTAACGGTTTCGACGATTGACACACTGGTCGACGTCCCCTCTGGCGATCAGTTTCGAAATATAGTAGCCACTGAACGCCATTGCCCACCTTATCGCCAGAGGGAACGGCGATCAGCGTGTAAATCGTTTCAGTCGTTACTATAGCGTGCAAGGGCCCTCTCGGGCGGCGGTTCCGAGCCGGAACCGTGTCGGGAATCACACACGCCGTCGTTTATTCGTCTTACGTCTGATTAACCCGTCTCGCGTCTGATCAACCGACCAACTGGCAAAACAGCGGGCGACATCTGGGGGATCAATTGGTGATGACCTCGAGGTCGCCGACCTGCGTCGTCGGATGGTACTCACAGATGTACGTCACCATCTCCTCGGAAGCGACGACGCTCTCGAGCGTCTGTTCTTCGCCCTCGTCGCCCATCCCTTCGGTTGCGTAGTCGTCGACGACGTCCTCGTTCTCGTCGTGCATCGCAATGTTGTGTACTGCGCCGTCCTCGTTTATCCATCTGAAGTCGTACTCTTCACCTTCGAACAGGACCAGACGTGGGTTGTCTACTCCGGCGATACCCTCCGGTTCGATTCCCGTCCACGCCGCGATTCGTCCCTCGAAGTAGAATTCGTCTATCCCTTCCCAGGCCTCTTCGTCGACTTCCTCCTCGTCGACTTCACCGTCTTCGTCGTCTTCCGCCTCGCCGGGACCCTCGTCGGCACAGCCAGCGACGAGTGCTGTCAAACTCGCCGCACCAGTGTATTTCAGGTACGTTCTCCGGTCGAGCGATTTCTTTTGGGGCATTCGTGGATTCGAACACAGAGACGCTAATAAAACGTGTACAGTCAGTTCGTGAATGTCAGTATGTAGTTCTTATATGCGCTGTTGAATAGTGATTCGACGTCACAGTATACAGTACCGATTGGAGCTATCCACGTATTGATATATGGTGGCGACTACACCCCACTCGAGAACCCATCTACGGCAGTAACTCGAGCCAGCGCGTGGCGGGTCGCATCGACCGCGCTGGCCGTCGCGCCGAATCAGTATCGAATCTCGAATCCGTCTTCGCCCATCGGGTTGCCGTACTCGACCTCGACGTCCTCGACGCTGGCCCTGGGGCTTCCCTCGTGACACCACTCGACCATCGACTCGACCGCCGCTTCCGGCCCTTCGAAGACGGCCTCGACGCGGCCATCCTCCAGGTTCTTGACCCAGCCATCGACGCCTCGTTCTCTGGCCGTATCGCGGGTCGTCGCCCGGTAGAAGACGCCTTGGACGGTTCCGGAGACGAACGCGTGTGCTCGGGTTCGGTCTGACATATCCGTGCGGTCGACCGCGACCGTCAAAAATCCCGTGCGTTCCGGGGTCGGAACCGCCGTGTCTGACGTCTGGCAGACACCTGGCTGACGGGCGGCGTGCGACAGTTACACACGCGACGCACCCCCCTGTGACCGATCCAGAAACTCCGGACGATCCACTGGAACCGATTCGGCGCCGACAGGACGACGGTTCTCGAGCCCGTAGTGTCTCACGATGGGAGTCCTCGACCGCCTCGAGGAGGAGTACCTCGACATCTCGAGTCACCGGCGGACGATCCGGGAACTGCTCGAACTCGTCGTCGGCTCGGTCCTGTTCGTGCTCGTCGCGGGCGGACTCGCGTACTACCTACTGGGCCGGACGACCGCGATCGGCGTCGCCGCGATCCTGGCGATCATCTTCACGATCACGATCGTCTCGCAGGCGTACTGGGCGATCACAGGTCGGGACGATTATACGAACGACTGATGTGGGCTGTTGAAGTTCGCTCCCGGTAATCGTAGACTCCCTCGACCCGACCATCGGCAAAACGATACGAATACAGTGGGCGTATCAGCCACGTAACGTTCTCGGTGTCGATGTTTCTGGAGTGGACAGATGCCTCAGGTGGAACGTGTAACCGTCCGAAAAAAACGAGGGTATCGTTTGTCGCTGTGAGCGACGAATGTGTCTCGGTATTACTGCCGGACGACGTTCGTCGCGCGAGGTCCTTTCGGTGAGGACTCGATGTCGAACTCGACCTCAGTACCTTCCGTTAGGTCCTCTCCGCCGACATCCACCATGTGGAAGAAAACGTCTTCGTCGTCGAGGTCGCCGTCGTCAGTCGAAATGAAACCGTAGCCGCCAGTGTCGTTGAAGAAATCAACCTTGCCGTTTGCCATTACAAACAAACCCAGTCACCGGTGACTCATAACACTTCCGAGCGTCGTGGTACCACGCCCTTATAGTAATCGTTTCAATCGTTACTATATGCGATCGTGTCTACAAATAACACGCACGTGAAACGGTCGGTCGCACGTACGGTTCGTTCGGATTTCGGCAGCCAGTTCGGTTTCGGAGGCAGGTATTTACCGTGTGGTCAAGAGGTATCACATGCATCGCCATGAAATCGTGCCAGAACTGCCAGTCGGCCATCGACGAGTATCTCCTCGATAAACAGCTTGAACCCCTGCGCGAACTCACGGCTGACGACTTCAGCGTCTGTGCGGACTGTGCGACCATCGTCGCGGATGCATGTGTGACGTGTGGCGGCGCGGTGTACGTTCCCCGAAGTGAATCCGTCACTCCCGATTACTGCCCGGCGTGTCGGTCCGATTTCATAGACCGTACCGGCCACGACCCTGGCTGGACGCGTGGCTCCGTGTCCACCTGAACGGGAGTCGCTCTCGAACGATTTTTCTCAAGGAGGCTGGACTTCGCGGCGTCGAAGATTCCGCTTCGCTTCGACGAAACGCACTCCTCTCCCCTACGGGCCGGTCGTCGGCCCGCTCGCTCTTTTGGTCGCTCGAGGTGAGTGCACACCATTTCGCCTGTATTCACTCGTCGATAGCTGAATAGTGTGCACGAGAACGTTCTACGATGGGCTCGGAACGAGCGCTACGGAATCGCTCCGGCCGATATCGTCTCGAGCGGTCCGGGAATGATCCACAGCAACCGTCTCACTCACCCGTTCGGAGATGATGAAAAATGTACGTCTGGGCGTAGCCGGCGTACTCGCCGCCCAGACGCTCCCGGATCGCTCGCGAGGTGTCGGCGTAGGAGCCCCGTTCGCAGTCGGGATAGTACTCCTCGATGGCCGACTTGATCCAGGTATCGAGGGGAACGGCCTCGTCGAAGCCGAGCGAGAACAACAGGACGCAGTCGGCGACCTTGTCCCCGACGCCGACGAACCGAGTCAGGTACTCGCGGGCGACTTCGTACTCGAGATCTCGAGCCGCCTCGGGGTGGGCCTCGCCGTCGGCGACCATCTCCGCGGTTCGAACGACGTAGGGGGCGCGGTAGCCCAATCCCAGGTCCCGAAGCTCGGCCTCCGTTGCCGCCGCGAGCTGGTCGGGCGTGGGGAAGGCGTGGTAGGTCTGCCCGTCGAAGTCGATCTCCTCGCCGTACTCCCGGGCGAGCGTCGAGACCATCCCGTGAATCCGGTCGACGCGCATCTGCGCCGAGCAGATAAAGGCGATCAGCGTCCCGAACGGCGGATCGTCCACGAGCCGAAGCCCGCGGTAGGTCTCGTAGGCCTCGGCGAGCAGGGGATCGTCCGGCGCGGCCGCCACGACCGCCTCGAGGTCGTCCTCGAGACACAGGAGTCGTCGGACAGTCGACGCCGCGTCGCCTGTCGACTCCCACTCGAGGACGCCGTCGCGAGAGCGGACGCGGATCACCTCGCCGTCGACGACGGTGACGTACCACGCGCCCGACGCGCGCTGGCCGCCGTACATCTCGCCGTCTTCACGACGCCAGAGGTAGCTCTGTCCGCTCTCGAGGGTCAGATACAGGTCCAGCCCGCCGGATAGCTCGTCGATGGGGATCGTTCCCGACGCCATTCGTCCGAGCCTTCGGGGGCGCAAGCTTGGAGCTTTCGGACTCGAGTTCGACGTCTCTCGAGCAGGATCGGTCGGAGAGAACGTCGATCGGTGTCAGAACGGTCCGACGAACAGGACGACGAACGCCGCGAGCAGGATGCTCGGAACGAAGACGATCGCGAAGACGATCTTGTTCCACTCGAGGACGGTCTTCCCGTCGAGCGGGCCAAACGGGATCATGTTGAACGCGGCCAGAAAGAGGTTGATCCAGACGCCCATCTGGCCGATCGTTCCGAGGATGCCGGGGAAGACCATCAGCGGCAAGAAGAGCACGGCGAGCAGGTGGTTCGTCACCGGCCCGGCGAGGGCGACGATGCCGTTTTCCCGCTTGGTGATCCGTCCCCGGTGATAGACCGCACCCGGCGCAGCAAAGAGGAAGCCGATCAGCGCGCTCATGATCGCCAGAAACAGCATCTGGTAGTCCGCCCGGAACTCGGCGATCTGGCCGTACTCGATCGCGACGACCTTGTGGGCGAGTTCGTGGAGCAAGAAGGCGACGCCGACCGTCACGAAGCTCAACCCGACCATCGTGAGGAAGTAGCCGACGCCGATGTCGAGTCGGTGGATGGGCGCCATCAGGAGCGCGAACGCGACGCTCAACACGACCCAGGCGACCGCGAGGTCGAACAGCTCCTTGTCGCTAAAGCTGAGTTCGGGATCGGGTTGGCGACCGACCTGGACGCTCACGTGATCACCTCCCGGATCAGCTCGAGGCTGTTCTCGGCGCCCCGGAACAACTCACCCATCAGCGCGTCGACGCCGCCGATCTCGGGGGCGAGCCACGGGAGGACGACGAACGGGAAGAGGAAGGTACCGATAATGCTCCCGATGTTGGTGAACGCGACGATCATGATGAGCCGGAACAACGGCACGTCGAACATGTCTCCGACGGCTTCGCCGATCGGTCGGGTGGTATCGTTGACGATCTCGTTTAACGTCTGGATGTCCCGGACGTTGACCGGTCGGTACTTGAGTTCGACGTAGCCGACGAACCAGCCCGGCGCGAGCAGGGGGTTGATGCTGGTCAGCCAGGCGACCGCGCCGCCGACGCCCGCACTGGTCCAGCGTGCGCCCGCCAGCCGAGCGAGCGTGAACGCGAAGACGCCGTTGAACAGGAACCACGCGCCGAACAGCTGGAGCAAGAACGTGTTGCGAACGCCGGCCATGATGAGCAGGAAGAAAAAGCCCAAAAAGCCGAGCATGACGAGGTAGCCGAAGATCTTCAGCGGCGAGAACCGGCGACTCGAGGCGGTGCCGGTCAGCGACTCCATCGGCGGCAACTGATCTGGATTTCGGAGGTAGCGTTCGATGCCGGCTTTGTGGCCGGCGCCGACGACGGCGAGGACTTCGTAGCCCTGCTCGCGCAACTGGTGGAGGTTGTGTGCGATGTAGGCGTCGCGTTCGTCGATCAACGCGTTGGCACCGCGTGGGCTGAACTGGCGGAACTCCTCCATCATCGCCGCGACGACGTCGCCGTCGGTCATCTCCTCGATGTCGACCTGCTCGACGTCCTCGACGTCGCCGCTCAGCGCGTCCAGGACGACGCCCAGGGCCGCGCCGGCGACGACGCCCACGCCCAGACCGGTGGCGACGCCCGTCGCAGTGCGGATCGAGTAGATGCCGGCGTTCTCGAATCGCCCCGCCGAGACTGGGCCGGCGAACGTCTCCGTCGCGACCAGTGCCAGACAGATCCCGATCCCGATCACGACGCCCGCGAGGATCCGCATCGAGAAGCCGTTTACCAGACCGCCAGTGTAGTTCTCGGCCGACTCGAGCGAGGGGAGAAAGAGCATGCCGACGAAGGCACCGCCGAGGGCGCCGAGGCCGCCGGCGCCGACGTACTGGAGCGTCGTCGGCTCGCTCACGCCGAGTAAGAGAACGTCCCCGAGGCCGAGCAACGGCGCGAGCACGATCGCAAAGAGGGCGCCGAGGAACGCGCCGACGGCCGCGCCGAGTGCGAGTCCGACGGTCCTGGGATCCGTGATCCCGAGTGCGAGTCCGCCGACCATCTTCAACTTCTCGGTAACGGATAACCGACGCCAGAACCGCTGGATCGTCACCTGAATGTCTCGATCGACGAGCGCGACGCCGCTTCCGTTTCGCTCGGCGGCCTCGATGGCCGCGCGCATATCGGCGCCGGGTTCGATGTCGAAACGCTCGCCGAGTCGCGACTGGACGTACGAGAGCATCCAGTAGGCCAGAAACTGGAAGACGGTGTTGCCCGAGAGGATGTCCTTCGCTTCGATGTCGTCGGGGGTCCCGCCTTGCATCTGGCGATAACGCCCCTCGTCGAGTTCGACGGCGACGATGTCCGGGCGCTCCCGATCGACGACTTCGTGTACTTCGTCGACGCTCGCCTGCGAGACGTGAGCCGTCCCGAGGACCTCGACCGACCCCTCGCCGCTCGCGCTCGCCTCGGGCGGGGAGGGCACGTCGGCGTCGCCTGCATCGCTCATTAGGGGGACCACTCGGCGACGACTTTTACCAGTATCGAACTCGTCGGTCGGAGCCGGCGGTCAGAGTCGTCGGTCGGAGCGGTTCGACGGGAAGACTCATCACCGTCGTTACGAAACACCGACCAATGACCGATCTGATGGAGACGCTGATCGAGAACCGCGAGATGGTTCAGCCGAACCACGCGAACATGCTCGAGGTCGCCCACGGGGGGAACGTGATGAAGTGGATGGACGAGATCGGCGCGATGTCCGCGATGCGTTTTTCCGGCGAGACCTGCGTGACGGCACACGTAAACCGGATGGACTTCGAGCGCCCGATCCCGGTCGGCGATACGGCTTACATCACGGCGTACGTCTACGACGTGGGCACCTCGAGCATCAAGGTTCGCCTCGTCACCGAGCGCGAGGACCTGCGGACGCGCGAACGCGAGAAGACCACCGAATCCTACTTCGTCTACGTCGCGATCGACGAGGAGAACGTCCCGACGGCGGTGCCGGAACTCACCGTCGATACGGAGAGAGGGGAACGCCTCCGTCGGATCGCACTCGAGGGAGAAAACGGCGACCGGTAACCAGCTGTATCCCCCCGTTTCTCGGCGGTCCAGATTCACTCGAGAAACGTCTCGACCTCGCCGAGTGATCCGAGGACGTGATCCGGTTCGACCGTGCTCGACTCGAGATCTTCTCGATTCGTGATTCCGGTGAGGACGACCGCCGTCTCCATTCCGGCGTTCGCGCCGAGTGCGACGTCAGTGCCGAGGCGGTCGCCGACGACCAGAGTTCGCTCGGGCGGGACACCGAGTCGGTCGGTCGCGGCCGTCGCGGCGACGGCCGACGGCTTACCGAGGATCGCGTCGGGTTCGCGGCCGGCGACCGCCTCCATGGCCGCCAGAATTGCGCCCGTTCCCGGAATCACGCCGTCGTCGGCCGGAATCGTCTCGTCCGGGTCGGTTCCGTAGAAAGGAACGCCGTCCGAAAGCGCCTCGAGTGCGGTCGACAGGGTATCGTAACTGAACCGGCCGTCGAACGAGCCGAGGACGACGTCGGCCGCCCCCGGGTCCGCGGTCGTTTCGACGCCCGCCGTCTCGAGGATGGCCTCGAGCCTGTCCTCGCCGACGACGAACGTCCGTTCGTCGGAGTGGGTCTCCGCGAGGTACGCCGCCGAAACCGTCGCCGAGGTGAGCACCCGTTCGGGGTCGACTGCGATGCCGTGTGGCTCGAGCAACTCGGCGTAGTGGTCTGCGCCGCGGGTCGGGTTGTTCGAGAACAGCAGTCGCGAACAGCCCGCCTCCTCGAGCGCTCGTAGTCCGTCGGTCACGCCGGGAATCAACGACTCACCCCGGACGATCGTTCCGTCGACGTCGAGGATCACCGCCTCGTACTCCGTCATCGGGAGTCCTTGGGTCGGCGTCCGATTGAGTGTTGGGTTCCCGGCCGCCTTCGGAGACGTCTCGCCAGCGCGTCGCTCGAGTCGGGTTCGTCCCGTCGGGTGCAGATTGCATTCGAGTCTCCGACGCTCGAGGACCGATCCGAATACGTGGGGGCGATCCGAGCGAGGATCAGTCGGTACGCTCGAGTTCGAGTTCCGCCGTCTCGAGGCCGGCCCGTTCGGCGCGCTCGTTGGCGTCGATCAACCGCTCGAGTTTCGTCTCGAACTCCGATTCGGAGAGTTCGCCGGCGGCGTACCGATCCTGGAGTTTCGTTACGGGATCGGGAGCGGCGTGAGTCGATTCGGCCTCCTGGATTGCGTCGGGATCGGGCACCCGCTGTGAAGCCTCGCGGTTGGTGAGATACCACACGAGGATCGTGGTGACGACGAGAAACGCGGCGAGACCGATCGCGTACCACACGCCGGCGAACAACAGGACGAAGATGATCAGTACGTCCGCGAGGACGAACTTGAGGACGAACAGCTCCGCGAGGCTGTAGCCGCCGTCGGAGTCCCCAGCCATACCCGAACTGACGGTCTCGCGACGAATAACTGTAGGGATCGGTGGCGCTCACCGTGGTGTTTCGCGAACGGTTTCAACTTTCGCGAACAGTTTCAACTGCAGACGTGTCTCGGTCGGGCTGGTGTCGACGGACAGCAGAACGGACGAACGGACCGAGGTGAGAATTCTTATCCGCCGACCGCCTCTACGGTGGGTATGGGACTCGAGGTCGAGCCACCGGCGCCGCCGGAACTGGAGTTCGTCGATCCGAACGAGTACGAGGACGCCACGATCACCGCCGACGGAGCCACGGAGATCGATTACCGGCGCGAAGAACTCCAGGCGTTCCTCGAGGAGGGCGCCTGGGAGGAGGCCTTAGAGGAGTGGCTCGCTGACACCGATCTCGGCGAGCGCGAGTACGGGATCACCCGCGACCTCGAGCTGTTCGCGGAGTTCGATTTCTTCTGGGACGACTTCGCGGACCGCGTCGGCTATCACGCGCCGGGCATTCCGGAAGATTGGCAGACCAGGGAGTACCACCCCGAACTCGACACCTGGGGGACCGTCTCGGCGATCAACGCCGAACTCACGGAGTTCGGTCAGATCGTCTCGGTCGTCCTCAAAGAGGAGTACATCGACTGGGAGGCCGAGTACGAACCGCCCGAAGACCTCCCGGATTTCGACTGAGGCGGTTTGCTGTACCGATTTGCCGGCACAATCGCCGGTCCATCGCTACGGCAGTCCGTCCGAGCGGCCGGGGTCGACCCGGCGATTCGAACGGCGTTACTCTCGAGGAACGGCGATGTTTCGTACGGTTCCCTGGCAGGTCGGACACGAACCGAGCGAGTCGGCCGTCTCGCGATACCCGCACTCCTGGCACTCGTAGTACGATCGATCCGGCGTGTACGGGTCGACGTGAACCATGGTTCGTGTCGACGAACACCGTACAAAATCGTTGTGCCGATACTTCTCAAGGCAGATTATACAATCTGACTCGGACATATTCCCTTATTTTTTGGAGGAATGTTCACCAGGGCCGTCCATCGCTGTCGGCGAACGTGGCCCGCGAGTGCATCCGATTCACTGCTCGAGTGTCGCCGTCGTCGCCGTCGGCGCAGACGGCCGATACGCTCGTGGCGTTCGTCGTAGCGGTCGTCTATCACCGGCACCTGCTCGAGGCCGAGTCGATCGCTGTAGCGCTCGAGTCGGAGGATAAACGGACGATGTGATCGAGCGAGCCGACGACGAACCCGAAGACGCCGACGACGAGGCGAGTGCCAGCCGTCTCGAGTGGATCTCGACGCCGGACCAGACGGGGACGAACTGGATCATCGCGGCCATGATCGTCACGACGGCCCAGCCGACCAAGGCCGCGCGAACCCGTGCGACGCTCGCCGCTCCCAAAGCGTCGTGATGACCATCGCAGTCGTCGCGACCGCCGCGACCACGAGTAAGCCAAGCGCGGGGATGAACTGACACAGCGGGATCGCCATCGGCGGCTGTCGGCCGGGCTGGATGCCAACCGGACGTGGTTCCATCCTCCGCCCCCGTGTGTCAGGCGCCGTTTCGCCGTGTCCGAACGTGTTCGGAGCCGGGCTTTCCCCCGCCGAGCGCGTAGGATCATCCATGCAACCGTCAGCGACTGCGAAAGGGACCGAAGCGGACGAATCTGGCCGGCAGGAGACGACCGTCACGGTCCGGTGTACCGGACACGTCCGCACGGCCGTCGGCGCACACGAACTCGAGTACAGGTTCACGGGAACGACGCTCCGAGCCTTTCTCGAGGACTTCTTTGCGGAGTACGACGTCGAGGAGCTGTTGATCGCCGAGACGGAGGCCGAGGCGACGGCTCGCGGCTGGGCACCTGCTCCGGAGGACCTGCCGGGAACCTGGCGGAAGAACCCGGAGGGCGAACAGACCCGACCTTACGCCAGGGTCTGTATCAACGGCCGGTTCAACGAACACTACGACGGGTTCGAAACCGAACTCGAGGACGGAGACCGCGTCGCGCTCGTCTATCCGTTCATGTTCTGTGTGTAAACCATGACCGGGAACACGTTCGAGATGGAGCCGGCAACGCGACACGAACACGACGTCTCCTGGTCGGCGAATCTCGAGGGACCGCGTCACGCGGTGAACCGGGAACTCCTGGTCGAGGAAGCCATCGACGCTGTCGCCGCTACCGCGCCCGACATCCACGTCAACCCCGTGACTCACGGCGACCACGGCCAACCTGAGACGTCCTTCTGGGACGAACTCGAGTCGGCGTTCGACGACGTCCGACTCGAGTACGTCGACCGCTGTGGCTGTGGCGGACACGTCACGTGCGTCCACGTCGAAAAAGCGGTTATCCGCGCGCCGGGTACAGCGGTAACGCCTGCCGTCACAGGATCCGTTTTCCGAAGGCGCTCGCGGTGAGTTCGGCCGCGAGCGTCGCCGTCTCGTTTCGCTCGTCGAGGATCGGATTCACTTCGACGACGTCCATCGATCGCAAGACGCCGTCGCGGTCGTGTCGTCTCGAGACCGCCTCGAGTGCGGCGTGGGCTTCCCGGTAGGTGACGCCGCCGCGGACGGGCGTCCCGACCCCAGGGGCCGCCGACGGGTCGAGCCAGTCGAGATCGAGGCTGACGTGGACGCCGTCAGTGCCGTCGGTTGCCACCGCGAGAGCGTCCTCGACGACTGCGGTCATTCCGCGTTCGTCGATGTCGGCCATCGTAAACGCCGTCATCTCGCTGTTGCGAACCAGTTCGCGCTCGCGCTCGTCGATGCTCCGGAGACCGACGTAGGCGATGGCGTCCTCGCGGACGGCTGGTGCGTGGGCCCACGGCATCTCGCCGAATACGTCCCGTCCGAGAAGCGCACCGAGAGGCATGCCGTGGACGTTACCGCTGGGCGACGTCTCGGGCGTGTTGAGGTCGGCGTGAGCGTCGAACCAGATCGCGCCGAGGTTTGCTTCCCGCGAGGAGCCGTTCATCGAACCGATCGCGACCGAGTGATCTCCGCCCAACACGAGCGGGAACTCCCCGGCGGCGAGCGTTTCGGCGACCCGATTTGCCAGCCGCGTACAGACGTCTTCGATCTCCCGCAAGAACTTCGCGTCCCCGCGTCTTGGCGGATCCGCGTCGGGGTCGCGTTCCTCCGCTCTCGGCACCCGGACGTCCCCGGCGTCGATCGGACCGACGCCCGCTTGCTCGAGTTCGTCCGCGAGCCCGCCGTATCTGATCGCCGATGGTCCCATATCGACGCCACGGCGGTTGGCTCCGTAGTCCATCGGCACGCCGATGATGCGAACGGTCGCGTCCATGCCCGCAGGTTCGAGCCGGAGTGATTTTATCGTAATGGACCACCGTCGGTTCGATCGACCGGCCAGCACTCTCTCACCGTCGTTCGACCGTTCTGCGGGAGGAATCCGTCGGCGACAGATTTAGGGTTAGATGGGTCTAATTCGACGTACGATGATGTTGAGCGACGTGATGGAGGACTATCTCAAGGTGATCTACCAGCTCCAGCGAGGGACCGACGAGCGAATCAAGACCTCCGAGATCGCCGACGAACTGGACGTCACGTCGCCGACGGTTACCAGCATGCTCGAGAAACTCGAGGAGCGTGGCCTGATCGACCGCGAGAAGTACCGCGGCGTGACCCTGTCCGACGAGGGCGAGACCGTCGCCCTCGAGATCGTTCGCCACCACCGCTTGCTCGAGGCGTATCTCACCGAGCATCTCGACTACGACTGGTCGGAAGTCCACGACGAGGCCGACCGACTCGAACATCACATCAGCGAGAACTTCGAGGAACGCGTCGCCGACGCGCTCGACCAGCCCGAGGTCGACCCCCACGGATCGCCGATCCCGAACGCGGACCTCGAGCCGCCCACGCGGCCCACCGGCGAGTCGGTCATCGAGTTCGAGGAGGGCGAGACGGTCGTCGTCGAGGAGGTCGCCGACGACGACGCCGAGGTCCTCTCGTATCTATCCGACCACGGCGTCGCACCCGGCGTCGAACTCGAGATCGTCGAAATAGCCCCGTTCGGCATGGTGACGGCACGCTCGAGCGAGAGCGAAGACGACGTTTCGTTGCCCGAACACGTCGCACA
This sequence comes from Natrarchaeobius versutus, assembly GCF_041205745.1. Lineage (NCBI taxonomy): Archaea > Methanobacteriati > Methanobacteriota > Halobacteria > Halobacteriales > Natrialbaceae > Natrarchaeobius > Natrarchaeobius versutus. The sequence continues at coordinate 484,058 of NZ_JBGFCC010000001.1, read as the reverse complement.
CCAGGTCCGGGTCGCCCAGCCGGCGGAACTCGAGCAGTGATCGGATCGGTCGAATCGTCGAACGCTGGTTTAGACTGTCTCTAACGCTGATTTCGATGGAAAAAGCATATGCTTAGACGGGGCTAAACCCGTCACAATGTGGCCGGGTTCTCGCGACGACGGGGGTGAGCCGAAGGGATGAGCGGTCGCTTCGTCGACGATCTCCCGCGGTGGATTCTCGCGATCGGTCCGGTCGTCGTCCTCGTTGGCGTCTTCAGCCTGCTCTATCTGACGTCGCCGTTCGGCGATCTCTCGAGCGTCGACGAGGCGAGCACGCTCGAGATCGTCTGGATGCTGACCGTCATCGGTGCGCTCGCGGGGATCGTTCCGGTCGCTATCGGGATGCTCTGGTTTCCGTTCATTCGAAATCTCGAACCCCGGTATTTGCACGCGTTTCTCGCCCTCGCTGCGGGCGTCCTCACGTTCATCGCCATCGAGATGACCGAAGACGTACTGTTCGACTACGGCCCCGGCGTGGGGAACCCGACCCTTGCCACAACGGCGGCTGTCCTCGGTGTCGGCGGAACGTTCGCCGTCATGTACGCCGCGAGCGAGTGGCGCCAGCGAACGATGGCCTCGAGCGAAAAGACCGGTCTCCAGATCGCCTACCTCGTCGCGCTCGCACTCGGCCTCCACAGCATCGGTGAGGGCCTCGGCATCGGCGTCGCGTACGTGCAGGGAGACGCGACGCTCGTGATGTTGCTCGTGCTAGCGTTCGTCCTCCACAACGTGATGGAGGGGCCGACCGTCGTCGCCGCCGTCGCCCGTGACAGGGCGACCCCGCCGTTGCGCCACTTCGCGGCGATGGGCCTCGTCGCTGGCGGCCCTGTTATTCTCGGCGGGTGGCTCGGAAGCTTCGCCCAGTCGGACCTGCTCGCCGTCCTCTGTTTCGCGATCGCCATCGGCGCCATCCTCCAGGTCCTCATCGAGGTGGCCGACCTCATCCGGTTCGACGCGGAGGCAGTTCTGACCTGGATCAACGTCGTGACGTTCGTCGTCGGCTTCGTCCTCATGTTCTTCCTCGAGGACGTGGCCGTCGACCTGCTGCTCGAGGGGTGGCTGGTCCCGACGTAACTCCTCGCGAGTCGCCATCACACGGCATCTGTCCGTCTTCGACGGTCCCGACCGGGCCGAACCCACCGATCGGATCGAAACGAAATCAGTCGTCGGCCGACGAGCGCCGAAACTGCACGTCATCTGCGGGAGATCCGAAGAGAAACGACTTACTGCATTCGGTCCGAACGATCGGTTACCGAAAACCAACCGAACCCACCCGTCGGGTTTAAGGAAATCAATTACGAACATTTCGCCATGTCATCAATCGAACTGACTCCGAGCCAGAAGAAAATCCTCCGGGCGCTGACGAACCTCCACAAGGAGTCCGAAGACGCCATCAAGGGAGAAGATATCGCCGAACAAGTAGACCGCAATCCGGGGACGATCCGCAATCAGATGCAGAGTCTCAAAGCCCTCCAACTCGTCGAGGGCGTTCCCGGTCCGAAAGGCGGGTACAAGCCCACCGCCGCCGCCTACGAAGCCCTCGAGATCCAGCAGATGGACGATCCCGCCTCCGTCCCGCTGAGCCACGAGGGTGAACCCGTCGAAGACGTCATCGTCGAGGAGATCGATCTCTCGAGCGTCCACCACCCCGAACTCTGTCGCGCCGAGATCCACATGCAGGGAACGATCGACGACATCTCGGAGGACGACGCCGTCACCGTCGGCCCGACGCCGCTGTCGAAACTCGTCGTCGAAGGCCGCGTCGACGGCAAAGACGACACGAACAACATCCTCATTCTCCGTATCGACGACATGGTTGCTCCCGCCGAAGAGCCCAACCACTGATACGGATTGCTGTGCCGATATACCGGCGCAACCGCGACCCGTGCGGCGGTTGCGTCGGAAACGACGTACAGTAAACCGTATGAACCGACTCGAGCATCTCGACATCGGCCGAACGAGGAACTCGTCCCCTAGGATCGTCGACGATTCGAATCGCTCTCCTGTGGAACGGATCTACTGACCTTCGAAAACGATCGTCCGTGGGGCGAGATCGGTCGCAGAAATCGTTTGTGAGTGAGAATCCGTCTCGGTCGACGCTATTCGTCGCCGTCCCCGTCTTCCTCGCCGCCGAGGGAGGTGGCCGGAATCACGTCGACGCTTGCGACTGCGTCGTCGGCTTCGACTTCCATGACGATGACGCCCATAGTGTTTCGACCGACCGTCGACACTTCGTCGACTCGGGTTCGGATAATCTGTCCGCGTTCGCTCATCAACACGGCCTGATCGTCCGCCGAGACCGCTTTGACGGCCGTAACGGGACCGTTTCGCTCCCCGGTTTTGATGTCGATCAGTCCCTTGCCGTACCGAGACTGGGTGCGATACTCGGAGAGGTGCGTTCGTTTTCCGTACCCGTTTCGGGTGACGGTCAACAGCGCACGGTCGTCGTCCTCGTCGGTCGCGACCAGCCCCGCGACGGCGTCGTCGCCCTCGAGTTTGATACCGTTGACCCCGCGGGCGTTGCGCCCCATCGCTCGAACCTCGTCTTCGTCGAAGCGGATGGTCATCCCCTGCTCGGTCCCGATGACGAGGTCCTGGGAACCGTCGGTTACCTCGACGTCGATCAGTTCGTCGCCCGCTTCCAGATCGGCCGCGATGATCCCGGTCGAGAGGATGTTGTCGAACTCCTCGCCGGCAGTCCGTTTGACGTAGCCGTTACGGGTGGCCATCGTCACGTACTCGTCGTCGCCGAAGGCGTCGGTGTCGACGATCGCCGTGATATCCTCACCCGCCTCGAGATCGAGAATGTTGACCGCCGATTTGCCGCGGGCGGTTCGCCCCATCTCGGGGATTTCGTACGTTTTGAGCTGGTAGACTTTGCCCTGATTCGTAAAGCAAAGCAGGTAGTCGTGGGTGTTCGCCCGGAACACCGTGGTGACGCGATCGTCCTCCTTGACGTCCGCGCCGATGATCCCCTTGCCGCCCCGACCCTGTGGGTCGAAGCTGTCGATGGGCATGCGTTTGACGTAGTCGTCTTCGGTCATGACGACGAACACCTCCTCTTCGGGGATGAGATCCTCGTGGGTGACCGTCCCCTGATCCTCGATGATCGAGGTGCGCCGATCGTCGTCGTACTCCGCTTTGACCTCACGGAGTTCCTCTTTGATGACCGCGAGCAGTTCCTGCTCGCTCTCTAAGATCGCCGTCAGCCGTTCGATCTCGGCGGTGACGTCGTCGTACTCGTCTTCGATCTCTGCGGCCTCCATCGACGTCAGACTGCCGAGTTGCATCCTGACGATGTGGTCGGCCTGGTCCGCGGAGAAGTCGAACTCCTCCTGTAACCCCTCTTTTGCCGCCGACCGATCGTCGGAGTTCTGGATGAGATCGACGACGTCGTCGACGTTCTCGAGCGCTCGCAGTCGCCCCTCGAGAATGTGTGCCCGGTCCTCGGCTTCGGCGAGGTCGTACTCGCTGCGCCGGCGGACGACCTCGCGGCGGTGGGCGACGTACTCCTCTAGGGTCTCTTTCAACGAGAGCACCTTGGGCTGTCCGTCGACCAGTGCGAGGTTGATGACGCCGAACGTTCGCTCCAAGTGATTCTCGAGGAGTTTGTTCTTGACGACCTCGACGTTCGCGCCGCGATTACACTCGACGACGATGCGCACGCCCTCGCGGTCGGACTCGTCGCGCAGGTCGGAGATGCCCTCGAGATCGCCGTCATTTACGTCTTCGGCGATTCGCTCGACCAGTCGAGCCTTGTTCGTCTGGAAGGGCAACTCGGTGATGACGATGCGTTCGCGGCCGTTTTTCCACTCTTCGACCTCGAACTCGGCGCGGACCCGAATGCGCCCGCGCCCGGTCTTGTACGCCGAGTAGATGGCGTCGCGACCGACGATGTTCGCGCCCGTGGGGAAGTCGGGGCCCTTGACGTGGTCCATCAGATCCTCGACGGTCGCGTCGGGATCGTCGATGAGTTCGATCGTCGCGTCGATCACTTCGCCCAGATTGTGCGGCGGGATGTTCGTCGACATCCCGACGGCGATTCCCGACGACCCGTTGACCAGCAGGTTCGGAAACGCCGCCGGCAACACGTCCGGCTCTTGCAGGCGGTCGTCGTAGTTCGCCGAGAAGTCGACGGTGTCCTTCTCGATATCCTCGAGGAGTTCCTCGGATATCGGCGACATCCGCGCTTCCGTGTACCGCTGTGCGGCCGCTGGGTCGCCGTCCATCGAGCCGAAGTTCCCCTGGCCGTCGACGAGGGGATAGCGCATCGAGAAGTCCTGGGCCATCCGGACCAGCGTGTCGTAGATCGCGCTGTCGCCGTGGGGGTGGTAATCACCCATCGTCTCGCCGACGATCGAGGACGATTTCCGATGACTGCTGCCGGAACTGACACCCATCTCGTGCATCGCATAGAGGATGCGCCGGTGGACGGGTTTCAGGCCGTCCTCGACCCGCGGGAGCGCACGACCCGCGATGACGGACATCGCGTAGTCGATGTAGCTCTGCTCCATCTCGTCCTCGATGCGGACGTTCTCTACCGCTCGTGCCTCGACGTCAGTCGGATCGGGTACGTCTGAACTCATATAGTTACGTCACCACGTTAGATGTCGATCCATTCCGCCTCGGGTGCGTTGTCCTTGATGAACTGCTTTCGGGGCTCGACGGCGTCGCCCATGAGGACGGAGAACATCTTGTCCGCCGCCGCGGCGTCTTCGACCGTGATCTGTTTGAGAATCCGGTTGTCGGGGTTCATCGTCGTCTCCCACAGCTGCTTGGGATTCATCTCGCCGAGGCCCTTGAACCGCTGGACCTGCGAGGGGTTGCCGTTGCACTTCTCCGCGACGATCTCGTCGCGTTCGGCGTCGGTCATCGCGTCGTAGGTCTCGCCGCGATACCGGATGCGGTACAGCGGCGGCTGGGTCGCGTAGACGTAGCCGCCCTCCAACAGCGGGCGCATGTGCCGGTAGAAGAACGTCAGCATGAGCGTCCGGATGTGCGCGCCGTCGACGTCGGCGTCCGTCGCCATGATGATCTTCTTATAGCGGACGTCCTCGACGTCGAACTCGTCGCCGATCCCCGCGCCGATCGCGGTGATCATGTTCCGGATCTGCTCGTTCTCTAAGATCCGGTCGAGACGGTGTTTCTCGACGTTCAAGATCTTCCCCTTGATCGGGAGGACGGCCTGGAACTCGGGATTTCGGGCCTGTTTGGCGCTCCCGCCCGCGGAGTCACCCTCCGCGATGAAGATCTCGGCTTCGTCGGGATCTTTCGTCTGGCAATCGGCGAGTTTGCCGGGCAACGAGGTGGAATCGAGCGCCGACTTCCGGCGCGTGAGTTCTTCTGCCTTCTGAGCCGCTTTCCGCGCTTTCGCGGCCTCGACTGCCTTCAACACGATCGCTTGGGCAGTGCCGGGGTGTTCCTCGAAGTAGGTGCCGAGTCCCTCGTGCATCGCACTCTCGACGATGCCCCGAACCTCACTGTTGCCGAGTTTCGTCTTCGTCTGGCCCTCGAACTGCGGGTCGGGGTGTTTGACGGAGATCACTGCGGTCAACCCCTCGCGGATGTCCTCGCCTTTGAGATTTTCGTCTAAGTCGTCGAGCAGATTGTTCTCGTTGGCGTAATCGTTGACCGTCCGAGTCAGCGCGGTCTTGAATCCGGTGAGGTGGGTGCCGCCCTCGCGGGTGTTGATGTTGTTCGCGAAGGCGTGGATCGAGCCCTGCAGTTCCTCGGTGGCCTGCATCGCGACCTCGACCTGGATGTTCTGATCCTCGTCTTCGAAGTAGATGACCTCCTCGTGCATCGCCGAGCGCGTCTCGTTGAGGTACTCGACGAACTCGCGGATGCCGCCGTCGTACTCGTACGTTTCCGCCGCGGTCTCGTCTTCGCCCGCGCGCTCGTCGCAAAGCGTGATCCGCACGCCCGAGTTGAGAAAGGCCAGTTCGCGAAGTCGGTTCGACAGCGTCGAAAACGAGAACTCGTCGGTCTCGAAGATGTCGGTATCGGGCCAGAACGTGATCTCCGTCCCGGTCTCCTCGTCCGGCTCCATATCGCGAACCCGCTCCATGTCGCCGACGGGTTCGCCCGCCTCGAACGCGTGGCGATAGACGCCGCCGTCGCGTTTGACTTCGGTCTCGAGGCGACCGGAGAGGGCGTTGACCACGCTCACGCCGACGCCGTGGAGGCCGCCGGAGACCTGGTAGGATTTGTTGTCGAACTTGCCGCCGGCGTGGAGAACGGTGAGGATCACCTCGAGTGCGGGGCGGTCGTACTCCTCGTGGGTATCGACGGGGATGCCGCGGCCGTCGTCAGCGACGCTCACCGCACCGTCGTCGTGGATGGTGACGGTGATCTCGTCGCAGTGGCCCGCGAGCGCCTCGTCGATCGAGTTGTCGACCACCTCGTAGACGAGGTGGTGCAGTCCTCGAGAGTCGGTAGAGCCGATGTACATCGCTGGCCGTTTCCGAACGGCCTCCAGGCCCTCTAGGACCTGGATCTGTCCGGCGCCGTACTCGCTTTCCTGGGACATGAGAAACCTGCTTTCGGGTAGTGGATGGGCACTAATAAAGCTTCACGTACGCGCGCGAGCGCGGGCCGAAAATAAAAAATCCGGGGCAGAAACGGCCAGGTCCGCTCGGGGCCGATTCGGATTTTCGTTGCAGTTGTGGTGTCGCGCTGACGCCGATCGGAGGCGTCGTCGGACCACCGGACGACAAGCAGTTACTCGTCGGCGCCTTCGAGCTCCTCGACGATCTCGTCGGCGTCGACGTCGGCGTCCTCGAGGGCCTCCTCGATGTCGCCACCGCCCATGCCGCCCATGCCGCCCATCATTCCACCGAGGCCGCCCATCCCCATGCCGTCGATGACCTCCTGGACGATGACGCGGTCGACGTCGACCTTCTCGATGATGTCCTGGGCGATCTGCTGTTTGCCCATCATCCACTGCTGGTTCATCGTCATCTGGGGCGTCGCCTCGAGGTAGAGCGTCTCCTTCTCGACGACCTCCGTCTCGAACTCGGGCTCGGCGGGTTCGTCGTCCTCGTCTTCGTCTTCATCGGGTTCGACGGGAACCTCCTCCTCGACTTCGTCCGTCTCGATCCAGAGTTCCGGCTCTACGCCGAGGTACATCTCGAACAGACCCGCCGCCTGCTGTTCGCGGTCGTCGACCTCGTCGACGATCGCGTACTCGTACTCGACGTCCTCGCCGGCCAGCGGGTGATTGAAGTCGACGCGTGCGCGGCCGCCGATGATCGTGCTGATGTAGCCCTGGCGGCCGTCGACCTGGACGTTCGCGCCCGGGTAACGGTCGTCCTCGTCGATCTTCTCGGCGCTTACGGTTTCGACGTTGTCGGGATCGTACTCGCCGAAGGCTTCCTCGGCGGAGATCGTGACGGTGCCCGAATCGCCGGCTTCGCTCCCGGTGAGGGCGTCCTCGACGCCGTCGAAGATATGTCCCTCGCCGATGACGATCGTTCGCGGCTTGAACTCCTGGCCCTGGTCGTCGACGCCTTCTTCCTCGGCGACCTCCGGGTCGGTGGTGTCGACCAGTTGCTCGCCCTCGACGGTGTAGGCGGTGTACTCGATCTCGACGAAATCTCCCTGCTGGAGCCCCGATTCCTCGTCGGTATCCGGACTCTCAGTTTCGGCTTCCTCTTCAGCGACGTCATCGGCCTGCTCGTCTAGCTCGGCCTCCTGATCCTCGGTCATACGTTGTACGTCCCGCCGTCTACATTTAAGGACCGCGTTTTTCGCTGGGAACGACCGATACTTACCGCCCCTTCCCCTCGAGTCGAGCATGGACGAGGTGGCGTAGATCGTGTACGAGGTGGAAGTGAAGGTTCCCGCCGGGCGAGACCGCATCCGATCGAGGCTCGAAACGCTCGAGACAACACCGCTGGGGACGGTCGTCCAGGTCGATACGTACTACGACGCACCCCACCGAACCTTCGCGGAGACGGACGAGGCACTTCGGATTCGATCCGAGCGCCGTCCCGAGGTCGGGGCGGAGACCAGACTCACGTACAAGGGACCGCTCGTCGACGACGAGTCGAAGACGCGCGAGGAGATCGAAACGACGATCGCCGACGACGATCGAATCGACGCCATTCTGCGGAATCTCGGGTTCGAACCCGCCGCGACCGTCCGCAAGGAACGCGAACGATTCACGCTCGAGGACGGCGAGTACACCGTCACCGTCGACGACGTCGACGGGGTGGGTGAGTACGTCGAAGTCGAGACGGAAGTCGAGGCGAAAGCGGCACTCGAGTCGGCCAGAAACGGCGTATACGAGATTCTCGAACGGCTAGAACTCGACCCCGACGATCAGATCCGTACCTCCTATCTCGGCCTCTTACTCGAGGCCGAAGGCGACAGTAGCCGCTGAACGTCCGTCCACCCGATGGACGAGATCCGTAAGGGGGATCGAAGACGGTGCGATCAGTGTGTAAATCGGCCAGGTAACTCCACTCATGCGGATTACTGTCCCGATGTCCCGGCGGTGAGTCGAACCGTGTGAGACGAGTCTCGGTGGAGGAGTGCAGCGAGTCCACCGTCGTAACAGCCGCCCGGGTCGCGGGTGCGCCGGAACTGACTGACAGTAAACCGTCTCACTCCCCGAGTTGATCTTGAAGCTGGTTTTTCGCCTCGGTTCGTCGCTTCCGGGAAAACTGTGGCGTATCGTCCGAAAAGTCGACCTCGAGTTCGTCGACCGTTCGCCGATAAATGTTCGTTCGACGACCTTCCTCGGAGAGTTGGCGTCCCTCACAGGTCAGCAGGCCCGCGTCGACGAGTTCCTCGATGCGCCGATAACAGGTCGCGATCGGGATCTCGATATCTTCACTCAACGCCTGGGCCGACTTGGGCGTCTCTGCGGCACAGAGAATCTCGGCACTGTACTTGTTGCCGAGTGCTAAAAGGACGCCGGTCGAGTCCGAGTCGGTTCGTTTCGAACGAGACATCGTTGCAGTATTTCAAATTATCAGAATTGAATCTTGTGGTTAATGTGATTGTAACGACAGTTGACTGGACGAGTGGACGAGATACCTTTGAGGGACCGGTCCGAACGGGTCGATATGAACGCCGCGGTCGTTACGGTCGGAGACGAACTGCTCGCCGGACGGACGACGGATACGAACGCCACGTGGCTCTGCGAGCAACTCGCCGAGCGCGGAGTGGGGGTCGAACGGACCACCACGGTCCCCGACCGCGTCGGGGATATCGCTCGCGTCGTCAACGAATACCGAGCGGAATACGACGCCGTGCTCGTAACGGGCGGGCTCGGACCGACACACGACGACGTGACGATGGACGGGGTTGCCGCCGCACTCGGGCGCGAGCTGGCCGAACACGGCGACGCCAGAGACTGGCTCGAGCAACAGGGGTACTCGCGTTCGGACCTGACGGAGGGGACGACGGAGTTGCCGGCCGGCGCGCGGGCGCTCCACAACGATGTCGGTGTCGCACCCGGCGCGGCCCTCGAGGGAGTGTACGTGCTTCCCGGGGTACCCGACGAGATGCGAGCGATGTTCGAGACGATCCGGTCGGAGTTCGTCGGCACGCCGACTCACCGTGCGGTCGTCGTCGCGGACGAACCCGAGAGCGCCTTGCTGGATCGGATCGACCGCCTGCGCGAGCGCTTCGACGTCTCCGTCGGAAGCTATCCGGGGGAGTCGGTCCGAATCGAACTCGAGCACACTGAGGAAGCGACCGTAAACGAGGCGGCCTCGTGGCTTCGCGAGCGCGTCGAGACGCTCGATATCGCCGATCGAGACTGAGTTCTGTCCGCCACGGCATCGCCGTCTACCGGTACGGGAAAACCGCACGCCGACTCGAGGTGGGCGAGGTGGGTGCCGACCCGGGGTAGATGGGGTGAGTACGACCCGGCGTGGACGGGCTAACGGTACAGATAGGCGAGCCAGACGATAGTGACGAGCAACGCCAGGATCAAGGTTCCCCAGCCGACGATATCCAGGGGCAATACCGGCTCCGCGTTGAGAATTCCGTTGGTGAGTTCGACCATAATCGTCGATCGACGGCGATCCCCCTTAACCTTTCAGAAACGACGCCGCGGTGGAGAACCCCACGTCTTTAGGACTGACCCGCCTCTTCTCGGGTATGGAATCGATCGGCGTCGTGGTCAATCCGATCGCGGGGATGGGCGGACGGGTCGGTCTGAAAGGAACCGACGACACGCTCGAGGAGGCCAAGCGCCGCGGCGCCGAGGCGCGCGCACCGGATCGAGCCCGCGAGGCGCTGGAATCGCTCTCGCGTCGCCTGCCGGGTCTCACCGTCTACGCCGCCGCCGGCGTGATGGGTGCGGCCGCCGCACTGGAGGCGGGTTACGAGCCCGAGGTGGTGTACGACCCCGCGAGCGCCGGGGCCGGCGCCGACGGCGAGGACGATTCGGCGGACGGGAACCGACGCGAAGATCACGGACGAACGGACGCCACGGATCCGACACAGGCGGAGACGACCGCGGCGGACACCCGTCGGACCGTTCGTGCGTTCCTCGAGTGTGGGGTCGATCTGATCCTCTTCGTCGGCGGCGATGGAACGGCTGTCGACGTCGCCTCGACCCTCGAGCAGGTTGGTGAGGACGTGCCGATTCTCGGCGTCCCCGCCGGCGTCAAGATCTACTCGTCGGTGTTCGCGGTGACGCCCCGTGCGGTCGGCCGGACGGTCGCCGAGTTCGATCGCGTCGAACCCAGGGAGGTAAACGACATCGACGAGGCGGCCTATCGGGAGGGCGAGGTCAGGACCCGCCTCGAGGCGATCGCCACCGTCCCGATCGCGCCGACCGTTCAGTCGAGTAAACAGCTCTCGAGCGGCAGTGTCGACGCGCTGGCGTCGGGGTTCGCGCGCGAAGTCGACCCCGATCGAACGTACGTCTTCGGCCCGGGTGGGACGGTCGGCGCGATCGAGTCGGCGCTCGGAATCGACCCGTCACCCCTGGGCGTCGACGTCTGGCGTGACGGCGAACTCCTCGTTCGCGACGCTTCCGAGAGCGACGTTCTCGGGGCACTCGAGGAACCGGTGACGATCGTCGTCTCGCCGATCGGCGGGCAGGGATTCGTCTTCGGTCGCGGGAATCACCAGATTTCGCCGGCGGTGATCGACCGCGCCGACGAGATCGAAATCGTCGCCACGGAGGAGAAACTAGACGGCCTCGAGACGTTGCGGACCGACACGGACGACGAATCGATCGACGACGACCTTCGTGGCTGGACGCGGGTTCGGACGGGTCGGTTTACGACCCGATTGATCGAACTCGTTTGAGTGAGTCCGTTGGAATCCGGTGGTCGAACTCCGCGAACTGGCCGGGGAAACCGAGCGGGCGAGCCGTCTGTCACCTGCTGTCGACGCGTTCACGGATTCGCGCCCAGCCGTGGCCAGTGAGAATTCGGCCGATCGGGCCGCATCGCCCAGTTTTTGTATAAGGGGTGCGGTAAAACTCGGTTTCAGAACAACGATATAACTATCTCTCGGTTCGGTAATGCCCATATAGTCAATATTAAGGCGTCGTCGTCCATAGGGTGGGTATGGAAACGCGGAAAGTACAGCGACTCGGCCCATCTACGCTTGCGATGACTCTGCCTGCAGAGTGGGCGTCGGAACACGACGTCGAGAAGGGTGACGAGGTGTCGCTTCGGACCAGTGGAAAAGGAACGCTCACGGTGATGCCGGAATCGGCGAGTTCCGAGGAGACGGAGGCGATTATTCACGCTGACGACCTCGATGCCAGCGCCGTCGAACGTGCGATCGTCGCCCAGTACGTCCTCGGTCGACGCGTTATTCGAATCGAACGCGAGGACGGCGCCCTCGAGTCCGAACACATCAACGCGGTCTATCAGGCCGAAACTCAGCTGATGGGTCTCGGCGTCATTGAGGAGACCCCCGAGAGCATCTCGATCCGGTGTTCGGTCGATCCGGAGGACTTCACGCTCGACAACCTCTTAGAGCGTCTCGAGCGAACCGGCCAGACCATGCGAGGAGAGGGGATCAAGGCGCTGGCTCACGGCAATCCGGATCTCGCCCAGCGCGCGCTCAACCGGGAGCGACAGGCGAACAAAATTTTCGTCTTGCTGTTGCGACTGATCTTCACCGCCTACCAGAATCCGAACCTCGCTCGAGCGGTCGGACTCGACACCGGGTTCCCGTTGATCGGCTACCGCTCCATCGCGAAGAACCTCGAGTTGACGGCCGACAACGGCGAGGACATCGCCGACATCGTCATCGAAACCAGCGGCCACACGCTCGACGTCGACAGCTCGGTGATGCGCGAGATTCGCGAACTCAACGAACTCGTCGACGAGATCACGTCGGTAGCGGTCGAAGCCGCCGTCGAACGGGACTACGACAAGTCCAACCAGGTTAGGGTGCTGTTCCACGAGATCGCCGACCGAGAACAGGAGATCCTCTCTGGACTGCCGGAGATGCCCAACGAGGAACTGCTCCGAGTTCGAGAGGTACTCGTCAGCCTCCAGCAGACCGCCCAGTACGCGATGCGAAACGCGGAAATCGCCGCGAACCTCGCTCTGAACGAAGAGTCCGATCACACCACGATCAACTAATACGGTCTGCAGTACCGGCACACCCACGAACCGTCTCGTGGGCGCGATGGAACCGACTGTTGGCAGTCCGTATCCGACTGTTGGCAGTCCGTCTATCTCTCGAGCGCGGAGACGCCGAGTTCGACGGGACTGTTTCAGTTACTCCACCATATCGGTCTCCTCGCCGGCCGCGTGCTGGACCCAGATCGTCTTCGTGTTGAGGAACTCCCGGATGCCGTCCCCGGCGAGTTCTCGGCCGTAGCCGGAGTCTTTGATGCCGCCGAAGGGTAATCGGGGATCGGACTTGACGAGTTCGTTGACGAACGCGAGTCCCGACTCGAACCGCCGAGCGACGCGTTCTCCGCGCTCGAGATCCTCGGTCCAGACGCTCGCCCCGAGGCCGAACCGGGTGTCGTTTGCCTTCTCGATCGCGGCCTCCTCGTCGGGAACGCGAAACACCGTCGCCACGGGGCCGAACAGTTCTTCTCGGTCGGCGGGAGCGTCCTCAGGAACGTCGGTAAGCACCGTCGGCGGATAGAACGCGCCGTCCCGTTCTATCGGCTCGCCGCCGAGGCGACACTCGCCGCCCACCTCGAGCGTCTCCTCGACCTGTTCGTGGAGTTCGTCCATCAGATCGGGGCGCGCCTGCGGGCCGACGTCCGTCCCCTCGTCGGTCGGGTCGCCGACGACCTGTTCGTCCATCGCCTCGACGAACCGGTCGACGAACTCGTCGTAGACGTCCTCGACGACCACGAACCGCTTCGCGGCGATACAGGACTGACCGGAGTTGAGAAGCCGCGCCTGAACGGCGGTCTCGACGGTTTCGTCCATCGGCGCGTCCTCGAGGACGACGAACGGGTCACTCCCGCCGAGTTCGAGGACGCTCTTCGTGAGTTCGCTCCCCGCCGTCTCGCCGACCGCCCGTCCGGCCCCGTCGCTTCCGGTGAGCGTGACGCCGGCGATCCGTTCGTCGGCGATCAGGTCGTCGATCTCGTCGGAACCGACGAGCAACGAAGTGAACGCGCCCTCGGGAAAACCGGCCTCCCGAAAGACGTCTTCGATTGCGCGCGCACAGCCTGGGACGTTCGATGCGTGTTTCAACAGGCCGACGTTGCCCGCCACGAGGTTGGGTGCGGCGAAGCGAAACACCTGCCAGAACGGGAAGTTCCACGGCATAATCGCCAGAATCGGCCCAAGCGGTTCGTGGACGACCACGGTCCGTGCCTCCGGTTCACCGGAGACGACCTCGTCCTGGAGGTGGGAGGCCGCGTGTTCGGCGTAGTACTCACAGACCCAGGCGCACTTTTCGACCTCCCCGCGGGACTGATCGATCGGTTTTCCCATCTCCTCGGTCATGAGGGTCGCGTACTCCTCGGCGTTTGCACGGAGCACGTCGGCCGCCTCGCGCAACAATACCTGTCGGCGTTGAATCGGCGTCTCGCGCCACTCCGCGTACGTTTCGGTCGCTCGTTCGAGTCGATTCTCTCGCTGGGATGGCGACGTTTCGTCGTAGCTGTCGATCACCTCGCCGTTCGCTGGGTTGACACTCTCGATACTCACGGGAACGTCGACCACGCCGAGTGGCTTAGAAGGCGGGGCACGCGGTTTCGGTGGGGGACGACGATCGGAGAGAGCCGACGATCCGGACACCCATACTTTCACGTCCGTACTGCCCAGAGTGGGGATATGGTCCGCAGGAGTCTGCTGTTTACGCCCGGCGATCGGCCGGAGATGCTTCGAAAGGCACCCCGATCGGGAGCCGACGTCCTCATCTTCGACCTCGAGGACGCGGTGTCGCTCGACCGGAAGGCTGAGGCCCGCGAGTCGGTTCGATCCGTCCTCGCCGATTCCGAGTTCGACCCGTCTGCGGAGGTTTGTATACGCGTGAACGCGTCGCCGACGGAGTACGAAGCCGACCTCGAGGCGATTCTCGGCGGTGACGCGGCCGACAACCGATTTGACGGCGTTTTCCTCCCGAAAACCGGTTCGCGGGCGGACGTTCGCGAACTCGTAGATCGCCTCGACGGATACGGCGTCTCGGCCCCCGTTTTCGCGTTGATCGAGAGCGCGCAGGGGGTGCTCGCGGCGCCCGAAATCGCGGCAGTCGACGCGACCGACGCGCTGGTCTTTGGCGCCGAGGACCTCGCCGCCGACGTCGGCGCGAATCGGACGCGGGAGGGAACCGAAGTCCTCTACGCACGCGAGCGCGTCGTCGTGGCCGCGGCCGCACACGGCTGTGACGCGATCGACACGCCGGTCACGGAGTTCGAGGACGAAAGCCGTATCGTCGAGGAGACGGCGTTTGCGATCCAGCTGGGCTACGACGGCAAACTGGCGATCCACCCCGCACAGGTCGACCCAATCAACGAGGCGTTTACACCGGACGACGAGGAGGTCGAGTGGGCGAACGCCGTCTTCGAGGCGAAACGGGAGGCCGACGCGGACGGTCGGGGCGTCTTCGAGGTCGAGGGTGAGATGATCGACGCACCGTTGATCGAACGCGCGCGTCGAATCCGGGAGCGAGCCGAGGTGTCACACACGTCGAGTAACCGGTGACAGAAGCAAACGTGGGCGGTACGACAGGTGGAATTTCTCGATCCGCATCCGGGTTTGTGGGGTTCAGGGGGACGTTGGTACAGTATATAATTACCTGAATATACATTATATTGACTATGGGCGACTGTGACCGACATTCGGCATACTTATTTTAGTTTCGCCGGAATCAGCGCACAATGGCCGAAGACGCCAACCCGTTCGAAAGTCTGCAGTCACAGATCGACGAGGCTGCGGCTTATCTCGACATCGACGACGACGTCATCGACCGCCTCAAACATCCGGAACGAGTACTCGAGACGAACCTTACCGTCGAACTCGACGACGGTTCGCTCGAACGATTCAAAGCGTTCCGATCGCAGTTCAACGGAGACCGCGGTCCGTACAAGGGTGGTATTCGATACCACCCACAGGTGTCACGCGACGAGGTCAGGGCGTTGTCCGGCTGGATGACCTACAAAACAGCGATCGTCGACATCCCGCTTGGCGGCGGAAAAGGTGGGATCATCGTCGATCCGGCCGACTACTCCGAGAGCGAACTCGAGCGACTGACCCGCGCGTTCGCGGTCGAACTCACGCCGTTGATCGGCGAGGACAGAGACGTCCCCGCACCCGACGTCAACACGGGCCAGCGGGAGATGAACTGGATCAAAGACACCTACGAGACGCTCGAGAACACCACAGAGCCCGGTGTTATCACGGGGAAAAACCTCGCCAGTGGCGGCAGTGAGGGCCGCGTCGAGGCGACCGGTCGCTCGACCGTCCTCGCGGCACGCGAGGCGTTCGAGTACCTCGATAAGGATCTCGAGGGCGCGACCGTTGCCGTCCAAGGCTACGGTAACGCCGGCTGGATCGCGGCCAGACTGATCGAGGAGATGGGCGCGACGGTCGTCGCCGTGAGCGACTCGAGCGGCGGGGTCTACAACCCCGACGGGCTCGATGCGGTCGCTGCGAAAGACCACAAAAACGAGACCGGAAGCGTCGTGGGCTATCCGGACGCCACCGAGGAGATCACGAACGAGGACGTCCTGACGCTCGACGTCGACCTCCTGATCCCGGCGGCCCTCGAAAACGCCATCGACGGCGACCTCGCGAAAGAGGTTCGAGCGGACGTCATCTCGGAAGCCGCGAACGGGCCGCTTACGCCCGATGCGGACGCCGTCCTCGAGGACGAGGACGTCTTCGTGATCCCCGATATCCTCGCGAACGCCGGCGGCGTCACCGTCAGTTACTTCGAGTGGGTACAGAACCGACAGCGGTTCTACTGGACGGAGGAGAAGGTCAACGCCGAACTCGAAGACGTCATCGTCGACGCGTTCGACGCACTCGTCGAAACCATCGAGAAACACGACCTCGACAATCCGCGAACTGCGGCGTACGTCGTCGCTATCCAGCGCGTCGCCGACTCTTTCGAGGAAGCCGGGAGTTTCCCCTGACCGGCGTTCACCGTTCGGGGACGGGTCGTCTCGACACCTTTTTGCGTCCCGCATCAGAGAGACCGGCAGGGGATGTTGCGGAAACGAGTTGCCGGGTATCGTGATCGAGTTCGGCGTGAACTCACCGAGGCGTTTCGGGCAGAGCATACGCCACACCAGGTCGCCTCGAGTTTCGCGATCGGGATCTTCGTCACGGCACTTCCGACGGGTGGGCTCGGTATCGGGCTGTTTTTCCTCTTCGTCTCGATCTGGTCGTGGATCAGCAAACCCGCCATCTTCGCGTCGGTCGCGGTGCTCAACCCCTTCGTCAAACCGGCGGTGTACGTCGCGAGCCTGCAGACGGGCGCGACCGTCCTCGGCACGGATCCGATTCCTCTCGAGGAGACGGCGACCGAGTCGGCGTGGGCCGTCGCTCGCCAGCTCGTGATCGGGAACCTGTTGATCGCGTTCGCCCTTGCGATTCTCGGCTACGTGATCGTCCTCCATCTCACTCGGACTCACAGACGTCGAAAACGCGGTCGCTCTAACCGATCTCTCGCGACGATCCTGGCCGGATTCCGGCGGTAGTTTCTCCAGAAACGGGGCCATCGACGACGCGCCCATGACACCGTCGCTCGAAGAGCGTTACAGAACCCCGGCGCTAGAGGCCAAAACGAGAAGCCCCGCGACTGCGACGACGGCTCCTACGGCCTTCGTCACCGAGACGCGGTCGTCGTCCTCTATGGGGCCATCCCCGTACGGCGTCATTCCCTGCCGGTGCTGGGCCTCGACGATGGCCGGCGCGTACCGAATCCCCGCTAGCCCGAGGCCGATCAGGACTGCACCGACGGCGAGTCCGAACACGGTTAGAGGCCGAGTTCGCGGCCGATCACGAGATGTTGGATCTCGCTCGTTCCCTCGCCGATCTCCATGAGCTTGGCGTCGCGATAGAATCGCTGTGGCGCGAAATCGGTCGTGTAGCCGTAGCCGCCGAGTACCTGAACGGCGTCTTCGGCCACCTCACGAGCGGCCTCGCTGGCATCGAGTTTCGCGAGTGCAGATTCTCTGGTCACTGGGTCGCCGGCGTCGGCCGTCCGGGCCGCCCGATAGGTGAGAAGCCGCGCGCGTTCGGTCTTTCGGTGCATGTCGACGATCTTGTCCCTGATCGCGTCGAACTCGGAGATCGGCTGTCCGAACTGCTCGCGCTCTTGACTGTAGGCTTTCGCGTGTTCGTAGGCACCCTGGGCCAGCCCCGTCGAGAGCGCGGCGATCGAGATTCTCCCCCCGTCGAGGGTTTTTTTCGTTTGATCCCAGCCGTCGCCGACCTCGCCGAGCAGTCGATCCGGCGGCAGGCGAACGTCGTCGAATCGAATCTCACAGGTTGGCGAGGCGTTCAGTCCCAGCTTGTCCCAAACCGTCGTCACTTCGAAGCCCTGGTCCTCGTCGGGATCGACGATGAACGTCGAGATGCCGTCGTACCCCGCCTCGGGATCGGTGACGGCTTTGACGAGAATCGAGCCGGCGACGTTCGCGTTCGTGATGAACTGCTTGGTCCCGTTTAACACCCACTCGTCGCCGTCTTCGGACGCCACAACATTCGAAGATTCGTCCGAAGTACTCCCTTCGGAGTCACGTTCGGCCGTCGTGTTCATACTCGAAGCGTCGGAGCCGCTTTCCGGTTCGGTCAGCGCCCAGCCGCCGAGGTGTTCACCCTTGGCGAGCGGGCGGAGCCACCGGCGTTTCTGTTCGTCCGTGCCGAAGTACTCGAGGGGTTTCGAGGCGAGCGAGACGTGAGCGACGTACGAGAGGCCGACCGAGCCGGAGACGCGACCGATCTCTTCTGCGACCAGTGCGTACATGAGCGTATCGCCGCCGAGGCCGCCGTACTCCTCGGTGATTGGGACGCCCATTATATCGAGACCGGCGAGTTGATCGAAGATCTCCGCCGGGAACCGGTGGTCGTCCTCGATCTCCTGGGCGATCGGTTCGATCTCGGTCTCGCAGAAGTCCCTGACAGTCTCCCGGATCATCCGGTGTTCGTCAGGTATCTCGAACTCCATACGCAATACTTGCCGGGGCGTGGAATAAACGCACCGACGAAGAGAACGGGCCTCGAGTCGATTCGAGGGGACGGACGTCGTTACCAACCGCGGTCGTCCCGATCGTCGTCCTCGCTGTCGTCGGGTTCGTCCCAGTCGCTCGAGTCGTCGTCCCACGGAGTGGAGTCGTCCCAGTCGCTCGAGTCGTCGCGCGTGTCAGTATCCCCGACCCGGTCGTCCCGACCGTCGGTATCCGCGTCCCAGCCGGTATCGTCCGTCTCGTCACGGGGCTCACGGCCGGTCGGATAGTCGGATTCTTCTCGGCCACCGTCACCGCGGATCTCGTCGCGCTGGTCGGGGATGAGATCGAGTTCGTCGTTCGTGTCGCCGAGCAACAACAGTGCGTAGTACTGGAAGTACGTCCGGACCGGCATCTGGACCAAGGCGACGACGAGCAAGAGCAAGAGTCCGGCGACGATGCCGGCGAGAATCGCGAGCCAGACGCCGACGTCACCGAGCGTCAACAACGCGACGATGAGGACGACGAACGGGATCGCGACGATGAGGACGAGAAAGATCGTCAAGAAGCCGACCGCGATGCCGATCACGATCTGAAGAATCCAGACGAGGAGCAAGTAGACGACGTACTCGGCCGGGTTGGCGGTGAGCGTCCCCCAGAAGCGCTTCCAGCTACTGAGGACGCCCCGGGACTCTAAGAGCATGATCGGGGCGACGAACTCGGAGGTAAACCGCATCACGAGGAGGAAAACGAAATAGAAGAGGGCGCCGACCAAGAATAACTGCAGGATGGTTCCCATATCGAACGCCGCCGCGAGGTCCCATCCCGCGTTGTAGAGGAGCAAGACAGCGGGAACGAGAACGACCGCCCATACGCCCAGCGTGAGTAACACCCTGAAACCGAAGAGGCGAAGCGCGCGAACGAGGTTGTCGAGTCCGTAGCGGATGATCGAGACGTCTTTCGAGCGAAGCGACTCGATGAAGACGAACTCCGCGATGGCGCCGAGGGCCTCGAAGAACAGCCAGATCACGAGTACGAGCGCGGCGATGATCGCGAACCCGATCAGGATCTCCTCCGTGATCGTGTCCTCGACCATCGAAATCATCTCGTCGTCGGTGAACGGGGTCGGGTCGCCAATCTGGAACCCACCGCCTATGCCACCGAGGAAGAAGACGACAACGGCGAGTTTGAGCCACAGCCAGGCTCGGATCGGCAACAGGAGGTTCCGCGTCGCATCGATCGCGTCGCTTAGGTTGTCGACAGCGTCCATACCGTCCGATATGGTCGCACGGATGAAAATAATTCTGATCTGACGCTCGTTACGAAACGCCAACGGATGGGTTGCCTTCGACGACGCAATTCGGCGACCAGTCTCGCTCGAGCGGGGATCGGCCGGCCGGACCCTCCATCGGAACCCCTTCGACTGACAGGTCGAGGTGGCGATACTTCGAGACGCATTTAACCCCAAAGCCCGTCCCCCGACGTATGGATATCCGCCAGCTCGCTCGAGGGACCGTCGAGTGGGACCGCATCGAGCGGGTGGTCCGGTCGCTGGCGGACCGACACGACCGCGAGATCGTCCGCGTCGAGTTTCTCGAGGCCGACAACTGGCTGTCGACGCCGTGTGTCATCGACGACGAGTGGTTCGTCAAGATCGTTTCCCGACAGAACGCGCTCGTCCACACCCTCCTGACGGCTGGTCGAAACGTCGGCGCGGTCTCGGCCGGCACGGGTGGTTTTTTCGACCGCTTCGATACGCCCCGCGAGATGGTCGAACACGAGTACGAGGCGACCCAGCGCATGCGCGAGATTGGGGTCAACGCTCCCCGCCCTATCGAGGCCTTCGAGGTCAATGGCCTCGGCGTGCTCGTCCTCGAGTACCTCCCCGAGTTCGAATCTCTGGATACCGTCTCCGACGAGGTCGTCGATCGGCAGGCGCCCGAGCTGTTCGAGATGCTCGCGGCGCTTCACGACCACGGCCTCGCACACGGCGACCTGCGAGCCGAGAACATTCTGCTCTGTGAGCGCGAACTGTACTTTATCGATGCCACCAGCGTCCACGAGGACCGAGTCTCCGAGACGACTGCCTACGACCTCGCCTGTGCGCTCGCCGTCCTCGAGCCCCGGATCGGTCCCCGCCGGGCCGTCGGGGCGGCGTCGTCTGCCTACGGTCCCGACGAGTTGCTCTCGGCCCGCCGGTTCCTCGATTTCGTCCGCCTCCGCCCGGATCACGAGTTCGACTCGACGCGTCTGCGGAGCGAACTCGAAAAGGCCGCCGATCTGGGTCAGCGGTGAGAGAAGGGGTCGATCCATGTCTAGTTTCGTACGGTGGTAGCCACATCTGCCGTACGCGACGTGTGAACGACCAGCAGAGCTTTTCACGCCGTTCGCCGTAGACTCGAGTATGGGCCAGCAAGCCACGGAGCGGGTGTACGGTCACTACGTCGACGGCGAGTGGATAGCGGGCAACGGCGGCGACACTTTCGAGAGCCAGAACCCGGCGACCGGCGAGTCGCTGGCGACGTTCCAGCAGGGGACGCCCGAGGACGTCGACGCCGCCCTCGAGGCCGCCCACGAGGCGTTCGACGAGTGGCGTTCGCTCTCCTATATCGACCGAGCGGAGTACCTCTGGGACATCTACCACGAACTGCGCGAACGCCACGAGGAACTGGGCGAGGTCGTCACGAAGGAGTGTGGCAAGGAGATCAGCGAAGGAAAGGCGGACGTCACCGAAGCCTGGCACATGGTCGAGTGGGCCGCCGGCAACGCCCGCCACCCCCACGGCGACGTCGTCCCCTCGGAGGTCGCGGGCAAGGACGCCTACATGCGCCGGAAACCGCGCGGCGTGATCGGCTGTATCACGCCCTGGAACTTCCCCGTCGCGATTCCGTTCTGGCACATGGCGATCGCGCTCGTCGAGGGGAACGTGGTCGTCTGGAAGCCCGCCGAGCAAACCCCCTGGTGTGGGCAGATCATCGCCGAGATGATGGACGACGCCGGCGTTCCCGAGGGCGTCTTCAACATGGTACAGGGCTTTGGTGACGCCGGTGTGGCTATCGTCGAGGACGAGCGAGTCGACACCGTTCTCTTTACCGGCTCGGCCGAGGTCGGTCACGAGATCGGTGGGAAGGTCGGCGGCGAACCCGGGAAGCTCGCGGCCTGCGAGATGGGCGGCAAGAACGGGATCGTCGTTACCGAGAAAGCCGACTTAGAGATCGCCGTCCACTCGGCGATCATGTCCTCGTTCAAGACGACCGGCCAGCGCTGTGTCTCCTCCGAACGCTTGATCGTCCACGAGGACGTCTACGACGAGTTCAAGGCCGAATTCGTCGAACTCGCCGAGAACGTCGCGGTCGGCGAACCGCTCGAGGCGGACACGTTCATGGGACCGGCGATCGAGGCCGACCACGTCGAGAAGATCCGCAAGCACAACGAGTTGGCGAGACAGGAGGGTGCGGAGGTGCTCGTCGACCGGTTCGAACTCGCGGACGACGAGCTTCCGGAGGGTGGGGCGGCCACCGGCGACGATAGTGAGCAAAGCGCCAGCTACGCGAACGGCCACTGGGTCGGCCCGTTCGTCTACGAGATCGAGTACGACCCGGATCTCAGGTGTCTCAAAGAGGAGTGTTTCGGCCCCCACGTCGCGCTCGTCGAGTACTCCGGCGACATCGAGCGCGCCGTCGAGATCCACAACGACACCCCTTACGGGCTCGCCGGGGCGATCATCTCCGAGGATTACCGCCAGATCAACTACTTCAGGGATCGAGCAGATATCGGCCTCGCGTACGCGAACTTGCCGTGTATCGGCGCGGAAGTCCAACTACCCTTCGGCGGCGTCAAGAAGTCCGGAAACGGCTATCCGAGCGCTCGAGAGGCGATCGAGGCCGTCACCGAACGAACCGCCTGGACGATGAACAACTCGAAAGAGATCGAGATGGCACAGGGGCTCTCGGCCGACATCGTCACTCGAGACGACTGAGACGGGTTCCTGTCAGTCAGTTCCTACGCAACCGCGAGTCGTTCTGTGATCCACCGGTAAAGCACTCCGTTCGACGGCTCTGAAGCTCAGATCAGAATCTTGCGAGCCAAGAGCGAAAGGGATGAACGAGGCGAGGAGACGGGAGTGGGATGGCTCGTTCCCGGGAAACGAGCCGCGACGGGCCGGAGCGACGCGTAATGCCGGCATCGACGTGAAAAGCGCCTTCTACCGGCACTCGACCTGACGAGGGCCCCAAACAAAAAGTCAGCGGTCGGTTGCCGTCGATGACGAACGACCCACGGCACGAGGTCGAGGCAAAAACCCGGTCGAGTCGTGGCTACGCTTCCCCGATCACAGCGGTCACGACAGCCGCCGATCCCGTAGCGCTGGGAACTCCGAGCGGACGCTCTCGACCGTCTCGAGGTCGATCTCCGCGGTGACGAGGGTTGGCTCGTCGCCACTCGAGGCGCGGGCGACTCCCCACGGGTCGTACACCGTCGACCGGCCCAACAGCGTGGCATCGTCGAACGTCCCGGAGCCGTTGATCGTGGCGACGTAACACTGGTTCTCGATCGCCCGCGCTCGCGAGAGCGTCTCCCAGTGTTCGACTCGCGGATAGGGCCACGCGCTCGGGACGAGAACGAGTTCGGCTCCGTCGTCGACCAGTCGGCGATAGAGCGCCGGAAACCGGAGATCGTAGCAGGTCGAGACGCCGACCGTCACGCCGCCGATCGTCGCGGTCTCGATGCGCTCGCCGGGAACGAGTAGATCTGACTCCGCGGACTCGTAGCCGAACAGGTGGTGTTTGCGGTAGACGAGTTGTCGATCGCCGGCCGCGTCGAACAGGACGGCCGTGTTCGCGAACCCCTCGTCGGCCGGCGTCTCGGCGCTTTCGGTCGCGGCGAGGTCCTCGACGATGGTTCCGCCGAGGACGGCGACGTCGTGTTCGGCCGCCGCCGCGGAGAGGCGGCTCATCGTCTCCCCCTCGAGGGGCTCGGCGTATCGGTCGTAGAGGTCGAACGCGAAGTAGCCGACGGTGAATATCTCGGGGAGAGCAACCAGATCGACTCCGCGGTCGGCGGCGCCCTCGATCGCCTGACACGCCCGGTCGACGTTCCGGCCGACCTCGCCGGCCTCGATTCGGATCTGGGCGAGCCCGACCGAAAGCGTCCCGGCTGAACCGGATCGGCCGGTCATTGTTCATCACCTCGCGTCGTCCGAAGCTCTCGCTCGAGTTCGCGTTGTAGATTCTCGAGTTCACCGTCGAGATTTCGCTTGAAAAAGCGTTCGACGCCGGGCAGTTTGCCGTCGACGACGAATCGGTTCTCGAGGCGGCTCCCGGTGTCGGTCGCGACGATTTCGTGTTCGCCGGTGACGTCCATCACCTTCGATCGACCGACGAACTTCACGAACTCCGGCGGTCTGCGCGTGACGTCTCTGGTCTCGACGGAGACCGTCCGGCGGACGAGCGGGATCGGTAACTCGACGTGCCAGGTGACCTCTCGCCCGTCGGCGTCAGTTGTCGTGTATCGGTCGACGACGCTGATCGACCGGGCGCGATTTTCCGGATCGGCGATAAACTCCCAGACGCGCTCGGGTGGGGCCGCGAGTTCGAACGAACGGTCGACCCGTACAGTCATGCCCCTATCTGGGGGATTGGGGAGTAAAAAGAACGTGGACCGAATCGGGGGTCCCGAAGTGGGGCGTCACTAGCTAATCGTTACTTTCCACGTCGTCGAACGGGCACGACCCCACTTTTCGATGTCGACCTCGTCCGATTTTTCGGCGAGATGGGGGAGCCGTACGCCTACCTGTTTCGACGAGAGTCCGATCGCTTGTGCGATGTTCTTCGCTCGGAAGTACCGCTCACCGCGGGCGGCGTTCTCGCGGAGGTACGAGAGAATTCGCTGCTCTTCGTCGGAGTAGTCGGTCATCGTCCGTAGGGGATAGTAGGGGACAATCGGTCTTAACTGTTTTTCAGATTTTGCGCCGATTTCGCCGGCCGGGCCGCCGGTCAACGACCGGTTTCCAACGATTGAGTCTCGGTCGTACTGGGTGGAAATCGTCGCCGGCGCGCCCGCAATCGGCTCGCGGGCGGACCGGGAAATCGGCGAACGATCGTCAGTAGTACAGGTGAATGCCGACGACCGCAAGCGCACTAAAGAGAACGGCAGCACCGAATCCCCACGCCGCTTCGATCTCAGGGGCACTGACGAGCATCACGAGCGCACCGACCGTCGCGAGCGCACCGAGTGCGAGTGCGACTCCGAGGCCCTTGTCCGTCGACTCCGTTTGGGTAGCCATACGCGTGGGTATGACAGCGGGGTCTCTTAATAGCACTCATTCCGGACGAAGAGCGCGAGCAGGCGACGGATTCGACGAGCGATCAGGTCGGTTCCGTGAACCGTCCGCGTTCGGGCCCTCGTGTACTCGACCCAATACGTTTTTGACGCCGGTCGCCCACCCGTAATCGTATGAGCGGGCGCTACTACGAGGGGTTCGACGTCGGCGAGACGATCGAGCACCGCCGTCGACGGACCGTCACCGAGAGCGACAACCAGCGCTTTTGCGATCTGACGATGAACCAGCAACCGTTACACCTAGACCGGGAGTTCGCCGCCGACACCGAATTCGGCGAACGCCTGGTCAACGGGTTGTACACGATGTCGTTGGCCGTCGGCGTCTCGATCCCCGAGACGACCGACGGAACGATCGTCGCGAACCTCTCGTACGACGACGTCGAGCACCCAAATCCGGTCTTTCAGGACGATACGATCCGGGCCCGCTCGACCGTCACCGAAAAACGCGAGACGTCCGACGGCGAACGCGGCGTCGTCACCATGCACGTCGAGGCGTTCAATCAGCACGACGACCTCGTCTGTTCGTTCGACCGAACCGTCCTCTCGTTGAAACGCGAGTACGCGGAGGACTCCCGATGAGCGACTCGAGTCAGCCCTCGGCCGGAAACGCGGACGCCTCGAGTGTGCCCTCGATCGACGACCTCGAGTGGCTCTCACTCGAGGCGGGCGAGGAGATCATCTGGTCCGACGGTCCCGATAAACGGACGCTTATTCCGTCGTTTATCATCGGGATTCCGCTCGCGATCGTGTTGATCGGGATCCTCATCATCGTCGGCGAGTATCTCCGCGTGACGAACACGAACTACGTCGTGACGAACCGCGCGCTCTACCGCAAGACCGGCGTCCTCTCGCGGGACGTCAAACGGATCGAACACGAGAAAGTTCAAGACATCTCTTACTCCCAGTCGGCGCTCGGAACGCAGTTCGGCTACGGGACGGTCGAGGTGAGCACGGCGGGCGGATCCGGCGTCGAGATGGCGTTCCAGTCGGTTCCCGAACCGCGGAACGTCCAGCAGTTGATCAGCGAACTCATCGAACGAGAACACCGAGCGGATCGTGGCGATCGGACGAAAGCGGACGTCCTGACCGAAATCCGCGACGAGCTTCGAGCGATCAGGACGACCCTCGAGACGTCCGACGCCGCGGGGAAAAACGCCGGTGTCGGGCGAGTGCAATCCGACGGAACGACCGATCGAGGCTCATTCGAGTGGTCGAACGGCGACGATTCGGCTACCCGTGACGACTCGGCGAATCCCAGCGGTTCGACCGGCCGCGACGGCTCCGCGAACCCCGGCGACTCGACCGAGCGCGACGATTCAACCGGCGGTGACGAACCGCGATCCCCGCCACGATGACCGACGGCGATCGACTCGAGTGGCTCTCGCTCGCAGGCGACGGTGCGGACGCCGAAGAGACGATTCGATGGCGTGGCGGGCCCAGGGTTCAGACGGCGTACCCGTGGGTTGCCCTCGCAACCGTGGGAGCGCTCGCGGTTCTCGCCGGGGTGATCTTCGAACTCCTGCCGATGGTTGCACTCGCGACTATCCCCTTCCCCGCAGTCGTTGCACTCTGGGCGCTCGCAAGCGTCGCCCGTACGGAGTACGTCGTGACGGACCGACGGGTCGCGATCAGACGCGGCGTCCTCGGCGTCGACGTCGAAACGGTCGGCCTCGAGCGCGTCCAGAACACGGCCGTGAGCCAGCACGCGATCGCTCGAGTCGTCGGCTACGGGACCGTCACGATCGAAGCCGCAAGCGGCGCGACGTTCGCCTTCCGGAACGTCGCGGAGTTCGACGCCGTCCACGACCGACTCGAGGATCAGCGTCTCGGTGAGCGAACCGAGGACCTGCCGGGTACGACCGAGGAGTGGGAGGCGATCCTCGCCGAGGTTCGTGGCTGGCGCCGAGCGCTCGAGCGCTAACTGCCGTCTGTTACTGATTGCCACACCACCGGTGCGATTTTTCCGGATCGGTCCGACAGGGTGGTATGGGATCGCTCGTTCCGGAAACGATCGAGACGGACCGACTGCGATTCGAGGTGATCCGTCCCGAGACGGTCGACGTACTCGAGTTGTACGAAATCTGTTCGTCGGATCCGGAGATCGACGAGATCACCGAGTACCTGACGTGGGACCCCCACGAGACGCCGAACGAAACCCTCGAGTTCGTCGAACGCGTCACAGACCGGTGCGAATCCGACGACGGCGCCGCCTACCTGATCCGGCCGAGAGCGGGGGAAGACGGTGCGGGCGAGATCGCCGGCGAGGCCGGATTCGCCGTCGACTGGGAGAAACGCACGATGACCCTCGGCGTGTGGCTCCGGAAGCGATTCTGGGGTCGCGGATACTCCGGCGAACGCGCGGCCGCGTTCCTCGAGGTCGCGTTCGACCGCCTCGACCTCGAACTCGTCGCCGTCTGTGCGGACGTCGAGAACGAGCGATCGAATCGCGCGATCCGGACGTACGTCGAAGACCACGGCGGCCGGCGAGACGGTCTCGTTCGAAACTGGGTCGTGATCGGTGACGATCCCGCGGACTGCTACCGGTACACCGTCTCGCGATCCGAGTGGCGCGAGAACCGGTCGGACGTGAACGTGTCCCTCGAGTAGCCCCGACGCTCGAGGGCTTCGTTTCCGGCCGTTAGATCACGAGCGAGATCATGTAGAGGTTGATGCAGACGGCCGCCAGCCACGGAATCGCGAGGCCTGCGGGGATAATCGGTCGATACTCCTCGGGAAGTAGTGGGCGACAGAGGAGGCCGACGCCGACGGCGAACCCCTTGAGCGCGAGCATGCCGAGGAGACCGTATCCATCGATCGCGCTTCGAGCGATCGGATTCGACTCGGCCAACCCGAGGTGGAGACCGACGAACGTCGTCACGACGTCGCCGACGAGCGAGACGACGACGAGCGCCCAACAGAGGTGCTCGAGGCGGGTCGAGGTTACGGAGACGGGAACGCGAAGGCGCGTGTACGCACCATCGGAGCTCATAGGCTCCCCGCCGGAATCGAACCGGGCGCTGGCCGCCGGAAACGACGGACACCAGACCGTGTGAAACGGACGCCGACCGTGGATCGGATCGGCGAATCGAGCGGTCACGGGCCACCGGGAGCGTGCGGGAGTCGCACGCTTCGGTTCCAGCAATCGGGATATTGTTATGGCCGTTGTAGCGCGACGTTAGCGCTGGTACGAAGTGATTTACCTCTCGGTTGGTCGTCTATTCTCTTCGGTATGCGGTGGTTCGTCGAGACGTCGACCGAAACCGAAACGAAGAGTCGGGCGATCGGCGGGAAAACGGGACGGTCCGCGAGGGAACTGCGTCCGACGGTATCTGTCGACGCGAGATTCGACTCGAGCGGCGGCGCTCAGATGATCGTGCCGTGTTTCTTTCGCGGGAGTGATTTTTCGACGTCCTCGTAGAACGCAAAACGGGCGGCCAGCTCCTGGCGAAGCTCACTCGGTGGGATGATCTCGTCGATGACCACCTCGCTCGCCATCCGGTGGACGTCGATGTCCTCGCGGTACTCCTCGCGCAGTTCGCGCTCGCGTCGCTCTCGTTCCTCGGGATCGTCGATCTCCGAGAGTTTTCGCGCGTAGACGGCGTTGATCGCCGCCTCGGGACCCATGATCGCGATCTCTCCCGAGGGGAGGCCGATGACGCTCTCGGGATCGTAGGCCGGCCCGCCCATCGCGTAGATCCCGGCGCCGTAGGCCTTTCGGACGACGACCGTCTGTTTCGGCACCGTCGCCGACGACGTCGCGTAGATCATCTTCTTGCCCGCCTCGAGGATCCCATCTTTCTCGACCTGCGAGCCGGCCATGAAGCCGGGGGTGTCACAGAGATAGAGCAGAGGCACGTTGAACGCATCACACGTCCAGATGAACTCCGCGGCCTTCTCGGCGGCATCGGGGAAGATCGCTCCCGCCCGATGGGCCGGTTGGTTGGCGACGATGCCGATCGGTCGGCCGTCGATCCGGGCGAACGCGGTGAGGATTTCCGCGCCGTAATCGGGGCGTAACTCGAAGTAGGAACCGCTGTCGACCACCCGGTCGACGACGTCCAGCATGTCGTAGCCCTCGTTTGGGTGCTGTGGGACGACGGCGTCGATTCCCGTGGGTGAGTCGGCTGGCGGCCTCGGCTCTCCGCGGGGGGGCTTTTCGTCTGCGTTGTCCGGGAGGTAGGTGATCAACTGCGCGACGAGTTCGCGGGCGTGTTCTTCGTTTTCGGCGATCAGATCCGCCGACCCCGACTCTCTGGCGTGGACCTTGGGTCCGCCTAGCTCTTCGAGATCGATCTCCTCGCCGGTGACCATCCGTACCATCCGTGGCGAGGCGATCGCCATCGCCGACATGTTCTCGACCATGATGGTGAAGTCGGCGAACACCGGCGTGTAGGCGGCGCCGGCGATACACGGACCGTAGAGCACGCAGATCTGTGGCACCCGCCCGGAGAGCATCGAGTGGTTGTAGTAGTACTTCCCGATTCCCTCGCGGTTGGCGAAGAAACCGGTCTGCTGGTCGATCCGTCCGCCGGAGGAGTCCATCAGGTAGAACACCGGCCGCCCGGTCTTCAACGCCCGCTGTTGCATCCGCAGGAACTTTTCGACGCCCTTCGCGGCCATGCTTCCGCGTTTGACCGTGTAATCGTTGGCCATGAAGTGAACGTCCCGCCCCTCGAACGTCGCCCCACCCGTGATGAGCCCGTCCGCCGGGAGCCGGTCGTCGGTCTCCTCGCCCGTTCCGTCGGGATGCCAGTCGTCGAACGCGGCGAACCGCCCGTCCTCGAAGAGGAACTCGTCGTCCTCGCCGCCGAACCACAGCTCGAGTCGATCCCGGACGAACAGCTTCTCCCCCTCCTCGAGTTGGTCCCGATACCGTTTGGGTCCGCCCTCGGCGATGTCCTCGATCTCCTCGCGAAGCCGCCGCTCCCGATCGGTCGGCTCGAGGTCCGCGTCCGTCTCCTCGGGTGGCTCCCGATCCGGGTGGGATCGGTTCGTCGAACCGTCGTCGAACTCGTGGACGACCGTCGGCTCGTCTCCGTCGCCGACGTACACCTCGACAGTGTCGCCGACGTGTTCGGCCAACGCGGCGGCGACGGCCGATGCCTCGTCGTCGGTCGCTTCCGCGGCGATGCGGACTTTCATATCAGTTCGTCGATGGAGAGGGACAAAAAGCCAGCGCGAATTTGGGCGCAAAGCGGCGACGAATCGCTCGGGCGGTCAGCGAGGGACCAATCGGGGGCGACTGCGTCGACGGAGCGTGGGGGTCCGGAGAGGAGAGTGGCCCGCGCGAGTCGATCACCGTGGTCGGCCCCATCGAAGATGGTGGGGGAGAGGAGGGGTGTCGGGGAGCGCGGGCCTCCAGAGAGTGGATCGTGCCTCCGTGGTCACCAGCACGGAGACGGCCGATCGTTGTCGGATGGCATACACCAACGCTTGCGTTCAGTAGTCCAGTTATTATATCGCGGCTGGTGAACGATTCTCCCCGTGCGCACACAAACCACCACCACGCCACTACTGGCGCCGACCCGAGCGCGGGAGTGTTCGTCCTGGGACGACTGCGATAGTGACTGTCGATGGTACGATCGAGTTGGCCGCCCGAGAAACGGCAAACGGCAGTTGCAGGCAGAACGCCCTTCGACGAATTGGCGGTAGGTTCCGGTAGCGAACGACTGCCCCGTGTACGTGAACGTTAGCTTTGGTCGAACGGGACGCAGTGGGCATCGACGCCGATCCGGTGTCGAACCAGGGGATTCAATGGAGGAACTCGTCCACCGTCTCACAACGCTTCGTAATCGCCTCGAGTCGGGAATGGATCGTCGCGAATTCCTTCGGACCGTCGGGGCTGGCGGCTACGCCGTCGGAGTGGCACATTTCCTCGGCGTCGAGGACTTTCTCGCCGCTGACGACGGTGAGGTCCCGATCGTCACGGCGCTCGTCAGGGACGACCCCGACGATCCGTCCTCGCTTCAGGAACGAACCCGTTCGGTCCCTGCTGAGTGGTACGCCACCGTCGAGAAAGCCTTCGAGCTCAACGAGCTGTTGGCCAGGGTGGCGTTTACCGGATATCTCGGGAGCGCCGTCGTTCCCGGTGACTACGACAGCGCGAGCGCGAGCGTCTCCGTCGGCGTCTCCAGTGAAGGCAAATCGGTCCCCGAAATGATCGAGGAGTTCGCCGAGAGCGTCTCGATCGACACGGAGGGGATTATTCGCCTCGAGAGTATGGAAGAGGGCCCGGAGTTTACCGAGCCGAGGCTGATCGACGGGCTCCCGGATGAGCTCGTTCCCAGTGGATTTGCCTGTGAAACTCCCTCGAGTATGGCGACGCTCGCACCGGCGCTGTATCATCCGGACGCGAACGGGCCGTTGTTCGTCACCGCGGAGCACGCGTTCAAGGGGGCGTCGAATCCCGACGGCGAGATGCTCAGACTCCCGACCAACGGCGGAGAGACTCTCGAGTTGGGAACCGTCGTCCGATCCCACCCGATTGAGGACGTCGCCGTCGTCGAACCGGGCGGAGAGGCGCTTCCCTCGAGTCGGATCGTTGGCCCGTCGACCGCGCGGGTTCGGGGACAGTACACCAAGTACGGTCTCGCCGATCTCGTCGCCCGAGGCGAGGAACTCGAGAAGGTCGGAGCGCTGACCGGCCACACGACGGGACGGATCCAGGGAATCGACGCCGTCACCTGCTTCACCGATGACTTCTGTCGGCGCGGGCAGATCCGCTGGGGGGGAGAGATGGATCTCACCGACGGGGACAGCGGATCGGTGAGCTACCATCCCGACCCCGATGGCGAAGACGGAGACGTCCTCGTCGCCGGTTTCAACAATGCCCGTACCTGGTGGCCGGGACAGAGTTACGTCTGGGGAGTATCCGCGTACAGACTGACCGAACGTCACGGCTATCACTTCTAGGTATATGACAAAACACGACGATCGATCGAGCGTCTCGGAGTCCGAGACGCCGAAAGCGGATCTCTCACCGGAGTCAGGAAGTGGATCGAACGAGCTAACAACTGGCCCCGAGGAAACCGGACGAGTGACCGCTCGGCCCAGCGGGTCCGACGTGGCTCCGGGAGACAGCCAGAGAGACGCTTCGACTGGCTCTTCCGGTGGCGTCGGGGCCGTACTCGGCGTCGGAGCCCGTATCGTTCTCGACGCAGTCGTGATCGCGCTCTGGGTTCTGTTCCTGACGCTTCTCTTTCTCGGGCGTCCCTGGCCGCGATGGGCGTTCTACGCGGCGCTCGTCGTGGGTGTCGCACTCTACGTCAGCGTGACCGCGCCGTGGGGTCGAAGGCGAAACCAGTAGACAGAACCGCCGCGTCCGTCGCTTCTCCTCGGATCGACGCCCGGACGGATCGTGTTCCGGCTGACGGTCCGACCGTGGGTGGTGGCATCGGAGCCAGGCCCAGAAATCAGAGGGCGGACCTACGCATCAGAGATCGGGGGGAGACCTACGCGAGTGCGTCCTCGAGTCGCTCGATCAGTTCGGCGTTGCCGACGTGAAGCGGGACGCGCTCGTGGACGTCGGTCGGTTCGATCTCGAGGATCGATCGATCGCCGTCGGAGGATCGGCCGCCGGCCGACTCGATCACGTACGCGATCGGATTCCCCTCGAACTGCAGGCGGAGCTTTCCGCGGGGGCTGTCCTCGAGAGCGGGATAGGCGAAGATGCCGCCGTAGGTCAGCACCTGGTTGACGTCGCCGATCATCGCACCGCCGTAGCGGAGCTTGTGGTCGGGGTTGGACTCGATCTCGCGGACGTATTCCCGGAAACCGTCGGTCCAGTGGGGGACTCGTCCGCCGAAACCGTAGACGAGCGGATCGTCGGGGACGGTCACGTTCGATTCGACGATCGATCGCTCGCCCCCGGTGAGTTCGTACTTCGTGACCGTCCCGTCGCGGGCGTACGTCATCGTCGTGATCGGGCCGTAGAGAACGAACCCCGCCGCGACGAGTGCGGACCCCGGCGCGGGGAGCGGTTCGTCGTAGATGCCGAACACCGTTCCCATCGTGTTGTTGGACGTGAGATTCGAGGAGCCGTCGAGCGGATCGACGGCGACGCAGTAGGCCGTATCCTCGCAGTCGATGACGTCGGATCGCTCCTCGCTTGCGTACTGGGCGACGCCGTCGATCGACGTCAGTCGATCTGCGAGTAACTCGTCGGCCCAGACGTCAGCCTCGGCTTGCGTCTCGCCGCTTGGATTCTCGCGGTCGGATTTTCCCCGGCGACCGACCAGTCCTTGACGGATCTCGCTCGCCGAGCGAGCGATCGTCGCGACGACGCCCTCGACCGGATCGGCGTCGCTTCCCATTATGACTCGAGTGCGGCGTCGGCGGTCTCTTCCTCGTAGATGACCTTCTCGAGGGCGTCGAGGATACGGGTTGGATCCTCGCGTTGCCAGACGTTACGGCCCACGGCGAGACCCTTCGCCCCGGCCTGTACGGCGGCTTCGACGGTCGAGAGGAACTCGTAGTCGGAGGTCTTCGATCCGCCGCTCATGACGACCTTCATATCGCCGGCGGCCCGACAGGCGTGTTCCATCGCCTCGGGACTTCCGGGATACTTGACCTTCGCGATGTCGGCACCGAGTTCGAGTGCGATGCGGGTCGCATAAGAGATCGTGCCCGGCTTCGTGTCGTTTTTCAGCCCTTGTCCCCGCGGGTACGACCACATGACGACGGGGAGGTCGTACTCTCGGGCGGTCTCGTGGGCGTCGCGAAACTCCTCGAACATCTCGACTTCGTGATTCGAGCCGCTGTAGACGGTGAAGCCGACCGCGTCGGCGCCGAGTTCGGCGGCGTACTCGACCGAGCAGTTGACCGGCGAGTCCGGTTCTCCCATCCAGAGGTTCGACGTGCCGTTGAGTTTTGCGAGCAGGTTGACGTCGTCTTCGTAGCTCGGATAGTAGCCCTCGGCGACACCCTTCTGGACGGCCATCGCCGTGACCGCGTCGTGGGTCGCCGTCTCGAAGACGGCCGCCGGATCGAGTTTCTCGGGCACCTCCTCGAAGTCGACCGGCCCGTGCTCGAGGCCGTGATCCATCGCGAGAATCAGTGACTTACCGTCGCGGACGATGGGGGAATCGTCGATCGGAATCATCTGGTAGATCCTCCAACAGTCGGCTATAAATCTCTGGTGATCCTAATTATCGAAATTACTCATTTGAGTAGTAATCATCTTCGATAGGGGGACTGATACGACGTCGAGCGACGACAGTACGGAAACCCTGACGGTCGATCACAGATTCGAACGGTACCGACATCTGCGGATCCCGGCTCACTCATACCTAGAGCGTCAGTCAGCGTCTCGAATCGCCGGTCGAAGCAATCGGCTTCAGACTGGTTGTCGTCCCGATCTGTCGATACCAGCGGCGGACGGATGCGACGTGTCGCATCCAACTGACAGGGGTCCGTTTCAACTTGCCGACAGCAGTCGGATTCAATCGAAGTCGGTCTCATACGGACTACTGTCCGTCATTGACGGTGCAACCGCGAGTCGTCCTGCGGTTGCACCGGTACATCGGTACAGCAGACCGTATCAGTCGATCAACTCGCGTGCGTTGTACCGCCAGGTCCTGACGTGGAGGACGTCGAGGTTGAGAAGCCGGGCGACCTCCGCGGCGTCGATCGTCGCCAGCCGCTCCGCCGAGATGATTCCCGCCTCGGCGAGGGCTTCCGCGTCGTCGGGACCGACGCCAGCGACCGCCCGAACCGGCGTTGGCCGCGGCCAGGGTCGTTCCGTCTCCTCTTCGTCCTCCGATTCGACGGCACGAGACTTGGCGTGATCGAACGCCTGCCACCCGTCGTCTTCGCTTGCCGCGATCCAGGCGCGCTCGGCCTCGCCGAGTCCGCGCACTTCGTCCGATCGCCGGTCCAGATCGCCGTCCGTCTCGAACGACCACGGGAGCGAGAAGCGTCTGCGAAGCGCGTCCGCCACCGACTCGTCGACGTCCTCGTCCAGTAGCATCCGATACGAACACTCTTTCGCCGCGACGGCGGCGGGATCGACACCGGCCGATTCGAGCGCCTCACGCTCGTCGGATTCGATCTCGGATCCGCCGGACTCTGATTCGCCGGATGCTGTGTCGGCCTCGTCGGGATCGCCCACGACCTGTTCGTTGCTCACGCGATTCACCAATTACCGGTATCTCTCACCGTCCGGTCTTGAAACTTATCCTCGAGAAGCCATTTCCGTAAAATCGCCCGACAGATTCGGATCGGTACCGTTCGTTTCCAGGCGACACCGGGTTCGGAATCGACGTCCCCCAGCACGTTTACGGTCGTGACTGCGGAACTCGAGTGTATGGTTCGAGATCGAATCGACCGGATCGGCGTCGTCGGCGCGGGAACGATGGGGAGTGGAATCGCACAGGTTGGCGCCATCCACGGCTTCGAAGTCGTGATGCGCGACGTCGAATCCGCGTTCGTCGAGAGCGGGTTCGAAACGGTCGAGGATAGCCTCGAACGCCTCGACTCGAAGGACGCGCTCGAGGAGAACCCGGAGACGATTCGAAACCGGATCGAGGGCACGACCGAACTCGAGGCGTTCGAGGACTGCGACCTCGTAATCGAGGCCGTCCTCGAGGACCTCGAGGTCAAAAAAGCGGTGTTCGCCGACCTCGAGGACGTCTGCGACGCGGACGTCTTGCTCGCGACGAACACGAGCACGCTCTCGATCACGTCGATCGCGTCCGATCTCGACCACCCCGAGCGGGTGGTCGGTCTCCACTTTATGAACCCCGTCCCGCTGATGGAAGGCGTCGAGGTCGTCGTCGGCGAACGGACCACCGACGCGGCGACGGATCTGGCCCACGAGATCGCCGACGCCCTCGAGAAGACGACGTGGGAGTCCGACGACAAACCCGGGTTCGTCACGAACCGGATCCTGATGCCCTGGATCAACGAAGGAATCCGCGCCTACGACGAGGGCGTGGCCTCGAAAGGAGATATCGACGCCGGCATGGAACTCGGAACCAACGTCCCGATGGGACCGCTCTCGCTCGCAGACCACATCGGACTCGACGTCTGCTTACACGCCTCCGAGACTCTGTCCGAGGAGCTCGGCGATCGGTACAAAC
This sequence comes from Natrarchaeobius versutus, assembly GCF_041205745.1. Classification (NCBI taxonomy): domain Archaea; kingdom Methanobacteriati; phylum Methanobacteriota; class Halobacteria; order Halobacteriales; family Natrialbaceae; genus Natrarchaeobius; species Natrarchaeobius versutus. The sequence continues at coordinate 448,028 of NZ_JBGFCC010000001.1, read as the reverse complement.
CCGCCTACCTCCTCAAGCGAAAGGTCGAAGCTGGAGACCTCGGGAAGAAGACCGGACGAGGGTTCTACGAGTACGACTGACGGGGACCGTTGTGACGACCGACCCGACGGAGTCACTGATGAAGCGGTTCCTCCGCCATCTCGTTGCGAAGGTCGGCGAGTCGGCGACGTGAGACTCCCTCCTCGAACTGCTGGAGGAGCGCGTACACCTCCGCTCGAGGCACCTTCACGTCGCCCTCGCGGACGACGTCCTCCGGCCGTTCCCGGAGTTCGCGCATCGTTCCGACCGCGAGCAGGTACGGAATCGCCCACGCCGAGACGCAGTTTCCGTGTTGTTCCGGGACGACCTCGAGGTAGCGCTGTGCGTCGTCGAGGTAGGTCTCGGCGCGGCCGGTCACGCGGCGGATCACGTTCGTGACGCCGCTGTGGTTTTCTTCGTGGGTGACGCGCTCGATCTCGACGTTTTCCTCTTCGAGCCACTCGGCGGGGAGGTAGACGTTGTTCTCCTCGCGGTAGTCGGTGTCGACGTCCTTGGCGATGTTCACGAGTTGCAAGAGCAACGCGAACGAGCGGGCGTTTGCGCGCATCTCCTCGGCACGCTCGGGAGAGGCCCCGCGGGCGACGAGGCCGGTGATGAGCGTCCCGACAGTGCCTGCGGCGTACCAGCAGTACTCCTCGAGTTCCTCGAGCGTCTGGAGGCGGAGTCCGCCCTCGTCGGCGTATCGAGCCGTAAACATCGCCATGCCGTCGACGAGTTCGCGGACCGGTTCGCGCATGATCTCGCGGGGCTCGTCCTCGAGAGACTCGAACGTCTGCAGAACTCGTGGCGTTTCGGCGACGACCGTCCAGTCGTCGTTCGGATCGTCGGGAATCCAGGGCTCGACGTCGTCCATGAACGACGAAACCGCCAGATCGTCTGCGGGGTCGAGGAGTCGGTCGTACTCGGTCAATAGCTCTGCCTGTGTCCCCGGCGGGATGTGTCCCGCATCTTCGATGGTATCCGCGATACGACAGAGGAGATATCCGAGACAGATATGTCTCGCCATCGGCTCCTCGAGTCGATCGATCGTGATCGAGAAGGTCCGCGAGACGCCGTGAACCGCGTCGTAACACCATTCGATGTCGGTGTTGGTTGGTAATTCGGTCTCTCCGGTGGTCATCTACTGGCTCCCCATTTGGGCGCATGCGGGAAAAACAGTCCGGTCCCGGCTGGATGTTCTGATTTCCAACATAAACTGTCGGAAACGACCGAGAGAGTTGAACGAGCCCGTCGTACACCAACAGTGAAGGACGGCCGGACGGTATCGTTGGTATGGACTTTGCGCTCTCGCCCGAACAGATGCAGATCCGGGAGATGGTTTCCGAGTTCGTCGACAGGGAGATCGTTCCCGTCGCCGACGAGATCGATCGATCCGACGAGTTCCCGCGGGACCTCGTCGACGAGATGGCCGACCTCGGTCTGATGGGGATGCCGTTTCCCGAGGAGTACGGCGGTGCGGGACTCGACTATCACTCGTACGCGATCGGCCTCGAGGAGATTTCCCGTGGGTCGGGTGGCCTCGGGACGGTCGTCGCCGCACACACCTCGCTCGCAGGGAACATGCTCCTCGAGTTCGGCGACGAGGAACAGAAAGAACAGTATCTCACGCCGCTGGCCGAGGGACGAGATATCGGGGCGTTCGCGCTCTCGGAAGCCGGAGCGGGAAGCGACGTGCCGGCGATGGAGACGACGGCCGAGCGCGACGGTGAAGAGTACGTCGTCGACGGCCACAAACTGTGGATCTCCAACGGTTCCGTCGCCGACACCATCACGCTCTTTGCAAAGACGGATCCCGACGCCGGCAACCGGGGAATCTCCTCGTTCGTCGTCCGTCCCGAAGCGGACGAGGGCTTCATCCTCGAAGGGACGGAGGATAAACTCGGCGACAAGGGCTGTCCGACCGCCGAGCTCCGGTTCGACGAACTGCGTCTCCCCGAGGATCGACTGCTCGGCGAGGAAGGCGAGGGATTCGTCCAGGCGTTGAAGACCTTGAACGGCGGCCGGATCACCATCGCGGCCCGCGGGGTCGGCATCGCTCGAGCGGCCTTCGAGGAAGCGCGCGACTACGCAACCGAGCGCGAGCAGTTCGGCCAGCCGATCGGCGAGTTCCAGTCGATCAAACACAAACTCGCCGACATGGATACGAAGATCCAGGCCGCTCGGATGCTCATGCACCGGGCCGCCGACCGCAAAATCCGCGGGGAAGAATATATAACGGAGGCCGCCCAGGCCAAACTCTACGCCTCCGAAGTCTCCCGGGAAGTCGCCAACGAGGGCATCCAGATCCACGGCGGCTACGGCTACACGAAGGACTTCCCCGCCGAGCGGTTCTACCGCGATGCCAAACTCAACGAGATCTACGAGGGAACGAGCGAAGTGTTACGGAACACGATCGGCGACCGACTGCTCGAGCAGTAACCGACAGCTTCGAGCTTTGGCCTCAACCGCTCGAGGCCCGGTACTGCGGTCGAATTACCGGGGGCTGTACCGGCCCGTTCGCTCGTCGCCGGTTCCCCCTCCGTCGCCGGGCCGTCGTTCGCTTTCGGCGTTGCCCCTGTCGCCTCCGAGACGGTCGTCGAAGACGTCGATGTGGTGGATCGCACTCGGCGAGAGCAGTCGATTGCCCTCGAGTTCGATCCAGCCGTTGGCGTGGACGATGATCGGTCCCTCGTAAAGGGGATCCTGGGAGGTGGCCTCGTCGTAGACGACGGCGTCCTGGTAGGCCGACGTGAACGGGAGGTCGTCCTCGGAGAGCACCGATTCGCGGGAGATGAGGGGTGGGAACGGGAGCACGGTTGTGGGAGAACGGTCACCGTAAGATCATATATGTTTTCTCGATTCGCCCGACCGGTCACTCCCCCTCATACGGTTTACTGTCGGTCATTTCCGGCGCAACCGCGACCAAGCCGGCGGTTGCGTCGGTACATCGTGACAGTAATCCGGATCACGGGACGGTCGCGGATCATCGGTCGCCGTCCGGATCGTCGACGCAGTCGCGAACCCACTCGAAGTGTTCCCGAACCCGTCGTTCGCCCGCGTCCGTAAGCGCGTACACGTCGTGGATTCCATCAGTCCGTTTCTCGACGAACCCGGCGTCGACGAGCGCCGACAACGAGCCGTAAAACGACTTCGGCTCGAGGCGGTCGTCGTAGTGGGCCTCGAGTCGAGATTTGAGTTGTTGTCCGCGCAACGGCCCGTCTGCCACGAGGAGAACGCAGACGTCCCGACGCCGTCCGCTCTGAAGCCACTTGCTCATATCGATAGATCGGGATCTACGGGGTCGAACGTTACGGTTTCGGACGATCGGCGAGTCGCGCTTCTCGTTCGTAGTTTGTGGTGGCGCGACGGCCGATCACGCAATCCGGCGAACTGTGCCGACGATCGTCCAGAGGACTCCACCAGCCAGCGTGAGCGCGAGGACGAACGGGGCCCCGATCTCGAGGAGGGCGCCGCGACCGTGGGTTCGAAGCTCGTGGCGAAGGAGGAACCAGGGTCCGTCGGATTGCCCGATCACGACGGTTCCCGACCCGAACGCGAGCGAGAGGAGAACGACGCCGAAGAGGGTCGCCACGACCAGGGTGAGCGTTCCGACCGCGCCCGCGATCATCGTCGAGAGGAGCGACGTTTCGGGCTCGAGTTCGGCTCGCCGATCCGGCGGCGCGTAGATCCCGAAGCCAAGCTCGTCGTCGGGGAGTCCGGAGACGCGGACGTCGGCGGGGTACCGACACAATGCGGCGGCGAGCCAGAGATCGCCGACCGAACCGGCGACGTTGGCCGCGAGCGGAACGAGAAGCAACGGCGTCGGGTAGACGAGCAAAACTGCGAGGCCACCCGCCGTGATGGTCACGAACGGTGCGAGCAAGACGACGACCAGTTGCGTTCGCGTGTAGTTCGATCCCTCCGTTTGTGCGTAGGCGTACGGCAAGAGGAAGTGTGACACGCCGATCCCGAACCGCGGCGCGTCGGCGAATCGGGCCATCGCGAGTCCGTGGATCGTCTCGTGGAGGACGACGACCAGCGCGACGAGTACGCTCGAGGCGAGAATCAGGACCAGCGTTCCCGCGGGCGACGGCGGCGCGATCACGATCGGCTCGAGCGATCGTCCGTGTGCCACGGCGATGACGTGCCCGAACGCGTAGGCGGAGACGAAAAAGCCGACGACGGAGACGACGAGCCACGCGATGGCAACCTCGGACGTGAGCCGTATCGTCGCGAGCGGCCGGTTCGTGTTGCCGACGGTCGTTCGGTCCACGACCCCGACTCCAGAGGCGGGCAAAAAATCGGTGTCGGTATCGATCGCCGTCGGGAGGGATCGACAGGTTCCCGGTGGTCGGCCACCGACGGTCGCGTATGATCGAGGATCGAACGGCGGAGAAAAACGGGATCGTGGCGAACTACGACGAAACCGAGACGGAACGACTCCTCGAGTTTCGGGCGACGGGTAAGACGGGAACGTCTGGAACGGACCAGCAGGTCGGATCGACTCCGGGGGCGACGGCGGCGATCGCCCAGAATCGCGACGGCTACGCCATGTTGACGGTTCGACCGACCGTCGACGGAGACGAACTCGAGCGCTACTACGGCTTCGACATGGCGCTCGATCACGTCGCCGAACTGCTCGGCGTCTCCCCCCACGAACTTCCGGTGCCGGACGCCGCAAGCGATATGGGGATGTGATACCGCCGGGTGGCGGTCAGCGAGCAGTCGGTCGCGAAGTTACGACAGTCGGGAACCCGCTCGAGTTGTGTTGCCCAGCAGAACGAACGAGGCCTGGAGCCATCCTCGAGGGGAACAATCGCGGGAGCGCGACCAATTGTCATACGTCCGATAGTACGGGTCTTCCAGGACCGAACGGGTTCGCCCGGGTAACGGACTGATCTGTGCGAGTGTACCCTCGAGGGCCGTCAAAAACGGGAATCATAAATACGCGGAGGCGAAGGTTCAGACGAGAACAGTCGTGGCTCCAGATTCGTTTCCCCGCCCGATCCGTACGCGTCGGCGGTTCTCCGGACTGCTGGCAGCGACGGCACTCGGCGTCTACTTACTTTTGATCGCAGGCGCGACGACGTCGCTTACGGACGCCGCCTCGGCGTGTTCGACGTGGCCGACCTGTCACCCGCCTGCAGACCCGCTGAATCAAACCGAACTCGCGATCGCATGGGGACACCGTCTCACCGCGCTCGTCGTCGGCATACTCGTGGCGATGACCGCAGTCGCCGCTGTCCTCGGCGACGCGGCGACGCGGGTCCGCGCGGCCATCGTCGTCGGCGCGATTCTGTACGCGGTCCAGGTCGCGATCGGTGCCGCGACCGCGACGCTCGGACCGGCCGCGATCACCCCCGGCTTACACCTCGGACTCGGCATCGTCATCTTCACCGCCGTCGTCCTCGCGCTGGCCTGGGACCTCGAGATCGCCACGGGAAGCGACGACGACGCGATCACCTCTCCGGAGCCGGAACCGATCGAACCCGACGCGGTGACTGGCGAACGGTCGATTCCCTCGGGTGGCCTTCCGAGGGCGAAACTCACCGCGTTCGCGTATTTCAAGATGATGAAGCCGCGGCTGATGTGGTTGCTCTGTCTGGTCGCCGCGGCGGGGATGGCTCTCGCCGCCGGGCCGGCCCTCGACGCGGCGACGATCGTCGCGACCCTCGGCGGCGGCGTGCTCGCGATCGGCGCGTCGGGAACGTTCAACCACGTTCTCGAGCGCGACGTCGACCAGCGGATGTCCCGGACGGCGGACCGGCCGCTCGCGACCGACCTGATCCCGGTGCGGAACGCGATGGTCTTCGGCCTCGGGCTGACCGTCGCCTCGATGGCCGCCTTCCTGACGATCAACGCACTCGCCGCGGCGCTCGGACTCGCGGCGATCCTCTTTTACAGCGTCGTCTACACGCTGTTGCTCAAGCCAAACACCGTCCAGAACACGGTCATCGGCGGCGCCGCGGGCGCGTTGCCGGCGCTGATCGGCTGGGCCGCCGTCACCAACGAGATCGGCCTCCCCGCGCTCGCACTCGCGGGCGTCATCTTCCTCTGGACGCCGGCGCACTTCTACAACCTCGCGTTGGCCTATCGTGACGACTACGCACGCGGCGGCTTCCCGATGATGCCCGTCGTCCGCGGTGAGACGGAGACGCGAAAACACATCGTCTACTACATCGCGGCGACGCTCGTCGGCACGGTTGGCCTCGCCTGGATCACAGATCTCGGCGTGTTGTACGCCGCGACGGTCGCGATCTTCGGCGGGATATTTCTCTGGGCCGCCGTCTCGCTTCACTTCGAGCAGACAGAGTCCGCGGCGTTTCGGGCGTTTCACGCCTCCAACGCCTTCCTCGGCGCCGCACTCGTCGTTATCGTCGTCGACGCGCTCGTGTTGTAACCGTCGCCTCGAGCCCTCCGATCGAACCGTCTTCGACGTCGCCTTCGGTCGATAGCGACACCCCTAACCGGGCCGATTTCGTAGTTCGGGACATGAATCGCCGCGCGTTTCTCGTCTCCGCCGTCGGCTGTGGAGCCGCCGCGGTGGCCGGCTGTAGCTCCCTGCTCGAGGCGTCGAGACCCGACGACCTCGCGGGCGTCGACGCCGACTCACAGCTTCCGACGCCGACGCTCGGGTCCGGCGACGTGGCCGTCGACGTCTACGAGGACCTCGGCTGTCGGTACTGTCACGAGTTTCAGGAGGAGGTCTATCCGGTACTCGAGTCGTCGTACCTCGAGTCGGGGGAGATCACGTACCGCCACTTCGATTTTCCCGTCGAAGCGGCCGAGGAGTCCGTCGCGATGGCCAACGCGGCCCGTGCCGTCCAGGCCGAGACGGGGATCGACGGCGACCGGAACGGGGCGTTTTTCGAGTACAAATCCGCCGTCATGGACCACGACGACTGGAGCGACGACGCCCTCGTGACCCTCGCGGAGACGGTCGACGCCGCCGACGCCGTCTCGAGTGCGCTCGCAGACGAGACGTACTACCCGACGCTCGCCGCCGACTGGGACCGCGGCGAGGAAGCGGGCGTCGAGCGGACGCCGACGATCGTCGTCGACGGAGAGATCGTAGACGATCCGCTCGAGTTCGACGAAATCGCCGCCGAGATCGACGACGCGACCTGACGGTATCGGTGGCGATTTGGGTGTGAAAACGTGTGGCGTTCGTGAAAGAGCGACGCTTACCGCTCGAGGGAACGTGCCTCGTCGATCCGCTCGAACTGGTCGTCGGTGAGTTCGATCTCGACCGCGCCGACGTTCTCCTCGAGTTGCTCGGGGGTTCGAGCGCCGACGATTGGGACGCAGGTGAACTGATCCTGTTCGATGAGCCAGCGGACCGAGACCTGAGCGGGGGTCGCCTCGACCTCGTCGGAGACCGCCTCGACGGCCTCGAGGACGTCCCAGGCCTGTTCGGTCGTGTACCACTCGTCGAACATCTCGTCTAAGCTCCCACGGGAGCCGTCGGGTGCCTCGACGGAGCCGTCCTCGGCGCGGTCGTACTTGCCGGTGAGAAAGCCGCCGGCCAGCGGCGAGTACGGACAGACCGCGAGATCCTGATCGGCACAGACGTCGAGGTAGTCGGCGACCTCGTCGTACTGGGCGGCGTTGACCATCGGCTGGGTGACGTCGAACCGCTCGAGTCCCTCGACGTCTGCGGTCCACAGCGCCTTCGTGAGTTGCCAGGCGGCCATCGTGCTCGCGCCGAGGTAGCGGACCTTCCCCTCCTCGACGAGAGTCGTCAGCGTTCGAAGCGTCTCGCGGATGGGCGTGTTCTCGTCCCAGCGGTGGATGTAATAGAGGTCGAGGTAGTCCGTTCCGAGGCGCTGTAAGGTGCCTTCGATCTGAGCGCGGATGTGCTTGCGCCCGAGGCCGGAGTCGTTCGGGCCGGGTTCGCCCCAGCCGTCGAAGGGGAAGTACACCTTCGAGGCGACGACGAAGTCTTCCCGGTCGTGGTCCTCGAGCCACTCGCCGATCCACTCCTCGCTGATGCCGTTCGGGTTGCCGTAGACGTTCGCGGTGTCGATGAAGTTGATTCCGTTATCCCAGGCCGTATCGAGGAGGTCGTGGGCTTCCTCGCGGTCGGTTTCGACGACGCCGCCGGATTCCATCCCGAAGCGCCAGGTACCGAAACAGAGCTGAGAGACTGTCGTGCCAGTGTTTCCGAGCGTGGTGTACTCCATACACCGAGGTCTCTCCGCGGGAAGTAAAACGGGTCGGGAACCGGTGAATTCGTCGTGGAAGTAAGTACAACTGTCGTACACTTTCGAGAGTGCGGAATCGATGGAACGTTACGGGGCCGACAGCAGCGCTACCGGACCGACGGCAACACATCTTCCTCGTAGAACTCGAGGGCGCTCTCCTGGTCGGGGCCGATCTGGTGGACGTAGACGTGATCGTAGCCGGCGTCGATCGCCCGCTCTACGCTCTCGACGTGTGCCTGGGGATCCGGATCGGTCGTCGTGCCCGACTCGGCGACGTCCTCGCGGTCGACCATCTCGGCCGCCTGTTCGAAGTGAGCGGGGGTCGGAAGCTCCTGGCTGAGTTCGCCCGGAAGCGAGCCGTTGGGCCAGTACTCGAGGACGGTGTCGATCGCCTCGTCCTCGGTTTCGGCGTAACACGTGTGAAGCTGTGTGTACGCGGGCCCGTCTCCGCCCGCGTCCCGATACGCCTCGACGACGTCGCCTTTCGGCCCCGAACACCAGAGGCCGTCGCCGTATTCGGCGGCCCACCGAGCAGTCTGCGGTCCGAACGCGCTCGCGATCGTCTCCGGCGTCTCCTCGGGAACCGTATAGAGCCGGGCGTTCTCGACGGTGTAGTGTTCGCCGCGGTGGCTCGTCGTCTCGCCGGTCCAGAGTTCGCGCATGACGTCCATCGCCTCCTCCAACATCTCGAGGCGGACGTCGTGTTCGGGCCAGCGGTGGCCGGTGACGTGTTCGTTCAAGTTCTCGCCGGTGCCGACGCCGAACGTAAAGCGGCCGTCGAACAGCTCGGCGACGGTGGCGACGGCGTGAGCGACGTTGACGGGATGGATTCGCATCGTCGGACAGGTGACGCCGACGCCGACGTCTATCTCGTCGGTCGCCGCCGCGATCGCGCCGAGGGTCGACCAGACGAACGGCGACTCCCCCTGCGCCGAGATCCAGGGGTGAAAGTGATCCGAGATCGAGACGAAATCGAATCCGATCGCCTCGGCGCGGCGGGCGTATTCGACGAGCTCCATCGGGCCGTGCTCCTCACTCGAGAGGGTGTACCCCAGTTCGACCATGCGACTCGTCTATCACGACCGCGGCGGTAACGGTTGAGCCTGCGACGGCAAGAACGCGCCTCGAGCACTCGCCGACAGCGACGTTCCGGCGAGAATCGAACCCCTTACCCGCGCCGGATGGATACCGACGCGCATGGAAGCCGTCGTCGAGGCGAACGCGCTTCGCAAATCCTACGACGAGACGGTCGCTCTGGCGGGCGTTTCCGTCGCGATCGAACGCGGCGAGATCTTCGGATTGATCGGACCGAACGGGGCCGGAAAGACGACGCTCGTTCGCGCGTTGACGGGGACGACGGAGCCCGACTCGGGAACCGCACGAGTGCTCGAGGCGTCCCCGACGACGATCGATCGAAACCGGCTTGGCGTCCTCCCGCAGGCGTTTTCTCCCCCGGATCGGCTCACCGCACGGGAGTTGCTCACCTACTACGCTGGGTTGTACGACGACGCGCGCGATCCCGGTGACGTGCTCGCCGACGTCGGCCTCGCGGACGCCGGCGAAACGTGGTACGAGGACCTCTCCGGCGGACAACAGCGTCGAGTCTGCGTCGGTGCGACGCTGGTCAACGATCCGGAAATCCTCTTTCTGGACGAGCCGACGACCGGTATCGACCCCGCGGGCCGACGGACGGTCTGGCGCCTGATCGAATCGCTCTCCGCGGGCGGGACGACCGTCGTCCTCACGACCCACGATATGGCGGAAGCCGAGCGGCTGGCCGACCGGGTCGGACTGCTGGCCGACGGCGCACTCGTCGCCGACGGAACGCCGGCAGACCTCGTGGAAGAACACGGCGGCTCGAGCCGGTTGACGATCGAGACGACCGCGAACCCACCCGCATTCGAGGACCTGGCGTACCCGGTCGACCGTCCGACGCCGAAGCGTGAGCGAAACGGCCACTCGAGCGACGAGGAACCGATCGTCGTCCGCACCGTCACCCCTCGCGACATCGGTACCGTCGTCGACTACCTCGAGGAACGGGAAATCGCGTACTCGGGACTCGAGTGGGCTGAGCCCGGTCTCGAGGAGGTCTATCTCGAACTCGCGGCGCAGGCCGAACTCGATCGGACCGACGCCTCGGACGGGGATGCCGGCGGAGCGAACGATGCTCCGGGAACCGACGACGATCCGGCCGAAAGCGGGTCGGTCACCGACGGGACGTCCGGAACCGGCCACTCCGACGAGCCGTCCGAAGACGAACCGACGACGGGTGAGACGGCGTGACTCGACTCGAGCGCGTCCGTGCGGAGACGAACGCCGGGTGGCGATCGTTCGTCCGTCGACGGACAGCCGTCTTCTTTACGTTCTTCTTCCCGGTGATCCTGATCGTCATCTTCGGCGCGTTGGTCCAGACCGATCCGACTGGTGGCGGGCTCTTCGCCGAACCCGCGGCCTACTACGTGCCGGGATACCTCGCCGTCGTCGTCCTCTTTACCCCGCTTTCGCGGATGGGAAGTGAGGTTGCCCGCCACCGCGAGGGCAATCGATTCGAGAAGCTGGCGACGACGCCGTTGACTCGCGGCGAGTGGTTGCTCTCTCAGACGCTCGTGAACGCGGCCATCATCGGCCTCGCGAGCGTCCTCATCCTCGTCCTCGTGATCGTACTGACCGGCGCCGACGTCGTCCTCTCGCCGTTGCTCGTTCCGTACGTCCTCGTCGGTGTCGTCTGTTTCTGCGGCGTCGGGGCGATGCTCGGCAGTTACACCGATTCCCAGGACGGCGCCGTCGCCGCGAGCAACGCGATCGGCCTCCCGTTGCTCTTTCTCTCCGAGACCTTCGTCCCGCTCGAGCAGTTGCCCGGCTGGTTCGGGCCGTTCGTCGAACTCTCGCCGCTGACGTACTTCGCTCGGGGCGTTCGGGCGGCGACCTATCCTGAAGCGAACGCGCCAGCGGTCGCTGGCGTCGACCCCGCACTGGCGAATCTCGGTGTCCTCGCGGTGATCGCGGTCGTCGCGTTCGCCCTCGGCGCGCGGTCGATCCCACGAACGGACTGAGACGGTCTGCTCTGACCGATTGTCGGCCGATCGCTCGCCGTTTTTCGATCGACCGGTACTGACTCATAACAGTCCGTACGAGGGGGATCGCTGTCCCAGATACCGACACACACGGTTCGAGGTGTGGCGGAACTGACGGCAGATGGTCCATTCGAAGTCGGCGGTCGAGGCGGTCACTCACGACCGATTTGCTGGCTCCGGCCGGGAATGGATCGGGAGCGAAAACGAGAACGTCGACCCCTTTCCAGGTTCGGACTCGACCCAGATGTCGCCACCGTGGCGCTCGACGATGCGTTCACAGAGCGCGAGGCCGATTCCGCTTCCGGAGCGCTCGTCGACGGGGTGGAGTCGTTCGAAGACGCCGAAGATTCGATCCGTATCGCTCGGATCGATACCGATGCCTTCATCGCTCACCGACAGGATCCACTCGTCACCGTCGCGGCGAGCGGAGACGTGAACCTTAGGTGGCTCGTCGTCCGCGTACTCGATCGCATTCGACAACAGGTTCTGAAAGATCTGGCGTAACTGATTGCCGTCGCCTAAAACGCGTGGAAGCGATTCGACAGTGATCTCCGCATCAGCTTCCGCGATCTGGAACCGTAGATCCCGGCGAACGTCGGCGAGAACGTCTTCGAGGTCGACGGGTTCGAACGGCCGACCGGCAGTCTCCACCCGCGAGAACGCCAATAGCCCGTCGATCATCTCCCGCATCCGCTCGGCACCGTCGACGGCGAACGCGATGAACTCCCGGCCGTCTTCGTCTAACTCCTCGTCGTAGCGATCCTCGATCAACCGAAGGTAACTCGAGACCATCCGCAACGGCTCCTGGAGGTCGTGGGAGGCCGCGTAGGCGAACTGCTCGAGGCGTTCGTTCGACTCCTCGAGGCGCCGACGGTACTCCTTTCGTTCGGTGACGTCACGGAAGTAGACGGACGCTCCCGTCTCGGAGGGGTAGATCGTCACCTCGAGCCAGCGATCGGCCAGGTCGAAGTAGTGGACGTAGCTGGTCGGTTCCTGAGTTTCCATCGCCGTCTCGAAGCTCTCGCGGACGACGTCCTCGTTGGCCGTCTCCGGGAACTGCTCCCAGAGTCGTTCCCCGAGTAGTTCGGCCTCCGAACGCTGGAGGAGTACCTCCGCGCGTTCGTTGACGTGCGTGTACCGAAACTCCTCGTCGAACGCACAGACCGCGTCGTCGATCCGCCCGAGGATCTCTTCGAGTCTGGTCTCGAGACGTTTTCGTTCGGTGATGTCCTGGACCGCATACACCGCGCCGTCGAACGAGCCGTCGGCGTCGAACAGCGGGCTACAGTGAGTAGACAGCCAGACGCGGGTTCCATCGGGGAGATCGATACCGACGACCTCGTCGTAGACCGGCTCTCCGGTCTCTTTGACGGTTGAAAACGGGAGTTCGCTACTGGCGAGTGGGTCGCCCGCTTCGTCGACCAGGTTCCACCGATCGTCGTCGTGTGCGTACGATCGCAACTCCTCTAGGGGCCGTCCGAGCAGTTCCTCGGCACGCTCGTTCGCGAAGACGTTCATCCCGTCTGAATCGATGAGCGTGATTCCGACCGGGCTCGTTTCGATGATTTCGTCCTTCAACGCTCGCTCCTCGTTGCGTCGTCGGTTCGCTCGATCGCGTTGAATCCCCGATGCGAGAACGTTCGCAACGGTTCTGACGAAGGTCACGTCGGCGTCCGTGTACTCGGTTCGCGTCTCGTTGCGTACGTCGAGGACGCCCCAGGGATCTTCCTCCGGCCCGACCCCCACGCTGATCGCGCTCCGGACATCGTGTTCGGCCACCCGATCCGAATCGGAGATCCGATCGTCCGTTCGAACGTCCTCGACGATGACAGGGGAGTCGGCGGTCAAAGCCCGTCGAACCCGGGCGTTTGGATCCGGGAGGACGACCGTTGTCTCGCAACCCTCGTCGGTCGGAGCGTCGATTCCCTTCGAGCGAAATCGGTCGTCCGTTCGCGCCTCGAGAGCCACACACGAGTCGACCCCGAGCGTCTCGACGATGGTTTCGGTCGCTCGCTCGAACAGCTCCTCGAGCGTGGGTTCTTCCAGAATCAGATCGCTGAGCTCCGCCAGCAGTTGCTGTTGGCGGATTCGTCGGTCGAGGTCCGATTCGGCTCCGTTGGACGACCCCATTTTGACTGTTCTAGTCGCGACCCACGCGTAAAGAGCCTCCGCCGGGAGAGCCCGTTCGAAACGATCGAACTAAAACAGGATCACCGAACTGAACTCGTAGCCGTAGATGTGATTGAGCATCAGGTAGGTGACGATCCCGAGAAAGAGGCTCAGAATCCAGGAACCGGCGGCGATGCGTCCGACTCGAGCGTGTGACGTCTCCCGTAGCTCCGAGGGAGTGTGTGTGAGCCCGAGGATCAACGCGTAGAGAACGACCGGGACGGCGACGATCGAGAGAACGATGTGAATCGCCAGCATGATCAGATAGGCGTAGTAGACGGTTTCCGGCCCGTCGAAGAGTTTCTCGCCGCCACCGCCGACGCGAATAAGATAGACGACGAGAAAGATCAGAATGAGCGCGAACCCACCGGCCATTGCGAGCCGGTGTTTCTCGATTTCGTTCGTCCGAATCCAGTACCACCCGAACACGAGGAGAACCAACGTGAGCGAATTGATAACCGCAATCGCGTGGGTGAGTGCGTTTATTTGTGCGTTCGAAAGCTCGGGATAGATCGGAATATCGAGGACGAACGTCCCGATAACCAGCGCGTATCCGACGATCGTCAACAGGATCGTGATACCGATCGGGCGCTCCCGAAGTCGCCGTTTTGCACCCGCAGTTGCCATTGTGCTGGGTTAGAAGCGGCGTCGTATCTGTCTTGCTGTTTTCTGGTAGATCAGCCGGATTCGTCGCCCGCCGAATTCTCAGAGAGCGAGACAGTTCCGTCCTCGTCGACCGAGACGTCGTATCCACAGAACGTAAACGAGACGCCGCTCTTCGCTGTCGGTCGATCCGCAAACAACGCATCGAGCGCTTCCGGATCGACGACTGCGTGGAGGGGCTCGTACTCCGGCGGACGTAGCTCGTCCGGCGAAATTTCCTCTGCTTCCGCGACGGCCTCGACGACCGCACGGCTCGGTGGTCTTCGAACGGTCCCGTCGGCGCTATCGCCACCACCATCCATCGTAATCCTCGCTTTCGAACCGGATCGAATAAAACTGTCCTTCTTCGTTTCGATTTTGATACGTACACCGGACAGATTCCTTCGACATCGAAGGATCAGTACGCTCGAGTCGGTTCGGTCGTAATTTCGCCGCCCCGACGGTCTACCGGGGCGGAAGATCACACCTCACTCAGACGACAAATACCACTGGTGGCGGCGAGGAACAGTTACACCGAACCGTATCAGTCGATTCGAATCGCTGGTTTTCCGGGACGGGCTTTGGTCGGGTTCGCCTCGTCTGCGATGTGGACGACGACGTCAGCACCGAACTCGTCGGCGATCAGCCAGCGAGCGCGCTCGAGGAGCGTACGCTCGTCGTCGAACGTCAGCGACGGATCGATGCCGCTCGTCGGCGAGCGCTCGAGGAGCGTTTCCACGACCGACTCGACGGTCTCTCGAGTCGGCGTCTCGATATCGGCGGCCGACAGCCGATCGGCCACGATCGAAGCGTCGACGTCACCGCTGACCCCGTCGGCGAGTAGCTCTGCGACGCGGTAGGTCCACGCCGGAGCGACGAGGAGTTCGATCCGTTCCGGTTCGTCGATGTCGGCCACGTCGACGATGTCGCGGACGTCCTCGAGCGTTCGCTCGACGAGTCGACGTTCGCTCGCGTAGTCCGACGGCTCCGTCTCCGGTTCAGGCCAGTCGGCTTCGACGACCAGTCCCTCTCCTCGAAGCTTGTTCCACAGTTCCTCGCCGAGGTGCGGTGCCATCGGCGAGATCAACGCCGCGAGAGTCAACAGCCCCCGGCGATACACCTCGTCGTGTGGCCGGTCGTACGCCAGATATCGACGAAGGAGGCGAGCCAGCTCTCGGATCTCGGTCGCGGCCCGGTGGAACCGGAACCGCTCGTACTCTCCGGTGACCGCGACGATGGTTCGATCGATTTCTCGTGCGATGTACTCGTCGTGGCCCCGTCGTTCGACGCGGGTGTCCGCCTTCTCGACGAACTCGGTGGCCATCCGGTAGAGGTTCTGCTGGAGGTCGTAGGCTCCACGAACGTTGTTCGCGGTCCACTCGAAATCCTGTTCCGGGTGGGCCGCCGAGAGGACGAACAGCCTCGTCGTCTCCGCACCGTACTCGAGGGGCGCGACGACGTTGCCCTTCGACGTCGACATCTTCTCGCCGTCGTACAGCACCGTCCCCTGGCTGACGAGGCGTTCGACCGGTTCCCGTTGCTCGACCAGACCGAGGTCGGCGAGCGCGCGCGTCATAAACCGGATGTACAGCAGGTGGAGGATCGCGTGTTCGTCGCCGCCGACGTAGACGTCGATCGGAAGCCACTCGTTCGCCCGTTCGGCGTCGAACGGCGCGTCCTCGATATTCGGTGAGAGAAATCGCAGGAAGTACCACGAGGAGTCGACGAACGTGTCCATCGTATCCGTCTCCCGGCGGGCGGGGCCGCCACACTCGGGACAGGTCGTGTGCCGGAACGAGTCGTGTTCCTCGAGCGGGTTCCCCGTCGTTCGAACGAACTCCGGGAGTTCGACCGGAAGCTCCTCGTCGGGGACGAGGACGTGTCCACAGTCGTCGCAGTGAACGACCGGGATCGGCGTCCCCCAGTAGCGCTGTCGCGAGATCAGCCAGTCCCGGAGGCGGTAGGTCACGTCCGCCTGAATGGCGTCGTGATCCTCGACCAGCCGTTCTCGCACGCGTTCGCTCTCGAGGCCGTCGTACTCGCCGCTTTCGACGAGCGTTCCCTCGCCCGTGTACGGTTCGTTCTCGAGCGTCTCGTTACGATCGCTTTCGTCTTCGTCCCCGACGATCACGCGTTCGATCGGCAGGTCGTGTTCGGATGCGAAGCCGTGGTCGCGCTCGTTGTGACCGGGAACGCCCATGACAGCGCCGGTCCCGACATCCTCGAGTACGTAGCCGGCGACGTACACCGGTAGCTTCTCGCCCGTCAGGGGATGGACGGCCCTCACGTCGGTCTCGACTCCGGAGAAGCCGACCTCGTCGGGGCCGCGCTCGCGGACCGTCTCCACGTAGTCGGCGACGTCGTCTTCGGTCTCCGCGAGGATTCGAGCGAGGTCGTGGCCGGGCGAGACGGCGAGGTACGTCGCACCGCAAACCGTCTCCGGGCGGGTGCTAAAGACCTCGACGCCGGCGATCGTCCCGTTCGATTCGTCTCGGTCGATAGCCCCGACCGATTCCCTGCCGGCGCTCCCGACGGCCCTCGATAGTTCGAAACCGATTTTTGCACCCTCTTGGCGACCGATCCAGTTTCGCTGAATCTCGCGGACGCCCTCGGGCCACCCCTCGAGGTCCTCGAGACCGTCGTGAAGCTCCTCGGCGTACTCCGTGATCGAGAAGAACCACTGGTCTAACTCGCGACGACCGACGGGCGTATCACATCGCCAGCAGATCCGATCGCCATCCCGTTCGTCGACCTGTGCGTCGGCCAGCACCGTCTCGCAGTCGGGACACCAGTTGACCGTCGCCGCCTCGTACTCGACGAGTCCGGCCTCGTAGAGCCGTTTGAACAGCCACTGGTTCCACCGGTAGTACTTCGGCTCGCAGGTCGTGATCTCGCGCGACCAGTCGTAGCCAAAGCCCATCGTTTCGAGTTCCTCGCGCATCCGGCGGATACACGCCTTTGTCCACGACTCCGGGTCGCTCGCGCGCTCGTAGGCGGCGTTCTCCGCGGGCAGGCCGAACGCGTCCCAGCCCATCGGGTGGAGGACGTCGTCGCCGCGCATCCGTCGGTACCGGGCGTAGGCGTCGGTGATCGCGTAGTTGCGAACGTGGCCCATATGAAGCGTCCCGGAGGTGTACGGAAACATTCCGAGGACGTACGTCGGGTCCGTTGCATCTTCGGAGAGTTCGTAGACGTCGTCGCGCTCCCAGATGTACTGCCAAAACTCCTGTACCTGCGCGTGATCGTAATGACTCGGCATTGGGACCCCGTTGTCCACCACTCGGAGTGCCGGCTATATCATTGTTGGCCACTCGAGGCGCGAACGAACGACCCCGATAAAATCGTTCGTGACGGGGAGGACCGAGGCTCAGCGTGCCCCTGCGGGCGTTCCGGCTGGCGCCCTTCGCCCGGCGGCGTACGCGATGTACGCCGCCAACACCGCGCCGACGATCCCCGAGACGACGTTACTCCAGGCGAGACCCGCGGCGGCCACCTCGAGTCCCTCCATCGCGAACTGTCCCTCGAGTGCGAACGGCGCGACCAGTATCCACAGCGCCAGCAACGCGACGAGGGACATCACGCTCGTACTCGTCGGGTGTGCCGTGATGATTCGGTAGAAGTTGTAGCCCGCCAGCAGGAAGATCGCGCCGCCGACCGCGACGTTGTTCCACGTAAACTCCGCGGCGGCCTCGTAGACGAACGGCGAAACGACGATCCACAGCCCGATCAGCGAAACGATTCCACTCAACCACTTCTGGCCCTCCGGTTCGCCCTGGTCTCGCATCTGTGCATCTCCGGTTTCCGGATCGCTCGTCGTCGATTCACTCACGATCGATCACCACGTCACCGGTCGCCGTTGTCGTTGAAAAAGCGCGACGACCGTTTCCAGCAACGGCCCCGAAACCGCCTACACGCATCGATATTGGCTGGTCGGTCGACTCGAGGTTTGAATCGCTAAGATAGGTTTACTTCGAACGGTAACAGCGTATTACCGACACGCGATGGGGTACGGTCTGGACGATCGCATTCCGAGCGCGGCGACGCAATACGACTTACTCGCCGAACTCAGCTTTCTCGTCTTCCTCACCACGGTGTTTCTGGTTCCCGTGGCCGTGAGAGACGACGTCGCGTACGTCACGAACCGGTACGAGTGGGAACCCGAAACGTGGCTGTGGGTCACCGGCGCGGCGATTCAGCTGGTCAACGTCGTCGTGGTCCTCGCCTACGTCGCGAAACGCAATCCCGACGCACCCTTTCGGCTCTCGACGACGTGAGCGCCGATTCGGCGGGCCGCGAACTGCCCGCCTCGAACAGTGCGTCGCCGGAGCCAGGAACGGGGCCCTCGAGCGGTGGTCGTCGGATGGAAGCCGAGCAAGCGGCTGATAACGATCGGGCGACGACCGACAATCGAACGGTTACCGCCGCGGATGTCGACTCGAACTGGTGGTACGTGCCGGCGGTCACGGCCGGATTGACCCTCGCCTCCGTTCTCGCTGGAATCGGTACGGTCGGTGTCGTCGTCGTAACGGATACCGTCTCCGCTGTACTTCCGCTCTTGCTTTCCCTCCCGTTACTTCTCGTTCTCGTGGTCGGCGGCTACGGCTCGATGCTGGCGATTCACCTGGACGCGAAGGCCATCCGCGAGGCTGGCGGAAACTGGCAACCCTCCGTACTCGCCTACGCGGTCGGCTCCGTCCTATAGTAGCCACTGCAAGTCATTGCACATCTGATCGCCAGACGGTTCGGCGATCAGTGTGTACATCGTTGCAGTTGTTACTATAGTGAGTCCCCTCGTTCCTCCCGCGGTCTACATCCTCCAGCGCCACAGACACCTTGGTGAGCCCTGAGCGCGGTATCGTTCGATACTATCGAACTGACTCCGAAAACCGATTACAGGCGGTTGGGTCTGTGCGTTCCGAAAAACACTCATTTCTGACGGTCGCGACACCGCGCTTGCCCAGATACCGTATGAAGGACGAAATCTCGATGCCCGCGAGTGACGTCATCCGGTGATGTTGCTACTCAACGAGTTATTAGTTACGCCAACTGTGGCCGCTAACCGGTAATCACTATTACCTCAGCCGACCGTGACATTCGCTCGCTGTTTCCAGTCTCGACTGGTGTTCGAATCGGACGTTTCGGTGTTCCGACACCAATGTCAATATCTCATTATATTCGGCGAGTCGTCGGCAATCTCCGCATCTTCCCTCGAACGGTGTGTGTGAACTTTTACATTCGACGTTTCACGGATACCATGGCTCGAATTAGCCGACGCGGTGTACTAACGGGTATCGGTGGTGTCGGTGCGCTATCCTTGACTGGACGTCTCGGTGCACGGCGGACCGTGCAGGATCGCGAGGTGATGTTGGGGATTCTGCAACCGGAATCGGGCGACCTGGGCGAACTGGGGACTCCGATCGCGGACGGCGCAGAACTCCCGGCTCGCGAACTCGCGGACGCGGGGAGCGAGTTCACGGTCGACATTCAGCGTGAAGATAGTCAGACGCTCTCCGAAGCGGGAATCAGCGCCGCACAGTCGCTCGTCGATGCTGGCTATCCGATGTTCACCGGCGCGGCAGCATCCGACGTGACGATCCCGGTCGCACAGGAGGTTGCGATCCCGAACCAGGTCGTCATGTGCTCACCCGCGAGCACCAGTCCCGACATCACCGATCTCGCGGACGACGACTTCGTCTTCCGTACGGCACCGAGTGACGCGTTACAGGGCAACGTTATCGCGGAACTCGCCCTCGAGGAACGAGGCTGGGGGCGGGGTGCGTCACTCCACCTGAACGACGCCTACGGCGTTGCGCTCTCGACCGTGTTCGAAAATAGGTTCGAGGAACTCGGCGGGGAGATCACGGCCACGGAGGCGTTCGAACCGGAACAGCCCTCGTACACCTCTGTACTCGAGAGCGTGCTCGCTGACGAGCCGGATTTCCTGCTGGTGATCGCATTCCCCGTCAGCGGCATTCAGATCTTCCGTGACTTCTACGCGGGCTTCGATCCAGACCTACCCGTCATCGTCACCGACGGGCTAATTGAAGACGACCTCCCCGAAAGCGCCGACAATCCGATGGACAACGTCCTGGGAACGGCCCCGGCGGCCGACGGCCCGGAGGTCGATGCGTTCACCGAGAGCTACGAAGACGAGTTCGGACGCGGACCAGGGGTCTTCAACGCCCACGGTTACGACGCGAGCGCCGTCATGATCCTCGCGAACGCCCGTGCCGGAGACAACGACGGGACCGCCGTCCGCGACGAGATGCGGGCCGTAGCGAATCCGAACGGCGATCCGGTCGGCCCGGCGAACTTCCCCGAAGCGGTCGAACGCGCCGCGGCTGGCGAGGAGATCACCTACCAGGGCGCTTCGAGTATCGTCGAGTTCGACGACAACGGCGACATGCAGGCGGTCACCTACGATATCTTCGAGTTCGGTGACTTCGAACTCGAGGTCGTCGACCAGATCGACTTCGAAGAGTGAGAAGCCGGATTCGAACTCGGGAGACGTCGAGCGATCGAACACGTATCGGTCGCCGTTCGTGCGACCGAGCCCCTTCCAATCTCGACCATCGAATCGATTTCGGAGAGGATCCGTTGTCTGCGTAACCAGTGTCCACGTCGTCGCGGTGAGCGTCAGATCTGTCCCCCGAGATAGGCATCGATGACGCGTTCGTCCTCCTGTATCACTTCGGGTGGGCCGTGTGAGAGCACCTGTCCTTGATGCATGACGATCACCCTCTCGCAGTTGTTCATGATGACGTCCATGTCGTGTTCGACGATGAGGAAGGTGTAGCCCTGCGATCTGAGTTCGTGGAGGCGAGCGAGGAGTTTCTTCTCGAGCGTCGGATTCACGCCGGCCATCGGCTCGTCGAGCAAGAGCAACTCCGGGTCCGTCAAAAGTGCCCGTGAGAGTTCGAGTAGCTTTCGCTGGCCGCCCGAGAGATTCGCCGCGTCCTCGTGGGCGAGGTGATCGAGTTCGAACAGTTCGAGGATCTCCCACGTGCGGTCGAGTAACTCCCGCTCCTGATGGACGACCGATCGACGAGCGCCGGGGACGAGCGACCGCCAGAGCGATTCACCGAGTTGTCCGTCGAACGCCAATAGCATGTTCTCGAGGACGGTCATTCCCGCAAGCTCTCGGCTGATCTGGAAGGTTCGAACGAGCCCGCGATCCACCAGTTGGTGGGGTCGTAACTCGGTCACGTCTTCGCCCTCGAGATAGATCTGTCCGGCATCCGGCTCGTAAACGCCGGTGATCAGGTTGAACACCGTCGATTTGCCGGCCCCGTTCGGACCGATGAGCCCCGTTATCGTCTCACGTTCGACCTCGAAACTGGCGCCGTCGACTGCCACGATGCCACCGAACCGCTTCTCGAGATTCGAGATGCGAAGCATCGTCTGCTTGGTGCGCTCTTCGTCCTCGATCGTGGGATCACTCATCCGTCTCACCTCCGTCGGAGAGCGAGGGATCACGCCCACGGGGAGGGTGTTCTTTCGCCAGATCGATGGGTGAGGCCGGTTCGTTCCGGTGGCCGAGAATCCCGTCCGGCCGGTAGATCATCAGTACGATCAGTACCGCGCCGAAGAGGACGAACCGGAGATTCGGGAGTTCGCTCACCGCGTATCCCAGAAGCGGTACCGGATCGAGGTTGCCGAGGGCGACCGCGCTGTCGTACACCGTCGGGGGGTGTGGCAGGTCGAACGTGGCGTCCACGATGCGCTGGACGAACGGCGGCCCCTCGAAGAGCAAGCCAGCGAACAGGAAGGCACCGACGACGCTCCCGGTGTTCGAGCCCGAACCACCGATGATGAGGGCGATGAAGATGTAGAACGTGATGATGGGGAGAAACAGGTTCGGGTCCACGTATCCTCGACGGCCCTGCCAGACGATGCCGGCCAGTCCCATGAACACACAGCCAAGCATGAACACCTTGATCTTCACGCGGTCTGTGTTCTTGCCCAGCGACTGCGCCGTGAGTTCGTCTTCCCTGATGGCTTTCAACATCCTGCCGAACGGGGAGTTCCCGATCCTGGTGATGACGACGAACACGAACGCGACCAACGCGACGAGAACGACGGTGTACACCCACCCCTCGACGACCGACGGGCTCAACTCCAGGCGTTCGCCAACCGCCAGAAACGGCCGACCGAAGAGCGTCGGTTCCGCAGTCGGATCGCCGCCGACGTATATCAGCTCGCGTGAAACCGTGTTTCGCAGGTTCGGGAAGGACATCCCTTGTCCGCTTCCCGTCCCGAGTTCGACGCCGAACACCGAGAACTCGTGGAGCGCACTCGAGTTGAACACCAGCCGGATCACCTCTGCGGCGGCCAGGGTGACGATCGCGAAGTAGTCTGCACGCAGACGCAACGCCGGCAACGCGACCACGAGTCCCACGAGTGCGGACGTCACGAGTCCCACGAGGACGCCGACCCAGAGCGGCAATCCGAGACCGGGGAAGGTGGCGTCCGGCGCGGCCGTCACCAGCGCCATCGTGTACGCACCGACGGCCATGAACCCGGCGACACCGATGTTGAACAGCCCGGTGTACCCCCAGTGGAGGTTGAGCGCCAGAACGACCAGCGCGAACGACGCCGCCAGCAACGTCACCTGCTGGAGGGTACTAACGATCCCATTAAAGTCGAGGCCAGCCGCCAGGCCGAGTACGATGAAGAGCGCGTACACCACGACCGTGGTCTTGCCGATGATGAGCACATCGTCGAGCCAGCGCGGCCGAACGTTTTCGTCCAGGAGGAGATCGAGAGGGCTATTCGTACGCTCGTCTCCGGAACCGTCCCGGTTCGTCCCGCCACCGGAACCCCCGTCAGGCGACCCACCGTCGTGCTCGACCCGCGACAGATCCGAGGATGCGCCGCTCGTGCCCTCCTCGTCATCGGGGTCGTAACCCCCGTCGCCGCAGACGGGCGAGTCACCAGTCATGCGGTTTCCACCCCGCCGAAGAGACCGGACGGCCTGAAGATGAGAATCAAGATCATGAGCGTGAACGCGGCGACCTCGGTCAGATCGCCCGGGATCCAGACCAGTGACACGTTCGTCGCCACTCCGATGATCAGTCCGCCTGCGATCGCACCGTAGATCGACCCGATACCACCGAGAATGACTGCAGAGAAGATCAACAGGAGCAGGAACCAGCCAGTGTTGAAGCTGAGCGTCTCCTGCTCGAGGACGATCAGGTAGCCGGCGACGCCGGTCAGTCCTGCGCCGAGAATCCATGTCAACAGGATCACTCGCTCGGTTGGAATGCCGGTAATCAACGCGAGGTCTCGATTGTCGGCCATCGCTCGCATGGCCGTCCCGAGTTTGGTGTACTGCAACATGGAGTGAAGCGCGACCATTAGCCCGATTCCGACTACGACGAGGGTCGCCTGATGGACGTGCAGCGAGTCAGTCCAGAAGACGAGCGAGTGATCGATCGTCGGCGAACTCCGAGTCACGCCACGCGTGTGTTCACCGTAGAAGAACACGACGAGGTACCGGAGCATCAGCGCGACGCCGATGCTCGCGATCAACAGCGGTATTCCGCCGGCGGTTCGCATGCGCCTGTAGACGATTCGATCGAACGCAAGGGCGACGAGGATCGTCCCGAGGGCCGCGACGATCAAGCCGACGAGGATCGCGATCGGTGCCCCGAACAGGTGCATATCGAGTTCGCGAGCCGAGGTCCCGCCGTCGGCGTTCAGGAGAATCGTCGAGCCGAAGTCCGCCACGCCGATCCCCGCGACGACGTACGCGGCGGTCCAGCCCGCAAACGCCCCGGTCGTGACGAGGTCTCCCTGTGAAAAGTTCGCGAACTTGAGAATCGCGTAGGTCATCGACAGTCCGACGGCGGCGAGCGCGATGATCAGTCCGTCGACAAGCCCGCGCCACACGAACACCCAGAGAGTGTCGATCCGGAGGTCTCCGAAAACGACGCGACGTACGAGATCGAGCACGAGAACCCCGAGTACCGAGAGAATCAACGCCCCGAACCACTGCTCCAGCGTCACGTTCGAAAGGGACCCTCGACCGTCTGTTACCCTCATGCTATCATCCCACCTACAGAACGGCTACACCAGCTAGTACAATTAATAATATGTGGAATTGCGTGATGGAAAACCGGATAAATACATTATCAGACCGTGTTAGGCGGAAACACAGTCCGGAACGACTGTACTCGAGACTCGAGGTAGACAGTCACTCACCGCTCGTATGGATCGTTCGTGTGTCCGCCTCGAGGGCGCCGGTGGTATAAATGGATTACAATACCCCATTTAGAGACAAAATCAGGAATGTGGAGTCAGGAACGTGATACGGGTTAGTAACACTCTCTTCGAAAAGAATAACGCATTCGTCATAGTCCCGGGCGGATTCGAACCGCCGTCCTGAGCTCACTTCCGTGACGGCCGTAACCGGACACGTCCAAAGGCTCAGATGATTGGCCACTACACCACGGGACTCTTCGTTTCACTCGTCGTCACGTGTTGTTCGCAGTTTCTTCGAAACTGCTCACCACCACGGGACTTCTCCGGGCTTCATCGCTGAGTAGCGCGTCGTCGCACAATAGTGTTACTTTTCGTCTCGAGAAGAAATCGCTATCGTCCCTGACTCCGCGCGGCGATGACAGCTCCGACAGAGGGTGACGACGTTGTCCATCGTGTGAGCATCTGCCGGTCGATCGAACGATCGAACGGGCTCGAGATGGTGAACGTCCGGATTCCGACCGAGGTCGTCCGCGTCCGCGCCGCAGTGCTGGCACTCGTAGCCGTCGCGCTCGAGCGCCTGCCGACGAACCCGCCACCACTCCTGTCCGTACTCGATCGCACCGCCCGCCCACTGGTGGTGATCAGGGCCGACGACGTGCTCCGAGAGCCACTCGCCGTAACACTCGAGTGTACAGAAGCAACCGCGCTCCCGCTTTTCGGCTTTCGCGGGACGAACCTCGAGGTCAGCCCCACAGCATTCACACTCGACGATGATTCGTTCGGCTTTCTCAGAGGGGTTTTCAGGAAGCAGTCCGATCGCCTCCTCAACACACTCCGAACAGTACACGCCGTCTTTGTCGGACGGGTAGTAGGAGAACGAGTCGCCGCAGGACTCGCACGTCGTCGTTTCTTTCGCGTCGCGCCAGTTCCCGTTATGCTCGCCCGCGTTCGGATTACAGTCGTCGCAATACTCGAGGCGCGCCTTCTGGTCATAGAATTCGTCCCCACAGCCGTTACAGGTTCGATTCGGAAGCGGTTCGCCGTGGACCTTCGTGTGGTGTTGGCGCATTCCCCGTTCGGAACTGAGCGATTTGCCACACGTCGGGCAGTCCATGCGGACGTTGGCCGCGCTATCGCGTATAAACTCGAGGAGACTCGAGTCTGCGGCACTCAAACTCTCGAACTCGAAGACGGAGCCGCGAGGCTACCCGGCCGCAAAAGACGACACGAAAAGCCACGAAAACCGGACTACAGGTAGCCTTCGTCGGCCAGGCGCTCGATCCCTTCCTCGAGTCGGTCCTCGCTCGCGGCGTAGGAAATTCGAGCGTAGCCGGGTGTGCCAAACGCGCTTCCCGGAACCGTCGCGACGTGGGCGTCTTCGATCGCGCCCTCACACCACGCCTGATCGTCGTCACCCACAGGGAGCATCATGTAGAACGCGCCCTCGGGCACGGCGACGTCGACGTCGTGTTCGGCGAGTAGATCCACGACGAGGTCGCGACGCTCGTGGAAGGCCTCGGTCATCTCGTCGACGGCCTCGTCGGTGTTCTCGAGCGCCTCGATACCGGCGTGCTGGACGAAGTTGACGGCCGAGGAGACGGAATGGCTGTGGAGCTTGCCCGCCTGGTCGATCAGTTCCTCGGGACCGGCGAAATAACCCAGGCGCCAGCCGGTCATCGAGTAGGCCTTCGAGAAGCCGTTGACCGTGATCGTCCGGTCGGCCATTCCCTCGAGCGTGCCGAGACTCGTCGGGGAAACGCCGTAGGTGATCTCCTTGTAGATCTCGTCGGAGATGACGGTGATGTCGTGTTCGACGGCCAGGTCGCGCACCCCCTCGAGCGCCGCGTCGGAGTAGACCGCACCGGTGGGGTTCGACGGCGAGTTGACGATCAGCAGTTCCGTCTCGTCCGAGACCGCTTCGGCGAGGGCGTCGAGTGCTGGCTCGAGCTGGAAGTCGGAATCGGAGAGGTCGACCCGCGAGAGCGAGCCGCCGGCCATCTTCACCATCGCCTCGTAGGAGACCCAGGCGGGGTCGAGCAGGACGACTTCGTCGCCGTCCTGAATGAGTGTCTGGACGATTTCGTACAGTGCCTGCTTCGCGCCGGGCGTGACGATGATCTCGTCGGTGCCGTGATCGAGACCGTCGGCGGCGAGTTTTTCCGAAATCGCCTCACGAAGCTCGAGGATGCCGGCCGACGTGGTGTAGCCGGTGTGGCCGGCGTCCATCGCGTCTTGTCCGGCGTCGACGATGTTTTGCGGCGTCGGGAAGTCAGGTTCGCCGACGGAGAGGTCGACGACGTCTGCGCCGTCGGCCTCGAGTTCGGTGGCGAGTGCTGAGATCGCGAGGGTTGCGGACGGTTCGACTCGGGTTACGCGGTCGGTGAATTCCATCGTCATCGTATCACTGTGGGTCGGGTAGTTCGGACACGAGATCGAGCGCGCCGTCGACGGCTTTCGCCGCGTTCTCGACGCGTTCCCGTGCTTCGGCGGCTGACATTCCGGGGCCCGTCACGCCGAGGGTAACGGGAGTATCACGCTCGAGACTGACGTCTGCGAGTCGCTGTGCGGCGGCATCGGTGATCACCTGATCGTGGTCGGTGTCGCCGGTGATGACGCTCCCGACGACGGCGACGGCGTCGATCTCCGGGAGCCGGGCGAGGCGGTCAGCGGCCAGCGGCGCGTCGTAGACGCCCGGGACGTGGACCGTCTCGGAGACCTCCGCGCCCGCGGCGTGTGCGGCCTCGAGCGCCTCCTGCTCCATCTGCTCGGTGATCGGCCGATTGAACTGCGCGACTACCAGTCCGAGCGTGGTCATACGCGAGCGGTAGAGAGGGCGGGTAAAAGAGGTACCGTTCTCCGCCGAACTCGCCGGATCGATCGGAACCGACGATCTCCCGTGGTTCGACCGTCGAACCGGTCGTCCTCGATTGCGAATTCTTAAGCACAGCCGTCGTCAACCGCCGCGCAATGACTACGCTCGAGACGCCGGGGCCGACGCTCGGTGTCGTCGGTGGAGGACAGCTCGGTCGGATGCTCGCCGAGGCGGCCGCGCCGCTCGGCGTCGAGGTCGTCGTGCTCGATCCGACGCCCGACTGTCCGGCCTCGCTGGTCGCCCGTGCCCAGATCGTCGCCGACTTCGACGACGAGGGCGGAATTCGCGAACTCGCCGAGCGGGCCGACGTCCTCACGTTCGAGATCGAACTGGCCGATCAGGCCGTCCTCGAGCGCGTGAGCGACGACACCGGAACGCCGGTTCACCCGAAGCCGTCGACGCTCGAGACGATCCACGACAAACTCGTCCAGAAGCGCGAACTCGAGGACGCGGGCGTTCCGGTTCCGCCGTTCCGGGCGGTCGAGGACGCCGACGACGTGTGCGGGGCGATCGACGACTACGGTGCGCCGGTGATGCTCAAAGCACGGACCGGTGGCTACGACGGCCGCGGAAACGTCCCCGTCGAGTCGAAAGACGAGGCCGAAGAGGCTCTCGAGTCGGTCGCCGGCCCAGCGATGGTCGAGGCGTTCGTCGAGTTCGAACGCGAGGTGTCGGTGATCGCCACCAAGGGGTACGGCGAGACCGCGACGTTCCCCATCGGGGAGAACGTCCACGAGGAAGAGATCCTCCGGGAGACGATCGTGCCCGCGCGCTCGAGCGACGCGGCGGCGGAACGCGCCCGCGAGGTCGCGACGGACGTCCTCGACGTAATGGACGGACGAGGCGTCTACGGCATCGAACTGTTCGAGGTGGCGGGCGACGGCACAGAGCGCGAGATCCTGCTCAACGAGATCGCACCCCGGCCCCACAACTCGGGTCACTGGACGATCGAGGGCGCACACAGCTCGCAGTTCGAACAACACGTCAGAGCGGTGCTCGGATGGCCGCTCGCCGCGACGGATCTCCGAAACCCGACCGTCACGGCGAACCTCCTCGCCGACGTCGACCAAGAACGGGCGGCGGCGCTTCACAACGTCGAGCGGATCCACGAGACGCCCGCCGCACACCTCCACTGGTACGGCAAGCGCGAGGCCCGCCCCCTCCGAAAGATGGGACACGTCACCGTGTGCGCGCGCGACGACGAAACCGGCGTCGAGGAGTTACTCGAGACGGCACGAAGCCTCCAGGAAGACGTGACGTTCCGTTCGTAGCGACTCGACGTCCGCCATCGATCCGATTGCTCTCAATTGAAGTTCTCGCCCCGAGCAGTGTCGGACATGAGCGACAGCGTTCGCGACCTGATCGATCGGTTGCACCGCGAGGCCGACCAGGACCGTCCGGACGAGGAGACGCCCGACGTCGGCATCGTGATGGGCAGTGACTCGGACCTCGAGACGATGATGACCGGCGGGAAACGCCGCGGCGCCTACGACGCCTTCGTCGACGAACTCGGCTTCGGTGAGCAGACGGACTTCGAGAACCCGCCCGAAGAACGGTTCACCTTCGAGACGTACGTCACCTCCGCACATCGCACGCCCGACCTGATGACGGCGTACGCCGAGACGGCCGAAGAGCGGGGACTCGAGGTACTCATCGCCGGTGCGGGCGGGAAGTCCGCCGACCTGCCGAACATGACGGCGTCGATTGCCTATCCACTGCCGGTGATCGGCGTGCCGGTCCAGGAGAAGTCGGTCGACAGCGTGATCGGGATGCCGACCGGCGCACCGCTGGTCGCCGTCGACGCGGGCAAGTCGTTTAACGCCGCGCTGTCGGCGGCACAGATCCTCGCTCGCCAGCACGACGACGTTCGCGATCGACTCGTCGCGTATCACGAGGCGCTTCGCGATGGCGTCGGTACCGTCTCACGCGAACTGCACGACGCCGGAACGATTCGTTTCTCGGAGCGAAACGAGTAGTCGCTTTCGCCCGGCGCGAAACGGAACGACCTTCGTCTGGTGCGAAACTGACGCCACCTCGAGAGGCGACCCCGACTGTTCGGGCTCGATCGAGTCGGTAACGGTAGCTTTGTGCGATGGCGCTCGGACGAACGATTCTTCGAGCGTACGGGGATCGGCCTCTCCTCGGTTCGGCTCTCGGCAGTAACGCCACGATACCGACGTGGTCACCCTATCGATCCCTACATATTGCTCGAGGTGAATATCCGTGAGGATTTGCTCCGACTGAAGCCACTGCTTGGCCCGCTTTGGCCGGAAAAACGAACAATCAACCCTTATGTGGGTGCGGTTTTAACGTCCGGACGTTACGGAGATGAACGACTGGATAGCCATTGGGGCGCTGGCGCTCGTGGGGCTTTTGATACCGCTCGGTATGATGGCGGTATCGTATCTCCTGAGGCCGAGCGTTCCGGAAACGAGTAAACGTGCCACCTACGAGAGTGGCGAGGTTCCGACCGGCGGGACGCGCATCAGATTCAACATCCAGTACTACATGGTTGCGCTTTTGTTCCTCGTCTTCGATATCGAGACCGTCCTTCTATTTCCGTGGGCGGTCGTGTATCTGGATGCCGTCGAATCCGATGCCGTCTCGCTGTTCGAGATCCTCGCACCGATGGTCGCGTTCGTCGTCATCTTGCTCATTGGACTCGCGTGGGCGTGGCGAAACGGCGCGGTACAGTGGGCACAAACGACTGGCCAGGTGGAAACCGAGGGTAATCGATCATGAGTAGCGACGAACCACGGCAGACGATCCACGGGAGCACCGCACCGTCGACGGATACCCGCGACGCCCGGATGGGTGAAGGGGTCGACGACCGCTTCAACTCGAAACTCCGTGAGGCGTTCGGGACGACGCCGTTCATCCTCACGAAGTTCGACCAGTTCATGAACTGGGTTCGTGGAAACTCGATGTTCATGCTACAGTTCGGAATCGCTTGCTGTAGCATCGAGATGATCCACACGTACGCGATCAAACACGACGTTGACCGCTACGGCGCCGGCGTTCCCCGCGCCTCGCCGCGCCAGGCCGACGTCATGATCGTCCCCGGAACGATCGTCTCGAAGTTCGGGCCGCGTATGAAGCGGGTCTACGACCAGATGCCCGAACCCAAGTTCGTCGTCGGGATGGGGTCGTGTACGATCTCCGGCGGCCCGTTCCAGGAGGGCTACAACGTCGTCAAAGGGGCCGAGGAGATCATCCCGATCGACATCCACGTGCCGGGCTGTCCGCCACGGCCCGAGGCGCTGATCTACGGCATTCTCAAACTCCAAGAGCGGATTCAAAACGGCGAGTCCTCCCCCGTCGTCGTCAAACCCTACGAACTCGAAGAGTTCGGCGACCTCCCGGAGGACGAACTCGTCCAGAAACTGGCAAGCGAGATCGACGAGGACGACCTCGTCATGCGCTACAACTGGGCTGATTCACCATGAGCACGGGAACGGAGCCCGTTCCGAAGGAAGCGCCTGAGGAGGTCGACGAACTGGCCGAACTGCTCGGTTCCCGCGCGATCGCTCGCGATGACCACGTCAACGCGCCCGGATTCGTCGTCAACCCGAGAGACGTACAGGACGTCCTGTTCGACCTGCTCGAGGAGGCGGGCTACGACCACTGCTCGTGTGTCACCGCACAGCAATACGAGGATCGCTTCGAGACGATCTATCACTTGAAGAAGTACGCCGATCCGACCGACGAGGTGAGCATCGTCGTTCCGACGCCACTCGACGAGCCGGTCAGCCAGAGCGCCGAACCGGTCTACCGGACGGCCGACTGGCACGAACGCGAGGCGTACGACCTCGTCGGCATCGAGTACGAGGATCATCCGGACCTCCGTCGAATCCTCCTCCCGGAGACGTGGCAGGGCCATCCGCTCTCTGCGGACTACAACCAGGAGAAACCACAGGTCGTCACCCTCTCGGAGCACGCGAACCCCCTCGAGCCGGACCACGAGGACCCCGAGTCGGATACGATGTTCCTGAACGTCGGGCCACACCACCCGGCGACCCACGGCGTCCTTCACGTCAAGACAGTCCTCGACGGCGAGACGATCGCCCACATCGAGCCGGACATCGGCTACCTCCACCGCTGTGAGGAGCAGATGTGCCAACAGGGGACCTACCGCCACCAGATCATGCCGTATCCCGACCGCTGGGACTACGTCTCCTCCGGACTCTTGAACGAGTGGGCGTACGCCCGTGCGATCGAGGATCTCGCGGAGATCGAGGTGCCCGAGTACGCACAGATCGTCAGGACGCTCGGCTCCGAACTGTGTCGAATCGCCTCGCACATGCTTGCACTCGGGACGTTCGCACTCGACGTCTACGGCGAGTTCACCGCGACGTTCATGTACACGTTCCGCGACCGCGAACTCGTCCAGGACATTCTCGAGGACCTGACGGGTCAGCGGATGATGTTCAACTACTTCCGCGTCGGCGGGGTCGCGTGGGATCTGCCCGAACCCCGTGAGGAGTTTTTCGATCAGACGCGCGATTTCCTCGACGAACTTCCCGCGAAGGTCGCCGAGTACAACGATCTGATCACCACGAACGAGATCTTCCAGACGCGGTGTATCGACACCGGCGTTCTGGAACCCGACGTCGCGAAGGACTACGGCTGTACGGGCCCCGTCGCCCGCGGCTCCGGCGTCGACTACGACCTTCGGCGCGACGACCCCTACGGCTACTACGAGAACTTAGAGTGGGACGTCGTTACTCGCGACGGCTGTGACAACTACGCCCGGGTCCTCTGTCGGATGGAAGAAGTCGAGGAGTCGGCGAAGATCGTCGAGCAGTGTCTCGACTTACTCGAGGAGTGGCCGGAAGACGACCGCGAGGTACAGGCGAACGTGCCCCGGACGCTGAAGCCGGATGCGGACGCGGAGATCTACCGCGCGGTCGAAGCCGCAAAGGGCGAACTCGGTATCTACATCCGTTCGGACGGGACGGACAAGCCGGGGCGGTTCAAGATCCGAAGCCCCTGCTTTTCGAACCTACAGGCCCTAGAGGAGATGTCCCAGGGAGAGTACATTCCCGACCTGATCGCGTCCCTCGGAAGCCTGGATATCGTACTCGGTGAGGTGGATCGATGAGCGGGGCGATCCCGTTACAGAACGGAGACACCGTCCTCCTGCCCGAGCGGATCGCCGACCTGACCGGGCTCGGCGAACTCGGCTTCGCCGGCGAGTTGATCGCCGCCTTTCTCGCCGCGTTCATCGTCGGTAACCTGATGCTCGCGATGACCGGCGTTGCCGGTCCCTGGGCCAAACGGAAGATCACGGCCGCCTTTACGGACCGCATCGCGGTCAACCACCTCGGCCCGGCAGGCATCTTCATCATCGTCGCCGACGCGGTTCGCCTCCTCTCGAAGGAGATCATCATTCCGGAGAACGCGGACCGGCCGGCGTACGACCTCGCGCCGATCGTCATCGCGGGATCGGCGCTGCTCGGTTTCGCCGTGATCCCGATGGGAAGTGGCATTCACCTCGCCGATCCCGAGGTCGGACTGGTGTTCGTCTTCGCGGTCGCCGGAATCGCCTCGATCGGACTGGTGATGGCCGGCTATGCGTCGGGGAACAAGTACTCGATGCTCGGTGGTTTGCGCGCGGTCGCACAGAACATCGCCTACGAGATTCCGCTCGTGGTGACCGGGATGTCGGTCGTGCTCTTTGCCGGTTCGCTTCAGATGGGGACGATCGTCGAGGCACAAGCACAGCCGCTTATCGACTTCGGCGTCGTGACGATTCCGGCCTGGTTCGCGCTGGTCAACCCGTTCGCGTTCGTCCTGTTCCTGATCGCGAACTTCGCCGAGGTGGGCCGGAACCCGTTCGACATGCCCGAGGCGCCGGCCGAACTCATCGCCGGCTATCAGACCGAGTACTCCTCGGTCTACTTCGTACTGGTCTATCTGGGTGAGTTCCTCCACATCTTCCTCGGCGGGGCGATCATCGCGACGATCTTCCTCGGCGGGCCGGCCGGCCCCGGTCCCGCCGAACTGGGAATCGTCTGGTTCCTGCTGAAGATCTGGGCGGTCTTCTTGCTCACGCAGTGGCTCCGCTCGGCGATCCCGCGTGTACGTATCGACCAACTGATCGAAATCGGCTGGAAGGGCCTGCTGGTCCTCTCCTTTGCGAACCTTGCACTCACCGCGGCAATCGTGGGGGTGATCGCATGATCGGACTACTCAAATCCATGGCGACGACGATGAAACACGCACTGGACGGCTCGACGTTCACCGTCGAGTACCCCGAAACCGCACCCGACGTCTCCCCGCGATTCAGGGGCGTCCACAAGTTCAGCCAGGAGCGGTGTATCTGGTGTCGACAGTGCGAGAAGGTCTGTCCGAACGACACGATCCAGATCGTGATGGACGACAAGCGAAACGGCGAGCAGTACAACCTCCACATCGGCCAGTGTATCTACTGTCGGCTCTGCGAGGAGGTCTGTCCCGTCGACGCCATCTTGCTCACCCAGAACTTCGAGTTCACCGCCGATACGAAACACGAGTTCGTCTACAACAAAGAACAGCTCAAGGCCGTCCCGTGGTACAAAGACATCGACCCGCTCGAGTCGCGCGAACCCGACCGGGGCGCGTGGATCGGCGAAGGTGAAGGGGAGGTCGACTACCAGTAACAATGATGGAAACGATCGCGTTCGCGCTGTTTGCGTTCGTGACCGTCGCCAGCGCGCTGGGCGTGGTCCTCCTGAAGGACCCCTGGCACTCGGCGCTGATGCTCGGCGTCGCGTTACTCAGCGTCGCCGTCCACTACGTGATGTTGGCGGCGGAGTTCGTCGCCATGATGCAGGTCCTCGTCTACGTCGGCGGGGTGCTCATCCTCATCACGTTCGCCGTGATGTTGACCCAGCGCGAGGAACCCGAGACAGCCACGGACACCGACGAGGTGGCACAGCCATGACGACCCGGCCGGAACTCAGACTCGGTCGCACGCTCGCCCCGGGTCTCCTCGCGGTCGTCCTCTTCGGTGCGATGGGACTGATCGTGTTGAACACGCAGTTCAGTGGAATGGTCGGCTTTCCAGAGGGGATTTCGATCACCTCGGAGATCGGCTACGCCATGTTCGACCTCGAGCCGTTGCAATCCGAGGAGGGTGCGATCGGCGAGACCGAGGCGTTCCTCGCCGCGTTCTTGCTGATCGCGATCACGCTTGACGCCGCACTCGACGCCTCGCTCGTCCTCGCGAAACGCGAGGAAGGCGGCGAGTCCGTCACGGCGCTCACCACTCGAGGCACCGAGACGCCGGCTTCCTCGAGTCCAACCGGAACTGGAGCCGATGACGACCGGTCGACCGCCACCGACGGCGGCCGCGCCGACTCCGACGCGTCGACGGCGACCGGCGACTCGAGTGTGGGAGGTGAGTCCCGATGACTGTCGGGATCGAAGCCTACGTCCTCCTCTCGATGTTGCTGTTTTGCATCGGGCTGTTCGGTATTCTGACGCGCCGAAACGCGCTGATGTTTCTGATGTCCGTCGAGCTCATGGTGAACGCGGCGAACATCAACCTGATCGCGTTCGCGTTCTACCACGGCAACCTCTCCGGACAAGTGCTCGCGTTGTTCGTGATGGCACTCGCGGCCGCAGAGGTCGCGATCGGCCTGGGAATCATCCTGGTGTTGTACCGAAACTTCCGTGACGTCGACGTCACGGTTCCGACGACGATGAGGTGGTAAGATGGAAGGTGTATTCGACTTCGCGCCGGCGATCGCGGTGTTCCCGCTCGTGGCGTTCGTCGTCGCGCTCGTCTTCGGCAAACAGTTGCCGAAGAAGGGTGCGATACCGGGTATCCTCGCGACGGGAGGCTCGTTGCTCCTCTCGGCGCTGATGCTCGTGGCCGTCGCGGGTGGCGAAGTGTATCACGAGACGTTGTACGAGTGGGCGGCGGGCGATGCGACCAGTGCGACCGGTGTCGAGGGAGTCGAGTTCACGTTCGGTATCCTGATCGACCCGCTCGCCGCGTTGATGCTGGTCATCGTCTCGCTCGTCGCGTTCCTCGTCCACGTCTTCAGCCTGGGCTACATGAACGCCGAGGGCGAGACCGGCCTGCCGCGGTACTACGCCGGACTCGGCCTGTTTACGTTCAGCATGCTCGCGTTCGTCTACGCGGACAACCTGCTGATGGCGTTCATGTTCTTCGAGCTGGTGGGACTGTGCTCGTTCCTGCTGATCGGATTCTGGTTCCGCACGAAATCCGCTCCCTCGGCGGCGAAGAAGGCGTTTCTGGTCACCCGCTTCGGTGACTACTTCTTCCTGATCGGGGTCGTCGCCATCGCGGCGACGTTCGGAACGCTTCAGTTCGCCGGCGACGGCTCGTTCGTCGCCGCCGCACAGACCGCCATCGACGACGGCACAACCCTGTTCGGCTTCGACGCGCAGACGTGGGTGACGATCACGGGACTGCTCGTGCTGGGTGGCGTACTCGGCAAGTCCGCACAGTTCCCGCTTCACACCTGGTTGCCCGACGCGATGGAGGGCCCCACGACGGTTTCCGCCCTCATCCACGCGGCGACGATGGTCGCCGCCGGCGTCTATCTCGTCGCCCGAATGTTCGGTTACTACGCGCTCTCCCCGACGACGCTCGCGATCATCGCGTTCGTCGGCGGCTTCACCGCACTCTTTGCGGCGACGATGGGCGTCGTCAAAGACGACATCAAGCAGGTGCTTGCGTACTCGACGATCAGCCAGTACGGCTACATGATGTTGGGACTCGGCGTCGGCGGCTACGTCGCCGGCGTCTTCCACCTCATGAATCACGCCTTCTTCAAGGCGCTCCTGTTCCTCGGTGCTGGGGCCGTCATCGTCCTCATGCACCACGAACAGGACATGTGGAAGATGGGCGGCTTGAAGGACAAAGCGCCCGTCACCTACTACACGTTCCTCGCCGGCGCCCTCGCACTCGCGGGGATCATCCCGTTCTCGGGCTTTTGGTCCAAAGACGAGATCCTCTACGACGCGTTTATCGTCGGCTTACAGGAGCCAGTGATCATGGCCGCGTACGCGATGGGCCTCGTGGCCGTCTTCTTCACCGGCTTCTACACGTTCCGGATGGTCTTTTTGACCTTCCACGGCGAGCCGCGATCCGAGGCGGCCGAGGATCCACATCCGATCGGCTGGTCGATCAAGGCACCGTTGATCGTCCTCGGCGTCCTCGCGGTCGTCGCGGGCGTCGCTAACCTCGCGCCGGTGTACAAGCTCACCGGCCTCGAGTTGACGTTCCTCGAGTCCTGGCTCGACGGCGAGTACGGCGCAATCGAGGGACTGACGTACGGCGCCTACGGCGAGTTACTCGCCTACGAGACCGGCGTCGTCGGCACGGAACAGCTGACAGTCATGATTGCCGCCGGGCTCTCGCTGTTGCTCGCGTTCTCCGGTGCCGGAGTCGCCTGGAAACTGTACAACGTCCCGGAGCCGGTCGTCTACCGCGACCGACTCGGCCGCGTCGGCGACGTCGTCGAGGCCAACTACTACCAGGACGAGTACCAGGTCTGGCTCGCAGAAGGCGTGACGTTACCGCTGGCTCGAGCGGCCGACCGGTTCGATCAGACCGCGATCGACGGCGCCGTGGATGGCGTCTCGACCGCGAGTCTGTTCGGCAGTGATCGGCTGAAACGAATCCAGACGGGTATCGTGACGAACTACGCCGCACTCCTCGTGACCGGCTTCATCGTCCTGTTGCTCGTCCTCGGCTATGCTGGAGGGTGGTTCCTATGATGATCGAGATACTGATCGGGGTCGCACTGATCGGCGCGTTCGCGACGTTCCTCGCGCCGAATCGAATCGCCGGGAAGCTGGCGTTCGCGATCAGCTTGATCCCCGCGGCGCTGTCGCTGTGGATGTTCACCGCGTTCGACGGGAGCGGAAACGCCTTGCTCGGGGGCGATCTCGCCTTCGAGTCCCAAGCCGCGTGGATCACGCTGGGCGCGTACGACATCACGTGGTTCGTCGGCCTCGACGGGATCAGCCTGCCGCTGGTCGTGTTGACGACGATCCTCGTCACGCTGGCGATCGTTAGCTCGTGGACGCCGATCGACGAGCGCGAGTCCCAGTTCTACGGGCTCGTACTCTTCATCGAGGCGAACCTGATCGGCGTCTTCGCGGCGCTCGATTTCTTCCTCTGGTTCATCTTCTGGGAGGCCGTGTTGATCCCGATGTACCTCTTGATCGGGATCTGGGGCGGCCCGCGCCGGAAGTACGCCGCGATCAAGTTCTTCGTTTACACGAACGTGGCGTCGCTTCTGATGTTCGGTGCGTTCATCGCGCTCGTCTTCGGCCTCGGCGACTCCGTGACGAGTTTCGCCCTGCCCGAAATCACGGCCGCCATGGCGGCGGGCGAACTCGGGAGCTTCTACGGTCTCGGTGCGACGACGCTTGCGTCTGCCGTCTTCGTCGCGATGTTCGTCGGGTTCGCGGTCAAGGTTCCGGTGGTGCCGTTTCACACGTGGCTTCCCGACGCTCACGTCGAGGCGCCGACGCCGGCCTCGGTGTTGCTGGCCGGCGTCCTCCTGAAGATGGGGACGTACGCCTTACTCCGGTTCAACTTCACGATGTTCCCGACGGAGATCATCGAACCGTTCGTGCTTCCGATCGCGGCCATCGCCGTGATCAGCGTCATCTACGGCGCGATGCTCGCACTCGCACAGACGGACCTAAAGCGGATCGTCGCCTACTCGTCGGTCTCGTCGATGGGGTACGTCATCCTCGGACTGATCGCGTTCACCCAGTTCGGGATCGGCGGCGCGACGTTCCAGATGGTCTCTCACGGGCTGATCTCCGGGCTGATGTTCATGGCCGTCGGCGTCATCTACAACGCCACCCACACCCGGATGGTCACGGACATGTCCGGGATGGCCGACCGAATGCCCGTCGCCGTCGGCATCCTCATCGCCGGTGCGTTCGGCTACATGGGACTGCCGCTTATGTCCGGTTTTGCCGCCGAGTTCTACATCTTCTTCGGCTCGTTTGGGTCGACATTCCTCGAGTACGCACCGATATTCACCGCGCTCGCGATGTTCGGCATCGTCGTCGTCGCCGGCTACCTGCTGTTTGCGATGCAACGAGCCGTCTTCGGACCGTACAACTTAGAAACTGACTACGAGGTGGGTCGAGCCCCGCTTCACGACGTCGCGCCGATGTTCGTGTTGCTCGGGCTGATCATCGCCCTGGGCGTGGCCCCCGAACTGATATTCGAGATGATAACCGACGCAGTCGATCCGATCCTCGACGGAGGTGAGCTGTAATGGCGGTCGTCGAACTCCCCGAGTGGGCGGCACTCGCGCCGGTACTGATTCTCGCGGGGACGGCGCTCGCGCTGTTCGTCTTCGATAGCATCAATCCGCGGTCGACGAACCGGACGTTGCTCGCCGGCACCGCCGCGGTCGGCTCGCTGGCCTCGCTCGTCGTCGCCGTCTGGTTTACCGCCGCCGGCGTCGGCGCATCTGGCCTCGAAGGATTCGGCGTCATCGAACTGTTCGACGGCCAGCTCGTCGTCGATCAGATGGCGTTGTTCTTCATGATCATCGTGGCCGTCGTCACCGCGCTCGTCTCGGTCGCGAGCTACGACTACATGGAGGGCCACGCCTACCAGGCCGAGTACTACTCGCTCGTCTTGCTCGCGGCGACCGGGATGGCGACGATGGCCGCGGCCAACAGCCTCGTCACCATCTTCATCGCCCTCGAGTTGGCGAGCCTGCCGTCGTACGCGCTCGTCGCGATCCTGAAGGACAATCGTGGAAGCATCGAAGCGGGGCTGAAGTACTTCTTGATCGGCGCGCTGTCGTCGGCCATCTTCGTTTACGGCATCTCGCTGGTCTACGGTGCGACCGGATACCTGCAACTGGACGCCATCGCGACCCAACTCGAGACGGGTGCCGCAAACGGCGAGTTTGCCTACGGCGGACTGCTCGGACTCGGGATCCTCATGCTGATCGGCGGCTTCGCGTTCAAGACCGCAAGCGTCCCGTTTCACTTCTGGGCACCTGAGGCATACGAGGGGGCGCCCGCCCCGATCTCGGCGTTTCTCTCTTCGGCATCGAAAGCCGCCGGCTTCGTGATCGCGTTCCGCGTGTTCACGACGGCGTTCCCGCTCGATGCGACCTCGGCGCTGATCGGTATCGACTGGACGCTCGCGTTCGTCATCTTGGCGATCGTCACGATGACGGTGGGTAACTTCGCCGCGGCCACCCAGAACAACGTCAAACGGATGCTCGCGTACTCTTCGATCGGTCACGCCGGCTACGCCCTGATCGGCCTCGCCGGACTCGGTGCGGGAAGCGAGCTCGTGATGGGTGCGGCGATGATGCACCTGCTGGTCTACGGCTTCATGAACACCGGCGCGTTCCTGTTCGTCGCGCTGGCCGAACACTGGGGCGTCGGCCGGACCTTCGAAGACTACAACGGCCTGGGCCAGCGGGCACCAGTGGCCTGCTTCGCGCTCGTCATCTTCATGTTCAGCTTGGCGGGCATCCCGCCGCTGGGCGGGTTCTTCAGCAAATACTTCCTCTTTACCGGAGCAATCGAGGCCGGCTTGTTGCTCGTCGCGGCCGCGCTGATCGTCAACAGCGCACTCTCGCTGTATTACTACTCGCGATTGGTGAAGGCGGTCTGGTTCGAAGAGCCCCCCGCCACACGCGACTCGCTCGCACAGCCGACGGGGCTGTACGCCGCGATCGTCTTCGCCGCCGTGATGACCGCAGTCTTGCTTCCCGGTTTCGGACCGGTCGTCGAGACCGCCCTCGATGCGGCGGCGGCAATGATCGCCTGACCGGCTCGGACCCGGTACTTTTTACCCGGCGGCGTTCCAACCCGCGACAGATGGTTTTCCGGCTCGTGCTCGGCTGTGGGACTGTCGGCCGCCAGGTCGTCGAACAGCTCGCCGAGCGCGACGGTTCCGGCCGGTTGTTGGTCGTCACGGACGACGAGAGCGTCGTCGGGGCGCTTCGAGACGAGAGCGTTCCGGCACGTCACGGCGATCCGACCGACTCGGACGTCCTCGGAAACGTCGAGCGGCCGGACGCGATCTTCGTCGGCGGCGACCGGACCGACCGCAACCGCGCGACGCTCGAGGCGGCCAGGGATCGGTTCTCCGAGGCGTCGATCGTCGCACACGTCGGCGGGAACCCGACCGCGGCCGACCGGACGAGCTTCGAGGAACTCGCGGACCACGTCGTCGATCCGAACGACGCGCTCGTCGACGGCGTCCTCGACGAGATCGCCTGCCCGTCGGCCGAAACGGCGATCGAGCTTCGTTCTCACCTCGAGGCAATCGACGACCCGCTGGCGGTCGTCATGCACGACAACCCCGATCCGGACGCGATCGCGAGCGCGGTTGCGCTCGTCGACATCGCCAAATCCCTCGGCCTCGAGGCCGAGGCGTGTTACTTCGGGGAGATCTCACACCAGGAGAATCGAGCGATGATCAACCTGCTCTCGCTCGACCTCCGAAATCTCTCATCCGAGGATTCCCTCGAGCGCTTCGGCGCGTTCGCGCTGGTCGACCACTCGAGGCCAGGGGTCAACGATCAACTTCCCGAAGACCTCGTCGTGGACGTCGTGATCGATCATCACCCCCCACGGGGGCCTGTGTCGGCGGGATTCGTCGACCTGCGCGAACACGCCGGCGCAACCAGTACGGTCATGACCGAGTACGTCGACCGGTTCGACCTCGCGTTCGATCCGACGACGGCGACCGCGTTACTGTACGGTATCAGGGTCGACACGAACGACTTCACCCGCGAAGTCTCGCCGGCGGACTTCCGTGCCGCGTCGATCCTCTGGCCCCACGTCGACACGACCGTCCTCGAGCGGGTCGAACAGCCGACGATCGAGGGCGATACGCTCGAGACGATCGCTC
Source organism: Natrarchaeobius versutus (assembly GCF_041205745.1). NCBI lineage: Archaea > Methanobacteriati > Methanobacteriota > Halobacteria > Halobacteriales > Natrialbaceae > Natrarchaeobius > Natrarchaeobius versutus. Next base: position 406,973 of record NZ_JBGFCC010000001.1, on the reverse strand, counting down.
GCGCGATCAAGAACCGAACGCAGGACGGACCGATCGTCGTCGCGAGCGCCGGACGGATCACGAACCGGGATGCGTTGCCCCAGGCGGCGGATCAGTTGCTCGCGATGGACGGCGTCGACACGACGCTCGTGTTCGGATTCAAAGACGAGATGGCGTTTCTCTCCGCGCGCTCGCGAGCCGGCGACGTCGATCTCGGGGAGACGCTTCGGGACGCCTTCGATCGGATCGGGAGCGCCGGCGGCCACGCCGATATGGCCGGCGCCCAACTCGAGATCGGCATTCTCGGGGACGTCGACGACGCCGACGAGATGGAGTCGATCGTCAGCGTCGTCGAGGAGGTTATCACCAACCGGTTTTTCGAGGCGATCGAGACCCGGCCCGGCGTTCCCGTCGGCGCCTACACGCAGACCAGCGAGTGGCTGTTCACCCGGGCAGGCGATCCCGACGGCGGCGAGTCCGCGTAGTCGCCGGCGAGGCAGGGTACTCGAGCGCTCGGTAACAGTGCTTTTGCGCACGGACCGCTTACGATCCGCGTATGGACGTCGCGTCGGACAGGAGAAAGCCCCAGGTCGAGGAGTATATGACTCGGGACGTGGTGACGGTCTCGCCCGACACCACCGTCGGGTCGGTTGCAACGCGGATCGCGGAGAGCGAAGAACACAGCGGCTTTCCCGTCTGTGAGCGCCGTCGCGTCGAGGGGTTCGTCAGCGCCCGCGACCTGTTGCTCGCCGAGGACGGCGAGCCGATCTTCAAGGTGATGACGACCGACCTTCTCGTTGCCCACCCCGAGATGAAAGTCAACGACGCGGCTCGCGTTATCCTTCGCTCGGGCATCCAGAAACTCCCGGTCGTCGACGACGCCGGGAACCTCGTCGGAATCATCTCGAACGCGGACGTGATTCGGAGCCAGATCGAGCGCGCAACCCCCGAGAAGGTCGGCAAACTGATGCGGACGCTCGAGCAGATCCACGGTATCGACCTCGAAGAAGAGCGTCGAACGGTCCCGCTTACCGAACTCACGCCGACGCAGGGACGGGTGTACGCCGACGAACTCGAGGGCCGGCGCTACGAACTCGAACGCGGGCTGGCCGAACCCCTGGTGGTGATCGACAACGACGGGACGCTGTTGCTCGCGGACGGCCACCACCGCGTGCTCGCGGCGGACCAGTTGGGTATCGACGAGATGGACGCCTACGTGATCGTCATCGACCGCGAGATCGATCTCGGTATGGCACAGACGGCGGCCAAAGAGGGTCTCGAGGGGATTCAGGATATCGACGTCGTCGACTACGCCCGACACCCGTTGGTCCAGACGACGAAACGTCTCCAGTCAGACCGAGAGTGAGCGACCAGACCAGAAGTGAGCGACCAGACCAGAAGTGACCGGCCAGACCGGTTCAGCCACCGACAAGCGATCGTCGTACGGATTACTGTCGCGATCTACGGGTGAGACCACCGCCCAGGTCGCGGTCTCACCGGAACTGATCTGTGCTGAACCGTCTCAGGTGTCTCGGTCGACCACGAAGCGGGTAAACTCCCGAAGCTTTTCGGACGTCTCCTCGTCGAGATCGAGCCCATCGATCTCCGCGCGAGCCTGTTCGGCGAGTTCGAGTGCGCGTTCGCGAGCGTCGTCGATACTTCCGGCCTCCTCGATGATCGAGAGCGCCTCGAGGACCTCCTCGTCCGTGTTGGTGTCGGCCTCGAGAATCGCCTGGAGGCGTTCGGCTCGTCCGGGTGGGCTCTCCTCGATCGCGTCGATCACGAGCAAGGTCTTTTTTCCCTCGCGGACGTCGTTACCGAACTCCTTGCCGAACTCGCCGGCCCGGCCGAGCGAGTTCTCGACGTCTAAGATGTCGTCGCCGATCTGGAACGCGACGGACGTCAACTCGGCGTAGTTGGCGACGGCTTCCTCGACCTCGGATGGCTGGTCGGTGATGATCGCCGCGAGTCGGGCGACGATACGGCCGAGACAGCCCGTCTTGCACGCACACATCTCGAGGTACTGTTCGGGCGTGATCCGAACCTCGCGTTCGTTGTGCCAGCAGATGTCCATCCCCTGGCCGAGGTGGGTGCGATTGAGCTCGTACATCAACATCTCGTAGGCCGCCAGTCGTTGCTCGGCCGGCAGACCGGCCGGATTCTCGGTCAGGATCTTCAACGGCAGAAAGTACATCGCGTTTCCTGCGTTCAACGCGACGTCCTGTCCGTAGACGTGATGTAACGCCGGTTCCCCCCGTCGTATCGATGCCTCGTCCTCGACGTCGTCGACGATGATCGTCCCGTTGTGGAGGATCTCCGGAATACACGCGTACGGCAGATACTCCGTCGGATCGTGCCCGAACCCCTCCACGAAGACGAGAAAGAGCACCGCACGCCAGCGTTTGCCGCCCCGATCGAGCAGATCCCAGAGGGGATCCGACAGCGCCCGCTGGATCCCCTCGGGATCGTACTCGTAGGTCGGCTCGCCGAAAAACGACTCGAGGTATTCGGCGTCGATCTCCCGTGGGACGAGGTCATCGATCGCGTCGTCCACGGCCGGCCGCCACTCGGCAAGCGTCTCCCGCATACCCGTCTCGAGAGTGAGCGGGGTAAAAAAGATTCAGTTATTCGTGTACGAGACTGGTTGAACGGATTATACATTGGCGGATTCTTGCACGATCGACGGTGCGAGAGGAAGGCAGTGGGCCGCGGTTTGCACCCTCGAAGACGACTTTCCGGCGCTCGAGTGGACAGCCACCGTCGAGGACGATCTGTCACTCGAGACGGTCGCGGTGGTCCGTCGCGACCTCGCGCGCTCGCTCGAGGGTGTGGGTCTCCGTCCAGCGAACCCGGTCGCCGTCGCCGTAGGCCAGCGCCGTCTTGAGTTCGTCGCGGAGGACGCCGTGGTCCACCGCCAAAATCGCGCCCGAGGAATCGCCGAGTTCGTAGACGCCGGGACGATCGGGCGCACTCGAGACGGTCGACCGATCGAGGTCGCGCCAGGGTTTCTGAAGCGCCATTGTCAGGCGTCGTACTCCTCGTCGACCAGTTCGTAGGCGTGTTCGCTCATCTCGTCTTCGGCGAAGACGAACACCCGACCGTCGACGGCCGAGAGGTCCGCCTCGACGCGGATCGAGTACGCCTCCGTCGACACCGTCACGCCCGGGAACAACACCTCCTCGTCGTCGCTCTCGAGCATCACGCGCCCAACGCCGGTCGTCTCGAGGATGCCGTCGTGGGTGTCGCGGTCGTTGACGTAGGTCATGACCCCCTCGACGCCGTCGGGGTCGGTGACGAGGACGTGGACGTCCTTGCCGGGCGGGGTCTTGATCGAGCCTGAAACGGGCTTTGGGGGTCCGTGGTAGAAGACTTCCCGTCCGTCGAGGTACTGGACGACGACGCCGCCCTCGACGAAGTCGACGCCGATCGTACTGGGTGCGACGTTGCTCCGTGTACTCATCGCCCCGAGATTCGATCGGACAGGGGAAAAGCGGTGCGTTCTCGCGGCCGTGCCCGACCGTCGGATCCGTCGGCCGTTCCCGGTTGCTGAACTCATTTTCACGACGATACGACTCGAGGTGTTCGGCGCCTGTGTCGGCTCCCGATCATCGCGAGCCGAACTCTTCGGCGGCCAAATCGGCGTTGATCGTAATACCTGCCATGGCCCCGTCGCTCACGGCAAAGCTCACCTGGTGGGACGGCCGGCCGGCGTCTCCAGCGACGTAGACGCCGTCGACTGAACTCCGACCGCGCTCGTCGGTTTCGACGATCCCTTCCTGGGTGAACGAACAGCCAAGCGACTCGGCGATCGGGCTCCGTTGGGTGGAATCGGGATACACCCAGAGGACGTCTCGAGCGAGCGTCTCTCCGCTCTCGAGGGAGATGTTCAGTCCACGGTCCGTTCTATCGACGCGCGAGATGGGGTCGTCCACCACCGAGATATCGTTCGCGTCGAACGCGTCGTTCGTTTCATCGGTGATCCACGACTCACCGTGGGTGAGTACCGTGAGGTCGTCACTCCACTGGAGGAGGATCTTCACGTAGTGGAGAAATTGTTCGTTCGGCGCGAATACGGCGAACGATTCGTCGCGCACGTCCCACCCGTGACAGTACGGACAGTGCAACACGCGCTCTCCCCACAGATCGTCGACTCCGTGGATCGGGGGAATCGCGTCGGATAGACCAGTCGCGAGAACGATCGTCCGGGTCGAAACGTCTTCCGCGTCTCCGATCGTTACCGCGAACCCGTCCGCGACGGCCTCGACGTCGGTTACTCTGTCCGGTCGATACTCCACGGTTTCGTACGAGCCGACCTCTCGACGACCCAATTCGCGAAATTCGCTCGGTGACACTCCGTCGCGCGTGAGGAAACTCCAGACGTGCGTCGACGGATCGTTCCGATACTCGCCGCTGTCACACACTACTGTGTTTCGCCCCGACCTCCCCAGTAACAGCCCGGCACTTAGCCCCGCGGGGCCTCCGCCGATGACGACCGAATCGTAGTGGCCTCGTTTGCTCATAGTCTCTTCTCCGGATCATCGGATGACGCATTATTAAATCTGCCCATGGAATTATTAAAGATGGCAGAGCGTCTTTCGTTGGAACTGTACCGTTTGTCGATCCGATCGTCGACCGAGACGCGCTCCTCGAGATCGGAGAGTCGACGCGACCACGCCGCTCGGGATTTGACCCGAAATGGGTTCAGACGGAGTTGCGGCGCCTCTCCAAGAGGAGACACCATCTGTCGAGACCGTCAGCCGTAAATACGCCCTCTGTGAGTGATTTCGTATGGACGGCCGCGCCGTCGCACCCGCAGCTGGAACGGTTCTCAACGCGCTCGCCACCGGAACCGGTTCTGCGTTCGCGATCGACCTCGAGACGACAGCCACGGTCGAACTCACCGACGACGGCGAGGTCGTCGGGGACGTCGACGGAGAACCCGACGCCGATACGACGCTCATCGAGCGTTGCGTCGAGGTGACGATCGACGAGTACGCCGAGACGGCGGGCCTTGAGGCGTCGACCGTCGGCGCGCGCGTCCGAACCGAAAGCGAGGTCCCGATGGCCGGTGGGCTGAAGAGTTCGAGCGCCGCGGCCAACGCGACGGTGCTCGCGACGCTCGACGCGTTGGCCGTCGCCGACGCCGTCGAGCGAATCGACGCCTGCCGACTCGGCGTCCGTGCCGCTCGAGATGCGGGTGTTACCGTGACCGGTGCGTTCGACGACGCCAGCGCGAGCATGCTCGGCGGCGTCACGGTCACCGACAACGAGACCGACGCGTTGCTCGCTCGTGACGAAGTCGATTGGCACGCGCTCGTCTACAACCCACCCGAGCGATCCTACAGCGCCGACGCGGACGTTTCGGCGTGTGAACGGATCGCGCCGATGGCCGACCTCGTGGCCGAACTGGCCCTCGAGGGGCGATACGGCGAGGCAATGACAGTCAACGGCTTCGCCTTCTGTGGGGCTCTGGGCTTTTCGACCGGTCCGATGATCGACGCTCTGCCCGACGTGACGGGCGTCTCGCTGTCCGGAACGGGACCGAGCTACGTCGCGGTCGGCGATCGAGGGGCACTCGAGGCGGTCTCGGAGCGGTGGGGCGACCGGGACGGAACGACGCGACTACTACAAACGCGAACCGACGGAGCACGAACGATATGACTCGAGAATCCACAGCCACGGGAGACGAGACGAGGGACCGATCGCCGGAGGAGATGAGTCTGGACGAACTCCGCGAGGAGATCGAGACGATCGACCGCGAGATCGTCGAGTTGATCGCCCAGCGGACGTACGTCGCGGACGCCATCGCCCAGGTCAAAGACGAGAAGGGGCTGCCGACGACCGACGAATCACAGGAACAGCAGGTGATGGATCGGGCGGGTGACAACGCCGAGCAGTTCGAGGTCGACGCGAACCTCGTGAAGGCGATATTCCGACTACTGATCGAGTTGAACAAGGTCGAGCAAAGGGATAGTAGATAGCACTAAGCGAGTTTTTGAGGGCCTGTACCGCGTGATATGCACTCAGAAACCTTCGATTGTTGTTCAGTTGGTTCCTATCGAAGTGTATGAGCCGTGACCGATCACCGGGGCTAGCGGACACTACACATGCGAGTACATCACTGTTCTGACTGCGCATATCGGTCGTACAGCCACCACGGAATATCGAGTACCACAGCCAACCCGACTGCTACTCCGAGTCCCACCACTAACCCATCAGTGAATCGAACTGCGAGGAAGACGGCAATCCCGCTAACAGCAACTCTCGTTACTCGATCCAGGTTCCAATCGAAAAGAGCAGATCGAAGTGTGGATATATTGCTCGATCAGGTAGACAGAATTATAACTTTTCTGTAAACAAGGGTCTAACAAGAGCCAAACCGATACACGCACGCACTATTACCACAGCAGATACGTCAGTCCAGTCCGAGACTCAGTTTCAACGCTTCGTCCACTGCCTCTATCGACTCTGTGTCGAGACTTCCAAGCACCGAGTGAATCCGTTTTTCGATGGAAACGACACGAATTTGATCGAGGCGAATCGAGGAATCTTTCTCGAACGGCGACTCCGCTGCTTCAACGAGAACCTCGAACGGATAGCCACGATATGTCCCCGTCGCAGGCGCAACGATAGTCGTACTAGCATTTTTATTCCCAACATCGTTCTGGACGACTACCGCAGGGCGAGTTTTCTTCATCTCGTGCCCTTCCGCAGGATCAAGCCGTAGGATAACCACGTCGCCGCGACGAATTTCCGACTCCTCGCTCATTTATCCAGCCCACTCCACGCCTCGTCCGACGCGCCGTCCCACTCATCCGCAAGTTCTTCCGCACCCTCAGAAGCCTCGCGGTACGCGACAGCCAGTTCGTCCTCGTCGGGATGATCTGATTCTACTTCGACGACAGCGACGGTTACGCGCTTGTTCGCATACTCCGTTCCGAGATAGATTCGACCTCGGTCATCTGTCTCGTTAGTTCGTAGGTCCTGAGCATCTACTTTCGTCATGTTACCGACTTGGACCTACGGCTGAATAAGTATTGCCCACTATTACCCACGGCAGATATTTTCTGTGACTCGTACCATGGATTTCATCTACTTGAACAAGGTTGAGTAGCGCGAGAATCGGTAGCAAACGACACTAATTTCACGGATTTACTACTGTTTCTCCTCGCCAATAGCTTCAGCGTTCGGACGCCGAAACATCTACAGTAACACACAAGTAATACAGACGTATGTCCGAAGCGGCCACAAACAACGGCGAGGACGAGATCGTCACGGTAAACTTCAAAGTCACACGGTCGTTTCTCAACGAGATCGAAGACACGTGGCAAGGACGAGGATTCAACAGCCGGAGCGAATTTATTCGGTATACCTTACGCGATGCCGTCGAACATCCTACGTTCGACCGCGATGAGCTCGTTGCACTCCTCCAAGCTGAAGAGGACGTTCGTGAAGAACGGACGATGAGCGCCGAAGAAGCGCGCGAACGATTCGGTACTGGCGACACGAATGAGTGACGACGGGTGGGCGTGGGAACTCGCATCGAACGCAAAGGACGACCTCGATGCGCTCAGTCAGAACGAGCAACGGTGAATCAGAATCATAGATTCACCGAGAATCGCCTCACATAGTTCGTCTCACCAGCAACGCATTATCAACAAACTCGACGAAATCGTCGATTCTCCGTGGCGCGACCCACCGGACTATGGCGAACCACTCCAGAACAGTCCACGTCGTAAGGTACGTATCGGTGAGTTCCGTCTTGCAGTCACTTTTCACAAAGACGAGTACCGAATGGTCGTTGCTCGAATCAAACGTCGCGGAGGCGCGTATACCGCTGACGACGACTGAGTAGACGTCGCAGAAACCGGCAAAATAGACGAGGTCTGGAACATCAGTCCAAGACCTGAACAAAGTAGAGCAGCGCGAGAATCGGTAGCACTTCACTCGAGGCTTTAGTAAGACCGTACTTCGAGGCCGTCGATACGTCCGAAGTGCTTCGTGTTTCTCGTGATAATTGGTTCGTCGTTGAGGAGCGCGGTCGAAGCGATAATACAATCTTCTCGTTCAATTCGTTCACCGTCATTAATTAGCTCACCGGAGAGTTTTCCGGCTTTTCGCATCACGGTCTGATCGGCACTCACGACGTGCTTCGTTTCCAGTATCTCGAGAATTCGCTCTCGCTTCGTCTCCGGCGTTTGAGACCGAGCAACGCCCTCGTAGAGTTCCAAAACCGTCACGGAGGACACTTTTTGTGGTCGTGCTTCTTTTTCGACGATATCGAGAAGTCGTTTTGCGCTTTCGTCACCATGTAATAGGTCGATAATGAACGATGTGTCCTGAATCATTCCGACGTCTCGTCGATTACGGCCTCGTCTAACTCCGCCGTGAGACGGTCACTCCGTTCTCTGGATTTCGTTCGTCCCTCCTCGATAGCGGTCTCGAGGTCTGCCGCCTCGTCCTCGGAGAGAATGCCTGTAACCTCGTTCCACGATCGTTCTCCAGCAAGGCGCTTGACGGTTTCACTGAAGCTTTCCCCCTCTTTCTTTCGGGCCCTCAACCGCTCGTAAGCTTCCTCGTCGAGTGAAATCGTTTTCGTCGCCATCGTAGTACACAGTACTACATGCACGCTTAAAAATACTGGTGCAAAGCCAATTCCGGATCGGCTCGGTGCAACGTAGCGAAAAACCGGCAAAGTACACGAAACAGTGTAACGTGAGCTATAGTAGCCACTGCAAGTCATTGCACACCTGATCGCCAGACGAAAAGCGCGGTTCGGCACGAGCAAAGTGAGTGAGAACCGCGGAATAGCGAGCGGGGAACGCAGTGATCCGTGAGCTCGGCGATCAGTGTGTAAATCGTTGCAGTTGTTACTATAGAGACCTGAACAAGGTCGAGCAACGTAAGAATCGGTAGCACGCGACGGGGGGTTTCGTTATTCATCAGTCGGTTCTAGCGGAACTCGTTCCACCTCGATGTCTTCGTAGTCTTTCTCCGATGAAAACACGTTGAGCGTCCGTGTTTCTGCAGTCGCGGCGTGGAACGCATCGAACGCTGTCATCCCCTCGTCGTAGTAGTTGACGGCCTTCAGAACGATTTGTCGTTCTTCCTCGTCCCGGATAGGAACGAGCTCGAGCAGATTTGCCACGAGTGGGACGTAATCAAACTCGTACCGTTCTCGGGCGAGAAGGAGTTCGAGATAGGAGAACGCCGACGTTTCTACGTCGTACTCATCGAGTGCTTCTTCTGCTGATTGCTGCAACCAGTCTGAGTCTTTGGCGAGCGCGAGTAAAAAGTCGGTTTCGACGTAGACCGTCATCTATCGTCTCCGTTCTCGCGGGCCTCAGCTTTCGCTTCTGCTTCGATGTCCGCGCGAATATCGTCGACGGGCGCATCACGCAATTCGCCTGCCGCTTCGCGGACTGCAGCGAGCGGGTCGTCTGCAACCGGAACGAGCTCGATTCTGTCCTCGTACGTAACGATGTGGTACTTCTCGCCGTATTTTTCTCGGACGTCTTTGGGGATATACAGCCTCCCCTGCCCGTCCGTTTCTGCTGACATAGATATGACTAGGGTACCATAAACAAAGAATCTTACCACCAGTATGGATTCGATGGTACAGAAACCAGTGTTTCGCCTGTTCGCACATTGGATAGCGGTCTCGAGATCAGTCACCTCGTCCTCCGTGAAAATCCGGCGACCTCGTCTACGGGTTCTTTGACGACCGCTCGACAGGGCGTCCCCTCGACGTCTCGGACCTTCAGCGGGAACGCCTCGAGCCACACCTCGGTCTCTCCGATCGAATCCAGATTCACTAACCCCTCGAGGATCAGGACGTCCTGTTCGCCCAGATAGACGTTGACCTCGTAATTTCGCGTGTCGCGGGACTCGACGCCGACCGAATCGATCGCGAGCAACTCGAGATCCTTCTCCTCGACGAGCCAGCGCGCGGCCTCGAGGGACAGTCCCGGTCTCGAGTCCGCATCGAGTACTCCGGTCTCGAGGACCTCCTCCATGTGTCCCGTCCGCAGGATGAGCATCCCGTCGGGGAGCGGCCCCGACCCGAGGGCCGCCTCGAGGTCGTCGACGGTCGCGTCGACGCCGCGTTTCTCGAGGTCGATACACGCCGCTCGGCCTTCGAATCGCTCGAGGGAATACTCCCCGATACGTTTGCCGTCCTCGGCGAAGTAGTGCGCTCCCTGGACGTGCGTTCCGGTCTGCGTCGACAGCCCCAGGTCGTAGACGTACTCGGGATTCGATCCGGAAACCCGGTCGAACGGACCGGTAACCTCGAACGGCTGGTCGCCGGCGAAGTCGAATCCGTCCATCGGCATCGAGACGTCGACGAGGCGATACTCCGACATACCGAATCGTGTCGGATTCGACGCAAAAACTGTTTCTATACACCGATCGATTACTGTCGCGACCTCGTTCGACCCGTCGTCCTCGAGGGAAATCCACTCGAGAGTCGCGCCAGTCCGACGCCACGAGAGTCATCGAACGGTGAACAATGATTGATATGGTCGGTCGAACTATCCGGACCCGTGTCAACTCGCGACTCTCGAACGGGCGACGCTGACGACCGTGAGGAGCCGTCGGACGAACCGGTTACGATCGAGTTCATCGACCGAGAGACGGTCCGGATCGGAGGCGACCTCGAGGACGCGATCCTCTCGCTGTGCTGGTGGGACGAATCGGGCCGGGTCGGAACGATCTCCGAGCCTGTCGGCGGGGTCGACGGCGAACGCGTCGTCTCGGCGAGCGAGGAGTTCGGCGAGTTCGCCTACGGGCCGATAGTCACTGCCGTCGAGGGGTTTACCGACCGGACGCCGGCCGTTCCGGGAACCGGTGACCTCTCGGCTTCGAACCCCGACGTCGATTCACACGTCGCCGCCGTCCGTGGCGAGTACGATGGGTCTGCCGGGCTCGAGGATCCGTTTCCGTCCTGAAGCGACCGGCGGAACCGAGCGACCACCGAAACGACTTGGCCCCCGAAGTCGAACGTCCACGCGATGTACGACGCTATCCTGGTCCCGACCGACGGACGGGAGAACACAGATCGAGCGATCGAGGAGGCGATCGAACTCGCGACCGTCCACGGGGCGACGTTGCACGCGCTTTACGTCATCAACTCCGCGGAGATCGCGCCGGGGATCGACTTCGACGACCTGGAGCCGATCGGCGAAGAGGCCGTCGAGTACGTCGCGAGTCGGGCGCACGAGGCGGGCGTCGACGACGTTCGAACGACGGTTCGTCACGGCTTGCGTCACGACGCGATCCTCGATTACGCCGACCGAAACGACGTCGATCTGATCGTGATGGGACGAAACCGCGGGCTCGAGCGCTTGTTCAGAAAGAGCGTCTCCGAACAGGTCGCCAAAGAATCGGCGAAGCCGGTGTTGGTCGTCGAGTAACCCGCGGGCTCGATTCAGATCGAATCGGCGTGTGATGCGGTCTTGACGTAAGTCAGAGCGTTTCCGGTGCGACCACAACCCGTTCTGGGAGTCCATCGGTAGATCGATACAGCATTCCGTACGAGTACGGATCGTGGTGGGCGGTATCAAATGGGAACCGGTCCGGTCTGCCGCCTCGAGAAGTGCTTTTTGTCGGAGCCGGTTACCTCGAGTCGGTTCTCGTGGCACCCCGTGTTCCGAATCCGATCCGGCTCTGTCTCCTCTGGATCGGGATGGCGCTCGCCCGACTCGGGTTGATCAAACTCGAGCGGGCGCGCCGGACGACGGCGCTCGCGTGGCCACGGATCGTGACGGGGCTCGCCCGGATGTCGAAAAGCGCCGTCGACGTCGCGATGGTGGGAATTACCGTCGGATCGGCGGCGATCGCTGGCGTCGGCTTCGCCTCGCCGTTCTGGGGGCTCGCGTTCAGCGTCGGCGGCGGCGTCGCGGGGGGGACGATCGCGCTGGTCTCCCAGCGCTACGGCGCCGAGGCGTTCGATCAGCTCGGCCAGGCGGTCCGAACGAGTACGTTGCTCGCGGTCGTGGTTACGATCCCGATCACGGCGACGTTCTGGTACTATCCGACGGAGTTGATCTCGCTCATCAGCGACGATCCCGAAGCGGTCGAACTCGGCGCGAGGTATCTCCAGATCGTCGGATTCGGAATCCCGTTCGCCGGCCTCAACCTCATCGGGAGCCGCACCTTCGTCGGCATGGACGACTCCTGGACGCCGATGGTTATCCGCGCCGGGGGCGCCGTCGCGAACATCGGACTGAACGCAGTCTTCATCTTCGGACTCGGCCTGGGCGTCGCGGGTGCGGCGCTCGGAACAGTCCTCGCCAACGTCGCCGTGACCGCCGCGTTCACGATCGGCCTGGTTGGCGGTCGCCTTCCCGGGATCGGCGCCTTCCCCGTACGGATCGACCCGTTCGGAACGTACGTCCACGTGGAGACGGTTCGCGATCTGACGACGATCGGGTTGCCGGTTTTAGGGACCAACCTGGTCTGGACGATCGCCGAGTTCCCCATGCTCGCGATCGTCGACATCTTCGGCCAGGACACCGTCGCGGCCTACGTCATCGCCCGCCGGATCTGGGGGCTGATGAACACGCCCGGCTGGGGCTTCGGTCTCGCCGCCTCGAGTCTGGTCGGACAGGAACTCGGCACCGGCGACGAACGGCGAGCCGAGGAGTACGCCCGGGAGATCACCGTCTTCTCCGTCGCCGTCTACGTCGTCGCGGCCGTCATCGTCTTCGTCTTCGCCGAGCCGATCGTGCTCGCGTTCACCAACGATCCGGCGGAGCTGTCGGTGCCGACCGCCGTCTCGCTCATCTACGCCGCGTGTGTGGCAGTTCTGTTACAGGGAGTCTACCGCGGCGTCGAGGGTGCGCTCAGAGCCAGCGGTGACACCCGGTGGCCGTTCTACAGCCAGGTCCTGGGGATGTTCGGCCTCGCAATCCCGTTTGCGTATCTCGGCGCCGCCGGACTGTCGGTGTCCTCGCGAACGATCCCGATTCTCGAGGTCGCGACGCCGGCCGTTTCGATCGAACCGCTCGGTCTGGTCGGCCTCTACCTGGCGTTTCTCGCCGAAACCGCCGTCCCGGCGATCGTCAACACCTATCGCTTCTCGAGCGGCCGGTGGAAGGAGATTAGCCGCAGCTATCGCCCTGAGACGGCGCCGAGCGACGATTGATGCGGAATGCGGTGCCGATTAGGGGTGTAGCCAGACGGGTCGTCGCTGGGCCGATACTGACGAAATTGGCCCCGTGAGCCGTGATCTTCGAGCGGGTATCCGGTGGTGGCGGTGTTTTCTCGATCAGAGAAACCGGACCGCTTTTCATACCGATGCCAGAACGATCAGCTACAAGTGAGTGAGGAGATCGACCTATCCACGGTACTCTCGGTTCTCGACGACGAGTACGCTCGCGAGATCCTCACCCACACGAGCGTCGAACCCATGTCTGCTAGTACCCTGAGCGAACGGTGTGACGCCTCCCTGCCGACGATCTACCGGCGACTGGATCGCCTCGAGGAGTGTCGACTCGTTACCGAAGAGACGGAACTCGCACCGGACGGTAACCACTACAGCGTCTACAGCGCGAACCTCGATCGGCTGGAACTCTCCCTCGAGGACGGCGCGTTCGACCTCGAGTTGACCTACCGTGAAGAAGACGTCGCCGACAGGTTCACGAGAATGTGGGAGGGGATTCGATGACCGCGAGGACAGTCCGTATCGACGAGATCTCCGCGTTCGAGTTGTTGACCATCGTCAGCCTCTTTCTCGTCGCGCTCATGGGTGCGATAATCGCCTACCAGGCCTACCGTGGATACCGACGCAACGACGCGACGTCTATGCTGTATCTCGCCCTCGGTCTGTTGTTGCTCACCGTCTGTCCGTTCGTCGTAAACGTCGCGATCAATACGGTCACGAACGCAGACCATCTCGTCACGGTATTCTTCGAGAACGTGAGTCGACTGCTCGGCTTGCTCGCGATTACCTACTCGCTGTACGGACGCCACTGACGCTGATTCGACGACGCTCGTCCGTATTTCGACGCCCAATATTCGATTCTCGAGTGCCAACAACGGGGAGGGACGTTCTCGAAAACTCACCGAAGACCACGGGAGGGCCGAAGCAAATGCGGAATGGGTGTGGCCAAACCCGCCGGGGGCGTACGGGCGGACGCCCAACCGGCGGAACCGACGGGGGACCGGCTGACGGGGACAGGGGCTATGTCCACGAGGGCTGTCGTCGTTCGATCCACACGTCGGGTAGCGGGGGACCAACGAGGCGCGTTCGACCGCGACTCGCTACATCCCCTATCGACGCCTTTCGGCTGTCTCCTATTAGTGACCCCCGCGGATTCTCTGGGTCGGAAAATCCACTTCCGGTACGTGTTTCCGACGGGGCCGTCGTGTCACACCCACGACCATCGTCGCCGTCGACGCATCCGCCGTCTGTGAGGAATCCATCACGCCGTCTGTGACGAACTCGCCACACTGATCTGCGATGAACCCGCCACACTGAGTATCCCGGGCGGGTTAGGGCTGGCATGCAGTATCTCGTCGGCACCGAATCAGTTCATACGACAGCATCGATCTGCGATTATCTCGAGGACCGGATCTCGACGGCCGATTCGGTCGCCGTCCTCGCAGTCGTCGACGAGCCGTCCGCTCGTCGCGATCGCCAGGAGGCGCTGAACGTCGCCCCCGTTCGACTCGCCGTCGCGGGATCCGTCGATACCGAACTCCGGGAACTCGAGACCGGGGACGGCGGGACGACGACGGCGACGGCGTTGAGAGAAGCCGTTGCGGCGGTCGACGCCGACGAGATCGTGATCGGGAGCCACGAATGGCGTCCCGACGATCCCGACCGCGGTGACCCCTCCGATCTCGGCTCGACCGCTCGAGCGGTTCTCGCCGATGCGAACCGTCCGGTCGTCGTCGTTCCGGGAGCGACGCCGTAAACATCCGGATCAGACCGTCTCACGACCGAATCGTCGAGAGCCAGTCGAACGTCAGTTCGAGCAGTCGCGTCTCGGCGTCCGCCGAGAATAGGTGGCCTTCCCCGGCGACGGTCCGGAGCAGAACGTCCGTCTCGAGTCGCCCGGTTGCCTCGATGCTGTCGGCGACGGCGACCGATTCGTCCGCGGTTCCGTGGAAGATGGCAACCGGCACCTCGAGTGTCGACGCCACGTCCTCGAAGGGGTATCGATCGAAGTCATCGAAGAACCGTTCGTCGATCCGGTCTCCGGTTTCGAAGCGGTGCTCGCCATCGGCGGCGACGCTCGATCGATACGTCTCGAACGCCCGGTTGACCGTCACCGGCGCCCGAGTCACGATCGCCTCGACTCGATCGAGACCGGTTGCCGCGTGAAACGCGACCTTCCCGCCGAAACTCGAGCCGAAGAGGACGATCGACGACGGCTCGAAGTAGTCGACGACCGCTTCGAGGTCTGCGATCTTCTCGCTCACCCCCTGGTCGGCGAACGCGCCGTCGGACTCGCCACACCCTCTGAAGTCGAATCTGACAGCGTTGTACCCCTCCCCGACCGCTCGCGTACATCGTCGCTCGTAACTTCCCGACTTGTCGCTGAGAAAGCCGTGACAGCAGACGAACCACCGGTCCGACGGCGCCTCGTGGTGAACCGCGGCGATCGTCTGACCGTCGTCGACCGGGACGTCGTGGCGTTCGGTCATCGTGTGAAGTAATCACGCTGAGGGCCGTAATCGTTGCCGGTTCGTCCGGCGGACACCCTGGGATCGACCGATTTCCGGTGCATAACCGGCCGTGGCCATTCGTAGATCCGCCATAACTAATCCCTCGAGCACAGCACGTTACGCCGATGTGGCCATGGGAACACGCCGTCGTCGGGTATCTCGCATTCTCCCTGTTCAGCCGCGCGTACTACCGACGAGCGCCGACCGGACTCGAGGCGTTCGCAGTCGTGTTCGCGTCGGTGTTGCCGGACCTCATCGACAAACCGCTGGCCTGGGAGTTCGGCGTCTTCGAGTCCGGATACGCGCTGGGACACTCGATCTTCTTCGCGATTCCGCTCTCGATCGCCGTGAGCCTCCTCGCGAAACGAGCCGGTCGGACGAGCGTCGGGGTCGCGTTCGGGCTCGGCTATCTCCTCCACCTGCCCTCGGACGTCCTCTATCACTCGCTCGACGGTGAGGGTCTTCGAACTGAAGTGATGCTCTGGCCGGTCGATCCCATCGAATCGCCGGCCGAGCCCGTCGGGTTCGTAGGCGAGTTCTCTCGGCTGTTCGGGAACTATCAGGACGCCCTTCTCGCCGGGGATCTATCGACGTACATGTGGGTCCAACTCGGACTCGCCGGATTCGTGTTTCTCCTGTGGCTCGCCGACGGCGTTCCGGTCCTCAGGGAGTGTATCGCCGCCGGGTGGCGGGTACTCAGGGCGGCGGTCGGCAGGCTCAGCCGTCCCGATCCGGCGATCGAGGAACGGAAGTAATCGGTCGTCGACGTGCGGCCGGTCATCGAGACCGATCTTCGGGTAGGCCGGACCTACCAGAGCGCCCGTCCGTCTGCATTCGACGTCTTTTGGGTACGTCGTCATTTACTATCGTGTCGATTCCGATGAGTGTATAGACGTGATGAGCGATACGACTCGAAGCCACGACTCCGCGGGGACGTGGGCCCAGGCATCCCGTGTCGAGACGGTTCCCGTCGACGGGGAGTTCGCGCTCTGTCTCACCCACGACGTCGACCGCCCGTACAAGGGGTTTCGGTCGCTTTACTACGCGGCGAACGAGCGACCGGCCTACCACCTCCGGACGGCACTCTCGGGCTCGAACCCGTACTGGCAGTTCGAGAACCTGATGGCCCTGGAAGAAGAACTGGGCGTCCGTTCGGCGTTTTACTTCCTGAACGAACAACACCTACTCGCGAACCGCCCGATGAGCGAGTGGCTGTCCACGTCGAACTGGATCCAACACCTCGGCCGATACGACGTCGCGAGCGACGAGATCGCTGGCGTCATTCGCGACCTCGAGAACGGCGGCTGGGAAGTCGGTCTCCACGGTTCCTATCACTCCCCCGACGACCCGCACCGACTCCGGGAGGAGAAGGCCATCCTCGAGTCGATCCTCGACGGACCAGTCACCGGCGGCCGCCAACACCACCTGCGCCTCCAGCCGGACACCTGGCGCCACCACCGCCGCATCGGTCTCGAGTACGACGCGAGTCTGGGTTCGACGACGGAGTGTGGGTTCCACGCGGGATACCGACCGATCCGACCGTTCGACGACGAGTTTTTGATTTTCCCACTGACAATTATGGATCAAGCGCTTCCGGACCCCGGAACGCGGCCAAACGCCGCCCGGCGCGTCTGTGATCGGCTGTTGACCGAGGCGGCGGCGAACGACGCCGTCATGACCGTCCTCTGGCACCCTCGGTTTTTCAACGAACGGGAATTTCCCGGCCACGCACGGCTCTATCGCTGGCTCGTCGAGCGTGCCCAGGAACTCGGCGCCTGGATCGGCTCGCCCGCTCGACTGGTCGACGCGTTCGACCACCCTCGAGGCGGTCGGTCCGTTGCTTCGAGGCACGGTGAAGATACGTCCGCCTCCGCCGACGGCGACCGCCCCGTGGCGGACGACGCTGGGGGTGGGACACACCCCGGCGGCGAGTACGACGTCGAGCGAGCGACGGCGACGAACGAACCCGCAAAAGCTCGAGGTGAGCCATGAGAGAGAGTCGACTGATGGTCGTCCTGGTCGCGGGACTGTTGGCGGCCAGTGCGATCACGGGATTCGCCCCGCTTGCGGCCGGAAACACCGCTCAGGACGCATCGGTGGAGTCGTACGTCATCGAACAGGGAGCGTACTGCGAACCGATCGAACCGCTCCAGACGTCCGAGACGGTCGACTCGTTTTACGACTATCGAAACCACGTGACTCACCCCGACACCGACCCCGAGGACAGACAGTACAGCTCCTACGGGACGACACACCTTCAGGAGGACGACACGAGTATCCTGATGCTTCACGAAGGTGCCGACGGGATGAGTATCGTGATGGTCCACGACCAACTCCACGGCAACTCGAGCGGCGGTATCGTCACGTTCGACGTCGTCGGTCTCCCCGCGGAGTCAGAGTGGGTCGTCCAGGACGACAAGTACGACGCCGAAACGAACATGGTCGAGTGGGACAGCGGCGACGGTTGGGCGTACGCCTCCTGGATCTGGCGAGACGCCAGAACGGATGGCGGCGCGATCCAGGGCGGACTGAACGACGAGTTCGCCGTGACGGTCCAACCCGGATTCAACGAAGAATCGGAGTTCTACGGGAACGAGTCCCTGCACGATCCCGAGTGGCACGAGGACGGCGAGATCGATCGCTGGGAGTTCCTCTCCGGAGACGCCGACACGCCCGAGCGGATCGAACTCGCACTCGACGAGCCGGTCACGATTCGGACGGGTGCGTGTGACGAACCGTCGGTCACGTACGACCGGACGGACGATGGATTCACCGCCAGCGTAACCGATGCCTCCTCCGACGATCCGGTTTCCCTTCGCCCCTCGAACGACTCGAACGAGAACGTCAGCTTCGATCGGGTCGACGTCACCGGCCTCGAGGGCGACGCGACGTTCGAATTCGAGAACGAACAGCCGGCCGGAACCGACTCGCCCCACGAGGTCGCGTCGCTGTCGAACCTGACGGTAACGAGCGACCATGACGACGTCGCCGCGACGGTGACGTTCAGCGTCTCGGCCGATAGCCTCGCGGAGATCGGCTACCACCCCGAGGACATCGCACTCTACGCAACGGACGGTTCCGAGTGGGCCGAGTCGAACGCAACGGTAATCGATGACGGCGAGCACTACCAGTTCGACGCGGACGTCGACTCGATAGATGGCCTCGCGATCGCACCCACACAGGATGCAGAGCCGATCGACGAGGAGTCAGACGCCCTCTCCTCACCGGGAGTCGTCCACGTCGCCGTTGCCATTGCATTATTGCTCGCGCTCCTCCTCGGGACGCGCCGACGCCGAGTGGACCGATAGGGGCGCTCAAACTCGATCCGGTGAGAACCAATCGTGGTGGTGCTCGTCGGGTTGACAAACCCAAAGCCCGTGCGACGTTCGCCGAACCCACAACTGAAGGGGTCACAACTGAAGGGGTCACAACTGGACGATCCACCACTGGACGATCCACGACGAAACGAGCGACGCGGCACGAAGAAGTGGTCTCGTCGGAAACGAGGAGAGTAACCGTCGAGTCGATCCACAACATCCAGTTTTGGGCCGGCGATACGAACGGATTCGTTCGACCGAACCTGCTCGAGATTCCGTCCGATCGATCTCTCGGTCAGTTCCGTGCCGATCGATTCAGTTGGAGTCAGTTCCGTGCCGATCGATCGGTCTCAGTCGCTTCCGACCCCGACCGATCCGGCGGGTGTCGGTTTCGAACTGCGCCCGAACCGACAAAGCGCCTCGAGCCCGCCGACGCGGCCGTCTGCCGTCGCAACGTCGACGATGACGTTCGTCAGGTTCGCCTTGTCCGCGAGGAACGCATCACGTCTCCGTTGCCACGTCTCGCCGACGTCGTCCGAGTCGAGCAACGCCCTCGACTGGTCGACGACGTCCGCCACCGAGGTGACGTTGTGGATCAATCTCTGGTTCTCGAGTTCGACGAAGTTGCCCATGTCGTCGTCACCGACGAACGAGTTCGAGCGGATCGCAGGGGTCCCGAGCAACGCCGCTTCGGTGACCATCGTCTGCGTATCCGCGACCAGCAACTCCGCCTCGGCGAGCGCGTCGTGCATCAGTGCGGGATGAAGGTCGAACGGACGCGCAGGGAGCTTCTCGAGGTCGGTTCCGTCACCCTCGTCCGAAACGAGGACTGTCGCGTACTCGTCGAGCCGTTCGACGACGTGTCGGCGGGCGCTTCCGGTGAACCCCTCCTTTCCGACGTCGTGTTGTGAGCCGAACGCGTTGAGCCGGAGGATAACGTAGGGCTCGTCCTCCTCGACGCCGAGTCGATCCCTGATCGTCGAATTCGGTTCGTAGATCTCCGGGTGGAGGTAGGCACACTCCTTGAACCCCGGGAAGACGTAGTGTCGTTCCCCGAGGTTCTTTCGGAACGTATTCGGGGTGATGATGGTCCGTGCGAACGGCGTCGAGATTGTGTGATCAAACGACGCGGGTTCGGAGTCGATGAACAACACCGTCGGCGTTCCGACGACCGCGCCCGTGTGGGCCGCGTACCCGCCCATCCCGAAGACGAGGTCGGGATCGAACCGGAGCGCGAGGCGGATCGCCCGCGCGTAGTGTGCCGGGAGACGGCTGAGAAGCGATCCCTTCGTCGTTCCGCAGCTGCCGTACACCTCGTAGGGCAGATCGTACCACTCGAGGAGGTCGACGGTGCAGGTGTAATCGCGAGCCAGGATCAACACTTCGTGGCCCTGATCGCGAAGCCGCTGTACCGCGTGTTTGTACAGGTGGACGTGCGCCGGCGTGTTCGTGAAAAACAGGTATCTCATGCTGGAGGCCACGGTATCCTGCTCTACGAATGGAAGAGAGAGTGGATTGTTATCTGGGACATACCTTCAGGAACGGCCCACCGAAACGACGACAGCACGCGGATAACCGGGGTTTGGATGCTATCGTCGTCGTCACGGAGCCCCACGCCGGGGGGTAGCGAGCGTATAATAATGTGGATATGTTCCCTGTGGTCGGTAGATGCAGTCACACGGCGTTACAGAGACGAGCGTGGGGGAACCGGCGGAAACGCAGACTCGAGCGCTCGAGTCGTACGCCTCCGTCCTCGATTCGACGCTCGCGTACGCACGCAGACGAGACTATATTGGCCCAGATTACGGCGACGGCATGAGCAGTCAGCACCTCCAGTCGCTCCCGTTCGAAAATCGGATGCTCAACCTGGTCGTCCAGGAAGTCGTCAAACGGACGCCGATCGACGTCAGGCCGCTGTTGGGCGTCGAACACCGGAGAAATTACAAGGGCGCCGCGCTGTTCGCGATGGCCAACCTGAACTACCACCGATTGGTCCACGAGTACGACGCCCCGCTCGAGCCGGCGTTCGACCCGATCGGCGAGGCCGATAGGCTCGCGAACTGGCTCGTCGACGAGCGGATCACGGGGTACAGCGGCTTTTGTGGGGGCCACCGCCACGAGATGCAACATTTTCACACCAAAGGCGTTCCGAGCGATCCGGACGTCGTCTCGACGACCTACGCCGTCAGAGCGCTCCTTCACGCCGCCACTCTCGACCCCGAGTACGCCGACCTCGCTCGTACCGCGCCATCGTTCGTGATCGAAGACCTGAACTACCGGGAGGATTCCGAGGGTGCGAAGATCGACTACCACATGAACCACCCCGACGACTCCTACACGCTGAACGCCGCCGCCCTCGGTGCAGGGATGTTCGTCGACCTCTACGATCGGACCGGCAACGAGGAGCTTCGCGACCGCGCGACGAAGATTTTCGATCACGTCGCCGCCAACCAGACCGACGTGGGCGGGTGGCCCTATCGGCTTCCGGCCGACGCCTCCCACCTCTCGATGGACAGCCATCACAACGGCTTCATCATCGAATCCTTCCAGCGCTATCGCGACGTCGTCGACGAAGATCGGTACAGCGAGACACTCGAGGACGCCCTCGAGTTCTACCGCTCCGAACTGTTCGAACTCGATGGCGCACCCAACTTCGACGAATCCAACGCCTACCCCCGCGACATCCACGCGAGCACGCAAGGGATGTTGGTGTTCACCCGCGAGGGCGACCTCGAGCTCGCCGACAGAATCCTTCGCTGGGTCCTCGCGAACCTGCAGGTCGATGAGGGGCAGTTCTACTACCGGCAGTTTCGCCACCACACGAAGCGAGTCACGCTGATGCGCTGGTGTCAGGCCTGGATGGCCTACGCGCTCTCCGAGTACCTCCTCGCCCGTTGTGAGGCAGACCGTTCCCCAGCGGTTTGAGCCGGCAGACGCAACCCCACTACCCCATTCCTGTCCGTCGTCGACCGTCGAACTCGTCCGTCCGACACTGAGTTCGCTCGAGTATTCTCTTTGTTGTGACTCGACTGACACCCGAGTACGCACGCGCCAAACGGATATTCGTGACACTCTTTGGCCGGTTACTGTGTGGATAACAAGGTCGTTAACAATCGAATCGGGGTTCAGAATGGACGTCACACGAATCGATCTCGAGGACTGGCGCGAGGCCCTCCCGTCGACCGGATACGAGATCTTCCACGATCCGGATGCGCTTCGCGTTCTCGACGATCACACTGACGCGACGCTTCGGTTGTACGGCGCCTACAAGGGACAACAGTCGGTCGGCCTCCTCCCCGTCTTCGTCGGCGAGCGATCGATCGGACGGACGGCGTTCTCGCCGCCCGTTTCACTGGGCGTCCCTCGTCTCGGGCCGATTCTCGACCCCAACAGTCCGAAACCCCGCAAGGCCGAGCGGATCAACGGCGAGTTGGTCTCCGCGGTCGTCGACGACCTCGAGGTCGACAGCCGATCGACGCTCTTTCGCTCGTCCTGTCAGATCTACTACGACGACCCGCGACCGTTCGCCTGGAACGATCTCTCCGTCGAGCCGAAGTTCACGTACGTCGTGGACCTCGAGGGATGTACCGACGTCGAGGACGCTATGGCTGGCTTCAGCAAGAGCTTGCGAAACGAGATGCGCCGACTCGACGAAGTGGATCTCACGATCCAGACCGAGGGAATCGACGCGGCGTTGCGAGTGTACGACGACGTCGTCGACCAGTACGCCGAGTACGACGACACCGCGCCGATGTCACGTCCTTTCTTGCGTGATCTTCTCTCGACGCTCGAGAACGACCAGTGGCGGGTGTACGTCGCTCGAGCGCCCGACGGCACCTACCAGAGCGGCATCATCACGCTGTTCGCGCCGGAACTCGCCTACTACTGGCAGGGCGGTGTCACCGCCTCTTACGACCACGTCAGCGTGAACAACCTCCTCCACCGGGCCATCTTAGAGGACGTGGTCACCGATCCCGCCCTCGAGTCGGTGATAGGCTACGACCTCGTCGGCGCGAACACCGAACGCCTCTGTGAGTACAAAGGCAAGTTCAACGGCGAGTTGCGCCCGTACTACGTCGTCGAGTCCGCCGGCCTCGAGATGTCGCTCGCGAAAACGGCCTATCGGACGTTCGCCGGCATGAAGTGAAACCGTCGGTCAGGTCGAGACACGGGGGACGATACAGCAGTTGGCGGTGGCGATGTTGGGACGACCGGTGGCACCGGATGCGTGCTCGAGGAGTCGCGCACACTACTCTCGGAGAGATGGGTATCGGAATCGACTGGGGTATCGTGAGAGCGGACTTCGAGCAGAGTGGGCCGATGATTCTGAACCACGGTCGGAGGATTTGAACAGCGCCCGAGAACCTGCTCACTGCGTTCGCAGAACGTCGGTCTCGTTCAAATCCACCGAATTACACACCTATCGCTCACGAATTTGTGAGTGATAGAGGTATGGGGTCGGAGGGAAGCTCTCTAGTGCCGTTTTGGAGGCTGAAAAGACTTCTAGCGATTTATTGCCCCAGGATTTAGAGCTAATCATAGTTTTCAATATCAAGTTTCAGAGTGTATTCAGATCGCAGTTCTTCGAACTCGTCCCGCTCGGTGGCCCGGTAGTAGTGACGGCGGATCGTATTCGCCGTCGCGTTCACTCGAGCCGCGACGATCTCGATCGACAACCCCTGAAGCAACTGCCAGGTGATCGAACCAGTTCTGATCGCGTGCGGACTCCGCGAGGATGGACACTTGCTCCCGTGGTTTCGTCGAGTATAGTCGCACGTCTCTCGGCGTTCTCCGTGCGGACACTGAATGACTCGACAGGGTTGCGTACCGAGGTACGACCACGCTCGAAACGTCGTATCCGACGGTCTCCCCTGTCGACCGACAAACAGCGGTTCGCGACCTTCGTCATCGCGCTTGTCGAAGCGCTCTCGAGCGACGTAGGTTCGAATCGCCTTCACGACTGGCTTCGAGATACCGACGACGCGCTCCCCGTCATCTTTGTTCTTCAACCGCGTTGGCGGGCGGTGTCGGAACTCGAGCGTCTGTCGATCGGGATCGAAGTCACCGAGGTCGAGCGCCCGAATGCCACTCATCCGAGCACCCGTGTGCCAGGCGATTTCGAGAAACACGTGTTCCGGGCGGCCGAACATCTCATTCGATGAACGATAGAACGACAACAACGCGTTCGCATCGTCGGGATCGAGCTTCGTGTCGTTCGACTCCTCGTCTTTCGAGAGCGTCGGGATGTTGATCTTCTTGGGGAGCTGGTGATCGACGACGTCGATCGACGCGCAGTAATCGAGCAACTGCTTCACGGCCATCAGTTGCCCACGCAACGTCGTCGGGGCGAGGTCGGCGGCCTCGCGCGCCGCCCGGTACTCGTCGAGATCCCACCCGTTCAGTTCGGACATCGACTCGATGCCCTCCTCTTCCGCCCAGTGTACGAATCGGGTGAGCCGGTTCTGGTAGCTCCGGACGGTCTTTTCGGTGTTCTCCTGCTTGCGCCGGGAGAGAAACCGGTCGCGAGCCTCGCGGGGTGATAGGTCTCGGCTCACGACCAATCATCCTCCTGAATCGAGTCGCCTCGAGTCTGGTCGAAAATCTCTCTCATCTCGGCCATGTCCGCGTGGATTTCGTCGAAAACTTCCTCAGCGATCTCGACGAATTCGATCATCACCTCGTCGGTGATGCCGACCTCGACGGTCGTGGTGTCGCCGATGAATCGAACGCGCTTGACGTCCTCCGCGTCGTCGACGATCTCCATCTCACGGACGTAGGCGACCGACTCGTCCGGTACGGAGTCACGTCCGTTCAAGCGTGCTCACCTCCGGCCTCGAGACCGTGCTCACGGGTTTGCTCGTACGCGGCGGTGATCTTCGTCGCGCAGGATTCGCAGACGTACCCTTCGGGGGTGATCGTCTCGGCGTCGCCGTCGCAGGTCGGCGTATCACAGCCGCCGATTCGGACGGGCTCAGAACTCATCGGCCCACCTCGTGGCTGTCACTGGGTTGATTGCAAGCGGTACTCTTACTGTATCGAAGCGTCCATTCGTGCATGGTCTCAGTGTATTGGGACCGCGGACTCACCGCGCGCGCCGCTTGCTGGAACATGGGGCGCGTGCGGTTGTCGTCCGTCGGTAGTTCGTTACGTCTCGTGGCGACCCTCTTAGCTTCTACCGGGTAGTTTCCGATTTTCCGATAAAATAGAATCTGGCGAATTACAGACCCACCAACCTGTTCTCGGACTCGCCGGTGATTTCCGATACTGTTTCCGGTACTCCTCGAGTCGGCCGTGAGCTTTGGGCCGCGGTCAATACTGTGCGGTCGATCGGGGGCTTTTTCCCCCGTTGCATCGTGCGATTGCATGCTTCCGTACCTCAGTTACGGAGGCCAGCGGGCCGGTGCCCCTAACACCGGGTCCGCGTTTCTCTCGAGGACCCGACCGGGTACCGGCGGGTCCGTCTGGCTTCCGGTGCCCCCACCCAAACACCCTGACAACTTAAATCTAATCACGAAACCGTGTTTTTAGAACACAGTATGGTGTTCAATTGATTGGAATAATATCTCTCACGGGAGTAGCGACGGTTAACCGTGTCAATTCGAGAACGACCAAGTTGGATGTCCCGCGAAGATTATCGTATTCTCGAAGCACTAGCTGATCCAGAGATTCTGCAAGTCCAATCACCTGCTATAGTAGCCTATAACCTTGATCTCACTCGTTCTCATGTTTCTAAACGATTGAAGGTGTTCACGGATCACGGTCTCGTCAAAAAAATCGAAGATGGGCGATATCAAATTACGGGCCGTGGTAAGGCTTATCTCTCAGGGCAGTTGGAGAGTGGCAACCTAGAGTAGTTTGGACGAGAAACACTAATAATTGAGTTCTGGGATTTCTACCGGGAGATTGATCCTATCATTGTTGTAATTATGCACCCCTAGTATTGAAACATTAAATTACTATTTCGTACTGGAGATTGAAACTACATAACATTCATGTAGTGAAAGTCACAAGGGCTTACATATGACTTCAGACGGTGGACCTGAATCAGAGCAGTTTGATTTTGCCTCTGATGATTTCCAAGACTATTTCACCCAGGTTATTGAGGATGTGGTGGAGAATGAGGAGTTCATATTAAAATTCTTTTCAGATATGCGAAACCATAATGCGAAGGGTGACGAAATACAACCCTTCATGAATTCCTTCTTCGATTCTAATCAATATGCATACATATTTTTGTCAATGTGCACTATGAATGATGGCCGTGATTACTTACAGGGGTTTTCAAGTGAGGTAGACAGTGAGTTAGTTGAGCAGGCAGTTGAGATATGGGACTCAATAGAATGGGCATCAGAATGTGCTATTGCATACAATATGGCAACTCAGGATCAAGAATACTGGACTTCAAAGTCATTGAGTTTCATTAATAATCCAGAAAACGAGACGTTAGCTACAATAAAAATGTCGTTCGGTGTAGACACATTTATGGATGCTACGGTACCTCTTGATGTCTTAATTGAAGATTCTGTGGCGAGGCTAGAATATACAAATAACTGGTGGTCTGATCAGGAATCTGATCAGCTACCGAGACTACATGAACAAGATATCGATCGAATAAAACACCTCCCAGATAGATTAAGGACTATTGCAAAGGATCTGGAGGATAATTTGGAAAGATACAGAAAAATCAATAGCTCAATGGAGGAGTAATCATGAAAAACTCGTCTCCCGAGTCTAATGATGAAACTGATATGGATAGAGAAGAGACAGTTTTGGAATTTATGGATCCATTTGAGAGTGGTCGTGTAGATGGGAAGTTAGGAAGTCAATACCAATACCAAAACCCAGAGCAGTTTGAGAGACTGCGACGTGAGATGATCGCTCAATTTGAGCTAACGAGAGAAGAATTTGCTGAGGCGAAAGAAATTGAGCGTTTACAAGAGGAAGTGAATCAATTACGGAAAGAAAGAAATTCATTACGAAAGAGGTTGCCAGATTCAGAGGACACCAAGGACTACGAATCAGATGCTGAATCAAATGATGATATGACAATCTCTAATTCACAAAATCAAGACAATCAAGCACTACAACAATGGGTAGCTGTGCTTGGACAAGTCAGTTTTGTACTAATAGGTGTGGCAATTGCACTCTCGTCCCTTCTCGGGCTCAATCTGCCTTTTCCTAATGACTTTATTTTGACCGTTCCTATATGGTTCACTATTGGTTTTCTATTCCTCATCTATGAGCGACACCTATTATCCCAACTAGGTGACGGTGTTTGAAATGGCGTATATAAGAACATCTACTGAGGAATTTTTTGAAATAATTTCCTATGACTTGTTCTTAACAGGGATTGGTTTTACTGTCACTGGTACATTAACTCACTTTAGTGATTCTCCATTAACTGCAGAAATGGGCGCAGCAGGCTCTTTTCTGATTTTGCTGGCTCTTTTGTTTTGGAGGGTTCAGAAAAGTGTGACAAAAAGAGAGAGCCAACTAACTGACCAACATACTCAGAGTGTGACTGAACAAAATAGAAATTGAATTCTGTCGATCTTCATTCGCATTCCATTCTTGTTGCTATTAATTCCGATTCACCCGGGATATTGAGTGTCTGCTAATCTTTGTTTTTAATTGATGGAAAAGTCGGACGATCTTAGTTCCCGAACTGCACTGTTGGCGATCTCTCAGTTACGAGGTAGTGGGCACCGATCAGATCCGTTTCCACCTCCGTCCGTTTGTGCTTCGCATCCATTCCGTCCGGGACAGCAACGGAAAACAACGCTTCACCGCCGAACGTGCTCTCGTGTCGTCGTAGACGCCCCGTGAACGCTTTCGTCTCGCCGATGTACGCTAACGGCGGTACATCTCCCTCGTACCAGATACGATAGACACCCGCATCGGGAAGATCCGGCTCGAGTCGATCCTCGAGCCGGTACGGCCCGGACCACTCGAGGCCTATCCAGTCGGGCGCGGTCACATCGTCGACGTTCTCCCATGGGACCGGTCCGCGGCCGGGTTCTGCGTTCGGTTCTGTCTCGCCGTCCTCGATCGGCCCGCCGACGTAGCCGTCACTTCGGTATCCCGATTGCGAGTATCCAGGAATGATTCGCCCGAAGTTCGCAGTCGGGCTCTCACCCATTTCACGGCGTGCTATCGCGATGAGTGCCTCCTCGAGCCCCTTCCGATCTTGGTCCGTGGAAGCGAGCGCTGGCGTTGCAGTCGATACCTCGAACGCTGATCCGTGTTCGTTTCGGACCGCCCACAGACACGGAGCGGCGGTATGTGGGTCTCGAAACGGCATTTCCTCGGAGTAGGTGTTTCGCGCCAGGGCACTCACTCGACCGCGTGTACTCCGACCAGTTTGGCCGATGTACTCGAGGCCGTCACGGTCGCGGTGTCGCACGCGGTAGAGCCCTGGATCGGTCGAAATCGCTGTCAGCTCGTCGTCGCTCGGATCGAGAGATAGCCAGTCGGACCAACTTATGCCCATCCAATCGTCAGCATACAGCTCTCGTTCGTTCATGTTGTTCGTTACACTAAGAAGGAATCTTACTCTCATAAATCCCTCAGCCGTGTCAGCGTAAGTAAAATTCAATACCTCAACAACAAATTGGCATGTGTGCTTAGTCCGTGGACTCTTCCGATCCGGTTGATAGGGAGAATGGTTTCTCATCTCTCAACAGAAACGGAGGTTGAAGAGAATTTAAATGGTGAATTTTCGGGTGACCAATGGGAGGTGGAAACATTTGAGGGAGAGACGGTTTTGGTTAAGATCTCTACAATTAGTGTTCGACCCAGAGTAAGCCACAGCGGGTTACCAGAATCGGACTACGTTTGGGGGCGGAATTTCCGTGACAACGCGACGGTGACTGAACGAATGCGTTCAATTTTATTCAATGAGTGGATGACGGAAGTGCGTTTCAAAGTAATAAATGGGGAACCAGAAGACCTGAGGCCACAGGGATTGAACTTATGGTACGCATCTTTCTTGTCAAGTTCTGCTATCGCCTTAGATGAACGTGAAATTGTCACTAGAGCAGTTGCAATCACTGACGAACACGAAATGTATTCAAACAAACTTGAAACACGAATTGTCTATGATGGGTCTCCAGCAGATTATACTGAAAACTTGGAGAAAGTAATGGACAATATCCAATATATGCAAAACAATATGCGTAAAATAGCTAAAAATTACTTGATGAACATATATTCCCCATCAAACGAAGAATGGGATGATAAAGAACGTGCACAGGATTTGGTATCGTATCTATATGGCGATGAGGTGGATTTATCTTATGTTGAGTCAGGCGTCAAACAATTGTGGGAGAATCCGCCAGATAAAGGCCCGGATCGGGATTAAATAATCCTACACCATCTATCCATCATTCGCCATGCTAATCGTCCAAGAAGAGGGAAAATCGGATAATTCACTCCGCTAAGTACAGGTGGTGCATTCTAATCCAAGTTTTGAGAAGGCATACGGTATAGAACCCCATCGAGACTATTGGACTGGATGAATCCTCGAAGACGAATATCCAGCTCTACACGGTCATGAGGTGCTTGCATGTACGGAACGGATTCTAATGGTTTAGTCGGAAAATCAGACATATCTATTTCCTCTCCAGGGGTAGCACTAATGTCCAGCGCTTGTCCATCTTCGTCAACATATTCTACTCCCCGGCTTTCGTTCTCAAAAAGCAGAAGTGCAGCATAGGTATCTGTAGGTTCGGAAAGAATTGGTGTGTCTAGAAAGGAATAGTAGGAGCCGGGGAGATCTCCACCGTGTGTGAGTCTATCATCATCAGATAATCTTCTACGATATTCACCAGTTCCCAGAAGGATTACGGAGGTGGATTGTTTCTTTACTTGCTCTTCCAATCTATCCATCAACTCATTGAGAGATTCTACACTATATTCCTCTAGAGTTAGTCGGCTGAGGACATATTCGTTGTATTTGTTCCAAATAATCTGAAAATTGCTTGTTACCGGTTTGCTCACTCCTTCCTCTGGTACGAAGCTCCGTTTATGAGGATAGATTGCTGCTATTTTGACGCCGTCTATGTCCGGTGGAAAGCGTTTCGTCTGAAGCAGGTTGATCTCCTTGAGTGCTTGCCGCAACATGCAGGAATTATCGAATTGATCGTTGATTTTTTGTTGCCAAGATTGAATATACCTCGGATCAATCCCATGTTCCCTTACCCGTATTATCGCTTGTGTCTCCGCGTGAGAGTGTGCTCGGTTAAGTACCTCTGAAAGTTTTTCTATCCGCTTGTCAATGTTTGCCTCTTCGTTTATCAGGAAATCAAGGGGGTAATCGTTTTTGAACCCCTCCACCTGCTCTTTTAAGTTATTGAGTTCTGCACGAAGTTCTCTATCCACAGGTATCGGTAGTTCTTCAGGCGTAGTATTCGAGAGTTTTTCTTGTGTATCTTCGTCAAATAGGTATAATGAAAAACACAGATAGAAAGAGGGAATCCAGCTATTTGAACCCATTGAGGTCACAATAGTTCCAAGGGAATTTTGCAGCTGTCTGTTTGTTTCCCAGTTATCCCAATATGGTACCTCACCTAGGATGGATTGGATATCGAAGTAGGTCTCCGATAGAGATTCTATGGAAGAGAAGCTTTTCTCTGCGTGTTGATCCAATATGCCTTTGATAAACGATTCATCCGAGTAGACTTCCTTGACATATAGGTTATATGCCCAACAGTAACCAGCGAATTTTTGAATCTGGATCCGTTTCCGAAACGTGTTGGCAAGATCTTGCTTTGCCTCTATGAAGTCTTGATCGTATTCGTCTTCTGGAACAGCAATAGGAGAATATTGCGCTTGTTCAAATTCTCTAATGTCTTCTAAATTGCTGTGAATTCTCTTGATAGATTCTTCACATTCGTATTCTACAGAGCGTCGCCAAATTTCACGGTAGTTTCTTAGAAGCAGATCTACAATTCCGCGACTCTTGGCTAATTCATTTGCATTGTCGACATTCTTGAAATTCTGTATCGCTCCAAATTGAAGTGTGTTGTATCTCTCAAAGAACACGACCATTGCGTCATCAAACCCTGGTTGAGGGTACGAACTTACGTAGCAATTGGTTAGGGCGTTGAGCAACTCCTCAAAGGCTTCCAGATCATTGGATTGCCAGGCGAAATGAGCGATTGCAGAGATTGAGTTTATTATGGTCTTTCTCAAGTCTTCATCAGCGCCGTTGTCGAGGGCGTGGTTGTATAGTCGGGTGTATCTACGTTTACAGAAATTATAGTTCGATCTGAATTGGGCCTCGGAAACAGGTTCCTTGTCGATGAGCTCTTGGATTAGTTCAGAGATGTGGGTCAGGTTATCGGAGAGTTCCTGGCCTTTTCCTTCCCGAATAGATGTCTCTGTATTTTTGAAGAAGTGTTCAAGATAGTCTTCATAGTTCGGCATCAGTTCCCACCTTGTGTCCGAAGCCCTCGACGTAGCTGTTTCTCAATCTGTTCCCGACTCTCGTCAGAGATCTCGCCCTTTAGAGAAAGCACGGCTGAATCTTCAGCCAATGTTCTGCCTACCGTCGGGTTTTGGTCAATACTTGCTCTATCCTCTTGATCAACTATCTCTGATATCCTTCTCATTCTTCTCAAGTTTATGTCAGTTATGCTCCCTTTTTTGCCGAGATCCCTTGATGAGATTGTAGTCCGTTCTAGGTTGAAGTTGCCGAGAGGGACTGAGACCTGGTTAAACCCAGATACAGATTCAGCGAGTACTTGGTTTGGGGTTGATGAGGTAGTTATAATCTCTTTCTCTAAATCTTCCTTCGCGAAGTTTTTAACTTCCTCATTCAATTCAGTGTAAAATAATAGATCTAATGCGTCTAAAAACCGTCGCGCCACGGTCGCTATTGATGCCGTGAATAGTATAGCAGTGGTGTAGATAGGTAGAACGCCTGCTGTTTGATCTGAGGAATGTGTGAAGGTGATAATCCCGATCAATAGGTTAGCACCGAAGACAAAAGTCACCGTCCAGATTGAGCCGATATCCTCTACAAACAATCTCGAGAGTTCGTCGCTAAGTGAGTTGTTGTAGATCTCTTCCCAGACGAAAGTGAGAGCAACAAAACTGAAACCAATAATGACCGCGTGGACCTGCCATGTGGTTTCAAGTACGTTAGCTGAGATATCGAATGGAAAATCTTCTAGGATTGATGAGTGCAGGAAAGCCATGAGTATTCCTGCAACGAGAACTACGATAACGTAGAAAACACCTTTGAAAAACTCCATTTGACGCCGCCTTTGTGATTTAAACAGGTTGAGGAGCGATATGGCTCCAAATCTATTGTATTTCATATACGATGTTCTTATTCTTAAAGACCATGGAGATATGAAGAACCCTTTTCGCCAAATTCCTACAAACACAATAAGAATGATGATAATATATGCAAGGAAAATCACCTCCCAATCTACGCCGAAAGCTCTGTTTATGCTTGTGGCAAAAGCGAATAAGATGAGAACAAGAGCAGTAAATTGTACTACAAAGAAGCCTAAATATTTCAGAATAGGGATAGAGGTTTGTATTTGAAGACCCATTCTGTCCTAAGTGGTTTTTCTACTAACTAATTAACTATGGCTATCTCGGACAATCAGCTAATCTCTATTACCTACATTTGAAATCTGAATTAATATTTTAAAATATACTAATGATTTTTGCGTTTGTTGGGTTGTAGAGTGTATGCCTCTATTCGATCCGATTCTGCAAATATCAGCAAGGGCGAGCGAAGTCACAACGTTGGGTTCCCATCTGTAATTGTCACGGTGCTCGTCCGATAATCCGGAGAAGTCGGACGGAAACCGCCCCGATCTCCCCGCCAAACCCCTCCGAAACACTGACTATCCACCGGGTTGCCGTCCGCCTTGCTCACTATCCGGACATGAATCTCCAACAGCACGCAAACTGCGACGACATGAAGGTCTGGTTGAGCCAGTCCGAAGTTGAACAGCTGCTCGAGGCCGCCCAAAACACACAGCAACGACTCGCGTTCTCGCTCGGTGATCGCTGCGGGCTCCGCTCTCACGAAGTTCTCAATGTCTCACCCGGAGGACGTCGTCGACACCGACGCGGGGACCGTGCTCCGCGTCTGGCACGGGAAAGGTGACAAGTTCCGCGAGACGCCCGTCCTGCGTGATCTCGCGACAACCATCCGAACGGTGGCCGATGTTCGCGACGCCTCCAAGAGCGTGCCGCTGCTCGAGATCTCGACGACGCGCTCACTTCGACGCTGGCTTACTGCGGCCGCTGACGAGCTGGCCGACGAGACGGAAGACGACGGCTGGCACTATCTCGGGTTCCACGATCTCCGGCGCACCTGGGCGACCGCGCTGGCCGCGGCCGACGTCGATCCACTGCTCGTGATCGACTGGGGCGGGTGGAACGATTTAGAGACGTTCCTTGAGCACTATCGCGGGACGTACTCACCGGAGGTGCAACAACGAGAACGCGAAAAAGTGGTCTGGCTGTAGCTTCGTCAGTTGTCGCTGCCGTCGGGAACCAGCTTTTCGGCACGATAGTTGTCGGGCTCCCCGCCGAAGTCTTCCGCGAGATTCTGTCGGACCGCTGTGCGAAGCTTTTCGATGTTCTCCTCGAATTTCGCGATCTCGTCGTCGGTCATCGGTCGGGTCTGATTACGCCCCATTCTTCGAATCTCCGTACAAACCGTTCAGCAGTGTTAATAAAATACTCTTCCTTGGGGTAACTTTCTGGGTAGGTTCCGAGATCGCCTTCTCGAGATTTCGGTGCGAACTCTTATCAATACGATCGCACTACTGTACACCATATGGCAAGTACGGCTCGAGACGACCGGTCCGAGGGGGTCGAGTTCATCCACGAGGATGACGGCAGTATCACCGCCAGGGACCTCGAGACCGGAATTGCATCGTTCGGTGAGACGAAAGCCGAAGCGCTCGAGATGCTTGCGGAGGTGCTGACGCTTCACGAGGGTGGCGGCGAGCCGGTTACTGACGACGATCTCAGGGAGTGGGGGATCGATCCCGACGAGATGGACGACAAACCGCTTCCTGACTTCATGAAGTGAATGGTCCGCACGTCGTTTTCCGGCCGTGAAATCGCGAAAGTCCTACAGAACCACGGGTTTCGACGAACAGGCCGAACGGGGAGCCACCTGAAACTCCGGTACGAACACCCGGAAACCGACGAGGTACGGATCGTAACCGTCCCGATGAAATCCGAGGACGGCATCCCCACCGGCACCATGCGATCGATCGCCGAACAGTGCGGAGCAGACGATTTCTACGAGTGGTGTCGCTGGATCGACGAACACTCCTGAGTCGCCGCACTCGTCGTTACGTTTCGATCTCCTCGACGCGCTCGAGCATCCATTCTCCGTCACCGACGTATCGAATGTGTACGTGGTGGTCCTCCTCGAGTTCGCCGTTCCCGTCGAGTAGACCTTCGATACGGAGGTCGTCTTTCGGGATCGTGACGCCGTACGAATTGCGATCCAGGCGGCGTATCTTGTTCAGTGCCATATTCGGCGGGCAACCCGCCTTGGTATAAAAGTTGCTGAACCTTGGTTTTCGTGACAATTAGCGTAGCGTGCGTTGGCCAGCCGTTATGAAACGTTGCTCAGCCTGCGGTTCGCCCGTTTCACTCCAGTTCGTCCGAGTGTTCGGGGACAACCAGGGGGTCGTCGACGAGTGTCCGAACTGCTCACCTCGGTCGATCGACTCACACGTCAAAAACGTGTCTCCACCGCGATTGTAGCCTATTTTCGCCAGATCGTACTCACGTCGCGCGGACTCGGTGTCGTGAGAACGATCCACCCCAGTAGCAGATACAGATCGACGGCATTCGAAAGTGCGGGTCGCCACCCAAGGCCGACGAACCAGATCATCGCGATCGTGTAGCCGACGATCGTCGGCGCGAGGCCAACCAGTAGGGACACGTATCGGCTCGAGTTCTCGAACGAAACAGACACTCGAGGCGGATACACAGTGAGGGATGCCTCGTCACTCCAAGGGTGCGCGGCCACGTAGTGTGCCAGCTCGTGGAGGAGTACCCACGGGAACAACAGTGCAACGGAAGCGAACCGAAGCGAGCCGATACCGACTGCCACCGACCGCCGGACCGTCCCCATCATCGTAACCCTCCGGTGCGTATCCACCAGGCCGAGAACAGCGCGACGGCCATCCCGATGATGATCAGGTCTTCGAGGAGCCCAACGAGTTGCCACGGGAGCACCGTCACCAGCAACGCTGAGAGTAGAATCGAGACGACGACTGGGAGGGAGATGTCGCCGGACCAGATCCACAGCATCGCGAAGACGCCGGCGATCAACACAACAGCGAACGCAGGACCGAGTGTATCCAGATACGGCGAGAGCATCAGCTCGAGAATCTCGCCCTGAACCAGTCCCTCGAGCCCTTCAGTGCCCTCGGGCAGGTCGCTCGGCTCCGATCCAGGGACGTCGTCGTACTCGGTCATCGGAGCCGATCACCTCGGGCGAACTCGATCAGCGCGACTCCGACGACGACGTAGACGGGAGCGGAGACGAACGCCGCGGCCGCCATCGGAAGCCCCAGGTTGTGGAGCACCTGCGGCAGGAAGAAAACCATTTCCGCGACGTTCCGCAGGACGCTCATCGCGCCGAAAGTCAGCGACAGTAGCCCGTCGTTGGATCGATCCTCCGGTTCCGGGCCGACGTCCCGTAACTCTTCTTCGGTTTCGTTGACTCGGTCCTCGACGCCGATCTCAGTCTCACCGATGATGTCGGAGAAGCCGATCGCCGAGACGAACGCCGTACTGGCCGCCAGACAAACGATGAACACGGCCAGCGCGCGAGTGCTCATCACGTCCGATCACCTACGTAGAACAGCACGGAGACGACGAACGCGACGACGACCGCCGGCCACGGGATCGGGAGCCAGCCCATCACAGCCAGCAGACCGGCGAACGCGGAGACGATCACCGCGCCCATCGAAGACAGCCGTCCGCCGACGATCCCCGCGACGACGACGATCGCGAGCGCGGAGATCGCCGCCATCAGCCGCGGGCTGAGCAACGGCTCGACGTCCATGTCAGTCGGTCCGACGATTCGAGTCAGGCGAATCGTCTCGCCGCCTCGAGTCGCAATCGCCTCGACCTCGTACGTACGGCCTGGATCGAGCCTGACCTGATTTCGGTACTCTCCGAGGAACGTGGTGTCCGTGTCGCTGAACACTGTCTGTCCGGTCTCGTAGTCTCTAACGGTGATCTGAAGCGGCCGTGTGAGTTCGTCGTCGTCGACCCACCGAATATCCAATTCGTCCGTCTCCTCGTCGAATCGGACGTCGAACTCGTATCCATCCTCGACCGGAATCGGCCACGACAACTCGCCGATCTCGAGCGGAACGACCTCCGACTCGCTGGCCGTGAATCCTCCGAGTCCGCGGACGCCACCTTGATCGCTCTGTACCTCGAGCTGGTACCGCTCGTCTCGGTTCATGATCACGTCGACGCGGTTGATCGAACCGAACGTCTCGCTGTGAGCCAGGCGCGTTTCGTTGTCGACGCGCTGGCTCACCCGCAAGACCGCGTCTTCGGGCGGGAAATCACCTGTCCGGTCGGTGAGTTCGAACCGGACGAGGACCTTGTCCTCGTCGTCCTCGTAATCGGGAATGTCCTCGGGATCGTCTTCATCAGGGGGTGGGTTCGGTTCCCAGTCGGGACCACGTTCCATATAGACGGTCTCGCCGCCGACGGTCGAGCGCAGTTCGACGACACGCGGATAGTAGTCCATCGCCGTGATGTCGAAGCGAACGGTTTCGTCGTGGGCCTCGAGGCCGCTGATATCAAAGACGCCGTCAGTCAGGTTCGTCGTGTAGCTTCGACCTGGTGCCGTGACGTCGACTTTGACTATTCGATCGTCGACTAACTCTCCGCTCTGTGCGTCCCGAATCTCGAGATCGCCAGCGATGCCAAACGAGAAAATCCGTGAGTAGACGACGTGGCCCAGCTCGCTCTCGACAACGACGTACCACTCGAGGGACTCGTCGGTCACAGGCCAACTCGTCGAGGCGGTGCCGTTACTCTCGAGGGTATCCGAGCCGATCAGTTCGTCGACCTCCGGGTCGCCCGTATCGTAGCGATAGAATTCGACGGTGACGTCGTCGTCGGGAAAGTTCGGGTTGTCGACGTCGATCGATAACTCGACGTCTCCCGAGACGGTCTCGCCGTCAGGCGACGCACTGGAGTCGTAGATGATCGGCGGGTCGTCTCGAATCTCGAACGTGTTGATATCGGTCTGCGTATCGTTCGTCGAGAGATAGGGATCCGAGGCCACTGCATACCACTCGTAAACGCCCTGTTCGTTCGCATCGAACCACGGCGTCGAAGCCGTCTCCGAGCCACCACTCTCGTTGACAAACACCAGATCGTCGCCAATGAACTGGTCGTTGCCGTCGTAGAATTCGACGTAGACGTGCGAACTCGGAAAGTCTGGATCGGTGACCGTCACCTCGAGATCGGTGCCGGCCGAGACACCGGGAACGTCGAAATCATCCGTCGGGGAGGGGCTCGAGAGTTCTGGATCGGACATCGGGACGGTCATCCAGGTGTGATCCCCTTCCGGCGGGAAAGCCGATGTTTGATCCCAGCGGCGTTCTCCGCCGACGTAGACACGCGTGTCGTAGAACGCAACGGCATCGTCGGTCATGATCTCGCCAGTTTCCCACTGGCCTTCTTGATCGGTCTCTACCGAGTCGATCAGTTCCGTCCCGTCGTCGGACCAGATCTCGACGGTCGCGTTCGGGACTGCCGTCCGATTTGCTGGATCGATAGGTCCGGGCTCAACGTCGTCAGTGGGTTGATCAACCACCTGGCCGCTGACCGGCTCGTTTCTCTCCCACTCGCCGGTATAGGTAATTCCATAAAAATCGGAGTTGGCTGATACGGAGTCGACTTCACCACCACCCGAGTCGTAAATTCCAATATATCCGTCACCGCCTACATAAATACGGTCGCGAGCCGAGTCATACGTCATGCTTCGAGCATCTCCTTCGAGGCTCGACGCCCAAATTGCAGATCCATCAGAGGGATCGATCCGATAAATCTCCTCATCGGGCCATGAGAGAGTAAAGAGTTCGTCGTCTGTCCGGACGACTGCATCTGTGGCTACCGTTCCAGTCTCAATTGGATCCAGCTCCGTTCCAGACTCAATATCGATTACATGGATGTCTCCCCCAAACACACCGGCGTAAAGATGTCCAGAACCCCTGTTTATCGAAGTGTCGTACACTTGATCAGATAAGCCGACTTCCCAAAGAACATTCCCAGATTGACTGTCGATTGCGATAACACCATCCTCACGGGGAGTGGCGTAGATCGTCCCATCAACGTATTTGACGCTTTCTATAGGTCCATCTAGATCATCAGCAACAAGATCGATCTCGCCAGTAACGAGGTCGATTACCAGAATCTCCTCTCGCGCTCCAACGACGGCCTTCTCACTCGAAATTGGATGAACAGAAAATCCCTGGCTTGGCAGGGGATCAGTTCGGACAACATCACCCGTGGTTGTGTTGATCGTCCCGACGTCACCCTCATCAACATATGCTACCAAATCCGAATCGGGAACAGAGGCAACACCAAACACATCGGGAGAGACTGATGCAGTCCACACGTGTTCGAATGTGTCAATATTATAGGCACTAACGCTCCCGCTATCGGTTGTGATGATCAAACCATCATCTGATTCTGATGCCGATTCGCCGGCCACAGTGGACGGCAACGGCGCAACAAATAGCGAGAGAACAAACAATAGAGCCATCATAGAGGCCCGAACCTGCCGGTCCCCACTCATCGAACCACCGCCTCGCGAAGGAACGTGAACGCGATCGCCCAGAGCACGAACCCGAAGCCAAGCCCGAGGGGCATCCAGATCAAGATCGCATCAGTGACGAGCGACACCGGCACGAAGTCGTTGCCCATCGCCTCGAGCGCGGGGAACAACTCACCGACGAGCTGGCCAGCCATCCAGGTAACGGAAAAGAGGATGACGAAAACGACCATCACGAGAATCCAGGCCAGCGCAGGATGGCTCACACCGCACCACCTCGAGCGGCGACCGCGCGGACGAGCCCCCAGGCGATCAGCGAGCCGAGCGCCATCGTCGGGATGAACAACCAGAACCGCCGAAGCCAGTGCATCGTATAGTCGACGCGGTCGGCCGAGTACGCGGGCGTGTCACCGGCTTCGGCCACCACGTGCTGAACGAAGACGTCGAGGACCACCCAGAGAAAGCCGATCAACAGCAATCCGGACACGATCATGATCACCGCCCAGGCGATCGCGTACTCGACCGTCTCGCTCATCGCGGACCTCCCAACAACTCGGAGACTCGATCGACTGGATCCGTGTCTGGTTCGTCTCCCGTTGAATCGGGATCGATCGCTCCCTCTGGGTGCTGACCAATGAGGTCGGCTGGGCCGGCCATCGGGTTCAGCCACTCGTTGAATCTGAACGGGTCCCACGACCACCCTTCCTCACCAGAGCCACCGCCAGGGAATGGCGGCTCGAACGGCACGAACGGCCCACCAGGGTCACTCGGTGGTGGATCCGTTGGTGGTGGCCCGATCTCGTAACCGTATCCCGGCGCGTCCGGTGGCTCGTAGACCGGCGGCGGGGCGATCTCCGTTGACTCTTCGGTAACGAACTCGAGCCCTGGAACCGTCTCGGGAAGTTCGCCCATCCCAACGTTACCACGGCCGAGGCTGTCCGGCTGGACGTCGATACCTGTCTCTGGTTGTCCGAGATACGAATCGTCGACACCGATACCGGTCATCGACGAGTCTTCAGCCATTGCAAGACCGAACGATAGTTCGGGACGTGTCGCCGAGCGGCCGGCTTCCGTCAGAAACAATGGCGCCGTCGTTTCGATCGTCTCGCGTGCCCCTTCGACCGTCACCTCTCGCTCTTGGGCTTGCTGAATGCCTTCTGGTCGCCAGAACCACTCGTACTCTTCGACGTACTCGGTCGGTCGGGACAGGCCCTCTTCGGCGTGGTCTGTGTGGTCGGGAATCTCTGGCTGGGGTGGCGTAATCAGGTCATCAGTGACGTCGCCTACATCTCCGATGTCACCAACTTCGCCTACTGCACCGCTCACACGAGCGATTCCGTCCGAGACACGATCAGGAACGCCAACTTCGGGACGGTCCAGGCCTGGTGCGGACGGTATGAGTTCCTCCCGCGAGAGGTCCGGACGTTCAGGAGCAGAAATTTCGCTTGGATGTGGTCGACTAACGCCGACGCCGATTTCCGGTATCTCTACCCCCGGTCGCTCGAGTCGATCGGGAACGCCCACCTCGGGGACGTCGACATCCGCTTCGGTTGGGTCGACTTCACTGATCGCCGCCGCACCACCGATTGCGCCTGTGAGCGCCGCACCACGAGCCACCGTGTCGCGTCCAACGTCTGCCTGTCGAACCCGTTGGATCGCTCCCGGTGCACGACGAACGGCACCAGCCGCTCGCCCTCGGCCGACATCCGCGTGCGGAACGACACCGATCTGGGTATCGTCTTCAACCAGACCGCCCGGTGTGACGGCCCTGGAGAGCGTTTCACGCGCACCCCACCCTTCGGACGTGTCGATCTCCGGCGTCGCTCCACGAACTCGCCGAGGAGCATCGTCTATGGGGTCACCGACGCGCTCAGAAACGGTCGCTGGTGTCTCTCTGACGCGCTCGACACCACCTCGAACACGGTCGCCAGTGTCCCTGAGACCGCTTCGCGCTCGGTCGGTGACGTCCTCGGCGCGATCGGTCGCGTCGTCGACGCGATCTCGAGCCTGCTCGCCAGCACCGAGGGCGGCCTCATACCCCGATCGAAGCGCGTCACTAAGTCGGTCTCGAGCCATCAGAACCACCCGCCGAGAAGCGGCCCGACCATCAGCGAGATCGGCGAGCCGCCGTCACCTCCCATGCTGAAGTAGACGATCAGCGCACCGATCAGCAGGCCGAGCAACAGGGTGCCGATGACCAGCGCGTAACTGGGCATCGAACTCTCATCTTTCGCGAATAGATAGCCTCGTTGCTCGGCTTTCACCAGATCCTCGGGATCGTATTTGTGGGGACTGGCCTTCATCACGTTCCCGAGCTTGACGCCGACTGACTCGACCGGCACCTCGATCTCGGTATCGGGATCGAGATCCTCGACAGTGCCGCCGTCGGTCGCGTGACGGACTTCTTTCGAGGCTCGAGCGTTCGCGACGCTCGCGACACCGCCGAGGCGGCGATACGCAAGTGCCAGGCCGCCGCCACAGAACGAGCCGACGCCACCTTCGCCGTCGAGTTTGAACTTGTGCTTGTCACCACCCCATTCGCAGGTGATGGCGTTCAGTTCGGGGTCGTACTCGCCGCCGTACAGCGTGTAATGGTTGTCGTCGTCTTCGACCAGGACGCCGGTCCCGATCGTCGACATCGCGCGGTTCATGTGCCATCGTGCAAGCTTCTCTCTCAGGTTCATGGTTAACCGAAAATCTTCTCTTTGAGCGACCTCCCGCTCGAATTCTCGCTTTTCGAGACGGACAGAACGCCGTCGAACTTGTCCTGTTGCCAGCCGCCTTCGCCCCGCGTCATCCGCGAGACGATCCGCCGGAGGTACGACTGTAAGAGGTACAGATCGTCAGCACCGACGGGCTTCTTCTGATCGCCGAGAAGGTCCTCGCGGACCTCGCCCTGGATGGCTGAGCCGTCCGGTGGATGGGATTTCCGAAAGAGATCCATCCGGTTCAGTACCAGCAGTTCCTCGTTTTCGGCGTGGCCGGCGGGATACTTCGCCAGCGGATAGTCCTTCGAAAAGTCCGTCTCGAGCCAGGACTCCCAACGTTCGTGAATCTTGTCGGACGAGACGATCGTATCGACGTACTCGCTGTCTTTCGAGCCCAACGACTCCGGCTTCGCTCGAGGGCGGCGAGCGACGCCACTTGTCGGACTTCGGCCGTTCGTCCTCGCGTTCGATGCAGTTTCTTGGTCAGTATTCGTACTCATGTTTGTCAGGTTCGTGATCGCGGTCGGTTGGATCGCCGTCCGTCGGCACGCGATCGGCGACGACGAGCAAGATCCAGACGAGCATTCCGACGACGCCGAACAGGCCGATCGCCGTCACGCCGGGCTCGCCAACTGTCTCGAGAGAGTCGCCGGCCGCGACCTGGATGGATGTCGCGGAGAACGCGACGCCCAGCCAGCACAGAAACGAGAGCCCGCCGAACAGCAACTCGGCTTCACGACGAACGACCGAGACGTACGCCGCTCCGAGTCCCGCCCAGAACAGCGAGAGGAAGACAGGCCAGATCATCGGCCGCCACCTCCGTACGTGCTGTCTCGAGCGACGAGTGCGATCGAGACGACGAAGACGACGAACAGCAACAGAATTAGTGCCCCGAACAGCGGAGCCGAGATCGTCTCGAGCGTACCGAACAGCGCTTGCTCGACGCCGGTCGCGTCACCGTCACCTGCGTAAAACCCGGCCGCGGCGACAGTTGTCGCCACTCCCAGGATAGCGATGAGTATCAGCGAAGCGAGCGTTCCAGTAGCCTTCATAAAAAATCAGCAGTGGTGGGTTAGCGTCCCCGTCTGGCGAGCCCGCCACCGTTGCCCATGAAGCCGCCGAACGACCCCATGAGCAGTGCGACGACGCCAGCGACGATCGGAACGACGAGCGAGATTGCCGCCAGCCCGAGCGCCGTCGCGAGCGGCGAAGTGAGGTCGGACTGATCCATGAACCCGTCCTCGGGCATGATCTCGACGAAGTCGGTGATGATCACCCCCGCTAACGTGAGAAGAATTCCGCCGATCAGGACGGTCATGATACCGTTGATCAGCACGTTGTCGAAGTGCTGATCGGCGAATTCCTCGCCGTGTTGGTTCGCCGCGATTGCCGCCTCCGTC
Source organism: Natrarchaeobius versutus (assembly GCF_041205745.1). NCBI lineage: Archaea > Methanobacteriati > Methanobacteriota > Halobacteria > Halobacteriales > Natrialbaceae > Natrarchaeobius > Natrarchaeobius versutus. The sequence goes on along the minus strand of NZ_JBGFCC010000001.1, from coordinate 364,090 downwards.
GGCCCGGAGATCGCCCCGACCGTCGCAACGTCCGCGAGCCGTTCTTTGAAACTCTGTTCCGCCTCGGGTTGGGCCACCTGGATCTCGATCCCGGCGGTCTGGCTTGCAGTAGCCATGCTCGCCGTGTGGTCAAATGCGGTGACTTAATTCTTTCCCAAGGGTATAAGTCGTCGAATTTGACAGCAAACCCCCATGCAGAGTGCCGATAGCGGCGCGATGGTTGTACAGGACGTTCACCAGGCCTCTCGAGAAGCGCGGCAGGCGCTTCGGACGGTCAATCAGGTTCTGGCTGGCTCGTACGATAACGACACGATCGACCAATCGAAAACGTCGCTTCACGTCGCCACGACTCACTACTACGTCACACTCCGACCGTGGGCGATCACGTCGTCTTACTACTGGGACGAGGTCCCGCTGTACCAGGATAATAGTAGCGAGTGGATCACGGGCCTCAAAAACCTGGATCCGTGGGTCTACTCCGTCGAGACACAACAAATCCGATCTGAAGACGCGGTCGAAGGCGAATCGATCAAAACCGAAGAGGTCTCGCGGATCATGCCACCGGAGATTGCGGCCAGGGCGATCATGGTTCTCGATCAGTTGTTCCGCGATTCGCCGTTCTCTCCGGGCCAGGGCGCGGCTCCGGAGCGTGAACGTATCGATCAGAGCCAAGTCGAAACGAACAACCCTGAACCGGACACCGCCGACGGGATCGATCAGAGTCGAGTCCAAACGACCGACCCAGAATCGGAAACGCGGGTGAGCGACGAATGAGCATCGACTCGACGTTCGATCCGACTGTCGATCCCGCCGAGGAGGGACCAGTAACGCCCACCTCGCCGTCGCTCGAGCAACAGCGTACGCTCGAGGTGCGCGAGCTTCCCGTCGAGGACTTCGAGCCGTACCGGTCGACGTTCAACCTGCACGATTTCATCGAAAAGCGGTGGCGAAACGAGCGGGACATTCGGATTATCTGGACCGGTCGAAACGCGGGGGTCGGGCTCGGGAAAACAAGCGGAGCGATCTCGGTCGCGAAGGCTCACTATCCAGCATTCGATGCCGAGAATCACGCCGCGATGGATGCGAAAACAGCGATACATCTACTTCGGACGGCACCGTTCCAGAGTGCGCCGATCCTGGATGAAGTTGGTGTCATCGCGGACAACCGCCGAAGCAACTCGACGGCGAACGTCGAACTCACCCAACTCTTCCAGATGTGTCGGTACCGTCAGTACCTCCTACAGGCAACGCTTCCGTCAATCTCCGCGCTCGACGTCCGACTGATCGAGATGTCCGACCTGCGGATTCACGTCACCGACCAGGGAGAGGCAAAGGTCTACCGCTACGATCAACCCGACAGCGCCACCCAGAGACAGCTACAGCCCAAGATCCTCCAGTATCTCGAGTGGGACCCGATCGACAACGATCCGGACTACCAGTATCTCTCGGACCTCAAGGATGACCGGTACGACGGACTCGAGGAATCGAACCTGCTCTGGCGTGACGAACACGAACAGATCGTCGAGCGAGAGGTCGAAGACGCCGAGAAATCGGTGAAACACGAGATTCTGAAAGGTGTCTATGAGAATACAGAACTGACGCAGAGTGACATCGGCGAAGCTATCGATCTGAGCGGTTCTCGAGTCGGTCAGATTATTCGAGACGAATAAAAACGGACCAAATCGCAAGACGGCGAACTAATTCCTTCTCGTTCGATGTTGTAAGTATGGCCGATATTTCGGAAAAGGTTTTGGAAAATCGCAAGAGGGCGAAGGGAAGCAAGGGGTGGAACCTACAAGAAGAAAGGAAGCCAGAATAATATATCATGGAGTAGGACCGGTGGAAAATCGTCGATCGGTTTGTGAGACCGGGACCTTCCCGCGAACGGACGTTTTCCGGACGGGTCCCGCCCCCGTGTCGCGCTTGTCCACCCGAGCGAGAGCAACAGTTTTCACACCGGGTTTGACACACCGCTACCGATGACACGGGATAATAACGGCGGGTGGTTCGACGATCGGCCACAGCAGGCGACGCTCGACGTCGGCGACGCCGCCCAACGAACAGCGAGACGAGCTGAACGTGGTGGCGAGATCGCTGGCACCGAAGCGTTCGTCGACGTCAGTGAGGCAACGATCGATCCCGGCGAACAAACAGCGCTCGTCGAGACCGCCGAGATGATCGAGGGGCAGGCAGACCTATTCGGTGGCGACGCAACCGTCGTCGACACGCCCGATTGGACCGAACCGGCCGTCGAGGCTGAACCAGTCCCGTTCGAGGAGAACATCGCGGCGGCGGAGCAAGCCGGTGTCCTCGAGCCGATCGGGCCGAACGGCGACGCCGAACACGCCCCGGCCGACGTCTTCGAGCCCGATCCGATCGAAATAGAATTTCACTCGCTCGACGCGGCGAATGCGGCTCGAGACCGGTACCCTGACGCACTCGACGACTCCGACACCCGTCGAACGAAGATGGTTCGCGTGTGGGGCCATGCACCCGACGACGTCGTCGACGCGATCGCGCTCGAGGCCGCCGAGAGTCGAGCGCACGTCGCCGACCAGTTCGGTCAGGTGGAGTTGACTCGAGCCGAGCGAGCCCAGCTCGAGGATCGCCGCGACTGGGACGGGCGAATGCTCTTTCACGCGCAGTCGGCAAAAGCAGTCCTCCAAGGCTCCGGTGTCGACGACTGGATCGCCTACTACGATCCACAGCTCACCGTCGACGAACACCGCTCGATCGCTGAGCAGGCCCGTCGCGACGAACGCGGCGCACGGATGGACGAACACGCACGCGAGGGTGCGTTCGAAGCGATGGTCGCCGGGGCCGTCGGTGCGCCGGTTCAGCAACGACAGCGAGCATCAGACGCGGTGATCGAACTCTGCATGGAGATCAGCGGCGAACACGACTCCGAGGTGTTCCGTGCGATTCTGGCCGGCGAGCATCCAGGCGTCTCGAACGCTCGAATCCGACGTGCAAAGGAGACGATCGAGGATATCCGCGCAGAGTTCGGTCACGAGTTCGTCGAGCGAGCTGCCGAGGAGTGTCATCGCGAGCGGCGGCCAGCGCCTGAACCCCTTGATCCGGTGCGATTCGAACGCGACGCCCGAACCGGGTGGTTCACGCCGCCGGATCCACGTCCTGACCCCGTTGTTGGCGTCGATCGATCAGCAGCGACGGGGCAGTTCGTAACCCAGGAGCGCGAGCCTGCAGGTGTTGGCCGCGGTGAGAATTCTGGTCGCTTCTGGCCGTTTTAATGCGTGAGGGGGATGGGGGGTATTCTCAAAATTGGTTTCGCCCCCCTTCTCCGGCGAACCTGGCGGTATGTGAGTATACTTATTGACTGCAGAAATTCCTACCAATCAGCGTATCTCTTCGGAAATCGTGATGAATACAGAGTGTATATCCGCACAGATTCGTGGTCACAGCGCCACTTTCTCGACAATACCTGAGGGGGTTTAAAACTCATTCAGTTGTCGATGTTCTCTAAGGAAAATTGGATGGGGCTCTGCATCATCTCTTCCAGGTAGTCGTATTAAATCACCTTCTAACTGTTTGAACTCGTAGTAAGCATCTCGATTCGGAGCATCCTTGACAAGGATTTCGTGTTCATCAGAGATGGCCAGCCAGCCCGTATCGAACGCCCAATGATGGAGTTTGCATAGTGTGAGACCATTTCTTACGTCGTCTGAACCTCCCTCACGTTTTGGATAGATGTGAGCGGCTTCGACTTCTGGATTTCCAGCTGGTGTCTCACGTCTACTTCCACAAATCGCACATGAGTAGTCGTAGGCGTCCTTAACGAGTTCTGCAAAGGCGTGATCGCGTGCTCTTCTCCGACTTTCCGTGAACTCTGTGGAATCTTCCGTTAGTTGTGGTTCTGAGTCAAGTGTCTGTTCTAATTCACCTTTTTCCTGCTTTACTTCATCACCCACATTAATTCGATACGTACCTTGTTCATCTAGGAAATTCACCTCGTCTTGGTCACGTAGGCGCTGGAGCTGTTGTCGAATTTTAGCCCTGACGTGATTGTTGTCCGGAAACTGGATCGAAAGACGGTGTTCAGAAAAGTCATAGAGTTCTCCAAGAGTAGCGACGTTTTCATCTTTCTGCTCTTGATACCGTTCGAGTTCTAATCGCATCGCATCCAGCCAACATAGGTCATCATCTTCTGGAGGACCGTCTCGGTGTTCCATCTTGAATACAATGACCTCTCTCCCACCTTGTTCCTTGAAATTGTAGTCGAGAATGTCAACGAGTCCCTGATACTCCCACTCGCCATCCCCTGATTGTTGGTAGAAGAAATGGACTGGAATAGTAGAAGAAATAGCGTCAATGAGGGTTGAATTGCCGGGTGATGATTCACTCTGGTCTCCCTCTAATCCCTCTCCAACGTACTCAAAACGACCCTGTGTGACCGAGTCATCGTATGGTCCATCTTCGTTAGCAAATACCAACACGTATCTCTGATCTTGAGAGTCGCGTCGAGGATTGATTCCGGAAATTCGATATCCAAAGCCCGTATCAAACACTTCTTCGATTTCTTCTTGTGAAAGAAAGTCTCCAATACTGACCTCCTCTGGAATTGTACGCATGAACCATATTGATTGATTCCAACACTATCAAATCTACTATAGTACCATACTTACCCTGTGCTATACACCCCTCTGGATGTTGGACACTGCTTTTACCATTTGATATATGGGTCAGACTCTATTACGATACATCGCCTACCTTTACTGCCTGTTTGTCGGATAGTCACAAAATGGGGTGTGACGCTCTCGTTCGGTACTAATCAGTATCGGCGACGACCTTGGTATCCACTTCGAAGGTCACGGCTCGCGTTGAGAGAGTCTCAGCGATCTCCCGTCGCTGCTCAAGCGTGAGATCGTCGCGTGCGAGAACCTTACGAGCTGCTTCGACAAACTGGGGAACATCGTCGCAAGCGCTCACCACGGCTGTCGTCCGATTACAGTCATAGAAGTCGGCCGCTCGTTCGATCACGTCTCGCCGATACGCGTAGTCACCATCTGTTCGAATTCGCATACTCGTACACACGACCCCCCAAATCCTAGTTTTTTCGACTTACTGAACCCCCATTATCGGACCAAAATCGGCCGTAAGTATCGATCCGTCAGAGAAGAACGGCGACTCGAACGGATTTCCGCCTCGAGATATGCACACCGGCTTTTGGAGTTCGTGTGCATATTCGAGGATCGGATTCTATCGACGTCCAACCCCTGGGGGATATCAAATTACTCGTTGGCTATTGTCTGATTGTGATAGGCCAAAAACTCTGAACCTAACTTATGGTCCTGCTTTTCCAACACTGTTTCCCCTGTAAGTTCCTCTTCGTACTCATGTGTGATTTCTAGAGTTTCTGGGTTTACGGTGAGCATCCCATTATCGAAATCATCGTGGTGATTCGGGCACAAGATAATGAGGTTTTCTGGAACATCAGGGCCACCGTGTCCTTTTCCAAGCGGTTTGATATGGTGACCGTTCGAATATCCAATATCGGTTCCCTGTAAACGGCGGTCTCCACAAAGTTGGCAAGTGTGATTGTAAATCTGTTTTAGATCCCGGACCAGTTTGTCGTTTCTTTGAGGGGCTGAGCGTGTAGTCTTAACCCGCTTTGGGTTTTGGTCACCTTCTGGGAGGACAACTCCTGTAGCAGTGTCGATGTCCTCGATCGGCCGAAGAGTGAATTTGATCCCCTGCCGGTCATCTCCGTTCTTATCTGGTAGTGTTTCCCACTCGTGACTCTCGTATACGTATTGGCCGATATAAGTCACCAATCCGTCGCTGTCCTTCTCGAAGACATGGAGTTCTCGATCATCCTGTTGATGTTGCCTTAAAGCCTTATTGCCTCGGTCGAGCGATTGATCGCCAACTTGGCCTTCACCTGTATAATAAAACGTGCCGTCATCGTCGAACTCGTCTTCGTATCCATAGAGTTCTCCGGTATCGCCGGTAAATATGAACACTACCGGGACTTTATTCGAGGGTGAAATTCCACTTTGTTCCATCCCATCATATTTCTCATGGAGGGCTGTTCGGCGGTACTGCTTGCCTGGCTTAAACCTGGGAGCGAACATCCACACACCATGTTCATCATGACGTCGAACTCGACTCTGATCATCGTCGGCTAGCTGTTTTTGCACATTCCGAACTGCATGTTTCCATTCTGGGGCGTCTTTCCCCCCTTCATGGGCTTCCTCGCAACGATAGTTGTCGTTACAGAGATGAGGATATGCAGATTGAACAGCAGGATAAACACATTCAGACAGCCGCTGAGCACCGGGTGGAACACAACGCATATCTGACCTGCGTAACTGCTCCTGTAATTCTTCGATTTGCTGCTGATCTGTCCCTTTTGCAAGGGCAGAACGACCCTTATCAGTAATCCGGTTGACACCGTTCTTACGATCTACGTACTCAATGGCCTGAAGCCACTCGCGATGGCGCAAAGCGGGTCCCGGCGTCGTCATCTGGCATTCATCATAAGAAGAAACGAGGAGATTCATGATTTCCTCATCCGTCATTGGTCCTTTGTCTAGTTCACACAGAAGAGTCTGAAAACCTTTGACCCCGGAAGTGAGTGCGTTATAGAGAACCTCTGCTTCAGAACTCTCCTGATATTGGTGACCGTAGCTATCCAGGTGGTAGATGTCTCGGTCCTGACGAACCAGATTCAAAGCCTCAATGAAACTGAGATGCATTTTCACTGCGTCTTCACTCTCTGCTGCCGTATTGTCGATGACCCATGTCACGAGGTCATCTTTAGGTGGATTCGTATTGTGGATATGTGATAACATCTCTTGGAGGTTCTGAAGTCGTCCCTGAACACCGCCATAAAAGCGGTCGGTAGTCATTCGGCGATTATCTGACATTGCGCTAAAGATGTTGGGGGATCTATATCAGCGTTTTCTTGACTATTCTATTAAACCAAGTTCATCGGAACCTCCTTCCTCGTGGCTGGCCACCCATCTCGAGCTGGTGAATCACGTCTGAAATTGTAGGACCATGTTGACCCGCGATCTCGGCTGCAAGGTTCAAGGCCCAGTCTTCTTTCTGTGTTCCCCAGGTTCCGCTACACTCTACTGTTGAGGTAGGGCTGCTATGGCGTCTTCTATTGCCCGATCCGGATTATTGCGAGCGCAGCGCGCTCTGCGCACCGCAAGTTACCCTGCCCCCTTAGGGGCATCAGACAGGTCTATCAGGCACTTCTTCATCTAAATTTTCTCGTCATACGATGTTTGTGGTACGGTTATCTTTTGCTCTGAAAGACTCACTTCAACACTACCATATTGATCAGAGCCGATGGATATTCGTTTAATTCTGGAAAACAATCCTTTTGACTCTCTATCTTTTGCTTCCCTCATCGATCTATTAAAATTTCGTTCAATCCGTGTAATTGTCCAGTTGATTTGGTGCATCTGATTAATAGTAGGGATATCTATCTCGACACTTCTAGGAAGATTGACCTCCTGTCCTATAAATCCAAGAACGGATTTCCAGGTTTTTCGGTCTTTTTCCCATCGCCAGCGCAACACCTCTATATCGTTGTTGACGCTATCCATTTCTGATTCTAACTGACTCACTGAAAGACTCTTGAGACGTTCATATGAATACTGTTCTTCAAGAGCAGGTAGGAAGCAATCTAGAAACTCTTGTGTATCGGGGTCATCCTCAAACTTCAAATTTCCATTAATATGTTCTGCTGTGTTCATACAGATAGTCAACAAGTGTGTCGTGATATATTTCACCCCTGGAAAATGATCCGCAAGAACCCTTGTTTCCCGTGGATCACTTGGAGTTCGTGTACGGAGTCAGGAGTGGGAAACTGTAATTTTTGGCACTGTCGCCTTGGCGACACCCCCCAAGGGGGCGTTCGCGCGCAGCGCGAATCGACCCCGTTGCGGTTGCGGTGCGATCGGCCCGGCGACCCTCACCTCAAGGAGCGAACTACAACCAGAGTTGAACAGTAACGGCTACAGTACAATCTGACTTGCCGAAAAGAAGGTTCGAAATAGTGTTGCCACTACCGAGGCTGGTTCAGCGATCGGCGACAGCGCCGACGTATCCGGTCTCGGTTCCGCCGCCTGGCGTCCTCCAGGTCAGGTGTGCCCCTCGAAGTAGCGCCGGGTCGTTACCCGACTTCCGCCACTTCTCGAGGGCTTCGGCGGCAATCGTCTGGACGTTCTCGAAGCTACTGTACTTCAGTTGGGAGAGGATCGTATCGATTCGAACGCGCTTCGGTTCGCCGTCTTCGCCGAAGTCGATCTCTGCGCCGTTCTCCGCGAGCCACTTCTGAAATGGTGAGCACTCAGCGATATGATCGGCGAGTCCCATCACGTGCTGAATCCGGTCCGCAAAGTTCTCGAGGGCGTACTCGGCGGACTCGACGAGCGCACGGAGTTCGTCACGGTACTTCCGAACGCGGAACGAGACGTCGCCCTGGTCCAGCTCGAGAATTTTGTCGAGGTCCTCGATCGCGCGGTAGATCGTCGCGGGATGCTTCCCCAGCTCCTTTGCGAGATCGTCGACCGTCGCTCCGCCGTCGGTCGCGACCGTCTCTGTGACGTCGCGAGCCGTGTCGCCCATGTCGCGGAGCGTCGTTATCAGCAGGTGATCCGTCTTCGCCTCGAGCCGAGGCGTCGGATCCTCGTAGAGTTCGACCGGCTTCTCACGCGCAACGGCGTCGAAGTGGTCGTCAGGAACGTAGACGTCGTTTCCGTCTGGTGAGAGGGGGATATCTTCCCAGTGAAGCGCGTTCAGCAGCGTCTCCTCGATTTGCTCGGTGACCGCGTGGCGATCGGTCCACGCCCACGCCTTGCGGTCGTTCATCTTCTTGTTCACCAGAACCTCGACTTTCGGGTGATACGACGGGTGATCCTTCGAGACTGCATCCGGGTCTTTGAGCTGGTAGATCTCGAGCTTCCGTCCGTAGGTGTGGCTCGGAAACAGTTCCTTGACTGACGCTGGATCGAGAAAAAGCCGGTTCTGGTGATTCGTCACCTCCTTGTTGTTGATGTGTAGTTCGGCTTTGACTCCCTCCTGGTCGGAGAGGAAGTGCGTCACCTTCTGCAGAACGCCGGCGGAGGAGAGTTTCCGAGCCCAGTTGCGCGTGATCCGGACGTAGCGCTCGTACGCCCACATTCGGCTCGCCTCATGGGGCTCGGTCCGGAAATACTCGCGATGCACTCGCTCGTTAGCCTCCGCGAAAACGGCGGCGTAGAACTCCGGCAACAACTCGAGAGCACGCTCGGGCTCGATGTTACTGGTGTGGAACTCGACGTCGACTCCTTCGACCTCTCCGACTTGGTTCTCCCAAGGCAGTTGCAGCGGCTCACCGGTTTCCCAATGGCACATGTTCGGGAACCGCGGCGAAATGTTGTACGACGCTTTCTTCTCGCCGGGACCGCGCCCAACCAGGTCCCACTCGTACAGCCGTTCGGCGTTGATCCCATCCGATAAACGGGGAGCGAATCCGGACTTGCTGTACGTGACCTTCACGACCCACGGTTCGCCGTCGACCTCCACGTTCAACTCAAGGTAGCCCTCGAACGGCGGGCCGAGCATGATCGAGGAGAGTGCGTCGTACGGACCGCGGCCCCAGTCGGGCCACTTCCAGCGCCCTTCAACCTCGTGGGGCGTCGTCGCAACCTGGGTCATCGCAATCCCTCCCAGTCGGCGAAGCAGTCGGGACAGAGCGGAATGCCATCCTCACCGCGGCACTTCACCTCGTAGCCGACGTACCCGCAGTCGACGCACTCGGCCCAGACCGAATCCGGATCGTCATTCGTATCCTCGTCGTCACTATCCGGGTCCTGCGGCTCGAGGCCGAAGGCGGTCAAGTCCGCCATCATGTCCCTCCTGCGGCGAAGTCCGCGAGCGTTGCCCCGGCTTCGTCGTCATTCTCGTCGACCGGAATCGTCGATGGATCGGGGTGGTGAACGACCTCAACGTCATCGAGTTCGGCGACGACGGCGTTCGCGAGCAACCGTCGGTGACACCAGCGAGCGTCTTTCTCCCAGCAGACGAGCCAGATGTCCCGCTCTCGAGCGCGTTCGGTCAGTTCGTCAACGACTGTCCGCGGTCCTGCTTGCTCGAGGTGAGCGAGATACCGACGTTCATAATCGACCGAATCCCACGCGATCGCGGCAGGGTTCGGCTCACCGTTCTCCTCGGCGGCGTCCTCAACGGTCTTGTACGCCTCGAGTAGCTCCGCAGGTGGCGCGACAGCCGGGATGTTCCGGTCCGTGAGTCGAGCCACGAAATCCTGCGGGAAGCGGACCACACCGAACACGGCGTCTTTCTCGGCTGGTTCGTAACTCGAGTTCAACCCGCCGAAGTAGGTCGTGTGAACGGTCATCGAGAATCGCCCTCCTCGCGGTCACTACCTGCATGTAGTGTGGAGTCGGTGCCTCCGACCGTAGCGGCGAATAAAGTCCGCTGTTCTGTCTCTGTGAGTGTCGGGACCTGGTTGGGATCGTAGCTCATCACCAGACGCTCGGTCGCCTTTTTGACGCCGTCGGCCCGGTCGGTCGCGCTGAACTCGTCGACAGTCTCTGCGAGATCGCGAAGGCCATCGGGTAGCTCCCGGTAGGAGATCAGCCAGTCGCCCTCGAGCTTGGCGACCGTCGTGACGAACTCCTTGTGGGAGAACTCACCGGGGTATTCGTGTTCATTCCCGACGTACGGCGGGTCAAAGTACCAGAACGCCTCCGGTCCGTCGTAGCGGTTGACCAGCGCTGCGTAGTCATCGCACTCGACAATGACATCGGCGAATCGCTCTCGGACCAAATCCAGCCGGTCGACGTTCTGTCGAAGCGAGCGTGCCTCGTTGCGCTCGTACGGCGTCGAGAAGCCGCTTCGTGACTTGGTGATCGCGCCGTACTGCGTGTGTCGAAGCACGAACCACCGACCGGCCCGGGTCACATCGTCCAGGTTGTCGGGAACCTCTCCTGCTCCGTAGAACTGGGTCGCCCACTTCTCGTGCTCCAAACGGGCGTACGGACAGGAATCAAGCCACTCACGCAGTTCGTCCTCTCGGTGGCGAAGCACTCGGAAGAACCGTACGAGGTTCTCGTCGGCGTCGTTGAACACCTCGATCTCTGACTGCGGCTTGTTCAGCAGCACACTCGCACCGCCGCCGAACGCTTCGACGTAGCGCCGGTGGGCGGGCATCCGCTCGGCAATCTTGCTTGCGTAGGCGGTCTTCCCACCGTAGTACGGGAACGCACAGAGGGGACCGGAGTACTCAGTAGCGCGCTCAGACATCGCGATCGCCTCCGAACTTCCCACACTCTGGGCACGCTTCGAATGTGAATCGTTCCGAACCGCAGTTCCAGCACTCTACGCGGTCAGTATCGCGCTCAGACATGCTGACCACCCACCGTTTCCGCCGGATCGACACCCGCCGGATTGATTACGTGCGACCAGGCGAGTTTCGCGACCTCGTTCTCCGAGCGCTTCCCGCCGACCTCGTACCACCGATCGGTGAGCAACTCGTCGACCAGCGACGCCGGCACGATCGCTCGAGCGACCTGGGGAAGCCCCGGCCGGGGTAAGTAGACGACGAGCAGGTACATCCCGCCGGCCTCGAGCAACCGGTCGTGTGCGTCGCGCTTGACGTAGAACCGCCCACGCGTCGACCTGCTCCCGTTGCTCGTCTCGATCTGACAGCCCTTGATCTCGATCGGGACGTCCGGCTCGACGAGAACAATCCCGTAGAACGGCAACGACGTCGTCGGCTCGAGAAGCGTCGTCGTCCGTGCGTCGTGCCAAGTCGCCGTCCGGTCACCGACGTACTCGATCTCTTCGATCGACTGAATCAGGTGCGCCTCGAGCGCGTCGCCGCTCGCCTTCGGACTCTCGAGGGCCGAGATGCGCGAACTCACAGCGGACCACCTCGGGCTCGGCGAACCTCTCGAGCACACTCAGGGCAGAGGCGGCGCGTCGCCGGAACCGACACGTCACAGCGTTCGCACTCGTCGGACTCGACGAGACGGCTCATCGAGAATCACCGTCTTCAGGAACAGACCGTGTGTGAGACGACCGACGCTGGATCCACGTGAGTCGTGGACTGTTCTTAATACCCAAATATCCGGGAATAGAATTGAAACGAATAGGCTCGTAAGGCCGGTTGGGCATGAATGCACGATGCTCGGAGTGTGACGATGGGTGGGGGGAACTGCTCGAGACGTACGTGCGCGAGGATGGGACGTTCGCGAGTTTCCAATGTACGAACTGCGACCACTCGTGGTCGCTCCCGTTGTAAGGCGCTCGGATGACACCCCCTTTAATTCTAATCCGTCGTCTCGAAGTGCCGGGCGCCCGCGATCCTCTCGCTCGAATGAACGTCTTTTTTGGACGACTTACACGTGAGTTCTCACAGGGGTTGAAGTTGCCTCCATGCACAACACCGGGCGGGGTGATTGCCTTGCGCGACCACAACCGCGTTGTGGGCGTGTGTAATCGCTGTGGCTCGGCATATGCAGCGAAAGAACTCTTGGACGGCAGTATTCGCCCTATTGGAACTGAGCGATGTTCCTGTGGGTCGAACCAATTCCAAGCGCTTCGGTGAATCGGGCCGCTCCCAACCAATGCAGTCGCCCCTTTTCTACACTCGTGTCGAGTAGACGCGCAAGTCGACCCGGTTCCACAGTAACCGGTCACACCGACTCACCTCGATTCTCGAGCGCACGGCGAACTTGCTCGTCCGTCGCGTGATGAGCAGGGTGAACGATGGAGACCCCGCTGTCGACGTTGTACAGACGACTAGCGGGGACGAACTCAGAGAGGAACTCTTTCGAGCAGTTATCGACAGAGTTTTTGTCCAGCGTTTGACCACTGGACGAATGTCGGCAATTCACGCGCCGACACCTCCGCTGTACCGCGGTCGGCCATGACGGAGGATTTCAGTTGCCCGCCCGGCGAGTCCACTCCGTTTACTTTTGCATCTCGAGGGAAGCTCATACGCTCGAGGCGACCCCGTACGAAAGATTCGGAGAGGGTTCGACGCCGAGGACTCTGTGGAGAGGGATCGATTTTGGCGGCACGAAAGCAAATGGGCCCGTGAGGCCCACACAGTCGGTGTGGGCGCTTGTTCTGACGGTTGCCGAACACATCCGCTCGAGCCTCTAGTAGCTACTGAACGTCAATGCGCATCCGATCGTCGATCCGTCTGGCGACCGGTGTGTAAACCGTTTCAGTTGTTACTAGACTCCAAATGGGTGTACCGGGACGTCGCGACTGGACGGCTCACAGTGGGTTGTACTGGTTTACCGTCCATCACCGCGGGGGTTTGACCGCGTGTTCGTCACTTCGAGTTTGCGGCCGTCTTCTCGACGTACGCTTCGGCAACCCGGACCGCGGCGAAGGCGAGTCCCATCACGAACGCGCCCTGGAACGGGCTTGCCGCGACGGTAGGGTCCGCCTGATCGAGAAACGCGAGAACGACGAGGACGAGCCCCACGAAACCGAGAATCCACGCTAACGCTCCAAACAGGTCCGTTAATCTCCAATTAACCATATCTGACAACACCAATGTAAGTACTTAATAATATCGATGAGATAACCCAGAGTTTGCACCGAACGCACGTCGTGGGTTGACCCCATATTGTGGGTTCGACACCTAGAGCGGCACCTCTGGGCCAAATATATAAGCACCAATCTGAGTCGAGTGGAGATCCCACTATTACTAGTTTTATAGCAATTCCATAGCACTTATATTACATTTCTCGAAAAATACGGTGATGCCACTTTCAGAATTTCGGGAAGAGCTCGAGGCGATCGATCGCCAGCTCGTCGAGGCAATCGGTCGTCGCGTGGAGAGACAATCGCAATCCAGCGTGGATCGATCGACCGTAGACGAGCGTGTTCGTGACGGGGCGCGTGACCGGGGACTCGCAGTCGACGACGTCAGCAGGATTTTCGAACGACTCGACGAAGCCGGTCAGGGGAGCGAATGAGCGGCGAGAATTCGAAAGAGCGCTGGGGCGTACTCCGTCGTGCGCTACTCGTTACGGGCGCGGTGAGCATCGCCGGCTGTATGGACGTCGGTGCTTCGGAGACGGAACGGACGGACGCGGACTCCGAACTGGCTCCCGTCGATGAGGAGATACTCGAGTTGATCGACGAGCGAATGGCGATCGCAGACGAGATCGGGAGGATCAAAGCCAGGGAGGGACTTCCTGTCGAAGTTCCAGAACAGGAATCGGTCGTGTTAGACCGTGTCGCAGACGATGCCACGTCGGAAGGAGTCGATCCGGATCTCGTCCGGGCCGTCTATCGCGACCTCCTCGAGATGAGCAAAGACGTTCAACGACGACACGTCGAAGACGAAAACTCGGGCGAGGAGACCGTAACGGAGTAGACGGCGTCAACGCGAAATCGATCCCCGTTCGAACCAGGGACAGCTGTCGGTGCTGGGATCGGGTCGTGCCGTATTCCGGGTTGTGTGCGTCGATTACGGTAGCCACTGTCCGTCGTTGCACACCTGATCACTGCAGTAGCCACTGTCCGTCGTTGCACACCTGATCACTGCAGTAGCCACCGTCCGTCGTTGCACACCTGATCACTGCAGTAGCCACCGTCCGTCGTTGCACACCTGATCACTGCAGTAGCCACCGTCCGTCGTTGCACACCTGATCGCTAGAGTGATCGGCGATCAGTGTGTAACCCGTTGCAGTTGTTCCTATCGATTCCGTTCAGTAGTCGATCGCATCGCCGGTCGAGATCGTTCCGGAGTCGACGACGTTGGCGTTCAGTCCGCCGCGGTGAACCAGTGCGCTGACGGCACCCTCCGTTCGTGCGAGCGATTCCATGTAACTGCACGGTTCACAGAGGCGAACGCCGACGAGCGTCGTCTCCCCGACCTGGAACTCGCGGTCGACGAGGTGGTTCAACGGAACGCCTCGAGTCAGAAGGTTTCGCCTGGTATCCTCCGGTCGTATCTCCGTCTCATCGTCGCGGCTCGCGGCCTCGAGCGCTTCGGCCTCGATGAGCGTCACGTCGGTTCCTTCGGGAAGGTCGTCGCGGCGATCGTAGAGCCCTCGTTCACGGAAGTACCGATCGCCGCGAAGCCCCTGTCCGGCGATCGCTTCGACGGTATCGATCTCTTGCATTCGTTCGCCGGAGTCCGGTGTCGTATAGATCCCTTCGACGGTTCCCGTGTCGGCCATACTCCCCCGTTATTTTGCACTGACAAAGCTGTTCGGAGAGCGAGCGAAACGGATCGATCTCGACGAGCAATTCATATGACGTGCGAGCACCTCTCTGTAAGTATGAGAGAGTTCGTCTTCGCCCTCGAGTACGAGTCGGGAACGAACCCGGTCGCCGACGTACTCGCCGAGTATCCGGCGACGTCGATACGATCGTTGTCGTGTCACGTCAGCGCGGACAGTCTCTGGCGAGTCGATCACGCGAACGGGTCCGACGAGGCGCTCGAGGCGCTCGAGCGAGCCTACGAAACGGCCGACTACTTCGCCGACTGCCTGGTCAAAGACGACTGTGGCGCGGACTGTGAGGTTCAGGTTCTCGACCGGTCGAACGAGACGCTCGTGGTCTACACCTACTGGGAGCGAACCGAGGTCTGTACGTCGGTTCCTCACGTCGCCCTCGAGCACCTGGGCGACGGATTGCTGTTCGAAACGTACCGCGAGGGACGGCGGTACCGATGGCGGATCGTACTGGGAAACGACGCACCGATTCACGACTTTTTCGGCGCACTCGGCGACGAAGTCGGTGAGTGTACGGGAATGGAGATGCTTCGGCTGACGGAACTCGATCCGGCGCGCAACGACGCCGATACCGATCACGAAAACGGACTCCCTGACGAACAGCGGGAAGCGCTGCACGCGGCGGTCGAACGCGGTTACTACCAGACCCCGCGAGGGGTCGAACTCTCCGAGCTCGCGGACGAACTCGGTATCCCGCGCTCGACACTCTCCTACCGGCTCCGTCGTGCCGAGTCGGCCCTCGCGACGTCGTTCGTCGAGGCGGACGATTCACTCGAGCAGTTGACTGTGCGACCCTAACTCGGCCCACTGCAACGCTCTGTTTGGCGCACGCCAAACAACTCGTATCCCGGATCGCCGCTTACGAGGAGGTGATGAACGAGTCCACCCCCGAGAGGCCGCCGGACTCGAGCCGGACGCTCGAACTGCGGGTTCCCGAGATGGATTGTCCCTCCTGTGCGGGCAAGGTGACTAACAGCGTCGAAACCCTGGACGGAATCGACGATACCGACGCGCGAGTGACGAGTGGTCGGCTCGTCGTCGAGTACGATACGACGGTCACGGGCGTCGAAGCGATCCGCGAACGCGTTCGGGCCGCCGGCTACGCCGTCGAGTCCACGGAGACGGAACTGACGCTATCGGTTCCCGACATGGACTGTGCCTCCTGTGCGTCGAAGGTCGAGAACGCGCTCGAGGGCGTCGACGGCATCGCGATGGTCGAGACGCGCCCGGCATCGGGTCGGGTAACGGTTTCGACGACGGACGACGCCGATCTCGAGGACGTCACCGCGGCGATCGAGTCGGCTGGGTACGAGGCGGCTGCGATCGGTGACGACAGTGATCCCCTCTCCGAGACGCAGGCCGTCTGGAAGAGCCGCCGCGCCGTCGGGACGGCGATCGGTGCCACGTTCGTCGCCGCCGGGATGATCCTCGAGTTCGTCTTTCCGTCTGTCGATCCGACGCTGGCGTTGATCGCCACGGGGCCCGTCGATCGGACGTACGAACTGTCACACCTCCTGTTCGTCGCGGCCGTGGTCGTCGCCGGTACGCCGATTCTGCGGAACGGCTACTACTCCGTGCGCAACCGGAGTCTCGACATCGACTTCCTGATGACCCTGGGAATCATCGCGAGCGTCGTTGCCCACCACCCCTTTGAGGGGGCGATGCTCGCCGTGTTGTTCTCGGTCGCCGAACTCCTAGAGCGGTTCTCGATGGACCGCGCCCGGGACTCGCTGCGGGAGTTGATGGAGCTATCCCCGGAGACTGCGACCGTCCGCCACGGGGACGGGAGCGAAGAGACGGTTCCGGCCGACGAACTCGCGGTCGGCGACACCGTCGTCGTCCGTCCCGGCGAGAAGATCCCTGCCGACGGCACCGTCCTCGAGGGCGAGAGCGCGGTCGATCAATCGCCGATCACCGGCGAGAGCGTTCCCGAGGACAAGACAGCGGGCGACGAGGTCTACGCGGGGACGATCGCCGAGTCGGGCTACCTCGAGATCGACGTCGAGAGCCCGGCGAACGACTCGACGCTTGCACGCATCATCCGACTGGTCGAGGACGCCGAACGCGAGAAGAGCGACCGCGAGCAGTTCATCGACCGCTTCGCCAGCATCTACACGCCGATCGTCGTCGTCATCGCGGTTGCGGCTGCGGTCCTGCCGCCGCTCGTCTTCGGCGCGTCCTGGAGCTACTGGTTTATCGTCGGCCTGACGTTGCTCGTGATCTCTTGTCCCTGCGCGCTGGTCATTTCGACGCCCGTCAGCGTCGTCTCCGGGATCACCAGCGCCGCCCGGAACGGCGTCCTGATCAAGGGCGGCAAACACCTCGAGGCGGTCGGCGACAGCGACGTCATCGCGGTGGACAAGACGGGGACGCTGACGACCGGCGATCTCTCGGTGACCGACGTGATTCCGCTCGAGGGGGCAGACGAGGCTGACGTCCTCCGGCGCGCGGCGGCCGCGGAGCGACGAAGCGAACACCCGATCGGGCAGGCGATCGTCGGCTACGCGGACGAAGAAGGCGTCGCATCGGCCGAGAACGAGCCCGACGTATCCAACTTCGAGGCCCTGACCGGAAAGGGCGTCCGTGCAGAGGTCGACGGCGACACCCACTACGTCGGGAAGCCGGATCTGTTCGACGGCCTCGCCGATCTCGAGCACGTCCACGCGACGACCGACGGTGGCGTGGCGAGCGAGGCGCAAAGCGCCTCGGACAGTCGCGCGGGGAGCGGTGCGAGGTCTGAGCGGAGCGAAGACCTCGATGCGAACGGAGAGCGCGAGCGATCCGTGAGCGAAGCGACCCGTAAGACGATGGGCTACGAGACGACGCCCCAGCCCCGGTGTGATCGTGAGGGCTGTCTCGATGTCCTCGAGGATCTCGTGCCGGATCTCGAGGCCGAGGGGAAAACGGTCGTCGTCGTCGGGACCGAAGACGGACCCCTCGGCGTCGTCGCCGTCGCGGATCGCGTCCGTCCGGAAGCCAAGTGGGCAGTTTCGCGCCTGAAAGAACGGGGCGTCCACGTCGTCATGTTGACCGGCGACAACGAGGGAACCGCCCGCGCGATCGCGGACGAAGTCGGCATCGACGAGTATCACGCCGAGTTGCTCCCCAACGAGAAACTCGAGTGGATTCGGCGAACGCCGGACGAGTTCGGTGAGGCGGGTGGGGCAAACGTCGCGATGGTCGGGGACGGGATCAACGACGCACCCGCTCTGGCGACTGCAACTGTCGGTATCGCGATGGGGGCGGCAGGAACGGATACTGCCCTCGAGACGGCCGACGTGGCGCTGATGGGCGACGATCTCACCCGCCTGCCCTACCTCTACGAACTCTCGGAGAAGGCAAACGGCGTCATCCGCCAGAGCATCTGGGCGAGTCTCGCCGTGAAGGCTGTCCTCGCCGCCGGTGCACCGTTCGGTATCGTCACGGTGATCCACGCGGTCGTCATCGGCGACATGGGGATGAGCCTCGGCGTGACCGGTAACGCGATGCGGCTCGCAAACGTCGAACCCGAGACGCCCGACGACTCCGCACTCGTCCGCTAACACCAGCTAGCCCCGGACAAATTGCCACACCGCCTCGAGTCCCGGCCGCCCGTCCTGCCACCAGAGCGCGATGCCGGCGACGAAGATGACGGCCTCGAGCCACAACGTCGTGATCTCGACGCCGGCGACGGTCCCGAGTTCCTTCACGCCACTGTACTCCGGCATCGGCGTGATCGGCCAGAGAAGGAAGCCGAGTTCGTCGTAGTCGCCGGCGAGCACGTGCCACGGCATGTCGGTCGCGATGTGCGAGAGGATTCCGATCGCGAAGGCGACGCCGAGCAGTTCGCGGTCTCGAGCGCGGGTGTAGAGCCAGACGACGGCGACGAGCGGGACGACGAACAGCAGCGAGTGGCCGATCGTTCGGGTTACCCCGGTGATCCCGGCGGCGGCCAGCGACTGGTCGATCAGATCCGGCAGTGCCGCGCCGCCGATGGCTGCGAGCGCCGGGGCGTCGGCCGGCGGGCCGTCGAGACGCCAGCGCGCGTAGGCCGCATAACAGATGTAGCCGACGACGAGGTGGACGACCGGTTGCATCCGTCGGTAGTGGTTACGCGCTCGAGTCGGGTAAACAGTTGCCCGGAGATTAAAGCCCTCCAAACACACGTCAAAGGCATGCTACCCGCCGAATTGCATCGTTTGGGACGGTCGGTAAGTGTGCTCGCCCCCAACATCATATGTATGACAGAAATGCCCGCTGACGACCGCGAACCGACCGGTGTTGCGCGTGGGAGCTCCGGCGGCGCAGCCGGCGGTTCCGGCGTCGCAAACCGAATTGAACCAGAGCGCCGGTCGTCGTCGGACGGCGAGGGTCTCGAGTACGACGTCGTCACGACGCCGGTACTCGTCATCGGCGCCGGAGCGGCGGGTGCTCGCGTTGCCATCAGCCTCGCCGAGGCCGGCCTCGAGCCGCTGGTGATCGGAAAGCGCGATCACGGCGACGCACACACGACCTGGGCGGCCGGCGGGATCAACGCCGCACTCGGCTCCCTCGACGAGGAAGACGACTGGACGATTCACGCCGCGGACACGTTGAACGAGGGGCACCATCTGAACGACCCCGAAGCGGTCGAACTGACCGCCAGAGAGATGCCGGATCGGATCCGCGAACTCGAGGAGTGGGGAATGCCGTTCGACCGGGCTGACGACGGGGCGATCAACCAGCGGTACTTCGGCGCGCAGTCGTACCGTCGGACCTGCTTCGTCGGCGATCGGACCGGTGAGGCGATGCTCGAGACCCTGATCGATCGAGCACGCGAACTCGAGATCCCCCACCGCGAAAACGTGATGATCACGCGGTTGCTCTCGGACGGTCGGCGCGTCTTCGGTGCTGCCGGCTTCGACATGGAGTCGGGCCGCGGACTCCTCTTCCGCTCGAACCACGTCGTTCTCGCAGCCGGCGGCTTCTCCGCGCTCTACGATCGACACTCTTCGCGAGACGACGAGAACAACGGCGACGCACAGGCGCTGGCGCTGGAAACCGGTTCCCGACTGCTCGACCTCGAATTCGTCCAGTTCCACCCGACCGGCATGGTCGGCGAACGGTACGGCGAGCAGTGGGACGGACGACTCGTCACCGAGGCCGTGCGGGGCGAGGGCGGACGACTCTACAACACCGAGAACGAGCGGTTCATGGAGCGATACTCGCCGGAGCAGATGGAACTCGACGCGCGAGACGTCGTCGCACGGGCGATCGCCCGGGAGATCGACGCGGGACGTGGCACCGAGAACGGCAGCGTCTATCTCGACATCTCGCATCGCGACGGCGACTACATTCGAGAGCGGTTGCCGCGGATGGTCGAGCGCTTCACGTCCCTCGGCGTCGATATCACCAAAGAGCCGATCGAGGTCGCACCGACCGCACACTACACGATGGGTGGCATCGACATCGATTTCCACACCGGTGAAACCGGCGTATGTGGCCTCTACGCCGTCGGAGAAGCCGTTTCTGGCGTCCACGGTGCGAACAGACTCGGCGGCAACTCGCTCGCCGAAACCGTCGCAATCGGCAAACTCGTCGGTGACCACGTCGCAACCGAAGTCGGCACGTCGGACGGCTCCCCGTCGGTGACTGACGAGCAACGAGCCCTCGCCGAGCGAGAGTTTCAGGCACTCGAGTCGCTTGCGGCTGCCGACGGAGACGTGTCGCCGACGACGCTACTCGCGGAGCTCGGCGAGTTGCTGTGGCACCACGCCGGCATTCTTCGTGACGAGTCAGGGCTCAGGGCTGGGCTCGAGGAACTCGAGGTGCTCCGCGATCGAACGCGCGACCTGCGCGTCGACGGCGGGATTCCCTCGCGATCGTTCGAGTACGCCGTCGACCTCTCGTTTAGCCTCACCGTCGCCGAAGCGACGCTTCGAACGGCCTTGGCCCGAACCGAATCCAGAGGGGCACATCACCGAACCGACTACCCCGAGACCGGTTCGGACTGGCGTGTCTCCCTTCTCGTATCGGCCGACGAGGGGCAGTTCGCGATCGACCGTCGCGAGGTCGACGAACCGAGCGCCCCCGTTAAAGCGGCACTCGAGGAAGGATACGAACTCCACTACCACCACCTCGAGTGACAACTGCGGCTGAGACCGAGACCGAGAGGGCTTTGACCCCTCGAGTCCCTTCCCTTCACCCAGATGCTAGACGAGGCAGAATCCGTGCTCCGGAGCGATCCCGTGATGGCGACACTCCTCGAGCGACACGAGCCTTACGTCGAACCCAACTGGGACGAATTCGAACGACTCTGCATTTCGATCATCAACCAGCAACTCTCGACGGCGAGCGCCGCAGCCGTCCGCGAGCGGTTCTTCGACGCCCTCGAGCACGAGATCACGCCCGAGCGTGTCCTCACAGCGGACGACGACGTACTGCGCGACGCGGGTCTCTCGCGACAGAAGGTCGAGTACACGCGAAACGCCGCGCGAGCGTTTCAGGAGTACGACTACTCGCGGGCAGGGTTGGCCGACCACACCAACGAGGAGGTGGTCGACCTGCTGACCGAGATCAAAGGCATCGGCGCGTGGACCGCCCGGATGTACCTGTTGTTCGTCCTCGAGCGCCCTGATATCCTCCCGCTGGGTGATCTCGCTGTCCGCCGCGGGATCGAGCAACTGTACGCCGACGGTGAAGAGTTGACCCGCGAGGAGATGCGCGAAATCGCCGAGGTCTGGCGACCGTATCGCAGCGTCGCGACGCGATACATCTGGGCCGAATACGAGTCAGACTAACGATGGAGACGCCGTCGGAGCCGGTGAAAGCGGAGCCGGAGAAAAAGCGGTTTACGCACCGCCGCGACCCGCGTAATCAGATACGATGAACGAGGCGCCATCCGGTCTCGACACACGGCGGCGAACCCGATCGAAAACGTACGGATAAAAACGATCGACGGGAACAAGATCGTCTTCAGGAGCGAGTAAGGGCCGCTACTGTTCGAATCGGGATGGGTCGTCGGTCGACGACCAACCGAAGTAGTGAACGTCGTCGTGCGCTCGACGCCCGATTACTCGAGGTCGAAGCGATCGAGCGTCATCACGTCCGTCCAGACGTCGACGAAGTTGCGAACGAACTTCTCCTCGGCGTCGTCGGAGGCGTAGACGTCCGCCGCGGCTCGAAGCCGGGAGTTCGAACCGAAGATGAGATCCGCACGGGTGGCCGTCCACTCGAGTTCGCCGGTCTCCCGGTTTCGCAGTTCGAAGATCTCGCCGTTTTCGGAGTCGGCGGGCGCTTCCCATCCCATGATGTCCTGGGACTCCTCGGACGTCTCCCACTCGTAGTCCATGTCGAGGAGGTTCACGAAGAAGTCGTTGCTCAGCGTCTCCGGGCGGTCGGTGAGGACGCCGAGTTCGGAGTCCTGGTAGGTCGCGTTCAGCGCGCGCATTCCGCCGACCAGAACCGTCATCTCGGGCACCGTCAGGTTCAGGAGATCGGCTTTGTCGACGAGCAGTTCCTCCTGGGAACGGTCGGCCTCGTCGCTGTAGTAGTTACGGAAGCCGTCGGCTTCGGGTTTGAGCGCCTCGAAGGAGTCGACGTCGGTCTGTTCCTGGGATGCGTCGGTGCGGCCCGGCTCGAACGGAACCGCGACATCGTAGCCCGCCTCGGCCGCGGCCTCTTCGACGGCCGCGTTGCCGCCGAGTACGATGAGGTCGGCGAGCGAGACGCGCACGTCGTCGGATCGCGAGCCGTTGAACTCCTCCTGGATCTCCTCGTAGATCGAGAGCACCGTCGCGAGTTCGTCGGGCTCGTTGACTTCCCAGCTCTTCTGGGGCTCGAGGCGGATTCGCGCGCCGTTGGCGCCGCCGCGTTTGTCGCTATCGCGGTAGGTCGACGCCGACGCCCAGGCGGTTTTGACGAGCTGGGAGATCGATAGCTCCGAGGCGAGGATCTCCGCTTTGAGCTCGTCGATCTCGGCATCGCCGATTAGGTCGTAGTCGGCGTCGGGGATCGGGTCCTGCCAGAGCATCTCTTCGTCCGGCACTTCCGGACCGAGGAACCGTTCCGACGGGCCCATATCGCGGTGGATCAGCTTGTACCAGGCCTTCGCGAACGCCTCCTGGAACTCCCGGGGGTTCTCCTGGAAGCGCTCTAGGATCTCCCGGTAGTCGGGATCGCGCTTGAGCGCGATGTCCGTCGTCAGCATCATCACGTCTTCCTTTTCCGAGGGATCCTCCGCGCCCGGAGCCGCCTCGTCGAGTTCGCCGTTTTGGGTGGTCCACTGCCAGGCGCCGCCGGGGCCCTTCTGGGGCCACCACTTGTACTCGAGCAGGTTGTCGACGTAGCCCATGTCCCACTGGATCGGCGTGGCGTTCCACGGGCCCTCGATCCCGCTGGTGATCGTGTCGGCCCCCTTCCCGGAGCCGTGGCTGCTCTCCCAGCCCAGCCCCTGTTTGTCGATCGGGGCCGCCTCTGGCTCCGGTCCGACGTGGTCGTCCGGGTCGGAAGCACCGTGAACCTTCCCGAACGTGTGGCCGCCGGCGATGAGTGCGGCCGTCTCCTCGTCTTCCATCGCCATCAGGCCGAACGACTCTCTGATCCGTTCTGCGGACTTCTCCGGGTCCGGCTCGCCGTCCGGGCCTTCCGGATTGACGTAGATCAGACCCATGACAGTGGCGGCGAGGGTTCCTTCGAGTTCGCCCCCTTCGGCGAACCGGTCGGACGCTTCCCACTCGTCTTCGGGCCCCCAGTCGACGGCGTCGTCGGGCTGGTAGTCGTCCTCGCGTCCGCCGGCGAAGCCGAACGTCTCGAACCCCATCGACTCGAGAGCGACGTTTCCGGACAGCACCATCAGATCGGCCCACGAGAGTTTGCGGCCGTACTTTTGCTTGACGGGCCACAGGAGCCGGCGTGCCTTATCGAGGTTCGCGTTGTCCGGCCAGCTGTTCAGCGGCGCAAAGCGCTGTCGACCGCCGGCGGCGCCGCCGCGACCGTCGCTGGTTCGATACGTTCCGGCGCTGTGCCACGCCATCCGGATGAAAAGCGGCCCGTAGTGGCCGTAATCGGCCGGCCACCAGTCCTGGGAGGTCGTCATGACGTCCTCGATGTCGGCCTTCACTTCGTCGAGGTCGAGTTTCTCGAACTCCTCGGCGTAGTCGAAGTCCTCGTCCATCGGGTCGGACGGGCGGACGTTCTGATCGAGCATCGAAACGCTCAACCGATTCGGCCACCAGTCCTGGTTTGATCGAGTCATCACCCGGCAATTGTCGCGTTCGCCTATTAAGATTGTCTAACTCGATAACGAAGTCTTCGACTTCGGTAAAACTTTCTTTCGGATCAGTGGATTCTCCGGCGTGGCCAGCGTAGGCCGAGTGACGACACGCATCGGGGATCGGCCCGAAGTCGGAGACGGCACAGACCGGGAAAATCGGAGACGACATGAACCAGGAAAGATCACTGTGTGGGAACCACGCACTCGAGCGCTGACGGAATTCCCCGCGAGTCCATCTTCACTCCACTCAAACAATATACGAGAGCCGTTACGTCGTGCTGACAGGGGACGTCTTCAACGGCCTTGAGACAGTCGAGAGTCGTCCAACAGTCGTCCGAGTAGTGCAAGAAGAGTACTGCCGAAGCCAACAGCAACGGCTCTACGGGCGCACAGATGCCTCTGAGCGACCAAGAGTATGCCCGTGAACCGCCAGACGTAACGCCGACACAAGCCCGTCGGACTATCGAGGCATACGTCGAGTATGGAGATGTGGATGAGGCCGTGCTTCGACTGTGGCAAGCCCTAACAAGGCTACACGTCTCCGTCAGAGCCAGACATGGCTCTTGTCTCATAGCTTTACTGCTGGTGTAACGGCGACGAGCAGTTGGTGGATGAGTATCTCTGTGCTTCGAGCAGAAGGCGTCGAAAGTGGGACGAAGTGCGTAGCTCATACGGAGCGACGTCTGGGGAGTTGACCATACGAAGGGCGTATCGGAGCAACTCCAAGACTTTTCGAGGACACTATAGTAACAACTGCAACGATGTACACACTGATCGCCGAACTGTTTGGCGATCGGGTGTGCAATGACGTGCAGTGGCTACTATATGTGAAACGATACAGGTAGAATTGAAAACAAATATGATGTTCGAAAGATATGTTTACACCAACGAATGGCCGGACTCACCTCAAAGGCTATCAATAAAGCGAGAGAAGATGGTGTTAAATCACTTTTATTGGAGGGTCCACCATTTCTCTATCGACGGCTCCATCGCACTGATTTTTTATACCGAAATATATACCGACGTTTCGTGAAAATAAAACACTCCCAAATTAAAAATCCGAATGCATATACACATATTAGTCCGAACGATATTAATTACCTTCTAATAGATAGCGAGTATACTCGCGGGTTCTATACACCATCAAAGATGCCTTTACATAAAATGGAAAAAGGACGCTTTAACCCATTTATTTTTGCGGGTATAATACTGTCTGGAGATTGGGACTTGTATAAAAAGCCATACAAATTTGACAGAGTGTACAGTGGTTTATATCAGCACTACGAACAAGGTGACCCGTTAGAAGAAACAGAATATATGTGGCAATATAGGCTTAGGGGGATAAGTAGAAAAGATGATGAATACCTCGAACGTCAAATACATAATAAAAAGTCGTTATATGCAGATATACAGGAGCACGGCTTTCAAACACAATACGAACTTGAAGAGAAGGAGGATGGTGAACCTGTCTTTGCAAAGCCTTGGCCAATTAGTATAAATATTGGAAGGAATGGAGAGTTAATATTTAATAACACTGCTCACAACAGGCTTGCGATGAGCAAATTATTAGATATTGATGAGATACCCGTATTAGTCGTCGTGAGACATCAAAAGTGGCAGTCTGTCAGAATGGAAGTTAAGCATACAGATGACTTTAACAAACTAAGCGAAGACACAAAAGCAGTTATTGGTCACCCTGACCTACAAGAATTTGCATCTGACGATTGGCCATCTACATAGTTGAAAGCGCACAGTTAACCAGGCGACCCACTGTCGTGTTCTATTCTGGTGGTCTCTGTTGGGTGTCGAACTCCTCAAACCCGTTGGCTAACTTTGTGACACGCTCCCACAAGGTTTGAAGCTCCGAGTCGTTCACCTCTACTCACTCCTCATATGTTTGACAACAGGTTGTGAATATCCTTTCACCACCATGTCGGTACACCCTCTCTGTCGAGCCGTCTGAAGCCCTTTGATTGGGGCGTGATACTCGGCTGGTTGTTGGTCGCTTCTCCGATGTAGTAGCTTCCCTGCTCGGTCGAGTCGTCTGTACTGATGATGTAGCCAATAGCTGATGGATCGGAGTTCGTCGGTCGAGTGCCACCATCAACGTATATCCTCGATGTATAGTAGCGAAGTACACTGGGAAGATGTGAAGGTTGTTCTCGTCAGTCACTATATTCGTATTGTCGTCAGATAACCTGGACGTGCGGTAGCCTTCGGAGAGGCCCCGTCTCCGTGAGCACCGCAAACGAAGGCTCGGGAGTCGAAGCACCGCATGCCCGAAACGTCTCCTGTTGGTTCAAATCTCGGTGGGGCCGATTCGAGTCGAAATCAAAGTTGCTATGTCCCCCTCGCTTCGTGTGCTATACATAGAATGGTACGTGCCAGCGTCATTGGGTGTGGAAACATGGGGAGCGCCCTGATACGGGGCCTCTCGAGGATCGATGAGCACACGGTGATCGCCTGTGACGTCGATCCGGCGGCGCTCGAGGCGGTATCGGACGACTGTGCGGAGACCACGACCGATCCGGCGGCCGCCAGCGACACCGACGTCGTCGTCGTCGCCGTCAAACCGGGGCTCGTCCTCGACGTCGTGACCGATCTCGATCTCTCGCCGGAGCAGACGCTCATTTCGTTCGCCGCCGGCGTCCCGACGACGGCCCTCGAAGAGTACACCGACGCGGCGGTCGTCCGAATCATGCCGAATCTCGCCGCGGAGACGGGGAACATGGCGGCCGCGGCGACTGGATCGGAGATCCCCGACGACGTGAAGGCGCTTCTCGATGCCGTCGGCGAGTTCGTCGAGGTCGAGGAGTCCCAGATGGATATCGCGACCGCAGTCAACGGAAGCGGTCCCGCGTTCGTCTTCTACCTGATCGGCGCGATGCGAGACGCCGGCGTCGACGCCGGACTCGAGCCCGAGGACGCGGAGGTGCTCGCCGCCCAGACGTTCAAGGGTGCGGCTGAGACAGTCTTGCGCTCCGATCGGGACATCGCGGAGCTGATCGACGCGGTCTGCTCGCCGAAGGGAACGACGATCGAAGGGATGGAGGCCCTCTGGGAGAGTACGGCCGACGAGGCGGTCGGCGAGGCGGTGTCGGCGGCCGAGGAACGATCCGCGGAGTTAGCCGAGGCGTTCGACGATGAATGAGACCGTCGAACTCGGCGTCGTCGAGGAAGCGAGACGGCTCGCGGCGGACGCCGAACGCGTCGTCGTCAAAGCGGGGACGAACTCGCTGACCGACGAGGAGTCGAATCTGGACGACGAGAAACTCGACAAACTCGTCGACGACGTCGTCGATCTGCTCTCGCGCGATAAGGAAGTCGTGCTCGTCTCCTCGGGGGCCGTCGGCGCGGGGATGGGACGGGTCGGCTACACGGACGAAACGGTCGAGGAGTCCCAGGCGCTGTCGACGGTCGGGCAGTCCCACCTCATGCGCCGGTATACGGAGAGTTTCGAACGCTACGATCGGAAGGTCGCCCAGATCCTATTGACCCAGAAGGATCTGGACAACCCCGATCGGTTTACGAACTTCAAGAACACGATCGAGACGCTCCTCGAGTGGGACATCGTCCCGATCATCAACGAGAACGACGCCGTCGCAACCGAGGAGATCCGGATCGGCGACAACGACATGCTCTCCTCGTCGGTCGCCGTCGGCGTCGACAGCGAGTTGCTCGTCACGCTCACCGATGTCGGCGGCGTCTACACGGGCAACCCGAAAGAAGAACCGAACGCAGAACGGATCGAGGCCGTCGGCCGAAACTACGCCGAAGTCCAGGAGATCGTCGACGGCAGTGCGAGTGCGACCTTCGGCGGCATCCAGACGAAGGTGGCCGGCGCGCGCTCGGTCAGCGAACACGGCATCCCCGCCGTTATCGCGAAGTCGACCGAGTCCGACGTCCTCGAGAAGATCGCTGGTGGGAAGACGGTCGGGACCGTATTCGTCCCAACGAACGGTGTCATCGATGACTGAGAAATCGACGGAGACGAAAGTCGAGGAGGCACAGGCCGCGGCGCTCGAACTCGCGAAGTACTCCGACGAGCGGCGCTCCGAGGCGTTACACGCGATCGCCGACGCGATCGACGCGAGCCACGACGAAATCCTCGAGGCAAACGCGGTCGACGTCCGCGAGGGCGAGAAACTCCTCGAGGCCGGCGAGTACAGCCAGGCGCTGGTCGACCGACTGAAGCTCTCGCCGGCAAAACTCGAGAGCATCACCGACATGGTCAGGAGCGTCGCCGAACAGGACGATCCCCTGGGCCGAACCCGAACCGCGCGTACACTCGATGACGGGCTCGAACTGTACGAACAGACGGTCCCGATCGGCGTCGTCGGGACGATCTTCGAGTCACGCCCCGACGCGCTCGTCCAGATCGCCGCGCTCAGCTGTAAGTCCGGAAACGCCGTCATCCTGAAAGGCGGGAGCGAGGCGAGCGAGTCGAATCGCGTGCTGTACGAGATCATCCGCGAGGCGACGGCCGACGCGCCCGACGGATGGGCGCAACTTATCGAGGCCCGCGCGGACGTCGATACGATCCTCGAGATGGACGATGCGATCGACCTCGTCATGCCCCGCGGGAGCTCCGAGTTCGTCTCCTACATCCAGGACAACACGAGCATTCCCGTCCTCGGCCACACCGAGGGAGTCTGTCACGTCTACGTCGACAGCGAAGCCGACCTCGAGATGGCCGAGGAGATCGCCTACGACGCGAAGGTACAGTATCCGGCGGTCTGCAACGCCGTCGAGACCCTCCTGGTCCACGAGGCCGTCGCGGAGACGTTCCTGCCGGCGATCGTCGAACGCTACGCCGGGGCGGACGTCGAGGTCCGCGGGGACGAGACCACGCGCTCGATCGTCGACGTCGAGACCGCAACCGCGGAAGACTGGTCGAGCGAGTACGGCGATCTGATCCTCTCGATCCGCGTCGTCGACTCGCTCGAGGCAGCACTCGAACACATCACCACCTACGGCTCGAAACACACCGAGTCGATCGTCACCGACGACGCCGACCGCGCGGGGACGTTCATGCGGAGCCTCGACTCCGCGTCGGTCTTTCACAACGCCTCGACCCGGTTCAGCGACGGCTACCGGTTCGGCCTCGGCGCTGAGGTCGGCATCAGCACCGGCAAGATCCACGCCCGCGGCCCGGTCGGGCTCGAGGGGCTGACCACCTACCAGTACTACCTCGAGGGTGACGGCCACTGCGTCGGCACCTACGCGGGCGCCGACGGGAAGGAGTACCGTCACGAGGACTTCGACGGCTCGTGGACGCCGGGATCGCTCTCGGAGTGACGAGCGTCGAGTACCGACGGCGTTTTTGTTGTATACCAATACGTTTCGGCCGTGCAATCACTCGACCGAGCTCTGCTCGTTGGTAGCTGGCGACGAGGGTTCGGTCTCGTCGGCGGATACGCCGTCGTGGCCGCGGCTGTAATCGTCGCTTCGGTCGCACTCGGTCGCCCGATCGAATCCGTGGGCGCGGCGATTTTGCTCTTCTACGGTCCCGGACTCGCCGCGACCATCGGAGTGTACGCGAGGTGTGGCGTGCCGGCGGGACTCGCCGTGGGTGCGGTACCGATCGCTGTCGTAACCGCTCTCGGCGCCCTCGGGAATGCGTTCGGTTTCGACGAACTCGCCATCGGGAACGGCGATTCCACGTTCGTCGCCATCGCGTTGGGGTTTGCCGTCACCGGCCTCGCCATCGCGGCTATCGGGACCGGATTCGGAATCGCGGCGAGGGCCGCAGCCGATCGCGCTCGCGACCGCTAACCCGGACGGATTCTGCCGGACACTCTGGTCGAGTTTCGCCGGGCGTCTACGGGCCGTTGGTCACTCGACCATTAGGTAGTCGTCGACGTTCTGGACCTTCTCCGCGGGAACGAGTAACGTCCCGTCGTCGTTCGTCTCGAAGCGTCGAACGTCGTCGGTCTTCGGCGTGACGAGCACGTGCTCGAGCGCACCGGTCTCGACGTCCATCGTGACGTTGTGAACCGTTCCGAGTTCTTTGCCGTCCGATCCCATCACCGGTTTGTTGGAGAGCGTGGATGCGAGGACCGTCGTCATGCGTCTACCTGTTAGCGTAACTGATCAATAAAATAATCGGTGGGGGAAATCACCGGTTGGATCGGTGCCGGCGACGAGTACCTCGACTCGAGTCGTCCAGAGCCGTCGAGGGTTGTTTTGCGCCCGTTACTCCTCTTCTTCGGGGGTGTCCGCGCCGTCGCCGTCGATTCGGCGGCTGACGTCGACCTGGTAGTTCTCGAGGATGTCCCGGCCGAGGAGGACGGGGTAGTCCATGTGGCTTCGGTCCTCGACGCTCGCGGTGACGGTGTGTTGGTTGCCGCCAACGCCGACGACGACGTCGACGACGGGCCGACTCTTCGCGGTCTTCGAACTGCCGGATCTGATGCGGGTGATCGACTTGATCGGGCCGGCGCCGATGTCGGCCGCGAGCGCCGTGTCGATGCTCGTCCTCGTCGCACCGGTGTCGGACTTCGCGACGATGGACTTCGACCCGCTCGTCCCCGAGAGGACGACCTCTTCGGTGTAGCCGATTACGGCCGGCTCCTCGCTCGGCTGTGTGGTCTGGATCGGCTGTGCCGTCGGCTGGGAGGCGTCGAGCACCGCGGACAGCTCCTCCACTCGTTCGTCGTCGACGTCGCCGCCGGCGCGTTCGATCGCGACTTTTGCGATGTAGGGGGCGGGACTGACGTGCGTGGCCTCGTACAGTCCCTTGAAGCCGGCCGTCGGATTGACTTCGAGGACGAACCATCCCTCCTCGCTCTCGACTAAGTCGACGCCGGCGTAGTCGAGCCCGATCGCATCGGCCGCTCGCTGGGCCATCTCTCGGACTTCGTCGGGGAGGTCGTCGATTGCGCTCTCGACGGAGCCACCGAGGGCGACGTTCGTCCGCCAGTCGTTGTCGGGCGCATATCGGTACATCGCGCTGATAACCTCGCCGTCGACGACGTACACCCTGACATCGTGGTGTCTCACGTCGTCGCGATCGACGAGCTCCTGTAAGAACGCGTACCGGTTTCCGACCTTGGCGTTGACCGGCTCGTCGGGCCCCACTTTCCAGGTGCCGCCGCCGTGGGTTCCGATCGCGGTCTTGTACACCGCCTCCTCGCCATACCGTTCTCGAGCGGCGTTCAACCCCTCGCTGTTGAGCGCGAGGGTGACGTCGGGGGTCCGGACGTCGTTGGCCGCGAGCGTCGTCGCCGTCGAGAGCTTG
Organism: Natrarchaeobius versutus; assembly: GCF_041205745.1. Taxonomy (NCBI): domain Archaea; kingdom Methanobacteriati; phylum Methanobacteriota; class Halobacteria; order Halobacteriales; family Natrialbaceae; genus Natrarchaeobius; species Natrarchaeobius versutus. The sequence goes on along the minus strand of NZ_JBGFCC010000001.1, from coordinate 332,376 downwards.
TGGATCGCCGTCAGCACTGATTTCGGCTCGTTGAGCGTCGGGACGAGTTGGGAGAACGTGTTCGCGAGCCCGAGTTCCTCGGCCGGCTGTTCGGTGTTCGAGAGCAACATTCGGTTTGCGATAACGTCGACCGACGGCTCGAGGACGACGCTCCCGTCGGTGACGCTGATCGCGGTGTTTTCGGTTCGAAGCCACTCCGTTTCGTGACCCAGCGCCTCGACCGCGTTGAGAATAGCCTTGGTCTCCTTACTCGTGTGTAAACTCAATACCCCGACCGTGACGGTGTCGGCGTCGCTCATACGTATCCAACACGAAGCCGGCGGATAAGTATTCGCAGTTAATCCGCAGGAAGCGAGTCAGTAGCGGACGACACAGTGTCCCAATCCACTGTTGAACGCACCAGCACCGTCGAGTGCGAAACACTGATCCAAAACGAGACGTCGGCCACGGTTCGGTTACCCGACGACCGATCTGACGTCCCGCAGGTCGACGAATCCGCTGGCCAGAACGAGTACGGCCCAGACGAGTCCGCCGAGACCAATCACGCCGAACAGCATGAGGACGTTCGAGACCATCGGCGTCACGAGCAAGACGGCGACGGCCATCGCACCGGTGATCGAGCAGATGATCGCCATCGAGCGCGCGAGACGGACGAGGCGAAGCGAGAGTTCCGTGTGAACGATGTAGAGGTTCACTGTGACGTACACGGAGTGTGTCGCCACCGTGGCGATCGCGGCGCCGACGACCCCGATCGTCGGGATCAACAGGAGGTTCAATCCGAAGTTAGCCGCCGCGGTCACGCCTTTCGCGACCGCTCGAGCACGCGCCCGACCGAGGTAATCGAGGCTGTCACTCGTCAGGTTCGTGATCGCTTGCAACACGACGAACGCCGCGAGAACCTGGAGCACCGGGACCGCCCCCGCGTAATCGCCACCGAAGACGAGCGTGATGAACGGGCCAGCGACGATGGCAAGCCCCACCGCCGCCGGCACGTACACCAGCATCGTGTGGGTGAGCGAGGTTTCGTAGATCCTGCGGGCCTCCTCGAGTTTTCCCGCCGCCTTCTGCTCGCCGAAGTTCGGCGAGATCGTGAATCCGAGCGACTCGGCAGGTGCGAGCACGAAGTCGGTGATCTGTTTACCCAGGGTGTAGAAGGCGACGGCCGCGGGCGTAAGAAAGACGCCGACGAGGACGGTGTCGATCTGCTTGTCGACGACGTTGGCGCTTCTGGTCGCGGTAAGTGGTACGCTGTACTCGGCGAGGCGTCTCGAGAGCCCTTCCTCGTACGTTGGGGCGGGATCAGTGGGGCGGTAGAACCGGTAGTAGAGGACCGCGATTCCGAAGACGGCGGCGATCGCGTATCCGACGATGTAACCGAGTAGTGCACCGAGTGCGCCGAGCCCTGCGAGAACGAACAGAACCGCAAAGACGAGGCGGGTCGCGCCGCCGATAGCCTGTACCGCGGCGCTGTACTCGAGGCGGTTGTACCCCTGGAAGACGATCTGGCTGAACACGTTGAAGGAGTTAACGGTGATGTAGATGACTCCGACCGCGAGAAACGGTGCGGCGCTCGGATCACCCAGGAAAACCGCAATCCGCTCGTGGAACAACAACAGGACGTAGGCGACGACCGTGAGCACGACGAGTTTGAACGCGATCGTCGATCGGAGGAGGTGGGGGATCTGTCCTGGATCCGTCTCTCGATACTCCGAGATGTATCGCGCGGCGGATTTCCCGAGGCCCACGTCGGCAAACAGCTGAACGACGGCCAGGATACCGATCGCCCAGTAGAGCGCGCCGTAGCCGTCGGGATCGAGCAGGTACCGCGCGAGAACGAACATCAACAGCGCGCTCGAAACCATGTAGACCGCTCGGGCGACGAGCGTCGCTTTGAAGCCGCGGACGATGTGTTCTCGTGTACTCATGATAATCGTGTACTCGTCGTGTGGCCCACTCTGGAGACCTGGGACGACGTCTACGAGCGGCCCAGGGTCGCCTCGAGCCGTCCCGACCAGTAGGGGAGAAAGCGCAATCGGACAATTGTAATGTGGACACAACAGCGGAATACGGCTCGACGGCGAACGATAGTGGCCGGTTACAGGTGCCTGGTGGGGACACGGTCGATACAGTCGTATGCGGAGATCCCCTCGAATCGCGCGTGGTATCTGGAGGAAACGGCCACGTACACCGTGGTGTGATGTGAGAAACGGCGTACCCCGAGACCTTCGCGTCACGGCCGTTGTCCACGACCGGTGGAAAACGTGATCCTCTCGGAGAGATGACTTAGAGGTACGAGGCGTCCCACCGGGTCGCTTTGCGGCGGTTTCCACAGGCGTTGCACTCGATTCGTCCCATCGAGTCCATCGCATTGTCGAGCGAATCACAGTGGCCACAGAGCCACGCGTAGCGTTCGTCCCGGTCGGCGGTCTCGTAGGCGGTGTAAAACGGAGACTTCGATCCACGGACCGCCTCTCCGTAGCTAACGTACAGCCGCTGGCCGTCGATTTCGAGTTCGTCGATCGCGCCCCAGCCTTCGTCCCCGATCTCACTTTCGGCGTAAACGTTCTCGACGAACGTCTCGTCGCCGATGTCGACCTCGCGTTGTCCCGCCCGTTCGAAGCCGTGCTCGCGGTAGAACTCGTTGCCGCCCTCGTTGTCCTCGAGGACGAAACAGTGGATCCGTTCGGCACCCTCCTGAAGCAGTTTCTCGCGGGTGCGTACGAGCAGACGGACGCCCGTGCCGCTCCCTCGGTGGTCGGGGTCGACGTGCAACCAGAGGATCCGACCCGTGCGGTGTTGCTGGCCGATCAAATCGTTCTGAGAGAAGGCGACGATCTCCCCGTCGCGCTCGACGACCAGGGCGAGTGAGTGATCGTCCGCCAGTTCGTCGCCGAAGGACTCGCCGTACCACTGCTCGATCGCGTCGTCGACGGTCTCCTCGTCGAGAAAGTCGGTGTAGGTCGATCGAAGCGACTGACGGGCGATCGAACGGATGGCGTCTGTGTCCGACTCGGTTGCCTCACGGATGTCCATGCGTACCCATAACATACCAAAGTACAAAACGTATGCCCACGGATCGGGCGTCCGTCCACCGACTCACCTCGCTTCGGCACAGTCGAACCGCGGTCGACAGAGGCGAACTGCGACGCTTACGGCCCGCTGTCAGTCCGCCCGGCCAATCGTGGTCGTCTCGTTTGGACTGGCCGGTATAGCGGACCGTCTCGACAATCCACGCGAGCGGTCGTCGACCGAGGCGGTCCGTAACGACAAGACTCTCGTCGGTGCCCTCCGAGAGTGGTGTATGAACGACGACGACTCGAGCGACGAACCGCCCGACGAGCGTGCGGACGCCGGCGGAGAAGCGTTTACGTACAACGGCGGGCGGGTGGACCCGGGCGAGTCGGCAAACATTCGCTACAGCATCAGCGAAACGTATCTCGGCGATCCCGTGAAGATTCCCGTGACAGTCATCAACGGCTCGGAGCCGGGTCCGACGATCTTTCTGTCGGCGGCGGCCCACGGCGACGAACTCAACGGGATCGAAGTCGTCCGCGAGGTCGCCCACGACTGGGATCACTCCGAACTACACGGAGCACTCGTCTGTTTACCCGTGATGAACGTCCCTGGCTTTCTCGCCCAGGAGCGGTATCTCCCGATCTACGATCGTGATCTGAACCGTTCGTTTCCCGGCCGCGAGGGCTCGACGAGCGCTCGACGGATGGCAAACAGAATCTTCACGAACTTCATCGAGCCGTGTGATCTCGGTATCGACTTCCACACCTCGACGCGTGGACGGACTAACATGCTCCACGTCCGCGCGGACGTAGAAAATCCGACGGTCGGACGCCTCGCCAAGGCGTTCAGTTCGAACGTCATCATCGGCGGCGAGGGCCCGTCTGGAACCCTCCGGCGGGAGGCGACCGAAGCGGACGTTCCGACGATCACCGTCGAGATGGGCGAGGCACATCGCTTCCAGCGACCGCTGATCGACCGCGCGTTGACCGGTGTCGCGAGCGTGCTCGCGGAGTTCGGCTGTCATCGAGATTCGTCGGTCCACTGGCCCGGCTGGCGGACGATCATCCGCGACGAGGACGAAAAGACCTGGCTCCGCGCGGACGCGGGCGGGATCGTCGATATGAAACGGGGACGCGGCGCGCTCGTGGAGGAAGGGGAGGTTATCTGTACGATCACCAACCCGTTCAAGGAAGAAGACGACATCGTCACCGTCGAGGCACCCTTCACCGGACTCATCGTCGGCGTCCTCGAGAATCCCGTGGTCTATCCCGGCAACCCGCTGTGTCACCTCGTCGGTCTCGCCTCGGATACGCTAACAGCACTCGAGCGCGAGCGGATGACAGAGCGTTCCCAGGCCGAGCTTCGGCAGTGAGGTGTCGTCCCGTTTCACGTCCGGTCACGGCTGGGACCGACGTCGATGCCCCGACAAATTGGGGGTCTGTCAGGAAAAGCGATTTATTCTTCCCCGAATGAAGATCTGTGCGACACTCCGCCGGGAAAGACAAAAGTAACTTCTATACCTCCACGGTCTAACCGTCAACACGAGCGTATGAGTCAGTCTTACAATCGCGGCCTTATCGAGGATTACGGCCGCTGGAAGGAGTTCTCGGCCGGCATGTGGGCATGGATCTTCCACAAGTTCACCGGGTGGATGTTGATCGGCTATCTGTTCACCCACATCGCCGTGTTGAGCAGCGCGATCGGTGCCGCACAGGGGGAAACGATGATGCTAGCTGGTGAGCAGGTCGACGTCTACACCGGAACGATCCAGGGACTCGAGAGTCTCTTCATCGTTCGGGTGCTCGAGGTCGGGCTGTTGGCGGTCGCCGTCTTTCACATCCTGAACGGGCTTCGACTACTGATGGTCGATCTCGGCGTCGGACTCGAGGCACAGGACAAGAGCTTCTACGCCTCGCTGATCCTGACCGGCATCATCACGGTCGCGAGCGTGCCGACCTTCATGAGAGGGGTGGGCTTCTAATGGCCGAACGCTACTCCTCGTTTGCACCCGGCGGAACCGCGTGGCTCTTGCAACGAATCACCGCGGCGTTTCTCGTCGTCGTGTTGGCGTTTCACTTCTTCCAACTCCACTTCGTCAACCACGCCGCCGACGTCACCTGGCAGGGGACCCAGATTCGGATGCAGAATCTCGGCTACTTCCTCGTGATGGTGTCGTTTCTCATCGCGGGGACGTTCCACGGCGTCAACGGCGTCTACAACGCGTTGGTCAACCAGGGACTCAGCGGCACCCCAAAGAAGGTAGTGCTCGCGGTCCTGACGATTGCAAGTGTGGCGCTCATCGCACAGGGAATCTACGTTGCACTCGTCATGGCGGGGATGATCTACTAACATGAGTACTCAACAGCAGGAACCCGAAACGCAGGAAGCACCGGAAGACCCCGAGATGAAGGGAGCCGAGTCGCCCCAACAGCGGCGACTCAAGGAGAAAGAGGCGGGAATGGTCGAGGAGCGGTCGGACGAGGAAGCCGAGGCCGAAGGCGAGACGGTCCACATCAAGGTCTTTCGCTACGATCCCGAAGTCGAGAGCAAGCAGGAACCGCGATTCGACGACTTCCACGTTCCCTTCTCGAAGGGGATGACCGTCCTCGACGCCGTGATGTACGCCCGCGACGAGTTCGACTCCTCGCTTACGTTCCGACACTCCTGTCGCCAGGCCGTCTGTGGCTCCGACGCCTTCTTCGTCAACGGCAGACAGCAACTCGGGTGCAAGACCCAGATTTCCGAACTCGAGCAACCGGTTCGGATCGAACCGCTTCCCCATCAGGAGGTCGTCAAGGACCTGGTCGTCGACATGGATCACTTCTACGACCAGATGCACGCCGTCGAGCCGTACTTCAAACAGGAGGACCTTCCCGAAGGCGAACTCGAGGAACAGCGCCAGAGCCGGGAGAACCGCGAGAAAGTCAAGATGTCGACGCGGTGTATCTGGTGTGCGGCGTGTATGTCTAGTTGTAACATCGCCGCGGGGGACAACCAGTATCTCGGACCAGCGGCGATCAACAAGGCCTACCGGTTCGCGATGGACGAACGCGAAGACGAGGAGATCAAAGAACACCGGCTTCGGATCTTAGAGCAGGAACACGGCGTCTGGCGGTGTCAGACGCAGTTCTCCTGTACCGAAGTGTGTCCGAAGGACATTCCGCTCACCGAGCACATTCAGGAGCTCAAGCGCGAAGCAGTCAAGAAGAACCTGAAGTTCTGGTAATATGTACGAACACGACGTCATCGTGGTCGGCGCCGGCGGCGCCGGCCTCCGGGCCGCAATCGCAGCGCACGAGGCGGGGGCCGACACGGCCATCGTCTCGAAACTCCACCCAGTTCGTAGTCACACCGGCGCGGCCGAGGGCGGGATCAACGCCGCGCTTCGGGAGGGCGACGACTGGGAACTCCACGCCTACGACACGATGAAGGGGTCGGACTACCTGGGCGATGCCCCGGCGGTCGAGACCCTGGCGCAGGACGCTCCCGAAGAGACGATCACCTTAGAACACTGGGGAATGCCGTTCTCCCGGGAGGACGACGGCCGGGTCTCCCAGCGACCGTTCGGCGGCCTCTCGTTCCCGCGGACGACGTACGCCGGCGCCGAGACCGGCCATCACCTGCTTCACGTGATGTACGAGCAGGTCGTCAAACGCGGCATCCAGGTCTACGACGAGTGGTACGTCATGAACTTAGCGACCAGTGACGAACCCGATCCGAACGACCGAGAGTGTCACGGGATCGTCGCCTACGACGTCCAGTCCGGCAATATTGAAGGGTTCAAGGCGAACAACGGCGTCGTCCTCGCCACCGGCGGCCCCGGACAGGCGTTCGACCACACCACGAACGCCGTCTCCTGTACCGGCGACGGTCACGCGATGGCCTATCGCGCCGGCGCGCCGCTCGAGGACATGGAGTTCATCCAGTTCCACCCGACGTCGCTTCCCTCGACCGGCGTTCTCATCAGCGAGGGCGTCCGCGGCGAGGGCGGCATCCTCTACAACAACGATGGCGAGCGGTTCATGTTCGAGTACGGCTACGCGAACAACGACGGCGAACTCGCCTCACGGGACGTCGTCGCCCGCGCCGAACTCACCGAAGTAAACGAAGGGCGCGGTGTCGACGACGAGTACGTCCACCTCGACATGCGCCACTTGGGCGAGGAACGGATTATCGACCGCCTCGAGAACATCCTCCACCTCGCGGAGGACTTCGAGGGCGTCGACGGCCTCGTCGAGCCGATGCCGGTCAAACCCGGCCAGCACTACGCGATGGGCGGCATCGACGTCGACGAACACGGCCAGACCTGTATCAGCGGCCTCTACGCGGCGGGCGAGTGTGCCTGCGTCTCCGTCCACGGCGGGAATCGTCTGGGCGGCAACGCACTTCCGGAACTGATCGTCTTCGGGAAACGTGCCGGTCGCCACGCTGCCGGCGAGGACCTCGGCGAACCCGAGATCGAAACCGGCTACGGCGACGACGTCGAGGACGAGACGGACGCCGACTTGCCCGTCCAGCCTGGCGCGGCCGGCCTCGAGACGAGCGGCGACGTCGCCGCAGACGGTGGCGTCACGGCCAGCGTTGACTCCCTCGAGCGCGCCGTCGAGCGCGAACGCGAGCGCGTCGAGCGACTGATGGAGAAAGACAGCGGCATCCAGCACGCCGAGATCCGCTCGAGACTCCAGAACGCGATGACCGACTACGTCAACGTCTTCCGCACCGAAGAGGGTATCAAGAAGGCGCTCCGAATCATCCGCGACTGCCGCGAGCAGTACCAGGACGTCTACGTCGACGACCCCTCGCGGACGTTCAACACGGACCTCCAGATGACCTACGAGACCCGGAACCTGATCGACGTCGCCGAGACGATCGCCCTCGGCGCGCTCGTGCGAAACGAGTTCCGCGGCGCACACTGGCGCCAGGAGAACCAGATCCGCGACGACGAGAACTGGCTCAAACACACGCTCATCTCCTGGGACGACGGCGAGCCGAACATCTACTACCGGCCGGTCATCCTCGAGGGCGAGGAGAAAACCTACGAGCCGAAAGTGCGGAGCTACTGACGACTCTCCAGGAATTCGTTTTCGCGGCTGTTCTCGGACCGGTGTCCGGAGATTTCCCGACCAGTCACTGGGAAGACCGCTACGCGATCAGCGTGTACATCAGTTCAGTTGTCGTAGCCGTTTTCGGTCAATGCACTCCCGCTCGCGAATTGGCGGCTAGCACGTTCGGTGTGGCCGCCGAACTGCAAGCGGTGAGGAAATCGTTTCAACGACTCCGTATCGTCTGTACAGGCGATACCGGAAACGGGTCGTCCTCTCGATCGACACGACCGCAGACGGGGGCGGTCGACTCTCGGCGGTCAGGCACCGAGCATCTCGAGGACGTCGACGCCGACTTCGAAGTGGTCGATGAGCTTGTACCCTACGTAGATCCCGATGATGCCCACCACGCCGGGGAGTTCCGGCGGCGCGGGAATCGGAACGTTTAGAAAGCGAAACAGGGCACCGGTCAACAATCCGGTCAGGAGTGCAAGGACGGTAATCTGAGTCGACATCGTGTCCCCTGTCCTCAGGGAACGTACAAAAACGATACGACGATCGGTACAATCGTCGGACACGACGAAATCGGACGCGTCGGTTCGAATCGGTGCGATTTTGGATCGATTGCCGTCGTCGAGGTCGTCGAAACACGGTGACGGTGGCACCATTATCGACGATCGTTGAAACACAGATTTATTATCGTCGAACTTCAGAGATCGAATATGACCTCGACAGTGGAGCAAGGAGCCGACGTGTCGGTGCCGAGTGACGTTACTACTCCGCGAGCGAAGTTGGTCTACTACTATCTCGCGACGAACGACGGTGCGACGGCGGACGACCTTCGGACGGATCTCGCCCTCAACAAGGGAAACACACTCTCGATCATCGCTACGCTACGTGAACGCGGTCTGGTCGAACGGGTGGATGGCCGCTACGAACTCGCCGATTAGAGTTCGATCCGTTCGACGAGCTGTTCGTGATTTTCGTTCGTGTTGACGGCGACGATGCGGATCTCGTCTTCGAGTCCGGAGCCGCGGAGTTTCGCCTTCAGCAGGTTGTCAACCTGGTAGACGCCCGCGGCGTTCGTCATTGCAATCTCGACCATCACCGGGCTGGTCTCGCCTTCGTACAGCGAGACGCGTTTGATCGCCTGGCTCGAGAGGGTGTTGATCCCGCGTCCGCCGTGTTCGTAGGGGATTCGGGAACGGCCACTTTCCATGTCGAGTGCGTCGGCGACCCGGATGACGCCGGCCTCCGTCGTCAGGGGCGTCTCGGCGGTGTGATGACAGAGTATCGCGTGTAACACCTCGCCTTTCATCCGAACGACGTCGGGGAGGTCGTAGAACGTATCCAGGACACGATCGAGGATGTCGGCGGCCAGCGGGATCGAGTAGTAGACGTGCTCGTCGCGGTGGACGACGTGGCCGATGTCGTGAAGCGTCGCCGCGAGCGCGATGATGACCGATTCGTCCTCCTCGTCGAGGCCTTGCTGGCGCGCGCCGTTGAAGTCGACGTTGCCCGCTTTGAGCAGGTCGTACAGACAGAGTGCACGGTTTCGAACGATCTGAATGTGTTTCGTCCCGTGGTCGTTGTACTGCATCCGATCGACCGCGTTGACGTTCTGAGCTTCGAGGTAGGTCGTGATCTCCTCGTCGCTATCGATGTACTCGAGAACGGCGTTCAGTTTCTCGTCGGGAAACTCGTGTTCTGCGTCGGGGTCGTAGACGCGTCTGGAATCGGTTCCAGAGGCGGAATCGTTCATACGTAGCCGTCGGTTGCCGAGGTAAAAAACGATGCGGCGCGGGACTCACAATGCAGATCGAACGAGACGGTTCCGCCACCGTTCTCCGATGAACGGGTGCGCCGGTGACGTCTCCCGGTCGGTTTCAGGCCGCGTCCTCGACGGCCGCTTCGACTTCGGCGTACTCCGGCTCGACGCCGGGATCGTCGCTTACCCACGAGTAGACGACCTCACCACTGTCGTCGACGACGAACACCGAGCGCTTGGCGACGCCGTAGACGCCGAGGTCCGCGAAGTCCATCTCGATGTCGTAGTCGGCGATGATCTCGGCGTTGAAGTCGCTCAACAGTCCGAACTCGAGGTCGTTTTGGTCGCGGAACTCGTTGAGGGTAAACGGCGAGTCCCGGCTGACGCCGTAAACCGACGCGTCGACGTCTTCGAACTCCGAGATGCGGGCCTGGAACGTACACATCTCGTCGGTACAGACGCCGGTGAACGCGGCGGGGAAGAACGCGAGGACGATCGGTGCCTCCTCTAAGCGCTCCGAGAGCGTGAACGAATCGACGTCGCCGTTTGCGAGCGGTGCGGTGAAATCGGGTGCGTTGTCGCCAGTTTCAGGCATCGTCTCCTCCTTACGTGCAAGCCGGAAAGATTGTTTCGTTCCCGGGATTGTTTCGTTCTCAGAACGGAACTGGCCACGACCGGGCGAAAACACTGGAGAGCCTCACACGGGAGATCACACCCCCTATCGGACGACTCGAGTGGCGAATTTCGCCGCGTTCGGGTTCGAACAGCTTTTTCGGACGTTCCTCGATAGCTGTGCGAGGCAAAAAGGTTATAATTGCCAGCCGGTAAGCCACGCATAGAGATGGTAGCCGAAACCGCACCGCTGTTCATCCCTGGTGCACCCGGGGGTCCGGAACTATTGATCATCCTTTTCATCGCCATCTTGCTGTTCGGGGCAAACAAAATCCCCAAGCTGGCTCGATCGACGGGTGAGGCGATGGGCGAATTCCAGAAGGGGCGTGAAAAGGTCGAAACGGAACTGGAGGAGATGCGTGATGGAGACTTCGAGGAGGACGACGACACCGATTTCGTCGATACGGAGCCGGTGACGACCGAGGAGACGGAGACCGAAACCGAAACCGAAACCGAAACTGAAACCGAATCGAGCTAACGTATTTTCTCGGAAGGGCGTGTGGCCTAGCGGAGAGGGCAGAAGGTTCCTAACCTTCTGATCACGGGTTCGAATCCCGTCACGTCCGTTTTCCTGCGAGCGACAGCGAGCAGTGAAAACGGCATTGGTGGTATTCGAATCAGGGAGGGACGACGCGAAACGACCGTGATTCGAATCTCGTCACGTCCGTCTACTTCCCGATTTCAGCATCTGTCGTGACCAATGCTGTGCGATTGAATTCGACACGACCGGTTCCGTCCCCGAGCGTCGCCGAAGCCGAGGCGACACTCGAGAGCGGTGTGAGCGGCGTCTTCGGCCGACAGATGGCAATTTTAAAAGTGCCGCTCGAAACCAAATAATAGGGCAAGCGCCAACATTGCCAAGTACTATTAACCATAGAAAAATTCTTAATATGGGTGGCTACTGATCTATCACGAAGACTGATGTTGAGTTCGGTTGGCGGAACCGCCGTGACCGCGGTTGCCGGCTGTCTCGCAGGGGACAACACCGGGTCAGAACAGGAGGTACGAGTCGGGCTCGGGTGGCGCGTGCTCGACTCCCTCGACCCGATCGTATCCGGGCTCGGAAGTCGCGTTCAGCTGTACGAGTCGTTGATCGCTCTCGATCACGATGGAGAGTTCACTCCGGCTTTAGCGGAGTCGTGGGGAGTCGCGGCCGACGACAGGACGTGGTGGTTCGAACTGCGCGAGGATAGCGTTTTTCACGACGGCACACCTGTGGAACCGGCCGCGGTCGAATGGTCGCTCGAGCGTGCGTTCGAGGAGGTGTCGGCGTTCGATCCAGTTCCTATCGAGTCGGTCGGCACTGACGGTGCCCGCGTCACGATCCGCACCGAGGAGCCGTTCGCTCCGCTACTGGGTTATCTGACGCTTGCGGAGGCACGGATCGTGAGTCCGGCGTCTGTCGAGGACGGCTCGTTCGTCGAACCGGTTTCGGCCGGCCCATTTCGGTTCGAGTCATGGGAGCCCGACGAATCGCTCACCGTCTCCGCGTTCGAGGAGTACTACGATGGGGCACCGTCGGTCGAACGGGTGACGTACGAGTTCGTCCACGACGACCAGACGCGGGCGCTCAAACTCCAGAACGACGAACTCCAGCTCGCGCGATCGATCCCCGAATCGTCCGTCCCAACACTCCGTCAGGACTCGGACGTCGACCTCCACGTCTATGACGTGCCACGAATGCGGTTTCTCGTGTTCAACAACGCCGACGAGCCGTTCGACGATCTCGACGTTCGGAAGGCGATCAACTACGCGATCGACAGGGACGGGATCGTCGCCGGCCCGCTCGAGGGGCTGACCGAGCCCGCGGTTGGTCCGGTGCCACCGTCGCTGTCCCGGTGGGCAAACGATGATCTCGAGGGATACGAATACGACCCGGATCGAGCCACAGAGCTACTCGAGTCCGCAGGTTGGCAAGCAGGCGAAGACGGCGTTCGACGCCGGGACGGCGAGACGTTCAAGGTAACGCTTCGGGGGTACGATTCACACGAAATTCCCGCCATCGCGGAGGTACTCCAGTCTCAACTGGCCGATGTCGGTGTGGAGATGGATATTACGATCACGGAGTACGCCGCGTTGAGCGACGCGAAACAGCAAGGAGAGTTCGATTTCTCGATGGAGTCTTGGGCGACGATCATGGGCGGTGACCTCGATCGGATGCTCCGATACTTCCACTCGACGGAGACGCTGATCGACAGCGGCTACCAGAACCCCCGCATCGACGAACTCATCGAAGAAGGACGACGAACGCTCGACGCGGACGAGCGAGCAACGCTGTACGACCAGATCCAGGAGATCGTCCTCGAAGAGGTTCCGGTTGCATTCCTCACGTACTACGCGCGCATCTCGGGAACGCGCGAGGAACTCGAGGGCTTTCGGCCTCATCCGATCGAGTACGACGTGGATCTGCGCGACGTTCGATACTGACGCTCTCTGCCGGTATCCGTCCTCGGCCGTCGTGATCGTACTCTCCGTCCTCGGGAGTTCGGTTCGTGTGGCCACTGTCGGTTGTCGAACCCGTCGAACGGTTCGACCGAGGAACGGTATCAGTTGCCGATCGCTCGAGACGGGAGCTAACGAATTTAGACAGCTTAGCAATATTTATTAACTTACTCCAGTATCTTACTAAGACGAATGCGATTTATACGTTCGAAACGGGGGACACCGTCTCGCGACCGAAACGCCGGACGTGTCGACGGGTGTGACCACGGAAATCGAGCGCGTTCGGACGGGAAGTCGACCGACACTCGAGCGGTCGTTCCGGCCGTAAAGACCGGCGTGAAGGAACTGGTGTTGGCCGGTGACGAGTGAGAAACGACGGGTCCCGGCAGCGGCCACGACGAGCGGTCCAGTCGATTTTGCGGGCGCTTGGGAAACGATCATCGACGATCCACGCAATCGCTGGTCAGAGGAGGCTTCCGAACGGTCCTTCTGGGAGTCCCACGCGGAATCATACGAGCGACGGTTCGTCGGCGATCCCGTCGGGGTCCCGATCCTCGAGTCGATGCTTTCCGACGGGGGGAGCGTCCTCGAGATCGGTCCCGGAACCGGCCGATACACACGGGAACTCGCCCGACTCGCCGATCGAGTGACGGCCGTCGAAGATTCGCCGGCGATGCGGGAAAAACTCGCGTCGAACCTCGCCGACGCCGGTTTCGAGGATCGCGTCGACGTCGTTGCCAACGCCTGGGAACGCGCGGACGTCGACTCTCACGACGTGGTCGTCGCCGGTTGGTCGCTGTACCGCCAACCCGACATCGAGGCCTGTCTGGAGCGGATCCTCGCGACGGCAGACTGCGGGTTCGTCCTCGTCGACAGCCCCGGGGCCGTCCCGCCTCACCGCCGGATCGCGATCGCCGATGGCGATGAACTCCCGTCCCCGCCGCCGCGTCACGCCTACTACTGCGGACTGTTGGCCGATCGGGGCGTGTATCCGACGGTCCGAATCGTCGAGAAAACGCGTGAACGGCGCCACGAGACGCGATCGGGCTTGGTCACGGACTTGCTCGGGGACTCGGTGGACGACCCGCAGGCGTACGCCGATGCGCTGTCGCCCTGGCTCGAGCGAGACGATGGCCGCTGGTACTACCGGTTTACCATACCGGCCGCGATAATCACCTGCGAGCGGGGAGGCGCGGGCTGGGGGACTGCCGACGAGTACGGCGATCCGGCGGCGTTTGGATCGACGGAGGGAATACAGTGAAAGAGTCAAACACGCGACGGAATGTCCTCTCGAAGGCGATGCGGTCGGCGTTCGACGACGTTGGCCTCGAGCTCTCGAAACTATCGGTGGAGGGGACGTCGTCGTGACGAAGGGGTCGTATCTGCTCTATCGGTCTCTGACGGCGACGGTCGTTCTTTGGGGAGTGTCACTGCTTACGTTCGGATTGATCTATCTCACGCCGGGCGATCCGGCGGAGACGATCCTGATCCAACAGACCGACCAGCAACCGTCACAGGCGGCGATCGACGCCTTTCGCGAGGAACACGGACTGAACGAACCGTTCCCGATCCAGTATCTGAGTTGGATCAGCGACGTGCTCCGCGGAGACCTCGGACAGTCCTACTACAGCGGCAGAGACGTCGGGGCGATGATCGTCCAGCATCTCCCCGCGACGATCGAACTCGCCGTCGCCTCGATGATCGTCGCGCTCGCAGTGGCAGTGCCGGCTGGCGTTGTGAGCGCGATCCACCAGGGGGAGCTGATCGACGCCGGAAGCCAGTTGACGGCCTTGCTTGGCGTTTCGATGCCGAATTTCTGGCTCGGCTATCTGCTCATCATCGTCTTCTCGTTGCACCTCGGCGTCTTTCCGGTCGCCGGAAGCGGCGGACTCCGCCACCTCGTCCTCCCGGCGGTAACGCTCGGAACTGGGATGGCCGCGATCGTTACCCGCCTCGTTCGCACGTCGATGCTCGAGGTGATCGAAACGGAGTACGTCGACGCGGCGCGCTCGAAGGGGTTGACGGAGCGGATCGTGATCTACAAACACGCCCTTCGAAACGCGTTGATACCGGTCATCACGGTCGTCGGTCTCCAGTTCGGTTTCGTGTTGAACGGTGCAGTCGTCGTGGAGATCGTCTTCCAGCGACCCGGGCTCGGGACGCTCCTCGTCGACGCCATCTTCGCTCGGGACTATCCGGTCGTCCAGGGCGTCGTCCTCGTGACTGCGGTCGGATTCGTTCTCACGAACCTGGCTGTCGACCTCTCGTATCGTTACGTCGATCCGCGGATTCGTCTCGGGGGTGAAACCGCGTGAGTTCGGCCGACGCGATCCGTGATCGAACCGCAACACACCGGCGAACGATCGTCGCACAGCTACTCGCGGAACTCCGCGGAAATCCGTTTACGCTCGCCGGTGCGACGATCGTCGTCGGCCTCACCGCCGTCGCCGTCGTCGGGCCGTTGCTCGTCCCGTACGATCCGACCGCACAGGATCTCGCGAACCGGTTGCATCCCCCGTCGTTGGCCCACCCGTTGGGGACCGATCAACTCGGTCGTGACGTCCTGACGCGGTTGGTCTACGGTGCGCGAATCTCGCTCGGTATCGCGCTCCTCGTGACGGCGATTCGCGTCGCGATCGGAACGGCTATCGGCATCGTCTCGGGATACGCCGGCGGCTGGGTCGACGAACTGTTGATGCGTCTGGTCGACGTGCAACTCGCGTTTCCGGGGTTGGTTCTTGCTCTCGTCGTCGCTGGCATTCTCGGCCCGAGCCTCCGGAACGTCATGATCGCGCTCGCGGTCGTCGGGTGGGCGACGTACGCACGCGTAGTGCGCGGAACCGTCCTCTCGGTCAAAGAGCGCGAGTACGTCGACGCGTCGCGACTGCTGGGAACGCCGCCTCGCCGGATTGCGACCCGACACCTCCTTCCGAAGGTCGCCAATCCGGTGATCGTCCTCGCAACGTTGAACCTCGGCACCGTCGTCCTCGCGACCGCCGGATTGTCGTTCATCGGGCTCGGTGCCCAGCCGCCGACGCCTGAGTGGGGCACGATGCTCGCTGGCGGACGCGATCACCTCCGACGCGCGTGGTGGATCGTCAACGCCCCGGGTATCGCGATCATGCTCACCGTCCTCGGCTTCAACCTGCTCGGTGACGGCCTCCGCGATATGCTCGACCCGCGACAACAGAGTCGACTGGAGGAGGTGTGACGATGGCAGGCAACCCACTCCTCACGGTCGATAATCTCCACACTCGCTTCCGGACACCTCGAGGCCCAGTGTACGCCGTCGACGGCGCGTCCTTTTCGGTCGGTCGCGGCGAAGTCGTCGGTCTGGTCGGCGAGAGCGGGAGCGGAAAGTCGGTGACGGCCCGTTCGGTCATCGGCCTTCACTCGCCGGGGGAGATCGTCGACGGATCGATTACCTACGACGGGACCGAACTCACGACTGCGAGCCAGGCGACCAGGCGTCGACTCAGGGGAACGGCGATGTCGATGGTGTTTCAGGACCCGAACACCACGCTGAACCCCGTGTTCAGTGTCGGCGAACAGATCGCCGAGTCCCTCCAGGTTCACGAGTCCCCGCTGGATCAGTCACTGCTCGAGTTTCTCGGGATCCCCCCGTTTCGGTCGCGATCGACGTGGGACGATCACCGACGCCGGGCGATCGAGCTGATGGAACAGGTCGGTATCGCCGATCCCGCCGACCGGGTCGACGAGTACCCCCACGAGTTCTCCGGCGGGATGCGCCAGCGCGCGATGCTCGCCATCGCACTCGCTACCGAGCCCGATCTCCTGATCGCTGACGAACCGACGACGGCGCTCGATACGACGACCCAGGCCCAGATTCTGGATCGGATCCGTCGGCTGAGCGACGATCTCGGGACGTCAGTTCTGTTGATCACCCACGATCTCGGTGTCGTCGCGGAAACCTGCGATCGCGTGGTCGTCCTCTACGGCGGCGAGGTGATGGAGGCAGGACCGACCGACCGCGTCCTGAGCGGCCCCGAACACCCCTACACACGCGGGCTACTCTCGTGTCTGGGGCGGTCGAACCGAGACGGGGCGCGGTTGTCGACGATCGACGGCAGGGTTCCCGAGCGATTCGGTCGAGAACCCGGCTGTCCGTTCGCCTCGCGCTGTGAGTACGCGACGGATACCTGTCGAACGGCTGATCCCCCGGTCGTCGAACCCGCCGACGATCACCGCGTCGCGTGTGCAGAACTCGAGTCGGTTCGACGGGGGTCGGATCGATCGGCCGGCGACCTCAACGTGCCGACCGCCGATCCGTCGGAATCGGTTTCGTTCGACGGCTCGAGTGGGAAAGCGATCGTCGAACTTCGGGGCGTCTCGAAAGCGTTCGACGTAAGCGACTCGCGACTGGAACGGTTGCTCGGCGATCGCCGACGATTACACGCCGTCGAAGACGTCGACCTCGCCGTCCACCCCGGCGAAACGGTCGGGATCGTCGGCGAGAGCGGCAGCGGAAAGTCGACGCTTGCCCGCGTTCTCACCGGACTCTGTGAACCGACGCGTGGGGAGGTTAGAATCGACGGCGAACGCGTCGGCACCGTCGACCAGCGGACGGCCGAACAGCTGACCGACGTCGGCGTCGTCTTCCAGGATCCGCGCTCGAGTATCAATCCCCGTCTACGGGTCCGCGAGGCGATCGGTGAACCGCTTTACGAGAGCGGGTGGGACGAGACGCGACGGAACCGACGGGTCTCGGAACTGCTCGATCTCGTCGACCTCGGAGCCGACTGCGCCGACAGGCGGCCCCATCAGCTGTCGGGTGGGCAACTCCAGCGCGTCGCGATCGCCAGGGCGATCGCACTCGAACCGCGGGTCGTGATCCTCGACGAGCCGGTCAGCGCGCTCGACGTCTCGATCCAGGCGAAGATCCTCAATCTCCTCGCCGACATCCAGGATCGTCTGGACGTCGCGTACGTCGTCATCTCCCACGATCTCGAGACGGTCCATCACGTCGCCGATCGCGTGGTCGTCATGTACCTCGGTCGGGTGATGGAACGGGGGCCGGCGGAGACACTGTTCGACCGACCCGCACACCCCTACACAGAGGCGCTAATCGACGCGATTCCCACCATCGACGGCACGCAACGAGCACGGCCGCTCGAGGGGGGTGTCCCCAGCGCGATCGACAAGCCGGACGGCTGTGTCTTTCACACGCGATGTCCGATGGCCGAACCGGCCTGTAAGACCGACAAGCCATCACTCGAGCGGGTCGGAGACGCGGTGTCGAGCTGTCACTTCGCCGCCAGCGTCGCCGATCGATCGGGAGAAACGGCGAGGGAATTGCCAGAGTCGACGGACGAATCGTCAGAGCCGACGGACGAAACCAGTTCGATGCATTCTCACTGACCGGCCGTTGGATTTGTTCGCTATTATATTTTAATTTGGTTTAATAAATTCTTACCTTTTATATAGAATTCATATCACTAGTGCCTGGAACACGGCTTCCGGTCCCGGCTCCCGTATCACGTTCGGCCGCCCAACGTTACAATTGAACAACAATTGTGGGGTCGTGAATTTTAGCACTCTGAGATATGTATTTTTGACCATTGAAGAGGGAATTATCTAAGATATTGGTTGTTGGTGGGACATTCGTTCAGACAATACCGAGGAGACGAAATACAATTGCGGTAGTTCTCGATAAAACAAA
The DNA here is from genome assembly GCF_041205745.1 of Natrarchaeobius versutus. Lineage (NCBI taxonomy): Archaea > Methanobacteriati > Methanobacteriota > Halobacteria > Halobacteriales > Natrialbaceae > Natrarchaeobius > Natrarchaeobius versutus. The sequence continues at coordinate 313,757 of NZ_JBGFCC010000001.1, read as the reverse complement.
AAGACAATCTAATTATCATGGGTGATAATGGGCACATGAATTTTTTGAAGGGTGGGGGTTTGGATGGTACCAATGGCTATTGACGAGGCCGACCAATCGGATGCCGGGGAATTTTCCGAGGGCAAGGCATCCGATTCCGCGTCGGGGGAACGATCGGATCCGAGCGTGGACTCACACGTTCGGGTTGGCGAGTATACGTGGGCTGACTTCATGGAGGAGTACGGATACGGCGACGAAGTTTCGACGCTGTATTCGGGGGCCGGTTCCAGAGATCCCAGCGATCAACTCGGACTGGATACCGACGAAGGCACCGGAGCAGTGCCGCGTGCCGACGACTGGGACCGCGTCGCGTTCGATCCCGAGGCGTATCTCGGGTTTCAACCGGACGACGTTCCCGAACAGATTCTCCCAATCTGTGGGACCAAATCCGAACGCCTCCACGACCACTTTCTCGAGCACTGTGATCCCGAGACGACGCCGGTCGTCAAGGACGTCTGGTCGTGGGAACACTACAAGTGGGAGAACTACTACGACGAAAACGGCAGTCGGCCACGCGACAGCAACGGGGAGATAGTCCCGTTCGACGGAGAGGAGGCGCTCGGGTTCGATCCCGACCGCGTCGAAGAACAGCTCTCACTCGGTGACGACATCGCGATGGCCCTAGACGAGGTCGTCGAGGAACGGACGGTCTCCGTCCAAGAGGAGATCGACGAGGACGAGTTCTTCTCGACCGATGCCGGAAACACGACCGTCACCAACCGGTACGACCTCGAGAAGGCAGTGCCACTCGAGAAGAAAAGCCACTTCAAGGAGATCGAGCGCTACTGGGTGAACAAACCCTACGCTTGGGTCATCATCTTCCACTCCGAGCGGGAAAACGAGAAAAAGTACTACGTCATCGAGCCGTATCTAAACGAGATCGAACTGGAACTCAAGGAGTTTCTCACCGGCAAACTCCGGCGGGCGATCAAATACTCCGAGGAAGGGATCAAGGAGAAAGCGAGCGAGGAAGGGCGTCGAACAGTCATCGAAGACGAGACGGCTGCTGACGCGGTACGATCTCTTCGAGAAGGTAAGCGGAAACACGAAATCGGGCTTTCTCGCGTCGCTTCAGTCGGCGCTCTCGAGTGACGAAGAGATGGATTCGCAACCGGACGATCTCGACGGGATCGAGGTTCGACCGGAGCCGCTCATCCTCGACGAAGATCCGGATACGCTAAACGAGTACCAGGTCGAAAAACTGCTGTACCTGCTCAAACGTGATTTCATCGGATACGAACGGATCGACGGAATCAAACACGACATCAACGTCGAGGACATCTCCTGTGACGGCTACAACTCGCCGGTGTTCGTCTACCACTCGGAGTACGAACAGATCATCTCGAACATCTATCACGGCGAGGACGAACTCGACGACTTCGTCGTCAAACTCGCCCAGCGATCCGGGAAAGGGATCAGCAAACGACTGCCACAGGTCGACGCGACACTCCCGGACGGATCGCGTGCGCAGCTGACTCTCGGCAAGGAGGTTTCCGACCACGGAACCAACTACACCATCCGTCAGTTCAAGGACGTTCCGTTCACCCCGATCGACCTCATCAACTGGAATACGTTCAGTTTGGACGAGATGGCGTTTCTCTGGTTGGCGATCGAGAATCACAAAAGCCTGATCTTCGCCGGTGGTACCGCATCCGGGAAGACCACGTCGCTGAACGCCATCTCGCTCTTTATTCCAAGTGACGCGAAAATCGTCTCCATCGAGGACACCCGCGAGGTCGAACTCCCACAGCGCAACTGGATCGCCAGCGTCACTCGCCCCTCGTTCAACGACGACGCACAGGGTGACGTCGACGAGTTCGACCTCCTCGAGGCCGCGCTCCGACAGCGACCCGACTACATCGTCATGGGTGAGATCCGTGGTGAGGAAGGCCGAACGCTGTTTCAGGTGATGTCGACCGGTCACACCACGTACACCACCTTCCACGCCGACTCCGTCGACGAGGTGTTAAAACGGTTCACGACGGATCCGATCAACGTCTCGAAGACGATGTTCACCGCGCTCGATCTGGTCTCGATCCAGACGCAAACGCGGGTTCAGGGGACGAAGGTTCGTCGAAACAAATCGCTCACCGAGATCAACCACTACGAGGCCGAACACGACGAGATCAACGTTCAGGACGTCTACCAGTGGCAGGCCGAGACCGACGAGTTCCTCAAGATGGGTGATTCGAACACCTTAGAGGAGATCCAGTTCGACCGCGGATGGAGTACGGAGAAACTCCAGGAAGAGCTGTTCAAGCGCGAAGTGATCCTCGCGTACCTCATCAAAAACGAGTTGAACACGTACGCCGAGGTTGCGGCGACCGCCCAGGCGTTCATCAACGATCCCGACACGATCCTCACGCTTATCGCCAACGGCCAACTCGAGGACAGCCTGAACGACCTCCGAGAGATGGAAAGCGTGCTGATCGACGTCGACCAGGCGAAAGAGGAACAGGTTCCGCGGCCGGGAGCGACGAACGAGACGTACAACCTCTCGATGGACATCCTGGAACGAGCCGAGGAGTCGTTGTTCGACGAGTACCGCGGCAAAGTACCGAGCGGACTCGCGAGCGCACTCGGCGACGTCGAAGCCGAGGAGACGGTCGAAGTCGATCCGGACGACGAGTTCGACTTTACGAGCGGACTCGACGAGGCGGAGTGGACGTTCGAGGACGACGATTCGGCGTCCGACTCGAGTGGCGACGTCGACGATGACGACGAACCCGAGTGGTTCGGCGACGAGGACGACTTCGGGACGCCGGCGGACACCGAAGAACTCGAGCCGGTCGATCAGACAACAGATCAGTCCGCCGGCGAACGACCGACGCGAGCCGCGGGAGCGGAGACGACCGAGGGGACAGAAGCCACCGACGCGCCGGGGTCGGATTCACCGAGTTGGGAATCGGACGAAACGAAGCCGGTGACTGCGGATACCGCAGGTGGAACGGAGGTTCCGGACGACGAGACGCTGGGTGGGCTGTTCGACGACATGGACGAAACGTTGGAATCGATGGATGGACGGAGCAGTGTTCCTTCCGAGACTGAGGACGGGGAAGGCGCCAAGAACGACCCGGTGTTTCCGGATGGGAAACTCGACGCGGTGTTCGACCCCGAGCGAGACGGCGAGAAGACCTCGGCAGACTTCAGCGGAGAACTCGAGGACACCCCCGCGACCGAACCCGAGCCGACGGAGGCGGACGGTCACAACGTCACGGCCGAAGACGACTCCGAATCGATCTTCGGAACGCATCCGAACTCTCCGTTCAGAGACGACGGCGACGACGGCGGCGACGACGACAGCGGGTCCCTGTTCGGCGACCAATCAGGCGATGACGAGTCACTGTTCGACGGCGAGAGCGACGAGACCAACGACGGTGATGGGGAGACCGACACATGAGTCTTCAGACCGACGACGGGGTCGGTGGGAGCGGCGGCCTCTCTGCGGGTACGGATACGCTCGGCGATGCTTTCTTCCCGCTGTACCGCCGTCTCTTCGACGAAAACAGCGAATTCGTCTCCGACGTCGAGACCAAACTCGCGCAGGCACGGATGAGCGATACCGTCGAGCTCTACCTCTCGCGAGCGCTCGGCATCGGTGTCATTTCGGGATTCGCCCTCTGGCTGATCGGGCTGGTCCTCGGTTGGGGCATCTTCGGAACGGGGCTGGTCCAGGTCGACTACCTCATCGGTATTCCGGTCGGAAACGAGACCGCACTCGCGATCATCGAGCTGCTTCGGGCCCCCGCGCTCGTGATCATCATGGGACTCGTGTTCGGGACGATCGGGTTCGTCCTCGGGTTCGGCTCGCTCGTCGCTATCCCCTACTCGCGCGTCTCGAATCGCAAACGCGAGATCAACATGTTGCTCACCGACTCGGTCTCGTTTATGTACGCCCTGTCGGTCGGCGGGCTCAACCAACTCGAGATCATCGAGGCGATGGCCGAAGCCGACGACACGTACGGAGAGGTGTCAAAGGAGTTCCAGAGCATCGTCAAAGAGACGGACTACTTCGGGGTCGACTACCGGAGTGCTATCCGAAAGCAAGCGATCGAGACGCCGAGCGACGAACTCTCTCAGTTTCTGACGGACATGCTCTCGATCGTCAACAGCGGCGGTGATATGCAGAGTTTCCTCGAGGACAAGAAGGAAAAACACATGCGGACCGCCAAACAGGAACAGGAGATCACGCTGGAGACCCTCGAACTGTTCGGGGAGATGTACATGACGCTCTCGCTGTTCCCGTTGCTGTTGATCATCATCATGGTCGTCATGCAGATGATTCCGCAGGCCGACGTGGCGGATAGTCTGCTCTTTATGACCGTCTACGCGCTGATTCCGCTAATCGGCGTCGCGTTTATCGTCCTCGTCTCGACGGTCAAACACGACGAACCCGGCGACGGCTACCTGACGATGAGTGGTACCGGTCGTCGCGTACAGGATCCGCGCGACCAGGGCGTGCTCAAACTCGGTCTGGTCAACCAGTTCACCGGCGAGCGAAGCGTCTTCGACCGAATCAAAAACCGGGAAGGCGCACACGAGACGGTGAACGTCTTGCGACGGCCACACATCTTCTTCCGTGACAATCCGATCTATACGCTCACGTTGACTGCCCCCATTTCGATCGCGATCATCGCCGTCGCGGTCGTTATCGGATCCGCACCCACGACCTGGAGCGGTCACGGCGGGATGTTAGATCACCCGATCTGGGGAACTGTCATCTACGTCTACATCCCCATGTACGTCATGGCGATCCCACTCGCGATTTTCAGTGAGTGGAACCTCAGACATCGAAACGCGGTCGTCAGTCAACTCTCGGAGGACCTTCGAAAGCTCTCGAGTTCGAACGACACCGGGCTAACCCTCCTCGAGTCGCTCAAGACCGTCTCGGATACGACCAGCGGAAAGCTGGCCCAGGAGTTCGAGATGATGCACGCGAAGGTCAACTACGGAATGAGCCTAAAGGAGTCGCTCATCGAGTTCAACAACAAGTACCACATCCCGAGACTCGCCCGAACGACCCGGCTCATCACCGAAGCACAGGAGGCATCGAACCAGATATCCGACGTGCTCCGGACGGCCGCACAGGCCAGCGAGAACCACGACGATCTAGAGCGTGAGCGACGCTCCCGAACCCGGATGCAGGTCGTCATCATCATCATGACGTTCATTACGGTTCTCGCCGTGATCGCGATCCTCAAGACACAGTTTATCGATACGATGGCCGGTCTCGAGACCGGTAACGGCGGTGCATCCGGCGGCGACGGCGAACTCGCGGACGCGGACCTAAGCGAGAACGTCGACGTTCGAATGCTGTCGGTGTTGTTCTTCCACGCGATCACGCTTCAGGGGATCATGTCCGGATTCATCTGTGGATACATCCGGAACGCGGACCTCATGAGCGGGTTGAAGTACGTGGTCATCCTGTCGACTGTGGCGCTATTTGGCTGGTCGATGGTGGCTTGAGATGAGTCGAAAGCGATCACGAACCGTTTCGGTCGGACTCGACGAACGCGGACAGACGACACAGGATTTCGTCGTCGGACTGGGGCTGTTCGTCCTCGCCGTCGCGTTCGTCTTCATGACGGTCCCGAACTTCATCGCAACCCCGACGGGATCGCTCGACGGAGGGGATCTCGCACAGGGTGATCGAGTCGCGTCGACGATCGTGAGCGAGACGGAGACGGAGACACCGAACGAACTCGACGGAACCGCCATTATCGACTACGACGACAACTACGACGACTTACACGAGGAATTCGGGCTGCGAGAGACGGACGGTGGCGATCGGTTCGATCGTGTGAACGTCACGGTTCGGGCGCTGAATGCAACGTCCGACGACGGACCGCTTCGAACGAACGACGAACCTGATTCGACTCGACATCAGGACGAACCACTGGCATTTGGTGATCGGTACGGCAATCAATCCGCGGTACAGATCAATCGAATCGTCACAGTCGAATACATCGAAGAGGACTACGACGGAACCCCAGTGAGACTCGAGGTACGGATGTGGTAACATGAACGGGAAACGACGATCACGAGACGACGAAGGCGATCGCGGACAGATGTACACCCTCGAGGGGTTCGCCGCGGCCGCGATCGTACTGTTCGCACTGTTGTTCGCGATGCAATCGGTGGTGATCGCGCCGGGAACGGGTGGTGCAGTCGACCGGACGGCTCAGGCACAACACCAGCAACAACTACAGGACGGGCTCGTCGTCTCGGCACACGCCGAGGAAGGAAACCTCTCGTCGATGGTTCTGTACTGGGCGCAGAACGGATACCTCGAGAACGAACACTTCGAGGACGAGAACGAGAGCGGCGAGTACCCGTTTGCTTTAACTGAAGTCCTCGAAGAAGAGTTTTCGGGGTCGGGGATTGGCGATGATTACACGATCGAGTTCGTCTATCAAAACGAGAGCGTGAGAAACCAGACGTACGTCAAAGAGGACACGTACACGTCCGACGATCCGGGTGCCGTGACTGCGAGTTACATAGTAACGATACACGAGGACCAGAACATGACCACAATCGAGAACGGAACCGTCGTCGATACCGAACATAACGTCACGGAGAGTGAGATACTACTGGAAGCGGATCCAGATACGGATACGGAACCGATCCACAACGTCGTGGAGGTGCGAGTGACGTCATGGTGAGGACTGACTCTCGTGACCGGGGACAGATGATCCTGATCGGTGGGATCGTCATCGCGTTCGTCATCCTCGCGACGATCGTCGCGTTCAACGGGCTCGTTCATACGGAGGAACTGTCCTCGAGTTCGACGGGACAAAGTGCAACTGATGCAGAAGTTGCCGAGTACGAAGTCGAGCAAGCGTTACAGGAAATTGCCAAAGAGGATCTCGGTCCGGATGGGTTAGCCGGAGCCATAGACAGTGAAGACGATATCGACGAAATATTGCGGGATGAAGGAGAATGGGAAGAGACGCTGAATAACCACCAAAAGTTATACAATACTATCACCAGCAGTGAACGAGTGGAAATCACCCATGCAACTCTCGATACTGATGCTACTGAGGGAGATCTCGGTGCAGTAACTGATATTACTTATCCGCAAGATTTCACCGGCAATCCTGAGGAGATACTGTATGATGGTGAACGGATTTTTTATTTTAAGATTGGGTTAGACGAATCCTCACCACAAAGTGTCGATGGTACCACTTTCGAGGTGGAAAAATCAGATGGTACTACGATAGAAATCGAAATGGAACACGATGGCCCAGGACACTCTGACACGTTCAATGTTACTGCAGATGGAAACGACTGTAGCGATATCAAAGAAGTGAATTTTGTCTCTGGTGAGACAGATCCTGTAAATCCATCTGATTGTGAAGACATGGCCGTGATTGACCCTGACGAAGAGTATGAGGAAATCAGAATAACTGATAGAAATGGGCAAATAGAATACGATCTTGTTGGTATCGGTGAGATTGAAGAAGGCGAAGAGCTTCCGGCGACACTCCATGTAGTCTACACGTACGAGTCGAACGATGCTGTAATAAACAGAACATCGACAGTTGATCTCTATGGGGGTTCACTATGAAAAGGCACGATGATGAACGTGCCCTCTCGAGTGCCATTACGCACGTCCTCACGATGGCGATGACGACGATTCTCATCGCCGGGCTATTCCTGAGTTCGGGGGCGATGCTCGAGGCACAGACCGAACGGAGTACAGAGCAGTCCCTCGAGACGATCGGCGAGCGGTTGGCGGGCGAAATCGCACACGTGGATCGGTTGGCCGACGACGGGAACGCGGTGAACATCACCACGGATCACCCACGAACCGTCGCGGGATCGACGTATCGCGTCCACCCATCGGACAACTGTGAGGGTGATCCGCTGTTGAACGACGAGGTACAGTGTCTCAACCTGACGACTGGCGGCGGCGGGACGCAAGTATTGGTCCCGTTGCCGGCTGATCTGGATATCGACCACGATAGTTCGGCATCGTCCGGCACCATCGAGATCGGATACGACCAGAGCGACGATACGATCCGCCTCCAATGATCCGAAATACGCCGAGAGGAGACCACGGGCGCCCTCACGACGAACGTGGGGTGAGCGAGTTACTCAGCTTCATCTTGATCTTCGCGATCGTCCTCACGTCCGTCGTTCTCGTCGGACTCGTTGGCTTTCAGGCGATCGAGGACTATCACGAGAACGAACGGCTCGCAAACGCTGAACGTGCCGTCGATACGTTCGCCGACAACGGCAACGAGTTCGTGCGAAGTGACGCCGTGACACACCGATCGGGTGACGTCAGGGTCAGAGGCGGGACGATCTCACCGGGTGAGGAAGGGACGAATCTCGACGTTACGGTCCGGGACAACTCCGGCGGCGAACTGTGGTCGTGGAACGACGAATACGGCTCCGACGATCTCGGCGCGTTCGTCTACGATAGCGGTGACGCCTCCGAAACGATCGCGTACGTCGGTGGCGGTGTCTTCCGCGAAAGTGACGGCTCGAGCGCCGTGATCTCCGATCCGATGTTTACCTGCCGAGAGGAGACGGCGATGATCTCGCTCGTGAAAATCGAAGACGACGGCCGATCGATCCAGAGCGCCCAACCGACCGAGTTCGAGATGGAACACCGAGACAGCACGAGAGAATATTTCGACGAGGACAACGACGACGTCGATTCCGTCGAAATCGAAGTGGACGGTGGTCCGTACGCGGACGGCTGGCAGATGTACCTCGAGAACGACGAACACTGGGACGATTCCGAAAGTCACTGGGAGTGTGACGCCGAACGAGTCTCCATCGACGTCGTCGAGATCGATATCGACTACGAGTCGCCTGACGACGACTGATCCCAGTCGCCGGTCAACAGCACACGCAGGCCCGCTCGAGCGGTGAGCGCTTCGACGCGGGCGGCGTGGTCTTCGCGGTCGCCGTTCGTCTCGAGATAGAGTCCGTTCGAGAGCTGTCGGTGGGCGTCCATCGGCGTGCCGTCCTCGCGCCGAGGCTCGTCGTTGACGACGGTGCTATCGCCGTCGGGGCCCCAGGGAAGCCTGATTCCGTAGAGTCCACGCTCGAAGAGGTACTCCGCCGCGTGGACGAGCGCCTGGTCGGATCGGGAGTGGCCGATCGCACCGATCGACCCTCGCTCGTTGAAAAATCGGGCGACGTATTCGCCGTCACCTGATGCAGTCGCCGCCTCGTCGCCGGTACCCTCGTTCTCGTCTGACTCGATATCGGCGCGGTCGTCCGCATCGGTATCGGAGTCCGTCTCGACGTACTGGTCTCCGCCGTCGTCCGGCAGATCTCTCGTCGATGCCGGCGAATCCACGCCGGAGGATTCGTCTCGTTCGGATTCCGTTTCTCGTGGCAGGTGACCGTCGATCGAGGCGTGACCGTCACTCGAGGCCATCGGTTCGCGAAATCGCAACGAGACGTCCTCGGGGTCGGGATCGAACTGATCGTGCTCGTCGCCGGAAAACGAGACGACGAGGCGGTCGAGAAACCGTTCGGTCGCGGACCTAAACTCCCCGTCGTAAGCTTCGCCGCTTCCGATCGCCGACGTCAACTGATCGACGATCGATTCGGTGAGCGCGTCGCGCTCGAGTGCGAGTTGTCTGGCGACGTACTCGCGCGAGTGGCGCTCGAAGCGTCGGCTGGAGACGTCCCTCGAAAAGTGTGCGAGCGACGATTCGTGGTCGGCTAACGACGGGAGCCGACAGGCGAGTCGGTCGACATCGGTCGTCCCCGCGAGCAAGAAGAACTCGCGTCCGTTCGTGTAGATGGTCCTGTCGACGCCGGTCCACGACATCGCCTCGAGAAGTTCCCGTGCTCGAGACTCCTCGAGTGACACGTCGTAGGGTTCGACGGCGACGAACACGGCCGGAATCGAGTCGGCCGAGAGGACGTACTCGATCCGAACGTCCTCGATACTGACGTCCGTCGTCGACTCTCGACTCAGCTCCCAGCCGAGCGTCTCGAGGAAGGGTTCGACGATCCAGGTTCGCGTTTCGCGTTCGGTCGTCGGCGCCGAAGCGTCGATCACCGTCCGCGAGCGAACGACGTACGAACGAAGGTCCGGGCCGGTCATCGTCCGTCGATAGTTGGCCGACGATCATGTAATGGTCGGTCGTAATTCACGGAAAGAGAGGACCGCGCTCAGCGACTCGCGTCCGGATCGGCGCGGCCAGCGGACGAGTCGGGCGTTGGTTCCCGCTGATAGATCCGAAGCCGTGCATCGCGGACGGCGAACGCCGAGTTCAGGTTCGGTGGAATCGTCTCGGCCTTGCCGATGACGAGGTAGCCGTTCGGCCGGAGTGACCGGGCGATAGTTTCGAGCATGGGCTGTTTGTACTCGTTGTCGATGTAGATGAACAGGTTGCGACAGACGATCAGGTCGAATCCCGATTTCGCATCGTCGTTGATCAGGTCGTGGCGTTCGAACGTGACGTTTCGTTTCGTTTCCTCGCGAATCCGGTACGTGCTGTCGTCACCGACGTCGACGTACCGGTCGTACTCGTCGAGAAACTCGAGTTGTTCCCGGACGTCGACCGTCCGTGATTCGGTGTAGACGCCGCGTCGAGCCGTCTCGAGGGCCGGTTCGCTGATGTCCGTCCCGAGAATTCGAACGCTCGACGCGTCGATCTCGGGATCGTCACGCACCAGCATCGAGAGTGAGTACGGTTCACGGCCGTCGGCACACGGGGCACTCCAGATACGGATTTCGTCGTTGGATCCGGCGACGTTTCTGAGGACGGTTCGAATCCCCGCCCAGACGTCCGGGTTTCTGAAAAATCCCGTAACGTTGATGCTCATCGCCTCGAGAAGCGCCGTCTGTTCGTCGGGGTCTCCGCGGAGCAACTCGAAGTACTCTCCGTACGTCTCAGACCGCGTTCGACGCATCCGAGAGGAGACGCGCCGGTCGAGGTAGCTGTCGTTGTAGTGACTCGTCGCGAACGCGAGCTCGTCTTCGACGAACGCGAGAAGATCCTTCAGTGCGTCCTCGCTCACAACTCCGTCACTCCGTTTTCCTCCTCGTCGGACGTCTTGACGAGGAGTCGTCCCGTCCCGGGGGTAAACTCGACGGTTCGTCCGTGGCCACCGCCGACGTCCTCCGCGACGAGTGGGACGCCGAGTTTCTCGAGTTCCTCCCTGGCGGCGTCGACGTTTCGTTGTCCGACACCCTCGCCGAAGCTATCGAACTCGAACATATCACTGCCGCCTGCGATCTTCGCTTCGACGGAGGTGTAGCTCGCACCCCGTTCGACCATCCGGCGAAGGAGTGCCCTGATCGCGGTATCAGCGTACTTGCCGGGTTTTCTGTCGCTGTTTTCGGCCGCGTCTCCGTCGGGCAACATCGCGTGTGCGAGCCCGCCGATTTCGTCGTCGGGATCGTACAACGCGATCGCGAGACACGACCCCAGTCCGTAGGATTTGAGTGTGTCGTCGCCGTCGCTGACGGCCAGTTCGGAGATACCGACCTGGACCGGAGACGGCGCGCCCGGTTCGCTTCCGTACGTCTTCATGCGTTATCGACTTCCTGAAACTCCGCCGTCGTCGGCGTCTGCTCGATTCGATCGACGTCGAGGTCGTTCAAAGCACGCTCGAGATCCGATTCGTCCGCGATCGCGTACACTTCACAGTCGAACTCCCGACCGTCGGCGACGACGAGGGTGTCGAAGACGAACGCGAACTCCTGGTTCGATCCGAGCTTGACGATGACGGGATCGACGGCCGCGGCGCCGAGATCGTGGACGAACTCGGGGGTCGAGTGATCGATCGCAGTATCGAGGACGTTCGCCCAACCGTCGAGAAAACCACTCGCCATGATGTTCCCGAGTTCCTTGATCGCGCTGGTCCCCATCTCTCCGAACCCGTCCTCGTCGACCGACGACGGCACCATCGCGTCGACGATCTCGTGTGCCGACTCCTCGTCGAACAGAAAGATTAGGTATCCACTCGGGACGCCATCGAACTCGAAGGCGACGCTCACCAGTTTTTCGTCGGGGACCTGTTCGGGAATCGTCTCGAGGGAGACGAAGTTCAGCCGGCGGATCTCGACGTTGGTTTCGATGCCCGTAAGCGTCGTCGCTGTTTTAGCGACTTCTTCGGCACCGCGTTCGGCCATTCGATCGAAGCCGTCGAGTTTGTCGTACTCGATGCCCTCGCTCGTTCGAAGCTGGTCTAGCAGTGCCCCCATCGACTCGCGTTTCGGGAACAGGTAGTGGTTGAAGCCGATCTGGGTATCGACGGCCTCGATTCGACTCTGGAAGAGCAACGCGAGGTCGTCGTCTCCGGGGGCACCGGAAACGCCATCGAAAAACGGGTCCGCGGACTCGCCTTCGACGAACTCGGGCGTCGAGACGTCGATGACGGTCTCTAATACGTCGGCCCAGCCGTCGATGAACCCGCTGTTCATGATGTGTCCGACCTCAGTCGTTGCACTCCGACTCATTCGATCGAACTCGTCGGTTCCGACGTCGAGTTCGGAATCCGGATCCGCTTCCGCGAGGAGCGTTTCGACGATCCGAATCGCGTTCTCGCGATCGAAGACGACCAGCGAGTAGCCCTCGATCGCGCCGGTGAGTTCGACCCGAACACCGACCTTCTCGTTTGCGGTTTGAAAATCCCGGCGGATCTCCCGGCCGCGCATGAAGTTTAACTTCGTCACTCCGACCCGGGTCTCGACGCCGGTCATGTGCGTCAACCGACCCGCAGCGAGTCCCGTTCCCTCCCGGGCCATTCGATAGAACGTTCCGAGTGCGTTGACGTCGAGTTTCATGCGGTTTGGACTTCGATACCGTTGACCATTTCGACGAACTCCTCGAGGTCGGGAAACGCGTAAATTTCGGCCTCGATCTGATAGCTTGGAACAGTCAGATCCGAGTCGAAGAAGAGGGCGAGGTCGTCGCCCCCGAGGCCGGCCGTTCGGGTAACGATGTCTCCACCGGGCGCGTAGACGAGCTGTGGGGCGGCGATATCGATCACCCGCCCGAGCACGTCGGCCCAGCCGTCGATGAAGCCACTCGCCATCATGTTCCCCATCTCTTCGACGGCGCTTCTGGCCATCTTCCCGGAGACGTCGGACATGTCGTCGACGACGTCGCTGAGCATGATCGCCGTGATCTTCTTCGCGCTCGCCTCGGGGAACAGGATGAGGATGTGACCGTGGGGAGGATCGAGCAGGCGAACCCGAACGCCGACGCGTTTTCCGGGATCGAGCTGTGTTTCGATATCGTCGACGTCGACGAAGTTCGTCTTCGTCACCTCCATTTGGGCGTTTTCGCCGGTCAGCTTGCTCATGTTGTCGGCGACGCCGTTCGTCCCGACTTTGGCCATTTCGTTAATGAAACTCAACTTTCGGATGTCGACCATCAACGTCATTGGATACTCCGTGAATGTTCGTGTTCGTTCATAGTGTTGTTACGTCTATGATGTTGACGACTTTACCTCTGCCACGGACGGTCGCACCGCTCAAACCGGGAACGTCGCTCATGAACCCTTCGAAGGGCTTGACGACGACCTCCTGTTGTCCGTGTACTTCATCGCAGTGAACGACGACCGGACGAACTGAGTCCCGGATCCGAACCGCAACACCGTCGCCGTTCGCGTGACTCCCCGGCGTCTCGAGGCTCTCCTCGAGATCGATTACGGGGTACGTCTCGTCGCCGACGGGAAACACCCGTTCGTCGCCGGCTGTTTCGATTCCATCCGCCGTTTCGATGTCGTGGACGGCCTCGGTCGGAATGCCGAACTCCTCGTCACCGCTTTGGACGAACAGGACGTCGTCGATCGCGATCGAGACGGGAAGCGTCATCGTGACGGTCGTACCGTCTCCGGGTTCGCTATCGATCGAGACCGTACCGTCCATATCCTCGATCGTCCGTTTGACGACGTCCATGCCGACGCCGCGACCGCTGACGTCGGTGACTTCACTCGCGGTCGAAAGCCCCGGTTGGAAGATGAGGTGGGCCGTTCGTTCGTCGGGGAGCTCTCGAGCTTCCTCGTCCGAGAGGACGCCGGCTTCGATCGCTTCCGACCGAAGTCGGTCGGGGTCGAGCCCGCTTCCATCGTCGGAGACGGTGATCGTCACCCGATTGCGCGATCGGCTCGCAGTGACGTCGACGCGTCCCTCGCGTGGCTTTCCGACCGCCTCCCGTTCGTCCGGCGGTTCGATACCGTGATCGATCGCGTTTCTGACCAGGTGGATCAGCGGATCGCGAATCCGATCGAGAATGCTCCGATCGAGTTCGACGTCCTCGCCGCGTATCTCGAAAGCGACTTCCTTGTCCTGTTCGCGTGCGATGTCACGGACGATCCGCGGAAGTCGGTTGACGACCGTCTCGAGCGGGATGAGCCGGACGTCCATGACGGTCTCCTGAAGCTCCGTCGTCAGCCCTTCCAAATCGTCGAGTTCGGTCTCGATCGCCTGGAAGTCTCGGTCGGATTCGACCTCGTGACGCAGACGGACGCGGCTCGTGACCAGCCCCTCGACGAGCGTCATCAGTTCGTCGATCTGATCGACGTCGATCCGGACGGACTGAATCCCGTCGCCATCCCGATCCCGGTCCGGATCCTCGGACGGGTCCGGAACCGTGATATCCGGAATCTCGAGCGACGGTTCGTCGACGATCCTCGGGACGTCTTTTTCGGCTTCGGTTTCGCTTTCGTCCGGTTCGTCACTCGACTCTCCCGAGTCGTCGGACGAGCGGAACTCGTCGTCGATCCCGACCCCGAACTCGGTGTCGTCCACCTCGTCGAATGCGTCCTCGCCGAAGGTCTCCTCGAAGGAATCTTGGGTGTCGTCGACGAGGTCGAGGGGATCGACTGGATCGTCGGCGTCGGCCGTCGAATCAGGGGTAGCGCTCGTATCGACGCTATCAGCGTCGTCGAAACCGTCGGACTCCGTCGAGGACGAGTAGCTGTCGACCTCGTTGTCCTCGAGGTTGGCGCCACCGGTTTCGTCGACGTTTGCGAACCCGCTCTCGTCGAACCCGTCGTTCGAAAAGCCGCCGTCGTCGCCCGAGAACTCCTCGTCAGGTTCGTCGAACCCGTCATCTTCGATTTCACCGAAGCTATCGTCGGCGGCGAACGAGTCGTCCGGTTCACCGAAGCTATCGTCGGCGGCGAACGAGTCGTCCTCGTCGAAGCCGTCGTCACCGGCCTGACTGAACCCGCTGTCGACACCACCGAACGAATCGCCATCGCTGTCGCCAAACGAATCGTCGTCGCCGAACGAGTCGTCCGACGAGTCGATCGGCGAGCTGATATCCTCGGAGTCGTCGAACGAAACCGCCGCATCGACGAGTTCGGGCTCGTAGGAGTCGGCGACGTCCCCGAACTCGTCGTCCGGGAGCTCCTCGTCCGACGGTTCGTCCGTCGATTCGCCGGATTCGTCCGACTCCTCGAGATCCGATCGGTCGTCCGATTCCGCCAGATCCGCTGGTTCGCTGGATTTCTCTCGGTCGTCGTCTTCGGTCGATACGTCGGGTTCGTCAGGCTTGGGTGTGGAGGCGACGGATGCTGGCTCCGAATCCGGCGCCGTCGGTTCGACGTCGTCTGCCTCGGCGTCCTCGCTCGAATCGCCGGCGTCGACCGAATCGGCCTCGAGGGGATCGTCCTCACTGGTCGCATTCGACGAGACGGAATCGTCGCGTACCGTCCACTCGCCGCCCGCCTCGGCGACCGATTCGGGAGACGGCTCGACCTCTTCGCTATCGCCGGGTCCAGCCGTCTCGTCCTCGATCGGATCGGCCTGCTCGTCCTCGATCGGATCGGCCTGCTCGTCCTCGATCGGATCGGCCTGCTCGTCCTCGATCGGATTGGCCTGCTCAGCATCGACGTGCTCGTCGGTGAACGTGACCTCGGCGTCGACCGACTCCGCTTCCGGTTGGTCGTCGGGAACGTCACTGCCGAGGGCGCCGTCGTCCGCTTCTATCTCGTCACCGAGGAGTTCGTCCATGCTGACTTCCTCCTCGTCGTCGAACTCGTCGAACTCGAGTTCCTCGAGTTCCTCTTGAAGCTCGTCGAACCCGACGGTGTCGACCTCTTCTTTGAGCTCCGCGAAGACGGCTTCGGCGTCCTCGACCTCTTCGTCCGCGCCCGTGTCGGACGCGGAGTCGCCGACGGAGTCAGAATCCTCCGCTCGAGATGGGGACTCGTCGGTCGCTTCGCCCGACGCGTCTTCGGCCTGTTCGAACAGGTCGTCGAACGAACCGGCCTCGCCCATCTCGTCGAAGACGTCGAGGTCCTCGTCGGCTTCGACCTCCTTTATTTTCTCGTCTAAGTCGTCGAACTCGTCGAACTCGTCGAGGAGTTCGTCGACGCCAAGATCTCGAGCCTCGTCCGAAGAGATGTCCGCACGGTCGACGTCTTCGGCGAGCATCCCGGCCTCGGCTGGCAGGTTCTGATCGTCGTCTCGAGATGCGGCGGCGAGTTCGTCGCTCACCTCGCGGATTTCGAAGGCCGTCACCTCCTCGACGGACTCGAGTCCGGAGACGATCGCACGCTCACCGACGGCACAGCCGAACACCGCGTCGAACTGGCCGCCGTACGTCCCATCCGTGATGCGTTCTGCGGAGGGAACCGTCCCGATCAGATCGAAGGCGTCGATCAACGCGTCGACGACCAACGATCCGTTCGTCGGGGCGGAGTCGTCGACGTCAGCCTCGGTGATCGCGACCCGGGCGAGATAGGCGTCGTGGCTCCCGTCTTCCGGTGGATCGAATCGCGACAGGATCGAAGGGATCTCCTCGTCTCCCGGCGGGTCGACCGACGTCGTCACCGACGTCTCGAGATGATCACGAAGCGTCCGGATCGTCGGCGATGGATCCGTCTCGATTTCGCCGTCGGCATCGACCTCGTCGACCATCGTCTCGAGTTCGTCGACGGCGTCGAAGACGTCGTCCATCAGTTCGGACGTGACGTCGATCTTGCCGGCGCGGACTGCCTCGAGGAGATCCTCTATCGCGTGTGCGAGGTCACTTGCCGACTCGAGGCCGGCCGCGCCGCAGTTGCCCTTGAGCGTGTGTGCGATGCGGAAGATGTTCTCGACTGCGTCCTCGTCGTTCGGCTTCCGCTCGAGGGTCAACAGCGCGTTGTTCAACTGGGTGATTCGCTCGTGACTCTCCTGTACGAAGTCCGTCCAGTACTCAGTCATCTGTCTCACCCGCGAATGTGGCGATGATCTCCTCGGCAAGTTCGGTCGAAGGAACGACGTCGTCGACACAGCCGGTCCGAATTGCCTGACAGGGGATTCCGAAAACTGGGCTCGTTTCTTCGTCCTGTGCAATCGTGTGTCCGCCGGCGGCGGCGATCGCTTCGATTCCGGCCGCACCGTCCCGGCCCATGCCGGTCAAGACGACGCCACAGATCGGGTCAGTGACTCGTTCGGCGACGCTTTTCATCGTGACGTCGATCGACGGTTTGACACCGTGGACCGGATCGTCGTCGTCGAGGCGGAGCCGAAGGTTTCCACAGACGTTGTTCGATACCTCGAGGTGGCTCCCGCCTGGGGCGACGGCGACCTCTCCGGGGCCGATCCGGTCGCCGTCGGCCGCCTCCCGAACGTCGTACTCGCTTACGGTCTCGAGGCGCCGTGCGAATCGATCGGTAAACGCCGCCGGCATGTGCTGGACGATCAGCAGTTTCGCCTCGAGTTCTCTCGGGAGTCGTTCGAGCAGTCGCTCGACGATCTTCGGACCGCCCGTCGACGCGCCGACGACGATGGTCGGATCGGCGTCCGAGTTGGCCGGAACGTCGACGGGACGAACCGTCGGCGTCTGGGCCGACTGCGTTCCGGTTGGACCGGCACTCGGGTTCGATTCGATCCCGTCGCTCCCGGCCTGCGTGACGGTTCCGGACGCGGTCACTTGCCCCGACTGGGTCGACCGGACCGATCGCGCGGTCGACGTCGTTCGCGCGACGGCCAATGACGAAACGTCAGCGTCGTCGAGCGCCTCGACCTTTTCGAGGAGTTCGTCCGCGAGGTGGGCAACGTTTCTCGATCCGGATCCGTCCGGTTTCGAGAGAAAATCGACCGCGCCGCGCTCGAGTGCGTCCAAGGTCGCTTCCGCACCGGCCTCCGTATACGCACTGAGCATGACGATCGGCGTCGGATTCGTCGCCATAATTCGCTCGACGGCCTCGATCCCGTCCATCTCGGGCATTTCGACGTCCATCGTCACGACGTCGGGATCGAACGTCGACACCGCCTCGAGCGCGTCGACTCCGTTTTCGGCCGTTTCGACCTCGTATCCGCCACCGGTGAGTGCGTTGTCGATAACCGTTCGCATGAACCGGGAGTCGTCGACAACGAGTACTCGCGTCATGCCGCGGCGACGTCCGTGAGAGCCTTTCTGACGCTCGGTTCTTCGAACGGTTTCGTCACGTAGCCGTCCGCACCGGCTTTCACCGCGAGTTTCATCTTCTCCCGTTGCCCGACGCTCGTACACATGATCACGCGGGCGGCCGGGTCGATTTTTTTGATCGCCGCGGTGGCCTTGATCCCGTTACACTTCGGCATGACGATGTCCATCATGACGATGTCGGGATCGTGTTCTTTGTACAGCTTTACTGCCTCAGCACCGTTCGTTGCCTCTCCAATGATGCGGTAATCCTGCTCTAAAATTTGTCGCAGTAGATTCCGCATAAAATGAGAGTCGTCTACGATGAGAACCCCTGTCGACATTCAGTAGTACACCGACCGATAATACAAATAGAACTACTATAAATGCTGTCTCCCGGTTATCAATCGTGATAACAATCGGATAGCGCCAAAATCGACGCCTCGCTATCGCTCCGGTAATTCTGTGGGGACTGAGCGAGAAGAGACGAATTACGCCTCCCGGCGAGTGGCCCGGTCGGAGACGAGGTGGCCGGACGCGGCGAGGAGATTCTCCACGTTGACCAGCGGAATCACGTCGACGACGATCTGTGTCGTCTGTTCCGGACGGCCCGACGTCGAGGCGTCGGTCGGTTCGTCGCCGAGATCAGTCGTCGAAGCTGTCTGGGCGACACCGGCGACAGCTTCTGTGGTCGATCCCGCCTGCTCGTCGCTACGGAGGCGCCGCGGCGACCGCTGTTCGCGTTCGACGAGCGCGTCGACCAACGGATGCTCGAGCGGTTCACTCGAGTAGCCCCGCTTTTCGACGTCGTCCGGGGCCAACACGTCGCGTTCGGGGATGGATTCGACGCTGAGAACGTCGTCGATTCTGGCCGCGGCGGACTGTTCGTCGCCGGGCGTGTCGAAGACGAGTAGCTGTTCCCGGCCCGGACGATCCTCGGAGACGGGAAAGTGGGCCGTGATGTCGATCACGGCCGTTATTTCCCCCCGAAGATCCGTCATACCCTCGATGGCAGGCGGCGTACGCGGTACCCGAGTCAGATCGTCCGGAACGTCGGTGATCGTTCTGACGTCGTCGACCGGGACCGCGAGTCTGTGTTCGCCGATTCCGAACAGGACCAACCGAACGAGTTCCTCCGCCCTTTCCGTTCGATTCGCCGTTTCGGGTTGTTTTCGGTTCTCCGCGGCACCGATATCGATTCCGAGGAGCTTTTCGGGTAGGTCCGGGGCCATCGTTCTTACTCGTGTATCTAATCCCAGCCATAAAACGTTGACTCTCGCTTGAATGTCCCAATGACACGTTCGACCACCCCTGATCAAAACACTTATTTACACACTCGAGTCGGGTTAGATGACGATGGTATCGTTCTCAAAACGAGATGGAAACGACAGCGAACCGGACCGGGTTACCGTTCTCAGCTTCGGCCTCGCCGACCAGCGATACTGCGTTCGGGTCGACGCCGTCGTGTCCGTACTCGGCGTCGGAGATACGACCACCTTAGACGACGCCGAAGACCCCTGGAACGCCGGATCGACGACGGTCGACGGCGAGCGGATCCGCGTCGTCGACCTCCAGCGCATCTTCGGGGCGACGAACCGGACCCCGGATCGTGCCGACGATTCCGAACTGCTCGTCCTCACTGAGACGGACGCGGCCGACCTCCGGTACGGCTGGCTGGTCGACGACGTCGACGTGACGAGAACGGTGTCGACAGCGGATTTAGAGCCCGCCCGCAGGAGCGCCCGATTCGTCAGGGGACGTTTCGAGTTCGACGGTCAGGAAGTCGTCTGGCTCGACGAACACGAGATGCACCGGTAGCGGTAATCGCACCCGAAACTGAAGAGCGTATCCGTTGACCGCCGTCGGGTTCGGTCATCGGTCGACGCCGTGGACGGGACTGTCCTTGCGCTCGAGACGGTCGCGGCGATCGAGACTCACCGAAGGCCGGGTGGCGGTCCGTCGTTGTCGTCGTCCTCGATATCGACGTCCAGACCGAGTTCCTTTCGTTGTTCCTCGAGGCGTTTTACCTGTCGGTAGTAGTAGCCGATTCCTGCACCCCCGAGTACCACCGCGACGACGACGAGTCCGGCGAACAGCGGGATGTCCTGTGTGCGGTAGAACCGGACCGAGACCGTGCTGTCGACGTTCTCCCAGGTTAGTCGTTCCTGGTCGTCGACGATATCTCGCTCGTACCCGCCAGGATTGACGTCGCCAAACAGCAGGTTCGAGGTCCGATACCCCTCGGGAATCGTGAGGTCGTAGGAGCCGTCGGTGTACGCCGGAAGTTGGAACGTGCGCGATCCAGCTTCGCCGGAGATCGCGAGCGTCCCGTTTCCGTCCGGGACGCGAACCTCGGTACTCGAGCGACTCTGATCGATCTCGAGTTCCGAGCCGGTGAGTTCTGTATCGTTGGGATACCAGTAGCGAACGCTGTGGATGTCGAGGGCCTCGTCGCGGTAGATGTTCGACCGGTGCATCGACAGCTCCTCGGTTTCGTTCAGGTCGTATACCGCCCGGAACTCGCCGCTTCCGATGATTCCGCCGCCTTCGATGTCGACGGCGACGTCGGCATCCCGATCGCGGAGGTCGTCGTACTCCTGTTCTCGGTCGAGTTCCTCGTCGGAGATGCCGCCAAAGATCATCGAACAGCCGGCTAAGCCGACCAGCAACCCGACCGCGACGACGGCGAGAACGAGCCGTTTGTTCATACTAGGGGACGACACACCGGAGCTCCGCGGGCAGATACTCACCGACGCTCGCGAGCAAGCCCGGCGGGTCGGTACTTTCGGTACAGACCACGCTCTGTTCTAAGAGGCCGAGTCGTTCGACGGTGACGTAGTCCTGTGCGTGACCCGCCCGGTTGAGCGTCGCACGAACCTCCGCGCGCGTCGCGCAGTTGACGTTCAACCGGCCGTTTCCGCGACTCCAGTCGTAGAGTCGGTCGCGTTCAGCATCGGCGAGTCGTGAGGGGACGGCGTCATCGTCCGCGCTCCCGTCAGCACCGCCGTAGACGAACTGCAAGGGCACGTGCTGGACTAGGCCGTACCGATCGCGGATCTGCTCGGCCGATCCGGGCCCGAGACCCAGTTCGTCGGTCGGGATCCGAACGCCGTCTCCCTGTCCCGCGTCGAGGACGAATCCCGACTCGTCCCACGACTCGAGCGTTCCGACGTAGGTCTCGCCGGCCTCGAGGTCGGGGACGATCTCGCCGAACTCCTCGCGAAGGACGTTTCGCGCGACGGTGGCGTCTTCGCCTTCGATGGTCACCGACGGGAACTCGTCGTGTCTGACCCCGAGATCGAACTCGACTGCGAGGTCGCCGACCTCGTTGTCGACCAGGGACCTGAGCGAATCGAGCGCACGCTCGCGGGCGTCACCCTCCACGTACAGCTTCGTTGCGAGTACAACCATCAGGCGTCCGCGTCGATGTTGAGTTCGTTCTCGAGCGCCGCGAGACGGTCCTCCATCGCGGTGACGAGTCTGTCGTTGTCCATCGATTCGAGCGGCGATCCACACTCCGGACATTCGAAGCCGAAGTCCATCGCCTCGCCGAACTCGAAGCGGATCGAACAGATCTCACAGAGGTAGAACTCGTGGTTGCGTTCGTACTCCTGACGATCCTCTAGGGCGTCGTGGAGGCGGTACATCTCTTCTTCTAAGTTCTCCGGGATGTTGTCGTACTCGAACGTCCAGAGGTACGTGAGCCATCCGGAGTCCTCATCGCGCAGCCGGCGGTAGCTGGCGAGATCGTTCTCGTACAGGATAAACAGCGCCCGGCGGACGTCGTTCAACTCGAGATCCAGATCCTCGGCGAGTTCCTCGTCGGTCACTTCTCCGTCCGGGGGTGCGGCCGCGACGGGCATCCCCTTTGGACCGACCAACTCGTGTAAGTACTTCTGGATGACCGGATCCTCGAGCAGGTCCTCAAAAGCCATTACCTAACCGTAGCGCCATATCGCCATTAAGTCTTTTGAGCCACGCCTCGAGCGACCACCGCTCGCCGGGCGGCGTCGCGTCCCGGTGTAGACTCCCGTCAACGGCTGCGAGGAACCGACTGCCAGTCGATCAGGCGTCGTCTCCGGCGTGTACCTCCCACTCGAGCGAAACGGTGATCTCCTCGCGGTCGCCACCGAGCATCGGCGAGCGTTCGTCGACTTCGATCCTGTACTCGAGGACGGAACTCGGCGAGAGCGTCAACATCTTGTTTCCGACGTGAACGTCGGCGTGGGTATCGCCGCGTATCTCTCGGGCGAGTTCCTGGAGCAGGTCGGCCGCCTCGTCGCGCGAGACCTCTTCGTCGTGAGCGGTGGTTTCGCCCATGGATCGAGTGCCACCGAACGGACACAAATAGTTTGGCTACGAACAGGCAGGTTCGACCGGCCCGGTATCTCCTCGTTCGGCGGCCGAGACAGCCGCTGAGAGGAGACAGTGTGGCGGTGCCCGCGACTCTCGTGCGGTCTGTTGTAACGATGTACCGGTACAACCGCGACCCGCCCTACGGTTCACTGCCAATGACTGATACGGTCTGCTGTCAGTCATTTTCGGTGCGACCGCGATCCGTCCTGCGGTCGCACCGGTAAATCGTTACAGCAGACCGTATCAATCGTCTTCGCCTCGAACCGTTCGCCAGCCGACGACGAGAAAGACCGCCACGAGCGCCAGCGTGAGCCCGGACGTCAGCCCCATCGCGAACGCGGCGGGCAACGTGTGTCCGGTCACGAGCAGGCCCACGACGTTTACGACGACGAGGATCGCTCCGAACAGGTACCACTCTATGGCCGTTCTCGGCAACGACGCGATCGAACTCATACGAAGAGTGCGGTCCGGACGGATGAAAAAGTACTCCGATTCGATGGCGGTCGGACGGGCTCGACGGATCCGTCGGCCGGCCGTCGGACCCGGCCACGGCGCACCCGACTACGGTGGTCGTTTCGCACCGCGACCAACGCGGGGAGAGATGCGCGTGAGCGACCGGTACGTTTACCTGGGAAATAGTCGCATCTTCGACAGATGTTCCGTTCAGCAGTTCGACAAATACGGGACAGATTCGACTCTGGCAGCATCGTCGTCGCCGTTCTCGTCGTGGCCGTCTTCTCGGTTTTCGGCCTCGAGGTGGCCGCGACCGACCTCGTCGGATCGGTCGTCGCCGTCGTCCTGATCGCCCCGCTTTTTGGCTACCTCGTGGAACGTTAGGACGTCGACTTCGGGTACCTCGTAATCTCGCTGGGGGTAGTCGTCGGCTGGGGAGGGCTCGGCCACCTCCAGAGTGGCGTCGGCTGGCTCGGCTGGGCATTACTCGCGCTTGGCGCATGGCTCTGTCTCGAGGGACTCGATCGTCTCCTAAGCCACGCTCGGACCGACGAGGCCTGTAGCGACGTCCCTGGAGAGACCAAAAACGGCGACGTCCTCGGAGAGACTGAAACCGAGAAAGCAGACGACCTCTCGAGGGCGGAACTCGCCGAACTGAACGAGTGCAATCGCCGATTGGCCGAGACGCTTCGTGATGCCGATCATCCGTTGTCGGCCGACGAAATCCGGTCGCGGGCGACCCTCACCACGGGGGAGCTCGACCGCCTGCTCGGGATCCACGGCGAGTCGGGGCGATCGGTCGCGTCGGGACCGGATACGTCCTCGAGGAACGCGAGACCGGCGTTACGGGCATCCTGCAGACGGCCGGACGACGGCTTCTCCGGCCGGTTCGCGTGCTTCGCCCGACTCGGCGAGCCTGACGCGAGGACGGCGTGACAGAACTGGCGTGAGGCTGACTCGAGAAGCTACCGATCGTCGTCGACCGGTTCGACGCGTTTGCCCGTCTCCATCGGAATCACTCGGTGTTCGGCTTCGGTCCACTCGCGCTCGAGTTCTCGCCCCTCGAACAGCCGGTCGAGGAAGACGGCGAGGCCGGCGACCTCGGAGTGGGGTTGGTTCGTGACGCCGACGTTCCAGTCGGCGGCCTCGTAGACGTCGAAGGAAACCTTCTCCGAGCCGACGACGAGCAACAGCGCCTCCCCGTCCTCGCGGTGGGCCGTCCGAATCTCGCTTTCGACGTCCTGGACGCGTTCGCCATACATCGTCAAGTGGACGACCTGGCCGTCCCACTCGCGGATAATGGCGTTCGGAGAGTCCGTGAGTTCGACCGTAAACGGCCCCCCGAACCGGTCGGTGATGTCCGCGACCGTCTCGAGGGACTGGCCGGCGTTGTCGGGGACGTAGACGCGGTCAGCGCCGAGGGCGCGGGCGGTCAGCCCGACGTGGGTCGTCATCCGCTCGTCGCGGCCGGGCCGGTGGCCCAACCGGAGGACGGCGACCTCGGGTTCGTCGTGCATACCGGATCAACTCGGGGACGAGGTTAGGGGGTTTCGTTTTGCCGACAGGCTTTTTCGCGACCCCGCCGAATCGATCGGTCGATGACCGAATCCGAGCGAACGAGGGTGATCGAGCCGTGACGTCTGTTCGCGGCTGGCTCGAGGAGGCCAGAGCCCAGCGGTGGGGGATGTTCGTCGACCTCGTGTTCGCCGTCGGCTGGGTGACGATGGTTCACCTCCTCTTTGCGGTGCTCGAGGGGCCCGACTGGGCTTATTACGTGTTCATGCTCGCCGGGATCGTCGCTTACTTCGGCTTCGTCACGAGCCTCGAGCACGCGACGGAAGAACGCGACGGACCGGAGAACTGAGGCGGACTGTTAAATTCCTTCTCGAGGAGGGACGTGGTCGGGAGTCGGACGTGGTCGGAAGTCGAACCGGGCTACGAATCCGACGCTGGCTCGAGCCCGCGTTTCTCGCCAATCCGTCAGTCGTCCTCCCGGACGTCCACGACGAGGACGGGGACGTCTGTCGTCCTGAGCGTTCGTTCGGCGACGCTTCCCAGCAGGGCACGACGGACGCCGCCGCGGCCCGCAGAGCCCATGACGATTAGATCGACGCCGTGGTCGTCGGCGTACGTCGCGATTCGTTTGTGCGGGTTGCCAGCGACGATGGCCTCCGTGACGTTCAGGTCGCGTTCGACCGCCGCCTGACTGACGTGTGAGACCGCGTCGTTCGCCCGTTCGCGGAGTTCCGGGAGGTCGTCCAGGTCGCCCTGTCTCAGGCGGTCGATCTGTTCGGTGCCGACCGCGACGTCCATGGCACTGAGATCGACGACGTACAGCGCGTGGAGATCGGCGTCGTACGTCGCCGCGAGGTCGACCGCGTGTTCGATCGCGTTTTCCGCCACCGCGCTTCCGTCCGTCGGAACGAGGATCGTATCGTACATGGTTACTCCTCCGTGGTGCCGCCATCAGTGGCGACGTCTTCGGCCGTTTCCATCCGGTGCATCGGTTCGGGGCTGTGACACTGCCGGACGAGACGCTTGACCTCCTGTGGCGGATCGTCCGTCAGCCTCGAGACGACGATGATCACCGCGAAGACGATCGGTACGCCGACCAGCGCCGATGAGGTCCCCGGTACCCAGGTCGCAAGCGTCGGGATCACCGCCTCGTCGACGCCGGTGTACATCGGGATTGCGGTGTCGTTTACGATCGCGCCGAAGGAGACGAGCATGCCGACGAGCATTCCGGCGATCGCACCCTCTCTCGTCGTGTTCTCCCACCAGAGACCGAGGAAGAACACCGGGAAGAAGATGGTGCCAGCGATCGCGAACGCCATCGCGACGAGTTCGCCGATGAGCGCCGGCGGGTTGAGCCCGATGAGCGTCACGAGTGCGCCGATCGCCAGGATCGTCGTCCGACCGACGATCAGCTGTTCGCGTTGGGTCGCGTTCTCCCTGTAGAGGTTGGTGTAGATGTCGTGTGCCGCCGCCGAGGAGGCCGTGATGAACAGTCCCGACGTCGTCGCGAGCGCCGCCGCAACCGCACCCGCCGCGACCAGTCCGACGAGCCACTCCGGTAGTCCGGCGAGCTGGGTGGTCAACACGACGAGCGCGTCGGCTTCCTCTCCGGACATCCCGGTGAACCCGCCGCCGTCCGTGACCTCGCGGTCGTAGAGCAATCCACCGAAGGCGGCATAGGTAGCCGTTCCCCAGTAGAGCAGGCAGATGAAGAACAGTCCCCAGACGGTCGACCAGCGGGCGGTCCGCTCGTTGTCGACGGTGTAGAACCGAACGAGAACGTGTGGCAGGCCACAGGTGCCGACGATCAGGCTAAAGGCGAGCGCAATCCAGCCGTAGTAGCCGACGTTGGCAAACGGTTCGACGAACTGTGCCTCGAGGCTCGCCGCCTCCGCGACTTGGGGCCCGGCCTCGAGATAGGGCAGAGCGATCGACCAGTTTTCGACCCAGCCCGTGGCGTAGAGGCCCAGTGTGAACGCGATAATGAGGATGACGTACTGGATCGCCATGTTCTTCGTCGTTCCGAGCATCCCCGAGAGCGCGACGTAGCCGATCGTCACGGCCATGAGCAGGACGACGCCGACCTCGTAGGAGACGCCGAAGATGTACTGGGCCATCAGCCCCATCCCGCTGGCCTGCCCGATCGCGTAGGTAAACGCGATCGCGAGCGTCGTGAACGCGGCGATGCCCCGGGCCCAGTCGGAGTAAAACCGATCGCCGACGAAGTCGGGAGCGGTGTACTTGCCGAAGCGGCGAAACTGTGCGGCCATGAAGATCAGGAGGATGAAATACCCCGTCGTCCAGCCGACGACGTACGCCAGCCCGAAGTAACCAAGCGTCGCGACAAGCGCGGCGACGCCGAGATACGACGCGGCACTCATCCAGTTGGCGCCGATCGCCATCCCGTTCTCGACGCTCCCGATCGATCGTCCCGCGACCCACAGTTCGTCGACCGCCGCGACCCGGAAGAAGTAGCCGACGCCGAGAAACAGCGCCAGCATCACGACGACCATCAGCGCCGGAACGAGCTTGAACTCGCCGACGTCGAGCGCCGTCTCCTGGAGCACGACCGGTTCGAGTATCCCCGGGAGCGTCCCGGCTATCGCCTCGAGCATCAGTCGTCACCTCCATCGGTCGCGACGGCGTCACTCGCGTCCGTCTCTGCCTCGTGGCTGATGCCGTACTTGGTGTCGAGTCTGTCACGCTGGGTCGCGTAGGCGACGGACAACAACAGTGCACCGAGTGGCGTGACGATCGCCGCCAGGAAGAAATGAAGCGGGAATCCTCCGAGGACCGTCGTCTCGGTCATGAAACCCGGTGCGACCAGAATTGCGGTCGTCGGGCCGAAGACGACGAGGATCCACGCCACGAACGAGAGCCAGATCACTCGCAGGTGATCGCGCATGAACGGCGTCGCTGGCTTGAATATGTTTATCTCCTCGTCGAGGTACGCTTCCGTCGTAGCCCCGCCATCAGTTTCGACGGCGTCGGCTGATTGTGGTTGATCTTTTGACATTATTGTGTTCGGTCCCGGCCCTCCACCGTCGAGCGAAGGAGAAGCCGAATGGTTAGTCGTCTTCGACCTGTTCCGCAATGTCGTCGACGACGTCGGGGTTTCGCAGGGTCGAGGTGTTACCGAGTTCGTTTCCACTCGCGATGTCCTCGAGGAGTCGGCGCATGATCTTGCCCGAGCGCGTCTTCGGCAGTTCCGGCGTGAAGACCACTTCTTCGGGTTTCGCGATGGGGCCGATCGAGTCGACGACGCCCTGGATCGCACGCTCCTCGAGTTCGTCGCCGGCGTCGTAGCCGTCCTCGGGGATGGCGTAGACGTAGACGGCTTCGCCTTTGACCTCGTGGTCGCCGCCGACGACGGCGGCTTCGGCGACGCCCTCGACGCCGACGACGGCGGATTCGATCTCCATCGTGCCGAGCCGGTGGCCGGAGACGTTGATCACGTCGTCGACGCGACCGAGGATGGTGATGTAGCCGTCGTCGTCGATCTTCGCGCCGTCCTCCGGGAAGTAGACCCACTCGTCTGCGTCCTCGTCGGAGTACTCCTGCCAGTACTCGGCGAGGAACCGCTCGTCGTTCTGGTACAGCGTCCGAAGCATGCCGGGCCACGGTCTGTCGACCGTCACGTAGCCCGCCTGGCCGGCGTCGACTTCCTCGCCGTTGGCGTCGACGACTCGGGCGTCGATGCCGGGTAACGGCGGTCCGGCGGACCCGGGTTTCATCGTGTTGACTCCCGGAAGCGTCGTGATCATCATCCCGCCCGTCTCGGTCTGCCACCAGGTGTCGACGATCGGACACTCCTCGTCGCCGATGTGCTGGTAGTACCACTTCCACGCCCGGGGATTGATCGGCTCCCCGACCGTTCCGAGCAGACGAAGCGAGGACAGATCGTGTCCCTCGGGATACTCTTTGCCCCACTTCATGAACGCCCGGATCGCCGTCGGCGCCGTGTAGAAGATGTCGACCTCGTTGGTCTCGACGATCTCCCAGAGTCGGTCCTTTTCGGGGTAGTCGGGCGTCCCCTCGTACATCACCGTCGTCGTTCCGAGCGCGAGCGGGCCGTAGACGATGTAGGAGTGGCCCGTGATCCAGCCGATGTCGGCCGCACACCAGTAGGTGTCCTCGGGTTTCACGTCGAGGACTGCCTGGCTCGTCCAGGCGGTGTACGCGAGGTAGCCGCCGGTCGTGTGCTTGACGCCCTTCGGTTGGCCCGTCGTCCCCGACGTGTACATCAGGAACAGCATATCCTCGGCGTCCCGGGTTACCGGCTCGACCGAGGCGCCCTCGTGCTCGTCGACGAGTTCGGCGTAGTCGTGTTGGTTCGACGCCAGCGAGTGCTCGAGCGCGTCGTCCAGCCGATCGACGACCACGACGTCCGACACCTCGTGGTCGACGCCCTCGAGGCCCTCGTTGGCCTTCGAGATGTGGTCGAGCGCGTCGCCGCGTCGGTAGTAGCCGTCGCAGGTGACCAGGTACTCGCTGTCGGCGGCGTTCATCCGCGTCGCGAGTGCGTCCGCCGAAAAGCCCGCGAAGACGACGCTGTGTGGCGCGCCGATACGGGCACACGCGAGCATCGCGATCGGGAGTTCGGGGATCATCGGCATGTAGAGGGTGACGACGTCGTCGGCCTCGACGCCGAGATCGCGAAGCGTCGCGGCGAACGCCTCCACCTCGTCCAAGAGTTCCCCGTAGGTATACGTCCGCGTCTCGCCGGGTTCGCCTTCCCACGTGATCGCGGTGCGATCCTCCGCGCCCCCCTCTACGTGACGGTCGAGACAGTTGTAGGAGGCGTTCAACTCGCCGCCGGTAAACCACTCGTAAAACGGCGCATCGCCGTCCTCGAGGACCGTCTCGTAGGGGGTGTCCCACGAGAGCAGATCCGCCGCCCGCTCCCAGCACTCGGGCCAGTGTTCCTCGAACTCGTCGTAGATTCCCGGATCCGAGACGTTCGCCTGCTCGACGAACGACTCGGGGGGCTCGAACTGCTCCTGTTCTTCGAGTCTCGCCTCGAGGCTGGCTTCCTCCTGTGTCATGTTACGTCCAATCAATGCACAACCGTGATAGTAAAGCTGACCTCTAGTTGTACAAAATTCCTCGCGGTAACGACCTGGATTTGGCGACGGTCTGCGGTCGAACTCGTCGCGAAAATGCCGATTCTCACTCGAGAACGATTGAATTCCCATCATCTCTGGCGCACGTTCGTCGGCGAACGACCGTCGGACTCTAGAAGGTTATAGCATCGACGAACCATTTCGACACCGATCACACCACAGGCGTCCGATCGGATGGACACCGGCGGTCGATGGATGCGACAGTTCCGCCGATATCCGTCACGACGGGCCGGGACCGGTCGCCTCGAGGCCGTCGAAGAACGTCCGAAGCAGTTCGTGTTGGCCCTTTCGCAGGTGGCTGTGCAACGTCGGCGAGGTGACCCCCATCGCATCCGCGACCTCCTCGGCGGTGCTCTCGCGGGGCCAGTCGTAGTAACCGGCGAAGTACGCCGCCCGGAGCGCGGCCTCCTGGCGGTCCGTGAGTCGATCCTCGAGACCCTCTCTGTACTCACGTGCCGTCCGAACGGCTCGCTCGGTCTCGCGTTTGCCGATCAGACTCGAGTCCGGGTAGACGGCCCGGAGGCCGTCGACGATCGTCCGAATGTCGGCGTCGACGCCACACTCCGCGGTGATCGTCGTGGTTCCGTCCTCGAAGACCGCTTCCGTGACCGTCGCGCCGTACTCGGTCAGCGTCAGCGCCGGCGACGGACCCTCGAGGACGAACTCGACGCGAGAACTGCTTTTGCCGGCGTCGATCAGCCGAAACTCCTCGACGCTTGCGTCTTCTACCGCGAGATCGAACGCCTCGGCGGGGGAGGCTCCCTCGAGTTGGAGGTAGTACAGTTGGGTCGACTCGGCGACCGGAACGAGCGAGTCGAGTTCGAACCGACACCCCAGTCGGTCCGAGGCGTCGACGAAAAACGAATCGGCGTCGCGACAGGCGATCTCGAGTTCGACAACGCGATCGGAACGCATGTGCGTTCGTCGCCGAATCGCGCCGATCGCGGCGCCGACCTGCCGTCCGACCGTCTCGAGCCACCGGCGTTCGTCCTCCTCGAACGCGTCGGTTCGGTCGGTGCCGACCGTCAACGTACCGTAGGTCGTCTCACCCGACGACAGCGCGACCCGTGCGAGTGTCCCGTCGAACGCATCGCCGCCGAGTTTCGCCGACACTCCACTCGCAACCGTCACACGGCCTTCGGGATCGCTCGAGCGCCCGCTTCGGTCCGTTCTCCACTCCTTCGGAATGATCCGATCGACGTCTCCGGGTTGGATGCCACTCGAGGCGCGCCACTCCCGGCGGCCGTCCGTGAACGTCGATCGGTCGATCCAGGCGAACGCGTAGACGTCGCCGGCCACGAGGGCGGTACAGACGTTCGTCTCGAGTTCCTCGTGATCGTCCGATTCGAGTAGCGCCCGGGTGACGTCACGGTGACAGCGGGCGACGCGCTCCCGGCGCTCGAGTTCCTCCAGGTCGGCCCGGAGCTTCGCTATGCGATCGTAGGTCCTCGAGACGTCCCGGACGAAGACGGCGAACCCGCGGTGGCGTCCGTGGTCATCCCGAAGGGCGACGACGACTTCGGTCGCGCGAAATCGGGTCCCGTCCTCGTGGACTCGCCAGCCGTCGACCTCGTGACCCGACTCCTCGAGTGCGGTAGAGAGGACGCGGTCGGGGACGCCGTCGTCGACGGCGTCGTCGGTATAAAACGTCGAGACGTGTGTGCCCACGATCTCGCCGGCCCGGTAGCCAAACAGCGCGGCCGCGCTCCGGTTCCAGCGGTCGACGTACCCTTCGGCGTCGAGACGCACGAGCGCGTACCGATCGCTCGCGGCGAGCAACAGGCGGACGACGCTGTCGTCGCTGACCGCCGAACCGGGTCGGCTATTCGTCTCCCCCGAGCGCATCTGCGATGGCCGTTCGACGGCTTCGAAGGCGTCGACGAGTTCCGAGTCGGTCGGATCGCGCAGATACGTCTCGAGCGCCTCGAAGCTCCGCCAGCCGCCGGCGGCTTTCACCGCTCGCGGATTGACGTCGTGGTCGACGAGCGCACGTCGCGCGAAGAACCGTCTGAGATCGTTCGTCGAGACGTCGGCGAGGGCCGGTTCGTCGTGGAACTCGCTCGCCCGGTCGGCCACGTCGGAGACGAGCATCTGGAGGCGACGCGGCGTCACGGAGAAGATCCGGTCGTCGGCGGTGAGGCCGTTGCTTCGGGCGTACCGTCGAAGCTCCCGTTCGACGTGAGTTGGAAGGTAGGCGGTTCGTCGTCCGCGGTCTTCGTCCCCGGGAATCCTGACGAGGTATCGCGGCGGATCGATCCGAACCTGTTCGACGTCGTCGACCGTCAGCCGAACGAGTTCCGCCGGCCTGAGCCCGACTTCGCCACAGAGACGGACGACGAGCGCCTCGCGGTAGGTCTCGGCGCCGTCGAGTACCGTCTCGTACGCTCGACTCGAGAGCGTCGACGCGTCGCCCGCCACGTTCATCTTTCGGCCATTCAAGGAGTGCGAACATAATTGTGTCGCAAACCGGTGTGATTACGAGATGATTCGATCCGATACGAACCAGACGTCAGAAGCGACACTCTCGAGCGAGAAATCGACGCTCTCTCACCCACCCTTCATTTCGGATAGCTAGATATCGCGAAAACGACTACCGGTTGCTCCGTTCGGAACGAATCTCCCCGACGATCTCGGGATTTCGAAGCGCGCTCGTGTCGCCGAGTTCCTCGTCGTTCGCGATGTCCTCGAGGAGTCGGCGCATGATCTTGCCCGAGCGCGTCTTCGGCAGTTCCGGCGTGAACACGATCTCGTGGGGTTTCGCGATCGGCCCGATCGCCGACTCGACGTTCGCTCCGATCGCCTCCCGCACGTCGGCGCCCGCCTCCGACCACCCCTCGGTGCTGACGTAGGCGTAGATCTCCGTATCGCCGCGGTCGTTGGCGCGCCCGACCACCGCGGATTCGGCGACGCCGTCGACGTCGGTGATCGCGCTCTCGATCTCCATCGTGCTGAGTCGCCGCCCGGCGGCGTTGATGACGTCGTCGACGCGTCCGAGGACGGTGACGTAGCCGTCCTCGTCGACCGTGGCGGTGTCGCCACTCGCATAGCGCCACTCCCCCGTGCCGGGATCGGAAAACTGCATCCAGTACTCCTCGAGAAAGCGGCCATCGCTGTCGTACAGCGTCCGGAGCATCCCCGGCCAGGGACGCGTCAGCGTGAGATACCCCGTTTCACCGGGATCGACGGGTGCCCCGCTCTCGTCGACCACAGACACGTCGATGCCGGGCAGTGCAGGGCCCGCCGCGCCGGGTTTCATTTCGCCGATCCCGGGGAGCGTGGAGATCGTCACCGCGCCCGTCTCGGTCTGCCACCAGGTGTCGACGATCGGGCACTCCTCGCCGCCGATGTGGGTGTAGTACCAGTCCCACGGGCGCGGGCTGATCGGCTCGCCGACGGTGCCCAGCAGGCGAAGGCTCGAGAGGTCGTGGCGTTCGGGGTACTCCTCGCCCCACTTCATGAACGCCCGGATCGCCGTCGGCGCCGTGTAGAAGACGTCGACGGCGTTGCGATCGACGATCTCCCAAAGTCGGTCGCGGTCGGGGTAATCGGGCGTCCCCTCGTACATTACGGTGGTCGTTCCGAGCGCGAGCGGGCCGTAGACGATGTAAGAGTGGCCCGTGATCCAGCCGATGTCGGCCGCACACCAGTAGGTGTCCGCCGGTTCGACGTCGAGGACCGTCCGCGTCGTCCAGGCGACGTGTGCGAGGTACCCCCCCGTCGAGTGGACGACGCCCTTCGGATCGCCGGTCGTCCCGGAGGTGTACATCAGAAACAGCATATCTTCCGCGTCGCGTGCGACTGGATCGACGGTCTCCCCCGAAAACTCCTCGCGGCGATCGTGGTAGTCCCACTCGTCCTCGCCGAGTACGTGGGGAAGCTCCTCGCCGAGTCGGTCGACGACGACGGTCCGTACGTCGGCCTCGAGCGCGAGTTTGGCGTTGTCGGCTTTCGACTTCTGGTTGAACGCGTCGCCGCGTCGATAGTAGCCGTCGCAGGTGACCAGATACTCACTTCCCGCGGCGTCCATGCGAGTCGCGAGCGCGTCGGCGGAGAGGCCGGCGAAGACGACGCTGTGTGGCGCGCCGATACGGGCACACGCGAGCATCGCGATCGGGAGTTCGGGGATCATCGGCAGATAGATCGTCACGACGTCGTCGGCTTCGACGCCCAGGTCGCGCAGGGCCGCGGCGAACTCGTTGACCGCGACGTACAGATCGCGGTACGTGTAGGTTCGCCGATCCCCGTGTTTTCCCTCCCACCGAATCGCCGTGTGGGTCTTTCGCCCGGCCTCGAGGTGGCGGTCGATGCAGTTTTCCGCCGCGTTCAGTGTTCCACCGGTGAACCAGCGATAGAAGGGAGCGTCCTCGTCCTCGAGGACGGTATCGTACTCCTCGTTCCACGAGAGCAACGCCGCCGCTCGTTCCCAACACTCCGGCCAGCGCTCCTCGAACTCGTCGTAGATCGCCGGATCGAAGACGTTCGCCTGTTCGACGAACCGCGCGGGCGGATCTCGAGACGTACCGGCGGGAATCGGTCGATCCGCTCCCCACCCGTTCCGATCGACCATATCTCGTTCCGATCGAGGTCAGTCAGCGGAATAAACGTTCCTGCATCGTCGAATCGGAAGCCGACGCGGCCCCGCATCGAAAGCCTATACGGACACGCATCGGAAGCCGACGCGACCACCCGGGAGACGTCCCCGCAAGGAACGCGGATCACTCGAGCCGAAGGAACTGCCGATCGTCGTCGCGGTCTCTGACCGCGGGGTAGACGACGAGGAAGTTTCCGTCGAGTCGCTCGGCGAGTCGCCTCGGCACTGTCTCGAGTTCCGGATCCCACCCCCTCGTCCCGCGTCGCGCCGACAGCGTGACGAAGAGATCCGTCTCGTCGACGTCGTCTCGCAGTCGTCCGAGTAACTGGGTCCAGTCCGCGGCGCGTTCGAACGAGACGGAGACGTCGGGATCGACGAGTTCGACGAGGCGCTCGAACTGGGCCGGGTCGTCGCCGACGACGACGACCCGAATCGGCGCGCCGAGTTGCGTTGCGATCCTGTCGATCGTCCGTACTGTGCCGTAAAACCCCGCGTTTCGGTCGATCCCCTTCGGAACCGCGAGGACGACCTCGCTCGTCGCAGGAAGCGCCAATCGGACGCGAGAGATCAGGACGAGCTGTCGGCTTCGCCGAACGACGCGATCGATCACGGTACCGAACGTGGCGCCGGCTCGAGAGGGCTGGCCGTCCCATCCCACGATCAGCGTCGAGATTCGGTTCTCGACCGCCGTTCGAACGATCCCCGATGCGACGTCGCCCTCGACGCTCGTTCGAGCCTCGACGGGGACCTCGGAGCCGGCACCGTACGCTTCGGCGTCCGCGAGTGCGGATTCGACGTCGGCGACCGCAGCCTCGATCGCGGTCGGATCGACGCCCGAGGCCGGCCGAACGACCGTCACCGTGTACAGCGGCTGTTCGTCCTCGGGTTCGCGGACGATCACGGCGAGATCGAGTAGTCGATCCCGATACTGTGACTCCCGGGAGAACGAGACCATGATCCGTTCGGGCGCGAGCGATGGGCGAGCGGCCAACCGATCGGCCGCGCGAACGAGCCGGCGCCCATAGCGGTCGACCACCGCTGGACTCAGGACGCTGACTACCAGGATCATCACGACGACGGCGTTGAGCATGGCGTCGCCGAACAGCCCCACCTCGAATCCGATGAGGACGATCGCGAGCGCCGCGGCGGCCTGTCCCACCGAAAGGCCGAACATCGTCATCGTCTCCTCACGGGAGTAGCCGTAGAATGCCGCCGTCGATCGAGCCGCGAGGTACTTCGTCGCCACGACGAGGACGAGAAACGCGACCGCGATCGTCGCCGTCTCGAGGCCCGCCAGCAGGACGCGGACGTCGACGAGCATCCCGACCGACAGCAAAAAGAAGGGGATGAACAGCGCGTTCCCGACGAACTCGATGCGGTTCATCAGCGGGCCGCGTTCGGGAATCAGTCTGTTCAGCGCGAGTCCGGCGAGGAATGCACCGATGATCGGTTCGACCTGGGCGAGTTCTGCCAGGTAGGCACAGATGAACAGGATCGTCATCACGAACAGGAACTCGAAGTAACTCTCTTGGCGAACGTTCCGGAAGAACCAGCGCCCGATTCGCGGGACGAGTACCCAGACGCCGACGAAAAAGATCGCGAGTCCGACGACGAGTTCGAGCCAGAACGTCGGCCCGATATCGCCAACTTCGGCGGCGACGACGATCGCGAGGACGAGCAACGCCAGGGTGTCCGTGATGATCGTCCCGCCGATCGTCACCGTCACGCTCTCCGTTTTCGCGATCCCGAGTTGGGTGACGATCGGATACGCGAGCAACGTGTGGGAGGCGAAAATCGCGGCGAACAGCGCGGCCGCTCCGAGCGAGAGGTCGAGCAACGCGTAGCCGACGGCCGTCCCGACCGCTTGCGGGACGATAAAGGAGAGCAAGCCGAAGACGAGACTCCGTTCCCGATACTCGACGAACTGGGTGAGGTTGATCTCGAGGCCCGCGACGAACATCAGGTAAACGAGTCCCACCTCGCCGAGCAAGACGATGGTCTCACCGCGGTCGAGCACCGCGAGCCCGTTCGGGCCGATCGCCGCGCCGACGAGGATGATGCCCACGATCCCCGGAAGACGATATCGCTGGAGGACGAGCGGCGCCGTCAGGAAGACGAACGTCGCGATTCCGAAGATGAGGATCGGATCGTCGACGGGGAGTGTCGGCCCGGCTACTGTCATCGCCGATCGCGTGAGGGGGCGTTCGAGTTGTGCGAAGAAACGGCGGGCAGGTACATAGTCGACGTCGTCAGGGAACGGTCCCGATTTGATCGGTGGGAAGTTCTTTCGTCAGGCTCGAGGGATCGTGCGTGTCGCTATTGGCGATGCCTACGTCCAGCTACAAACCGGCTGTGATCGTTTTCGGTGACAGACACGAGATCGGACCGGTCGCCCACCGTACGACAGCCGTCCGCCCCGAATCTACCGACCACTTGGACGAGTTGGAATTCCGACACCCTGATACGCCACGGCAAGCAACTTCCGAGAACGAATGGCGGAGACGATCGAGTACGACGAGGCGGAAGCACGACACGAGGAACTGATCTACGAGACGGGTGAGGCGGCGGACCGGCGTCGGTTCGTGAGGGAAGCGCTCGACCTCGAGGGCGACGAGCGGGTACTCTCGATCGGCTGTGGCCCTGGGTTCGAACCGGCCGAGCTCGCACCGATCGTGGACGGCGAGGTCGTGGGCGTCGACCGAAGCGAGGCAATGTTGGCACTCGCGAGCCGTCGGTGCAACGACAGTCCGAACGTGACTCTCACGACGGGCGATGCGACCGACCTGCCGATCGCCGACGAATCGGCCGACGCGGCGACGGTCGTCCAGGTCTACCAGTACGTCGACGACCTCGAGGCCGCGATCGACGAACTCGCCCGCGTGCTCCGCCCCGGTGGTCGGGCGATGGTCTATCACACCGACTGGGATTCACTCGTGTGGCGGTCGACGAACCGGGCGCGGGCGAAACGAGTTCTCGAGGCGTTCTTCGAGCACTGTCCGCGCCCGCACCTCGGGTCGGAACTCGCCGAACCGCTTCGCGAGGGCGGCCTGGTCGTCGACCGCGTCGAGCCGAACTGCCTCCTCGACACCCGACTCGAGGAGGGGACCTTCGCGTACCACCTGATGGAGGGTGTCGCGAAGTACGTCGTGGACCGCGACGCCGTCGACCCCGACATGGCCGAGGCGTGGATCGAGGATCTCCGGGCGCTCGAGGCGACCGGAGGG
The DNA here is from genome assembly GCF_041205745.1 of Natrarchaeobius versutus. NCBI lineage: Archaea > Methanobacteriati > Methanobacteriota > Halobacteria > Halobacteriales > Natrialbaceae > Natrarchaeobius > Natrarchaeobius versutus. The sequence goes on along the minus strand of NZ_JBGFCC010000001.1, from coordinate 276,127 downwards.
ACGTTCTTCTCGCTCACGCAGTACGGCTACCTCGTTCGATCCCCAGCATAACGGCCTCATCCGGGCCCGAAACGACGGCCTCATTCGATCCACGGAGGGGGAATCGACACTGTGAAACGACGGTCCGAATCGCCTTCTGGCCCGGTCACTCCGTCATCGAGTCGACGTCGGTGAGATCCTCCGGATCGGCGGGCTCGTCGGGCTGACGGACGACGTAGACGTCGTAACGGTGATCGCTCGCGACGGGACTCCCGACGCTCGATTGCGGCGCGATGACCGATCCCGCGTTCTCCGAGCCGATGAAGACGACGCTGGCTTCGATATCGCTCGCGACGCGTCGGATCTCGCGGACGACCTCGGTCGTCGACGTCGCGGTCGGTTCCTCGGGGTCGACCCGCTCGGTTCGGAACGTCGCCTCCGGCGCGACCGCTTCGGCCCGCGACTGGAGTCCCGCTTCCGTCGTCTCCGGGTCGAACGGTTCGCCGCGGGTGATCCACCCCCGGTCGCGAGCGTACCCCGGATCGTCGGGGATGACCGTCAAAACCACGACTTCCTCTTCGAGGCAGTCACCGAACGTCACCGCTCGCTCGAGGGCGTTCGTCGAAAGCGGCGAGGCGTCGAACGGGACGAGTAGCGTCATACCCCTAGCTCACATGACAGGGCGAAGTAAATGTTCGGCCGAGGTGCGGTCCCTGAAGGCCCTACCGTGGCGTTTCGTCCCCGACGATCAGCACTGGTCGGTTCGCGACCCTGACGAGCCGGTCGACGGTGCTCCCCAGCAACGCGCCTTTGAGCGACGACCGGCCGCGGGCGCCGACGACGATCACGCCGGCGTTGCGTTCGTCGGCGGCGGCCAGGATCTCCTCGTGTGGGACGCCCGAACGGATCTCCGTCTCGGTCGACAGCTCCGCGTCGTCGGCCTGGGCCTCGAGTCTCGAGAGCACATCTTCCGCACGCTCGCGTTGCCGGCGTTCGACTTCCTGGGGGTCGACGATGGCGTTGTCGTATTCGGTTCGCGTCTCGAGGACCGCGACGCCGTACAACGGAACGCCGAACTGTCGCGCGAGTTCGATTGCGTGATCCGCCGCCTGCGCGCCACCGTCGCTTCCGTCCGTCGCGACGAGAATCGACTCGTACATGGGCCACCGTACGTAGAGGAGGGGAAAGGGGTTGTCGGCGATCAGCGGACATTGATCTCCAGAGCACCTGTCTCGTTTCAACGACTACTATATCCCGCCGGACCAACGACCGACCATGTCCGAGGAAGTACCGGTGAAGCGAGCGGACGTCGGTATCCTGGCCGTCGTTTCGGTGCTGGGCGGCGTCGTGCTCGCGTCGGTCCTGACGACGCCCGAGCTCACACCCCAGTTCGCAAATGTCGTCTTCGTCGCGACGATGTTGCTCGCGTTCTTCCTGTTTATCCCCGTTATGGGACTACGGCTGTTCGTCGACGACTGGCGCGAAGAAGACGAGGAGTAAGACCCCTTTGTACGCCTGATCGGTGCCCATACTCGTCCCATCGATCGATTCTCTCGAGTGCGCCGCGGAGGGTTACCGATCGGGCATCGTCGAGTACCGCTTGACCGCCTTCATATCGGCCCGGTCCGACGGCGACGGGGCGACCGTGGAGTAACGCCCCGATCTGCCTCCGCCCCCACCGCGATCACCGTCAGAGCCGAGATCCGGCTCGAGGAATCCGTCGTCCTCCGCTTTCTCCTCGTCCGCTTCGCCCCCGTCCACTTCGTCCTCGTCTCCGTCCCTCCCGCGTTCGTCGTCCGCGAGTTCGGCGGCGGTCTCTGAACCTGCCTCCTCGAGGCGCTCCTGAAGCTTGGAAACCTCGTCACCGAACTCCTCGAACGATCCGGTCATGGCCGAACGAAGCATCTCCCCGAAATCGCCGGCCTCGTCCGCGTCTCCGTCGTCCCCATTCCCATCGTCCGCGTCTGCTTCGCTTCCTTCAGATCCACCCGCCCCATCACCAGCGGGTGATTCTTCGTCGGTCTCGTCCTCGCCACTCTCGATCGCCTCCCGGAGCCCGCCGACCGCCGTCTCGAGTGACTCCCCGTTCGACCGATCCGACAGCTTCGCGAGGGAGAGTAGTCGCTCGAGCGCCTCGACGTCGTCGGGATCCCCGTGGGCGATCGCGGCCGGGATGGAATCCGGCTCCGATCCATCCGGTAGACGATCCAACCCGACAGCCTCGAGGACCGCCGATGGCTCCGCGGACGCGAGTATCTCGTCCGCCTCGTCGGCCGCCTCGAGGAGCGGTTCGGTCGACTCGCCGTCGCCCGAGACGACGGCTCCGCCAACCGCGTCGGCCCGTTCCAGTACGTCGTCGACGCGTTCCGTCAGTTCACCTGTCATTGTCGTTATCTCCCGGTTAGCCGCGACCGTCGCTCCGATTCAGTCGGCCTCGGCGTTCGATTCGCCGTTGGCATCCGCCTCCGCGTCGGCATCGGTCTCACTCCCATCGTCAGCTTCCGCGCCGTCTTCGGCTTCCGTGCCGTCGGCGTCCGACTCACCGTTCGAACCCGCGTCGTCTGCCGACTCCGTCGTCACCGTCTCGACGATCTCCTCGGTCATCTCCTCGCGGCTCAGGTTCGCCTTCACGTCGACGTCCTTGGCGATCGACTGGAGATCCTGGTACGACAACACCCCGAGGAAGTCCTCGAGGGTCTCCCGCCTGAGATCCTCGAGGTCCTCGGCCGCGTACTCCGACTCGTCATCGGCCACCTCGGAATCGTCTTCCGCCGCTTCAGTGTCCTCGACGCCTTCGGTTTCGTCCTCGGCCGCGCCGTCAGCTTCGTCGACGTCGGACTCCTCGTCCTCCGGTTCGTCGTCCGACTCCTCGAAGACGCCCTCGAGAGGTGTCTCCTCGGTGACTGCCTCTCCTGCCGATTGAGCTCCCTCGGTAACCGTCTCTCCCGCCGACTGGGCTCCCTCGGCTACCTCCTCGCCGACCGACTCGAGGGAATCCGGCGTGGTGGTTCCCTCGACCGTCTCCGAGACGGCGTCGCTCACCGCGTTCGCCACGTCCGATCGGACGTCGCCGAAGTCCCGCTCCTCGTCCTCGAGGCCGCGGGCGAGCGCCTCGTGGACGTTGCGACCGATCGAAGACCCGAGTTCGCGACCGATGCGTTCCCCGACCGTTCGACCGACCGAGGCGCCGATCTCGGCGCCGTCAACCTCGTCCTCGAGGGAGCCGTCGCCGAGCAGAGTGGCGACGTCTACTTGCTCGGTCATCTCGTCGACGACGAGTTCCCGAAGTCCGGACCCCTCAGCCATCGCCACCACCTCGTCGCACGCAGTGGCCCAAACACGGTGTGCTCACGGTTATTCCTCGTCCTCCGAGTCGTCCCCGCTCTCCTTTTCGTCCTCGCCGCTCGAGTCCGACTCTGCTTCGTCACCAGCTTCCGATTCGTCGGCTTCTTCCTCGCCTTCCGTCGCCGATTCGTCCGCCTCGTCCTCGGAGCCCGACTCGTCCGCTTGCTCTTCCTCGTCGCTTTCCTCTTCGTCTTCGGCCTCCTCCTCGGCTTTTTCTTCACCTTCTTCGTCTTCACCGCCCTCCGCATCGTCCTCGGTCCCGAGCAGTTCGTCCATCACGAGTTCGCCGATCGTTCGGCCCAGGCGTTCGCCGACCATCCGGCCGACCGCCGCCCCGATCACCCCGCCGAGGGCCTGGCCCAGCGGCTCGTCCTCGTCGATCTTCTCTTCCCACTGGGTCCCCTCGACGAGTTCGCCTACGTCGATGTTCTCTGTGATGCGTTCATAGTCGATCCCTCCTGTCAACGAGTCGGAGCCGGACTCCGCGTCCGATCCCGACTCTGCTGTCGATTCCTGACTCATGATCCTGCCTCCGCCTGCTCGGCCTCCGATTCGGCTCCGTCGCCCGGTTCTCCCTCCGGCTCGAGCCGTTCGATGAGCTCACGAACGATCTCGCGAACGACCGTCGCTACGAGTTCTTCGATCGGGAGACTCGGAACGAGCGAGGCGAGTCCCTCCCTGAGCCGGCTCGCCGCCGAGGAGAACAGTCCGCGTATCCACCCGACGAACGACGAGAGGATGCCGCCGGTGGAGTCGCCCTCGCCTTCCGCTTCTTCGTCACCCTCTGTCTCTTCATCTCCTTCCATCTCTTCTTCATCCTCGAGGAGTTCGTCGCCGCCGACGAGTCCGCTGAGGAACTCCCGCGGCTTGCCGACCAGATTCGAGACCCAACCGGTGATCCGATTCCAGATGCCGCCGAGCCACGATTTCGGCTTCCCGAGCACCGACGTTACCTTCTCGAGCGCGGAGCCGGGAGCGTCGAGCAGTCCGCTCACCGCGGACAACAGGTTCCCGAGCAGGTTGCTCTCTCCGGGCCGGGCCGAGACGTCGAGCGTGACCGGATTGAGGTTGACCTCGAGGCCGAGCAGATCGAGGAACAACCCGTCGAGGTCGAGGTGCAAGACGCCGGAGGTATCCTCGCTCTCGTAGACGTCTTCGGCGTCATCGGCGTGACCCTCTTCGCGATCATCGTCAGCGGATTCCTCATCTCCCTCCTCCTCGTCCTCGTCTTCGGCCGAGGGTTCGGCTTCGTTCTCGCTTTCCTCTTCCTCTTCGTCCTCGCTTTCTTCCTCTGTCTCCTGTTCTTCGTCCTCTTCGTCGCCGGTTTCCGCCTCTGTCTCCTGTTCTTCGTCCTCTTCGTCGCCGGTTTCCGCCTCTGTCTCCTGTTCTTCGTCGTCCGACGCGTCCTCCCCGTCCGACTCCGCCTCGCTCTCGTCGACGTCCTCGTCCGATTCGGATTCGTCGCTCGATTCCACTTCGTCCGCCTGACCGCCGTCGGGGAGCACGCGACGGGAGCGCTCGCTCGCGTCCCCCGCCCGGTAACGGCGGTCAGGCGGGAGTCGATCCTCGAGGAGTTCCTCGTCCCCATCGTGTCCTGGTCCCGCTGTCATTATCCGAGAACATCCACCAGCGACAGGGTTGTTGTAATTGGCCTTGCGTATGCGACTCAAATCAGGAATGGGCCGTTGACGGGTCGGACGAATCAGAACCGGTGACGGTCACCGACGGAACAAACGGGTACCGGCTACCGACTACCGACGGAACAAACGGATATGGGTCACTCGAAGGACGCGAACGACGACTGTAACGACCGACTCGTTTCGCCTCGCTCGAGTTCGTAACCGACCAGATCACGCATGTCGACGGCGTAAGTCGTCCCGGTGCGCTCGAGGACGAGCAGTCGCCCCTTCACGCCGACGATCGTGCCCGAGGCGATCGTCTCTCGGACGGGTCGGCTCTCGAGGTCGAATCCGTAGTCGAACGCGAACCGGTCGATCACGTCGAACTCGGTGAGCGTCTCCGCCCAGGCGTCCTCGTCGACTTCGCTCGCGAGCGACTCGACTTTCGGGTCCGTCCGCACCCGATCGACGAGCCGAGTTGCGATCTCGGCCTCGAGTTCGCGGGCGATGCGCCCGTTCGAGACGGTGTGGACGTGGGCCGCCCGGTCGGCGCCCTGTTCGCGGAGGCGAGTCTCGAGTCGCCGGCGTTTCGTCACGCCGACTTTGAACGTCTCGGGTGCGAACGCGGCGACGTAGACGGCGTGTTCCTCGTAACAGTCCATCTCGTCTTTCAGGCAGGTCCCCGTACAGCGGGCACAGACCCACGTACTCGTGTGGAACTCGCAGTAGGGAGCCGACGGTCGGTTGCAGGCGACGTGTTCGCCGCCGTCGATGGTGCCGGCACACCGACGCGTGCCGAGCGTGTACGACAGCGACTCGCCGGGCTCGAGGGCGCGACGGCTGAGTTCCCCGTCCTCGGCGAGCATCAGCGCCGAACCCCGCCCGCTCGGTTCGTAACCGACCAGTTGCACGGTACCCGGTTGGCTCCGGTGACCGATATAGCGTTCGCCTCGAGTCGAGCGTGAACGCTATGAGGGGCGACGCTCGCCGACGGCTCACCAATCACTTTACGCTCGGCCGTCGAGTGTCGATCCATGACGCTCGAAGGCTCGCTCGAGGCGACGGTATCGACGGACGGCGGCGGGCGGACGGTCGCGTTCGCGTTCACCGCTACGAACGCTGGCTCGGACCCACTCGAATTGCAGTTTGCCGACGCGGCGAAAGCGGAGTTCCTCGTCCAGGACGAGGGACGTGAGGTCTGGCGGTTCACCGAGGGACGCGCGTTCGCACAGATGCTCGGCTCGGAGCGGCTGGCCGCCGGCGAATCGACGAGCTACGAGGGCGAATGGGACGATCCGATGACCGGTTCCTACACCGCTGTCGCCGAGTTGAGAGCGAGAGAACACGACTGCGAGGCGCGAACCGAGTTCGACGTTCCGGAGTGAGCGGTGAGTCCAGTCCGTTTCAGACGGGTTACTGTCGGTCAGTTTCGGCCCAACCGCGATCCCTGGGGTGGTGGGCCGGAACATCGGGACAGCAATCCGCCTCAGTCCGCGGCTTCGGCGGCCCGACCGGGCTCGAACTCGAACCACGGCAGGGTCGTCTCGGTCGCCGTTTCCTCGAGTGCCTCGGCGCTTCGAAGTGTGACGCCTGCGATCCCGATCAAGATGATGACGTCGAGGTAGATCCGGGTGACGTCCGCCGGAATGCCGACCATCACCTGTGCGCCGAACATTCCGATCGAGGCGGTGTGGACCAGCCACGCGAGAACGGCGAAGTACTTGAGCTTGGTAAAGAAGAGCATCCGGTCTCGAGACTGGGTCGTTCCGATTCGAGTGAGCGGGCCCAACAGGAGATAGAGCCATACGAGCAAGGAACCGACGAGCGCGAGGAGCAAGACGATGCCCACGAGTGCCTCTCCCAGAGAGCCGATCCCGTACGTCGCGACGAGCATCAGCGAGAACCGGCCGCCAGCAACGCCGACGAGCGCGAGCGTTAGCCCCCGCCCCGCACCGGCGACCGCACTGATGACGAGCGCGATGAGCATCCACGTGATTCCGTATCCGATGCTGGTCAGCGCGGTCTCGGCCCCGGTCGTGTACACGTAGACGCTCTCGAAGGCGAACATGACACCCATTACACCGATCGCTGCGGCGACGGTGTAACAGAATTTGTGGGCGGCCCGGGGAAGAGAGCGAGCCCACCAGCCGACGCCGATCGCCATCGACAGGAATGCGAGAGCGGCCACTGCTCGGAGGAGAACCGGTGGCTCCATCTCAGTCACCCCTCGACGGTTTCGCCGTCGCCGGTTCCGCCCGTTGGTCGGTCTCGAAGGCGCCGACGAGCTGGTTCAACTCGCGTGCGTGATCGCCGAGATCGCCCGCTGTCGACGTGACCGAATCGATTGTCGCGCTCGTCTCTTCCGAGGCTGAGGCGGCCTGGTGAGCCTCGTCACTCGTTTCAGTCGAGACCGCCGCAACGTCGTCGATGATCTGTGAGAGCTCCTGTGCCGAACCAGCCTGATCGTCCGCCGTCGTCGCGATCTGTTGGATGCTCCCGTCGACGTGTTCCATCTCGTCGGCGATCGTCTCGAGTTTCGACTCGAGGTCGTCGACGATCGTCGCCGTCGTTCGCATACTCGAATCGACGGTTGAGATCTCGTCGGCGGTCGTCTGCGTGCGTTCGCGGATCGAATTGAGTGTCCCCTCGATGTCGTCGACCGCCGTCATCGTCTCCTCGGCGAGCGCTTTGATCTCGTCGGCGACGACCGCGAATCCGCTTCCGGCCTCACCCGCGGTCGCGGCTTCGATCGACGCGTTCAGCGCGAGCAGGTTCGTCTGATCGGCGATGTCGTCGATCAGCGCGATAATCTCCTCGATCTGTTCCGTTTCGCGGGTGAGGGCGTCCGCGGTGTCGACGACCGTCTCCGTCTTCTCGGCCAACTCGTCGATGTTGGTGGCCGCTTCTCTTGCCGCATTGCGCCCCTCGTCGGTCAGCGTATCGACGTACTCGGACTGCTCGGCGATCTCGTTCGTCGTCGACGCGACTTCCTCGACGGAGGCGGAGAGATCACTCACCTCGGTGGTCGCGGTCTCGAGGTCCCCAGTCTGATCGGTGGCTCCGTCGGCGATTTCCTGGACGGACTCGGCGACCTCCTGGCTGGCGAGACGGATCTCCTGGCTCGACTCGTCGAGTTCGATCGAGTTCGTCTCGACGGTGTCGGCGGTCGCCTGGACGTCCGCGACCGTTCCGTTGATTCGGTCGATCATCTCGTTGAACGAGTCCGCGATCGCCTCGATCGCTTCGTCGTCGACCTCCGGCTCGAGACGCTGGGTCAGATCGCCAGCCGCACATCGATCCATCACCGTAGAGAAGTGTTCCGCCTCCTCGAGCAAGCGCTCGTTCTGTCGCTCGACGGCGTCGCGCGTAGACTTCAGTTGCTCGCGTTCGGTCTCGAGCTGTTCGGCTCGCTCTTCGGCGTCGGCCTGGGCCCGTCGGGCGCGTTCCTGTTCCGATTCCAGATCGGCGAGCGTCTCCTCTAAGGAGTCTCGCATTCGGCCGATCGAGGCGTACAGATCGGCGATCTCGTCGTTTCGGTCGGTCTCGAGTTCGACGTCGAACTCGCCGTTTCCGATCCGTTCGGTCCGTTCGCCGAGACGCTGAAGCGAGAGCGCCACGTTGCCACCGAGGACGATGGCGAGAACGCCTAGGTTCAACAGCGTGATGATGGTCAGAGCGAACAGGGACGAAATCGCGACCGTGTCGACCGACTCCGCCGGTGCCGAACTGATGAGCCGTCCGAACAGCAAAACGAACGCGACCGTGACGACGAACACGGCGCCGATTATCCCGTTGATCTTCGAACTGTACTGATCGCGAAACCGATCGGGAACGACGGTTGCGGTTCCCGAGGTCATACTGGTGTCACCACGAGTTATCGTCCGGATTTGGGGAGAGCTATGTCATAACTGTTGTCGCCGATTTCGGGTGTTTCCGCGCCTTACAAGACCATATACGATTACAATTATGCCGAACTGTCAGACAATTTCTGCGATCACGGTCGCCAGACGGTTGCCGTCGATCGTGAGTTGTCGTGTCGTCTCTCTGGCTCCCGATCGATCAAAGCGGTGAGGGTTTCGATAACTTCAGTTACCGGAACCGGAGATCCTTTTTGGTACGACGCGAGTTTCCTTCGGCTTTGTCAGAGGGTATAAACCGATCCTCTCCCAATGGATTCGTATGCAAGCGCTGGTCATCGCGGCACACGGATCGCACCTGAATCCGGACGCCTCCGACCCGACGTATGCCCACGCGGACGCCATCCGCGAGACGGGCGCGTTCGACGAGGTCCGCGAGGCGTTCTGGAAGGAAGAGCCACACTTCCGCGAGGTGATTCGCACCCTCGAGTCCGAGGAGGTGTTCGTCGTCCCGCTGTTTATTAGCGAGGGCTACTTCACCGAGCAGGTGATCCCGCGAGAACTGCGCCTCGAGGAGTGGGACCCCCAGAAGTGGGAGTCGGACGGAACGAGCGCCTCGCAGGTGACCCTCGAGGCCGGCGACGTCGACAAGACGGTTCACTACTGCGGGCCGGTGGGAACCCACGACGCGATGACGGACGTGATCGTCGGGCGGGCCGAACGCGTCACCGAGGATCCGGACGTCGGAGAGGGGTTCGGTCTCGCGGTCGTCGGCCACGGCACCGAGCGCAACGAGAACTCGGCGAAGGCGATCGAGTACCACACCGAGCGCATCCGCGAGCGCGGCCGCTTCGACGAGGTGAAGTCGCTGTTCATGGACGAGGAACCCGAGGTCGACGACGTCACCGACTTCTTCGAAAGCGCTGATATCGTCGTCGTCCCGCTGTTCATCGCGGATGGCTACCATACCCAGGAGGACATTCCCGAGGACATGGGCCTGACCGAGGACTTCCGGCTGGGATGGACGGTTCCGGCCGAGGTCGAGGGCCACCGGATCTGGTACGCCGGCGCCGTCGGCACCGAGGAGCTGATGGCAGACGTCATCTTAGAGCGTGCGGCCGACGCCGGGGCGGATCTCGGCGACGCCATCGACGCAATCGTGACGGACGCGAGCCTCTCGAGTGCCGCGGACGGCCCATCGAGACCGACGGAGACGGGTGACTAACCGTGGTCGACGAATCCGATCGAACGGAGGCCGCCGAACGCACAGATCCCATCGACGCGTTGCTTACCGCGGCCGATTCTGACGTCGAAATCGCGTTCGATGGGCTTCGACTCGAGTCGTCTTCCGACGGTAATAGCGTCCATTTCGCCCTCGAGACGCCGGGATTCGACCGATCGGAACTCGGCCGACCGGAGCTTCAGGACGTCCTCGAGGCGGTCGAGGAGTACGTCACGAACTGGTACTACTGGCAAGAACGCGTCGGTGGCGAGGGGACGGCTCGCCGAGCGTTTCTGCGCTGGTGTGAGCGAGCCTCCCTCGAAGACGGCGAGGGGGGAGACGCCGGTAATAAAACGACGCTCGAGACCGCGACGAGCCACGAGTCGGAACAGGTGGGAAGGACATCGACGATCTCAGTGCCGGAACGTTACGACGCGCTCCGCGAGGGTATCGACCGCGAGTGGGGTCAGCTGTGTATCACCACCCGGTTCGTCGACGTCGACGAACCCGACGGCGAGCGCGTCTACGACCTCTGGCACGTCGAGGACGCCGACACCGACGTCGCGGACCTCGAGGTGTACGACGATCCACGAGACGCCCGCGAAATCGCGACGACGGACGCGGACGGTCGGTATCGTCCGTTGAAGACGGCACCGACGCTCCCGTCGGGGTGGGCGTTCACCGGGCTGTCGGGGGCAGAACTCGTCGAAACTGTCGGTTACTTCTACCCGGCGACGATCGCGAACTGGCACCGCGAGCGACTCGACGAACTCGACGTCGACCACTGGCTCGAAACCGCCGAACGCCAGACCGGCATCTACGACGTCGTCGACGAACTCCCTCGCGACGCCGTCGAGTGGATGGCCGACGCGTGTTGTGTCGACTCGCAGTGTCTCCGTCGTCGCGAGTGGGGGTACGACGAGGGCGACGACCTCGACGTCGCCGCCGGCGACGGCTCGTTCCCCTGTCGAGAGCCCTGTTCGCTCGTCGTCGCCGCCGCCCGCAAGTGGGCGATCCTCGAGTCCGAATCGGAACGAACGTACGAACTCGAGTTGACGACGAGCGAGTTCAACCAGCTCGGCGAGCTGATCGACGCCGTCGCGGACGGACGGATCGAGGAGATTCGGGAGGCCGACCTGGGAGACGGCGCGAACCGGTACCGAGCGCGGTACCTTCGAGCGAAACGGTTCGACGACGACGGCCTCGAGGCGCGAAAGCGCCCGGAGTGAACTACTGTAGAAGCAACCAGAGTGCAACGAGTACGCCTCCCACCACGATCCCGAGGCCGAGTACCGCGACGGGGCCGCCGATCGTCGCCGCCGTCGTCGCGGCGATGACCAGCGCGAGGGCACCGAGTGCGAGCACCGCTCCCGAGGGTGCCCGAAGACCGATCGCCTCCGTCAGCCGCGTGGCGACCGTCGACTCCGGCCGGGGACGATTCGGCTTTGTGAGCGTGTCGTCGATCTCGACGTCGGGCGGACTCGGGGTGATCGTCAGATCGATCCCGAGCGATTCGGAGCCGTAACCGGTCACGATTTCGAGCTCGCCGGCAACCGGCTCGTCGATGCGGTCCGAATCGACGGCGATCGGGACGACGGTGACGTCGTCCGGTTCGATGTAGTAGTTCGGCGTACCGATCGACGCGGCCCGATCGAGGTCACCAGCGAGTCGACAGTGAACGTGAGCGGGGCGTTCGTGACCGCGTAAGACGACCGAGATCCGCCGATGCGTCTCGAGGGACTCGAAATCCGCCTCGAGCGTGTTCGCATTTCCACGGTTGACGTGGACGGTAATCTCGGTGTCGCGCACGGTCGATCACGCCTCAGGCCGGCGTCTCCTCGCGCATGTCTGGCGGCAACAGGTTCGGAATCCCATCCTCGATCGGGTACCGCTCGCCACACTCCGAACAGACGAGCGTCCCGGAGATCACGTCCTCGCCGTCGTCGGCGTACTCGGCGTCCTCGAGTTCCAGTTCGTGTTTATCGAGCGGACAACGGAGAATCTCCAGTAACGACTCCTTCATAGTACGTAGGCTGGCCGCATGAAGCAAAAGGTTTCGGGAACGAAACGAGCGAGCGCGAGACACTTCGGGTCTCGGCGTCGCGTCCCCTCGCTACTCGTCTCGTCGCCACTGCACGTCGTTGTACACCTGATCGCCAGGCGGGCCGGCAGTCGGCGTGTACCTCGGTTTAGTTGTTACTGTAGGGGTTCTCGACGACGACGGTCTCCTCACGGCCGGGGCCGACGCCAACCGCGTAGATTGGCGCCTCGAGTTCGGCCGCGACGTACTCGAGGTACGTGCGTGCGTTCTCCGGGATGGCGTCGTAGCCATCTTCGGCGACGGACTCCCAGTCGACGGCCGGCCAGCCGTCGAACGAGCGGAACGTGGCCTCACACCGACCCCACTTCTCGGTCGTCGCCGGCATCGTGAGGATCTCCTCGCCGTCGAACTCGTAGGCGTGGCCGACGTTTACCTCCTCTAAGCCGGCGAGAACGTCGATGTGGTTGATCGCCAGTCCCGTAAAGCCGTTCGCGCGGGCGGCGTGGCGCAACATCGGCATGTCGAGCCAGCCGACCCGACGCGGGCGGCCGGTGACGGTGCCGTACTCCCCACCCTCGTCGCGGATGTACGTCGCAAGCTGTTCTTCCTCGTCGTCCGAACCCTCCTCGGGGTCGTAGTCGGGCGTCTGTCCCTCGACGCCGCCGAGTTCCGTCGGGAGCGGGCCGGTTCCAACGCGCGAGAGGTAGGCTTTGACGATGCCGATGACCTCGCCCTGGCCGACGACGGTCGGCCCGAGGCCGGTTCCGACGCTCGCGCCACCGGCAGTCGGATTCGACGACGTGACGTAGGGATAGATCCCGTGGTCGATGTCGATCGACGTCCCCTGTGCGCCCTCGAGCATCACGTTCTCGCCGGCGTCGATGCGCTCTTGGAGGAAGGTTCCGCAGTCGACGACCATCCCCTCGTTGGCGAGGCGCTCGCCGTACTCGCGGTAGGTTTCATAGAGGTGCTCGACGTCGAACTCCTCGCCCGTGCGCTTGTCGAAGACGTCCTCGGCGAGCGCCCGCTTCTGGGGAACGACGTACTCGAGTCGCTCCCGAAGCACGTCTGGATCGAGCAGATCGCCGACGCGGACGCCGCGGCGACCGGCCTTGTCCTCGTACGTCGGCCCGATCCCTCGCCCTGTCGTGCCCGCGGCGAGGTCTTCTTTCTCGTCTTCCTCGATGCCGTCGAGCGCGCGGTGGTACGGGAGGATGACGTGTGCCCGCTCGGCGACCCGAACGTCGGGCTCGAGGTCTCGGTCTCGGAGTGTATCGATCTCGTCGAACAGCGTCTCGGGGTTGACGACGCAGCCGTTACCGAGCACGCCGACTTTTCCCCTGACGGCCCCCGAGGGGACCAGCGAGAGTTTGTACTTCTCACCGTCGTGGACGACGGTATGTCCTGCGTTGTCCCCACCCTGATAGCGAGCGACGACGTCGACGGCGTCGCCGTAGAGATCGACGACGCCACCCTTGCCTTCGTCGCCGAGTTGCGACCCGACGATTGTGACGGTCATAACAGCGACCGGTTCTTGCCGGGTCGATAAACAGATTACGGTCTCCGCGGGACGTCGCTCGAGTCGGTCGCCCGGGTGAATCGAACGCGGCGCAAACGGCCAGGCTGAACGGATTCGTTTGGCGACTCGCCGTCGGAGATTGCTGTTAGCGGGCCAGACAGTTCGACGGTTCGTCGCCAGACACTGCCGTCAGTAGGCCAGACTCCTCGGAGGCGACCGCGTTCCCCGAACTGGTCGCCAGGAACGGAAGTGTTAACTACTGCCACGAAAGAGCCTCGAGTTGGGCGCTAACCCTTCACTCTGCGAGAGTAACTTTTAAAAGGTCCAAAGACAAGTTAACAAATGCCATGATAGACCGACTTGAGAAGGAAGTGGATATGTTGGAACGACATCTGCAGGTCCTGAAGATGGTTATCGAGAACGAACCGATCGGGATCGTCAAGATGTCGAACGAGACGGGCTACCCACATCACAAAGTCCGATACTCGCTTCGCGTCCTCGAAGAGGAGAACCTGATCGAACCCTCCAGCCAGGGTGCGATCAAGACCGAGCGCACCGCCGAGTTCGTCGACGAACTCGACGAGAAACTCGACGACATCGTCGACAAGCTCGACGGGATGAAAATCGAAGACGTCGCCGAGATCGAAAGTTAATCTTCTCTCAGAGTTCGGGAACGTTCATGTGGAATCCCTCGGATCGAGATTCCACCAAACACAGGTGATACCCCTGTTTTCGCGAGAGGTTCACGTAACTCTGTTTCGAGCCACGACTGAGGAACCCGCTGGACGTCGCCTGCTCGGTCACCTCGAGCGCCCCGGGGTCGAAGTAACTCGAGGTGACGGCTATCGCCGCGGCGAGATCCGGATAGTTGGCTTTGACAGCCGATGCGGCCTCTTCCATCTGGACGAGCATCTCCCGTGTCGCCGGCTCCCGCGAGTCGTTCAGACTCACGAGGACCAGCGGGTTCCCCATCTTGTCGAACGCGACGACGTCGAACGTGAGTTCGTCGGGGACGTTCTCCGTATCGTCGTCCTCGAGCGAGATCGTCGCGTCCAGTTCCGCCCGGTCGATCCGCGGGAGGGCATCGTAGAGGTCCGTTAGCCCGTTCGCGTGGCCCGTATCGCGGATCTCGTAGAGGAGGACGTGGGTGAGCCAGTCGACGAACTGATACTCCATCGTGGACGTGAGAAACTCCTCGTAGGGCTGGCCGTCGACGGCGGTGTCGGCGGCGTCGAACTCCGTGTGGTGTTCGATCCGCAGGTTCGAGGTTACCTCCTCGCGGTTCGCACCGTCGCCGTGGGCCGTCTCGAGGGTCGGATTGCTCTTCGAACCGTACCGAACGAAGAGGTTCGTCCGTGAGAGAGCCTCGCCCGGGGACAACTGTGTCGACGCGGTCGGGGCGTCCGTGGAATCCTCTTGCTCTCTGGCCGTTTCGAGCGCCGCCTCGAGTTCGCCGATGCGCGACCGAAGTCGTTCGACGGTCTTCGAGAGCTCCTCGTTCTCGGACCGAAGCTCGTCGCGTTCGGACTCGAGTGTGGTCATCTTCGCCTCGAGTTTGTCACGACGTTCTTCCAGCGCCTCCAGACGGTCTTTGAGTTTGGCGGTCGCTCGATTCGATCTCGCCTGGCCCGCGGAGTTCGAAGAGTTGGACGCCTTCGTTTGGGAGGCAGTCGAGGACGATTCCGCCGCGGTTTGGGACCGCGACACACTCGATTTACTCGAACTCGAGGCGGCGTTCGACGACTGGGTCGACCGCGAGTTCGATCGCCGAGTCGAGGGGTCCCTCGACTCTCGACCGCCCGCGACCCGGCCGCCACTCGAGGCGGAACGTCCGGACTGCGGTGGCGATTCCGCGCTCGAACCCTCCGCCTCGGTGTTGTCCGGATCGATCGACGGGATCCGTCGTGTCGACCGCCACTGCTGTTCTTCCTCGAAGCGTTCCTCGAGGCCCTCCTCGGCAGGTTCCTGATCGGTCGGTCGATCGGTGTCCGATTTCCCGGGAGGACGCGGGTCGTTGTCCGGTTTCGCAGGCGAGCTCGGATCGTCGTCACGAATCGTCACCGGCTCGTCCGCCGATCCGTCGTCGACGTCGTCTTCGGTCCAGGAGATGTCGTTTCGATCCAACTCCTCTGCGGCGGCCTCGACTTCGTCGGGGTCGAGTGCGGACTCGCCGTCAGCGTCGTCGGCGTCGTCGACCCCGTCGGACGCGGTGCTCGAGCGGGCACCGGCTTCGCTCGTCGTCTCGTCCGCGGATTCGCCGGCGGATGGGGCGGACTCGAGGTCGTGTGACTGTGTGGGGTCTGCTCTCTCCGACGGGTCGACCGCGGGTTCCGGGCTCGAATCGCCGGTCGACACCGAATCGGTGGTCGAGTCGTCGGTAGTCGAATCGTCGGTGATTCCGGCCGGTTCCTCGGGTTCGGATTCGATCGCCAGCGTTCCGTCGTCAGCGGTGATTCCCTCGATTCCGGAGCGACGGGTCGAATCGGACGAACCGCTCGCCGTCTCGGATGGACTACTGCCGGAGACGTCGATCGGATCGATCGCCGATCCCGAATCGTCCTCCGTTTCGGAGCCCTCGCCCGAGCCGGCCGACAGGGAGTTGAGCGAGGAATCACCGCCGGCCGAAGACGAGGTATCCGAACCCGCGTCCGCCGAGGTCGCTCCTCCGCGGTCCGTTTCGGGAACGTCGGTGACCTCGAGGTCGACGTTGATGACCTCGTAGATGCCGACCTCGTCGCTCGCCCGGTCGAACGCCTCGTCGCCGGTAATGAGTCGCTCGGCGTTTCCGATGTACGCGGCGGCCATCCGTCGCCCGCCGTAGTAGACGGCGTAGTAGTCCCCGCTCAGGACGTTCTCGCTCAGTTCGATGTAGCCCGTGAACGATCCCTCCTTGAGCGTCGAATCGACCTCCTCGAGGGGCGTTTCGTTCGTGTAGTAGTTGGCACGCGTTTCGCCGCCGTGTTCTTCCATAGAACAGAGCAACGGGAGCGAGGGATGGGGTGCCTGGTAGATCGTTCCGGAGGCGTTCTCGAAGTCGTCGACGCGGCCGTCGAAAGCGCCGACGATCCTACCGTTGAGCATGAACAGCCAGGCTCCGGCTCCGGAAACCGCTCCCGAGAAGCCGCTATCAGCGAGATCAGAAAGGCCATCGTAACCCCCGCTGAACGGGCGAGAATCCCATTGCTCGACGCGCTTTTTCGTGCGCGAGTGCATAGTTTAACAAGCGGGAAGCACAACAAATACGTTTCGCCTAGATTTTCGATTCCGCATCTTCGGCGAGTTCTTTCATTCGCTTGCCGATCCGACCCGCACTCGAGAACTCGTCTTTGCTCATCGCCGACGCGAGCGCGTTGCCGAGTACGAACACGGCGTGTTTGTGCTCGCTTTTGGACTTGTGGACGTGTGAGGGGTCGACGTCCAGTTGCCGATACGGTTCGAAGAGTTCCTCGTCGACCTCCTCGCGGTCTGCGAAGTACTCCATGATGATGACGAGTTCCTCGTGTAACTCGAGAAGTTCGTCTTTGTGCATGGACGCGAGTACGAACGGTCTCGGCTTAAGGATTGTGTGCACCCCTCTCTCATTACAGGCCGACGATCGATCCGCGTCGCCGTTCGATATCTCGGTCTGTAATCCGCATCAGCTGTGTCGATCACGACTGCCCTCGCGCTGTCGAACGTCTCTCGCGCCGTCGAACGTCTGTGGCGAGGACGACGATCCAGATGCCGAACGAAAGCGCCGCGAGAAACTCGGGGACGGCGAACCAAGCCATCGGATCCGGTGCGACGGAGCGGTACAGAAGCCAGCTGACCCAGGCTAACGAATGGACAATGCCGAGCCAGATCGACGCGAGGCCGAGGGTGATCCGTCCGGTACGAATCGACCCGGTTCCGTAGATCCACTGGGCAAACGGCGCGGCGACGAAGTATGTCACCGCGGCGTGGTTGTGTAACCCGACGGAGAGATAGTAGGCGGGGTGACCGAGAAAGAAGATGCCGACGCCGATCATCCCGACGAGCGAGACGACGAGCACGACGATACCGAGGCGTTCGAACACGTCCTGTCCGTCGATCCAGAGCCGCCAGGTGAACGGTAATCCGATGACTCCACCGACGATCAGTCCCCCGTTGAACAGCCAGAACGTTCTCGTCTCGTAGTGGCCCATGTGCGAAAGCGCCCGCCCGCGCCAGGTAAACGTCTCCGGGGACGCGAGTACCGTCGCGAGGAAGATTGCACCCAACACGCTGACGGGTGCGACAAAGCCACAGACGCCGGCGAAACCCCTCCAGTCCCGTCGGTCCATAGCGCGAGGTCGGCCGAACCGTACATCAAGCTGACTGTTTACCGGCGGCGTAATCGACTACAGTAGTCCGTTTCATACGGATTCCTGTGCCGATGTCCCGGCGGTGAGTCGAACCGTGTGAGACGAGTCTCGGTGGAGGAGTGCAGCGAGTCCACCGTTGCAATCGCGACCCGGGCGGCGGTTGCGCCGGAACTGACTGACAGGAAACCGCATCAGTCGGCGGCGACCCGGACGTCACCGTCGCGTTGGCCACCGGGAAACCAGGCGAGTTCGTGGTCCGCCGTGACGCGAACGGCGACGCGCTCGTCGAGGTCGATCCGGTCTGAGTGATTGTGCATACACTCCATTGTCTCCCCGGAGTCGAGTTCGACCCGATAGAGGACGGTCGGGCCGAGGTACCGGCGGTAGACTACGCGTCCGTTGGCCTTCTGTCCGTTCGCCGGGTAAGCGGTGACGTCGTCCGGTCGGACGAGTAGGTCGATGTCCGTCCCGTCGTACTGGTGGGCCAGACCGTTGACGTCGTCACGGAGCACGCGGCCGAGGGCGGTGTCGACGTGGTCGCCGTGGACCGAGCCAGAGAGGAAGCTGGCGTGACCGAGGAAGCCGGCGACGAACCGCGATTTGGGGTCCTGAAAGACGCGCTCGGGTGTGTCGATCTGTTCGATGTTTCCATCGTGCATCACGGCGACGCGGTCGGAGATCGACAGCGCTTCCTCCTGATCGTGCGTGACCGAGATCGCCGTGACGTCCGCCTCCTTGATGATCCGACGAACCTCCTCGCGCATCTCGACGCGGAGGTCGACGTCGAGGTTGGAAAACGGCTCGTCGAGCAACAGCATCTCCGGTTCGGGGGCGAGCGATCTGGCGAGGGCGATCCGCTGTTGTTGACCACCCGAGAGCTCTTCTGGGTAATGTTCGCCGTGGCTCTCGAGGCCGACCAACTCGAGCAGTTCCTCGACGCGTGCGTCGCGTTGGTCGTCGGACCACTCCTGGAGGCCGAACGCGACGTTCTCGCGTGCCGTGAGGTGGGGAAAGAGGGCGAACTCCTGGAAGACGACCCCGACTCCGCGTTCTTCGGGTGGGACGAACCGTCCATCACCCGCGACGGCGCTGTCGTCCACCCGGATTCGACCCCCGCTCGGGCGCTCGAGGCCGGCGATCAGCCGGAGCGTCGTGGTCTTTCCACAGCCGGACGGACCAAGGAGCGTCAGAATTTCGCCATCACGAACCGACAGCGAGAGACTCGAGATGACGTCCTCGGTTCCAAAGCGTTTCGCGACGTTCTCGAGTTCGAGAACGACGTCGTCGAACGTCGAATCGGGTTCTCGGGTTGGTTCGTCAGTCGTCGTGAGTAAGTCTCCGTTCGCCATTGTCGAGCCCCCCGGCGTCGGCCGGCGTACATTCGATTTAGGAGTGCCTAAAACACTTATAATTGCCGGTCCGTTCCCGAGGGGTAGGAACGACAGCTCGACCCACGGATTCCGGAGTTACAACTCCACGCCCGATGGAATCAGACTGTGTTGGCGAAGGAGATTCCCTTCGTCGTCGTACACCAGAAACGTTCGCTTGTCGTAGGTGACGAAGTGTTCGCCCTCGAGAGTAATCTCGACGTCGTACCGTCCGTCGTCCTCCGAGGCGTCCTCGCCGTAGCCGCGTGCGGCCCGGATGAATCGCAGGACGTCGCCGGCTTCCTCGTTGAGTTCGAGGATGAATTCCCCGGTGATCCGGTTCGTAACGCTCACGACGCCCGACGCGTCCGACTCCAAGGGCTCTTGAAGTCGGAGGGCAACGTCGGTTTCGGTCGCCTCGAGTGCGTCGCCGTCGGGACCGGTAAGGCGCTCACGAAGCATCGTCGCCGGGCCGGTAAAGTCGATCGATACCGAGGGTTTACTCGGTTCACCGCCGGTTTCGACCCAGTCGATATTGCTGACAGTTAACGTGAAATGCTCGCGCCTCATTCCGTACCCGCCGGTTAGCGCTCCCACCGTATGAACGTAACGCACGGAAAGTCGAATATCTGACTTATTCGGAGAGAGCCGTGACGCCGGCAGACGATTCCGAAACGGCCATCCGATTTAAGAGTCGTCCGTTCCGATATCGGGCAGAACCGAGCGGGTTCCTCGAGAGATCGATGTCCGAACGAACTGCGGACTCAGCGTCGACGGTCGGGGCCGTTCGCCGAACGGTTCGGCGACTCGTCGAGACGCTTCGCGGGTCGCGAGTCGAGTTCGTCGAGTACGAGCCGTCGATCCACGGTCCAATCGTCGAGTTCGACGGCATCGACGGCGTCACCGAGGTCGAACGCTACTGGGTCAACGCGCCGTTTTCGTTCGTCGTCATCGGCTACGACCCCGAGACGAACCATCACCGCTACGACGTGATCGAGCCGACGTTACGAGCCGACGAGCGAGCGTTGCTCGAGACGCTGTTCGAGGACGTCCAGGATCCGCTCCTCTACCGGGAGGACGACCGCGAGGACGTGGAGGGGGTGCTGGCCGAGACGATCTGTGAGTACCTCGAGCGCTACGGTGCCGAACTAGATACCCGGTCGCTTTATCGATTGTTCTACTATCTCTACCGAGATTTCCGTGGGTACGGCCGACTCGATCCGATCATGCACGACCACCACGTCGAGGACGTCTCGTGTGACGGCTACGGTCTCCCGATCTTCGTCTACCACGACGAGTACACGGACGTCGAGACGAACGTCTCCTTCGAGAAGGCCGCACTCGATCGGTTCGTCGTCCGCCTCGCTCAACACTCCGGCCGACACATCTCGATCGGAGATCCGATGGTCGAGACGACCCTGCCGGACGGCTCGCGAGCCGAACTCGCACTCGGCGAGGAGGTCACGCCACGAGGGTCGGCCTTTACCGTCCGCAAGTACGCAGACGAGCCGTTTACCCCGATCGACCTTATCGAGTACGGCACGTTCAGCGTCGAGCAGATGGCGTACCTCTGGCTCGTCATCGAGCACAACCGGAGCCTGATCTTCGCCGGAGGGACCGCCTCGGGCAAGACGACGAGCATGAACGCCATCTCGATGTTCATCCCGCCGCGATCGAAGGTGTTGACGATCGAAGACACCCGCGAACTCCAGCTCTATCACGACAACTGGCTCTCCTCGGTGACGCGCGACAGTACCCACGAGGGCAAACACGTGACGATGTACGACCTGTTGCGATCCGCACTCCGTCATCGCCCGGAGTACATCGTCGTCGGCGAGGTCCGCGGCGAGGAGGCGATCACGCTCTTCCAGGCGATGAACACCGGCCACACAACCTACTCGACGATGCACGCCGACTCCGTCCAGACGGTGATCAATCGCTTAGAGAACGAGCCAATCAACGTCCCGCGGCCGATGGTCCAGAGCCTCGACGTACTCTCGATCCAGACGCTCACTCGCCTCGATGACGGGCGGGTTCGTCGAAACAAGGTGCTCGCGGAAATCGAGGGAATCGACCAGCGGACGGGCGAACTCGACTACTCGACCGCCTTCACGTGGGACGGCGAAACCGACTCCTTCCAGTCGAAGGGGAGCCAGCTCTTGGCGGAGATTCGCGACGAACGGGGCTGGAACCGAACCGAACTGCTCGCGGAGTTGCGAAACCGCGAGCGCTTCCTCGAGTACCTCCAGGAGAACGACATCGCCGACTATCGCCGGTTTACCGCCCTGGTCAACGAGTACTACGCCGACCGGGAGGGCGCACTCGAGCGAATCGACGTCGTCGATCCCCCGGCCGTCGACGATACGGACGACGGCGGCGGATCAGCCGCCGAACGAACCCGAGCGGACGAGAGGACCGACGGAGCCCGCACCGAAGAGGAACCCGACGTCGCACTCGAGGAGCGCACGGGTAAGGCAGAACACGAGTCCGAGAATCAGCCAGAACAAGAGCATCAGGATCAGCCCGAACACGGGGACAGAGACCGACCGAAACGCGAAGTCGAGGGCCGTTCGCCGATCGGGAGCGACCGTCGTTGATCGCCATGGTGTACGCGAACTTCGTTCCGCTCGCGATTGCGGTTTGCTGTCTGTTTCCGATCGTCCTATCCCGATATCACGCTCGAGTCGATCGCCTGCTCACCCGGAGTGCGATCCGCCTGTTCGGTCGATACGTCGACGAGTTCAAACGCGAGCACCCGTCGAGACAGTCGGCGCTCCGGGCGGCGCAGTTCCCGACGACCTACCGGGAGTACGGCTCGAAGACGATGCTGTACGCGGCGGTGCTCGCCGTTTCCGGCTCGATCGTCGGCATCTACGCCATCTGGCTCCTCTTGCTCGTGCTCGCGGTCGACCCCGAGACGATGCGCGAGGCGCTACCCGGCGCCCTCGGGTTCCTCGCCAACCTCGGCGGTCTGCCGGCGCTGTCGCCGGTCGAACTGTTCGGCCTGTTCGTCCTCGCGTGTCTCACGCTCGGCACGCTCGCCGGTACCGGAACGTACTGGCTTCGCTGGTGGTATCCGAGCTACGTCGCCGACGCCCGCGCCCAGCGGATCGAGACGGCGCTCCCGACGACGATCTCGTTCATCTACGCGCTCTCGAGAAGCGGCATGTCGTTTCCGACCGTCGTCCGAATCGTCGCTCGTCATCAGGAGACCTACGGCGAAGCCGCCGCCGAGTTCGACGTCGCCGTCCGACACATGGACACGTTCGGCACCGATGTCGTCACCGCCTTACAAACCATGGGGCGGCGGTCGCCGAGCGCGCAGTTCAGCGAGTTCACCGAGAACCTCGTCAGCGTCATGCAAAGCGGCCACAGCCTCTCCGAGTTCCTCGAGCGCCAGTATCACGACTTTCGGGACGAAGCCGAAACACAACAGAAACGCACGCTCGAGACACTCAGTACCCTGGCGGAGGCGTACGTCACGGTACTCGTCGCGGGTCCGCTGTTTCTCATCACGATACTCGTCGTCATCGGCATCGCCGTCGGCGATACGCTCGATCCGCTACGGGCACTGATCTACCTGATCCTGCCGCTTGGCAACCTCGCGTTCATTATCTATCTGAGCATCGTCACCGACGCGATCGTTCCCGGGGCGGATTCCCCGGACGGCGCCGCAGACGGCGGGTCGGAACTCGCGGGCTCCGGACGCCGGGCGGAAGCCGACGGCGGCGTCGTGGGCGCACCACTCGACTCGGATCGTGGCGGTTCCGACCGTGGCGAGAGGGTACGAGCGAACGTCGAGCGACTCGGCCACTACCGTCGATTCCGAGCCCTCGACGAACGGTTCGGCGACCCGATCGGTGCGTTGCTCGAGCGCCCGATTCGAACGCTCGCGATCACCGTTCCGCTCGCCGGCGGTGCGGTCGCCTGGCACCTCTGGTCTGTGTTGGCCGCCGACGGATTCGACCCCGGGGCGATCGACGACACGATCGCGATCGGCTTGCTCGTCGTCCTCGTCCCGTTCGCGATCGCCTACGAACTTCACCGGCAACGGATCCGGGCGATCGAGGCGGCGATTCCCGATTTGCTCGACCGCCTCGCCAGCGTCAACGAAGCCGGCATGTCGATCGTCTCGGCGATCGGTCACGTCCGCGAGTCCGAACTCGGGCCACTCGGCGCCGAACTCGAGCACGTCTGGACGGACGTGCAGTGGGGCGCCGACCTCGAGACCGCGCTCGGCCGTCTCGAGGGCCGTGTCCGGACGCGTTCGGTCTCTCGCGTCGTCACCCTGCTCACCGAATCGATGAACGCGAGCGGAGATCTCGCCACGGTGCTTCGAATCGCCGCCAGACAGGCCGCGGCGGATCGGCGACTCGAGCGCGAACGCGCCCAGGCGATGGTCGAGTACATGGTCGTCGTCTACGTCTCGTTTCTCGTCTTCCTGTTCATCATCGCCGTACTCGGAGCGTACCTGTTGCCGAACCTCCCGACGGAGGGCGCCGACGTCGCAGGCGGCGGCGCGGCGGGCTCGTTCAGCGGCCTCTCCGAGGACGCGGCCGACGCCTACGGGACGCTGTTTTACCACGCGGCGCTCGTCCAAGGGATGCTCTCCGGGCTGATCGCGGGACAGTTGAGCACCGGCGACGTCAAGGCGGGAGCGAAACACGCCGCGATCATGACCGCGCTCGCGCTCGCACTGTTCGCGCTCGTGGTGTGAACGACTCGGAGTCCGCCGCCGTTTTCGTCCCGGACGGTGGCTCGCCCGCAGTCGAACGCTTTTTGCGAGTCGGCCGCCGATCACCGACGATGGCCGACGACGACGGCAAGCGAGCGCGACGAGCCGACGTCCGCGACACCTACGACCGGATCGCGACCCACTTCGCGTCCACGCGCGAATACGCCTGGCCGGAGGTCGAGTCGTTCGTCGACGACCACGTCCGTTCCTCCGCCGATGGCGCCGGTCTCGACCTCGGCTGTGGCAACTGTCGACACGCGGAGTTACTCGCCGGCGCGGGTGTCGAGTCGGTTCTCGGGGTCGACGTCAGCCGCGGACTGCTCGAGACCGGCCGAGAACGCGCGACCGACCGCGGGTTCCACGTCGACCTCTGTCAGGCCGACGCGGCGGCGCTCCCGCTGGCCGCCAACAGCGTGTCGGTCGGCGTCTACGTCGCGACACTTCATCACCTTCCGACTCGCGAAACGCGCGTGGCGAGTCTCGACGAACTCGCACGCGTACTCGCTCCCGGCGGTCGGGCGCTCGTCAGCGCGTGGTCGACGGCCCACGACCGATTCGACGAGACCGAGGGATTCGATACGACCGTCGAGTGGACGCTCCCCGGGAACACCACCGTCGACCGTTTCTACCACATTTACGCACCCGAAGAGTTCGAAGCCGACGTGACCGACAGCGACCTCGAGCTTCTCGAGTGGGAGCTCTCGAGTGGCAACTGCTATGCGACGGTCGCCGGCTCGAGCGGGTGACTCGAGCCAGCGATGAAAACCGCCCGACTCGAGTGGACCCACGCTCGTTCCGAAGAGGAAGAGCCTTAAACGTGGAGCCGAAATCGAAGACCGAGCGCGGATGGTCTAGTGGTAGGACCTGAGCCTTCCAAGCTCATGGCCCGGGTTCAAATCCCGGTCCGCGCATCCCCGTTCTCCGCATCAGTAACGCCGGTTCGAGCGAACACCATCTCAGTGCAGTAAGACAGCGACCCACGAACAGGGTTCACGCAAAACTGGACGAGACGTAGCTCGTGGTTTCCGGGTTTCCTCACGTAGATAGTACACGGTCCATCAACCAATGAGTGAAGAAACCGAGAACATCGTCCTCGTACCCGAACCGTCAGCGAAACATCTCAACCCTCGACAGCGCGTTTCCTACCGAGACCATCGACGCAAGCTCGTCGATTGGATGCTATCGGAGGGAAAGGATCCGAAGCGATCGACCGGCTACGCCCTTTCGACGACTCGTCAACGGGCGTACCGCCTCGATACGCTTTACCGAAAAACGTGGAAGGCAGAGAATCGATACACAGAGAAGATCACGCCCACACACGCGGACGCCTGGATGCAAGAGTTGGCGGAGACGGATTACTCCCAGAGCTACAAACACTGCTGTCAGAAATCGGTACAGACGTTGTTCAAGTGGAAGCGACACGAGTTCGATAGCGCGGTCGAATGGGAACCGAAACTATCGTTTGCATCGCGATCGCTCCACGGTCCGCGCGATTTCCTCACGCGTGACGAACGGGAGCGCGTCCGGGAAGCCGCGCTCGAATATCGTGGGATTCCCGATTACAACACCGTTACACCGGATGAGCGTGAGCACTGGTGGCGGTATCTCGCACAGCGATTGGGAAAGCCGAAGGACGATATAACAGTAGACGAATGGGAAGCCGCAAACAGCTGGAAGATACCGTCGCTACTGTGGACGACGCTGGACGTCGGGCTGCGTCCGATCGAAGTGCGGCGAGCGACGACATCGTGGATAGACGCGGCAAACAGCGTAGTACGGATTCCAAAGGAAGACTCGGCGAAGAACACGGAGCACTGGCGGTGTAGCTTGTCGGATCGAACGGTGATGGCAGTCGAACGGTGGCTCGAAGAGCGCGGATATCGAGAGAAATACGAGGGCACGGAGCAACTCTGGCTCACCAGGTTCGAAAACCCGTACTCGACTGGATCATTGAACCGAATATTTCGAGAGATCTGTGCGGAAGCCGGAATCACAGTGACGGATCGCGACTTGACGTGGTACTCGATGCGTCACAGCATCGGGACGTACATGGCGAACGAATTGACGGTGAAGGCGGCCGCAGCGCAGTTGCGCCATCGATCGATCAAATCTACGGTGCGGTACGATCAAGCGCCGATCGAGGAACGAAAGGCGGCTCTCGAGCAGATGGGGTAATCTCCATTCAAATAATTAGTGCACGCACAAGGTTATTGTTCTCGAGGTCAAATAATCGGTCAAGATATGGCTGACGACGAATCTCTGGCACCACCCGAAGCGATCGAGATCGGGGACGAGGCAGAACACACCGACGAATGGACGGAGGAGATGCCGGGAGTCGACCGCGTGATTTCGGTCGCGTTGACGATCGAGCAACCGCGGACGGCGGACTGGATCGCGAAGCAAGCGGAGGTATCACCGACGACGGCACGGAGTCACCTCGAGCGGTTGGTCGATCTGCATATCCTGAGTGCAGTCGAACAGCGTGGTGCGAAGACGTACTACCCCGATGCCGCGTACCAGCGGTTCAAAGAAGTATCACAGTTGATCGAGGAACACACTCGCAGCGAGATCGAGACGATAGCGGTCACCGCAAAGGAAGACATCGAGGAGCTCAGGGAAACGTACGGTGTCGAGAGCGCGGATGAACTACGGAAACTCGCGACGGCCGAAGGTACCTCCTCGACGGAGGCGCGGGAGTACTTCAGAAATGCCTCTGAGTGGGACTCGCACTTGCATATGGTCTCGATAGCAGAGGAAGCGCTCGAGCGATACGAGAAATTCAGCGAGCACTACCAACCGCCGGTAGATTCTGCTGTATAAATGTCTCTCGGCGCTTTGCTGGCAGATGGCGGATCCGACCCGATCGGCCTCTCCGGTCGTCGTGGTCGGATCTTCGAGCAGTTACGCGTTAATCTGAACCACCATCCCGCGGCCGAGACGGTAGTCGTCAGACCGACACGCGACCAGAAAGATCGGAAACTCGTCGCTCACTTCGATACGCAGATCCTGATCGATGGGCTGGTCGACGCGGACGAAGCCAGACTCGAGATCAACTGGTGGACGCACCCGGCCAGAATCGACGACCAGTTCAAATTCCACTACGTCGAGTCGACGGGCTACGATTGTGGCTGGCACCGACAACCGCATCCGGAGGAGTCGGACATCCCGTTCGACCACTTTCAGCAGCGGGCCTCGCCGGAGAGCGACTATCAGTACCAGGGCATCGACTTTCTGGAAGACACTCCCATCGGACTACTGTGGGAAGTGACGCGAACGCGACTTCCAAGGATCATCCGGGCTCGGTACGATCCTGATACGAAGTTTTAGGATTCGTCGGCTACCGCGTCGTATATCTCCCAGTGACGGTCCATGTCGCGTCGTCCGATGAACCGCAGCATTCGCTCACGAACCGGATCAGGTGTCATGTCCTCGAGTGGTCGTCGGTCGAGAAATCAGAATCAGTGATCACGTAGTCTGCCTTCACATTCGGGTAATCGTTCGGACCGATCACTGAAATCTCCCGTAGCGATGATAGATCGTGATCGACTGAAAACAGCGGTAGACTGGATGGTACGTGTTACGGATGTAAGCCCCGAAGCTCACGACACCGGTCTTTATAATATCCTAGATAGTATTACGAGTCGAGGAAACCAGGAACGCTGACGAGGGAAAATACAACACGGAGGCGGGGTGACCGTCGAAACGGTCGTTGAGTCTGTGTCGTTCGACGTCGATTTGACCCCTGTTTGATGGGTGAAATCACACGAATTGTGACAGAAGCCTTCCAAGCTCATGGCCCGGGTTCAAATCCCGGTCCGCGCATTGCTTCGGCGAACATACTCGTGAGCCGAAGCAATCGTCCGAGGGATTTGAATCAGACTGAGGTTCTGCGAACGGAGTGAGCAGGTTCTCGGACGTGGTTCAAATCCCGGTTCGCCCATTGCTGCCGAGAGTGGTCAAGTGAGTTATGGGGATGGGCCGGGCGCGATTTGAACACACGGTCGGATGTGCTCGCTCCGCTGCGCGCAACCTCCCTGCGTTCAAATCGCGCCGGTTCCGATACTCGCCGCTCGCGGAGTTGCTCGCGGCGAGAATACGGGCCGGGCGCGATTTGAACACGCGACCGTCTGATTAAGAGTCAGACGCTCTGCCTAACTGAGCTACCGGCCCTCACCTCCGAATTTTCGACGGGCAGTGAAATACGTTTCCCTTGGGTTCCAGCGTGGGAACGCACGACACGCGCTCCTTCGAGCGATCTGTCCCGTCCTCTCGGACGGACTGCTATAACGGTGTACCGGTGGGATCGCCGTCTCGAAACGACCCTCCCGGAAACAGCTTCGAGTAGACCCTCTCAAACTGACGTTCAGAATTTTCGTGACGTACCAATCTTCGGGACCGTTAAGTGTGGTCGGTCCGACCACACGATTAATGAGTACGGGGGTTACGATTTCGTCGATTTCTGACTACGCGATTCTCGGCTGTGGAAGCGTGGGGTACGCCGTCGCCGAGGAGCTCGTCGAGCAGGGAAAAGACGTGCTCATCGTCGACCGCGACGAGAGTCGCGTCGAATCGCTTCGCGATCAAGACCTGGACGCGCGGACCGCCGACATTCGCGAACCGGAGGCCGCCGATCTGGTCGCCGATCGCGACGTCGTGTTGATCCTCGCTTCCGACGTCGAGTCGAACAAACAGGCGGTCTCGCACATCCGCGACGAGAACGACGACCAGTTCGTCGTCGCTCGAGCGAGCGATCCCGTCTCGGGTGACGAACTCTCCGACCTCGGCGCCGACATCGTCATCAACCCGTCGTCGGTGATCGCCGAATCCGCACTTCGTGCACTCGAGTCGGGCGAACTCGAGTACAACACCGGGAAGTTAGCCCAGCTTCTGGAAGAGACCTCGAACAGGCTGGCGATCGTCACACAGGACAGTCCGGATCCGGATTCGATCGCGAGCGCGGCGGCGTTGCAAGCGATCGCGACGCACCTCGGAATCGAGTCGGACATCATCTATCTCGGCGACGTCGGCCACCAGGAGAATCGAGCGTTCGTCAACTTACTCGGGATCGATCTGCTCCAGTGGGACGAACTCGAGGATCGATCGATCTACGACACCGTCGCGTTGGTCGACCACGCCACGTCGACCGAGATGGATCTCGCGATCGATGCGGTCATCGACCACCACGAGGCCGACACGGAGTACGAACCCGAGTTCGTCGACATTCGGCCGAACATGTCCTCGACGTCGACGATCGTCACGAAGTACATCCAGGAGTTCGACATGAACGTCTCCGAGGAGGTCGCGACCGCATTGCTCTATGGGATCCGCGCGGAGACGCTCGATTTCAAACGCGACACGACTCCCGCCGATCTCACCGCCGCCGCCTACCTCTATCCGTTCGCGAACCACGACACCCTAGAGCAAGTCGAGTCACCGTCGATGTCCCCCGAAACGCTCGACGTCTTGGCGGAGGCGATCGCCAACCGCGACGTCCAGGGGAGTCACCTCGTCTCGAACGCCGGGCTCGTCCGCGACCGCGAAGCGCTGACGCAGGCGGCGAGTCACCTGCTGAACCTGGAGGGCGTCACCACCACCGCCGTCTTCGGCATCGCGGACGAGACCATCTTCCTCGCCGGCCGCTCGAAGGACATCCGGATCAACATCGGAAAAGTGCTCGACGACGCCTACGGCGAGATGGGTGAGACGGCCGGCCACTCGACGCAGGCCAGCGCGGAGATTCCGCTCGGTATCTTCACCGGGATCGAGATCTCGGAGGATACCCGGGACACGTTGCTCGAGTTGACCGAGGAGGCGGTCAAGCGGACCCTGTTCGACGCGATGGGCGTCGACGGAACGGAAGGATCGAACGGGAGTTAAGCGAGTACTTCGTCGCGTTCCTCGTCCGGGTCGCGGACGCGTTCGACGACGTCGTTGACCAGAATTACGTCACCGACCGCGCGGACCCAGCGGTAGGGGACGATAACGCCCTGTTCTGTCCGGGCTTCTTCGGAAAACAGTTCCGGATTCAGGTCGCCGAGTGCGAGCCCGACGACGGCCTCGCCGTTTAAGTTTAGCTGTAGATCCTCGACTTCGCCGACGAAGACGCCGCTGTTCGAGTAGACCTCGCGTCCGACGAGGGAGGTGATCTCCTGTGGAGTGTCGTCCATGTATCGGTCCATGCGTGGCTGGCTCTTAATTGTTGGTCAGACGTGACAGTCACTAGGGTCAAACTGTGTTGGAAGAAGCCCCTTAGAGTGGTGGGCGACTCCGAGTGACGGCCGGCCCCCAATTACGGTCGAGTGCTCGAGGCGGAGTCACCGTTTCTCGGTGTCAATCGCTCGATTCCGGCGATTACTCCGTTCCGAGAATCCCATCGACCGTCGCGTGGTCGGCCAACAGCGACTCCATTCGGTCGATCGTCTGTGCGTCTCGCGTGCGGCCACTGCGGACGACGTCTTCGGCGCGGTCGACGGTCGTCAACGTGTCCGTCTGCACCGACAGGATCGGGACGCCCCTCTCGGCGGCCTGGCCGACGATCGCCCCCGACGGCCGGTGGCCGCCGGTCAAGAGGAGACAGCGAACCCCCGGTGCCTCGAGCGCCGCCGTGTGGATCTCGGCCCTGTCGCCGCCGGTGATGACGGCGACGTCTTTCGTGCGCCGGAAGTGTCTGAGCGCGCTGTCGGCGCCCATCGCACCGACAGTAAACCGCTCGACGTATCCGTCGGACCCCTCCTCGACGAGCATCGAGGCGCCGAGTTCGTCGGCGAGATCTGCCACCGTCACGCCCGAGAGCGTCCGTTCTCTGGGAAGGACGCCGAGTACCGGAACGTCCCGTCCCTCGAGGAAGGGAACGACGTCCGTCTCGAGGCCGTCGTAGGCCGCGTCGGCGACGTCGTTGAAGACGACACCCGCGAGTCGGTCGCCGAAGGCGTCCACCGCGGCGAGGACGTCGTCGACGTCCATCGGGCGTTCGTACGGGGCGACCACCAGGACGCGCGCGTCGAGCAACTCGGCGAGGTCGACGTCCGTCAGGTCGACGATCCCGCCGATGTCGTACTGGCCCCCGCCCTCGAGGAAGATCCGGTCTTTGCCATCGGCGAGGCTCTCGAACGCCTCGTGGACGCGCTCGTGGAGTTCGGCCGGGTCCTCGCGCCCGCGGATCGCCTGCTCGACGAACGTCGGCGAGTAGACCACGGGCTCTAAGTCGTGCATCTCCGCCTCGAGATCGAGCAGTTCGCGTGCGAGCATCGGATCCTCGTCTAACGTCTTGCCGACGTTGCTTTGCAGGCGGGTTCCCTTCGGTTTCATGTAGCCGACGTCCTCGCCGTTGGCCTGTGCGAGGCGTGCAAGCGCCAGCGTGATCGCCGTCTTCCCGGTGCTCTCCTCGAGCGAGGCGACGAGAATCGTCTCGGTTTCTGAGTCGACGTCGTCGCGGCTATCGGTGCGTTCGCTCTCGTCCGTCGGTGTTGGATCGGTGTCGGTGTCTGTCATAGTTCCTCCGTGTCCACGGTGAGTCGCAGGTCGATCGCCTGTACGCCGTCGGGTCCGGCAACGAGTGGGTTGACGTCGAGTTCGAGGATCGCCGGGAAGTCGGTGACCAGCTGGGAGAGACGCTGGACGGTCTCGACGACAGCGTCGACGTCCGCAGGTTCGCGGCCGCGTGCACCCCGCAACAGCGGTGCGGCCCGGATCTCGTCGACCATCGCTCGCGCCTCGCCCTCACCGATTGGAGCTACGCGGACCGAGGTATCCTCGAGAATCTCGACGAAGATCCCGCCGAGTCCGAACAGCAACAGCGGGCCGAACTGCGGGTCGCGGTTCATCCCGACGATCGTCTCGGTCGACGCCTCGAGGTCGAGCATCTCCTGGACCTGGACGCCGAGGATCGTCGCGTCTGGCTGGTAGTTGCGCGCACGGGCGACGACGTCCTCGTAGGCGTCGTAGACGTCCTCGTCGCTGACGCCGACTCTGACGCCCCCGATGTCGGATTTGTGGGAGATGTCGGGACTGACGATCTTCATGACGACGTCTCCCTCGATCGATCCGGCGACCGCTCTCGCCCTGTCGGGATCGTCGACGATCTCGCCGTCCGGGATCGGAATGCCGTAGGCCTCGAGGAGGTCCATCGACTCGACACCGAGGCGGTTGTCGTCACGTTCTTTCGCTCGCTCGACGATCTCGCGGGCGCGCTCGCGATCGACGTCGAACCGTTCGGGATCGTCGACCGATCGCTCGCGGACGTCGCGGTAGCGTGCGAGCGCGTCGAGTCCGGCGACCGCCCGCGACGGATCGAAGTAGTTCGGAATGCCAAACTCGCGAAGCACCTCTTCGGCGGCGCGTGCGCGATCACCACCCATGAGACAGGTGACGACCGGTTTGTCGAACTCTTCGCGCTTTTCGATGACCGTCTCGGCGAGTTTGTCGTATTTGAGCACCGCCGTCGGCGCGCTGACCACGATCGCGCTCCCGACGTGTGGATCGGAGAGTGCGATCTCTACGGCCTCGCCAAAGCGGTCGACGTCCGCGTCGCCGATGGCGTCGATCGGGTTGTAGACGTTTGCCTCCTCGGGCATCGCCTCGGCGAGCTGATCGATCGTCTCGTCCGTGAAGTCGGCCATCCCGAGACTCGAGTCGCCGACCGCGTCGGTCGTCAACACGCCCGGACCGCCGGCGTTGGTGACGACGGCGACGCCGTCCGATTCCGGCTGGGGGAGCCCGGAGAGCGCCCGGGCGTAGTCGAACAGCTCTTGGACGGAGTTCGCGCGAATAACGCCCGCCTGCTCGAGGCCTGCCTCGTAGGCGCGTTCGCTTCCGGCGATCGCGCCCGTATGGGAGGATGCGGCCTGTGCGCCGGCGTCGGTTCGGCCGGACTTGACGAGGACGATCGGCGTCTCGTCGGTCACCTCGCGGGCGACCTCGACGAACTCGTCGCCGTCGTCGATCCCCTCGAGGTAGCCGATGACGACGTCGGTGTCGGGGTCCTCGCCCCACTCGCGGACGAAATCCGTCTCGTCGAGGACGCTCTTGTTCCCGAGTGAGACGACGTCCTGGAAGCCGATTCCCTGCTCGTTTGCCCAGTCGAGGACGGCGGTGATGAACGCTCCGGACTGGCTCATAAACGAGATCGATCCTCGTCGGGCGCTTTCTGGGCCGAACGTCGCGTTCATGCCGACGTCGGTCGCCATCACGCCCAGGCTGTTCGGCCCGACGACGTTCAGGTCGTACTCGGCGGCAACCTCGCGTAACTGGCGTTCCCGCGTTGCTCCCTCACTGCCGGTCTCGGAGAAGCCGGCCGTAATGACGACGACGTTCTCCGTCCCGGCTTCGGCGACCTCGCGGATCGCTTCGACGACGGCCGGTGGGGGAACGACGACGACGGCGACATCGATCGGCGGCGCACTCGTCGCGTCCGGATAACACTCGAGCCCGAGGACCTCATCGCGTGAGGGGTTGACCGGGACGACCTCGCCCGCGAACTCCTCGCGTAAGTTCGCCGTAATCGCTCGGCCAACCGCACCCTCGCGGTCGGTCGCGCCGATCACGCCGACGGTCTCGGGTTCGAATAACTCGGATAACCGTCCCATCGTTCGAGCGGTCGTGCCCGGGCGAATTAAAACCGTCCCCTCATTCCCGTGACACGGCTCCGCGAACCGCGTATCGGAACGCAACCGGCCGTCAATGCATCGAGATCGCCGCCGACCGTCCCGCGAGCAACGAGGTGGCGACGGCGACCAGGTAGAAGGTGATTGCGACGACGATGATCGATCCGCCGGAGGGTAGACTTGAGCCGATCGCGAACGCGAAGCCGCCGAGGACCGAAATTTGGCCGATCAGGATCGAGAGATACAGCGTCTCGCGGAAGCTCCGGGCGATCTGCGAGGCGGCCGCGACGGGGATGACGAGCATTCCCGCGACGAGGATCACGCCGAGGACCTGCATCGCGCCGACGACGACGACCGCGGTCATCACGACGAGTAACGTGTTGTACCCCGAGACGTTGAGCTGTGCGACTCGAGCCGCCTGCTCGTCGAACGTGATAAAGAGGAGCTGTTTGTACGTGACCGCCACGATGGCGACGACGGCGACGCTCAGGATCGCCATCATCCGCGCGCCGTCGGCGGTGACGACCGCCATACTGCCGAACAGGAAGTCCTCGATGTCGATCGTGACCGGGACGTGGCCGCGACCCCAGCTGATGAGCAACGTCCCGACGGCGAAGCTCCCGGTGAGCATGATCGCGATCGGGACGTCGCCGAACGTACTGGTTCGTTCCGTAAGCCACTGGACTGCGAGGGCGCCGACGACGCTCACGAGGAGTGCGACGAACAACAGCGAGCCATCGAATCCGGTGAGACCGATGACGAGGAGCCCGATCGCGACGCCCGCGAAGGCGGTGTGGGCGAGCGTCTCGCCGATCAACGCCATCTGGCGGTGGACGAGGTAGGTCCCGACGAGCGGCCCGACGATGCCGACGAGGACGCCCGTCGCGATCGAGCGCCACATAAACGGATGCTGGAAGACGTTGGTTCCGAGAACGTAGTCGGCCCACATTCCCGCGATCAGAAACTGCTCGAACGCCGTCGTCGGTAGTGTACCAAGCGAAGGATAGTGGCGAAGCCAGTCGAGTGCGACGAATCCGATCATGAGCGCCCCCAAAATGCCGACGAGTGTGACGCCGAGGAGTTCGACGGCTCGTCTCGGGTCGATCGAGTCGACGGATCGCGATCGCTCCTCCGAGAGGTGGGCTGTCTCCGTCGCGTGTTCGTCCGGTCCGCTCATCGTCAGTGGTGGTGGTGGACGACGGTTCCCGTCGCGCCGTAGGCCTCGCCAAGGGCGTCGCTTTCGACGAACGATTCCGTATCGCCGTGGTGGTACAGTTCGGTGTTGATACAGGCGATGCGATTCGCCCGATCGGTGACGACGCCGATGTCGTGTTCGATCAGGATGATCGTAATCCCCGACTCGTTGAGCGAGTCGAGCAACCGATAGAAGGCATCACGCGACTCGGCGTCGACGCCGACGGTCGGCTCGTCCAGCGCGAGTAGATCGGCCTCGGAGGCGATCGCTCGAGCGATGTACGCCCGCTGGCGCTGGCCGCCCGAGAGCTGGTTGATTCGCTGGTCGGCCAGATCCGCGATGTCGACCGTCTCGAGTGCGTCCTCGGCAATTTGGCGATCCTCGTCGGAGAGCCTCGAGTGGCCGACGTGGGCGAATCGGCCCATTCGAACGCACTCGCGGACGGTGACCGGCATCGTGCCGCCGCGGCTGGTCGCCTGCTGGGAGACGTAGCCGATGCGCTCGCCCTGATCGAACTCCTCGACCGGCTGGCCAAATAGTTCGACCGAGCCGTGGTCGGGATCGATCAGCCCGAGCATGATGTGTAACAGCGTCGTCTTCCCCGACCCGTTCGGGCCGATCAACCCCAGGAAATCGCCCTCTTCGACGGTCAACGAGACGTCGTCGAGTGCGATCTTCTCGCCGTAGGAGAACGTCACGTTTCGGACGTCGACGATCGAACTCACTGTGAACTCACTCCGTTCTCGGCGGTGAGCGTGCTTAGTTCTTCCACTTCCGATCGTCGGCGCGGAATCCGATTATCGGGGATACCACCGCCACGAACATCGTCGTCGGGAACACTCGAGGGCGAACTCATTCTGCGCCGAGGGCCAGTCGTAACGACGGGATGTTCATCTCCTCCATCTGTTCGATCCATCCCCACTCCTGTTCGTTCCACTCCTCGGTAGTTCCCTCGGCCGGTGAGAGCGGTGCGTACCCCTCGGCGTCGGTGTTCTCGAGGAGCACCTCGACCATCTGCGGGACGTCTTCGTCCGGGTTCGGTGTCTCGAACGGATCGTAGAGGATGGTGTCGATGTCGTGTTCTTCGACGATCGAAATCGCCTCCGAGATGTCCGACTCCGTCTCGGCCGCGTCGGGGGAGATGCCGACCGGCGTGTAGATTTCGAATCCGTACCGATGTTCGATGTACTGAAACGAATCGTGTCCCGCCAGAACGGCGACGTCGCGGTCGGCTTCCGCGGCGAGTTCCTCGAACTGGCGGTCGACCTCGTCGAGGCGCTCGTTGTACGCGGCGGCGTTCTCGGCGTACGTCTCGGCGTTGTCGGGATCGACCTCGCCGAGGCCGTCCGCGATCGTCTCGACGACGTCCTGGGCGATGATCGGATCGACCCAGACGTGTGGGTCGTAAAACTCCGGCGCGTCGGATTCGGAGAGCTCCTCGACGACTTCGGCCGTCATGTTGTCGGCACTGGTATCCCAGAGTACCTCCCCGTCCGCAACGAGTTCGAAGACGACTCGCGTTCGCCCGACGTCGAGCGCGTGAAACTCGACGTGATCGCCGTGGGACTCGATCTCGAGGACGTCCTCGTTCGCGCCGTCGATGATCCGGGCGTCGATCTGAAACTGCTCGTCGTCGCCGAGCGGAAGCACCCGCCCCTCGTCGTCCTCGAAGACACCCTCGACGGTCGCTGAGCCCTCGAGGGGCACTTCCGGGAGTTCCCCGTGCCAGTGGTCGCCGTGCCAGTAGGCAACTTCTTCCCCGGACTGGCCGTCGTAGACGTCGAAACCGGCGACCTCGACGTCGTTCGGGTCGAAATCGTGGTCTCTCGCCGGTTCGCGGTCGTCCTCCGGGTCCCTGTCGATCGCCAGCAACTGCGCCTCGAGGCCCGCCATGGCGTCGATGATCGTTACGTCGTCGTAATCGGTCTCGAGGTCGGTCGCGACGTTCTGTGCCCACGAGAACTCCGCGGTGTCGAGGTAGATGAAGACGTCCGATTCGGCGATATCGCGCTGGATGTCGGCCGGCGGCTCCCAGCCGTGTCCCATCTCGCCGGCTTCGATCGGGTTCTCGAACGTCATCGCGTCGCCCCCGACGTGTTCGGCCCAATCCCAGAGGGCGAAAAACGCGGCATATCCGTTGTACGAGGCGCCACCGTCGCCATCCCCGTTTCCAGAGTCTCCCTCCTCCGGTTCGCTCAGACAACCGGCGAACGCCGCCCCCGCTAGCGCACCTCCGGTGGTTTTCAGTATCGAACGACGTGAGAGATCCATGTCCGCCACTAGGTGCTCGCGACTAAAAGAGTTATTATCCAATCCCGTTCGATTGTTAACACGTGGTAGCGAGTGACAGGATGTTAGTAATAGGATGTGGAGGGCGTGTCACGGCTACGGACGGTACGTCTTGCGTGAGCGACAGCGGTCGTCGAACGTCACTGCACTCACGATCGCGAATCAGCGGTCAGTTCGACCAGCGTTGACCGCTCGAGTGCGAGCGAGTTGAATCCGTTCAACGTCCTCTCCAGTCAGCTGTGGCCCAGCCATCGGAGGGCGGTCGTCGGTTGCCGAGGACCACCCCGTCCGAGACTGGAATCAGTGTACCTCGTGTCTGATTCGTCTGTTCAGCGAAGCGGGTTAGTGATCTTCGACTTCGATCGTGATCGGTTCGGTCTCCCAGTCGGCGTGATCGTCGTGCCAGAGCTGGAAGATGACTTCGGTCTCACCCTCGGATTCGCCGTAGATGTGGACGTGGTCGCCGTGCCAGTGCTCGTCGGGATCGATTTCGACGATTCCCTCCTCCGCGCCGTCGGCGAGCGTTACGGCCAGTTCGTACTCCTCGCCGCCACCGATGTGGATCTCGTCGCCGTGGTCGTCGTAGAACTCGCCGCCGAGCGAGACGTTGTCGTCGACGTGGACGTGTGGGAGTTCGCCGTGCCAGTGACCGTCGTGGTACTCCGCGACCTCCTCGTGGGGGTCCTCGGAGCGGTCGAGGATCTTCAGCTCCTCGACGTCGCCGTGATCGTGACCGTGGTCGTGGTCGTCGTGGTCGCTGACCTCCGTCTCGAGTTCGGGCGTCTCGTAGATGACGTCGCCGTCTTCGACCAGCTTGAAGACGATGTCGGTAAAGCCGTCTTCCTCACCGTGGACGTGGATGTGGTCGCCGTGGAAGTCGAACTCGACGATCTCGTTCGCGCCGTCGACGACCGCGGCCTCGAGTTCGATCCCGTCACCGAGTTCCATCTCGTCGCCGTGGTCGTCCTCGACGTAGGCACCGAGCGAGAGGTTGTCGTCGTGGGGGACGACGAGCGGATCGTCGTGCCAGTGGTCTCCGTGAACGTAGACGAGAACCTCTTCGTCGTGATCCCGGTCTAGCACTTCGAACTCGGAGACGGGACCGTCGTGATCGTGGTCGTGATCGTGATCATCATCGTGATCGTGGTCGTCGTCGTGGTCATGATCGTCATGATCGTCGTCGTGATCATGATCGTCATCGTGGTCGTGATCGTCGTCGTGGTCGTCGGTTCCCGATTCGTCGCCCTCTTCGTCGCCGAGACAGCCGGCGATACCGAGTGCAGCGAACGTACCGGTCGTCGCAAGCAGGCGTCGACGGGAAGCCAGGCGTGGCTTGTCAGTCATGCGTAGTCACCATCGCTCCGTTGCGAGGGGTTAGTAATGAAGGTAACGGTATTATTAATGCCTTATAACGCCATTTCCTCGCGTAACAATCGTTACAGTTCCCGATACCGCATCCGTCGGAACACAGCCTGAAGCCGTGGATAGGTGCGCTGTAATCGTCTCCAGAGACTGCGGGGCGGCTCTCGGTTGCACCGCTACGGACCCGAGACCGTCTCACTCGACGACGGACGTCACCTCGCCGTCCGCGTTCGCTTTTAGCGTCTCGGGATCGATCGGAAAGACCGCCTCCGGCGTTCCCGCAGCCGCCCACACCGTCTCGTACTCGAGTAACGTCTCGTCGACGAGGACCGGAACCGATCGGTCGTGACAGAACGGCGGAACGCCCCCGATCGACCACCCGATTTCGTCTCTGATTCGGTCTGGATCGGCCATCGAGACGTTCGCGGCGGGAACGTCGAACGCGTTCCCGAGTGCGCCCTCGCTGACGCGGTTTGCACCGCTCGTCACCGAGACCACGAGCGATCCATCGACGTCGAAGACGAGTGAACTGGCAATCTGTGCGACGTCACAGCCGACCGCCTCGGCGGCGTCAGCCGCCGTTTTCGTACCTTCAGGAAACTCCTCCACCTCGGGTTCGAACCCGTATCGCTCGCGAGCCCGCTCGGAAAACGTCACTGCGCGTTCGTGCATCGGTGCAGTCGTTTCGGCCCCACTCCTAAAAGGTTCACTCGAGTGCGATCGTCACCCGTGTCCCGTCCAAACGCCGGTACGTTGGCAAGCGATCGGGCGAGTCGTTGCGAACGACCTCGAAGACGTCGAAGCCGATCACCAGCCGACCGGGATCGATCGTCGCCCGGAGCATCGGTCCGCGACTCGTCACGACGACGTACGGCGGTGCCGCGATCGGATCGGCCGGGAGTTCGTACCCGGCCGCACCGACGACGTCTTCGAGCACCGCCGAGAGCCGATCGGACACCCCCTTGCCCTCGAGCTCGCTCCGCAACGAGTCGACGATCGCTGACCTATCGGTCG
This sequence comes from Natrarchaeobius versutus, assembly GCF_041205745.1. Taxonomy (NCBI): domain Archaea; kingdom Methanobacteriati; phylum Methanobacteriota; class Halobacteria; order Halobacteriales; family Natrialbaceae; genus Natrarchaeobius; species Natrarchaeobius versutus. The sequence goes on along the minus strand of NZ_JBGFCC010000001.1, from coordinate 236,659 downwards.
TCCGTGAGGTATCCCACGGATCGGCGACGCGGTCGGCGCAGTCGTCGATGGCGGCGACGACGTCCGAGTGTTCGCTTTGGATCCGCCGTCGGACGTCCCGTATCGGATGCGACACGGGAAGGGATGGGACGGCGACCGGCAAAGAAACTCCGGATTCGCGGGCGGGTCCCGTCGGCTCGCTACCGACGTGATATCGTTCCGAACCGAACGCTGGTGACTCGCGACAGTAACCGACGCGCCGTGTTCCGCCACTCTCGATCCCGGCCGTCCTCGAGACGGCGTCGGAGTCGGCGGTTCTCCGCCTCGAGATCTCGTGCGGTCACGTCGAGTCGTTTCACCCGGTCCTCGAGCCGGTATCGGCGGCGACGCTGAGACGCCAGGTCGTTTCGAAGCTGATCGCGCTCGCGCTCAATGGCGTCGATTCGCTCGTCGAGTCGCCTCCGTTCGCGACGTTCTCGATCGACGAACGGTTTCCGATCGGCGTCTGCGTCGTCGGACACCGAAAACGGCACGTCCTCCGGCTCGAGTCGGCCGGAGCCGACGGCGTTGACGACCGCACCAGCCAGCAACACGAGTCCCCCGAAATAGAGCCAGGTCAACAACAGCAAAATCGCCCCGATAGGGCCGGCTGACTCCGAGTCGGCGGCGAAGGAGACGTACACCTGAAACAGCGACTGGAGCGCCGTCCAGCCGACGGCGGCGACGAGAACGCCGGGAAGGACCGATCGGGCCGAGACGTCGGCGTCGGGAAAGTAGTAGTACATCGGAAAGAAGGCGATCGTCAGGCCGACGACGAGCGCGAACGGGGCCAACAGGCCGAGAAACGGAATGTCGGGAAAGACCGCCAGAACCAGACTCGTCACTCCAGCCGCGACCAACGCGAGCCCGATCGCACCGAGTGCGATTACCGCGTCCCGAATCTGGTCGACGAACGAACCCTCGCCCGCGGTATCGTAGATCTCCGAAAAGGCGGTATCGAGCCCGCGAAAGATCTTGAGCGAACCCCACAGCAAGATGACGAGTCCGACGATGGTCGACCCGGCAGTCGCGGGTGATTCTTCGATCGCGTTTTCGATCATGAGCTGGCCGCTTTCGGGGAGAAACCCGGCGGTCGCGGCGCTGACCTCCGCGGCGAGTCCCTCGTCGCCGAGAATCGTCACGAGAAAGAACACCAGAATCAAAAGCGGGATCAACGAGATGAACGCCTGGTAGGCGATGCTCGCGGCCATGAACGGGACGTTTTTCTCCTGAACTCCCGCCACGACTTGCTTTCCGAACGGAATCGCGTTTCGTACGTCGACACCCATACCGAGCGAACGGTTCCCGATCCAATAGGCAGTCGCCTTGCACGGCGAACGAGGCAGTATACAGTGGCCCCTGCACGTCATTACACACCTGATCGCCAGACGAAAAGTGCGGTTCGGAGCGTGCGCGGTTCGGAGCGAGTGAAACGAGCGAGAACCGCGGAAAAGCGAACGGGGAACCCAGTGACCCGTGAGCGAACGGAGTCGTTCGAACGACCAGCGGTCGTTCGTGATGACGAACATCTTCGATTTTCGAACCATGAGTGAGAACCGCGAAATAGCGAGCGGGGAACGCAGTGACCCGTGAGCTCGGCGATCAGTGTGTCAATCGTTGCAGTTGTTACTCTACCACTATCCGTGTCAGCACGATACCGGTCGATCCGGTTCGTCGGATCGACGCATCGAAACCGACTCGCGAAGCGAACAGTCTCGAGTCTCGAGAGAGAGTTTTTCCGTATCGGTACGGACAGTGGGTATGCATGTCGATCGACGAACTCCGGACGTATGGGGTGGACGAAATGACCGACGACGAGATCCGAAACTTTCTGGCCGCACGACGGATTGGCGTCCTCGGGCTTCCCGGAGAGACGATCCCGTACCTGCTCCCGATTTCGTACGGATTCGACGGGGGCGACCGGCTCTACTTTACGTACCTCGTTGGCTCGAGTAGCCAGAAGAAGACGCTATCAGACGAGGCTGAATCGGCGAGGTTTCTCGTCTTCGCCGTGGATACGATCTACAATTGGGAGAGCGTCCTCCTTTCGGGCCGACTCAGGGGCGTTCCCGAAACCGAGTGGGACGACCTCGAGGACGTTCTGACCGACGTGTGGAAGCCGGAGATTTTCGAGTCCGCGTCGCTCTCCGGTGACGTCGCCGTCTACGAATTTCGGATCGAGGGGCAATCCGGCGTCAAACATCAGGGGCTCCCGCCCGGTCTCGATCCCGCGGCGGCGGACGAGTAGCAGGTCGTGGGTTGGGTGGTCTCGTCTCCACGCGAATGCGATACGATGGGACGGGGCCCGTGTCGAGGGAGTGAAAAACGTGGCAGGAACTATCGTCGCCACTGCACGCCATTGCACACCTGCTCGCCAGACGCGTCGACGATCAGTGTGTCAATCGGTGCAGTTGTTACTATAGATGGGTTTTGACCATCGGGACGTGAGAACCACGCCAGTCGTACCGGAACCCGGGTCCGTACCCTACCCATATATTGATCGTCGGAACGAATCTCGATTTACACGTCATGACAGCACGCCACAACGCCAGCGGATACCTGCTCCTGATCGTGGCCGTCGTCGTGACCGGGATCGTCTATCTCGGAGTGATACCCCGCCAGATTCTCGCCGGCGAATCCGCTCGAGCGGTTCGATACCTCGTCGTCGGCTGGGTTCCCTACGTGTGTACGTTTTACCTGATCGGTCGGCTTCGCTCCTCGCCAGGGCCGCTTCCGAGTATGCGAACCGCAGACGTCGGCGTGGCTCTGGTTTTACTTTCGCTTCTCGCGAGCCTCGGTCTCGACGCCTGGGGGTTTACTCCGGAGTTCGTCCCCGCCGCACACGCCCTGCAGGCCGTCGCGATCTTCGTCGGCCTCGCACTTCTCGGGTGGGGGCTCGGCCGGCGCTCGAACGCGCTCTCCGAGGGGACGTAAGCCGCCTCGAGCCACGGAACTGACGGCGAATTCGAGGGAACTGTGATGCTGTGGGAGACCGCAACCCTGTTGGGGATTACGACCCCGAGACGGCAGTAGCGTCGTCGCCGACGACGAGGACGTCCCGCTCGCTGTGTCTGGTAACTCCCTCCGTGACGCTTCCCAGCATCATCCGGCTTATTCCGCCGCGACCTCTCGACCCCATGACCACGGCGTCGGCATCGATCTCGTCGGCGTACGCGAGGATCTCGCGGACCGGAATCCCCTCTCTGACCTCGGTCGTGACCGTCACATCGCGTGCTCGAGCACGCTCGGCGATTTCGTCGACGTACTCCCCAGCTCGTTCGCCGAAGACGTCCTTGGCGTTCCCGTTCTCGCCGGGCAGGGAAACCGAGCCGAGCGGTCCCGTCTCGACGACGCAGAGAACGTCGACGGCGGCGTCCAGCGCGATCGCAAGTTCGATTGCGGTCTCTGCCGCCGCGTCGGCGTGACCGCTCCCGTCGGTGGGAACGAGTATTCGATCGTACATACGTGGAGTTGTCCCTCACGGCGTATAAAGGCGGACGCCTATAGGAACAACTGAAAGGATTGACACACCGATCGCTAGACGGATCGACGTGTCCGTCGGCTCGAGAGTCGGAGCAACTGATAACAAACCGGGGGACGTCTCGAGAGTATGGACGATACGATGAACGCGGACGGGACGCTACTCGTCCCCGTCGCGAACGCCGAGACCGCAACTCGCCAGTTGGATACGGCGATCGACCTCGCCACCGACCGCTCCTACCGGATTTTGCTCCTCTACGTGCTCGAGGTTCCGCCACAACTGTCGCTCCAGGACGGGCGTCGGTACCTCCTCGAGGACGAGACCGAGCAACTGCTGGCGGACGCCGCAGGTCGCGTCGAATCGGCCGGCGTTCCCGTCGAGAGCCGAATTCGAATCGCCCGTGACGTCGCGACGGGCATCGTCGGTGGCGCGGAGGCGTACGACGCCAACGCAATTCTTCTGGGGTGGCGGGGTCGCCCGCCCCGGGAAGACGTAATCCTCGGAAGCTACCTCGATACGGTCCTCCGAAACGCCCCCTGTGACGTACTCGTCAAACGGGTCAAGACGCCGACGCCGGCGATCGACTCGGTGCTCGTCGCGGTCGCCGGCGGACCACACGACGGGTACGCAGCCGAAGCCGCAGGCGCGATCGCACGACGAAACGACGCGTCGGTCACCTTGCTCCACGTCGTCGATCCCGACGACACCGATCTCCCAGGAGACGAAGCACAGGGGGTGCTCGAGGATACCGCCGACTCGTTTGCCCGCGTCGACTCGGTCGAGCGAACCGTTCTCGAGTCGGCCGACGTCGCCGGGACGATCACGGATCAGACCGCCCATCACGATCTGACGGTACTCGGCGTCTCTCGAGGCGGCCTCATCCAACGACGACTTCTCGGGTCGATCTCCGAAGCGGTCGGGAGACACGCCGCCGGAACGGTCATTCTGGCGAAACGTTACGACCCCGTTCCGTCAAGGGTCCGACGGCTGTTCCGCTGACCTCTCGAGATTGTCGGATGGGGGCTCTCGAAATCGGACGGTGAGCCGCTTCGCTGACGCCTCTCGAGTACTCATACGGGTTACTGTCAGTCAGTTCCGGCACAACCGCGACCCGGGCGGCGGTTGCAACGGTGGACTCGCTGCACTCCTCTACCGAGACTCGTCTCAAACGGTTCGACTCACCGCCGGGACATCGGGACAGTAATCCGTATCAGACGGGTTGGAAGCGGCGACGAGACAGGTCCGTCCGTCACGACGTAGTTCTATCCGTCTGTCCGTGGTCCGACGGGGTGTGCGGTACATCGAAATCACGATTCCGGACGGACAGCGCCGGGCAGTCCTCGACGTTCTCGAGGAGGAAGGTGTCGATTACATCGTCAGCGACGAGGTCGGCCGCCAGGAACACGACGCCGTAGTTAGATTCCCACTTCCGACGCGGGCAGTCGAGGGAGTGCTCGACAGACTTTCCGAGGCGGACCTCTCTAACGCACGCGTCGTCGTCATCGACGCGGAGACCGTCGTCTCCGAGGAGTTCGACGAGTTACGTGAACGCCACAGCCACGGCGGAACCAGGGGTGAACGGACCTCGAGACAGGTGCTCGAGACGAAAGCCGACGAACTCACGCCAGCGTTCAGAATCTACGTCGTCATGTTGCTGATCAGCGCCATCGTCGCGACGTCGGGACTGCTCTCGGATTCGCCGGCAGTGGTCGTCGGCTCGATGGTCATCGCACCGTTGCTCGGGCCGGCGCTCGCCGCGAGCGTCGGTATCGTCACCGGCAACGATGGCCTTCGGTCGACCGGATTTCGGTACCAGCTGGTCGGCGTCGCCGTCGTCGTCGTCGCATCGATCGGACTCGCGTGGCTCGCTCGGCTCGCTGGGTTCGAGCCCGGGGGCGTCGACATCGTGGTCGTCGCCGAACTCCAAGAGCGGGTATCGCCGAACCTCTTTTCGCTCGCCGTCGCACTCGGTGCCGGTGTCGCCGGCATTCTGAGTCTCACGCGGGGGTTTTCGGAGGCAATCGTCGGCGTGATGATCGCGGCAGCGCTCATCCCCCCGGCCGCGGCCGTCGGAATTACGACCGCCTGGGGGATGTACGGTGCGGCCCTCGGTGCGTTCGCCCTCGTCGTCGTCAACGTCCTGTCGATCAACCTCGCCGCGCTGGTCACGCTCTGGGTGGCCGGCTACCGACCGCAGGGGCTGTTCGAGGTGTCTCCGACACGTCGCCAGACTGCGACCTACCTCGCGGTGTTCGCCGTAGCGTTGCTGGTGCTTGCGGCACCGCTTGGCGCCATAACGCTGATCGAGTTCCAGACGACGCAGGTGGCGTCGGCCGCGGACGAGGAGGTCGAGGCTGTGCTCGCGGAGCCGCGGTACGACCACCTCGAGGCAGAATCGGTCGAGGTGGTGCTCGACGACAACTACCCGTTTCGATCGATCGACCGCGTCGTGGTGACGGTCCGAAGCGACGAACTCTCGCCGGACCCCACCCTCGGTGAGCTGATCTTCGACGCCGTCGCAGCGGACGTCGACGACCCGCCGATCGTGGAAGTACGCTACGCCGTGGCGGACGAGCGATACCCTGCCAACTGGGAAGAGACCGACGACCAGGAGTGGATGGCTGGACAGGAGGAAATCGAACCGCTGGACCGGCAGTACGTACCGGTCGGCGAGCCTTGATTATCCTCGTCCTCGATTCGTCGTCCCCTGGCAGGCTCGAGACCTGAACGACGATCGCTCGAGACTGGGGGTGAAGTATACGTATTTGCCGGGCGAAGACCGCCTATGGACGCCTCCTCGAGTCGCTCGTCGTGGAACGATCGATACCGAGACGACGCCCATAGCCATGAGTGACCGAATACTCGTCGGATACGACGGGACACCCCTCGCGGACGCCGCTCTCGGATTTGCCCTCGAGAACTTTCCGGACGCTGACGTCACGGCGGCGTACGTCATCCAGATTCCGGAGGGACAGCTGGGAGTGTTCGACGGTCCGTCTATCGACCTTCCCATCAGCGATCGGGCGCTCGAACACGCGGAGGACGTACTCGACGGCGCGACGGCCGTCGCGGCCGAACACGGCCGGGCGATCGACACCGACGTCGTTTCGGGAAAGCCGGACCGGGCTCTCGTAGAGTACGCCGACGACCACGCCTCCGATGCGATCGTCGTCGGGAGCCACGGCCGAGAGGGCGTTTCACGGCTGGTCCTCGGGAGCGTCGCCGAAAACGTCGTTCGGAGAGCTCCGATCCCAGTCGTCGTCGTGCGCTAACAGGAACTGCGGTACGGCCCGCTATCCAGTTCGTCTGGACAACCGCTGACGACGAGTGTCGGAACTCGTACAGCGAACCGTATGATACGGTCTGCTGTACCGATTTACCGGTGCAACCGCAGGACGACTCGCGGTTGCACCGCCAATGACGTACAGTAGTCCGTATGAAAGGTATTAGTGTTCGTTTGTGGTCCACTCCTCGTGATGTACGAACGGATCCTCGTCGCTACGGATGGAAGTGAAGCCGCGAGTCGCGCACTCGAGCAGGCGCTCGATCTGGCGTCGACGTTCGACGCCGAACTTCACGCGATTGCCGTCGTCGATACGCGGCGATACGGCGATTCCATGCTCACCGATTCGGCCGACGTCGTCGGCGATATGAGCGAGTACGCGACCGAGTTACTGAACGATGTCCGCTCACGTGCAGACGTCGACGTGACGACCGAACTGCGTCGCGGTCATCCACCGAAAGCGATCGGCGACTACGCCGAATCGGTCGACGCCGATCTGCTCGTGCTCGGCCATCGCGGCCGTGGTTCGGGAGATCACATCGGAAGCGTCGCCGAACGCGTCGTCAGAGACGTCGACCGGCCGGTACTGACGGCTTGATTGGGGGTGATGTCGATGCCCCGACGTTCCACAACCCAGCCGCGAGTGCGTCGAAAACGATGTACAACTCCCCTTGACGAACGGGTGCGGGCGACGCGGGTGTGAACTATTTGGACGCGGTCAGTGTGGATACTGTCGGACCGATGTACGAGACGATACTCATCCCGACCGACGGAAGCGATTCGGCGGACAGTGCGGTCGAACACGCGTTCGAACTCGCGAAGCGATACGACGCGTCCGTCCACGCGATGTACTGCGTCGAAACCCACCGCTACGGGGAACCCGCCCTGAGCAGCACCGAACTCGTTCTGGACCGACTCGAGGATGCGGGCGCCGAACTGCTCCAGGGAATACACGAGCAAGCCGACGATCACGGAATCCAGTGTACGTCGAACGTGTGTCACGGCCGTCCGTGGGACGAAGTTCGTGAGAAAGCGGGCGATCTGGATGCCGACCTGGTCGTAATCGGTTTTCAGGGACAGAGTCGCTCGCTCCCGGGCAAGATTGGGAGCGTGGCCGAGCGGGTCCTTCGGACGTCGGATCGACCGGTTCTGACGGTCTGATAGGGGTCGTTGGAGCGGTTTACCGGGACCGTAGACGGATCGCGGTTACACCGACAATGAGTTACAACGGTCCCTACGAGACGAGTCGCTATCCCATCTTCTGGCGGACAGCGATCCGTCATACGGTCGTGTGGTGCTGGCGGACAGCGATCCGTCATACGGTCGTGTGGTGCTGGCGGACAGCGATCCGTACGAGACGAACTCCCGGGTAGCGTCTTCGGAGAGCGGCGACGACCGTACACGAATTTTCCGACAACTGTCGGAAGATCCGTTCGCGTCGGCTTCGGCGAGTCGACGGCCGATCGTCGTTCGAGAGGACTACGGGGCATCCTCCGGATAGAAGTCGGCGTGTGACTCGATCGCGTCGACCGCGAGCGGATGGGGCTGACGGACGACGTAAACGTCGTACGATCTATCGCCGGCGACGTGGACGCCGACGCTCGTCAGCGGCGTTACGACGCGACCCACGTTCTCGCTCCCGAGGAAGACGAGGCTCGGATCGTGTTCTCGTACCAGCCTCTCGATTCGTTCGGCGATCTGGGCTTCCGGCGGAAACTCTCGGATTCGCTCGACGTCGAACGTGGCCTCCGGTGCGAGGTCGTTCACCTGGGTACGAAGCGTTTCGATCACCTCGTCGATGTCGTACGATTCTCCTTCCTCGATCCACCCCTTCTCACGCGCGTAGCGGTTTCGCTCGGGGACGACCGTGACAGCCGTCACCTCTTCCTCGAGCGCGGTGGCGAACTCGACAGCCCTCACGAGGGCCGCTTCGGCGAGTTCCGAACCGTCGAACGGAACGACGAACGTCATACACATCCTTTCCACCCGCCGATCAATAACGTCGAGGGGAGACCAGTTCGAACGGCCGAGAACGTCACTCCCGGCGCAGACACTCGATTTGGACGACAGCGGCCTGGACCGGTGAGACGGCTCGCTATCCATCGGTTCCGGTGTGCTCGTGCCCCATCCTGTGGTCTCGCCAACACACCGGTACAACATGTGGTATGAGTCGTGCAGTACCCTTCCGGACGATCGTGCTCACGAATCTGGCCTCACGATGGCAGTTGTAACTTCAGCCGCGCTACTCGAGAAACACGGAGAGCACGAGGACGAACAACACGGCATGCCAGACGATCGCCGTCGCCGCGACCCTCGGGTCCGAGGTCGGAAGCGGCGGGTTTTCGAACATCGCGTGATAGACGAAGCCGCTCGCGGCGAGCGCTCCGAGCAGAACTCCCGTGTTAAGCGTCACCACGGTAAACACACTGATGAGTAACCCGCCGACGAGGCTCACCCCGATTCCGACGAGGATCTTGTCATAGTAGCTGAGCATACGGCTCACCCTACTGAACGGTAGGTTCCCGATCACCAGAACGCTTTCGGAAGTTCCCGTCGCCCAGGAAGTTCTGGAACGAGTGGCGACGACGTTCGTCCAAATCTGACAGTCTCTATCGTGGCAACGGTGGTACTATTATGCCACTTGTCGACGTACAGTCGGCTATGAGCGAGCGAATCCTCGTTCCCTACGACGGTTCGGAGCCGTCGAAACAGGCCCTCGAGTACGCACTCGAGACGTTTCCCGATCCCGCAGTGACCGTCCAGTACGTCGTCCCTGCACCCGAAGGCTACTGGGCGGTGTTCGAATCGACTGACGATCGAGTTCCGGGCGGCGAGAAGGCGAAGGATCGAGGACGGAGTGTCCTCGACGATGCGGCGGCACTCGCGGCCGAACACGACCACGAGATAGCGACGGAACTCACCACGGGGAGCCCGGACCGCGAGATCGCACGAATCGCCGAAACGGAGGATTTCGACACGATCGTCATCGGCAGTCACGGCCGAGACGGCGTCTCACGGGTCCTCCTGGGAAGCGTCGCGGAGAAGGTCCTCCGTCGATCCGCGGTCCCGGTCCTCGTCGTCCGGTGATCGGTCGGAATCGACGGCGTCGACTCGAGCGTTCTGACCGATCGACGCCCACCGATGGCCGAACTGTTAACCGCCGCTCGTTCCCGATGGCCGAACTGTTAACCGCCGCTCGTTCCTACGTTGGCGTAGGAGTATTACATGGTTCCGACCGAGCATGCGAGCGAACCCGTGCGTTCGATCCTCGTTCCGACAGACGGAAGCGACGTCGCCAACGCCGCCCTCGATCGGGCGGTGGCGCTTGCGGCCGACGTGGATGGGACTGTTCACGTCCTCGCAGTCGTCGACACGACGACCGATCCCTTGCGATTCGACTCCGGTCTCGTCGCCGACATAGAAGACGCGAAGAACGAACTCGTCGAAGACGTCCTCGAGGCAGTCGACGGGAGGCAGGTGGAGGTCTCCGGTGCCGTTCGCCGCGGGCGTCCCGCTTCGACGATCGTCGACTACGCGTCGGAGATCGACGCGGATCTGATCGTCGTCGGTCGAACCGGGGAGTCGAGGACCGCGGCGGCGTTGCTCGGGAGCACGGCGGACCGCGTCGTCCGAACCGCGTCGGTTCCGGTCATCGTTGTCCCCGACCCGGAAACTGACGAGACGGCCGACTGATACGGACGGCTACACCGCTGTACCCGTCGACACTCGCGGTCGAGCTGGGAGTAGTGTACGGCTCACGATTGAGTCCGAATTGAAGCCGCCGCTCGATCGTTCCCACGAACGGCGATTCTGGGATGGTTTTATTCCGTTCGTCGCCGACCGATACGACGAGATGTCACCCACGATTCTCGTCCCACACGACGGCTCGTCACACGCCCAGGGCGCCCTCGAGTACGCACTGGAGACCTTCCCACGGGCCAGGATCGTCCTGTTTCACGCGATCGATCCGTTCGACGTGGCTGACGAAACCGAGTTCTCGCCGTTGACCGAGCAGTGGCTCGACGATCGACGGGAAGACACAGCGGAGTTGTTCGACGAGGCGCTCGCCGACCTCGAGGTGGGAGACACAACGGTCGAAACGGAAACTGCGGTCGGATCCCCGGGCCAGACGATCGTCGCGGCCGTCGATGACGTCGACGCCGATCAGATAGTCGTCGGTACTCGCGGCCGCGGAAACGTCGCCAAGGCGCGGATGGGGAGTACGGCGGAACTCGTCGTCAGGCGCGCGGACGTCCCGGTCACGGTCGTCCGATAGCAGTTTCGGGACGACGAAGACCGCGTCGAAACGGCGCCGTCACCCGCCGGTATCCCGGACCACAGTGACCGGAACTGGGGCGCGACGAACGACCAGTTCCGCGACGCTTCCGAGGAGCAGTCGGGTCGGTCCCGTCCGTCCGTGACTCCCCATAACGACGTGGTCGACGTCGTTCTCCTCGACGTAGTCGACGATCTCGCGTGCGGGATCGCCGGACCTGTGGTCGGTCTCGAGTTCGGCGTCGTAGCCGTCCGCGATCTCGCGGGCCCGCTCGAAGACCCGATTTTCCTCTGCGTCCGCACGCTCGTACCACGCGTCGGAGCCGTGTGGTGGCTCCGTTCGCACGTCGACGTCGGTCGCCACGCTGTATCCCGGGTCCCACGGATCGACGACGTGGAGCGCGACGACGCGGGCATCGTCGGTCTCGAAGGCGTGTTCGAGGGCGCGCCAGGACATCGGCGAATCGTCGATTGGGACCAGTAGCGTTCTGGACATCGGGGGGCTCTACCTCCCACCGGACCAAAATAGTATCCGTCATCTGTCTGGCGAAACAGCGACCAGGAAAACGTCTCCAGCTTTGGTCTTCCGCTCAGTTCGACCCTCAGCTCCGGAACGAAGCGATCGAGCGAGTCCGGCGACCCCCACCCCGAGATTTATATCGTTCTTCGAGGTAGCGCTCCTGTATCGGAACCACCCGGGGCGTAGCCCCACCGCGATCGGTTGGTGTGACACAGGTGTTGTGTGGGAACTGATCCAGCCGAATACTGACACGGTACACGATCGATATGAACTACAAGGAATTCGTCGGTCAGGTTCAGCACAGACTCGAGTACGCACAGTTCGGGCAGGCAGTCCGGGCCACCCGGGCCGTGCTGACGACGCTCGGTGAACGGCTACAGGAGGGAGAGGCGACGGACCTCGCCAGTCCGCTCCCGATGGAGATCGACCGCTACCTGACGGAAGCCGACCACGGCCAGCGGTTCGACTACCAGGAGTTCCTCGACCGCGTGGCCGAACGCGAGGGAGTCGATCGCGCGGACGCGAACTACCACGCACAGCAGTTACTCGCCGTCGTCGCGGACGTCGTTCCGCCCGGAAACATCGAGAAAGCACACAACCAGTTGCCCGAGGATTTCGACGGACTCTTCGAACTGATCGAAACGCCGGAGGAGTGACCGCAATCCGCCCGTCGGTCGCGACGGTACCGACCCACAGCGGTCCGTTATCATCCGGCCGCGGGCGCATCACGGACGAGAGTAACCGTTCGCCGGAACCGAGTTACAGCAAGTCGTCTCAGCAGTCCTCCGGGGACGCCTCCAGGGCCGCCGTCGCCCGCCGAGCCGTGTCCTCGAGCAGGTCGATATCGTCCGTGAACACCTCGAGAGCGACGGTGCCGTCGAATCCACCGAGGTGATCCGTGACGACGCCGTAGTCGATCTCACCGGCCCCGATCGGGATGTGGGTGTCACCGCGACTGCGAGCGTCGTGGACGTGCAGGTGCGAGATGAGGTCGCCGTACCGCGAACAGAACCGGTCGACGCCGTCGTCGCCGTCTTCCATGTAGGCGTGGCCGACGTCGAAACAGACCGCAGTCCCGGTTTCGCGAGCCAGATCTCCGAGAACCGTAAGCTGGAGACCGCGTGCCTGGTGGCCGACGTTCTCGACGACGAGTTCGACGCCGGCGTCCGCCGCGGCGTCGTCGATAGCGGCCAGTTGCTCCGCGAACATCGGTCGGAGATCCGTATCGTGTGGGTTTCGAGCCGTCCCGTGGAGTACGGCCTTTCGGGCGCCGACGGAACCCGCCCACTCGAGCAATCGAGCCTGGTAGTCGCGGATCGCGTCGTTGATTTCGGAAACGGGCGTCACGACGTCCTGCTCGAACGGGAGGTGAACGCACAACTCGGCGTCCGCCTCGGCGAGGATCGACTCGAGTCGATCGGTATCGACTTCCGCCGGGTCGGTTCCTTCGCCGATGGATAGCTCGGCAAAGTCGTAGCCGTCGATCGTTCGCTCGAGGCGCTCGAGCGAGTCGCCGACGGTGAGGCCAACGTCCATACTGTTCGAGTGGTGATCACTCCTCTTGAGTTCGGGGATCGCATTCGCCACCGTCCCCGCCCGACCCCGTCGAGCCAGCGGTCAGGACCGACGTGGGGTACCGAATTTTTTAGCCTCGGCGTGGTACGAACTCGAGATGACGGGACTCCGCTGGGTAACCCTGACCGACGACGAACGCGACGAGTTCCTGGCACCCGGGGGGACGTGCGTGCTCTCGTTTGCAACCGACGACGGACCGCCGGCATCGCTTCCGGTGTCGTACGGCTACTCCCGTGGCGATGGGACCTTCTACTTTCGACTCTCGTTTCCACCGGGGAGCAACAAATCGGACGTAATCGACAACCCCGTTTCGGTGGTGGTGTACGACGAAACGGACGACGGGTGGCGAAGCGTCGTCGTCACCGGGCGCCTCGAGGAACTGGCCGATTTCGATCCCGAGTCGGCGACTGTCCAACGGATGTGGGCGGTACAGATTCCGACGGTTGACGTCTTCGACCGTCCGCGAGCGGAGATCGATTTCTACGATTTTTGTCTCGAACCGGAGTCCGTCTCGGGTCGAAAGAGCGTCGACGAGTGATACGGCCACGAACTACTGTTCGGACCGTTCTGGATCCTGACACGGTAGGCCTTACTACTCCGAAACGTGGGTCGCCTACTCGATCTTCGGATTACGACTCGTGATGGCCTGGGTGTTCCTCCAGGCCGGCCTCGAGAAGTGGGCCGAAGGCGGGTGGGGTGATCCGATCGCGTGGTCGTTGGCCGGCTTTCTGAACATGCTGTTGCTGTTCGGTCTCGCCGCCTGGGGTGCCGGCAGGCTGGTCGGCGTCGACGGCGTACTCGAGGAGACGCGGTTCGTCCGATCGAATCCGTGGCTCCGGTACCTACTCGGGTAGCGTCTACTCGAGTTCCGTATTCGAGTCAGTTTCCTCGGGCGAGATCGACTTGGTTCGCCGGCGCTTTCGGAACGCGGAGAGTGCGAGTACGACCAGCATAACGCCGATTACTCGGACGCCGGTGACGAACTCCTCGTTCCAGTCGACGTCCTCGGGGCGTTCGTACGCGAAGGACGCGCCGGCGTCGAGATATTGTCTCGGCGTGACCGCCGCCGCCAGCCCAGCGATGCCGGCGACGTTGGTCAGCCAGCCGTACGCTCGACCGCCAGCGAGGGTCGCGAGTACGTAGAGTACGCCCTCTGCCCGAATCGCCGACACGAGCCACGGTTTCGCCGAGCACTCGTCTGGATTCTCGAGTGCGACCGTCTCGTAGGCCTCGAGGACTCCCTCCGGAAATAGTGCGACGACGGCACCGACCAGGCCGAACACGATTCGTGACATAGCTAAACATTCGTCCGAACGGATAATAATCGTACCGACGCAACTGCGATTCCGTCCAGATTGCCGTCGGCCATATCCGGCCTCTACAGGCGGTCAGACCCGGCAACCGGTGACGGAACCTCGTCAGTGGCTCCCGTCGTCCGGCTCTACCGGCGTTTTCACGATCGTTACCGGCCGGGTCGACATGTGGGCGACTCGTTCGGCGACGCTGCCGAGCAGTCGTCGATACTCGCCGGAGCGATTCTTCGACCCGAGGACCGTCAGTCCGACGTCGGTATCGTCTCCATACTCGAGGATCTCCTCGTGGGGAACGCCGTGGCGGAGGACGGTCTGGGTCTCGACGCCGGCGTCGCTCGCTCGCTTCGCGATCGAATCGACGGCGTCGCGCCCCGCGTTCTCGAGTGCGCTCTCGAGACCTTCGAACTCGTGGACGTACTCGTCGCCGGGATAGGAACTGTACGCCTCCGCGTCGACGACGTACAGCACGTGCAGTTCAGCCTCGTAGCGCTGTGCCGCATCGATCGCGTGTTCGGTGGCGTCGTCGATGCCGACGCTCATGTCCGTCGGCAGGAGGATCGTCTCGTACATTCCACTCGAGGGTACGCGTTTCTGTACGATAGTTCTGGGGAGGTCTCCAGCGGACTCGGAACGAACGTGCAACGTAACGGTCCCTCCACACCAGGTGAACTCAGCCGGTTACCGAACGGTGACCTCACCAACCGAGACGTAACGATCGTGTCCCTGGAACGCGTTCGAACGCGTATGAGCGAACCAGGCGACGATCGCCACGCACAGTTTTCGGTCGCGACCGAAGACCGACTCTCGGTACTCGAGATCACCGACGAGGTCGAACGGGTGATTCCCGACGACGTTTCGGGAACTGCAACCGTCTTCGTCCAGCACACGACCGCCGGCGTCACGGTCAACGAAGCTGAACCGCGTCTGCTCTCGGATTTCGAGGACGCCCTCGAGGACCTCGTCCCGAACACCGGATGGAAACACGATGAACTCGACGGAAACGCCGACTCTCACGTCCGGTCGATGCTCGTCGGTCCGAGTGCGACCGTGCCAGTCAGCGACGGGACGCTCGCGCTCGGCACCTGGCAGTCAGTGTTGTTCGTCGAGTGTGACGGTCCTCGAACCAGAACGGTGCTGGTCCACTGGTGAGACGCTGAACCGTTACTCGACGATCCAGTCCGCAAAACTCCCCTCGAGTAGCGTCTCGGACTGGCGCTCGACGTATCGGCGCTGCATCGATTCGATCGCGTCCTCGAGTGTGTCACCGTCGTCGACTGCGGCCCGAACCCGTTCGTGTTTCCAGCGACCGGGCGTCGCGTTCTGTCGAACGCGTCGACGGAGCGGATAGAGGTACTTCGCGGCCTGTTCGTCGGTCAGTCCACGGTTCGTCAGCCCGTCTTCGGCGTGAGCGAGGAGGTCTTCGTACAGCGCGAGCGAGTCCGTCGTCTCCTTGCCGTCGTTCGTGATCCAGGTCAGGTCGGCCTCGAGACCGTCACGCATCGCCCCGTAGAAGTTCTCTCGAGCGATCTCCCAGTCGAGTTCGTTGACCGGGTGCTCGAGTCTGGTCAGACTCTCCATCAGGCCGGCGAAGGCCGCGAGAAACGAGACGGAGTCCCGGACCGTCGGCTGGGCAGGAATCGGGCGGAACTCGATGCGGGCGTTGGCCGCTGAACGGGTCGGTCCGCCGAAGACCGGACGAACCCACCGCCAGTAGGTGCCGTGTTTGCGCCGGAAGCGGGGAAACCGATCGTCGAACCGTTCGCCCGCCTCCACCGGCATCGGGACGATAGTGTCGTCGGCCGCGATCCGGTCGACGGCCTCCTCGACCGTCGAGAGATCCCTGGGGAACCGGACCTTCCCCTCGCCGGTCGAGGGGTCGTTCAGGACGGTCTCGAAGACGCTGATCCGGTGTTCCATCCAGGAATCCTCGAGAACCGTCTCCGCGGTTGTGTCCTCGTCGTAGAGATCCGCCGGGAAAAACGGCGAGTTGACGCCGAGTGCGAGGAGCGGCCCGGCGACGCGAAGCGCGTAATTAAAGTACAGCGGAAGGTCGATCGCGTGTGGAACCTGGTAGTGGGGCTGGATCGACGTAATGAGGCTCTCAGGCATCACGGTGTCTGCCTCGAGGGAGACGTGGGGTGCGTCGATGCGCATCCCCGCGGCACTCGCTCGATCCGTATTTGCCATCGCGTGATAGCGGGCGGAATCGCTCATGTTGGTGGCGATTCGAAACGACCGTTCGCGTCCGTCACCTGCGGGTGCGGTTCGCTCGACGCTGTCGGTGAGGTAGGTCGACGCGTCCTCCCCCTGGGGTGGGATCGTCCACAGTCCGTCGCTGACCAGCCGCATGCGCTCGGAGCTGGTTACGTCGAGTGCGGTCTGCAGTCTGGCTTTCACCTCCGACTCCTGGGCCGCCAGCCCGTGGGCGTTGAGCGGCTGCGGACTGGTCGTCATCTCCGCGTTGTGTAAGCCGAGTTCCTTCTCGAACCCGATCAACTCGAGGAGCCGACGCGGCACTCGACGGAGCTCACAGCCGTCGTCTTTGACCGCGTAGAACTCGTACTCGAGGCCGACGATCGCTTGCGGGTTGTCGAAGACGCCGTCCTCGAGGGCGTCTTTGATGACGGCGGCGTCCTCCTCGGCCCGTCCCCGGAAGTCCTCGGCGTCGACCGATAACACGTCGGCGACTCGCGCGGCGAGTTCCTCCTCTGGCATACCTCCGAGTGCGCGCCCGATCCTTTTAAAAGCGGCTCTCTCGGTCGAGACGGGGCGAGTGAGTCCGATTCCTCCCAAAGAGATTTGGCCCTGCTGACACAACGTCCAGATATGGGTCCCACACCGAACCTCCAGGCACTCGTAACCGCGTGCAAGCGATACGGCCCAGGGCGGCTCCCGAGAGCCGACCGGCGGGACTTCGGCGCCGGCTACGCGGGAGCGACCGCCGCCTTCGTCATCGCCGTCACTTACGCGCTTGCGACGACCGCAGTGTACCAACTCGGGTTCACGCACGACTTCGTCCACCCGTTCTGGAGCGCGAGCGCGCTCGTCGCCCTCCCGTTCGTCGTTCCAGCCGCTTTCCTCGTCGGAGCCGCTGTCTGGCGATACCTTCCGGAACGCATCCCGTACTTCGGTGCCGTCGCGGGGTTGGTCGCGACCGCGCTGACCTACGCAGTTGCGCTCGTGCTCGTCTTCGTCGCCTTGCTCGTTCTGACGGCCTACATGGGAACCGGCACGGCGATCGGGACGACAGCCGAACTACTCCACGCCACCGCGGGAGTGACCGCGGTTATCGGAATCTTCGCGCTCATCTTGACCGCCTGGGTGACGATCCCGATCGGCTGCCTCAGCGGCGTGATCTACGAACGCGCCAGAACCGTCTCGGTCCGATAATCGCGCCTCGAGTCGCGGACGTTTCGTTCCCCAGGATTATTTTAATCTAGTAACATACTGTCGTCCTATGGGCCTCACACCGATCCTCCAAACCTTCGCAAGCGCGTGCAAGCGATACGGTCCCGGTCGGCTTCCGAGAGCCGACCGCCGTGACGTCGGCGCCGGGTACGCGAGCGCATCGGCGGCGCTCGGGATTACCGTCACGTTCGCCCTCGGTACGTTCGGACTGTTCCGTCTCGGCGTCTGGACTGACATCATCCATCCACTGTGGGGCTGGAGCGCGCTCGTCGCCCTTCCGTTCGTCGTACCGGCGGCCTTCCTCGTCGGAACGGGTATTTGGCGGCTCCTCCCGGATCGGGTGCCGTTTTTCGGCGCCGTCGCGGGATCGATCACGGCCGCGCTGACGTACGTCGTCTCGCTCGCGTTCGTCTTCCTCGTCTTGCTCGCCGTCTCGGTGGTTTCCGGGACCGGACCGGGAACCGGAACGGTCGAGGAGCTTCTTTACGGCACCGCCGCGCTGACGGCTATCATTGGATTTTTTGCGGCCCTGCTGTCGGCCTGGCTGACAATCCCCGTTGGCTGTGTCAACGGCGCTATCTACGAACGCGCCCGCACTGTCCGCGCCGATAGCGCTCGATAGACCCGTCGGCGAGCAGTTTTCCGCCGTCACAGGCGATTCTCAGAACCGTTTTACCCTCGCCGAGGATAGCAACGCCCGATGAAGTTCGCGACGTTCGCCGATCGAGCCGCGGAGATCGACGCCGAATCCGCCGACCTCGAGATCGTCGACCACGTCAGGGACCTGCTCGTCGACGCCGGTGAGGAGATCGAAGTGGTTGCCCGCTTCGTCCAGGGGCGGGTGTTTCCAGCCTGGGACTCGACGACGCTCGACGTCGGTCCGTCGGCGTGCTACGAGGCGATCGCCCGCGCGGCAGGGACGAACGTCGACACGGACGACGTCGAGGATCGGCTCGCGGAGATCGGCGAGATCGGCGAAGTGGCCGCCAGCTACGAGTTCGGCGGCCAGCAGGGACTCGGGGCATTCACCAGTGGTGGAAGCGGCGGAGATGACCTGACCGTCCGCGAAGTCTACGAGACGCTCGAGAACCTGGCCGCGGCCGAGGGGTCGGGCAGTCAGGATCGCAAGGTCGACCTCCTGTTCGGCCTGTTCAACCGATGCTCGGGCGACGAAGGCCGATACCTCGCGCGGCTCGTTCTCTCGGAGATGCGTATCGGCGTCGGCGAGGGGGCCGTCAGGGATGCGATCGCCGACGCGTTCGACGTCCCCGGCGAGCGGGTCGAACGCGCCTTGCAGGTCTCGAACGACTACGGCAGGATCGCTCGCGTCGCCCGCGAGGACGGCCTGGCGGGACTCGACGCCGTCGACCTCGCCGTCGGCCGCCCCGTCCAGGCGATGCTCGCCCAAGCGGGGACCGTAACCGAAGCACTCGAGGAGTGGGAAGACGCCGCCGTCGAGTGGAAGTACGACGGTGCGAGAATCCAACTGCACCACGATCCGGACGGCCTCGAGCACGACCTCGGCGCCCTGGGCGCGTCGAGCGACACTCCCCCCGGCAACTCGAGAGATCACACCCGCGTCTTCTCGAGAAACATGGAGGACGTCACCGACGCGTTGCCGGAGGTCGTCGAGTTCGCCGAGGGGACCCTCGAGGAACCCGTTATCCTCGACGGCGAGGTCGTCGCCGTCGACGACGACGGCGAGCCGTTGCCGTTCCAGGAGGTGCTCAAGCGCTTTCGTCGAAAACACGACGTCGAGAAGGCCCGCGAGGACGTCACGGTCCGCCCAGTCTTCTTCGACTGCCTCCACGCCGACGGCGAGGATCTCCTCGAGGAACCGTTAGTCGATCGCCACGACAGACTCGGGGACGTTCTCACGGCGAGTACTAACGCCGCGGTCGAACCCGAAGACGTCGACGGCCTCTCCC
Source organism: Natrarchaeobius versutus (assembly GCF_041205745.1). Lineage (NCBI taxonomy): Archaea > Methanobacteriati > Methanobacteriota > Halobacteria > Halobacteriales > Natrialbaceae > Natrarchaeobius > Natrarchaeobius versutus. Next base: position 216,858 of record NZ_JBGFCC010000001.1, on the reverse strand, counting down.
TGCTCTGGATCACGGACGATGCCGACGAGATCGAATCGATCGACGCCGACGCGCTGGCGGCCGGCCACGAGGGGATCATGCTCAAAGATCCCGAATCGACGTACTCGCCCGGCCGTCGGGGGAAGAACTGGCGAAAGCGAAAGCCGGACGTCGAGACGCTCGACTGCGTCGTCACCGGCGCCGAGTGGGGCGAGGGGCGGCGCGCGACGTTTCTCGGAACGTTCGAACTCTCGGTTCGCGACGGCGACAGCGAGAAACGACGTTCTTCCGGCTCCGTGGTTTCAGCGCAGAACCTCGCGACCGTGGGGAAGGTCGCGACCGGCATCACCGACGAGAAACTCGCCGAACTCACGGAGTTGCTCGAGCCACACGTCGCCGCGGAGAACGGCCAGGAGGTAACCCTCGAACCCGCGGTCGTCTTCGAGGTCGGCTACGAGGAGATCCAGACCTCCCCGACGTACTCCTCGGGCTACGCGCTCCGGTTTCCCCGGTTCGTGGGTGTCCGCCACGACAAAGATCCCAGCGACGCGGAGACACTCGAGCGCGTCGAGTCCCTGCGGTCGTCGTAGTTCCCGATCACGCCGAGCCCCGTCCGTTCGCAGTCGCGTCCCTTTTGGTATCTGCCCCCGAGATTCGAGTGTGGACGCGAATCAGCGAACTCGAGCGAACCCGTTCAACATGGACGAGGAGTGTCGGAACTGCCCCGCACTCTGTGAGACGCGCACGCAGGTCGTCCACGGCTACGGGGACGTCGGCGCGGACTTTCTGTTCGTCGGCGAACGGCCGTCCGCGGCGGCGGACGACGTCGGCGTTCCGTTCGTCGCGAGCGACCCCGCGAACGGCGACAGCGAGGCGGGCGGCCTCCGGCGAATTCTCGAGCGCCTGGCGCTGTGTGACGCCACGTCGCCGGCGGATCGGCCGAAACTCGAGAACGTCTACCTGACGAACCTCACGCGCTGTCGCGACCCCGAACGGCCGCCGACCGACGAGGAAATCGACAACTGCGAGCCGTACCTCAACGCCGAGATCAGGATGATCAACCCCGAAGTCCTGATCCCCGTTGGCGAGCGCGCGCTCACCGAAATCGCGACGGAGTACACGACGACGCCGGCCTCGGAACTCGCGTTTCCGGACGTCCACGCGACGACGATCCGCGGCCGCGGCTTCGCACTCGTTCCGATGCTCGAGGCGCGAGCGCAGACTGACGAACAGACCCAGGCGTGGGTCGAGCACTTCGCGGGACTGATGGCCTCGGACTACCGCCAGACGAAGGGCCGCCAAGAGCGATAGCGCTGGAGTTCAGTCCGACGTGTCGCGCTCGGCGACCGCTACCAGTACGGCGTCTCTAGCCGGAGTGAAGCGCCGACGCCGAGGGCGATCAGCCCGGCGACGACGAGGATTACGAGCGCAAGCGCCGCGAGCGTCGGCACGAGTAACGCGCCCGCAGACTCGAGGACGTAGCTCGTGACGAAGCCGTAGACGCCGACGGCGACCGCACCGACGACGACGGCGGTGCCGATTACGGCCGCGAGCGTTCGGTTGTTCACACTATCGGTGAGGGCCTCGTTCGGCATATCGATTGTCCCATCCGATCGCCTCGCGACGTTCGAAACGCGAGGCATCGCTCGTGACGGCGCGACAAACGTCGCGTTCAAGGGTCGCGCCGCCGGAGTGTCGAGCATGATCGTCGTCGTTCCCGTCGACCCCCCGTGGGAGGGACTCATCCTCCCGTCGCTCGTCGAGACGACCCCAGTGACCGAATCCGAGGCGTCCCTGCTGTATCGGGCCGCAACCGCGGACGTCCTGCGGGCCGCCGACGCGAGCGGTGGTGAGCTTCTCGTCAACTACCGTGGGAAGGGGACGCTTCCCGACGGCGTCACGGACGGAGACCCCGAAAATGCGGTTCGCGACCTCGCCGAAGACGCCCTCGAGTCGCTCGATGACGTCCGATTCGAACGGCAGGTCGGCTCGACTCACTCGGCTCGAATCGGCAACACCGTCACCCACCTGCTCGAGCGCGAGGAGGTCGGAACGGTCGGCGTACTCGAGCCGACGGTACCGCTCGTGGGTCGGTCGGACGTCGACAGCGCGGCGATGGCGCTTCGGCGCTACGACGTCGTCCTCGGACCGTCCTCGGGCGGACGCGTCTCCTTTGTGGGCCTTACCGACACTGTCGACTTCGCCGACGCGTACGCGACGCCGGCGCTTTCGACGCTCGCCAGCCGGACCGAAGCGGCTGGGTTGAATCTCGGATTCGCGCCCGTGATCCCCTCCGTAGCGACGGAATCAGGACTGTGTGCGACTCTCGCGACGCTCGAGGCGCGTGAGGTTGCCGACCGCCCCGGCGGGGAAGCAACGGCGGCGGCGCTAGCGGAGATCGAATTCGCGGTAGGAGAAGATGGTCGACTCGAGCGCGAGTAGACCGATAACCATTTTTGAACGCGTGGGGAAGGTAGGGGTGTGGTGGGGTGGCAGAGCGGCCTAACGCGCCTGCCTTGAGAGCAGGTGGCTGTCAAGCCTCATGGGTTCAAATCCCATCCCCACCGTTGCTGTCGCGAACAATCACGTGAGCGACAGCGAGGCCGATGGGATTTGAACTAGACCAATCGCGCACAGCGAAGCGAGCACGTCTGGGCGTCGTTCAAATCCCATCCCCACCGCTTTTAGGACAAACGGGCGTGAGGAGCGAAGCGGGGTGTCTGTGGTCATGGACGAGCGGGACGTTCGAGGGCTACATCTCGGAAAGCAGATGTGAAAGGCGAACCCAAAATGGCGAGAGTTGAACGATAGTAACAACTGAAACGATTCACACACTGACCGCCGAGCTCACGGGTCACTGCGTTCCCCGCTCGCTTTTCCGCGGTTCTCGCTCGTTTCACTCGCTCCGAACCGCGCACGCTCCGAACCGCGCACACTCCGAACCGCGCTTTTCGTCTGGCGATCAGGTGTGTAATGACGTTCAATGGCGACTGTCTGAGTGACGAACGGGTAGGACGAGATGAAAACAACTACGAGAGAACGTACTATTTCTGGGTCGGGAACGCCTCAATCGTCAGCACTATGTCTGATTTTTGGCAGGTCAATTTTGACGACGTTCCCGCGTGGTTCGTTCGTTTCGAACGCTAGCTCACCGCCGAGTGAATCGACACACCACTTCATAATCCAGAGACCGACACCGGATCCATGATACGTACTATCCGCTTTGGATCCATCGCCTAAGACGGCAACTTCGACGTCGGGAATTTTGGGGCCGTTATCGGCAATACAAATCCGACCTTGATCGTGTTCGAAATCCTCCGTTGCGGTTACCGTGACCTCGGGAGAATCCTGGTCATTGTGCTCGATTGCGTTTTCGATCGCGTTTTCGATCGCATATTCCAGGCTTTTGTCCGCACTGACCCACACTCCCGTGTGAAGGTTTGTTTCTATATCTACCGATGGGTGTCGATTCTGGGCTTGTGCTACGTGATTTTGGACGACATTTCGAAGGTTAGTGGGTTCGCGCTGAGTCGCGTTTGATTTGACCACGTTTTCAATTTGATTGAGTGATTCACTCAACGTCCCAACATCCATCGCAATATTCAGGATCGTCTCTATCTCTTCTTCGACTTGTTCGTTTTCGATGGCTGTTTTGATCCGATCCGCATACCCCACCAGAATGTTCATGTCGTTACGAAGATTGTGACGGATAACTCGGTTTAAGAGCCGGAGAAGCTGTTCGCGGGCTCTGTATTCGGTAACGTCGTTTATCTCTGCGAGAACGTACCAGTCCCCATCCAATGAGGTCTGAGTGAGGTGAACGTCGACCCAGCGATACTCCCCATTTGTGCGCTCGATCTGCCATTCAAATCTCTGGGGAGTGCCACTTGCGGCTGCTCGAATTCGACGGATGGCCTTCTCTTGGGTGAATTTCGTCGAAGGTGCTGTATAGTCTTCGACGGACATCGCCTGAAGTTCCTCTTTGGAGTATCCGTACAGTTCTTCTAATTGCTCGTTCACGTCCAGAACGTCTCCTGATTCCGGGTCGTGTAACGTAATAGCGATATTCATATTTTCCAATATTGGCGGAATTTTAACGTTTTTTGTATCCATAGTATTCATTATATGTGGATTCACGTCGTATAGTCACACTCCCAAATATATTTGGTGCAGTGACAATCTGCATTAGTGAACGGTGAATTAACACGTGTGCTCGTCCTTCTATAGGAACAACTGAAACGAGGTACACACTGATCGCCGATCTGTCTGGCGATCAGGTGTGTAATAACGTACAATGGCCACTGTATTGGCACCCGTGGTTTAGTACCAGGAAAACGATCCTCGAGTCACCGTGGCACCGACTGTGTCGGAATAATACGTGGGGGACTGACACAAACTACGATGTATCTTTACCGGTCGATCGCAAAGCAGCGAGCGATCGACCACTCGAACCGGGCCCGCCACCGCGGCCGGCATCAGCTCGACATCGCGGCCCGGGGTTGTTCCAGGATGGAGTGTTGGGTGACTCGGCGTGTTCGGTTATCGCACCCCGCCACTCGAGCTACGGACGCTCCTCGAGCCACGGCGGTTCGTCGGTGTGGCGCCATTCGGCCCATTCTGCCTTTTCGCCGGCGTAATAGGCCCGATACGCACCGACGGGATCGTCCGGTCGCCGATACTGCACGGGCATGGCTTGCGGGCGTGGCGTCGGCGCGTCGGTTGGAAACGCGATCTCCTCCGGATCGATCCGATCGATCACCGTCCAGCTCGCGTGGTCGTCGGTTTTCCCGTAACGTTCGACGAACTCCGCGTTGAGCGCCTCGGCGTGCTCGCGCAGTCGGAGCCAGTTTCCCCGCGATTCGGTCGCCCACCGCGTGACGGGGTGGTCGACGTGGGTCGACTGGTAGAGGAAGTCGGCCTCGTAGCCGTTCTCGCGCGCGGCGGTACAGAGTACCTGTGCGGCCTCGAGCAACAGCTTGTTGACGTGCTGATCGCAGTGATAGCGGGCGGCGAGTCGAGGGTCTTCGTCGAGCCAGAAGACGTTCACGACGGAACGAGGAGCCGACGAACCGAGAGTGTATCGCTCGATGGAGGACGTCGTCCGGTATGAGCGAGCGAGTGACGGCTACCGTTCGGCGGCGGTCCCCCGATATCCGGCGATGAACTCGTAGGCGACGACTGCGATCAGCAGTGTGGCCACGAGGCCGGCGATGATCTGGCGTTCGGTCGGGTCTGCGCCGGAGAACCCGAGCATCGCGATCACGAGCGCCAGAACGGCGGCGATTCGAACCCGCTGACGGCCGGGGACGTCGTCGTCCGTGGCGGCCAGGTACAGTTGCGGGAGAACGATTCCGACCCCGGCCAGCACGACGAAGGCCAGCACCGAACTCTCTGCGCCGATGCCCGTCAGGCCGACGACGGTCACGACGAGCCAGACCAGGAACAGGGAACCGAGGAGGACGCGGTTTTCGCGGGAAACCATCTCTGTGCGAGTGTTTAGGGTATGATTAGATAATTGTTACGTCGGACGCACATTCGGTTAGCAGTCGGCGCGTCTCGAGGATCCGACGCCCTACCGGACTCCCACATGCTTAACGCGACGGCGGGCGAAGGCGCGGATATGATCACTGGCGAGCGGATGGCCGCCGTCGACGAGAACGCCGCGGCTCTCGGCGTGCCGAGAAAACAGTTGATGGAGTCGAGTGGACACGCGCTCGCCCGCGCGGTTCGAGCGGTCGCGGACCCGGGTTCGAGCGTGGCGATCGCCGCTGGGCGCGGAAACAACGGCGGGGACGCGTTCGTCGCCGTCCGGTTTCTCGAGGAGTACGACGTCACTACCCTCCTGCTCGGGCGCGCCGAGACCATCGGCACCGACATCGCCCGGGAAAACTGGGAGGCCCTCGAGCGTGCCGACTACGACGTTCGGGAGGTGACCGACTCCCGGACCTTCGACCTCCCCGAGGCCGACGTGATCGTCGACGCGATGCTCGGGACGGGGATCAGCGGCAACCTCAGGGAACCCGCGGCGACCGCCGCTCGAGCGATCAACGACGCCGACGCGACCGTCGTCGCGGTCGACGTCCCTTCCGGCTTCGACGCCGACGAGGGCGACCACGCCGACAACGGGGTCGAAGCCGACCGGGTGGTCACCTTCCACGACGCGAAACCCGGTCTTGCGGACCTGGTGGCCGAGGTGACGGTCGCGGATATCGGCATCCCGACCGCGGCGGAGCGGTTCGCCGGTCCCGGCGACGTCTCTCTCGCCCGGCCGACCGACCGCGAAGGACGGCCCTACGTTATCGGCGGCGGGCCGTACACCGGCGCGCCAGCGCTCGCCGCCCAGTCAGCGTTACGAGCGGGCGCGGAACTGACGTTCGTCGCCGCCCCCGAATCCGTGACGGGCGAGATCCAGGGTTACAGCGAGGACCTGATCGTTCAACCCTACGGGAGCGAGGTGCTGACGCCCGATCAGGTCGACGATCTGGTGGACACCGCCGAACGCTACGAGAACGTCGTCGTGCTCGGCCCCGGCCTCGGCACGGCCGACGAGACGCTCGAGGCCGTTCGCCAATTTCTCGAGTCCTACACTGGCCGTGCGGTCGTCGACGCGGATGCGCTTGCGGTCGTCCCCAAAGTCGACACGGACGCGACGCTCGTCTGTACGCCCAACCGGGGCGAACTCGAGCGGATGGGCGGTCCGGACGCTGACTCGCTCGCCGACGTCGCTGACGAAATCGAAGCCTTCGCGGCGGATCTGGACCACGTCGTTCTGGCGAAGGGAGCCGACGACGTGATCACGGACGGCAACCGGACGCGGATCAGTCGCTCGGGAACGCCGGGGATGAAAGTCGGTGGAACGGGCGATACGCTGGCGGGAATCGTCGCCGCGTTGATGGAGCACGTGGAACCGCTCGACTCCGCGGCCGCGGGCGCACACGTCAACGGTCTCGCCGGCGAACGACTCGCCGAGAACGGGGGGTACGGCTATCTCGCGACCGACCTGCTCGAGGAGATTCCCGCGGTCCTGTGGGGTGGAAGCGATGTCTGAGGAGCCGTCCTCCGCCGAGGGGTCGAATCCGGACCCGCGAACCGACGCCGCCAAGAACCTCACGCACACCAGCGAGGAGGGCGACGTCCAGATGGTCGACGTCGGCGACAAACCGGACAGCGAGCGCCGGGCGGTCGCGGTCGGCGAGATCCGACTCCAGCCCGAGACGGTCGGGGCGATCCGTGCGGACGAGGTCGGCAAGGGCGACGTGCTCGCGACGGCCCGAATCGGCGCGATTCAGGCTGTCAAACACACCTGGGAGACGATTCCGATGTGCCACCAGATACCGATCACGAACGTCGACACCGACTTCGACCTCGGTGAAGACCGAATCGAACTCGAGGTCGCCGTCGAGACCACCGGCAAGACGGGTTGTGAGATGGAGGCGCTCGAGGGTGTCACCACCGGTCTGAACGTCGTCTGGGACATGGTCAAAGCGGTCGAGAAGGACGAGGACGGACAGTATCCCGACACCGGAATCGAGAACGTCCGGGTGCACAGGAAGGAAAAACGCCGGAAACACGACTGATGTCGGGCGAAATCACCGGAAGTGATATACCGGTGATGCGAACCATCGTGTCGTGAAATGACGATCCACACTGGCCTCAGTGAGACCGTCGGTATCGAGTACCCGATCGTGCAGGCGCCAATCGGCAGCGCGACGAATCCCGAACTCGCCGCGGCCGTCTCGAACGCCGGCGGCCTCGGCCACCTCGCAGTGACGTGGCGCGACTGCGAGGAGACCGCTCGAGTGATCCAGGAAACCCGCGAGCGAACCGACGAACCGTTCGCGGTCAACCTCGCACTCGACGACCGAACCACGATCGTCGACACCGACGATCACCTCGAGGCGATCCTCTCCGCCGACCCGGACGTCATCACCTTCTCCTTTGGCGACGCGGCGCCCTACGTCGACCGGGTACACGAGGCGGGCGCGCTCGCGTTCCAGACGGTCGCCAGCGCCGCGGCCGCCCGCGATGCGGTCGACGCCGGCGTCGACGTCGTCGTCACACAGGGACGCGAGGCCGGCGGACACGTCCAGAGTGAAGTGGCGACGATGGCGCTCGTCCCACGCGTTGTAGACGCCGTCGGCGACGAAGTCCCGATCGTAGCCGCGGGCGGGATCGCCGACGGGCGCGGGATCGCGGCCGCGCTGGCGCTCGGCGCCGACGGCGCCTGGCTGGGCACACGCTTCGTCGCGACCGAAGAGGCGGGTATCCACGAGACGTATCAAAATCGCGTCCTCGAGAGCGACGAGACGGACACGCAGTATACGACAGTGTACGACAAAGGCTGGCCGGGTATGCCCCACCGCGTGCTGGAAAACGACACGCTCGAGCGGTGGGAGATCAGCGGGAATCCATCTCCGGGGAATCGACCCGGCGAGGACGACGTCGTCGCGACGACCGGAACTGGCGAACCGATCGAGCGCTACGACGAAGCGCTTGCCACGCCGGACGTCGATGGTGACGTCGAGGAGATGGCACTGTACGCCGGACAGTGTACCGGATTAGTGGAGAAATCGGGACCCGCGAACGAGGTTCTCGAGGCGCTCGTCGCCGAACTTCGTGAAGCGGTCGCAGGCCTCGAGACTCGAGTTCCACCAGATCCGAGGTCGTAGTCGGGAGAGTGGTGGAAGCGAGCAATGGGTGGATAGTATGTACGGGAGGACAGCAGGGACGGCGACAAAACGGGAGGGCAGTGGGGGCGGCGAGGGCGTCGTGGTCCCCTCGATCAGAGGTCCATGCCGCCGTTGACGTCGATCACTTCTCCCGTCACGTACGACGAGTCCTCGCTCGCGAGAAACCGAACGACTGCGGCGATGTCTTCGACTTCGGCGAGGCGCTCGAGGGGGATTCCGGCGACGATTCGGTCGAGCACCTTGTCGGGGACGCCCTCGACCATATCGGTTCGAGTGAACCCGGGCGCGACGCAGTTGGCGGTCGAGCCACCCTGAGCGAGTTCGAGTGCGATCGTTCGGGTAAACCCGAACATGCCGCTTTTGGCCGCGGCGTAGTTGGCTTGCCCGAAGTTCCCCTGTTTGCCGACGACGCTCGAGATGTTGATCAGCCGACCTTCCTCGGCGTTCCAGATGTCGTCGTAGAACTCTTGTGTACAGTTGAACATCCCGCCCAGGTTGACGTCCATCACGCGGTCCCACTCCTCACGAGTCATCTCGGTGAACTGGTCGTCGGCCGTGATCCCGGCGTTGTTGACCAGGACGTCAGCGGGACCGAACGATTCGTGACATATTTCCCTCATATACTCGACCTCATCGCGAACGGCCACGTCGGCCTGTGCGGCGACCGCGTTTCCGCCCGCCGTCTCGATCGCGTCGACCGCCTCGAGTGCCGGTCCCTCCGAGGATCGGTAGTTGACGACGACGTTCGCCCCTTCTTCTCCGAGATATTCGGCGATGCCCCGACCGATACCGCGTGCCGACCCGGTGATGACGCACGTTCGTCCCTCCATGGACATGGTTGCGTGAACGTTCACTCTCCGATCGTAAATAACGTCCTGTGAAACGAATTACCATTCGATCCGTCTCGTCGACGGAAATTCCAGCTTTCGAGAACTGTCTGCCCGAGCCGGTCGCGATTGGTTATCGGTTTCCGGCCTGCTCGATCCAGTCTTCGACCCGGTTCGGCGAGATACCCGTCTCCGCGGCCAGATCCGCGACGTCGGCGGCGGCGAGTTGATCGAACGTCTCGATGCCGGCTCCGGCGAGGTCTTCCGCGTACGCCTCCCCGACGCCGTTTATCTCGGTCAGGTCGTCAGTTCCGGCTTCGATCTCCGATTCTCCACCCTCGTCGGCGATCTCGTCGACGACGTCCTCGTCGACGGCCATCTCGCCGGGCTCAGCAGGCGCTTCTTCGACGTTCGATTCGCCGCGTGCGGCGATCTCATCGTCGGATCGATCCTCGCCGTGAAGATCGCTGGTCTCCGCGTCGAGATCGCCACTCGAATCGACGGTCGCGTGAGGGCTCTCGAGGTCGTCGACACCGGTCTCGTCGCCGGCAACGTCCTCCGCGAGGGCGGCGTCTTCGGCCTCGGGTTCGGGCGTGTCGGGTTCGCCCTCGGCGGCCGATCGACTATCCGAGGCGCGTTGTGCCTCGTTTTTCCCGTTCGAGCGCTCCTCGAACCACTCACAGACGTCGGGCCAGAGTTCGGCGTGGCTCCGCGAGGAGACCGACATCCCGATGTGGCCCGTCGCGAACTCCATGATCTCGGTATCCTCGGACGGAATGCCGTCGTTGAACGGTTTCGACGCTCCCGGCGGAATGAGGTGATCGTACTCGGCGACGATCTGGAGAACGGGCATATCGATGTTCGAGATGTCGACGTGCTCGCCGTTCAAGTGGAGTTCGTTCTCGTAGAGTTTGTTCTCCTGGTAGATGTCCGTGATGAACTGCTCGTAGGCCCGTCCCGCGACGTCGATTCCCTCGTCGAGCCACCGCTCCATGCGCGCGAAGTTCTCGACGAACTCCTCGTCCTCGACGTTGTCGTAGAAGCGAACGTACTTCGTCACGTTGTTGGCGACGGGATCCATCAGCGCGAAGCCGACGTCGAGAAACTCGGCCGGAACGTTGTCGAACGTCTCGCTGACCGTCTCGGGGTCGTAGTACTCCTCGGCGCCCCACAACTCGAGGACGCCGCCGTCGCCGGCGAAACACAGGCCCGCGGCCATCAGCGCGAGATTTTTGACCTTCTCGGGGAACAACGCGGCGTACATCGCGGACATCGTCCCGCCCATACAGTAGCCGAGGACGTTGATCGCGTCCTGGTCCGAACGCTCGCGGACGACGTCGGCGCAGTTGTCGATGTAGCGGGTGACGTAGTCTTCGAGCCCCAGGGAGCGATCGAGCTTCGACGGTTCGCCCCAGTCGATCAGGTAGACATCGAAGCCGGCCTCGAGTAAGGTCTGGACGACCGATCGGTCGGGCTGAAGGTCGAGGATGTACGGCTTGTTGATCAACGCGTAGACGACGAGGATCGGAACGTCGTGTTGCTCTTCGGTCTTGGGCTCGTAGTGGAGCAATCGAAGCTTGTTCTCCTCGTAGACGACCTCACTCGGCGTCTGGCCGACGTCGACGTTCTCGATCGTCTCGGTGCGGTCGGGTGCGATGCGGGTCTTCTCGGCCAGGTCGGCCGTCTCCTCCCAGGCCTGACGCTGGATGTCCAGGACGGTTGCGTAGGGGTTTTTCATTCTTCTAGGTGCTCGAGGACGCGGTCGAGTTTTCGCTCGACGGCGTGTTGGCGCCGCTCGAGTTCGACGAGCCGATCGCCGACCTCTAAGACGCCGGATTCGGTCGCGAAGCCGAGCGTTCGCAGGGTCTCCTCGGAGGCCTCGTCGGCCTGTTGTTGCAGTTCGAGGACGTCGCCGACCGTCTCGCCGGTCATTCGGGCGAACGCGGTCGTCGACATGACGTCTTTGAACGCCTCGTTGGCCGTATTGAGCCAGATGTCGCGGAACTCCTCGAGTTCGACGTCTTCGCCCTCGAGCGTGTCGTTCATCCGGTCGACCATCTGCTGGGAGGCGTTCATCCACGTCTCGTAGGCGCGAGCGTAGCCCTCGACGCCGTCGGAGATCTCTTCGTCCTCGCTTACCTCACCGACGGTTTCCGACCAGTTCTCGACGAACTGGGCCTGTGCTTCCATGTTGTCCTCGAGGGCGTCGAGGAACTGTTCGTTCCACTGTTCGACGAACGCGTTCCAGTTCTGGGCCTGGGGCTGTTCTGAGTCTGACATTGAATAACTGTAGGGGGTGTAGGTGTGAAAAGGCTGGGCTGTCCCGACGGTTTACGCCGAAACGTCGAACTCTTCGGCGGCGTCCTCGACGTTCGAGGCGACGGCGGTCACGTTCGCTTCGACCTGCTCGTGGGCCTCGAGGAAAGTGTCGAAGGAGGTGTCGACGACGTCGGCGTAGTTGGCCGCGAACTCGTCGTAGGCGACCTCGGACTCCTCGAGCGTGTCGATGGCGGCTTCGATCGACTGCGTCTGGGCCTCCGTCGTGGAGTCGACGCTCTCGTCGACGAACTCACGAAGGTCGTCGAAGTCGCCGGCTTCTTCGGGGAACGTCGATTCGAGGGCGTCGAAGTAGGCGTGGACGGCGCCCTTGGCGAGTTCGGCGTTCGACTCGACGAGCGATCCCGACGTCTCGAGGGCGTCGCTAAATGCGCTGAACGACGTTCGTTGAGCCTCGAGGGCGTCGTGGGTGAGCGTCTGGGACTGTTCGACGGCGGTACGCTGTGCGTTGAAGACTGCGGTGAGTGGGTTCTGAGTCATGATTACTCCTCTCGGTTGCGTTTGACGGGGACGACGATCGTCTGGACGATGTCACCCTCTTCGATGTCGAGGGCTTCCCGTTCGGGGCCGGGAATGCTGACCCGACCGCCGCTCTGGACGCGAGCTTTGAACGTCGCCGTTCCCATGTTCATCGGACCGAAGGCGGAGACGTCCTCGAGCGGATTCGCGGACCCCGCCTGCATCAACTGTCTCATCATCTCCGTCTGGGATTCGGCGACCTGCTCGCCCGCCTCCTGCATCTGCTCCGTGAACATCGCCGGCGGAAACCAGAGCGATCGGTCGGAATCGTCCGTCATCACTGGAGTGAACGAACCCTGACCTAATAAGCCTTTCCACGAGATACCATCTGATGCCATTGTCTGCCATCACAGGGTTCGTGTGGTATTGAAGGGAGTTCGACGGACCGGTCGATCCAGTCGGATCGATGGTTCCTGTCGCTTACCGATGTCCGTGTTACGCATCGAAGGGGTCGAGTCGGCGACTTCCTCGAGTCGATGTCGTTCGTCGAGACTGTGGTCATCCGTCGGAACAGTCCCCATCAGCCGACCCTCATTTCGGTGGATCGTAATCGAGTCTTACTCGCATCTGAACCCGGTAAGATGGAGTTACGCTGGAAATCGATCGCCACCTCTTGACTGGTAAAACTGGGTAATCGAACCAGCCAAAGAGTGATAAATCCCGCTCCCTAAACACCGATAGATGTCACACCAGAACACTGGGGGGAACAACTTTGCCGCCATGACGAACGCGTGGACGGCGATGACCCAGAGTTTCCTGCAGAGTGCAACCGCCGCTAACCGGGCCGCCGTCTCCGCGATGTTTCCCGTGAACGCCGGCTCCACCTCGAACGGCGATTCGGCCCCCGCTTCCGTCCCATCTATCGATTACTCGGATCTCGACTGGTCGTTCGATCGAACCGTCGACGATCCGTCCGATATCGAGGTCGGCGACACCGTTACGTTCGAGAAGACCCTCTCCGAGGAGGACGTCCGAGCGTTCGCCCAGATCAGCGGCGACACGAACCGCCTCCACCTGGACGAGGGGTTCGCAAGCGAGACGCGCTTCGGCGAGCGAATCGCCCACGGAACGCTGGTCTCTGGGCTCATCAGTGCCGCCCTCGCCCGACTTCCCGGCCTGACGATCTACCTCTCTCAGGACCTCGAGTTCAGCGCCCCCGTCGGTATCGACGACCGCGTCTCCGCGCGCGTCGAAATCGTCGAATCCCTCGGCAACGGCCAGTACCGCCTCGAGACCACGATCCGCAACGAGGACGACGACGTGCAGGTAATCGACGGAGAAGCCGTCGTACTGATCGACGAGTTCCAGGAGTAACCAAACGGCACCCGAATTTTGCGCGGCTCGTACCTTTTCCCGAGAGGCGGCGGCCAAGTTGCCATCGACGTTGCATCTCCTCGTCGCCTCTCATCGGCGCCTCCACCAACAACTGCACTCTTCGTCGCCTCTCATCGGCGCCTCGAGCCGACAGTATCTAAACACCTCCTCCCGAAACGGGCCACATGACGCTGTTCGGGACCGCAGGAATTCGTGGGCCGGTCGAGCAGATCACACCGTCGCTCGCACTCGCCGTCGGACGGGCCGCCGGCGAACCCGGCGAGACGTTCGTCGTCGGGCGCGACGGTCGCGAAACCGGTCCCGCGCTCGCCGCGGCGATGGAGGCGGGACTCGAGAGCGCCGGCGCGGACGTCGTTCGCGTGGGTCAGCTTCCGACGCCCGCGCTCGCGTTTGCCTCTCGGGGTCGACGCGGTGCGATGATCACCGCGAGTCACAACCCACCGACGGACAACGGCATCAAACTGTTCGTCGACGGCGTGGAGTACGACCGCGAAACCGAACGGGCGGTCGAAACGGCCGTTGACGCGGACGAGTCCGTCCTTGCGGCGTGGGACGAGTGGGGGCGTTCGAGCGCGCTCGAGGTGCTCGGGAAGTACCGGGACGCGGTCGCCGCGTTCGTCCGCGATCAGTTCGACGCCGAGGACGGCTCCGGCTCGCTCCTCGCGGGTCTCTCCGTCGCCGTCGACTGTGGCAACGGGGTCGGCGCGCTCGCGACGCCACAGGTGTTAGAACGACTCGGCGCCGACGTCGTCGCGGTGAACGCGACCGTCGACGGCCACTTCCCCGCCCGCGAGAGCAAACCCACGCCGGAGACGCTCGCGGACTTCTCCGCGTTTCTCGAGGCCGGCTCGTTCGACCTCGGCCTCGCCCACGACGGCGACGCCGATCGGCTCGTTGCACTCGGGCCCGACGGCGATGTGATTCACGAAGACACCGTACTCGCCGTCGTCGCCGCCCACTACACGGCCGAGAGCGACGCGGACGATCCCGTCGTCGTCACCACGCCGAACGCCTCCGCGCGGATCGACGAACGGGTCCGCGCCGAAGGCGGTCGGGTCGAACGGATCCGACTCGGTGCGCTCCACGAGGGAATCGCGCGCGAACGGGCCGCCGGCGGGGAGGAGACGGCGGTCGTCTTCGCCGCCGAACCCTGGAAACACATTCATCCGGCATTCGGCGGCTGGATCGACGGTGTCACGAGCGCGGCGATCGTCGGCGCACTCGTCGCCGACGCCGGCGACACCGAGGCGCTCCGTGACCCGGTGACTGAACGCCCCTACCGGAAGGTGAGCGTCGACTGTCCGGACGACCACAAACCCGAGACGATGGGCGCCCTCGAGACCGACCTCCCCGACGCCTTCCCCGGCGCGAGCGTCGACACGGAGTACGGCGTTCGCCTCGAGTTTCCGGACGCCTCGTGGGTCCTCGTCCGTCCGAGCGGCACCGAACCCTACGTCCGAATATACGCCGAAAGCGAGGACGTCGACCAACTGATCGACGACGCGAGTACGGTCGTCGAGTCGGCCGTCGACGCCGGAACGCGGTCGTGAGGAGCGCACGAACCGCCGACAAACTCGACGTTCGAGCACCCAAATCCCCCGTTCGACCGCGGTCTATACACTTAGGGCATCGTTCTCACACCGTCTATTAATCGATGAACGGCCGATCCGACGGATATAAAACAGTAGTCCGCGCTAGTCAGTGTCATGCCACGCGACAGGCGAACGGTACTGAAGGGTGCTGGAATTGCTGGACTGACCACGATCGCCGGCTGTGTCGGCGGATTCGGCGAT
The DNA here is from genome assembly GCF_041205745.1 of Natrarchaeobius versutus. Taxonomy (NCBI): domain Archaea; kingdom Methanobacteriati; phylum Methanobacteriota; class Halobacteria; order Halobacteriales; family Natrialbaceae; genus Natrarchaeobius; species Natrarchaeobius versutus. Next base: position 201,378 of record NZ_JBGFCC010000001.1, on the reverse strand, counting down.
GAGGAAGGCGGTGGCGACGGCCAAGTGGGGATGGTGTACGCGACCGGAGGCCTCGGCGACAACTCGTTCAACGACATGGCTCAACAGGGCGTGATGAACGCCCAGGACGACTTCGGCATCTCGTTCGACGAGAGCGAACCGGAAACTGAAGGCGAGTTCGACGGTGCACAGCGTGATTTCGCCGAATCCGGCGATTACGATCTCATCAGCTGTATCGGCTTCGCCCAGGAAGACGCCCTCGAGGGGAACGCGGCGGAGTACTCGGATCAGAACTTTATCATCATCGACGCGGTCGTCGAGGAGGACAACGTTCGAAGCTACGTCTTCGGCGAGCCGGAAGGCTCGTTCCAGGTCGGGCATATGGCCGGATTGCTGACGAGCCAGGAGTTCGCGGCCGGCGACGGGGAAACCAACCCGGACGCGGACGTGGTCGGGTTCGTCGGCGGCGTCGAGTCGCCGTTGATCGAGTCCTTCGAGGCGGGCTACACCGCAGGGGTCGAGTTTGCCAACGACGACGCGGAGGTCGTCTCGACGTACGTCGGCGACTTCAACGACACGGCCGGCGGACAGGAAGCGGCGCTGTCGATGTACCAGGACCAGGACGCCGACATCGTCTTCCACGCGGCCGGTGCGACGGGTGTCGGCGTCTTCCAGGCCGCAGAATCCGAAAATCGGTTCGCGATCGGCGTCGACGCAGACCAGTCGCTGACCGAGCCCGACTACGCCGACGTGATCCTCGCGAGCATGGTCAAACAGGTCGACACCGCAGTTTACTCCGCCGTGGAGGCAGTCATCGATGACACCTTCGCGGGCGGCGAGATCGAAGAACTCGGCCTCGAGGAGGACGGAGTCAGCGCCGTCTACGGCGATACGCTCGGTGACGAGATACCGAGTGACGTGACGGACCAACTCGAGGAATCCCGAGCGGCGATCGTCGACGGCGACATCGACGTTCCACACGAGACGTAACCGTATGACCGAGACGGGAACGGAGACGACGGACGATCTGACGGAAAACGGGACCGCCGAGGGGGAATCGGGTCTCGCGGTTCATCTCCAGGGAATCACCAAGCGATTTCCGGGCGTCGTCGCGAACGACGAGGTCGATCTCGCGGTCGAACGGGGGACGGTCCACGCCCTCCTCGGGGAGAACGGTGCCGGAAAGACGACGCTGATGAACGTCCTCTACGGACTCTACGAACCGACGGAGGGGCGCGTCGTCGTCGACGGGAGCGAGCGATCGTTCGACTCGCCGCGGGACGCCATCGACGCGGGCATCGGGATGATCCACCAGCACTTCATGCTGGTCGAGCCGATGACCGTCGCCGAGAACATCGCACTCGGCAACGAACCCCGGAAGTGGTTCGGGCTCGCCGTCGATCGCGACCGGATCGATCGGCGGATCAACGACCTCTGTGATCGGTACGGCTTCGACGTCGATCCGGCCGCGACGGTCTCGGATCTGAGCGTCGGCGCCCAACAACGCGTCGAGATCCTGAAGGCCCTCTATCGCGGCGCCGACGTCCTCATCCTCGACGAGCCGACCGCCGTCCTCACCCCACAGGAGGTCGAGGGGCTGTACGGCGTCCTCGAGGAGCTGACCGCCCAGGGGAAGACGATCATCTTCATCACCCACAAACTCGGCGAGGCGACCCATGCGGCCGACGAGATCACCGTCCTCCGGGACGGGGAAGGGGTCGGGACGGTCGACCCTGGCAAAACGACTCGTGAGGAGCTCGCGGAGTACATGGTCGGTCGCGAAGTTCTCATGGAGACCGACGTGGAACCACGTGAGAGCGGCGACGTCGTCCTCTCGACGTCCGATCTCGTCGTCGAGGACGAACGCGACGTCGAGGTCGTCTCCGCCGTCGACCTCGAGGTGCGTGCCGGCGAGATACTGGGGATCGCCGGCGTCGACGGAAACGGACAAGCGGAGTTGGTCGAGGCGATCACCGGCCTGCGCCGCCCGGACCGTGGGGCCGTCTCGTTCGATCGCGAGGACGTCACCGCCTGGTCACGACGCGACCGAATCGACGCCGGCATGGCCTACATCCCAGAGGATCGACACGCCCGGGGTCTCGTCATGCCGTTCGACATGGTCGAAAACGGCGTTCTCGGGAGTCAGCGATCCGAACCGTTCGCCCGCTCGGGACGGATCGACTGGGACCGCGTCCGCGGACACAGCGAGGAGATCATCGAAACGTACGACGTTCGACCACCGAACGCGGACGCCGACGCCGTCTCGCTGTCGGGGGGGAACCAGCAGAAGTTCATCGTGGGCCGAGAGTTCGAACGCGACCCCGACCTCGTGGTCGCGACCCACCCAACCCGGGGCGTCGACGTCGGCTCGACGGAGTTCATCCACGATCGCCTGCTCGAGCTTCGTCGGGAAGGCGTCGCCATCCTGCTGGTCTCATCGAAACTCGAAGAGGTCCGGAGTCTCTCGGATCGCCTCGCGGTGATCTACGAGGGGGAGTTCGTCGACGTGACCGATCCCGACGACGTGACCGAAGAGGAACTCGGTCTGTTGATGGCCGGTGAACGGCCGAGTGAGGATGTCGACCGAACGGCCTCGAGTGACGAATCCGACCCGCCAACATCGAATCCCGGCACCGAACCCAGTGACGGAGGTGACCGAACATGAGGGAGTCCATCGAACAGCTCCTCGAGCGACTCGTCCACGCGTCGGTCGCCGAACGGATCGCTGTCAGCGTCGCGGCGCTTCTCGCCTCGATCCTCGTCGGCGCCGTTCTCGTCTTCGTCTCGGGCGGATTCGCCTCCTGTCGAAGCGGACTCGACGTCGGCACCTGGACGTTCTGTTACAACCCGATGCAGGTCTACTACGAACTGTTCCTGGGTGCGCTCGGACACCCGCTCGAAGCCGGCTTCCACCCGTTGAACTTCAGTCTGGCGACGACACTCCAGCAGACGACGCTGTTGATCTTCACCGGGCTGTCGGTTGCGGTCGCGTTTCGGGCCGGCCTGTTCAACATCGGTACTCAAGGCCAGCTAATCGTTGGAGGACTCGCAACGGCAGTCGTCGTACTCTACGCCGCGGCGATCACTCCCGGAGGCTTCCTCGGAACCGTCGTCCTCATTCCAATCGGCGTACTCGCCGGGGCGGCCGCGGGCGGACTCTACGGGGCGATTCCCGGCGCCCTCAAGGCCTACGGCGGCGCGAACGAGGTCATCACGACAATCATGCTCAACTTCGTCGCAATCGGAATCACCTCGACCCTGCTGTCGTGGCAGTTCCAGGATCCGAACAGCAACAACCCCCAGACAGCGCCCGTCCCCGAGTACGCCGAGATTCCGAACGTCCCGTTCGTCGGGTTCGGCGGTCGAATGAACTTCTCCCTGCTCGCACTCGGATTCGCCGTCGCGCTCATGATTGGGATCGCCTGGTTGCTCGCCCGTACCTCCTTTGGCTACGAGCTACGAACGAGCGGCGTCCAGCCAGATGCGGCCGACTACAGCGGCGTCGACGCCAGACGAATGACCGTCGCGAGTATGACGCTCTCGGGCGCACTCGGCGGTATCGGCGGGGCGTTCTGGGTCCTCATGGTCCACGGCCGCTGGCTCGAGAACGTGCCGGCGCTCGGCTTCGACGGTATCGCCGTCTCGATCCTCGCGGGGAACAACCCCCTCGGGGTCGGTGCGGCGGCGTTCTTGTTCGGCGTTCTCCAGAGCGGATCGCGCTCGATCAGCACCGCCACCGACGTCCCGCCGGAACTCGTCGGCATCCTGAGCGGGCTGATCATCCTCTTCGTCGCGATGCCCGAGTTCTTCCGCATGATCGGGACGCGCTACGTCGACGTCGGCTCGAGCGAGCCGGTTCGCGCCGACGGCGGTCGAATCGACGGCGAAAACGGAGGTGAGAACCGATGATCGACGGCATCTCCCGTCGAACGCTCCTCTCGGCTGGCGTCGGCCTCGCGGCGATCTGGATCGTCGTCGGGCTCGTCTTCCCAGACTCGTGGGCCGGCGTCTCGCTCTCGATCGCGGCCAGCCCGAGTACGCACACCGCGACGCTCCGTCTCGCGGTACCCATCGCACTCGCCGCGATCGGCGGCATCTTCGCCGAAAAGAGCGGGGTCATCAACATCGGTATCGAGGGACTGCTCATCGTCGCCGCGTTCAGTGCGATCGTCGTCACCTACTGGCTCGGATCCGGGGAGTCGACGTTCGCCATCTCCCATCACTGGTGGGGACTGCTCGCCGGCGTGCTCGCGAGCACGCTGTTCGCGTTGCTGTTCGCGATCGTCTGTATCGAGTACAAAGCCGACCAGATCATCGCCGGGCTCGCGGTCTGGCTGATCGCACTCGGGCTGGCGCCGTTCGTCTCGCGGATCGTCTTCGGCAGTCCCAACACGGACGGCGTCGGTCGATTCCAGAACGTGACGGTTCCGGTCCTCTCGGACGTGCCGGTCGTGGGCTACCTGTTGTTCGACACCCCGCCACAGGTCTGGATCATGCTCGTGGCGGCGTTCGCCGGCTGGTACGTGCTCAAGCACACGAGCTTCGGCCGGTGGGTCGTCGCGAGTGGCGAGAACCCAAAGGCGCTCGATACGGCCGGCGTCGACGTCCGGAAAGTTCGGTATACCGCCGTCATCCTCTCGGGGATCTTCGCCGGCCTCGGCGGCGCCGGCTTCGCACTCGGCCAGCTCGGCACCTTCGCCGGCGGCGGCGAGACCGACATGCAGGGCCGTGGCTTCATCGCGATCGCCACCTACCTGTTCGCGAACTACCACCCCCTCGGCGCGCTCGCCGGCTCGTTCCTCTTTGCCGGACTCGACGCGTTCCAGCTCCGGCTCCAGGGGGCCGGCTACGCCGTCCCGACGGAACTCATCCGGACGATCCCGTACCTAACGGTGATCGTCGTCCTCGTCTTCGTCGGCCGCACCACTCTCCCCGAGGCGGCCGGCGATAACTACGAGTCCGGCGAAGAGTAACGACTCGAGTCGTCGTTCGTCGGGGCGGAGTCGTCGCGTGGGCTCACCGGGCGGTGCTTTCTTGCACGTTCCCGTCGCATCGGGAATCATGACTGACAAAATCGACGACCTGCTCGAGGCCGCCCGCGAGATCCAGTCGGCCGCACACGTCCCCTACTCCGAGTACCGCGTCGGCGCCGCCATAGAGACCGAAAGCGGCGAGGTCTTCGTCGGCTGTAACGTAGAGAACGCCAACTTCAGCAACAGCCTCCACGCCGAAGAGGTCGCGGTCGCCGAGGCGGTCAAGAACGGTCACCGCGAGTTCGCCCGCATCGCCGTCAGCTCGAGTCGGCGGGACGGCGTCACCCCCTGTGGCATGTGTCGCCAGACGCTCTCGGAGTTCTGCAAACCCGATCTCGAAGTGATCTGTGACGAAGGCGAGGGCGAGGAGCCGAGCGTCTACAAGCTCGGCGAACTGCTCCCCGATACGATTTCCCAGGAGACACTCGAGTGATTCATGCCGGGCCCCTCGAGGACGTCGTTCGCGGACCACCCTCGAGGACGTGGCGCGCTGGGGCGCGGTGAGCGGATAGCGAACCGCGCCCCCACTCGCGTGGTCTTCGCGAACGGAGTGATCGAATGGCTCGGAAGACACTCGCGTCTTCCGGTGGATGAGCGACCGACGGGAGCGAATCGGCTGGGGAGGACGTGGCTACTCATCGTTGCCAGCTTCGAGTGGGGTGGCCGTTGGTTTCGTGTAAACTACTTGCTCTGGCCGTTCCACTCGTGCGGACGAGGATGTCATAGCGGTCTTCCATTGAGTCCTTCCGCACACTTCTACGGCTCTTCCACACCTTCGTTCACTGCGCACACGAAGACATCGCAACGTCGCGAGCGGTCTCGTTGTCACTCGGCCCCTCGACAGTGCGCGCCACCGCAGGTCGAGGAGACACAGTAGAATCGGTAAGGGCTATCGCAGTCGGTGAAACGACGTGCGAACGTCGCTCGTCGACCGTCCCGATGCCCCCGCTCGTCGAGCGCTCCCCTGACACACGACACAGGACAACAGTCTGTCTCACTCCCGACGGCGGTCCTCGAGCACGTTCCGCAGAATCGTCCGGTGACAACGCTTTTTCTCCGTGTTCTCGTAACAGACGAGCGCGATCGACTCGCCCGACTCGAGGCGCTCAGTTAGATCCTCGAGTGCATCCCGTGCCTCGATTGACTCCTCGAGATGCCGTCGGTACCGGTCACCGAAGTCGGCCTGATCCCAGGCCGCATTGTGCGCGCCCTCCTCGCAGATGCCGCGCATCTTCAACCCGTCTTCGGCGTCGCGAACCGACTCGAGGAGCTCCGCGGGCGGGCCGAGTTCGGGGCGATTTTCGTCCACCGCGGCGTGAAACCACGACGTCGGCTTCCGGACGACGCCGACGAGCGTCGCGTCCGGCGACACGTCGGCAAGGTCGTACTGGAGGGCGGCGACGTACGTGTCGGTGAGGATGAACCCATCCGTATCCGATCCCCCGTCGTTTCGGTCGGCGTCGGATCTCCGATCCTCTCGTTCCATACCTCACCCAGGGCCGTCACGCATTTATGCCAGTTGTTGCAATCGTGAGTGTTCGGGTACTCCGACTCCAGCACGAACGACGTCACGAGTTCGAGGATGAACGCCTCGCTGTCTCCGAGACGTGAGTAGTCCAACGCCTCCAAGTCAACGACCTGCGTGTCTTCCAGCCGATTGATGCCGTAGCCGTAGTTGTGCTTCCCACCGACCTATAGTCTCAACTGAAACGATTTGCACACCGCTCGTAGTCATCAGCCGGAGACCGGCGGAACAGCACGTCTCCGGCTGAAAAACCACGAGCGGGTGTGCAATGACGTTCAGTGGCTACTATCGAGACCGTCCAGAGCGCTCCCGACATCGCGTTTTTTCACAACTCCGTCTCTCAATGCCCGGCACCGATACAGTAATACCCACACACACACTATATTCGGTATATGGCGAATATAGAAAACAATCGGGCGTCCGTCTCGAGCGAAGCGGACGCCCCCATCACACCTCGAACGGGTGTCGTCGGCTACTGGGATCGCCTGGTCGGCCCGACGGCGACGCCCGCCGAACAGGGGGTGACACTCGCTGTCGCGATTTGCTGGACGCTCGCTGTCTGCGGGTACGCAGTGTACGCCGATCTGGGGTGGTCCACACTCCAGTTAGCGGTCGTCGCCGCGATCACATTCGACGTGGCTGGAGGCGTCACCGCGACCGCCTCGGTGAACGGGCGGCGGTGGTGGCACCGAGCCGGAAAAACTAACCGAGATCACTTCATGTTCGTAGCCGGACACGTTCACCCGTTCGTCCTCGCGGCGCTGTTTGCGAGCGTGACGTGGACCGCGGCCGGAATCGTCTACGCGTACGTGCTCCTCGCGTCGATCCTCGTCCTGGGCGTCGGCCCAACCCTCCGCCGACCGGTCGCCCTCGCGCTGTTCTCGGGGTGGGTGCTGTTCGCCGCGTACCAGTCGATCCTCCCGGTCGGGCTCGAGTGGTTCGGAACGCTACTGGCACTCAAATTACTCGTCGGCCACCTCGTCGGTGAGGCCTGAGATGGCCGGCGGACGCGTCCGTTCGCTCGGCCGTCGCTTCGAACACCGAGTCGTGAACCCGTTCGTCCAGTGGATACTACGCTCGCCGGTCCACTGGCCGATGAGCAGGTGGCTGACCATCCTCACGTACGAGGGACGGCACAGCGGCCGATCGTTCTCCACGCCGGTTCTCTACCGGCGAGATGGTGACAGTATCGTGTTGCTTACGCCTACCGAACAGACGAACTGGTGGAAGAACTTCCGCGGTGGACACCCGCTCAGCCTCCTCATTCGTGGAAAACGGCTCACGGGTACCGGGAGGGTCGAAACCGACGACGAGGTCGTACTCGAGACGGTGCGCTGGGCGGCCTCGCTGCTCCGTCTGGCGAGCGCTGTGATTCCGGGACGAACGATCCCAAGTGAGTACCGGCTCCGCGAAAAAGCGGCCGAATTCGTCGTCGTGGTCGTGACCTTTGATGAGGGGTGGTCCGATCAACAGGGCAGCATCTCCGGTTGACGCTCCTCCCGACGAAAGAGCCCGGATACCGGTCGTGAGCCATCGGCGTGAATAGATGGGTTCACGGTGGCGGCGTTCAATAGAACCGAACGAGCGCAAACGGACGCGTTCGGGATTTCCGTCGCGTTCATGAGGGGGTAACACGAGTCGAATGGACTCGACGGCAGACCGATCGAAGCCACCAATGACAAGTGATGAATTCGAACAGGCGCGCGACGCCATTGTCGACGCCATGGCCCAGGCCGCGGAAGTGTACGGAATCAATCAGAGCTACGGCCGACTATACGGAATTCTCTATCTGTCGCCGGAGCCCTGCTCGCTCGACGATCTGGTCGAGGAGAGCGGGTACGCTAAATCGACCGTGAGTTCGGCGATGAAGGCACTCGAGCGGTACTACCTCGTTTCGAGGCACTCGAAACCAGGGGAAGGAAAACGCGTCTATTTTACCGCTGAAACCGACTTCTGGACTGTATTCGAGGAGATCGGTGCGCAGGAAGGCCGACGAGAACTTCGGATCATGACACGCGGTATCGACTCGGCCGAACGGGCCCTCGAGGAGGCACCCGAAACGGAGCGAACCGAACACGCTCGGGAACGCCTCGACGAACTCACCACGCTGTTCGAACGGATCGACACCTTGTTGACCTTCGTTTCGGATCACTCGCTGGACGAACTCGTCGAGTTGATCGAACTGGCCCAAACGATCGACGACGATCGGTCGTAAGAATCCTACTCGGTATCACGGATCATGCTGAATAAAGACGTCGTATTTACAACAACTGATATACGGCGCCGCTACGAATCCCGTCTATCACATGCCAGCAGACAGCGAAGATCCCCACACCGACGTACAATACCACCTCGAGGTCGGTTCCGGTGACGTCGCCGAAACCGTTCTCCTGCCCGGCAACCCCGAGCGACTCGAGAAGATCGTGCCCCACTGGGACGACCACGAGGTCGTGGCCCACCACCGCGAGTATCGGACGGCGACGGGGACGGTCGAGGGGACGCCGATCTCGGTCACCTCGACGGGGATCGGTAGCCCCTCCGCAGCCATCGCGGTCGAGGAACTGGCCCGCGTGGGCGGTGAGACGTTCATCCGCGTCGGCTCCTGCGGGGCGCTCCAACCCGAGATGTCCGTCGGTGACCTCGTGATCACGACCGGCGCGGTGCGCCAGGAGGGGACGAGCGACGAGTACGTTCGCGAGGACTACCCGGCCGTCGCGGACCACGAGGTCGTCTCCGCGTTGGTCGCCGCGGCCGAACGACTCGGCTACGACTACCACACCGGCATCACGATGAGCGCCGACTCCTTTTATGCGGGCCAGGGCCGGGAGGGCTACGACGGGTTCCTGGCAGAAGGCTCCGAAGACCTCGTCGATCACCTTATCGACGCAAACGTCAAAAATATCGAGATGGAAGCGAGCGCGATCTGTACGCTCGCGAACCTCTACGGCCTCCGAGCGGGCGCGGTGTGTACCGTCTACGCAGACCGCGACGGTGGCGAGTTCGCGACGAAAGGCGAATCGCGCGCCGCCGAAACCGCCTCGCTCGCGACGCACCTGCTCGCGCGGATGGACCAGATCAAACGCGAGGCCGGCGTCGACAGCTGGCACGCCGGACTTTCGCTCGAGGAGTGACACGCCCGGAGAGCGTCGAAACGGATTCCGTCAATCACGAACGCGAACGATCTCGTCGTCGAGCACTCGCCGATTGAGCACGATGTACTCCTCGGAGTCGTCCTCGATTTTCGTGACGAAGAGATCGACTTCCTGGACGATCCCCGTCTGGTCGCCGACTCTGATCCGGTCGCCGATCCCGTAGGGCTGGTTGAGCAACAGGTAGATTCCGGCCGCGGCCGAGAGGAGGAAGTCCTTGAACGTGATCGCGCCAACCACGACGATGCCGGCCGCGTAGACGACCAGCAAGATCAGGAGTGGATAGACGTAGACGCCGATCTGTCCCAGCGCGACGAGAAACGCCACGTACAGCACCGAGTACTTCACGAGTTTCGGGATGACCGACACCTCCGGAATCTTCACACCTCGCAGGTACTCGCTGACCATCAACTCGGACTTGTCGGCGACGATGAACCCGAGGATGAGCACGAGAATCGCGATAAACGCCTGTGGGATGAACCCCACGACCCGATTCCAGAACGCGTCGGTATCGAGCAACTGGGCGATGTGGATCGCCGTCAGGATCGCGATCCCGTAGATGAACCACGAACTCAACCGCGCGACGATTTCGACCGTCGACGTCCCGATCGACTGGGCTGTCCGCTCGAACGGCGTCCCCTCGACGGTTTCGGGGACGCCCGAGGCAGTCAACAGCTCCTTGTTGAGCCGCCCGACGAGGTAGCCAACGACGAGCCCCAGCGCCAGTACTGCCGCTGCAATCACCGCCGGTTCCTCGATCAGCGTCTGCCAGTCCATCTCAGTACGCCTCCGGATCGACCTCGAGGATGAGCTCACCGGCTTTGAACGCCCGTACGAGCCCGTCGCTCTCCGAGAGGACGACCGCGATCGCGTTCGTATCTCGCGTGATCGCCCCGCCGGCCATGTGGCGCGCGCCGAGACCTTTCGGGATGTCTACGCCCTCCGCAGACGGCTCGAGGTAGCGGTAGGCCGAGACGAGTTTGCCCGCATCCGAGATGACGAACGCTCCATCGAGACGAGAGAACTCCTTCAACATCACGTTAACGATCGGATCGCCGACGTGAACGTGGGACTTCTCGAAGGGGTTGTACGACAGCGGCCGGGACTTGTTCATCACCTTCCCCGCGTCGCCGACGATGAACAGCGCGCCGACCGGTTTCCCCTTCTGGCCTTTCTTGCCGAGTTCGATCGCGAGTTCGACGACTGCCTTGATCACTTCCGGTTCCGCACGGGACTTCGCGAACAGATCGTAGACGCCCGTGCGGTCGTCGGCACTCGCGCGCACTCGAGAAACCGTATCGATCTCGTCGTCGAAGACGCTCGTCGCACAGACGAGTTCGTCGCCGCCCTCGATAACGCCCTGTTCGAGACCGCCCTCCAGCCCGAAGCTGATCCGTTCGCCGACCTCGTCGAACTCGAGGGGTAACTCGACGAAGACGTCCGCGCCGAGGTCGTTTTCGGTTCCGACGACGATCACGTCGACGTCGTCGATCGTGGCAAACCGCTCGTAGTACGAGCCACTCGGCCCGAAGAGCATGACGGCATCCACACTCGAGAAGAGATCCCCGAACACGTCGTCTAACCCGGCCATTGCTCATACAAGCCGTGTCCGCGCGAATAAGCGTTTTGGACCGTCTGACGTCCGTCTGTCGCTTTACTCACGACACACGACAACTCAATTATCCTATCGATCGCGATTCCGCTTTCGCTGAGTCGCAATCCCAGCGGGAAGACGCCTCCGCTCGTCGGCTCGAGAATCGTCCACTCGGGAAATCACAACGTACGGCAACCTATCGAGCCGATAACTCTCGAATCGACCCGCTGGATCAGGCGTCGGATCGAAGCCCGTTCTTCGAGAGGAAAATCCCCGACGTGTTCTCTCACAAGCATGATCTCTTACAAATACCTTTCGCGTGACTGGTATCTCGACAACTCTCATTCCGATTCTATTGGGGTGGCCGACGCGGGTTGATCCACCGATGCCATCGAACGTCTCCCCGGAAACCGTGCCGTCAAACGTGAACCTGGACGTCGTGAACGCTCCTGTCGATGGACCACCACGGCGTACGCCGTCGAAATCCACCGCCAGCAAAACGAGATGTCCCTCGAGGCGTCGGTTTTTGGGGTCTGTGGCGGGAACGACGGCCGCCGCGGCGCTCGTCCCCAGCAGGTCCGCGTCGGCGAGCGAGCCCGCCGACTCGCCGATCGAACCAGCGGAACCGCCGACTGAACGTGACGTCCAGACGTTCGTCGATGAAACCCTCGAGCGAACGCTCGCGGAACACGGGGCCGGCGGAGCGGTCGCATCGGTCGTTCACGACGGTGAGATCGTCGCACTCGCCGGAAGTGGTTCGGACTTTTTCGACGACTCGACGTCGGCCGACCCCGAGGAGAGTCCGTTTCGGATCGGCTCAATCGCGAAGACGATCACCTACACCGCGGCGATGCAACGAATCGACCGCGGTGGCATCGATCCCCACGAGGACGTGACGAACCACCTCGAGTGCGTCTCGATCCGGGAAGGGGACGAGCCGATCACGCTCGCCCACTTGGCGACGCACACCGCCGGTTTCGACGTCGGCGCGTTCGGTATCGCGACGGATCCGGATCAGCTTCGGCCGCTCGCCGACACGCTCGAGAACCCGCGCCCGGAACGGCTCCGACCGCCGGGTGGCGTGCCGTCGTACACGAACTACGCGACGGGACTCACCGCGCAAGTCGTCGCCGACGAGACCGGATGCCGCTTCGAGGAATACGTCCGCGAGGAGGTGTTCGAACCGCTCGAAATGTCACAAAGCGCGTTCGAACCTCTCTCCGACGAGTACCTCCCAAACGAATCCGGACCCGACGCGGATGCGTTCGCGTCCAAGGTCTCTCACTTCTCGCAGGTGCCGCCGGCGGGCGGGATGTGCTCGACCGCGGCCGACGTGGGACAGTTTATTCGTGCGGTACTCGGGGACGGATCGACCGACGGCGGCCGAATCCTCTCACCCGACGCGGCCGACGCGTTGCTCGAGCAGTGGGGCACTCCCCACGACGCCCTCGAGGGGGTCGGCTTCGGCTTCTGGCGACAGCGCCGGGGTGAGACGGTCGTCGTCGGCCACGGTGGCGGGATCGGCTCCTTCCGGGGCGATCTGCTTCTCGTGCCGGAACTGGACCTCGGACTGTTCGTCGCCTCCCACAGCGAGCAGGGGGTAAACGCCTACCAGGCGCTCGATTCGTTCGTCGAGGCCTTTCTCGACCGTTTCGTTCCGGTCGAAGCGCCGGACATTCCGCCGACCGGGAATGCCGACCCCGATCACGCCGGGGCGTATCTCGACCCGACTCTGCTCGAGTCGGACCGGTACAACACGGTTCTCGGCTTGGGCGATGCACCGCCCGAACGCCTCGAGATCGACGCGGACGGGTTTTTGATGACCGGCGGCGACGATCACCGCTGGCTCGAGGTCGACTCCGGCGTCTACCGGCGTGCCGACGGCGCCGAACGGCTCGCGATCCGCGAGATCGACGGCGAAACGTACCTGTTCCGTGGCAGTAGTCCGACGACAGGGTACCGCAAAGTTGCTACCCACGAGCGGCCGACCGTGCACGCGGCGCTTCTCGGTGCGTCGCTTCTGGTTGTGGTGAGTGGCGCTGTCGGCTGGCCGGTCGCGGCGGGCTGGCGCCGATATCACGGCGACGATACCGATCCGTCGTCGCCGAAATCGTGGACCCGCGCCAGAGCGGTCGTCGGAGGCGCCGTCAGCTTCCTCGCGCTGTTCGGCGTCGGCGCCGCGGTCCTCGTCGCCACGGGCGGGATATTCTCGCCGCCCACGTGGCTTCCCGCCGTGTTGGCGATACCCGCGCTGGCCGCGATCACGACCGTCCTCGCCGTTGGATTCGCCGCTCGAGCGTGGTGGGACGGCCACTGGTCGCGCTCGAGACGACTCCACTACACGGCGGTCGTCTGCGCTCTCGTGGTCGTCGCGTGGGTTCTGTACCGCTGGAACCTCCTGTTCGGATCGTACTGAGGCGGGTGGTTCTTCGGTACTCCGTCAAGCGTCGACGTACGAGTCGAATCGGATACCCGCGATCGGTTCGCTCGTCACGTCTGGCTTGACGAACCACTTAGGGAAACGTTCGCGGCCGGATCGAAACTCGTCTCATACCTGCTCGGCAACGACGACCGACGAAAACTGCTCGCGACTTAGGTCGAGTCGATCGATCAGCGCGAGATCGAGAAGGGGAGACGTGTCGGAAACGACGAGGTTATCGTCGCCCATATTCGAGATCGTCGGCGAGTTCTTCGTCCGTATAGTGGCGGTCGACTTCGCGTTCACCGAGAAGACGATGGAATTCGCGATGCGACAGTCCGGCGAGTTCGTGCGCTTTTCCACCCGAGAGAATCCCTTCTCGGGACAACGGGATCGCTAGCTCCCGCCGGATAACGTCTTCCCGCTCGTCTTCTGGAACGTGTAACGAATCGTAGACGTCCGACGGTACGTTGATCGTCCGCATACACGTTCGTTGCCGATTCTGCTACAAAGCCTTGGGTCGATTGGATCGGTACGGTCGAGCGCTCGTGAGTTCTCCGATGCGACGATAGTACACTGGATTTGGCTCGAAGTTGAAAGTCGTGTATAGCGAGGTGTCGTGACACAACTCGGCATCGAATCCTCCTACATCGTCGTGGTGACCAGTTAGTTCGAGCATCTCGAGCCGGTCGAACCGGATCGCTCCGCGGGCGTCACACACCGTCGCCACGTCGGCCGTCGATCGACTCCTCGCGCTCGAGAGGATTCGCGGACGGATCACACTCGAGCAGACCCGACGCCAATCCGCCGGTCGACGAGACGGTTCCGGTCCGGCGTGGCCCGTCCCGATCCTCCCGCGGCCGGTACGGCATCGTCGCCTCCGGACCGACTAGTTGCAGGCCCGCCTGACTGGCTTCCGCTCTGATCTGACGGAGGTGGCGTCTAACGGCTTTGTGAGCGTTCGTCTCGAGAGCTGGAACTCGATCCGGGTGCTCGAGATCCGCGAGTAACGTTCTGGTGAGGACGTCCAGCTGCTCGAGGCGGGTCTCGATCGAAGGACGTGCGTTCGTGGCCGATTCGCTCCGCCGGTCGAGGGGTTTAGTATCCCGTGAATCGTCGGTTGTCATGCTTTCGGAGACTGGTTACGGGAGCTATTGCGGTTCGGTGTCACCACCACTGATCCACCGCATTTGACTCTGGAGAGTCGCATCTGCGTCGAGCTTCCCTGTCGAGTACTGTGTGGTACACACATTTAGACTTTAGTGTATATAGTCCACTTATGAGCCAAACACCTCAAAGAAAATTCGATCCGGTGCAGTTAATCACCAAACCGGTGATGGCCGGGGTATGCGGGCCCGTGTCTCGTGGATGAACGAAGCCGACGATGCGATCCTCGAGTATCTACAGGAACTCGAAACCGAGGCCGGCCACCGAATCGCGCTCCCGCCGACTGCCGTCTGGTTCAATCTCGTGGAAGAACTCGGCGTTCTCGACCGCAGCCAGAATACGATTTCTCGTCGAATGAACGTCCTCTCCGATGCAAATTTGCTCGAAAAGACCGACGAGAAGCGCGGATACTACCGAATCACCGATCGAGGACTCGCGTACCTCGAGGGAGAACTAGAGGCAGGGAAACTCAAGGAATAACCAAGCGTGGTGATCCGCCGTTAGTTCGTCGTCGAGAGCGAGAAGGTAACGAACCTGTTGATCGCTACGTTCCGGTCTCTATGCGCGGGAACCAGTATTGCCGGATCAGTCGTGGACTCCGGCGCGGTTTCTGTCACACCAGTCTTCGAACGCGTTCTCGAACTCACTGAATAGGTTCCGGTGAAAGTCACCAATGTAGGGGAGTGGATACCGTTGATCTTCGTCCGGAGAATGCGCTAGGTAATCGCCAGCGCTATCGAGATCGCCTTTTGGCGTCGCTTCGAAATCTCGTTTCTGGAAGTAGAGATGGTAGCAATCGTTTCCATCTCGTGTCCCTTTATACGTGACCGTGAGACACCAGTAGTCTCCGTGTTGGAAGTCGTTCCGTAACCCCCAGAGAAACGTGCCTCGACGAACGTAGTCCGGTGGGGCCTTGCTATCCCGTGCGGGAAGAAAATACTCTTTTCCGATATACTGATTCAAACGCTTATTGAGGATGGATCGGATCTGTTCGTTGTAGGAGTACAGCGACGAAACGTAGTTATGAACTCGTCTATAGACCTCGTTCTCTACGTCCGTTGTGTCGGCTCCTTCTTCGACGATGATCGTCCCTGTAGTCGAGATATCATCGCACATCCGAGCCAGTTCGTGAACGTTCCCGTGAACGATATAAGCTGATGAACGCGCTCGCACGAGATCACGGTCAGTAACCGGTTGTGCCGGCCCCTCCGTGTGACCCAATAATTGATCTATCGTATTTGTAGACCCAGACTCGCCCATCGAATATCCATTATTCGTCGTCAGCGGAACTCGACATCTTCGACGCCGCCTCGCGGTCTTTTAGAAGTTGTTCCCTGGACTGACCGGTTGTTTCAGCCAGTTCATCTACGGTGGGAATATCCTTCAGGCCCATCTTCTTGTCTCTAGGTTCTCCGGTAAACAATTATACCTTTCGCACAGTCAGATGCTGGATTCGTGCCAGGCGACTTTGTGTAATTTCCCAACCGATACGCACCTCGTCTTCGCCACCACGATACCTATAGTAGCCACTGAAAGTCGATGCACATCTGATCGAAAGACGGCTTCGTGATCAGTGTATAATTCGTTTCAGTGGCTACTATACACCACTCGAGTCCGAGCAGTTTCTCGGAGCCGTGTCGTCGTCATGGATCGGCATCACGCCGGTCGTCGATCGACTCGTCGCACTCGAGAAGGCCCATCGGTGAGCCGCCGGTCAACGAGACGGTTCCGGTCCGGTGTCGGCCGTCCTGATCCGCTTGGGGTCGGTAAGACATCGTCGCCTCCGGGCCGACCAGTCGCAAGCACGCCTGACTCGCCTCGGCCCGGATCTGGAGGAGGTGACGCCGGACTGCTCTGTGGGCGTTCTTTTAAACGCGAGAACTCAGTCCAAATGCTCAAGTTCCGGATCAACCTTCTGGTGACCATCAGAACGCTCCGTGTTCTGAGGTAGTCCAGCCAACGCACGCCGTTGGCTCAGACACTTCAGACACCACTATAACCACGATCATCCAAATCAAGCACTGAACAACCGAACACCTGCGGAGGAGCTGCTAAACTAGACAGTGGCGGCTACAGATCATCACGTATTTTTGACTTGCGGCGGCTCCCCTCCACCCGATAATACTGAATAGCAGAATCCATCATCTGGGCCACAATAGATAAAGCCTGAATTATCTCCTCTTCCTTCCATTTTCCTGTCTGTTTGTAGAATGGTTTCCCGTTTCGCTTTTGCCGATATGGTACAGCGGCCCGACTGAGAAGTTCCTGAAGATCATCGAATGTTACCACAACGGGATAACTATCATGATGGTCTTTGTATTCCGGATACTCTTCACGCGGCACCCAATCGAGTATATCACGCAAAGCGTCAATGTCGTCCTCTTGTACGTGTATCAGTAACATTGTTGGCTCAACTTTGTCAAACAATTCTTCAAGAAGATCTCGCGAAAGCTCGGGAACATCGGGAGATTGTTGTTCGTGCCCCAGTTTCCATTGTTCAAGAACTTCTGGGGGATACTCCTCTGGTGCTTTGTCAACTATTTCGTGATGAGTTGGGCATAATATAATTAGATTTGAATACTTATCCCGTTCGCTGTCATCCATTTCTGGGTCATACCGTGGCCCTCCAGAACTGCGGGCACGTATATGAGAAACATGCCCAATTACAATATTTAGATCTAAGT
This sequence comes from Natrarchaeobius versutus, assembly GCF_041205745.1. Taxonomy (NCBI): domain Archaea; kingdom Methanobacteriati; phylum Methanobacteriota; class Halobacteria; order Halobacteriales; family Natrialbaceae; genus Natrarchaeobius; species Natrarchaeobius versutus. Next base: position 183,828 of record NZ_JBGFCC010000001.1, on the reverse strand, counting down.
CTACCACCTCGTTGTCGCAATCTGGGTGCGCACATTTATTTCCCGAAGCCGCCCATAATTTCTTTTGTGTCGTCAGTGGGATTCCCACAAGTTAGGCCTCCGGCTAATACAAACACAGTAGGACAACTACCAAAACATTTCTTATTTTCTACTGAAAACGTCAGAAAGAATCGGGACTATTCTGTAACAGTTTGAGAGAATGAAATCAAGAACTCGATTATAGCAGTCGCACTCCTCAACCTCGTTGAGAAGGCTCTACGTGTGGCAAAATATGCTTTGGGAGCTTGACTGATACGCAATGTACATCTGTTGGGCATGCTGCGTGCTTCCGCGCAGCAACTCCGCCACTCGGGCTATGTCGATCTCAACAGTGCGTTCTTCGGACGGAAACAGCCTCATAGTACTACTTACAGCGACAGGATTGAGCAGTTAAGACGATCAAAGCGACGACGATCACCGGTACAGAGTCACTGGCGGTGTTGGACGTATACTGCTATATCGACTGATTTTCATGTCTGGCCAGACGAGGAGGGGACGAGCGGTAGGGGAGCTGAAACACTCGGTCTGAGTGCGCGGGACCGGATTTGAACCGAAGCAAGACGGTCACTCTCGCTTCGCTCGAGTGCTGCGACTTGCAGGGTTCAAATCGGTCCTGCTCTTCGCTCACTTCGTTCGCTCATGCGCGGGACCGGATTTGAACCGGCGGACCCCTACGGGACAGCGTCCTAAGCGCTGCGCCTTTTCCTGGCTTGGCTACCCGCGCTCACCTCGAGATTTTGCCGATTCGAGTAAGAACCTGTCGATCCGTTTCACTCGTGTTTGACAGGCTCCTCGGGCGACCAGTCCGGCGGAACGATGAACGTGACGTGCTCCGGATCGCGGAGCTGATGTAACTCAGCCGCCTGTTCGGCCAGCGATCGATCTCGATACGGCATCTCGAGACCGCAACCGGTACAGACGAGCTTGCAGGTTGGTTCCTTCATGACGGACGACCCCCCGACGAGCGCGGGTGACGGGCGTCGACTACACCTTGGCCTGATCCGTGCTTAAGTAGTTATCTCCTAGTGAAATCCCGCAGGAACGCCCATTATCCCTAGCTATTCGTAGCCACACGTTGGCTCGAGTAGCACGCTATTGCCGTTTCCGACGGTAATCGGTCCCGGGGGAGCGGCTGACGACCGACATCGACGCGGGATTTATCACCGACGAGGCAAAACGATGGCTCATGCACAGCGCGCGCGATCGCGTCGAGTACGCCGCCTGGCTCGAGACCCTCGAGGGCGTCGCCGACCGTCTCGAACTCTCGGGCGAGGCGCGGTCGTGTGCGACCGATCTCTTTCTCGCAGACGTTCCGGAGGAAGACCGGTCCAAGCGGGCGGTTCTCGCCGCGAGCATCTACGCGGGGTCGCTGATCGCCGGCGACGGACGTACCCAGGGCGAGGTCGCCGAAGCGGCTGACGTCTCACGGCTCTCGATTCAATCTCGGTGGAAAACGCTCCTCGAGGACGCGGGGCTCGAAGCCCCGCGCTGGTGACGACACACCGTTTCACTGAGACAGCCGCCGGCTTATTCGGCCGAACGGTCCAGTATGGGGAACGAAATCCGACTAGCCGTCGCTCTCGTCGAGCACTCTCCCGTGTTCGTCGATCTCGCCGCGGACGATTCTGGTACTCGAGATGATGTCGCCGTCTTCCGCCCGGAGGTGGGGAACGACGACGACCTCGAGCGGGTCGTGGCCTCGCTCGCGGCGAATGTCGTTGATCCGTTCCCCGCCGTCGCGGGTTTCGGGGGAGACGACGAGATAGTCGAACTGCGGTTCGGTCGCAATCCCGGTCGGCTCCTCGAGCGGTCGGATTTCGAACTCGCGGTCGTACTCCGCGGCGATCGACTCCAGTACGTCCTCGAGGGCGTTTTCGCGCTGGTCGTAGGAGTTGACGTGTCGTTCGACGTGTCGAGTTTTCGGGGCGAGTTCGTCACTTGTCAACCCAATCGTCACGTCCCCGAGTTCGAACGCCCGTTCGAACAGCCGACGATGGCCGTCGTGAACGGGGTCGAACGTCCCACCAAGCGCGACGTCCATACGCCACCCCACTTGGGCGGTCCGTATAAAACGGTCGAATGCAACACCGATTTCGGCCCCGATTTCGACGATCGTCGATTGTTCCCTTCGCATCGTTTTTAGTGATCCGCCGCTGTGTCCCCGGTATGGGACTGGACGAGGACGCACTCGAGTATCACCGGACGGATCCGCCGGGCAAGATCGAAATATCGACCACGAAGCCGACGAACACGCAACGGGACCTCTCGCTTGCGTACTCGCCGGGAGTCGCGACACCGTGTACCGAAATCGCCGAGAACGAGACCGACGCCTACACGTACACCGCGAAGGGGAACCTCGTGGGCGTCGTCTCGAACGGCTCGGCCGTGTTGGGACTCGGCGACATCGGGGCGCAGGCATCCAAACCCGTCATGGAGGGGAAAGGCGTGTTGTTCAAGCGCTTTGCCGACATCGACGTCTTCGACATCGAACTCGACGAGGCCGATCCCGACAAAGTCGTAGAGGCTATCAAGATGATGGAGCCGACGTTCGGCGGAATCAACTTAGAGGACATCAAAGCGCCGGGTTGTTTCACCATCGAGGAGCGCCTGCGCGAAGAGATCGACATCCCGGTCTTTCACGACGACCAACACGGCACGGCGATCATCTCGGGGGCCGCGCTCCTCAACGCCGCCGACATCGCCGGAAAGAGCTTAGAGGAACTCGAGGTCGTCTTCTCAGGCGCGGGCGCGAGCGCGATCGCGACGGCCCGATTCTACGTCTCGCTTGGCTGTCGCAAGGAGAACATCACGATGTGTGACTCCTCGGGGATCATCACCGAGGCTCGTGCGGAAGACGACGGCGTCAACGAGTACAAACGGCAGTTCGCCCGCGACGTACCGGAGGGTGGACTCGCCGACGCGATGGAGGGCGCGGACGTCTTCGTCGGCCTCTCGATCGGTGGGATCGTCTCCCAGGAGATGATCCGATCGATGGGTGAGAATCCGATCGTCTTCGCGATGGCGAACCCGGATCCGGAGATTGCCTACGAGGACGCGAAGGAAGCCCGCGAGGACACGGTGATCATGGCGACGGGACGATCGGATTACCCCAACCAGGTCAACAACGTCCTCGGCTTCCCTTTCATCTTCCGTGGCGCCCTCGACGTTCGCGCGACGGAGATCAACGAGGCGATGAAAGTCGCCTGTGCGGAGGCGCTCGCCGACCTCGCACGCCAGGACGTTCCCGATGCGGTCGTCAAAGCCTACGGGGACGATCCGATCCAGTACGGACCCGATTACATCATCCCGAAGCCGGTCGACCCGCGCGTGCTGTTTCGCGTCGCACCGTCGATCGCCGAAGCCGCGATGGAATCCGGCGCCGCACGCGCCGAGATCGACCTCGAGGCCTACGAAGAGGAACTCGAGGCCCGTCTCGGCAAGTCCCGCGAGATGATGCGGGTGGTGCTCAACAAGGCGAAAAGCGACCCCAAGACGGTCGCACTCGCGGAGGGGGAAAACGAGAAGATGATTCGGGCGGCCTACCAGATCCAGGAACAGGGGATCGCGACGCCGATTTTGATCGGCGACGAAAGCGAGATCCGTCGCACTGCGGCGAATCTCGGCTTCGATTTCGAACCTCGGGTCGCCGACCCGGCCGTCGGCGATTACGAGGGCTACGCCGACCGACTGCACGAACTTCGCCAGCGTAAGGGAATCACCCGGACGGAAGCGGGCGAACTCATCGAGCGCGATTCGAACTACTTCGGGAGCGTCATGGTCGAACAGGGCGATGCGGACGCCCTGTTGACCGGCCTCTCCCATCACTATCCCTCCGCGCTCCGACCGCCACTTCAGGTGATCGGCACCGCCGAAGACGTCGATTACGCCGCCGGCGTCTACATGCTCGCGTTCAAAAACCGCGTGATCTTCGTCGCCGACGCCACGGTCAACCAGACGCCGGACGAGGAGGTGCTCGCGGAGGTAACCAAACAGACCGGAAAACTCGCCCGCCGGTTCAACGTCGAGCCTCGAGCCGCCTTGCTGTCGTACTCGAACTTCGGCAGCGTCGACAACGAAGGGACCCGCAAGCCCCGCCGCGCCGCAAGGATGCTCCAGGACGACCCCGCGGTCGACTTCCCCGTCGACGGCGAGATGCAAGCCGACACCGCCGTCGTCGAGGACATCCTCGAGGGGACGTACGGCTTCTCCGAACTCGAGGAGCCGGCGAACGTGCTCGTCTTCCCGAACCTCGAGTCGGGCAACATCGGCTACAAACTGCTCCAGCGGCTGGGCGGTGCGGACGCCATCGGGCCGATGCTCGTCGGGATGGACGAACCGGTCCACGTTCTCCAACGCGGCGACGAAGTCAAAGACATCGTGAATCTGGCTGGCGTGGCCGTCGTCGACGCCCAACAGGAGTAAGCCGTGAGCGAGCAGTCGGACGGGACGGGAATGCCCACCAGACGGAAGCTCCTCGCGACGGTCGCGACCGCTGGACTGGCGTCCATATCGGGCTGTACGACCGCTTACGGGCGGATGAGCCCTGGCTGTTCGCTGGCGACGGCGGACGCCGGTCCGACGACGACGCCACGACCCGTCGACGACGACGTGACGATGTTTCGCCGTGGACTGCGCCGGTGGGGGTACTACCCTGACGCAACGGTCCCCTCCGAGGTGCGAGTCGACTGGTCGTTTCCGGTCAACGGGATCGGCCACACCGCGGCGAAGTCGACGCCGCGGCCGACGCCCGACGGCGAGACGGTCCTCGTCGCGAGCGATACCGGCGAGATCCACGCCGTCACGCCGGCGGGCGAGAACCGCTGGACGCTCGAGACGGGAGCCGGAGTCGGGCCGGGTAGCCTCGGGTTCCACGGAACGCCAGCGGTCGTCGGCGACACCGCCTACGTCGGCGGCTACGACGGCGCGATGTACGCCGTCGACGTCGAGGCGGGCGAGTTGACCTGGCGAACCGGTGCCCGCGAGTTCGGCGGCTCGATCGCGATCGGCTCGAGTCCGGCCTACATCGACGGAGCGCTCTACATCCTGGCGGAGTACAGCAATCCGGCGAGCGGAGCGCTGTGGGAGATCGACGCTCGAACCGGGCGGCTAACCTGGAGCGACGACGACATCTGGGGGATGCCCCATCCCTCGCCAGCGATCGACTGCGACGCCGGTCGACTCGTCACCGGCTCGAACGACGGCGTCGTCTACTGCTGGGAGTTTCCCTCCCTCGAGCGCGCCTGGACGTTCCAGGCCGGCGGCGAAGACGGCCCCGACGGCGAGGAGATGGCCGGCGGAGCGTTCACCCTCGGCGCGGAGATCAAGGGAACGACACCAGTCTACGACGGCGCGGCGTTCGTCGGCTCCTGGGACGGTCACTTCTATCGACTCTCCCTCGAGGACGGCAGCGAGGAGTGGTCGTTCGACACCGGCCGCGTTATCATGTCGAACCCGGCGCTCGATCCCGAGGAGGGCGTCGTCTACGTCGGAAGTGACGACAACCACGTCTACGCGCTCGATACCGACACGGGGGAGGAACTGTGGTCGGCGAGCGTCGGTGGTACCGTCATCGGCTCGCTTACGGCCACCGCGGAGACGGTCCTCGTCGGCTCCTACGACACCCACCTCTACGCTCTCGATCGCGAGACCGGTGAACGCCGCTGGCGGGTCGAAAACCGCGGCCACGTCACCGGCGGCGCGATCCCTCGAGACGGCCGGATCTACTACAGCGAACGCGGCGTCTTCTCGAACTACTGGAACGACGACGAGGAGACCGTTCTCGAGGAGCGTGGCCACGCCTACTGTCTCGTCGAAGACGACTGACGGCGACAGCGCCGGCGCAGTGTCTCCCGGTCACACCGGCTGTGGACCGACCGCACGCGACCGGATATCTCTCTCGACGTCCGACGCAGAACGAGTCGGATGCTCCCGAATCTCGTTCGTCGACCTCTCTGACGCCAACGATCGAACTCTCCAACTCCGACGGACGGCGTCTCTCATGGAAACATATATAATAAATATCGGATATAGAGTCGGCATGCGTTCGAAACTGACGCTCCGGCGGATTCTCCGCCATCCCGACGTGTTCGTCGCCTCGGTCAAACACCACAGCTATCGGGTACTGACCCGACCCATTCGAACGATCATCTCGATCGTCGTTACGTACGCCTTCGTCCTCTTGCTCGTCGCGTTCGCGACCAACCCCGAAGGCGTCCGAGCGCTCTCCGAGTCGGGCCTTTCGGTCGGTACGGTCGTTCCGTTGCTCCCACCGGTGACGGTGTTGGTCGTCCTCGCCGGCGCCGCGATCATCGGCGTTCCGATCGGAACCGTCACCCGAGGCGTCCGTCGTGATCTCAGCTCGAGTCGCCGACGACGACAGCGCCGACGAGGCTGAGTCGGATTCGATACCGGTTGCGACCGGAAACCGTACGACCCAGACGGGAGCCGGAGGAGTGGCCGACTCGAGTCGCCGACGTCGACAGCGCCGACACGAAAGCGTGCATTCAAGTAGAAGCCGGATCTTCTCTCGCGTATGCAAAATCAGGGACGCTCCACGCGCAAGCGTACCGGTGGCCGACTGAAGAACGTACGAAAGCGCCGTAAGGACGAACTTGGCCGACTCCCGACGGAGACGCAGGTCGGCGAGCCGCGATTCCGGACCGTCGACGTCCGCGGTAACGGCGAGAAAACCCGCGCGCTGGCGACCAACGTCGCGAGCGTCAACGACGGCGGCGAGACGCTTTCGGCTGATATCGAAGACGTCGTCGAGAACGACGCGAACCCCAACTACGTCCGCCGAAACATCATCACGAAGGGTGCGGTCATCGCGACCTCCGAAGGCGAGGCCCGCGTCACGTCCCGGCCCGGCCAGACAGGCCAGGTCAACGCCGTTTTGCTCGAATAACGTCGACCGTTTTCCGGCTCGTCGCGACCGAACTCGCCGAGCTATGGCCGCGGCGCCGCCTTCTGTAACGCCGTCTCGGCGATGTTTCCGCCGTAGTCGGCGCTCCGGGAGAGCGAGTCGACGATCAGTCCGAGCGACTGGGCCTGGACGGGCTCGAGTTCCCGCAACATGTCGTCGATCGTTCGGGTGTGTTCGTCGATCTCGAGCACCGCTTCGTGGGCGGCGTGTCCCAGCTGACTCGCCTCGTCGCTCTCGTCGGCGAACAGCGCGTCCATCGCCTTCTCTAAGACGTCGGTGGCGTCGGCCTGGAGTTCGGTGAGCGCGTCGGCGACGTCCTCGGGAATCTCCTCGAGTTTCAGCGCCAAATTGCTGATCTTCGCGGCGTGGTCGGCGACCCGCTCGAGTTGGCGAGCGCTCGAGTGAAAGTCGAAGCAGTCCTCGCGGGGGACGCCGAGTTCCTCGGCGGCACGGGGGGACCTGAGCGTCGCACGGAAGATTCGGGAGACGACGAGCCAGAGGCGGTCGACGTCGTCGTCGCGCTCGATGACGTCACGGGCGATGTCGTCGTCGTTTTCGACGAGTGCGATGACGGCGTCTTCGAGCATCGACGTGGCGATCAGGCGCATCCGGGAGACGGCGTTGACGATCGACAGCTCCGAGGAGTCGAGTAAGTCCTGGATGACGACGCTGTCGGTCGTCTCCTCGAGAACTTCGACGCCGACGAGGCTTTGAGTCGCGTCCCTGATCGCCCGTCGTTGATCCGTCGTGATGCGGCCGGCCTCGAGCCGGATGATGTCGAAGCCGCTTACGTACATCGTCATCACGGCACGGGTGAGCCGTTCACCCTCGAGATCGGAGACGTCGAGGGTCCCCTCCTGGCGCTCGACGTCACTCTGTGGCGTCAACAACAGCGCGTCGTCCTCGGGGTAGAACTCGACCGTGGTTCCGGCACTGACGCCGTTTTCGGTCGCCCACCCCTTCGGGAGCGAGACGGTGTACGTCGACCCTCCCGTCACCTGCACTTTGCGGGTCTCCATGTGGCGAGGTTGTGGCGGTAGAACTATAAATCTGGCCAGATCTCCGTACTCCTCAGAGAACGCGATTTCTGGCCAGCAGTGGCCTGGTAAGTGGATTATGACTCGCTTTCTCTCGTACCAGAGCTCGGTACCCGTTGTCCAACATAGAAATATATAGCAAACATAGTAGGGTATTTAGAGACGATATCACCACTAGCTGAGTGATGGCAAACGAGCCGATTACCGGTCGGGCCGACGGGGTTTCGCGTCGGCGCGTTCTGCTCGGCGCTGCCGGAACGGCACTTTCTGGGCTCGCGGGATGTCTCGTACGGGGAGAGGACAGCGGGCTCGACGGTGAAATTCGAATCGACGGCAGTAACACCGTCCTTCCACACGGAGCCGTCGTCTCGGAGGAGTTCCAGTGGCGCAACAACCGAGTCGTGATCCCCGTCCGAGGCTCCGGAACTGGCGCGGGGTTCCAACGCTTCTGTGCGGGTGAAACGCACATCCAGAACGCGAGTCGCCCGATCCTCGAGGGCGAACGGGATCTCTGCGAGCAAAACGGGATCGAGTATCTCGAACTCGAGACGGCACTCGACGGACTGGCCGTCATCGCCCACCCTGACAACGACTGGTGTGAGTATCTCACCGTCGAGGAGCTCGCGGCAATCTGGGAGTCCGGATCGGACGTCGAGACCTGGAGCGACGTCCGTCCGGACGACCCGAACTTTCCGGACGAAGAGATCGAGCTCTACGGCCGCGATCCCGCTTCCGGCACGTTCGATTACTTCACTGAGCAACTCACCGGCGAGATCGGAAACATACGCTCCGACTACTCGGCGAGTTCGGACACGAACGTGATCGTTCGCGGCGTTCGCGGGAGTAGACACGCGCTCGGATTCGGCGGCGCGGGCTACTACTACGAGAACGAAGACGACCTCAAGCTCGTCGGGGTCGACGCCGGCGACGGCGACGTCGAGCCGAACCGAGAGAGCATCGAGAGCGGGGAGTACCAGCCGCTGACTCGGTCGCTTTACACCTACGTCCGAACCGATGTCTTCGACCGCGAGGAGGTCCGCGCGTTCGCCCGATTTTACTTCGAGGAGATCGACGGCGAGGCGACGGAGGCCGAAATCGTCGACCCGGGCGAGGAGCTAGCGTGGACGCAGTGGGCCGCCCGACGCGTCGGCTACTACGCCGTTCCGGACGAGCAGGTCCGGGCCGGCGCGGAGAAACTCGAGGATGCGATCGCGGAGGGGCGAGAATGAGTCAGGTCGAAGAAACGACGGAGATCACGACCGGCGGCTCGAGCGGGATCGACGATCGGAAGAACGCGGCGATCCGGTACGTCTTCTTCTCGTGTGCGCTCGTCACCGTTCTGACGACGCTCGGGATTATTCTGGTCTTGGTCCAGGGATCAGTCGAGTTCTTCCAGCAGGTGTCGATCCTCGAGTACCTGACCGGGACCGAGTGGTCACCGGTCATCCGACCGCACAGCTACGGCGTCCTGCCGCTGGTCTGGGGGACGCTCCTCATTACGGTCGGATCGGCGCTCATCGCGATTCCCGTCGGGACCGCGACGGCGATCTACCTCTCGGAGTACGCCAACCCGCAGGTCCGCAAGGTGGTCAAGCCAACCCTCGAGATCCTTGCAGGGGTCCCGACGATCGTCTACGGCTTCTTCGCGCTCTCGTTTATTACACCGATCATCCAGCGTTTTTTCCCCGGTACCGGGACGTTCAACGCGGCCGCGGGCGCGATCGTCGTCGGAATCATGATCATCCCGATGGTCTCGAGTTTGAGCGAGGACGCGATGTCGGCGGTTCCCGACGACCTGCGAAACGCGGCGTACGGGCTCGGCGCGACGAAGTTCGAAGTGTCGACGCGCGTCGTCTTCCCCGCGTCGCTGTCGGGGGTTATCGCCTCGTACATCCTCGCGCTCTCGCGGGCGATCGGCGAGACGATGGCGGTAACGCTCGCGGCGGGGATGGACCCCCAGATCACGATGTACCCGCTCGAGCCGATCCAGACGATGACGGCGTACATGGTTCAGATCGGAAAGAGTGACATCTCGGTCGGGTCGATCGGGTATCAGAGCCTGTTCGCCGTCGGACTGACGCTGTTCGTGATGACGCTCTCGATGAACCTGTTCAGCCTGTGGGTCAAGTCCCGCTACAGGGAGGAGTACCAATGAGCGCCGGAAACCCGTTCGCCGAAGGCACCGAAAACATCGCTCGTAAGCGATTAATCGGCCGCGTATTCGTCGCGATCTGTTTCGTCTCGACGCTCGTCGGTATCGTCGCACTCGTCGCGTTGATCGCGGACGTCCTTTACGAGTCGTGGGGCTGGGTTACCTGGGAGTTCCTGACGTATCCTCCGTCCCAGGTGATCGAGAACTTCCAGCCGGGCGGACGGGGTGCTGGCATCTATCCTGCCATCGTCGGCTCGATCTTCCTTATCGCATTGACGGCCGTCTTCACCGTCTTCCTCGGCGTCGGCGCCGCGGTCTATCTGGAGGAGTATGCGGCTGAAAACCGGCTGAAGTCGTTCATCGAGGCGAACATCGCCAACCTCGCAGGGGTCCCGTCGATCGTGTACGGACTGCTCGGGCTGGCGATTTTCGTCCGCGGGATGCAACTCGGCTCGAGTCTCATCGCCGGTGCGTTGACCTTGACGCTTCTAATCCTGCCGATCGTTATCGTCTCGACGCAGGAAGCGCTCCGTGCGGTGCCGGACTCACAGCGACAGGCGGCCTACGGCGTCGGTGCGACGCAGTGGCAGGTAATCCGCGACGTCGTCTTGCCGCGTGCGCTTCCCGGGATCATGACGGGAACGATCCTCTCGCTGTCGCGGGCGATCGGCGAGACGGCACCGATCCTGATGATCGGCGCCGCGACCTCGCTGTTCGTCGCACCCGACGGTCTCACGAGTCCGTTCAGCGCGATGCCGATGATGATCTTCGAGTGGGCGACCCTTCCAGAAGCCGAGTTCCAACACGTCGCCGCCGCCGGTATCGTCGTCTTGCTCACCATCCTGTTGCTGATGAACGCCGTCGCGATCTTCATCAGGAACCGGTACGATCCGCGGAGCTGACCGGAAACCGATCCACGGTGTCGGGGTAGCGTCAACGACGACGTGCCGACCAATAAATGTCCTCCAGTAAACATGATCGATGATTTGATCTTCGTTTTGCCTCGATAATGGCTGGACCTGACACGATACAGCCACAAATATAATAACACCTTGATATGTAATGCCAGTGAATACCGGCGAATGAGGCTTACGTATCGGTTCTGTGTCGCGTTTTTCATCGTCGTGATCGTCTCGGGGAGTATCCTCGTGGTCACGTTCGATACGCACCGAACCGATGTGCTCGACAGCGCCGAGGATTCCGTCGCCGAGCGTGCGGAGCTGTCGGCAACGATGCTCGACGATAGGATTCGCGAACAACAGCGAACGCTCACCATCGCAGCGAGCAATCCGGACGTCGGTGCTCACGGAACCGACCGACAGGCCGAAGCGCTCGAGTATCTCGTCGACGTCTCCGCGTTCGACGGTGTCACCGTCGTCGACGAGACGGGGGAGGTGCGAGCGATCGAAACCGTGGAGTCGGACGCGCCAGCTGCGCTCGTGGGGACGGATCTCAGCGAGCGACGGTACGTCGACAGATCACTGGCGGGAGAAACCTACGTTAGCGAGCCGTTCTCCGCGGACACCGGTAATGACGTCGTCGTCGTGAGCACGCCGATTCGTACAGACGGCGAGGTCGTCGGCTCGCTCAACGGTGCCTACCACCTCGACGACGAACGCCTGTTCGAACCCCTAGTCGAGGACGACGAAGGGGCAATGACCGTCGAAGCAGATGGAGAAACGGTGTTTACGAACGTCGACCACGCCGAAGAGACGATCGACGGCGAGGCGGCGGTCGAGACCGTCGACTGGACGGTGACCGCCCACCAGCAACGAAGTGCCGTCACCGGATCGCTCGGTTGGCTGGCACTCTTCCAGACCGCGTCGGCCGTTTTGTTGCTCGGTTCGGTCACCGGGTTCGCCGTGTGGGTCTACCGGTCGAAAGTTCGCCGGATCGGACGGCTCCTCGAGCGGCTCCGTGCGCTCGAGCGACGCGAGTACGGGGCTGACCCGACGATCGGCGGTGCGCCCGAGTGGCGGCGAATCGACCGCGCACTCGAGAGGCTGGCGGGATCGCTCGCCCGGCGCGAGCAGATGTTGCTCGTCCTCAACCGAATTCTGCGACACAACCTTCGGAACACGCTGAACCTCGTCGTCGGTCACGCCGACGATCTCGAATCGGAACTCGACGGGGACGAACAGAACTCGGCCGCGGAGATCGCGACAGCGACGCGTGAACTGCTCGAACTGGCCGACCGGGCCCGGACGACGGAGTCGTTGCTCGATCCGATCGGCGACGAGACGCCTCGAACCGACGTCGCGACGGTCGCTCGCGAACGCATCGACACGTTCGACGCGACGGGCCGTTCGCGTGAACTCGAGGACGTCACCGTCGACGGACCGAACCGGGCGATCGCAGCCTGTGGAGAGGGAATCGGCATCGCGATCGACGAACTACTGTCGAACGCGGTCGACCACGCCGGACCGAACCCCACCGTCACGATCGAGATCGAGACGACGCCGGAGTGGGTTCGCCTGGTCGTCGAGGACAACGGCCCCGGTATTTCCCCCGAAGCCGTCTCGGTGATCACGGGTGAGCGAGAAATCTCACAGGTCAACCACGCCGGCGGCATCGGTCTCTGGCTCGTCGACTGGATCGTCAGCCGATACGGCGGTCGGCTATCGATTCCGTCTATCGAGTCGACCGCGTCTGGCGGCGCGACCGATCCTGACGACGCCGGGAGTACGGTCGTTCTCGAGCTTCCTCGCCCAGCGGAGTCGACGTTCTCGACCGACCGCGACGGGAGAACCGAAGAGGCTCGACCGGATCAGGTCGAGCTCAATAGAGATATATAGTCAACGGCTCTGGACCGGAGAGATCATAGTATCCTATTTAGGTTGGCGCCCCCTCCGTCGTTTCAGACCGAGCGAACCCGGACGGATCGATCGTCTCGATCGTCAGGTCCGGCGAACGATCCGGACGAAACGTTCCGGAACAGGTAACTGCCTGATCTCGAAGAATGAACTACCGTCCATGACTGCAAACGCCGGTGGACCACGAACGGTATCGAAAACCGAGGCCGACGATCACCGGTCCGAATCGACCGAAACCGATGTGCCGCTTGGCTCGCCTCGAGTCGCCGACCCCGTCATCGAATCCAGGGATCTCGACGTCTACTACGGCGACGAACAGGCGCTTCACGGCATCCACATGGAGATTCCGGAGCGAAAAGTGACCGCACTTATCGGACCCTCCGGCTGTGGGAAGTCGACGTTTCTCCGATCGATCAACCGGATGAACGACCTCATCGACATCGCTCGCGTCGAGGGAGACCTTCGATTCCACGGCAAGAACGTCTACGACGAGGACGTCGATCCGGTCGCGCTTCGTCGGAAGATCGGCATGGTCTTTCAGAAGCCGAACCCGTTTCCGAAATCGATCTACGACAACGTCGCCTACGGCCTGCGCGTCCAGGGCAAAGACGACGATGTCGACGAGCAAGTTCAGACGGCACTCGAGCGAGCGGCGCTGTTAGACGAGGTCGAAGACCAACTCGACTCCTCCGGTCTCGACCTCTCGGGCGGACAACAACAGCGACTGTGCATCGCTCGAGCGATCGCGCCCGATCCGGAGGTTATCCTGATGGACGAACCCGCATCCGCACTGGACCCGGTCGCCACCTCGAAAATCGAGGATCTGGTCGAGGAGTTAGCCGAAGAGTACACCGTCGTAATCGTCACCCACAACATGCAACAGGCGGCGCGTATCTCCGATAAGACCGCGGTCTTTCTCACCGGTGGTCACCTCGTGGAGTTCGACGACACCAACAAGATCTTCGAGAATCCAGAAAGCGAGCGCGTCGAGGATTACATCACCGGCAAGTTCGGATGACGGCGTCGATCGATCCCGATCAGTAACCGACACGTTAATTGTTTTGTCCGCCGACGTCAGGATATAATGTATATCTCGATCAAGCAGAAGCTCGTGGCTGTCGTCACCGGTCTCTTGCTCTGGTTGGTCTTTCTCCTGTTTTTCCCCTGGTGGCTCGCCTTTCTGGCACTGTTCGCGATGGTGCCGTTCTTCTGGAAGATACTCAGCTCGTGAGACGGGGGGTTGCGGCCTGTGGCTATTCGTTGATCCCGGACACCCCATTATACGGTCTGGCGTGCATCGTTTGCGCCGAACCACGACACCCACAGTGGTTGTGCGGTAAATCGGTACAGCAAACCGTACTACGGCCGGGGATCCGTACAGTAGCCACTGAACGTCATTGCACCCCTGATCGCCAGATGCATCAGCGATAGGCGTGTGAATCGTTTCAGTTGTTACTGTCTCACAGCGCTCCGGCCAGTACCAGTATGGTGAGATACGCGACGACGACGAGGCCAACCCCTCGAACGATCTTGCTGTTGAACAGAAACCGAAGCGGCGTGTCGTCGATTACCCGTTCTCGCCAATTTCGCGGCTCGCGTCGGAACCCGACCTCGGACCGGCCGAACGCGCTCGGTCGAACGGACGCCTCGAGTCGCCGTTGGGAGAGTTCGTGTCGTTGAAACCGGTGGTTTCCGTCGAGTTCCTCCCAAGTACATCCTGGGTGGTGCTCGAGGACGAGCCCGGCACAGGGTTTACAGAGGATCAGGTGATCGGCGTTCGAGCGACCCTCGGCGTCCGGGACGTCCGTCCAGGCGACGAGTTCGGTCGCGTCGTCGTGTTCGGTTCCACAGCGGCTACAGATCTGGTCGTCGGGCGTTCGCATTCGGGCGACCGGCGTTGGCGAGTCGGGATCTGGAAACAGCGGCGCATCCTCGCGGACGTCGTCGAACGAACGGTTGTACTGGTGAATCACCCCGTGACAGGGGCGACAGAGCGTGAGCAAGTTCTCGAGTTCGTCGGGCCCACCCGCGGATCGGGGGACGACGTGGTGTGCCTGGAGCGTCCGGTCGTCCGCCCCACAGCGCGTACAGGCATGACTGTCCCGGCGGAGCGTCCGGCGACGGAGTCGCTCCCAGCCGTCGCCGTAGCCGCGTTCGTCCGGACGGGCCGCCGTTTCGCGGGAGGCCATCGGTCGATCATCGACTCTCGAGCGGATAGATCCATCGGCACGATCGGTTCGAACGGTCGAAACGAGCGCCGGCGGAGTTTACCGACGACCTCGCGATCAATCGTCGGTGGCCGATTCCGCGACATCGGGATCCGTCGTCTCCGCTATTGCGTCGTCGTCCCCGAGCCAGTTCAACCGTCGCCTGAAGTACACCGCGACGTTGACGAGCGCGAGTAAGACGGGGACTTCGATGAGCGGGCCGACGACGGTCGCGAAGGCGACGTCGGAGGCGACGCCGAAGACGGCAATGGCGACGGCAATCGCCAGTTCGAAGTTGTTCGATGCGGCGGTAAAGCCGATGGCAGTCGTCGTGGTGTAATCCGCACCGATTCCGCGTCCCATCGCGAAGCTGACGAGAAACATCACCACGAAGTAGATCGTAAGCGGGACGGCGATCCACAGCACGTCGGTCGGCTCGGCGACGATGCTCTGGCCCTGTGTGGCAAACATCACGACGACGGTAAACAGGAGCGCGATCAGGGTCACGGGGCTGATCGTCGGGACGAACGTCTCGTCGTACCACTGTTCGCCTTTCGTCGCAGTCCCCACGTACCGGCTGAGGATCCCGCCGGCGAACGGAAGCCCGAGAAAGATCGCGATCGCCCAGAACACCTGCATCGGCGTGATGTCGAATGCGTCGATTCCGGCCACGAGCGCCTCCATTCCGAGCAACGATGGCAAGACGAGCGCGAAAAACCAGATGTAGACCCCGTACGTGATGATCTGGAAGACGCTGTTGAAGGCCACCAGCCCCGCCGCGTACTCGTTCGAGCCGTCGGCGAGTTCGTTCCAGACGAGCACCATCGCGATACAGCGAGCCATGCCGATGAAGATCAGTCCCAGAAAGAACTCCGGACGGGCCGGGAACCAGGGGACGAGTCCGCTGAAGAAGACGACTGCCAGGAAGAACATCAGCGTGGGCCCGATGAGCCAGTTCTGGATCAGGCTCAAACTGAGTACGCGCCAGTTGCGAAACACCATCGGCAGTTGGCCGTAGTTCACCTTCGCCAGCGGCGGATACATCATCACGACGAGACCGATTTCGACGAGGTGAAGCTCCTGTATCGGGTCAGTCACCGACGGCGCGACGTGCCCGAGACCGACGCCCACTGCCATGGCGGCGAAGATCCAGACGGTGAGATACCGGTCGAGAAACGACATCGACTTCGGATCGCCACAGGCCGAACAGCCACAGTCCGGGCCATGTTCGTGTTCACTCATTCGTCGTCACCGATTGACCGTCAGATTGTGGGCGGGGTATTCGATCGATTGGTACGAGTTATCGCGAGACAAAACGCTGTCATCGACCAATCTATCGTGTCGTATAACACGCCACTGTCGAATCGATTGAGACATGATTCATATGAATGATACCACATATATAACATTGGCTATCGGACGGAGGACGAACTTGTCTCGAGGGGGAGCCAGAAACCACGTATTCGGAGACGGACGTAGCGCTACGTTCCATCGAGTGCGGCAACGAGCGCGATCGCTCGATGCGTCGGCTCGTATTTGCGCCACTTGCCATCTTTGCGCCTCGTGACGAGACCGGCCTCGAGAAGCTGTGAAAGCGCGTGGCTAATCGCGCTCTGACTGACGTCCATCAACGGTGCGATCTCACAGACACAGAGTTCACTGTCGGCCGCGACCAGCAGGCGAACGATCCGGTACCGTGTTTCGTTCGCGAGCGCCGACAGTGCGGCCACGTCTGCGTCGAACGCCGTCTCGTCGACGGCTTCGTCGAGCCGGTCGAGTTCGGCGAGTCGAACCTCGAGGTCGTCGTCCCGACACTCGCCGACGTCGTCCTCGAGATACCGCCGGAGTCGAGATTCCGCGTTTGCCATACAATCGGTTGAGGAGTTGTTCAAATAACTGTTTCGTCGAACGATCAACCGGCCCACCGAAGAGGGTCGGGCCGTCTCGAGGTGCGAGGACGCCCCAACCCATCCACTTATTGGAAGGTTTTTCACCCGGGTCCACAATTTTTCAGTAGAAAACGTTCCTTACGACTACCTGTCTATGGCGGACGAACACAACGATCGACAGACGAACCAGAACGACGACAGTGGTATCGTCTCGCGCATCAAGGGCGTGTTCAGCCGACGCTGAACTGGTCGATAGCGGCCGTTCGACTCCGTCTTCCGCGTTTTTCGTCGATGATTCGAGAGAGAACTGTACGAGTCGGTTCGCACGGATCGTCGTTTACAGGGATAACAGGAGAACGCCCACGACTGTAGTCGTGCGGATGAATCCGTCACTTCTGAATACAACCACGAACTGGATCCAGTGCTGTAATCCCAACGTTTACAATATAATAGGTTGACACTAAATCCGTGAGCAGCCGACCACAACGCACGAACGAGTACATCGCCGAACCCGCCACCGAACGGTACCGGCAGTGCGTGTTCGAGTGGTTGGCCGCCCACGCCCCGTTGTGGAACCAGATCAACTACCGCCGTCCCCAGAACGAAGTTCTGGTGTGCCATCCAGACGCAAAGCGTCTGGAGACGTCGACAACAGTACTTCCAAGAAGACGGCGACGTCTGGGACGCCGAGTACACCGACCTCTACGACACGTACGCACCCATTCTGGGGAAGGCGGCGTGCCAACAAGTCGCCCGGAAAAACAGCGAGGCATGGCGGAGCCACTTCCGCCTCCTCGAGAACTATCACGACGACTCAGATCCTACAGTGACGGAGAAACCGTCCCCACCCGGGTATTGGGGGAATCGCGGGGACGGCTACGAGTTGCACGGCCTCATCCGTAACGACCTCTACACCTTCGACTGGGACGAGAAGCGGAGTACCCTGGAGTTCGGCGTCGGTGACGTCCTCGAAGAGAAGTACGACTTCGAGTACCAAGAGCGCATCACACTGGACGTTCGCGGTAATCCACAATGGAACGGTGACGATAGCAGGTTAGAACTGGTCTACGACGAGGCAGCAGACAGGATTCGTGTCAAGCATCCGGTTTGCATTCGGCCAGACCGATTGCAGGAACAGCGACTGGAGGCTTTCACTCACACACTCGAGACCGAGAACACGACGCATTCTGCTGCTATCGACGTGGGCGCGAACAACACGCTTGCGATCGTCACTACCACTGGAGAAACCGCTGTGTACCACGCTCGACCGGAGTATGAACGCTTCCGTGAGTTGTCCGGTCAGATTGCCGAGTTGCAATCAGCACTTCCCGACGACCGATATACGAGTAACCGGATTCAACGCCTGTACGACGACCGATCGCGCAAGCGCGACCACAGTCGTGATGCAGCGGTGAAGCACGCTGCGGATTGGCTCTTAGCGCGCAACATCGATACGGTGTACGTTGGTGATTTGACCGATGTGTTGGAGGGGCATTGGTCTTCAGTGGTGAACGACAAGACCCATTCGTTCTGGTCGCACCGACAACTCGTTGCCCGCCTCGAGCTCACACTCGGTGACGTTGGAATCTGCGTCGAGCAGGTGAGCGAGGCTGATTCGAGCAGTGAGTGTCCCGACTGTGGAAGCGAGGACGTGTCTCGGGATGGTGATGCGTTTCGGTGTCACGAGTGCGAGTTGGACGCACACAGCGATGTTGTAGGGGCGTGGAACGTGTTGCAAAACGAGGTTGGGCCGATGGCGCGGCCTGCTGCCCTCTCTGCTGAACGCGAGGGGGACGCACCCGAATCAGGGGCGTACTGGGAGTGGGATGGACACGACTGGACACCCGCCCGGTTTGGGGAACAGTCGAGTCCGTTCGACCAAACCAGCGTCGGCAAACCCGCAAGTTCACAGCCGGGGTAACCCACTGGCCGGATTGCCCACGGAGGAATCCCACGACTTCAGTCGTGTGGAGGACGTCAAAGCGAGTCGTGATCGACTCGATCGAGGACGATCCGAACCGCGCCGAAGGCGATCGCGGCGAGCAGACAGTACAGCGCGAGCGAGAGCCACGTGGTCGCCGTCGGGTTTCCGATCGCGAACTTTGCAACGGTGTTGGCCGGGTGTTCGGGCAACAGCGTCGAGACGACGAGCGCGCCGACGACAGCGATCGAGTACAGCAGTTGTGCCTGGCGTCTATCGGGCGCCGTGAGTGCGACGACGCCGCCAACGCCGACCACAAGCACGGCGAGCGCCGAGACGAGTACGATCAACGCGAGCGGATTCGCAACCGCTGTTCCGTTGAACGCGAGCAGGGCGAGCCAGGCGATCGCCTGAACCGGCGCGAGCGCGGCGGTCGCAACCAGCTTCGAGTCGACGACGTCGACGAACGAGACGGGGGCGACCCGGAGCAATTCGAGAGTGCCGCGCTGGCGCTCCTCGACGAGCGAGTCGACGACGATCGAGCCGCTGATGAACGCCGGTAGGAACAACAACAGCGGGACTAACACGGTGTATGAAAACTCCGCGTACGGGCTGGCGTCGGTTCCCTGGGGAACCGACAGCGGCGGCTCGGCCAGGCTGTCGGCGTTCTCGATCCGTTCGACGTACTCGATCGTCTCGAGGGTCTCGCGAAGCTGAACGACGAGGACTGTCGTCTCGAGCCCGCCGTCTGGAGCCGTCACGCGGACGATGAGTCTCCCCTCGTCGTCTCGGTTCGCGTCGAGGACGGCGTCGACCCACCCCTCGTCGAACGCACGGTGGGCCTCCGCCCGTTCGTCGTAGAATCGCGGATCGATCCCGTTCTGTTGGTCGGCGACGGCGAGCAGTTCGTCGGTGTCACTTCCCGTGACGGCGACGTCGGCCTCGTAGCCGTCCACGGAGTCGGGTTCGTACATCGAGACGAGCCCGACGACGAGAAACGAGGAGAACGACGCGATAAACAGCTGAATCGCGATCGCGAGCAGGATCGTCTTCTCCGAGCGAAGCGAGCGAAGCTGTCGGCGGACGAGCGCCCAGCGGGCCCGCCAGACGCCCCTCGACCGTCGGTCGCGGTCGCTTCTCGAGGGTGGGTTCGGCCCGCGAGGCGTCGACGGCTCGTCGTCGGATCGCCACTCGTCGCGATCAGGTGACAAGGGCGATCACCCCGAGGTTGTAGAGGGCGTGAACGAGAGTTGCGACGACGAACGCCGCGGCGTACGTCCCTCTGCCACGTCTCGCACCCGTGGCGGAGATGATCGCCGTCACCACGTGGAGGGCAAGCGGAGCGAGAAAGAGAGCGAGCAAAACGGGGATCGCCAGATCGGCGCCGAGTTCAGGGCCGAACGCGGCGACGCTGATCGGGAGATCCGACAGCCCGACGAACTGGCCGACGTGGGTGATCTTTTCGCCGACGAAAAAGCCGAGCCCAGAGAGCGCACCGAGAATCGCGGCCACGCGGATTGTCGGTTCGAATCGAGACCGGGAGAATCCAGCGTAGACGTGGATGCTCTTCGCGAACTCCTCGATCGCCGCGGCGAGGACGAACATCACGACGAGTGCGATCGACTCGGGGACGACGAACAACAGCGCAACCGCGAGCAGTTGGGCCGCGAAGACGAACGGGATGAACATGATCGAGAGCACGAACGGGCTCCAGTACGCCGAGACGCGCCTCGAGATGGCGTCGATCTGGCTCGTGATCGCGTCGAGGATCTTCGCGGGGACCGGCTTCTGGGCGAACATGTCCTCCTCGCGGTAGATACCGATGCCGAGCAAGAAGAGGACGGTCGCGCTGAGATAAAACGGAGCGGTCGAGAAGAGGTACTCCACGAATCGGACCGACTCGCCCTGCAGATCCATCACGACCAGGGTGAGCGGCGAGATCAGCGCGATCGGGGTCACTTCGGTGAAGATCGCCGGCACGAACGTATACGTCGTCAAGAAGACGCTGATGGTGACGGTGACGAACGTGAGTTCCTTGAACGATCGGGCGAGCATCGCGCCGGCGAACGTCGACGCGAGAAACACCAGCGCGATCGGGAGCGCCGCGGCGACCGAGAGCGTCCGCCCGCCGATCACCGCGGCGGTCGCGACGACGATGCCGACGAGGCCGAGCAGATACGGGAGGGTCTTTCCGGCCACGATCTCGTAGCGCGAGGACGGCGACACCAGAAGTAACTCGCCGCGTCGCTTGAGGCGTTCGTCCATGATCGTGCTCCCGTAGGTCTGGATGACGAAGTTCATCGGCACGATAAAGAGAAAGGCGAGCACGAGCGACTGGAACGGAAACGGCGGCGAGAGCGTATCGGGCGTTCCGGGGCTGGTCTGCTCTGTGGCCGTGGCACCGACGTCGGGTACCTGAAGCTCACCGTCCCCGGTTGCGCCCGTCGGAGTCGAGTCCTCGTCCGTCGTGTCCGTGGTCGAATCGTCGCCGTCGTCGAACGTGGATGTGTCGCCGGTCGAACCACTTTCGGCGTCCGATCGCGGTCCGGGGGTTCGTTCCTGATACTCGACGGTCACGAGTACCGGATAGGCGGCGACGTCGTCGTCCTCGGCGGCCATTCGCTCGGCGTTTTCCGCTACGATCGCCTCGCGGAACGCCTCGAACGCCTGTTCGCCGTTGTCCCCGGCGTACCCCAACTCACCGTCACGGGTCACGACGACGTCGACGTTCGAGTTCCCGCTATCGTCGATCCGGACGTCCTCGAGTTCGATTGCCCGGAACTGATCGCTCTCGGCCGCGACGTCGGCGTAGGGGTCTTCGGCATCGACGCCGACGACGTACAGTTCGTCCTCGAGGCCGATCCCGTCCTCGGCGACCGAGAGCCCGACGCCGCCGACGACGACGAGTATCGCGACCACCGCGAAGATCGTCCGCCGGTCGACGGTTCCGGCGGACCGGGAGACTTCCCAGCGGGCAATCCGCGCGGTTCGTCGGAGCGAGCCGACTACACGCCGACGGACCGACTCGAGCCGTCGTCGGACCGACTCGGGCGGCGACCGTTCGTCGCTCACGTCTGGGCTTCCTCCCCGCGGTCCGTCGTGGCGTCCGACGCCGCTTCGGGTTCCGAGCGAGCGTCCTCCTCGGAATCCGAGGCGCTCGCGATCTCGAGGAAGATTTCCTCCAAACTCGGCGTCTTCGTCTGAATATCGGTGATGCGGCCGCCCTCCGCGTCGACGGTCTCGCGGATCGTCTCGACGTCGTCCATCCCACCGACGACGTGTCGAATCAGGTCGTTCTCCCGGTCGACGAGGACCCCCTCGAGCGCGTGACTCCCGTCGACGGTCGCGTAGACGTGGTACTCGGTGCCGCCGTGGGCCTCCCGGATCGACTCGACGGAGCCGCGGGCGACGATCCGACCGTGGTTCATCACCGCGATCCGATCACAGATGCTCTCGACGTGAAAGAGGTTGTGTGCGCTGAAGACGATCGTCTTTCCCTCATCGCTCAGTTCGCGGGTGAACTCGATGATGTAGTTCGTCGTCAACGGGTCGAGCCCCGACGCGGGTTCGTCGAAGATGAGCACCTCGGGGTCGTTCACGAGCGCCCGGGCGATTGCAACCTTGCGTTTCATTCCCTTCGACATGTTGCCGATTCGCCGGGTCCGGTGTTCGAGGTCGAGTCGATCGAGCGTCCGATCGATCCGTTCGCGGGCGACGCCCGAGGGAACGTCGTAGAGGTCGGCGAAGAAGGTGAGATACTCGAGGGCGGTCATCTCCTCGTACAACGGCGACTCCTCGGGGAGGAAGCCGAGCCGGCGTTGCATCGCCGGCTCACCGGGGGTGTAGCCGGCCACCGTCGCCGTCCCGTCGGTCGGCTCGATGAGACCAGCGATCATCTTCAACGTGGTCGTCTTCCCGGCGCCGTTCGGGCCGACAACGCCGAACACCTCGCCGCGTTCGATCGAGAACGTGCTCCCTTCGACGGCGGCGAATCCCCCGTACTCCTTGCGGAGGTTTTCGACTTCGACTATCGCCATTACTCGATTCGAGCCAGGAAGTCCCCCAAGTAAAGTCTAGCGGCTACGGATAGTTCTATCAGCGAACAGGTAGTGTCCGAAACGCCATATTCACCGAGGGCGTAGACCGACGTACGATGACCCGCGTCCAGCGAGCGCGGACGGCCGACGGCTACAGACTCGAGGTCTCACAGGTGCTCGCGGTGGCTCCGGAACGGGCCTGGGAACTCCTGGTCGATACGATGCGGTGGCCCGACTGGTCGCCGGTCGTCAGCGAGGTGGAATCGACCGACCGCCGCGTTCGAGAAGGGACCGCCGGTCGAATCCGGGTGCCGGGTGCCTGGCTGCCGTTTACCATCACTGCCCGGACGGATCGTCGCTGGACCTGGGGTGTGCCGTGCGTCCCGTCGGCCGGCCACCGCGTCGACGACCTGGGTGATCGGCGCTGTCGCGTCGTTTTCGAGGTCCCCCTCCACGCCGCGGGATCGGTTCCGGTCTGTCTCGAGGCGCTCGAGCGCATCGAATCGATCCTCGAAGACGAGCGAACAGCGGCCGAGAGACCACAATCGAGCGAGTAACCGATATCACAGGGAGTAACACAGTGTTAGTACGTTCGATTCCGAACTGCTATTGTCCCCCGGGCCGAACGTCGAGGAGAGACCCGATGTCATCGCAACGACCGCAATCCGACGACCAGCATCCTGAGGCCTGCCCGGTCATCGAGTCGCTCGAGCAGATCGGATCGCAGTGGCGTCTGGCCGTACTACACGAACTGCTCGCCGGCGAACAGCGGTTCAACGAACTCAAACGTTCGACCGGTGCGAACGCGCGGACGCTTTCGCGGGTGCTCGACGATCTGGGGGAGATGGGATTCGTCGAACGCCGCATCGAGGAGGACGCGCCGATCGCGACCTACTACAGCCTTACCGACAAGGGCCGGTCGCTCGAGCCGGTGTTCGACGAGATCGAGTGCTGGGCCGGAAGCTGGCTCGAGGCCGTCGACGAGTCGGATCGACGCTGACGTGGGGTTGCGCCGCCGGGGACTGACGTCGACGGAATCATACGGTTTACTGTCAGTCAGTTCCGGCCAAATCGCGACCCGAGTTGCGGTTGGGCCGGTACACTGGTATAGAAATCCGTGTCAGCCCTCGGGATCGAGTTCGACGAGCTGGAGTCCCCTGTCGAGGTGACAGATGTCGTGGGGTGGGTCCCCGACGATCTCGCTGATTCTGTACTCCTCGTCGAACTCGAGGCCGTCGGGTTCGCAGTACTCGTGGCTCGGACACTCGACGTACGGACACGGGCCCGGAAGGCTCGATTTGCTTCCGGCGAACGCTCCCTTCGAGACGATGTTCGCACGCACCGAGACGGGTTCGACCTCGACTGCGCGGACGCCGCCGTCGTGCATCGCACACTCGAGCGTCTGGGCGTTCTCCCGAACGGACGTGATCCGGTAGCGGGTATCGGTCGAGAGATTGAGACACTGGCTCCGGTACGGACAGCCGGCACAGCCGTCCGCTTCGCCGTGGTAGACGAACTCGATTCCCGGCTCGGCCAGGCGGGAACCGACGAGGGTGACGGTGGACATGTCGTCCCCTACTCGCCAGCGCCGGTTAAGCCTCACTCTCACGTTTACTCTCTCGGGCCGTGCTTTGCCTTACTCTCTCTCGGGTCACGATCCGCCGTTCGCGTCGCATTTCTCTCTTTTAGTTCCGCGTGCGAGCATCTCGAAGCGGTCGCTGATTTTTCACCCGGTCAGTTTCGAAGCGGTCGCTGGTCTCTCACCCGGTCAGTTCGTCCAATCGATCGAAGTAACGCTCTCGAGGAACCTGATACAGACCTCGGTAATCGACCTCGCCGTCGGCGAACCGGCACGCGAGATCGAGGACGTACTCGAGGGCGTCGGCTCGCGTCGAAAACCGTTCGCCGCCGTCGAGCGAGACGTCCGGCTCGAGATAGAGAGTGACGAACCAGTCGTCGTCGCCGGTCGTATCGGTCGGATTCTGACCGGGACGTCTCGTCCGACGACCGTGCGTCAGGTAAAGCGTCGGGAGACAGGCGGCGGGAAACTCGGCGCCGTCGAAGACGTCCGGCCGGTAGGCGAGAACGACTCGTCCGTCTTCGCCCTGGGACCAGATCTCCCAGGCCGATGGCAGGGTCGACAGATCGGTCATATTCCCGACTACGGTGGTCGGTCCTAAATCCTCGTCGCCACCGATTCGCCGCCGGTGTTTCGTGTTTACAGCAACGACTGAGGCGCTCGACACACTGATCGTACAGCTCACGGGTCGTCGCCCCGATCGCAGTCGTGATTGTCGCTCACTCCGCCACTCCGTTGCAGTCGTGGTTCTCGAACCGAGCGGTTGGCCCTCTCGTTCTCACAACGTGCAATCCAACGGAGAATATAGATCCGAGGTCGTGCTAGTTAGACGCACACCGCGCGCGACCGAACCGCGGCAATGCAGGCGATCGACTTATGACCGGACACCCCCGACGAGCGCTGTGGTATCCGCCCACATACATAGATGCCTGCATATATTGCCTGGAATATATTTCTAATAAATATCTTTTGGGGCCAAGGTTAAGTAGCTGGATTACTCACTCATTAAATACTATCGATATCCGCACGGCGGGTCGATCCACGTCGCGCCCGTCCCCGGCGCGTATCGTTCGAGACCGACACGGAGTCTCGAGCACGGCACGTGGCACGCGAGTACCCATGAAACGACAGAACGCCGCCCGAAAGGGTTCGCGCTCTCCGCGAGAGTTCGTCTCAGAATCGAACGCACGGAGAGCGTCGGATCGACGACGTGTGGATGTGGCCACCCCAACGGCGAGGGAGCGACAACTGGCAGTGATACCATGAACGGTGACATCGAGACGCTCGAGAAGCTGAGTACGGACTACAAGGAATCGATGCCCGCAGACCTGCGGGAGACGAAATCGTTCGACTGGTACCTCGAGGAGACGTACGAGGACCCGAAGATTACCCGCAACGCCCACCAGCGCGTCGCGGATATGTTCGATTACTACGGCACGACCTACGACGAGACCGAGGGCGTCGTCGAGTACCAGCTCGCGAGCGAGGATCCGTTACACGACGGTGAGAACACCTTCTACGGGAAGGTGATCCACCAGTCGATCCACGAGTTCGTCAACAAGGTGAAATCGGGTGCACGACGTCTCGGTCCCGAGCGTCGAATCAAGCTCCTGCTCGGCCCGGTCGGATCGGGCAAATCTCACTTCGACAAGCAGGTCCGCCAGTACTTCGAGGACTACACCCTGCGCGAGGAGGGGCGGATGTACACGTTCCGCTGGACGAACCTCTGTGACGTCATCAAAGACCAGGACCCCGCCGACGACACGGTCCGGTCGCCGATGAACCAGGATCCGCTCGTGCTCCTCCCACACGAGCAACGCCAGCGGGTGATCGACGACTTAAACGAGCGCCTCGAGGCGCCGTACACCATCCAGAACGAGCAGGCGCTCGATCCAGAAAGCGAGTTCTACATGGACCGGTTGCTCGCCTACTACGACGATGACTTAAAGCAGGTCCTCGAGAACCACGTCGAGATCATCCGGTTCGTCGCCGACGAGAACAAACGTCAGGGTCTCGAGACCTTCGAGCCAAAGGATAAGAAGAACCAGGACGAAACCGAGTTGACGGGAGACGTCAACTACTCGAAGATCGCCATCTACGGCGAAAGCGACCCGCGGGCGTTCGATTACTCCGGTGCGTTCTGTAACGCCAACCGGGGCATCTTCTCCGGCGAGGAACTGCTCAAACTCCAGCGGGAGTTCCTCTATGACTTCCTGCACGCAACCCAGGAGCAGACGATCAAGCCGAAGAACAACCCGCGGATCGACATCGACCAGGTCATCGTCGGACGGACGAACATGCCCGAGTACAAGGACAAAAAGGGCGACGAGAAGATGGAAGCGTTCAACGACCGCACCAAGCGGATCGACTTCCCGTACGTCCTCTCCTACGAGGACGAGGCCAGCATCTACCAGAAGATGCTGAACAACGCCGACGTCCCCGACATCAACGTCGAGCCCCACACCCTCGAGATGGCCGGTCTCTTCGGCGTCCTCACGCGGATCGAAGAGCCCGACACGGAGACCGTCGGACTGCTGGCGAAGGCGAAGGCGTACAACGGCGAGATCGACGAGGGCGACGACATCGACGTCAAGAAGCTTCGCGAGGAGGCCGCCGCGAAAGCCGAGATCGGCGAGGGGATGGTCGGCATCTCGCCGCGCTTTATCGGCGACGAGATCGCCGAGGCGATCATGGACTCGAAACACCGCTCGCGGGGCTTTCTCTCGCCACTGACGGTGTTCAACTTCTTCGAGGAGAACTTAGAACACCACGGCTCGGTCCCCGAGGAGAACTTCGAGACCTACTACCGCTACCTCGAGACGGTCCGCGAGGAGTACCGCGAGCGTGCGATCGAGGACGTCCGTCACGCGCTGGCGTACGACCTAGACGAGATCCAGCGCCAGGGCGAGAAGTACATGGACCACGTCATGGCCTACATCGACGACGACACGATCGAGGACGAACTCACGGGCCGCGAGCAAGAACCCGACGAGACGTTCCTTCGCTCGGTCGAGGAGAAACTCGACGTGCCGGAAGACCGCAAGGAGGACTTCCGCCAGGAGGTTTCGAACTGGGTCTCCCGGCGGGCCCGCGAGGGCGAGGCCTTCAACCCCCAGGACAACGAGCGCCTGCGCCGCGCGCTGGAACGCAAACTCTGGGAGGACAAGAAACACAACATCAACTTCTCCGCACTCGTGTCGGCCAACGAGTTCGACGACGACGAGCGGTCCTCGTGGATCGACGCTCTGATGGAACAGGGCTACTCCGAGGAGGGCGCCAAGGAAGTGCTCGAGTTCGCCGGCGCGGAGGTCGCCAAAGCAGAGATGGAAGACTGATATGACCGGCACCGACTACGTCACCGAGGCCGACCGCGCGTTAGAGGAGACCTACGAGGAACCGATGAGCCTCGCAGCGTACGTCGATCGGATCTTCGAGAACCCGACGATCGCCTCCCACGCCTCGAAGTACCTCCTCGAGGCGATCGAAGCCGCGGGGACGCGAACGGTCGTCGAGGAAGGCGAGGAGAAAGAACGGTATCGCTTCTTCGACGATCCGCACAACGACGGCGAGCACGCGATCCTCGGTAACACCGAGGTGTTGAACGGCTTCGTCGACGATCTCAGATCGATCGCCGCCGGGCGAGCGAAAGACGAGAAGATCGTCTGGTTCGAGGGGCCGACGGCGACCGGCAAGTCCGAACTGAAACGCTGTCTGGTCAACGGCCTCCGGGAGTACTCGAAGACGCCGGCGGGCCGTCGGTACACGGTCGAGTGGAACGTCACGACGGCCGACGCCGAGGACCGAAGCCTGAGCTACGGCGGTGACCCAACCGCCTCGGACGACCAACACTGGTACGAGAGCCCCGTCCAGTGTCATCCACTGTCGGTTTTCCCTGACGACGTCCGAGAGCAAATTCTGACGGATCTGAACGCGGAACTCGAGGACCACGTCCCCGTCCGAGTCGACGCCCAGCTCGATCCGTTCTCCCGGGAAGCGTACGACTTCTTAGAGGAGCGCTACCGGCGGGCTGGTAAGGACGAACTGTTCTCGGCGATCAGCGACGAGAGCCACCTGCGGGTGAAAAATTACGTCGTCGACCTCGGACAGGGCGTCGGCGTCCTCCACAGCGAGGACGACGGCCGCCCCAAGGAGCGACTCGTCGGCTCGTGGATGCACGGCATGCTCCAGGAGCTGGACTCCCGTGGGCGCAAGAACCCGCAGGCCTTTTCCTACGACGGCGTGCTCTCGCAGGGCAACGGCGTCCTCACCATCGTCGAGGACGCCGCCCAGCACGCGGACCTCCTGCAGAAACTGCTCAACGTCCCCGACGAGCAGTCGGTCAAACTGGACAAGGGAATCGGGATGGACGTCGACACCCAGCTACTGATCATCTCCAACCCCGACCTCGAGGCCCAGCTCAACCAGCACGCCGACCGAAACGGCATGGATCCGCTGAAGGCGCTCAAACGGCGCCTCGACAAGCACCGCTTTGGCTACCTGACGAACCTGAGTCTGGAGTGTGAGCTCATCCGCCGAGAGCTGACGAACGAGACGAGCGTCTGGGAGGCCGACGGCTACGACGAACTGTCCGAACGGATCCGCGAGCCGGTGACGGTGACGGTCAAAGACAGCGACGGTGAGACGCGGACGGAGGAGTTCGCACCCCACGCCATCGAGGCGGCCGCGCTCTACGCTGTCGTTACCCGACTCGACGAGGAAGACCTCCCGAACGGGCTCGATCTGGTCGATAAGGCGCTGATCTACGACCAGGGCTACCTACAGGAAGGCGATACGCGACGCGAGAAAGCGGAGTTCGACTTCGCCGACGGCTCTCACGACGGCGAGCACGGTATTCCGGTAACGTACACGCGCGACACGCTCGCGGAGTTACTCCAGACTGACCGGGACCGCCACCACGCCGAGTTGCCGGTCGAGGACGTCGTGATGCCCCGCGACGTGTTAAACGGGATGGCCGAACGCATGGCCGACGCACCGGTGTTCTCGAGCGGCGAGCGCTCGGAGTTCGAGAACCGCGTCGTTCCCGTGAAAAACTACATCTTCGACCAACAGGAGTCCGACGTCATCGAGGCGATTATGCACGAGAAACGCGTCGACGAGGAGACCGTCGCCGAGTACGTCGAACACGTCTACGCCTGGGAGACCGACGAGCCGCTGTACAACGACCGCGGCGAGCGCGTCGAGCCCGACCCGCTGAAGATGAAGCTGTTCGAAATCGAACATCTCGGCCGGTTCTCCGAGGAGGAGTATCAGGGCAACCTTCCAAGAGAGAGCGTCCGGAACTTCCGCCGTGAGAAAGTAATCACGTCGCTCAACCGCCACGCCTGGGAACACCGCGACGATGATTTCGCCGTCGAGGACGTCGATCTCACCGCGATTCCGGTGATCAGATCCGTCCTCGAAAGCCACGACTGGGAGGACGTCAGACGAACCTTCGAGGACTTCGACCCGCGCCAGTGGGACGACCCGCCGAGTGGGACGGAGACGGAGTCCGTCAAGGAGAACACGATCGGAACGCTGGTCTCCGAGTTCGGCTACTCCGAGGCGTCGGCCGAACTGACCAGCAGACACGTCATGGGACAGGTGAGCTACCGATGGGACTGAACCGACGATCGACCGTCGAGCCGACGGGAGAGGTGTACCGATGGGACTGAGAGACGACCTCGAGCGATTTCGCGAAGTCGGCGAACAGCGCCGCGAGGATCTGGCCGACTTCATCCAGTACGGCGACCTCGGGCAGAGTCGACCCGGCGAGATCAAAATCCCGGTCAAGATCGTCTCGCTACCGGAGTTCGAGTACGACCAGCGCGATAAGGGTGGCGTCGGGCAGGGCGACGGCGGAACGCCCGACGTCGGACAGCCGGTCGGCCAGCCCCAGCCACAGCCGGGCGACGGCGAGGACGGCGAAGAGGGCGAACCCGGCGAGGAGGGCGGCGAACACGAGTATTACGAGATGGACCCCGAGGAGTTCGCTCAGGAACTCGACGAGGAACTCGGCCTCGAGTTAGAGCCGAAAGGCAAGAAGGTCATCGAGGAGAAAGAAGGACCGTTCACGGATCTCACGCGGACGGGCCCCGACAGCACGCTCGATTTCGAGCGGATGTTCAAGGAGGGCTTAAAGCGAAAGCTCGCGATGGATTTCGACGAGGAGTTTCTTCGGGAGGTCTGTAAGGTCGAGGGGATCACGCCCCGCGAGGTCTTCGAGTGGGCTCGCGGCGAGAGCCTGCCGGTTTCGATGGCCTGGATCGAGGAGGCCCACGCCGAGATTCCCGACGAGCAACGGGGCACGTGGTCGTCGATCGAGGAGGTCGAGGCGAACGTCGAGCGCCAGTCGGTCCAACAGAAGATCCGCCGCGAGGGGATCAAACACGTCCCCTTCCGCCGCGAGGACGAGCGATACCGCTACCCCGAGATCGTCGAGGAAAAAGAGAAGAACGTCGTCGTCGTCAACATCCGCGACGTCTCCGGCTCGATGCGCGAGAAGAAACGCGAACTCGTCGAGCGGACGTTCACGCCGCTGGACTGGTATCTGACCGGCAAGTACGACAACGCCGAGTTCGTCTACATCGCCCACGACGCCGACGCCTGGCGGGTCGAACGCGAGGACTTCTTCGGCATCCGCTCCGGCGGTGGGACGAAGATCTCGAGCGCGTACGAACTCGCCGCCGAGTTGCTAGAGGAGTACCCGTGGTCGGACTGGAACCGGTACGTCTTCGCGGCCGGCGACTCGGAGAACTCCTCGAACGACACCGAAGAGCGCGTGATTCCGATGATGGAAGAGATCGACGCCAACCTCCACGCCTACGTCGAGACCCAGCCGAGCGGGAACGCGATCAACGCGACCCACGCCGAGGAGTTAGAGCGCCACTTCGGCACCGACGCCGACGACGTCGCAGTGGCGTACGTCAACGGCGAGGACGACGTAACCGACGCGATCTACCGCATTCTCAGCACGGAAGGTGACGACGATGAGTAACGAAGCAAACGTCGTTCGCTTCGAACTCGCGAAAACCGGTGATTTCCATGAGTAACTCCAATTCGAACGCGGACAGGTTCCGCAAACAGGCAATCGCGACCGAACTCGAGGAACCGGTATGGGAAGCCCGCAATCTGGCCGAGAAGCTCGGTCTCGAACCCTACCCGGTCAACTACTGGATCATCGACTACGACGAGATGAACGAACTCATCGCCTACGGTGGGTTCCAGTCACGGTACCCCCACTGGCGGTGGGGCATGCAGTACGACCGCCAGCAGAAACAGGGCCAGTACGGCGGCGGCAAGGCCTTCGAGATCGTCAACAACGACAACCCGGCCCACGCGTTCCTTCAGGAGTCGAACACGACGGCCGACCAGAAGGCGGTCATCACCCACGTCGAGGCCCACTCCGATTTCTTCGCGAACAACGAGTGGTTCGGCATGTTCACGAGCGGCCGCTCGGACGACGATCAGGTCAACGCCGCCGCGATGTTAGAGCGCCACGCCCGGGCGATCGACGAGTACATGTCCGATCCCGACATCGACCGCGCGGAGGTCGAGAAGTGGATCGATCACTGCCTCTCGCTCGAGGACAACATCGACCAGCATCGGGTGTTCGAGCGCCGGCTGGATCTCGACGGTCCGGCAGTGGATCTCGACGAGGATCTCGCGGAGAAACTCGACGAACTCGACCTCTCCGAGGAGATCAAAGGCGAGGTGTTCGACGAGGAGTGGCTCGAGAAACTCGAAGCCGAAGACGGTCAGGTGACGTTTCCGGAAGAGCCCCAAAAGGACGTACTCGCGTTCGTCCGCGAATACGGGAAACAGTACGATGCCGAGTCCGAACGCGCCGTCGAGATGGAAGGGTGGCAACGCGACATCCTCGATATGATGCGCGCGGAGGCGTACTACTTCGCCGCCCAGAAGATGACGAAAGTGATGAACGAAGGGTGGGCCGCCTACTGGGAGTCGACGATGATGACCGACGAGGGCTTCGCCGACGAGGACGAGGTCGTCGACTACGCCGACCACATGGCAAAAGTCCTCGGCTCGGGCGGGCTCAACCCCTACAGCCTCGGGATGGAGCTGTGGGAGTACGTCGAGAACGCGACCAACCGCCGCGAGGTCGTCGAACAGTTGTTGCGCGTCGAGGGCGTCTCCTGGCGCAATCTAACCGACGTCGTCGACTTCGACGACGTGTTCGCCGACCTCGAGCCGCCCGACGCCATCGACGTCATCACCTCAGAGACGCTCGACTCGCTCGAGGAGGTTCCCGAAGAGTGGATCGACCACGAAGCGCTCTTCGCCGCCCGCGAGGGCGAGTTCGACGTCGACCGCTACCCCTGGAAGGTACTCACCTACGAAGGCCTTGCACGCCGTCACTACTCGCTGGTCAAACGCCAGAACCGCGGCTTCCTTCCCGGCGTCAACCAGAACGAACTCGAGCGGATCGGGCGCTACCTGTTCGACGACGCCAGATACTCGTCGGTCGAGGAGGCGCTCGCGGAGGTCGAGTTCACTGCGGGGTGGGACCGGATGTTCGACGTTCGCGAGAGCCACAACGACGTGACGTTCTTGGACGAGTTTCTCACTCAGGAGTTCATCACGGAAAACGACTACTTCACCTACGAGCACTCCCAGGCGACCGGCCAGTTCCACGTGGCGAGTGACGCCGCCGAGGACGTCAAGAAGAAGCTCCTCTTGCAGTTTACCAACTTCGGCAAGCCGACGATCGCGGTCTACGACGGCAACTACAACAACGCGAACGAACTCCTGTTGGGTCACCAGTACAACGGCGTCATGCTGGATCTCGGTCAGGCTCGCGAGACGCTCAAACGAATCTTCGAGCTGTGGGGGCGGCCGGTGAACCTCCTGACGATCGTCAAGGAAGTCGACGAACACGATATCGAGGTCGCCAAACGCAGAAATCGCGAGCCGGAAGCCGAAGAGCGCGGGAAACTGATCCGCTACGACGGCCACGACGTCACGATCGAGGACGTGCCGTGGGACGAGGTCGAACACCTCGCCGCTGACGACGTCGATTACGACACGAAACCGGACGAGTGGCTCGCCTGACTCTCATTTCTTTCTAGACGTCTCGAATTAAACTGCCGGAAGGCTTTTGCCTTCTATCAAACATGCAGAAAGCGGGTAGCATGGATAGGGATGGGGGCGAGTCCGTCGACCAGCGACCGGGCTCCAATTCGTTCGATCTGCCGTCGGTTCTGGTACAGCTCGACGATCGGACGCCGGCCACACAGCGCGAGGCCGTCCGAACGATTCGAGACAACGTCGAGGAGCGACCGAGAGTCTGCCTTCCAGCGGTTCCGAAGCTTCGGGCGCTCCTCGCACAGCCGTCGCTCGAGTGTCACGATACGGTCGCGTATTGTCTGGCCGAACTGGCCGAGGAGTCGCCGGTTGACGTCGCTCCGTCGGTCGACGAAATCGTCGCGTTCCTCGCGAACGATCCGCCGCCGGAGACGGCCGCGGACCTGCTCCGGTGTCTCGAGTCGATTGCCGTCGCCAGACCGGACGTCCTCGCCGATCACGTCGACGTGATCGCGACTCACCTCGAGAGCGACGACTCCGACGTTCGGGCCGCCGCGGCGACGACGCTCGGCCGCGTCGGACTCGAAACCGACGTGGCCGTCGGGGGCGTACGCGAGCGACTCGCGGATCTCGCGGCGAACGATCCGAGCCGAGAGGTCCGCGATCGGGCACAACGGGCGCGGACACTGGTCTCGGGGTGAGATGCGCCGGTCTCGAGATCGACGGAGACGTCACTAGCGAACGGACCGATCGCCACTCTCGCTCGAGAGCCAGGAGGGAAGTTCTCCGAGCGGTTTTCGTTCGCTGACCAGAAGTACGAGACCGCCGAGTACCGTCAGGATCGCACCGGTGCCCGCGACGAACGGTCCCGTAACACCGGGTGAGTGGACGAGAACGTGACCGCCCAGGACCACCGCCGTCGCTCCGACGAGCGCCCGAAACAGGGACGTATCGACCCCCCCGATCCCGGTCACGATTCCAACGGCGGCGATAACCGACAGCGCGAGCGTGATCGATCCCCAGATTTCTAAGCCGGAACCGAGTCCGGCAGGATACATGAGAAGGGCCGTATCGACCGTCGGATGACTCCGAATCCAGGGCAGATACGCGCCGAGAGCGACGAGGAGCAACCCGAACCACCGATCGACTCGTCCGCAGGGATACACACCGCCCGACTCGATCGTTCACAACGTAGTCTTTTCGTCCGGGAGAACAATCGCTGCTGAGTGGTGGTGCCGTCGAGTATGAGTGGTGGTGCCGTCGAGTATGAGTGCTGTCGAGGATGGTATGACCTCCTCGAGACTCCTGAGATGGGTGTTACCGGATCAGCGGTCGCGGATGCGAGAACGGGGGTCGATCGCTCGATACCCACCGCTCGAGGAAAGGGGTTAGTCGGCGGACAGCTACAAGTGATTTCGCCAGCGATAGAGTCCGCATGCGCTCGTCCGCTACGCTCCGAGTCGTCTGTTTCGACGACGATTTCGACGCCGCCTCGAGGCTCGCGACGCGACTCGATCGCGACGGTATCGAGGCTGACCCGACGTCGACGATGACGACGACTCTCGAGCGACTCGAGGGTGGCGACGTCGACTGCGTCGTGGTTTCTTACCGGCTGGGCCACGAGGATGGGTCGACCGCGATAACTCGCCTGCGTCGGTCGTGGCCGTCGCTGTCGCTCGTCCTGTACGGTAAACTCGACTCCCGGGAGATTCCGCTGGCGACGGCAACCAGCGCGGACGATTACGTCGACACTCGTGACGTCGACGCGCTGTGTGAGACGATTCGAGACACCACGGGTCGGGCCGTCGATATCGACGAGTCACCGTACCACCCGTCGGATCACTACGTCGAATTCGAATCGATCGCGGTCCACAAGAGCGAGTTGTTCGACGAAATCTTCGAGTGCCTGCCGGTCCACATGTACATCAAAGACGAATCTTCCCGTCACGTGGCGGTCAGTCAAGCGTTTCACGACCCCGACGTCTTCCTCGGCAGACGCGACGACGAAATTCCGTTTGCACCCGACGAGCACACCCGATCAGCCCTCGGTGACGACCGGACGGTTCTCCGCGAGGGTCAGCCCATCCTCGATACGGAGGAGTACCTGCCGGGACACGATCGGTGGAACCTCTCGTCGAAAGTGCCGCTGTTCGATCCCAATGGAAACACGATCGGATTGCTCGGCGTCACCCGGGACATTACTCGTCAAAAAGAGGCCCAGCGAGAACTCGAGCGCCAGAACGACCGCCTCGAGCAGTTCGCGGAGTTCGTCAGTCACGACCTTCGAAATCCGCTGTCGATCGCGACCGCGAGCGTCGAACTGGAACGGGAAACGCGCGACTCTGGGCGGCTCGCGGACGCGGCCGCCGCCTTAGAACGGATGGCCGATCTGATCGAGGAGGTGCTGGCGCTCGCGAAACACGGCAGAACCGTCGTCGACGCCGCGCCCGAAACTGTCGAATCAGTACTCGAGCGCGCCGAACGGGCGCTCGATTCGGACGGGGTAACGGTCGACGTCGGCGACGGCGACCTCGAGATCGTGGCCGACGAAACACGTCTGCAACGGCTGTTCGAGAACCTGCTGTCGAACGCAGTCGATCACGCGGGCGCCGGGACGACGATCACGGTCGGGGCGACAGCCCAACGGGACGGGTTCTACCTGGCGGACGACGGTCCTGGGATTCCACGAGAGCACCGGTCAGGAGTGTTCGAACCCGGATGGACCGACTCCGATTCCGGGACGGGTTTTGGGCTGGCGATCGTACGGGAGATCGCCGAGGCCCACGGCTGGTCGGTCGACCTGTCCGAAAGTGCGGCCGGTGGCGTTCGGTTCGAATTTACCGGCGTCGAACTCGTCAGCTACGAGGAGTAACCCTTTTGGACTCCCCACGCACACCAACGAGCATGAGCGACTGGCCACACGATCCCGACGGCGAGGAGGGGAGCGAGGGGATGCGCAAGTACGACATGGCGATCATCGCCAAGAAAGTCGACGAGGAAGAAGACTTCTCCCTCGAGCGCGACGAGTTCGTCGAGGAACACGGTGACGACCCGATCCGAATCAACTACGAGACGGTCGTCCCGATGTCCGAGATCTTCGAGTACGTCGAACCCGCGGCGTTCGAGACGATTACGGACATGCACAAGGCCGTCGGCGCGGCCATGCGTGAGGGGAACTTCTGGGATTATCACCCGAAGGGCTCGGACCCGGAGAAGAAACCCGCCTGATTCGAGCGGGCGTTTCGAGGCGCGGGTGTCCGTTTCGGTCGGCGAACGGCAGGCGTCACGAATCTGGATTACGTATCACTTATACGGGACCGTTCGGAAGACTCCGCTACCGTGACTAATACGCAGGTAACGCTCGTTCAGATCGACAACTACGGGCCGTGGACGGTGACCCCCGAACCCCGCCGAGAAGCCGATCTTCAGACGATGCAGTCCCGACTCTACGCCGATATCTCGCAGTTCGTCGGCAACCGCGACGGCTACACGTTTTTCACTCGTTTCGACAACATGATCGCCGTCACGAACGGACTCACGATGGCCGATCACGAACTCCTCCAGGAGTCCGTCGGCAACCGGTATCCGGTCACGCTCAGCCTCGGCGTCGCGACCGGAACCTCGCCCGTCCAGGCGCTTTCCGACGCAACGACGTTCGTCCAGAACGCCGGAAGCGCACAGGACGAGGATAGACGGGAGTGTCTCGAGGGACGCGCCATCGACGAACCCCACCGAACCGACGACGACGTCCAAATCGCTCACTTCGACGTCGTCGATGCCACCGGACAGTACACGGACGAACTCAACGCCTTCGATAGCTTCATCCAGATCGAACAGGGCTACGCCGAACTCATGCGCCACATGCGCTACGCCCACGACAGCCTCTCGTTTTTC
Source organism: Natrarchaeobius versutus (assembly GCF_041205745.1). Lineage (NCBI taxonomy): Archaea > Methanobacteriati > Methanobacteriota > Halobacteria > Halobacteriales > Natrialbaceae > Natrarchaeobius > Natrarchaeobius versutus. Next base: position 146,296 of record NZ_JBGFCC010000001.1, on the reverse strand, counting down.
GTCGGCGGCGACAACGTCATCGTCGTCTGCCCCGACCTCGGAGCGAACGACTACGAAGACGCGATCCAACACGTCGAAACAGCCGTCGACGTCGAACTACAAGTCGGCGTCGGACGCGGCTCGAGCGCTCACGACGCTGGCTTCGCGGCGAAACACGCTCTCGAAACCTGTCGAGCAGACGGGACGAGAGTCGAATTCGACTGGTAACGCCGACTCGGGGCTATCGCCGGAGACGCACCTGGTACGGACGACTGCCGAACAGTTCCGACACGACCGCCGCGGTCGCAGTCGTGCCGGGACGTCGAGACGGGAATCCGACCGAGGGGGCGGTGATCGACGGCCTTGCCGAGTCACCAAACTTCGGCGCCGACTCGCTTAAGTGTAGCGGGAGTAGCTTTTAGCCCGCCCGTGGGTATGGTTCACACATGGAATCGGAACTGTCGGTCAGGGACGTCCTGACGACCGAATACGTCGGGGTCAGCGAGTCGGACAGCCTCCTCGGCGCGGTTCGGCTCATGCGTGAGGAGCGAACGAGTAGCGTCCTCGTCGTCCGGGGCTCGGAACCGGTCGGCATCGTCACCGAGTGGGACGTACTCGGCGTCGTCGCCGACGAAACGGTTCCCGCCGAGATCAACGTGGGCGACGTGATGACGACGCCGGTTATCTCGCTCGAGCCGGATCGCTCGCTCGCCGATGCGGCGACCAGGATGGCCCGGGAAAACATTCGGAACGTCGTCGTCGAGGACGACGATGAGGTACTCGGGCTCCTCACGCAACGGGACGTCATCGCCGCGGCTGGCTCTTTCCAGGGGACGGTAACGCCGTCCCGTTCGACCGAGCCGGTGGTCGACCTCGAACATCGAACCGACGAGTCGGTCGCGCCGACGCTCGGCGAGACGACCGACGAACGGGCGCTTCCGAACGGCGGCGACGAGTACACCACCCAGGGCGTCTGTGAAGCCTGTGGCTCGCTCGCTGACTCGCTGTGGGACGCGAACGGACAGCTCGTCTGTTCCGACTGTCGAACCGTCTGAGACGGTTTGCTGTACTGCGTTCTCAGCGCAACCGCTCTGGGTCGCAGTTGCGCCGGAACTGACGGACAACAGACCGTACGATGGATCCGATGCGAAGCCTTTTCGCTCGTCCGCGAGTGGATCGATCGCATGATCGTCGAACCTGCGACGACCGACGACCTCGAGGCGATCACGGAGCTGTGGGTGCGTCTCGCTCGAGACCAGCGTTCGTACGGCTCGTACGTCCGAACAGAGGCCAATCGAACGGCAATGGGCGAGACGCTCGCCGCCTATCGGGCGAGCGACGGGCTACTCGTCGCTCGCGTCGACGACGACGTCGTCGGGTTCGCCTCCTTTTCGGTCGAACGCGGTGCCCTGGAACTCGAGGCGACCCGCGGATCGCTGTCGAACCTGTACGTCGACCCCGATCACCGTGGCCGCGGGATCGGCTCGGCACTGCTCGAGGCGGTCGAAGAGGCGTTTTCGGCCCGGGGCGTCGAGGTGGTGCTCCTCGAGGTAATGGCGGAAAACGAAGACGCGAGACGATTCTATCGGCGCCACGGCTACGACCACCTGCGGGTTACGATGGAGCGACCGCTGGTCGATCGGTCGGAAAACGACACACATTCAAAGGAGGACCGCTAACTGACCGACTGCGCCAGGGGAGCATGGGCGGTTCATGCACTCGACTTGTAATCGAGACTTCCGGGGTTCAAATCCCCGCCCTGGCTTCGTTCGTCGCGTCCACGTTCGCAAGCGACGGTGCCAAAGCGGCGGGGTTTGAACCCGGGAAGGGACTCCGCTCCGACTGTGATTGGAATCCCTGCCCTCGCTTCCAACCCCAGTTTGTGGCCTTCTACGGATTTTGTTGGGGCGACGTTGTGAATGCCAGCGCGGTGGCGCCGTCGTTTTCGAACCGTTACAATCCCACCTTTCCAGTCGAATATTTCTCCTTGAAACGTTGTAAACAATACGAGCATCCTAACCACAGGACACATTTATTCCCCAAGAAACCCATTGAAGCACACAGTTGTTCATTGAAATCCGAAACTATACTACAGGCCCGGGTTGAGGCCAGAGGATTTATATCCGGTGAAAGAAAGTGTGCGCCCAATGCTACTCTCAGTCGATCGTTCGCAGGCAGATTCGGTTCACTCACTGAGCTTCGAAGTAATTGCGTCGGTCGCCGAACGTGAAGGGGTCGATCCAACGGAGATCGAACCCCCGGAATACGATGCACTCTACAGCGTCGTCAATCCCGAAGCGCTGGATTCCCTATTTTCTCCTCGTGCCGATGGAACGACCCGAACGCAGGGTCGCGTCGAGTTCCCGTTTTGTGGGTATCGCGTCGTCGTCACCAGCGAGGGCGACGTCGAGGTGTACGACGACTTAGAGGACGCATAACGGCTTGTCCGGTCGTCTAGCGGCGGCTCTCGATCCGAGAGCGCCACGCGGTGGGAATGGGTTTCGATTCGCCCGTCTCGCCGTCGGCGACGACCTGGACGGTGCGTGCCGTCGCGGCCAACTCGCCGTCGGCACGGATCTCGTACTCGATCGGAATGCTGGTGTCGCCGAGTTCGCGGATTCCGAGCGTGATCGTCACCGATTCGTCGGCTTCGATCGGGCGCGCGTAATCGATCTCGAGGTTGACGAGTACGGTTCCGACGTCGACAAGTGATACGTCGAGTACGTCGCCGAAGTAGCGCTCGCGAGCCTGTTCGAGGTAGGTGGCGTAGACAGCGTTGTTCACGTGACCCATGAAGTCGATGTCCCGAAGCCGAACGTCGAGATCGACTTCGTACTCGAATTCGTTCATGGTTGTCTGAACGTCGTCAGTCACCGTATGAATGGCGTTCTCGAGCGACCGTCGCGGTCGGTCGTGGTCACCGCGGGGGACAGCAAGTCTCGAAGACCTGACGGTGTAACCGATCGGCGACGGTCTCCATCAGCGGTTTCATGTTCTCCGTATCCGCACGGTTGTACTCGACCAGGGTCTCGAGGGCGGCGTCGTCACCGCGTTCGTACTCGTGCCAGAGCCTGACGGCGTCCCGTCCGCTAAGGTCCGGCATCTCTCGGCCGATACCGATCTCCCGTTCGATCGCCTTGAGTCCGCCGTCGAGCCCGAGTTTCTTACAGGGGTAGAGCAGATCGACGTGGGGAACGGAGACGTCGAGATCGTAACACGTCTCGAGAAACGGGACGTCGAAGCGCTGACCGTTGAACGTCACCAGCAACGACGATCGTTCGAGTTCCGTCTCGAGACGCTCACACGTGAGGTCTTGGCCGTTGACGAACGTCTTCGTTTCGCCGCCCCGATGAACGCTAACCGTCGTCACCCGGTTTCGATTCGCGTCGAGGCCGGTCGTTTCGATGTCCAGAAAACAGGCGTTCTCGCGGACGTTCTCGTAGAGTCGCCACCGACTCGAGGCGGGTAACTGGTCGGCGAAGACGGAGACGTCACCGCGGTCGAGATGTGTCCATCCCTCCTCGATGAATGCGTCGATCCGGTCGGCGAGGGTCTCGCCGACGACGCTCCCGTCGAACTCGTTCCAGTGGGTAATGCCGTTCTCCCAGAGGCGTTGCTCGGTGAGTTCACCGACGCCGCGAACGGGAATGAAACTGTTCTCGATTCGCACACCTGTTCAGGGGGGAGAGACCGTAAAAAACGCTCGGATCTCCCCGGGCGCGTGACCAGTGTTGCCCGCCGGTGGCGCTTACAACTGGACCCAATCGGTCGTCGTCGTCCGGTCCCGGAGGTGCCACTGCTGTTCGTGGACGTTCTCGCGGGTTCGAAGCTCCACGACGGCGTCGAACATCGGCTCGAGAAGGGTTACCGCGTCGTGATCGCGCGACACCGGAAGATGGTAGTGACCCATTCCACGCGCCTGCTCGACTCGAGCGGTCGTCACGTGAACGAACCGAAACACGTCCTCGGTGTCGTACCGGTGGAGCAACGGGACGAGCGAGTCGATGCAGACGCGAAGCTCCGACGGCTCGAGTCCGTCAGCGTCGTCGTCGAACTCGTCGATAGAATCGATGACGTCGGCGACGAGGTGGCCGAGTGACCCGTCTCCATCGGCCCCGTCGTCACCCGGATCGCTCGAGGGCGATCCGGAGTACTCGACGATCGCGGTGGTCGCGTTTTCTCCGTCGTGGGCGTGACGACAGCAATTCACGTCGTCGGTCACGAACACTCGATACCGTGAGTCGTGGCCACTTTCACCGCGCAACCGACGACAGGCCGCGTCGTGTGCCCCGGCACCGCTTCCGACGAGAAGCAGGTTACTCCCCGTATGTTTCAATGTATTGAGCGTTTGTGCGAACGTTGCACGGTCTCCCCCAGGATCCCCCAGCTCACGTTGCATTCACCCTAGTCCAGGGGAAAGAATACAATAAATATTGTGGCCAGGAAATTTTTTAAAAAGCGAGTACACTCCTAATACCAGGAATCTACGCCGATAAACGTCCCTCGATCGTCTCTCTTTTCATACAGAACCTCGTAGGGATGGTATGGCTGACCGAGATGACGAACTCGTCGAGGCGATCCGTGAACTGACGCGGACGATCGACGAGCTTTCCGACGAACTCGAGTCCCCCCGGCGCCGACCGCCGCTTCGCCCCCCGACGCCGCGGGAACTACTCTCGTTTACCGACGAGGTCGCGATCCCCACTTTGCTCGCCATCCTCGAGTCGAGCGTCCGCGCACTCGAGGCGTTCCAGCGTGGGCTCGAACTCGTCCGAACCGAGCGAGAGGTTAGAGACCGAACCACCGAAGCGATCTCCGTCCCCAACGATCGAGCGAACGAGCTTCGGCGAACGACGCTATCGAGGCTGGATACGGTGCTTTCGGAACTCCAGCGAGCGGCATCGGAGGGAACGCTTCCGGCGGACGAACAGGCCAGGGATCTCCTCACAGACGCTCGGACGCTCCGCGACGAGGTAGACGACCGTCTGAGAGCGGCAACGGAAGAAGCCGGCGCTGACACGTCCGACGGATCGCCGACATCGGAGCCGGTCGAGATCGACGTCGTGAACGGCGATCCGAGAGCGGATTCCGAAACGCCGGCTCCCGACCCCGACCCGGAGCCGGAGTCCGCCGTCGACGTCGACGCCGAACTCGAGACGCTGAAAGACCGATACAGTGCCGACGAGGACGACTCGAGTGCGGCCGACGCCGGTCGTGATGGGAACGGCGATGCCGTGGACGAAGCCGATCCGGACGAAAACGACGACGATCGAACCGCGAGCGAGGACACTGACGAAGACGACGATGTACACGAAACCGCGGGTGAAAACGACGGCAACGAGAACGAAGGAGACGGCAACGAGAACGACGGTGACGGCGATAGCGGCGAGGGCGATTCCGGAGTCGGTCGCTAGACCGGTTCGAAGCGATAACCGTCCCACTCCTGGCTGGCCGGTTCACGGATACCGGCACCCGGCTCGCGGAGTTCGTCGACGTGGACCGGACGGACAGTATCGCCCGTCTCGAGGTCGTCGGTCGTTGCCTGTCCGATCGCTCGAACGATCTCGCCGTCACCGGACTGGGTCTGGCCGCTCGAGGAGTCGTCAGATACCCCGCTGATATCGAACTCGACGATTGCGAGCGTGTTCGGCTGGCGAACGCCTGGCGGCGTGGCGGTGCTCGTCGTCCAGGTGATGACCTCCGCGGTGTGTTCGCTCAGGTCGATCGTTTCGACCGGTTCCGATCCGTCGCGACCGCGGGGATGGCCGGGGTAGCTGATCGAACCGTCCTCGTATCGGTAGGCTTCCATCGTCATTCTGATGCCTCCATGATGGTCGTGATAACGCAGTTTCCGAACCCGCCGACGTTACAACAGAGTCCGACGTCCGCGTCGACCTGACGCGGGCCGGCCTCACCGACGAGTTGTTCGTATATTTCGACGCCCTGAGCGACGCCACTCGCGCCGAGCGGGTGGCCCTTGGATTTGAGTCCGCCCGAGGTGTTGACCGGCAGTTCGCCGGTATCGCGCTCGGTGTAGCCGTCCTCGACCAGTTTCCAGGCTTCGCCCTGTTCGGCGAAGCCCAGCCCCTCCATCTGGAGGAACTCGAGAATCGTGAACATGTCGTGGAGTTCGGCGACGTCGATATCGTCGGGACCGTAGCCGCTCATCTCGTAGGCCCCCTCGCCGCTCTCGACGACCCCGCCCATCACGGTCGGGTCCTCGCGCTCGTGGACGACGTGAGTGTCGGTCGCGCCGTCGATCCCGGCGACGACGACGTACTCGTCCGCGTACTCCTTCGCGACGGATTCGGGACAGAACAAAAGCGCCGCGGAGCCGTCCGTGATCGGACAGAAGTCGTACAGCCGGAGCGGATCGGCGACGATTGGCGATTCCAGTACGGTCTCCATCTCGACCTCCTTTTGAAACTGGGCGTGGGGGTTGTCGACGCCGTTTTTGTGATTTTTCACCGCGACCCTCGCGAGACTCTCTCGGGGTGCGTCGAATCGCTCGAGATAGTGGCGCGCCGTCAGGCCGGCGAACGACGGCAACGTGACGCCGGTTTTGTACTCGGCGGGATGGGTGAGCGACGCGATGACGTCGGTCGCCTCGCCGGTCGTCCTGTGGGTCATCTTCTCGCCCCCGACGAGCAGGGTCATCTCGCTCGCGCCGCTTGCGATCGACTGCCAGGCGGCGTACATGCCGGCACCGCCGCTGGAACTCGTCTGGTCGATTCGCTGGGTGTACGCCGGCACGGCGCCGATGTCGTGGGCGAGTGCGTTCATCACGCCCGTCTGTCCCTCGAACTCGCCACTGGCCATGTTCGAGACGTACAGGTGCTCGACGGTCGCCGCGTCTACCGCCGCGTCCTCGAGACACTCGAGGGCGGCCTCCGAGAGGAGGTCCACGACCCACTCCTCGCGTTGTCCGAACTGGGTCATGGACGCGCCGATGATTGCAACACGTTCCATATCAACTCAGAATCGTCTCTGAGATTTATAAGTGGGGGAAGCGGTCGTGTGAGACGGAATGGAGTACCGGTCCGTTCGTCGTTAGGAGATCTCCGTCGACTCCGCCGGTGGGGTGTGCAACTCGCTCGCGCGCGATCGGGCCTGTGAGACCACTGCCGGTCGAGCCTGAAAGTCGACGAGGACGTCCTCGTCGCCGTAGGTCACGTCCTCGACGCTCGCGTTGTCGTGAATCCAGGAGACGAGGCTCATCGTGTTATCCGTCATCGGCAACACGAGTCGCTCTTTTTCCCAGTCGGGAAGCTCGTCGTCGATTCGCGAGAGCAAGGCGTCGACGTTGGTTCCCTCCCGCGCGCTGACCGAGACCGGGTTCGGAGCGAGCGCCGACAACGCCTCGCGCTTTTCGTCGAGTTCCGCCTCCTCGACCTGATCGATCTTGTTCAACACGGTGACGATCGGCGCCTCGTTTCGCTCGTAGAGGGTATCGTGGCTCGTGACGAGTTTCTCGTGGATTTCGTCGACGTCCTCGCTAACGTCGACGACGAGCAACACCAGATCGGCCCGGTAGACGGAATCGAGCGTCGACTTGAACGACTCGACGAGCCAGTGAGGGAGGTCGCTGATGAACCCGACGGTGTCGGTCACCAACACGTCGCGAGGTTCGATAGCCGCGCGTCTGGTCGTCGTTCCGAGCGTCGTAAACAGCTTGTCTTCGGACTCTGCAGTCGAGTCGAGATCCGGGTGGAGATCCTCGTTCTCGGAGACGTCCAGTCCCTCGGAGAGTCGGCGAAGCAGGGTCGACTTGCCCGCGTTCGTATAGCCCGCGAGCGCGACCAGATCGAACCCGGAGTCGCGACGGCGCTCTCGACGGTGTTCTTCCGTCTGCTCGATCTGCTCGAGTTCGTCGTTGATCCGGCTGATCTGGGCTTTGATGTCCCGTTCACGGCTCTCGTCGTACTCGCCGAGACCCATGAACCCGGGGTGTTCGTCCCGTTTCGCGAGGCTCGTCTTCGCCTCGGCACGGGGAAGTTCGTACCGTAGTTCCGCCAGTTCGACCTGGAGCTGTGCCTTGCGCGTCTGGGCACGCTGGCCGAAGATCTCGAGGATGAGCGTAAACCGGTCGATGACCTCGACGCCCTCGGGCAACAACTGACCGAGGTTGTACGTCTGGTACGGACCGAGCCGGTTGTCGAAGACGACGGTCGTTGCCTCGGTTTCCGCGACCAAAGTGGCGAGTTCTTCGGCCTTTCCTTCGCCCAGTTGGAGCGCAGGATCCGCGCGTCGTGACTGGGTCACCTCGCCGACGACGGTGTACCCTGCCGCCGCCGCGAGGTCGCGGATCTCGTCCGTGTCGGGCGTTCCGGAGTCGACGCGCTTTGTGATGATCGCTCTCATGGCTGTCCGTAGACGTGTACCGGGCGGGAGCGTTCGCTCGAGCGATAGCACTCGCCGCCCCGACGAACGAGCCCCGTCGCTCGAGCGACGAGCACGGACGGCGGATCCCGAGGTCGGGACGTTACGCGCCCAGACACGCTATCGATGGCGGTCGAACACCTCCGCGTTCCGATACTGAGTCATAGGGTACCGTACGTGTCGGATCGTCTTGAATCCCGTGCTCGAGATGGAGCCTCAGCCAGCCTAATGGACTGGTACGGTTTACTGGAAGCCAGTTCCGGCACAATCGGGACCCGGGCGGCGGGTGCAGCGGTGGACTCGCTGCACTCCTCCACCGAGACTCGTCTCATCCGGTTCGACTCACCGCCGGGACATCGGGACAGGAATCCGTCTATCAGAACTCGAGCTACCGGGTCCGCAGATCGTCTTTGTCCTTGACGATCTCGGTCTCGGCGGTGCCGCTCGTGTGTTCGTTGACGGTGTCGTAGAACTCGTTTTGCATCCCCGCAGGGAAGGTCAAGACGCCGATCCACGAACCATCCGGTTGCCACTCTTCGCGCTCTAAGTCGCCGAACTGACGAACCTTCGCCTGGGCGCTCCCGGCGTACTCCGCGGGAAGTTGAACGGCGATCGTCACCTCTTCGAACCGGATCGGGATAACGGGGCGCAGATCGTCGAGTGCGTCGTCGACTTGCTGTTCGACTGGCTCCATCGGATCCACCGTGAACCCGGCCTCTTCGAGGGCGCTGTCGATCCGATCCGGTGGATGGGGCGCGTTGTCCATCTGCGGGTTGACCGCGTTGCGCGTGATCGTATCGATCAGCTGTTTTCGCTTCTGTTCTTGCATCTCGCGGCGCTGGTCGGCCGTGATCTGGATCTCTCCGTCCGTGATGACCTCGGGGATGATCTCGAGTGGGTCCGTGGTGTCGAAGACCTTCTCGAGGTCGTCCTCCGCCGGACGGTCGCCCCGAGAAGCGTCCTCGAAGACGTCCTCGGCGGCGATCACGTCCTCGAGATCGCCATCGAACTCGTCGCGTTTGATCGCGAGCGCGGCGTCGGGGTCGACCAACACTTCGAAGCGCGCACCGTGTGACTCGAGTCGCGCTGTCACCGCCTCGTCAAGCGATATCATACTCGGGAGTAGCCCCGGCCGGGTAAAAGAGCTTTTCCTGATACAGGTCGCTGGATCGCTGGATCGGCGAACCAACTACTCACCGTTGGTTTGGTCGGTACTGGTTTCGAACGTACCGTCTGAACGCCGAAAAACCGTCGAAAACGGCGGTTCGGCGAGGCGAGTCGATCGAGAGAGGTGAGGCCGATTACTCGTCGTCTTCGTCGCCCTCGTCGAGAAGGTCGTTCTCCGCTAAGTGTTCGCCGATCCGGTCCTGGTCGAACTGTTCGAACGACTCCGTTTCGGCGTCGACGGTCGCGAGTCCAACCTCGCTTGGAAGCAACGAGCCGTCGTTGACCGACGCGAGCGCGTCGAGTGCGAGCGCGATGCCGCCGTCTAAGTCTGCTTCCACGTCGTAGTTCTCCTCTAAGTACTCCTGGAGTTCGCTCCGGTCGGCGCCGACGGCCAGTGCCTTCCACTCGTAGGGCGTCCCCGAGGGGTCGGTCTCGAACAGGCGCGGCTCGCCGTTTTCGATCCCGCCGACGATCAATGCGACGCCGAACGGGCGGGCGCCGCCGACCTGGGTGTACTGCTGGATGTGGTCGGTGACCTCCTTGGTGAGCGTCTCGACGCCGATCGGCTCGCCGTAGCGAAGCTGATTGACCTGCGTCTGGCGACGCGCGAAGTCGATCAGCTGGCGGGCGTCGGCGACGTGGCCCGCGCTCGCGATGCCGATGTGGTTGTCGGCCTTGTGGATCTTCTCGACGCTCGAGTCCTCCAGAAGCGGCGAGGGGACCCGTTTGTCGACTGCGAGCACGACGCCGTTCGTCGTTCGTACACCGATACTTGCCGTGCCGCGTTTGACCGCCTCGCGGGCGTACTCGACCTGGTAGAGTCGGCCGTCCGGCGAGAAGATCGTGATGCCTCGGTCGTACGCCTGCTGTTGGGCTTGTCCCTGCATAGTATCACGCTAAATCTGAATCGTAATCGAGGTCTGTCGCACCCGCGAACGCCTCCTCGAGTCGAACGTCGGCAGATCCATCACGGTTGACGGCGACTCGTCCTCGTTCCCGAACACGACGTTTCTCTCTTCCGTGACTTGCCCACGGCGTCCTAAATAGTTTTCTTACCACGATGCTCGTCGCCGGAACGACAAGACCCAAGTTTACGTCGGATCCCTGCTGACCTGTTACTCGGTGAGAAATTTCTCTTCGGCGGCACGAATCGTCCCGCTGATACCGCGGACGACGAGTCCGAGCGACGCGCCGTCGACTTCGTCGATACAGGCGAGTGCCGCCCGCGCCGGTTCGGTCTCACCCCGTCTGACCCGAACGATGGCTTCCCCGGCCCCGTCGGCGAACTCGTATCGAATCACGCGCAGATCCGCTCGAGCGCTCCCCGGATCGCCGAGCAGGTTCTGGCCCGCGTACCAACACTCCCGCTGGAACGACCGCCTGTCGATCGATTCGTCCGGCCGCGTCTCCAACACGACGGCGAGATATCGCCACCGCGGTTGGAGGTGTTTCGGGAGGTGTTTCATCGGCTCACTCGCCGCCGCTGGTCTCGAGTCCGGTCTCGCCGTCGACCGCCTCGATTCCGCCAGACTGCGTTCGCTCGGCGACGAGAACGCCGACCTGGTCGTTGACGCGCTCGACTGCGGTCAGCGAGAAGCCCGCGTCAGTGAACGCGTCGGCGAGGACGCCAACGGTCGCCGGATCGTCGACTTCGGGCGAGTAAAAGGGCTCGCTGGGATCGGGTTCGCCGAAGAACATCACGTCCCCGAGGACGAACGTTCGGGGCTCGAGGTCGGCGATCACCGAAATCGCCTCCCGCTTTTCCTCGTCCGAGAGGTGGTGCATCGCGAAGTTCGACGTGACGATATCGACCGCCCCGTCGTAGTCGGGATCGCGGAACCGGCCGGAGCCGAACTCGACGTTCTCGAGGCCGGAGTCGGCGGCTTTCTCCTCGGCTTTCGCCAGCATGCCGTCGCTGATGTCTCGCCCGACGACGCGTGCGGCGTCGGGTGCGAGCGCGAGCGCGATAGCGCCGGTTCCAGCGCCGAGGTCGAGGACGACGTCCTCCTCGTCTGGTGCCGCGTGTTCGATCACCAGACTCGCACAGGCGCGATACTCCTCGGAGCCATCGTCGTCGTACTCGCTCGCGATCTCGTCGAACCGGGCGGCGTGTTCTTCAAGAGTCTTCTTCATACCGTCCCCGTTCGACGCCCGGCTCAATGAACGACTCGGACTGGACCTGACGATTTCGCCGTGCGAGTCGCCCCCACTCTGCGAGCCCCTCCTCGACGAACGCCGAAGAGAAGCCGATCGTCTCGCCAAGCGCCGCCAGTTCCCGCGGCGCGCGAAGCTCGAGGTGAGAGGACGGATCCGCGCTCACGACGTACGGCGCGTCGTAGTAGTCGACGATCTCGCCGAGCTTTCGCAACGCTTGGATCGTTCGTACCCGTCTCCCGCCGTGGGCTCGGAGCACCCCGCCGAGGTCGAACTCGAACCTGACTCCGTTCTCGACGGCCGCCTTCGCGAGGACGTGGTTGACGTCGCCGCTTCCGTCCATCGGACCGGCGAGAACGTCGACTTTGTCGTTCTCGACGGCGAACCGGTTCAACGCGTTCGTCCCGCCCTCGAGGGCAACGATCGTCTCGTCGGTTCGATAGTTGCCGACAGCACCGCTGGCGTGCTGGGGATCCTCGGCTCGAACCTCGACGCCGCGGACGACGTCGATCCCGTACTCCTCGGCGATCTCTTCGGCGTCGTACGCCGCTCGAGCGCTCGAGTGATTGCGCACGACCACGCCCTCGAAGCCGTAGTCGGCCGCCGTCTCCGCGAGCCGCTCGACCGTGCTCTGTCCGTCTGGCTGGGCGTGGACGGCCTCGTACATACTCGACACTGCTCGGGGCGGAAACTTGGGGTTTGCGTCACGCGACGGGAGGTGATCGATCGTCGCTTCGGATGGGCGGATCGACCGTCGCTTCGGATGGTGTTTGGCCGGGAGTGCGTCTCGAGCGTTGCGAGAGACGCACCCCCTCCGGAAGAGCAGGCACTTCCGAGCAGTGAGACCGAAGGCCCCTCGAGCAGTCGGCGCGGAGCGCCGACGACCTCGCAGACGGACAGTGTCTACTCGACGGGGAAGGGCAGGCTGACGACCCGTTACTCATCGCGAGCGACCATCGGGAGCGAGCGGGCCGACGACTGATGTAAAGAGCGCGGCGCGATGCGCCGCGGGGAGCGAACGGCGAAGCCGTGGGCCGGGCGAGGATGCGACGCGAAGCGTCGCTACGCAGTGAGAGAACGAAGGGGAGTGTTGTTCGGTTCTAGTTGAGAATCGACTGTGCGACCGTCGCGAGTTGGCCGTTGTCGGCCTCGCGGAGGCGGTCGTCGCCGATCTTCAGGCGCAGTCGCGGGCGACCGACGTCGATCGGGACCTTCTCGGTGTCGATCAGGCCCATGTCCTCGAGTTTGGTCTTCGTCCGCGAGAACGTAGCCTTGCTCGCGATACCGACGTCCTCGCCCCACTTGCTGATGTCGTATAGCAGGGCCTCGTTTTTCGCCGCAACGAGAAGCGAGATGGTGACCTCGTCCAGGCCGTCACCGTCGCCGCGTGCGGTCTCGAGGGAGCTGAGGATTGCCGTAAAGTCGTCTTCGGCGCCGGGGCTGATCTCTTCGGAGAGCGTTTCGCGGACGTCCGTAATCGGCGGCGTCCGGAGGTTGAACGCCGAGGCGTCCTCCCAGCGTCCTGTGTAGGTCTCGTAGGTGTCCTCGACGAAGCTGTCGTCGTCGGTAACCAGGCCGCCGACGCGGTCGCCGGCGTGGACGACGGCGACGACGCGGTCGTCGGTGATCAGAAGCGAGTTCTCCGGTGCTTCTCCGATGGTTCGAAGCGAGAGCGTTTCGTCGGCGATGAGGTCAGCGGCGTTCGACGCGACGATGAAGTCGTCCATGACGTCTTTTAGCGTCCGCTCGTCGGCGAGCATGCGAACCGAGGGTGCGGAGCCGTCGAACTCGGTGGCGACGGTTACGAACTCTTCGATGGCGTCACGGGACGGGTTGATCATGTAGACGTCCCCGCTCGCGTCCTCGAGAACCGACCCGAGGATATCGTCAATCTGGTGGTTGAGTAAATTCGAGGTCATGCCTATACACAAGTAATCGTCCCCATCTCACTTAATTTTGCTGGCCGTTCTCACAGCAGAACTTCTCGTTCCGGCCTGTCTCGGTAATTTTTGAGAGATAATATGTTATTTTGTCGACGGTGTCGTGCCCGTGGTAACGAGACACAATCGGTTTGGACCCAGGCGGTCGACCTCGCCTCCGCTCGACGAGATTATCGGTTCCGTTTCGGTCGCCGGACCGTCCCCGGAAAACCGACGCATTTTCGCGACAGTGTGGTGTCGAATCGGTTCGGCGATTCGTTCTACGGCGCCATCTCTCGTCGAGCGAGTCAATCGCACGCACCGGTATCACACATGTGACAATAACTATATATCTACCTCGTTGTATTACTGTATCGTATGGGTGTTAGCTCCGATCAGTTCCAGTGGAATGCGCTCGAGACCGTCGACGGCCAGTGGACGCCACCGACGGAGGACGATCGGCAGATCGAACGCGACGCGATGCGGGCAAAGCGGGTTAGTACGTACGGCGGCCCGTAGGGAAAGACGGACAGCGCTCGGCCTCAGGGATCGAACCGATTGTAGAGTTCTTCGGACCAGGATACGTCACCGTCGTATATCACGGACGCCTCCGTCTCCTCGAGTACGCTGGCGAGTTCCGATCGGGAGAGCCTAAAGCTCGACTCCCGGCCACAGAGGTACGCGTACTCGTTGTCCGCCGTGTGTGGGAAGTAGTACGCACCAGTGATTCGCGTGGAGTAACAGTCGAACGTGACCAGGAACTCATCTTCCGTCTCCTCGAGTTCCTCGATCGTGACCGTGGTCGGCAGTCGGTGTTCTCCCTGGATCAGCGAGTGGGTTCCGTCGCCAACGACGGCGTAATCTTTCCCCATCATGATCCGCCTGCGGGCGAGACGCATCGCTCGTTCGATGCTGAAACCGTGAACGAGGAGCTTAGCGAACGTCGAGCCGACTTTGACGGCGTGATCGTTCAACACCTTGGTAAACGTCACCGCGCCCGCGACGCTTCCCTTCTCGATCAGCGTCTGCCCTTCGAAAAACGAGCCACAGGCGTTGAGAAAGAACGTCTGGGCGTTACAGCGGTCGAGACTCGAGGTGGAGAGGTAGCCGTCCGAACAACGAAGCCCGTCGGTCTCACAGTGGCCGATGTAGTGGACGAAGTCGTGGTCTCCTTCGAAGATCCGTGCGAGCTTTGCGGTTCGAAGCGACTCCTCGACGGTCACGTTCATCGGAAGCTCCTCGGAGCGTCGGCGATAGATTTCGGCGACGCTGTCGTGTTCGCCGCTCATTTCGGGGTCGTTTAGAACGACCTGAATCGAGATCGAATCGCTCGTCCGTTCGACGTAATCGAGGCGGTTCCGGTAGGCCTCCGGCGTACACTTGAAGACGTCGATCGGCACGCCGTCGGCGAGCCAGCCGTGAACCCGGCCGTTTCTGAGTTCCGGCTTGACGATGTTTACCGACGCGACCTGTCCTGCACTCGCGCGAGCCCCCGTGGAGGGAACTGGGCTACCACGGTAGAAATCCTCGAGCGACCGCTCGACTAACTCCTTGCCGTCGAGTTCGGACGTACGAGGCGTATAGATCATGCTCAGTCGATCGAGCAGGAACGGAAACGTCTCGACTCGGTCGTATCCGGGTTCGACGTACGTCGAGAGATGCCAGTCGGGAAGGCGGTGTTCGATCGCCGCATACGGAATATCGAGATACCTCGAGAGGCGACGCTGTGGCGACGTCTCGTACAACGCTGTCGGATCGAGGTCGAGAGCGGCGAGCAGATTGGTCGCCGCGAGCGTCGTCCCGTAGGGGCCGGCGTTGCGGACGAGACTATCCAGAAAGAACGTCTTTCGCAGGAGTCGCTCGACGTCTCGTTCGAGTTTAGGCATGGGTCCGAGCCGTTTCTCGACGTCGACCGCGGGGAGCCGGAGTCGTGGATAGTCTGGTTCGCGAGCGACGCCCGCGTCTGGCAGAGTTCGAACGGTCGCCTGCAGATAGTACGCAAGCGGCGCGGTGACGAACAGGCTCTCGTACGTCGGGGGAACGAGCAGTTCGACACCCGAGTTCGGCGTCTCGGCCCGAACGTGCTCTGGAATTTCGAGGGTATCGCCAGGTTCAAAAAGGGGCGGATGGCCGCGGAGCGTCGGATACGTTCGGTCCGGGCCGGCCGTCTTCTGTGCGGAAGACAGGTGTGTCAGGGCCTCGGCGACGTCCTCGGGGGAGTCCGGAACGGTGATCGTTCCGGCTGGCAGTTCGTGGCGACTCCGAAAGCCGATCTGGAGCGGCGTTCGGGTCGGGAAGCTGACGACGATCGAATCGAAGCCGGCCGAACGTTCGATCCGCGCAGGGCCCGAAAAGCGGAGATAGGTCTTGATGTCCGCATCGACGTCGACGACGTGCTCACCGGCCGGAAGCGAGATCGACCCGCCGCAGGGGTCGAGTTCGTATCGCTCGTCGGACTCGAGTGAGAACGCGTAGACGACGGCGTGGGGAAATCGAAGTTCGCTCGCGGTCGCGGCGATGGACTCGTCGACGGGACGTGGAACGTCGGAACCACTGCCGTCGACGCCGAGGTCGTCGCCGAAGACGACCAGTTCGGCGTTGTCCACGTCCGTTACGCGGAGAGCGTGGTTCCCCACCTCCCACTCTATCATTCGGTACGGCGAATGTTCCCCCGATAAGTTAGTTGTATCGGAATGTCACCTCCGTCGTTGGATTGGATCGAACGAGTGATTGCTCTTGATACAATTAGTGTTGGCTGTTAGTATTCCCGGGGGTGCGGAAGATTTCGCATCCAGGAGACCTCTCGAGGCAATATACGTCGTCACTGACGAGCGAACACGACCGCTCCGGTGACGATCCCGGACGAAATCCGATTGGATGACTTTCGAGATCGGTCCGTCACGATCGGTCGGCGGCTCCGGGCTTCGAGACTCCTGGCGGCTCCGGGCTTCGAGAGTTCCCGGTCAGTGGTATCTCGGCCGATGAGTCGACGAACTCGTATTGCTCTCGAGTCCCGCGTACTCGGCCGCGTCGACCGCGTTGCTCAGACGGTGTGCCTGCCGCTTGTGGCGTTTCCCGCGGCGTCGAGGACGTGGCGGAGACGTCGATGTCGATGACTCGTGTTCGGAAACGGTGGACGGCAATACGCATCAGACCAGTTCCGAGCGAACCGACTCGGAGAGGATCGCCGAGCGGACGTCGTGTTCGTACCCGTCGCGAATCCCGTTGGTCACGTACGCGACGGCGAGGTTCGTCTCCGGTTCGGCCCAGGTCATGCTGCTGCCGAGCCCGCCGTGGCCGAACGTCCCCTCGGGCGCGGGAACGCCCCGACGATCGGGGAGCGCACCACCGCGCTGAAAGCCGAGCCCGTACCGCGACGCGGTTCCGACGCCGCCCTCGGGCGGTTCCTCCACGTGGAGGTCGGTCACTTCCTCGACGAGTTCCTCGCTCAACATTCGGGTACCATCGATTTCGCCACCGTTCAGATAGCAGGCGTAAAAGCGCGCGAGTTCCCGTGTCGGACCGATCCCGGTCCATGCGGGGTTGAGTCCCTCCTGGACCTCCTCGCGGTTGTAGGTCTCCGCGGCTTCCTCGGTCGTGTAGCCCGCCATCAGCCCCGCTTCGCCGACCCGATCGTAGGGTTCGAAGCCAACGAGTGTCGCGACGTCGATATCGCCGTTCTCGTCCTCGCTCTCGGGCCTTCCGATGTGGGTGCGGTCCATCCCTAAGGGTTCGAAGACGTTCTCACGCGCGAAGTCGTCGATCCGCTCACTGGTCACCTGTCGTACCAACTCGCCGACGATCCAGCCGAAGCTATAGAACTGGTAGGCCGTATCCTCGCCCGGCGTAAACTGCAACTCGGCCTCCTCGACGCCTTCGGCCAGCGCGTCGGGGTCAGTCCAGTCCTCGTAGGCCTGATCGACCGGCGTCTCCGGGAGCCCCGACTGGTGGGTGAGGACGTGGCGAACCGTCACTTCGGCTTTCTCCGAGTCCTCGTCCGCGAACTCGGGCCAGTGATCGACGACCGGATCGTCGAAGTCGAGTTCCCCCTCGTCGGCCAGCACGTGGACGCAGGCCGCCGCCAGCGGCTTCGTGTTCGAAAACAGGACGAACCTCGAGTCCGGTGCGGTTTCGATCCCGTCCGGTTCGGCATCGTCCATCGGCATCTCTTCGTCCTCGCCTTCAGTTCCGGTGATACCGCCCGCGAGGTCGACGACCAGCTCTTCGCCCCGGTAGACCGCGAGTTGGGCGCCGTGGTGGAGTCCCTGATCGAGCTGGTACTGGAACTGTCGTTCGATGCGTTCGTGACCGCGTGCGATCGTCTCGGGGTCGTCGTCCAGCATCCAGTGGATCCCGTCGTCCCGGCCGGTCTTCGCCGCGGCGGAGTGGCCAGCGAGCGCGGCCGTTCCGGCGGCTCCAATCGCCGACAGGACTGCCCGTCGACCGACGTCGCTCCTGTTCGAAGCCATGGTGAACGGAGACGACGACCGATGGCAAAGCTGGTGCGTGCGTATTCCAGCGTCGGATGATTCGGTCGGACGCGGTCGACGTCAACAGCGACCGCGGTCTCACAGGAGCGTCCCAAATGTGACGGAAATATCGGAGCTACTGCACGCCAATGCACACCTGATCGTCAGCCGGAAGCACGGTTCGAGTGACGCGAGAACCGCGACGGCGAACGGAGCGACGACCCGTGAGCCGTGCGATCAGTGTGGAAATCGGTGCAGACGGTGTAATAAAACGGACGTCTCGAGCGTTACTCGTCCTCGTAGAGCGGATTCTCCGCACACAGCTGTTCGACTTCCTCGCGGACGTCGGCGATAACGTCGTCGTCCTCGGGGGCGTCGACGACACGGGTGATCAGATCGCCGACCGTGCGACAGTCGTCCTCGTCGAAACCTCGAGTCGTGAGCGCGGGCGTGCCGGCGCGGATGCCCGAGGGATCGAACGCCGAGCGCGTCTCGCCGGGGACCGTGTTTCCGTTTAAGACGATGCCGGCGTCCTCGAGCGCTTCTTCGGCGTCGCCGCCGGAGGTGTCCGGGTGGCTCTCGCGCAGATCGACGAGCACGAGGTGGTTGTCGGTGCCACCGGAGACGAGCGAAAAGCCGTTCTCGGTGAGGCTCTCGCCGAGTGCCTTCGCGTTGGCGACCGTCTGGGAGGCGTACTCCTCGAACTCGGGCTGGAGGGCCTCCTCGAATCCGACGGCCTTCCCGGCGACGTTGTGCATGAGTGGGCCGCCCTGGCCGCCGGGGAACACGGCCGAATCGATGTCGTCGGCGTACTCCTCGTCGCACATGACGATGCCGCCGCGGCCGGCGCGGATCGTCTTGTGCGTCGAGCCGGTGACGAAGTCGGCGACGCCGACTGGCGAGGGGTGGACGCCGGCGGCGACGAGACCGGTGATGTGAGCGATGTCCGCCAGATGCAAGGCGTCGACGTCGTCGGCGACGTCCTGAATTCGGCCCCACTCGATCTCGCGCGGGTACGCGGAGTAGCCCGAGACGATGATATCGGGCTCGAACTCGGTGGCCTGTTCGGCGAGGCCCTCGTAGTCGACGTAGCCCGTCTCGGGGTCGACCTCGTACTGTTCGACGTCGTAGAACTGGCCGACGAAGTTCGCCGGGTGACCGTGGCTCAGGTGGCCACCGTGAGTCAGATCCAGCGAGAGGATCTTGTCCCCAGGCTCGAGCACGGCGAAGTAGACGGCCTGGTTGGCCTGCGTGCCCGAGTGGGGTTGGACGTTGACGTGCTCGGCGCCGAACAGCTCCGTCGCGCGATCGATGGCCAGCTGTTCGACCTCGTCGGCGTACTCACAGCCGCCGTAGTACCGGGAGCCGGGATATCCCTCCGCGTACTTGTTCGTCAGCGCACTTCCCTGCGCGTCGATGACCGCGCGGCTGGCGTGGTTCTCGCTCGCGATCATCTGGAGCGACGATCGCTGACGGTCGACTTCCGACTCGAGTGCATCGGCGACGGCGGGATCGACGTCGCGGACATGCTCGTGTTCCATGTCCGATGTGGGGGTCGTCGGCCGCATAAGTGTACCCTTCCGCGGCAAGTGGAGCCCCTATTTGGGCCACATTCTATCCACGAACGTGGATATTTACCGATCCTTCGGGAGCCATCTGAGCACGAATCCGAGGGTTGATTAGCCTCGCGGTCGGGGTCTCGAGTAATGACCGAGATCATCGACGGCAACGCCGTCGCGAGCGAGATTCGCGAGGAGCTGACCGACGCCATCGAGACGCTCGCGGACGCCGGATCGCGACCCGGTCTCGCGACCGTGTTGATGGGTGACGATCCCGCCAGCGAGACGTACGTGAACATGAAACAGCGCGACTGCGAGGAGGTCGGCATCGAGAGCTACCACGTCGACGTCGACGGGGACGCCCCCGCCGAAGAGCTGTACGACGAGATCGCCGCGCTGAACGAGAATCCGGACGTTCACGGCTACATCGTCCAGTCGCCGGTTCCCGATCACGTCGACTACCGCGAGGTCATCCGTCGCGTCGATCCCGCGAAGGACGTCGACGGGTTCCACCCCGAGAACGTCGGTCGGCTCGTCGCCGGCGACGCCCGATTCCGCCCCTGTACTCCCCACGGCGTCCAGAAGCTCCTCGAGTCCGCCGGCGTCGATCTCGAGGGTGCGGACGTGACGATCGTCGGCCGATCGGACATCGTCGGCAAACCGCTCGCGAACCTACTGATCCAGAAGGCCGAGGACGGCAACGCCACGGTGACGGTCTGTCACTCCCGGACCCAGGATCTGGCGGCAAAGACCCAGAGCGCCGACGTCGTCGTCGCCGCTGTCGGCGTCCCCGAACTCGTCGACGGCTCGATGATCGACGACGGCGCGGTCGTGATCGACGTCGGCGTCAACCGCGTCGATGCAGACACCGAGAAAGGGTACGAACTCGTCGGCGACGTCGAGTTCGAGAGCGCAAAAGAAAAGGCGAGCGCGATCACACCCGTCCCCGGCGGCGTCGGCCCGATGACGCGCGCGATGTTGCTCTACAACACCGTGAAAGCGGCGAGCGTTCAGGAAGGAGTCGACGTCGACCTGCCCTAACTCTCTCCGCCGCTCTTTGCGTTCCCGTTTCGTTACTCGGGACTGGCGACCGCTAACTCCTCGAGTCGATCCTGTGCCTGCATAAAAGCGAGCTCGTCGCCGCGGAGCCCGTTTGCGAGCTCGCGTGTGGCCTGAACCAGCCGTTCTGCCGTCCGCGGGCTAATGTCGCCGTCGAGCATCCGAACGCGTTTGACGTGTTCGCCGAGCGTCTCGAGGGCGCTCCGTTCGGCCGCCGTGAGTTCGCGGTCGTCCGTCCACGTTCGGATCTCGCGGCGGTACTCCCTGACCGCGTTGGCGTAGGCGAGGCCGCGACCCGCTCGCAACGTCCGCGGAACCTCCTCGGGCGGCGGGCGCTCGTCGTCGTCGGCGTCGCGTAACAGCGAGAGGAAGTAGAGCGCTTCGCGTTCCTCGAGATCGAGTTCCCGAACGACGATGTCGGCGACGTGGAGCAGTTCGGCCGCCACGAGATAGGCGTCGTCGAGGTCGCGGAGGTCGCCAGCGTTGACGAATCCGCGACGGCGGACGTACTCGCGACAGCGGTCTCGAGCCCGCTCGGCGAGTTCGTCGGTCGGGACCTCGTCGATGTCGGCGCGGACCGGGGTGAGATCGAACTCGATGCGGAGATCCGTGTGTTCGGTACGCTCGTCGAGACCAACGCTGTGGAGGCTTCCACAGGCGGGACAGCCGATGCTCCCGGTCTCGTAGTACGACCAGCGGGTGCCACACTGGGTGCACTCGCGCTCCCCGCGAATCTTCATGGTCGACGCTACGCCGGCCGACTGGAAAGTCCCACCGGTCACGGTCGGTCGATCGTGAGCCCGCTAGCGGCAACCCCGCCGATGGCGATCGTCAGCCAGTAGGTGCTCAGACGGTAGATGAACGCGACCGTCAGGGCCGGCGCTTCCGTCATCCCGGCGAAAGCGACCAGACTCGCCGCGACGATCGCTTCGACGCCACCCGTTCCGCCGGGTGACGGCAGAACCGACCCAAGCTTACCGAGGGCAACGACCAGCGCGACGACCGGCAGTGCGATTCGGTAGCCGAGTGCCACGCCGCCGAGATAGACGGGAAGCATCAGGAAGAGCATGCCACAGTGTGCGTACACTGTCCCAACGGCGAGAGTGCGTCTATCACCGGAGATCGCGTCGAGGGTTCCGTAGAAACCGTCGAGTCGGGATCTGATCACTCGAGGCTCGAGTCGGTCGTCGAACCGGTCGGTGAATACGCCGGTTAGACGCCGGATCGGTTTGCTTCCCGCGAGGGTGATTCCGTAGACGACCTCCGGACGGCGGGTGACGACGTAGACCGTCGAGAGCAGTACACCGAAGAGCCCACAGAACGCGAGAAGCCGCGAGAGCATACCGCTTCCGAGGGTGCCGTCGAACACGACGAGACCGAGCGCGATGAAGCCGAACGTGTAGTAGGGGACGTAGTTGACGAAATCGGCCGAGAGGACGCTCGCGAGCCCGTCCTCGAACGCCATCTCGCCGTCTCGAGCGACGAGGTGTGCGACGAGCGGCTCGGTCGCGACCTGGCCGTACGGCGTCACGTACTTGAGGAACATCGCGGTCAGAAAAATCGTCACAACCCGTCCGCGGGAGATAGCGTCGTCGACGAGCGTCACGAATCGCCCCCAGACCAGTCCGCGGAACGTCAGTGCGAGCGTTCCCGAGAGGACCCCGAGCCAGAGCATCCGTCGATCCGCGGCCGTGATCTGGTCGATCACCTCGCGCCCGCCGACGACGACGACCAGCGCCGCGAGAAGCACGCCGGCGAGGATGAAGCCCGAAACGGCCCGTCGTTTCACGAGTCGATCATCGAACCGGTTGTACAATTGTCTTGTGTCGCGACGTGAGGAAGGAGAATCACGATTCCGTTGCTTCGAAGCAGGAACCGGCCGTCGATCGAACTGCTCGGGCCCGTGAACTGTTCTCTCTCGGGGACCGTCACGGGCCGGTACACGACGTTCAACAGGTCATTAATGTACGGCAACTGCAGGCCGCACTGAGACCAGCGGGAACGTTCTATCCAGGAGTATGTCCCACCCACGATTCGATCGGCGGAAGTTCATCGCTGCGGCAGGTACAGCAGGCGCGCTCGTTCTGGCCGGATGTGCCGACGAGGGTCCCGGTGACGAGGAAGACGACCCTGCCAACGGCGAGCCCGCAGAAGAGGAGGATCCAGCCGAAGAAGAGGATCCGATGGATGAAGAGGAAGATCCAGCCGAGGAAGAGGATCCGATGGATGAAGAGGACGAGGAAGACGACGAGGACGAGACGTACACGTTGACCGTCACCGTCGAAGACGACGAAGCCGAACCCGTCGAAGGAGCTACCGTCACGCTCGACGAGAACGGGATGGACGACGATGAGATGGACGACGAAGACGACGAAATGGATGACGGCGAAGACGAGAACGGGATGGACGACGGCGAAGACGAGAACGGGATGGACGACGGCGAAGACGAGAACGGGATGGACGAGGACGAAGACGACGGGATGGACGACGAAGACGAGAACGGGATGGAAGAAGAGACCGACGAGAACGGCGAAGCCGAGTTCGACGATCTCGAGGACGGCGAATACACGGTTCAGGCCGAGTACGAGGGTGACGAAGCCGAAGACGAAGTCGAGATCGACGGTGACGACGAGGAGATCACGCTTACCCTCGGCGAAGAAGCCGAAACGGACGACGGCATGGATGACGAGGACGAGGACGAAGACGACGAGGACGACGGAATCTAAATCCCCGATCGGTCAGTCCACACCCTCCGAGTTAGAGGGTCTGCTGTACCGATGTCTGAGGATCGAAACCGCTTGCGACCGTCGAGAATGACCAATAGCCGCCTGGCTCGGTACGCAAATCGGTCCCGGAATGGGATTCGGATACGGGCTCATTCGGCCCCGACGTGACCCGGTCGCACCTCGAACGAATCCACCTCTGGATTCAACCGTGAGGTGTGCGAACGCGACTATCCTCGATCGACTGGCCTCCCGTCGGACGGATTACCGTCCGACTCGCCGACCCACTCAGGGCTCGCTCGCGAGTCGGAAACGTCAGTAACGACCGGACCGATAACCCGTCTCGGCCCGTATTCCCCTCCCGGCGGGCTTTTGTCGCTCGGCGTCGTCTTCCAGATATGCGCGACGAAGCGGAGATTCGCGACCAATACGAGTTCCTCGAGGAACAACTCGAGAGCGAGGAGATGCGCCACGATGGCGTCGAGTCGATGTTTACCTACTATAAACGCGCACTTGGATGGGTACTCGAGGAAGAACACATGTGATTCCCCTCGTCGAAACTGGTGGGGGTCGGACGGAATCCTGACACCGTCTCCGCTGTGATCGTGATCGGCCCACGGGTACACTGGTAGATCGACACCACTGTTCCGATCTCCCCGCAAGACGATCAGCGAGATCGATGTCCAAATTCGGAATTCCGTCGCGACGACTCGACCCACCCAACGGGCTGGTAACGGGGGAGCTACTAGACGTCACGAACATATCACGATCCAAGGGAGTGTCGTTACCTTTAAGTCGACCCAGCGAAACCTTTCAGTTGACGCTTCGCTTGGAGGGCCGAAGCGTCAGCGGGGACCAATTCAGGGCGGCAAGCGATCGCGTGACTTTTTCCGTCACGCGATCTGCTTTCCTGTTTACGTAACTGACGGCGCTTGACTATCGCTTAGCGTGAGTTCTTGATATCGGTCGTACGTCTGAGAGACTCTACGCAGCCACGGTATAATTATCCCGAGAAGAAATGAACGTACTGTAAACATGATTTTAGCATTACGTGTAATACGCGGATCTACTCATCACGGCCGTTATCATTTCTTTCGAACCGGATAGCGTTCCCTCGAGGGATAGTATCCCCGTTTCGATCGGAGCAACCCGATAGCCTTATTAAAATTCGACAGTAAGTACGGGTGGTACTTTCCCAATGTACGACCTGACAGGATTCCAGCGTGACTTGCTCTTCGTCATCGCTGGCGAGGAGGAACCTCACGGACTGGCGATCAAAGAAGAACTCGAGGAGTACTACGAGAAGGAGATCCATCACGGGCGGCTGTACCCGAACCTCGATACACTCGTCGATAAGGGGTTAGTCGAGAAGGGGCGTCGTGACCGTCGAACGAACTTCTACACGCTCACCCGTCGTGGCCGCCGCGAACTCGAGGCACGCCGCGAGTGGGAGTCCCAGTACGTCGACCTCTGATTCTGACAATAGAACGTCACTTTTCGCGAAATCGAGCGACCGATCGCCGTTGAGCAGTACTCTGGAGTCGTCCTGATGGGGCGAGCGTCGGTTGCAGATTTTTCCACTCGACACGTCGTTTATGTACGCTCGGATGGAAGGTCGTCGAGTGAACGAGGTCGTACTGCAGGTCGGGTGGCCACTGGACGAGACGATCGTCCGGATCGCGTTGGCGGGGGCGCTCGGGATGTTCCTCGGCCTCGAGCGCGAGTGGTCACAGAAGTCCGCAGGAATCCGAACGTTCTCGCTGATTAGCCTGCTTGCCGCCGTGTTCACCATTTTGGTCCTCGAGACCGACGTCGGCGAGGGTCTGCTGGTGCTTGGGGGTCTGCTCGTCATCGTTCAGGGCATCTTGTTGGCGGTACAGGGATTACTCGGCGAGGAAGACACCGGACTCTCGCTGACGACCTCGGTGTCGATGCTCGTCGCCTACGGCGTCGGTGCGCTCGTCGCCGCGGGTTTCATCCTCGAGGGCGTCACCGTCGCGGTCCTCTCGTCGCTGTTGCTCGTCTTGAAACGGGAACTTCACGAGTTCGCGTGGGGACTCTCCCGCGAGGAGATGCGTTCGACGACGGAGTTCGCCATCCTGGCGTTCGTCATCTATCCGCTGTTGCCAC
The DNA here is from genome assembly GCF_041205745.1 of Natrarchaeobius versutus. Lineage (NCBI taxonomy): Archaea > Methanobacteriati > Methanobacteriota > Halobacteria > Halobacteriales > Natrialbaceae > Natrarchaeobius > Natrarchaeobius versutus. The sequence goes on along the minus strand of NZ_JBGFCC010000001.1, from coordinate 120,758 downwards.
CGGAGTACGAACCGGAAATTGCGGGTATCACCATTCCACTCGAGCCCCAGGTGATCTGGCTGATGGTCGTCGCGGTCGCCGGCATCGGCATCGTCAACTACGCGATCGTTTCGACTTACGGCGGCCGCGGCATCGCTGTTACCGGCTTTTTCGGCGGCCTCGCCTCGTCGACCGCCGTCGTCGGGACGATGTTAGACCACGTCCGACAGCGACCCGAGGCGGCCTCCTACGCCGTCGCCGCGATCTTGCTCGCGAACGCGGCGATGGCCGCCCGCAATCTCGCGATCGCCGTCGGCTTTACCGTCGGCGGTGGGACGGACGTTCTCGTCGAGGCGGTTATCCCACTCGGCGCCGTCATCGTCCTCGCGTTCGTCATCGCGGGCCTGACGGCCGACTGGCGAGAGTCCGGTCCCGTCGAACTCGAGAGTCCGTTCTCGCTGAAAAACGCCCTCGCGTTCGGTGCAGTCTTCCTGGTCGTCCTCGTGTTCGGATCGCTCGCCGAGACGTGGTTCGGCACCCTCGGCTTCTACGCGACTGCCGTCGCGAGCGGCTTCGTCTCGAGTGCGGGCGCGACCACTTCCGCCGTCGTCCTCTACCGGGGCGGCCAACTCGGGGCGGCGGAGGCGACGATCGCGATCCTGCTCGCGACGGTCTCGAGCATCGTCGTCAAGGCGATGCTGGCGGGGACGTCGACGAATCACACGTTCCGGAATCAGGTGGCGACTTACAGCGCGGCGCTGTTGCTCGGCGGGGCGGCCGCGTCGGTCGTCATCGTCGTGTGACTGCGTCCAACTGACGGAGACGCTGGTCCAGCATCGGAAAAAACCACCACTGCCCGTACGCTCGACGCTACTCGGATGGCAATTCGTTCGTCGCGTCGTCTGGCCGGTCCCGGTCGTTCACATCACCCGATCGCGTTCCGAGATCGCCGTCATCTCCCCTTCGAGGCGCGACGAACGAGAATCGCCGTGGTGTCTTTACACACCGCCGTGATACGTAGTGGCATGGACCGAGAGACAGCCGAACCTCGGGTCGAGGCGATTCCAGGCGAACGTGCTACACGGTTAGTCGACGCCCACCACGACGTGGCCACACCTAGCACCTACGTGTACGAGTTCGTCTGGGAGACGAGCGCACCAGCGATCGGCCCGTTCTGTACCGACGTCGACGGGAACGTATTGCTCGATTTTACGAGCCACGTGGCCGCCGCACCGCTTGGTTACAACAATCCGAAGATTCGTGACCGACTCGAGGAATTCGACCTCGTCGACCCGCTCAAGATCGCTGGTCAGGACTTCTACGTGAGCTCCGGGAGCGCCTCGACTGATCTCGATCTGCCCGGTCCAACGCAACTGATGGAACGACTCGTCGAACTGACAGCGCAGTACGACATGGACCGCGTCTTCCTCTCGAACTCCGGCGCCGAGGCCGTCGAAAACGCGATCAAGATCTGTTACGCCGCGGGAGGCCACCGCGCGTTCACCTTCGACGGAGCATTTCACGGACGGACCCTCGGCGCGCTCTCACTGAATCGCTCGAAGGCCGTCCACCGGACCGGCTTCCCCGAAATTCCCGGCGTCGTCAGCGTTCCCTATCCGGCGAGCGACGAGGAGTACGAAACCCGATGGCTCACCGACGGTCCGGGCGGCAACGTCGTCGCCGACAAACTCCATCGTGAACGGGGTGTGATCGACCCGTCGGAGGTTGCGTTCCTCGTCCTCGAGCCGATCCAGGGCGAGGGTGGGTATCGCGTCGCCAACCCCGAGTTCGCGCGAGACATAGAGGATCTCCGCAGGCGATACGATCTGACGATCGTCGCCGACGAGATCCAGTCCGGGCTGGGACGGACGGGCGAGTGGTGGGCCGTCGACCGGCTCGACCTCACCCCCGACGTAATCGCGACCGGGAAGGGGTTGCGCGTGGGCGCGACGATCTCACGTTCGGACGTCTTTCCCGACCGCGAGGGGCGACTCTCCTCGACCTGGGGCGGGGGCGACGTCGTCGCCTCGATGCAAGGGGCGCTCACGATCGACGTCATCCGCGAGGAGGACCTCCTCTCGAACGTCCGCGAACGCGGGTCCCAGCTTCGGGAGCGACTCGTCGAACTCGAGGCCGAGTCTCCCGCCGTCGTCGACGTTCGCGGCCGCGGGCTCATGCTCGCACTCGAGTTCGACACGCACGATCGCCGCGAGGCCGTCGTTCGGGCGGCGTTTGAACGCGGCTTGCTCACCCTCGGCTGTGGCCACGAGACGCTTCGATTGCTCCCGCCGCTCGACGTCACCGAACGAGAGATCGATCTGTGCGTCGGGCTCCTGGCGGAGGCGATCGACGACGTCGTCTGATCGGGATCGATGTCCCGTTCTCCCCAAACCAAGACCGAAGTCCCACTCCCCGACCGGGAGACAGGACCGCCGCGCAGAACCTCTCGAACACGGCGGAGAGTCGAAGCCGTGAATACAGGCCTCCACGTTCGAGGGGATGACGACCGATACCGACGACCGCTTGTGCGAATTGCGTAGACGGGGTCCGCTACCCACTCCGATTCCCCGAGTGCCGTGTTCCAACCGAGAATGAAATCCACCTGATCAGTTCCTGCCGTCTCCGGCACGCACTATTTACGTCTCAACAGCCGATTGTTCGATAACCGGTATGGAGGAGTATTTCGCTCTCGTCTCGGAACTCGAGTCTGCCGACATCGATCTGTCGGCCGAGGAGATCCTCCGCCTGATTTCGAACGAAGCGGTTCGAACGACCATTCGGTACCTACAGGGCCGATCGGAGACGACTCTCGAGCAACTTGCCGCGATCGTCGCGGCCGTCACCGCCACCGAGACGGGTGCGATCGCGACGGAGATCGACTACGAAACAGCACGAACGTCCCTCTACCACGCGACGCTTCCTCGGCTGGATCACTACGGATTCCTCGCGTTTCACCCCGATGACGGAACCGTCGACGACGTTTCGATCCCGCCAGTGATCTACTCGTGTCTCGAAATCGAACGGAGCGAATAATGGGGCTCCGAGAGACCATCGAAACCGTCGAACGACACCGGAAACACCTCGAGGTCTACGCGGACGATCCGGCGGTCGCCGACGAGCTGTCGACGCAGTTCGAAACCCGGAACGTCGTCGTTTCACACCACTCGTTGGGCGCGTTGTCGGGGCCCGGATTTGTAATCATCCGCCGCGCCAACGGCGAGTTTCGTGGGGCGATCGGCCTCGAGCAGTTCGAAACGATTCTCTCGCCGGAGATCAGCCCGCCGTGGGAACTCGCCGAGAGCGACGTCGAACCGAGCGAGCTGTTCGACTTCCTCGAGAACACCGTCTTTTCCGCTTACGACCGTCGCCAGATGCTCGCGGCGGCACGCGAGATCGAAGAGCGCGCGTGGCGAGTCGGGAGCGGCAAACTGTACGTCGGGTTCCAGCGCCGTGAGGCCCTCGCCGACCAGGTTGACGTATACACCCGGCTCGGAGAGCGCGGATCGATTACGATCACCGTCTTTATCGACGACGAGTGGAACGATCCATTCGACGGCATCAGCGTCGTAACGGGAAACGGCGAGATCGGCGATTTCTGGTTTCTCGTCTTCGACGGTGCGGAAAACGATCTCCAAAAGTGTGCACTCGTTGCGGAGCAACGCGGCTCCGAGCGCTACTACGGGTTCTGGACGTACGAACCGGGAATCGTCGACGACCTCCTCGAGTATCTCGAGAGGACGTACGATCTCGGGTGAGCGGTCGAATCAGCCGTGCGAAGGGGTGTCAGTGTCGACAGGAGTCGCGACCGAACGTCAATGCACACCTGATCGCACAGCGGTCGTGCGATCAGTGTGGAAATCCTTACAGTAATCCGTATCAGTCGTTACTATCGTCGCCCCGAAGCTCCTCGACGTGGTCGATACGCTGTTGGACGAGGTCGGGTTTACCGATGTCGTGGCGTACGTGTAGACCCTCTTCGCCAGCGACTGCGATGGCACGCTCGGCGATCTCCTCGGCGTCGGTGATCGTGTCTGCGACGCCGACCAGGGCGAACGACCGCGAGGTCGTCGTGTAGATGCCGTCCTCGCGCTCGTCGACGTCATCAGAACTCGAAGAGTTCCGCTCTTCGACACTGGCGTAAAACAGCAGGGCGTCGTCGGCGCTCTCTCGCGGGTCGTTCCCCTCCCCGATCGAGTCATCCGCGGCGCGGACCACCCGCGCCACGCTCTCCTCGTCGACCTGCACCTTCGCGCCGGCCTCCGGATCCGTTGGATACCCCTCCGGAACGGCGTACTTACAGACCGTTGCCTGGTTGGTGAACTCGAGTTCCGGCACGGGATCGCCGTCTCGAGCGGCGGTGAGCACGTCGAGGAACTCCGTCTCGAGGACCGGGAGCGTGTTCATCGCTTCGGGGTCGCCAAAGCGGGCGTTGAACTCGATCACCTTCGGTCCCTCGCTGGTCAGCATGTACTGGCCGTAGAGGATACCGCGGTAGTCCTCCAAGGCGTCGACGGTCGCCTCGATGATCGAGACGGACTCCTCGTAATCCTCTTCGGTCATAAACGGCAGTTCGCGGGTCGCATCGGAGTAACTGCCCATGCCGCCCGTGTTCGGTCCCTCGTCGCCCTCGTAGGCGCGTTTGTGATCCTGGACGGCGGGGGCGGTCTCGAACGTTTCGTTGGCGACGAACGCCTGGACGGTGAACTCCTCGCCGATGAGCCGTTCCTCGAGAACGATCCGGTCGTAGTCCGAATCACGGATGTACGCTTTGCCCTCCTCGGGCGTAACCTGCTCGCCGATGACTTTGACGCCCTTCCCGCCCGTCAGCCCGGCCGGCTTGATCACGAGGTCGCCGTCGTACTCGTCGATGAAGTCACACGCGGCCTCCGGATCGTCGAACGTCTCGAAATCCGGACAGCCTGGAATGTCGTGTTCTGCCATGAACCGGCGCTGGAACGCCTTGTCCGTCTCGATTCGGGCGTCCGCTTCCTTCGGGCCGAAGGCGTAGACGCCCGCGGCTTCGAGTTCGTCCGCGACGCCCGCCTCGAGCGGTGCCTCGGGGCCGACGACGGCGATGGTCGCGTCGACCGCCTCGGCGTACTCGACGACGGCGTCCGGGTCCGTCGTCTCGAGGGTCTCGAATCCGGCCGCAATCTCCGCGATGCCCGGGTTTCGATTCCCCGCACAGGCGTAGAGGTCGACCTCGCTGTCCGCTAGCACGCGAGCGATGGCGTGTTCGCGGCCGCCACCACCGATCAGGAGCACGTTCTCTCGCATAACCGATAGCGGAACGCACGAACCTGTAAGCGTTACCCTTTGGGCGAGTGAAATGTATGCATGGTCGTGCGTTGTTCTACACTCGGGCCGGTCAGTCCTCGACGGTCGAAACACCGGTGATCTCGAACCGTGCGCCGCCGTCCGTGCTTCGAACCACGTCGACTGTCCACCCGTGAGCGGCGGCGATCTCTTCGACGATGCTCAGGCCAAGACCGGTTCCTTCACGCGAACTCGTATACCCCCAATCGAACACCCGCTCGCGATCGCTTTCGGCGATCCCCGGGCCGTCGTCGGCGACGAAAAAGCCGTCCTCGAGGTTGCCGATCGTCACCGTCACGCCCTCGTCGCCGTGTTCGATCGCGTCTGTAGAACTATCTGGTTCTGCATGGCTCGTGGAGCCGTGCTCTACGGCGTTGCCCACGAGGTTCTCGAGGAGTTGCTCGAGACGCCCGCCGTCGGCCCGGACCGTTCGCGTCGTCTCGACGGCGAGTTCGGCATTCGATGTCTCGACGTGTTGCCAGCATCGCCGCGCGACGGCCTCGAGGGAGACGGATTCGTCTCTGTCGACGGACTCGCCGTCCCGAGCGATGGAGAGCAGATCCGTAATCAACCGGTCCATCCGATCGTGGGCTTCGGACGCGATCGTCGCCGCTTCGGTGGCGTCGATCGACGCGCTTTCGGCGACCACGTCGCCATCGTTTCCCTCGCCGTCTAAGAGATCGATCGCCCCGATCGCGACGTTCAACGGGTTGCGAAGGTCGTGGGAGACGATACTCACGAACTCGTCGAGCCTGGCGTTCTGTCGCTGGAGTTTTACTTTCCGTCGTTCGCGTTCGGTAACGTCGTAGGAGAGACCGACGACGCCGGTGACCTCCTCACCGTCGAAGATCGGCTGGTACCACGACTCGAACGTCACCCCGTTTACCTCGACGATCGTGCTCACCTGTTCGCCGGCCAGTGCCCGCTCGCTGTGTTCGCGTATCGCCGGAACGTCGGCGTACAGGTCGAACACCGATTCGCCGACGGCCTCACCCGGCTCGAGTCCGACCCGCTCGAGCGCTCGACCCTGTGATCGGGTGAACGTACCTTCTTCGTCGAACGCGAAGAAAATGACCGGCACGTTCCTGAGGACGATCTCCAGGGCGTTCTCGAGTTCGACCAGTTCTCGTTGGCGGCGTTTTCGTCCCGTAATATCTCGCGTAACGACGACGAACCGGTCGTCGCCGCCGTCTCGTCGCTTGGCGACGTGAACTTCCGCCGGAAACGACGACCCATCACCGCGTTCGAACCGTGTCTCGAGGTGGAGTCGATCGCCGACGTCCATCTCCGCCAGTGTGGTCAACACCGCATCCGGATCGATCGACTGGTCGACCTCCCAGATCTTCCGCCCGACGAGTTCCGATCTCGACTGACCGAGCGCCTCACAAAAGCGGCGGTTGACGTCGAGAATCGTCCCGTCGGCGTCGTGGACGTCGATCATGTCCGGCGAGTGCTCGAAGACTTCGTCGACCGTGTCCGCACAGCGGCTCGTTCGCCGCCGCTCGCGGGAGACCGCGCCGACCACACTCCGCACAACGGATCGGTGACGACCACCGGACTCGTCCGCGGGGACGTACTCGGTGACACCCACCGCAATCGCCTCGCTGGCGAGGGCTTCGGAGCCGTCGTCGGGACACAGAACGAACGGAAGGGTGGAAAATCGCTCGCGGACCGCTTCGAGCAACTCGAGGCCGTCCACTTCGGGCGGATCGTGGCCCGAGACGAGACAGTCGACGTCGGTTTCGGCGAGTGCCTCGAGCGCGGCGGAAGCCGTGTCGACCGTCCGTACGTCGAGGCGTCTGTCGATCGACTCGCTCGCGTCGGTGATTCGATCCGCGGAACCGACACCGACCGAGAGAACGCGGATCGAGATGTCCATATTGGCCGTACGGACGCGACGGGCAAAAGCGGTTCGTGCAACGTTTCGCTCTATGACTCCGAAATCGAAGCCCGGTCTTCGTCCGTCGCATCGAGCGGGGGCCGGACAGCGCCAAACGAGATCGGACGCTCATCCAACTAAACCAACAGTTTTGGGTGAGGGGTTCGTGGTACCAGCCGACACTCACGGGATCAGCAATGACAGACACAACCGACATCGAACGAACGATCGACGCCAACGACGTAGACCTCGTACGACTGCTGTTCGTGAACAACAGTGGTGTGCCTCGAGGGCGCGTCCTCGACGCCGGCGACGTCGACGCCATCTTCGAGGACGGCGCGAACCTCACGAAAGGGATGCAGTCGTTCAACGCCCTCGACGCGCTCGTTCCCGGCGGGACGTTCGGCCCGATCGGGGAGGTGCGAGTGGTGCCGGACCCCGAGACGTTCCGAGTCCTCCCCTACGCCGACCGGACCGCGGTCGCGTTGTGTAACATGTACGAACTCGACGGCACGCCGTGGGACGCCTGCCCGCGTTCGCAACTCGAGTCGTATCTCACGGAGTTGGCCGACGACGACCTCGTGCCCGCCGCGGCGTTCGAAGGCGAGTACTACCTGGCACGGGAGCCCGAGGAGGGCGACGGCCTCGAGCCGTTCGACGACAGCACCTGCTTTGCGGTCGAGGGCATGGATTCGGCCCACGACGTGATCCTCGAGACGATCGATGCGTTGAAAGCCCAGGGTCTGGGGCTGTCGAACTACTACCCCGAGTACGGTCCCGGCCAGCAGGAACTCGTGATCGAGCACGACGAGGGGATCGCCGCGGCGGACAACCACGTCCTCTACAAAGCCACCGTCAACGCGGTCGCCCGCCAGCACGACCTCGAGGCGACGTTCGCCCCACAGCCGTTCGACGGGCTTCCAGGAAGCGGCTGTCACGTCCACCTCTCGCTGTGGCGCGACGGCGAGAACGTCTTCGCCGACTCCGGCGGCGACGGCGCATACGGGCTCAGCGAGTTCGGTCGGCAGTTCGTCGCGGGCGTCCTCGAGCACGCACCCGCGCTCGTCGCGCTCACCGCGCCGACGGTGCAGTCGTACGACAGACTCCAGCCGGGCATGTGGGCGTCGGCGTTTACCTGCTGGGGGCCGGACAACCGCGAGGCCTGCGTCCGCGTTCCGTCGACGAACTGGAGCGACGAAGCCGGATCGACGCGGATCGAGTACAAGTCCTGTGACAACACCGCCAACCCGTATCTCGTCCAACTTGGTCTGCTCGCCGCCGGAATGGACGGGGTCGAGCGCGGTCTCGACCCCGGTGAACCGCTCGAGCGAGATCCCTCGGCGCTCTCCGAGGACGAACGAGAGGGCCGTGGCATCGAGCGCCTGCCAGAGACGCTGGCGGACGCACTGGACGAACTCGCCGAGGACGACGTCCTTCGAGACGCTCTGGGCGAGACGCTCTACGAGTCGTACCTCGAGGTGAAACGAAGCGAGTGGGAGGCATCGGTCGACGAGGACGGTGAGTGGACCGCCGACTACCTTTTGCGGGCGTTCTGACCGCTCACGACCTCCGATCGATCGGGTGCTGTCGATCGATCGCGGTATCGAACGAACGACAACCGAACGGACACCACCACAGACGACGACCAGATGACCGACGAACAGGGGCCGACCGAGACGACGAACGGGGCGACGAACGAGAGGAACGCCGACGGAACGGGCGACGAACTCACTGCAGCGGAACGTACGATCGTCGAGTGCGGGCGCGAGTGGATCCGCGAGCACGAGACCGACCTCGAGGAACTGCTCGCCGCCCTCGTCGCCCGGCCGAGCGTGACGGGTGCTGAGGGGACTGCCGACGATCCGGAGACGACCGTCGGCCACCTCCACGAGTTCCTCGCTGAGCGCCTCGAACGGGCCGACCTGACGAGTCAGCGGCTGGCCGACGTCGGGAGCGCGAGCGAGCCGCGGGACAACTGTTATGCCGTCCTCGAAGGGGCGAGCGACGAACTACTCGTCTGTACGAGCCACACCGATACCGTTCCGTCCGGCGATTCGGCCGACTGGCCGAACGACGACCCGTACGAACTCGCGACGGGCGTCGCCACCCGAGTCGAACCGGAGACCGTCGAACTCCGAGTGGGTGACCGGACCGAGACGCGCTCGATCCGCGGGCGGTACGACCGGATTTGGCGGCGTCGAAGCTCGAGCAACGGCAACGCGGACGCGAGCCAACCGGAAGAGCGAGCGGTCCTCGTCGGCCGCGGCGCGTACGACAACAAGGCGTCGATCGTCTGTCTCGTCGGCTCACTTCTGGCACTCGAGGCGGCCCTCGAGGACGACGCCGAACTCGACGGGACGCTCGTCCACGGCCACCTGGTCGGCGAGGAGGTCGCCCAAGAGGGCGCGAAGGCGATGGTCGGCCGCGAGGGCTATCCCGATTGGCTCGGCGATCGGTACCCGGATCCCGAGGGTGCGGCGGTCGTTCTCGAGGGATCGTACGGCTTCGTCCCGGCGATCGGCCACCGTGGGCTGGCGTGGGTCACCCTGCGAGCGGGTGGCGAGTCGACCCACGCCTCCACGCCTCACCTCGGCCGAAATGCCGTCCTCGGGACTGCCGAGGCGCTTGCGGGCGTTCGCGATCGAGCGTTCCTGAACGAACTGGTCGAGCCGTTTCGCGAGGACGAGTTGCTCGGCGATCTCACCGTCGCGGCCGGGACGACGATCGTCGGCGGCGACGTCCGGCGCGTCGAGAACGGCGTCGTCGACCGCGGCGGCGTCAACTCGGTGCCGGACTGGTGTGAGACGACGTTCGACGTCCGCTTCCCGCGCTGGGAGTCGTTTCCCGATGACCTCGAGTCGGTCCGCGAGCACCTCGAGACGACGATCGAGTCACAGGCGGCCGACCGCACGCCCGATCTCGAGTTCGAGGCCGAGATCGACCCTGAGGAGTTCTTCCCGCCGGTCGCCGTCGCGGCCTCGGAGGCCGACTCGCTCGACCACCCGCTCGTCGCGACGGCGATCGACGCCGCACGCGGGACGTTCGGTTACGATCCCGGCGTCACCGTCGCTCCCGGCGTCACCGACGCCGCTTGCATCTACCACGGCACCAGGCTCCCGACGCTCGTCGAGTACGGGCCCGCGGGCGCGTGGTCGCACGAGCCCCTCGAGTTCGTCGAGCGCGAGCAGGTCGTTCGAGGGGCGGAGGCGATGCTCGAGTTCGCGGTGCGACGGCTCGGCGTTTCGAAAGGGAAAACGGATCGCTAGTACCGTCCCAAACGTCGACTGATGAGCGAAATCGGCACCCACCACGTGATTTCGCTCATCAGTTCAGGTTTGGACCGCCACTAGAGGTCATACAGTCGAAGCGCGTTCTCGCGCAACACGTTCTGGGCGGCCGTCTCGGCGTACGATTCGGTGACGATTTCGTCCTCGACCGCCCCTTCGAGCGTCGACGCGAGCGCGTCCCGGAAGCGCCGCGCCGCGAGGACGTACAGTTCGGGGACGGAGAAGCCGTCGCTCCCGTAGAGCAGTTTCGTCGTCGGCGCGAGCTCCATCGCGGTCGAGACCACCCGTTCGGAGCCGTGCTGGGCGAACGGGATCGCCAGCGAGAGGTCGAGGTAGACGTTCGGGTAGGTCGCGGTCACGTACCCCGCCTGGCCGACGTAGGGGTAGGCCCCGTGGAGGAGGACGAACGGCGTCTCGGGATGGGCCTCGATGCACTCCACGAGATGCGTCGAATCGACGTACCGCGGGTGGGCGTCCGGATCGCCAAAGCCCGTGTGAAACTGGATCGGCGCATCGTAGTCGGCGGCAACCTCGCACGCGCGATGGACCACGTAATCCAGCAGTCGCGGGTGCTGGAGGCGGCCGTCCCAGCCCGACCGGGCGTCGGCGAACGCCGCCCGAGCGTCCGCGCGGTCGGCCGTTCCGACGTTCAGCCCGCGCCGGTAGGCGACGATGGTCTTCAGCGCGACGTACTCACCGCAGAGCGCCGACTCCATCCGATCCACGAGGGCGTCCTCGAACGCCCCGAACTCGGCGTGCTCGTCGATCAGCGACTCGGCCAGCGGCTCGAGGCGCAACAACGGGTGGACGTCCGCGTCGGTGTACTCGCGGAACTCGGCGGGCGAGGTGTCCGGAAAGCCGTCGTCCGCGAGGATCATCTCGGTGTTCGTCGAGGCGATACAGTCGCGGGTGTACTCGCGGCGGTCGACCGTGGCACGTCGCTCGAGCAGTTCCCGCTCGAACGCGTCGTCACCGGGGTTGGCGTCGACGTCGAACCGTTCGGCGAGGACGCCAAGCGCCGCCCGATAGTTGAGGGTGTGTCTGGCGTCACGATACTCGAGGTCACCCTCGGTGAACCAGCGTGCGAAGCGCTCGCGGACGTCCGTCTCCGACAGCGGCTCGATGGGGTGGGCGTGGTTGTCGATCAGGGGCGTCGTCTCGATCGTCTCCCGAATCGTCATCGTCGTATGACACCTCTCGCGGGACGGTGTTGGAACTTGCGCCCACGAACGAGCGACGAGCACCACGGCGAGTTCGTTCCACACTATCGGGTCGAGACGCGACCTAAGTCGGATCGAACTCAAACGCATATGTAGGGTCGCTTCGAAAAGGGGGATAATGCGACAGTACCTCGAGCTCGTCGATTCGGCTCTCTCGGAGGGCGCGTACAAGCCGAACCGGACCGGCGTCGACACCATCTCCTCGTTCAGCGAGCACTACGAGGTCGACCTGGGGGAAGGGTATCCCCTGTTGACGACCAAGCGGATGGACGACTACCGGTGGAACTCGATGCTCCACGAAGTCTGTTGGTATCTCTCCGGCGAGGAACACATCCGGGAGTTGCGCGAGGAGACGAAGATCTGGGACGCCTGGGCCGACGACGACGGCCACCTCGACACCGCGTACGGGCGGTTCTGGCGTCGGTACCCGATTCCGGAGGGCGAGGCACGACTCGAGGGGGAGTCCTGGCCCGACGAAGGCCACCAATGGGTGACCGAGGAGGAAGACGGCCGACTCACGTTCGATCAGCTCCAGTACGTCGTCGACACGCTCTCGGATTCGCCGAACTCCCGACGGCTCGTGGTGAACGCCTGGCACCCGGCCAACGCCACCGTCTCGACGCTGCCGCCGTGTCACTACTCGTTCGTCTTCAACGTCCAGGGCGACCGGCTGAACTGCCACCTGACCCAGCGCTCGGGCGACATCGCGCTGGGAATCCCGTTCAATGTCGCGGCCTACGCCCTCCTGACGAAAGTCGTCGCGAACCAGACCGGTTTCGAGCCCGGCACGTTCGCCCACACGGTCGTCGACGCCCACGTCTACTGCGGGCGTGGCGACCGCGGCGAGTGGTACGCCGACAACCTCGAGACACTCCAGTCCCGCCTTTCCGCGGTCGACGACCGCGAGGAGTACCGCGAGGTCCGCGAGTGGCTCGAGTCGGAAGCGCCCGCCGAGGCCGACGGCGAGGACGGCTACGACCACGTGCCGAACTTACTCGAACAGCTCACGCGCGAGCCCAGAGAGCGGCCGACGCTCGAGGTCGGCGACGCCACGATCGACGATCTAGCCTACGACGACGTGGAGTTACACGGCTACGACTCCCACGATCCCCTGAAATTCGCGGTCGCCGAATGAAAGACGACGACTCCGCCCGCGAAACCGCCGACGCGTCGCGCCCGGAGGAGGACCGCCCCTCCCAAGGCGACGCGAGCACCTCGCGCCCGGCACGTGAGCGTGTCGACCCCATACCGGACCTCGAGACGCCGCTGGAACTCGTCGGTATCGTCGCCGTCGCCGACAACGGAATCATCGGCCGCGACGGCGAGATGCCCTGGCACGTTCCCGCCGACCTCGCACATTTCAAGGAGACGACGATGGGTCACCCCGTGATCATGGGCCGGGTCACGTACGAGGGAATTCTCGAGACGCTCGGCGAACCGTTGCCCGGTCGGACGACAGTCGTGTTGACGAACCGGGATCTCGAGGTTCCCGACGGCGCGACGGTCGCGAACGGGCTCGGGGAGGCCCTCACGGTCGCCGAGCGTATCGCCAGGGAGCGCTACGACGCCGACCGAATCTTCGTCGCCGGAGGGGCAACCGTCTACGAAGAACTCCTGTCGGCGCTCGATCGGCTGATCGTGACAGAGATTCACGACGACCCCGACGGCGACACGCGATTTCCCGAGTGGGATCGCGAGGCGTACCAGGAGGTGAGCCGGGACGACCGTGAGGGGTTCGCGTTCGTCGAGTACGTTCGAATCGGCGAATCCGCGGACAGTCGGTCCGACTAGGCGGCGAGTTCGACTCGAGTGGTTCCCGTCATCCTCGAGCCCGTTTTCGAGTCGCCCCGTCTCATACGGTTTGCTGTAACGATTTACCGGTGCGACCGCAGGACGGGTCGCGGTCGCACCGGAAATGTCATACAGCAGATCGTATCAGACCCCCTCCAATCTCCTCTCCCTCGAGTCGAGAAGCTATCGGAGCCACTGCAGGTCTTGCACACCTGATCGCCAGACGAAATGCGCGGTTCGGAGCGAGCGCGGTTCGAAGCGAGCGAGAACCGCGGAACGGCGAACGGGGAACGGACGTGACCCGTGAGCCAAGAAGTCGTTCGAACGACCAGCGGTCGTTCGTGATGACGAAAATATTCGCTTTTCGAACCATGAGCGAGAACCGCGGAATAGCGAGCGGGGAACCCAGTGACCCGTGAGCTCGGCGATCAGTGTGTACATCGTTGCAGTTGTTACGATACCGGCTGAGCGATCGTCTCCGCGTTCCGAACTCGAGGCGATACTCCACGACGGTCGGTCGAGGTCCGAGACCGTGGCCCAACGAATGCGGGGATTATATCGCTCCAATTGCGGAAGTCGGCAGTTTCAAATGCGGCCGATTCAAAGGCGCCATCATGGTAACCGAGGATTTCTCGGATGCGATCCGGGAGTTCGAACACGACGGGGAAACGTATACGATGGCCGATCTGACGGTGCTCGAGGAACAGGGCCTCTGCGATCTGGATTCACTGCCCGTGAGCATTCGTATTCTGCTCGAGTCGGTGTTGCGAAACGCCGACGGCGACGTGATCGACGCCGACGCGGTCCGCGCGGCGGCATCCTGGGAACCCGACGTGCCGGACGCCGAAGTGCCGTTTACGGTCTCGCGAGTCGTCCTCCAGGACCTCACCGGCGTTCCGGCAGTCGTCGACCTGGCGGCGCTTCGCTCGGCCGCAGACCGCAAGGGCGTCGACCCGACGGTCGTCGAACCCGAAGTGCCGTGTGACCTCGTCATCGACCACAGCGTCCAGGTCGACCACTTCGGCTCCGACGACGCCTACGAGAAGAACGTCGAGATCGAGTACGAGCGAAACGAAGAGCGCTACCGCGCGATCAAGTGGGCCCAGCAGGCGTTCGAGGACTTTGAAGTCGTCCCGCCGGGAACCGGGATCGTCCACCAGGTCAACTTAGAGCATCTCGGCCGGGTCGTCCACGACCGCGAGGTCGACGGCGAGCGATGGCTCGTCCCCGACACGCTCGTCGGCACCGACAGCCACACCCCGATGATCGGCGGTATCGGCGTCGTCGGCTGGGGTGTCGGCGGTATCGAGGCCGAAGCGGCACTGCTCGGCCAGCCGATCAACATGTCCCTGCCCGAAGTCGTCGGCGTCCGCCTCTCGGGCGACCTCCCCGAGGGTGCGACGGCGACTGACCTCGTGCTCCACATCACCGAGAAACTGCGCGAAGTCGGCGTCGTCGACAAGTTCGTCGAGTTCTACGGCCCCGGCGTCTCCCAGCTTTCCGTTGCGGATCGGGCGACCATCTCGAACATGGCTCCCGAACAGGGCTCGACGATCAGCATGTTCCCCGTCGACGAGAAGACCCTCGAGTACCTCGAACTCACGGGTCGCGATCCCGAACACATCGACCTCGTTCGCGCGTACCTCGAGGAGCAGGGCCTGTTCGGCGAGCAGGACCCCGAGTTCACGGAGGTCGTCGAGTTCGACCTCGGCGAGGTCGAACCGAGCCTCGCCGGCCACAAGAAACCCCACGCCCGCATCCCGATGGGCGACCTCGACGAGCACTTCCCGAGCCTGCTCGAGGAACAGGGTGTCCTCGGTCCGGGCGGCGAACCCGCCATCGGCGACGGGAGCGGCACCTCCACGGCGGATTCGACCGCCGCAGGTCCCGGCCTCGCGTTAGACGAGAAGGTGCCCGTCGAACTCGAGGACGGCACCGAGGTCGAGATCGGCCACGGCGACGTCCTCGTCAGCGCGATCACGTCCTGTACGAACACGTCGAACCCGTCGGTGATGGTCGGCGCCGGTCTGCTCGCGCGCAACGCCGCCGAAGCCGGACTCGAGGTGCCCGAGTACGTCAAGACGAGCCTCGCACCCGGAAGCCGCGTCGTCACGGAGTACTTAGAGCGCTCGGGCCTGCTCGAGGACCTCGAAGACCTCGGCTACCACGTCGTCGGCTACGGCTGTACGACCTGTATCGGTAACTCCGGACCGCTTCCGGAGCCGATCGAGAAGGCCATCGACGAACACGACCTCTGGACGACGAGCGTCCTCTCGGGCAACCGCAACTTCGAGGCGCGTATCCACCCGAAGATCCAGGCCAACTACCTCGCGTCCCCGCCGCTGGTCGTCGCCTACGGCCTCGCCGGCCGGATGGACATCGACCTCGAGGAAGAGCCGATCGGCACGGACGACGACGGCGAGGAGGTCTACCTCGAGGACGTCTGGCCGGATACCGAAGAGATCCGCGAGACGATCCACGACAGCATCTCCCCCGAGATGTTCGAGGAAAAGTACGCGAGCGTCTACGAGGGCGACGAGCGCTGGGAGTCCCTCGACGCGCCCGACGGCGACGTCTACGACTGGGATTCGGAGTCGACGTACATCCGCGAGCCGCCGTTCTTCCAGGAGTTCCCGCTCGAGGCCCCCGGCGTGGACAACGTCGATGATGCCCGCGCGCTGTTGACCCTCGGCGACACCGTGACCACCGACCACATCAGCCCCGCAGGCCTGTTCGGCGAGGACCTGCCGGCCGGTCAGTGGTTGAAAGAACGCGGCGTCGAACCCCACGAGTTCAACACCTACGGCTCGCGCCGCGGGAACCACGAGGTCATGATGCGCGGGACCTTCGCCAACGTCCGCATCAAGAACGAACTGCTCGACGGGACGGAGGGTGGCTACACGGTCCACCACCCGACCGGCGAGGAGACCTCGGTCTTCGAGGCCTCCGAGCGCTACCGCGAGGACGACACTCCACTGGTTGTCATGGCCGGCGAAGAGCTTGGGACCGGCTCGAGCCGAGACTGGGCCGCAAAGGGGACCGACCTGCTCGGCATCCGTGCGACCATCGGCAAGAGCTACGAGCGCATCTACCGCGACAACCTCATCGGTATGGGCGTTTTACCCCTCCAGTTCGACGACGGCGAGGGCTGGGAGGAACTCGGCCTCGACGGTGACGAATACTTCGAGATTTCCGGCCTCGAGGACGGCCTCGAGCCCAACGCCGTGTTGACCGTGACCGCCGAGAACGAGGATGGCGAGACCGTCGAGTTCGACGTCACCGCACAGGTCGACACGCCGATGGCGGTCGAGTACGTCGAAAACGGCGGCGTCCTTCACCTGGTGCTTCGCCGACTGCTCAACTCGGAACTGAACTGATCGGATTCGAACCGACTCAGTCTGTGGCGACTGATATTTGACGTTCTCACTGTTTTTCCCACTCCAGAGCGGAACACGGCGACCATCGGGTCCGTCGCGAGGGTCACCGTCAGTGGAGATCGGACGCCCTGCGTTGGCGCCCGCGCTGTCCGCGGGCAGTCCGCCGACTCGAAGTCGTGGTTGTTCGAAACGTTGGGCTCTATAGTATCAACTGATACGGATTGTTGTCGCGTGTTACCGGTGATCGCTGACCCCGTCCGAGCGACCACCGGCAACGACGACAACGGTCCGTATGAAACGATGTACACACCGATCGCCGATCCGTCTGGCGATCGGATGTGCATTGTTTTTCAGTGGCTACGATAGCGGACCGTGAATCGCTCGATCACGGATCTTGCGGACTGAACGGGCGAGCAGTGTTCGACGAACCCAGTGACGTACGTACTGGCCCACGGATGCGCCCAAAGCGCGCAACGAGAGCGCGATTCGAGTCGACGGCCGAAAAATTCGGGTCGACGTCCGGGAACCGCGGCAAAGCGAACGGCAGAGGTGGGCGAGTCGCGGGAGTCGAACGGCGTCCGGGCTTTCCAAGTAGCTTTATCGGCCTGGTTCCCGAACCAGCGGGTCGATGATCGATGTATCCGACCTCGACGTGGAACTGCCCGAACTCAGCCAGATCGGGATCGTCGTCGAGGACTTAGCGGACGGAATGGATCGGTTCGGAGCGATGCTCGGCGTCGAACCCTGGCACGTCTACCGGTTCGAGCCGCCCGAACTCGCCGAAGCGACGTATCGCGGCGAGGAGACCCACCAGTCGTGGCGACTCGCGCTCGCGAGCGTCGGCGACGTCGACCTCGAGTTGATCGAACCCCTCGAGGGTGAGAACACCTACACCGCACACCTCGAGGAACACGGCGAGGGGATCCACCACGTCGCGTGCTACGCGTTCGAGGATCCACGGGTCGTCGTCGAGCGCTACGAGGACGCCGGCATCCCGGTGCTTCAGAGCGGCGTCTACCAGGGCGGCCCTTTCTGGTACCTCGACACCCGCGAGGAGATGAACGGCGTCGTCCTCGAGGTGGTCGACCTCCCCGAGGACGGGCCGGAGTCCGATCGGACCTACGCTCCCGACTGAAGCAGGTTACGCGCCGATCTCGCGGCGCTCGTGCGATCGGACGTCCGCTGGCGTAGGTGGCCACCTACACTCCTACTGCGTGATCAAGCGACTGGCCTCGAGCGGACTCGCAACCACACGACGCCGCGGGTGTTGCCGTCGATGCCGGTGCCCGACCACGATGTGTTCGACCCTGTGTTGGGTCCGCCGAGCCGTCGAACGTATCGTACGCGGAAAATTCGACGGCCTCCGACAGCCTCCCGTTGCACGTCACGGTATCACGCCTCAGAGCGGGCAGTTCTGATAGCTAATTCCGATAGTGATATACTACGATTGAAGAAAGAATAAACGACGCAGACGACAGCACACAATATAGTTCAATATAGTATGGTTTTAACAGGGGATTTTGGCGTCGATTTTCGGGTAACTCGAGACGGTAGGTAATCGGTTACTGTATGGGAGATAGAACCGCTGGACGGCAACAAAAATCATCGGTACCGAATCCGGTTCGATTGGCCGTGCTGTGGATCGGGTTGGCGTTATCTCGGGTCGGATTAATCGACCGGGAGAGAGCGATCAAGGCGACGAACCTCGCCTGGCCCCGGATGGTGACCGGCCTCGCTCGAATGTCGAAGGATGCGGTGGACATCGCGATGGTTGGCGTCGCCGTCGGGACCTCCGCCGTTGCTGGTGTCGGACTCGCGGGGCCGTTCTGGGGGGTGATTTTCGCAGTCGGAACCGGTGTCGCGGGAGGAACGATCGCCTTGGTTTCCCAGCGCTTTGGCGCCGATGCATACGACGAACTGGGAACCGCCGTGCGCTCGAGTGCGATACTCGTTTTGGCGGTTAGTCTCCCGTTCGTCTGGTTCTTTTGGAGTTACCCCCATCTGCTCATCTCGCTTCTGACCTCGAACGAACGAGTGATTTCTCACGGGGCGGAGTATCTTCGTATCGTCGCGTTCGGGACGCCATTTCTCGCGTTGAACCTGGTGGGAAGCCGTGTGTTGATGGGGTGTGACGACTCGTACACGGCGATGCAGATTCGCGTGACTGGCGCGATGGTGAATATCGTCTTGAATACGATATTCATCTTCGGCATCGGACTCGGGGTGACCGGGGCGGCGCTCGGAACAACCGTTTCGAACGTCGCCGTCGCCGCCGCATTTGCGATCGGTCTCGTCCGGGGGAGCCTTCCGTGGATCGGCGCGTTCCCCGTGACGATCGATCCAACCGGACGGTATCTGGACCCGGACGTGCTAGCCGATCTCGTGACGATCGGCACGCCGATCGGGTTGCGCAGTCTCGTCTGGGCCGCCTTCGAGTTCCCGATGCTCGGTATCCTCGACATGTACGGGGAAAATACGGTCGCCGCATACGTGATCGCCCGGCGGATCTGGGGTCTGATGAACGCACCCGGGTGGGGGTTCGGGTTGGCGGCCTCCAGTCTGGTGGGCCAAGCGCTGGGACGAAACGACGAAACGGTCGCGGAGGACTACGGCCGGGATATCGTCCTGTTTTCGACGGTCACCTACGCGGTGTTTGCAGTTGTCGTCGCGATCTTCGTTCACGATATCGTCACGTTGTTCTCCGACGATCCGGCGAGTGGCGAGATTCCGATCGCCGTCAACCTGGTGTATGCGGCTTGTGTCGCGATGCTTTTCCAGTCCGTCGCGAGCGCGACGGCGGGGCCGCTCGAGGCCAGCGGAGATACGACGATTCCCTTCGTGAGCCAGTTTACGGGGATGTTTTGTGTTGCCGTTCCGGTGGCGTACCTGGGCGCAGTTTCGGAATTGGGGTACTGGGGACTGTACCTCGCATTCCTTGGAGAGGCCGCGATACCCGCCGTTCTCAACTACTGGCGGTTCCGGTCCGGCGTCTGGAAGTCGATTAGTGAGGCCTACCGGCCCGACGCCGGACCGGCCGACGATTGAGTAGGCTCGTTGTAATGGTGTACCGGTGTAACCACAGACGGGGCGCGGGATACCGGAACCGATTTTCAGCGACGGTCGCCCGTTCGAACCCATTCATTTATACCTGTAACTTCCCTTACTCGACAATCGTGACGCTCTCACGCCGACACGCCCTTGCCCTCCTCGGCGTCGGCGTCGGTGGCGGCGGCCTCCTCTGGCACACCCGCGCCGGCCCCGAGGGAGACCTCGGTCCCGAGACGAGACCCGCGGCAACCGACGTACACCTCGAGGAACTGATTCGCGGTAATACCGAGTTCGCGACCGCGATGCTCCGGCAGTTCGCGAACGGCGAACCGAACGCGAACGTCGTCTTCTCGCCGGTGAGCATCGCCGCAGCACTCGCGATGGCTCGAGCGGGCGCTCGCGAGGAGACGGCCAGTCAGCTGACCGAGACGCTCGAGTTCCCACCCGAAGACGACCTCCACCCCGCCGTCGGTGCGCTCCAGTACGATCTGAACGAACGGGCCGAGGACGCCGCCACCCCTGGGGTCGTCGACCGACTCCGTGGCGGACACGAGTTCGATCTCACCGTCGCTAACGCGTTGTGGGGACAGGACGGCTACCCCTATCGCGAGGAGTTTCTGGAGACCCTCGAGTCGAACTATGGAACCGGCCTCCGCGAACTCGACTTCGTCGACGATCGCAACGCCGCTCGAGGTGAGGTAAACGAGTGGGTCGACGAGGCGACCGACGGCCGGATCGACGAACTCCTTCCACCCGGCTCGGTGACCGAGACGACGCGGCTCGTGGTGACAAACGCAGTCGCACTCTTCGCAGATTGGGCGGAGGCGTTCGATCCCGACGACACCCACGAACGGACGTTCACAGCGCTGGACGGCTCGACCGAGGAGGTTCAGATGATGAGTCAGACCGACGACTTTCCGTACGCCTACGGTGAGGACTACCGGGCGCTCGAACTCCCGTACGTCGGCGAGGAGGTGAGCATGGTGGTCGTCGTTCCCCGGCCGTCCGAGGCCGATCCCGACGCTGAGAGGACCGGCGAGGCCTTCGAGACGTTCGAGGCCGACCTCGACGCCGATCGGATCGCCGAGATTTTCGACGCGCTCGAAAAGCGAGAGGCCATGATCCAGCTCCCCCAGTTCGAGTTCGACGTCGAGTTCGAACTCGCGGAGGTCCTCGGTGAACTCGGGATGTCCGATCCGTTCGATCCGGAGGCGGCAAACTTCGAAGGTGTCGCGCCGACGGACGCCGGGGCGGACGACCTCTACCTCTTCGACGTCTACCACGAGGCGTACGTCTCGGTCGACGAGGAGGGAACCGAAGCGGTCGCCGCGACGGGATTCTCCGGTGGACTGGGATCCGGTCCGCCGACGGTGACCGCCGACCGGCCGTTCCTGTTTTTCGTCCGGGATCGGCCAACGGACGCCGTGTTGTTCCTCGGGCGGGTCGTCGACGCGGCGAGCGCACAGTAGAACCCGATCGGGCGCTTCCTCGGAAACGTTATTTCGGTTCCCAGGAGTTTACTCGGCCGATACCAACGTTGTTGGCCGACAGTCTTTACTCCAGACCGTCCGGACGTGATACATCGATGAACCAGCAATTCAGAAGAGGTAAAAATTATTTCGAATCGAACGGTGAGCGTGAAGAGTCGTGTGGGCTTATTCGGGGGGACTTCGGTCGTGTCGTTCGATAACTCGTCGAAACTGGCCGATCGCAACGAGATCGAAGACGACGTCGACACCGACGTCGACACGTCGGCCGTCACGAACCTCGAGACTGACGCAGACTACGACAACGGCGACGCCGCGGAGATGCAGGAGTCGATCGCGGAACTCGGCGAGAGTACCGGCGAGATCAGCGACCGACTCGAGGAGATTCACGCGGAGGCCTCCGAACAGTACGAGTCTGTTATGCTCGTCGCGGAGGAGATGTCGAGTCTCTCGGCGGCGGTCGAAGAGATCGCGTCGTCCTCCGAGGAAGTCGCATCGGCCGGGGAGTCGGCCCGCGAGCTAGCCGAGGACGGCCAAGAGTCGGCGACGGAGATCGGGACGGCGATGGAGGAGATCCAGAAGACGGCGAACGAAGTGACCGAAGACGTCAGCGCGATCCAGCGAAGCGTCGGAGAGATCGACGAGATCATCGAAGTGATCAACGACATCGCCGATCAGACGAACCTGCTCGCCCTCAACGCCTCTATCGAGGCCGCTCACGCCGACAGAGCGGGCGACGGCTTCGCCGTCGTCGCTTCGGAAGTGAAATCGCTGGCCGAGGATTCGCAGGCGCGTGCGAGCGAGATCGAAGGGATGATCCGCGACGTCGAAGAGAGCACCGCGACTGCAGTCGAGAGTTTAGACGAGAACAACGACCGAATCGAGGAGGGTATCGAGTCGATCGAACGAGCGGTCGACACGTTCGACGAGATCCACGACACCGTCGAGGACGTCTCCGACGGAATTTCGGAGGTCGCCGTCGCGACCGACCAGCAGGCCTCGAGCACCGAGGAGGTCGCGAGTATGGTCGATCAGACGGTCACCAGCGCGGAGAACATCGCCGAGGACACCGGCGCGATCGCGACCGAAGTCGAGTCCCAGACCGATCACATCGAGCGGATGGATCGCACGCTCGAGTACCTCGTCGACGAGTTCGCGCCGGACGCCGCTCCGTCGCGGTGAGGCCGCGAGACAGACGAACCAGCCCCGATATTTTTCACACGTACGTGAAACGATAGTTGCCACTGAACGTCATTGCACATCCACTTGGGACTGTCTACACGGGGATCGGTCGGAAGCCGATCCCCTGGCGGCGGTTGCGAACGGTCTGTCAATCGGTTCAGTTGTTACTATCGTCGTCGAAGAGACCGTCGACGACCACGTCGATCAGAAGATCCCGGGTCGCTTCGTACTGTGGCGAACAGTCGTCGACCGGGAAGGCGTCCTTACACTGGCTGACGAAGATCAGCATTCGGAACAACGAACTGATCGCCGTCGGATCGTCGTATTTGAACGTCGAATGGGCCGTCCACTCCTCGGCGTATCTGAAATCCCGCTCGCGGATGTTCTCGCTGAGCGCTCGTTTTTCGTCGTCCGAGAGTCGATCCTGGAGGGAGTGGAGTTCGCCGTCGACGACGAACCGATGGACGAGCGGGTTGGTTTCGACCTCCTCGAGCAGCGTTCGAAGGGTGAGCCGAACCTGTGTGCGAGGCGAGTCGACGTCCGTGATCGAATCGGCGATCTTCTCGTCGAGGCGGTCGCGTTCCCTGATGAGTATCTCGGCGTACAGCTGTTCTTTCGAGTCGAAAAACTGGTAGAACGTGCTCGTTCCGATTCCGACCGCCTCGGTAATGTCTTTGATTCGCGTTCGCTCGAGTCCGAATCGCGCGAACAGCGTTCGACCCTCCTCGAGCAAGTCTGACCTGATACGGTCGCGTTCCTCGTCGCTGAACCCCTTCATCGCGATAGTCGTTGGGTCGTCGGTCGTTGGTGTGTGTATTTCGATTCCACTCCGATACGGGATCGCTCGTTCGGTGTCGCGTGACCGGTGTCGTCCGTCTCGAGCATGTGAATGCGAGAATGTAGGAACCCATGAATCAAAACATTTTTTGTTTTTGTGTTTCTCTATACAGTATGGACACGTTAGGGATCGAACGAGATTGCCGCCCACAGCGCCTCCACAGCGAGAACCCGGAGCGGTTCCCAGGCCGCTGTCAAAACGACCGTCGGTGCGGGCGGTGGAGGGTTGGTGGATGAACGAACGAACGGTCGGGATCGTCGTCGTGGTCGCGCTCGCGGTGATCACCGGCGCGGCCGGTCTCGTTCTGGCGGGTGGATCGACCGCGGCCGACGCTGGGGATAACGGTGCGCTCGAGTCGGTCACAGACGGGGATGCAGACGACGGTGAATTCGGGGAGACCGTGACGAAATCGGTTCGAACGGAGTCCGAACCGGCGTTGCAACGACAGCAACAGCCGTCGGGTGAACGAACGCTCATCCGCGGGGAGCCCGACCTCGAAGTCCATGCGCCGGAACCGAAACTCCAGTCGGGACAGACGAACGAGGTTCCCCTCCAGGTGTCGAACAGCGGACACCTCAGGCTCGGGCCGTCGGATCAGCGCGAGCTCGTGACGACCGCTCGGAACGTCCGCGTCGACGCCGACGCGGGCGGGACTCCGCTCACCGTCGAGAGCGGAGAGGTATCGGTCGGAAGCGTCACCGAGAACCAACCGAACGAGGTCCCCCTCGCGATCAGCGTTCCGGACGACGTCGACGCGGGGACGTACACGATCGACCTCGACGTCTCCTACGCCCACACCTACCAGCGATCCGGAAACGGCGTCACCGACGATCGGTCGCGAACGTTGTCGACGTCCATCGACGTCGAAGTCGACGACGAAGCACGATTTACGATCACCGGCGCGGAGACCGACGCACAGGTCGGCGACTCCGGGACGATGGAAGCGACCGTCGAAAACGTCGGTGACGAGACCGCACGCGACGTCACCGTCGTCCTCGAGTCCTCGAGTCGAGGGTTCGCGTTCGGCGAGAGCGCACAGGATTCGGCGTGGATCGACGAACTGTCGCCCGGAGAGTCGGTGACCGTCGAGTACGACGTCAGCGTCGCGCCGAACGCGCCGGTTCGTGGCTACACGCTCGATGGCACCGTCCAGTTCAAGACCAGCGACGGGCTACAGCGCGTCGACGAGAGTCCGTCGGTCGGCGTTACCCCCCACACCGAACAGCAGTTCTCGGTGACCGACGTCGAATCCGACCTCTACGTCGGCGAGGATGGCGACCTTCACGGCGTCGTCGTCAACGACGGACCGAGCGACGCGGAAAATGTCGTCGTCCGGTTCGCCGAGCAGTCACCGAACGTGATCCCGATCGAACAACGCGTGAGCGTGGGATCGCTCGAGGCCGGCGAGTCGGCGTCGTTCCGGCTCCCCCTCGAGGTAAGCGGCGGGGCCGAACCCGTCGCACGGACGATCGATCTCGCGGTCCAGTACCGTAACGCCGACTTCGAACAGCGCCACTACGACGACCTCGAGGTCGTCGCGGACGTCGAGCCAAAGCGCGATCAGTTCGAAGTCGACGTTCTCGAGCGAGAGATCGCCGCCGGCGACGAACAACACGTCACCGTCGAGGTGACGAACAACCTCGATGAGACCGTCACGGACGTCGAGGCGCGACTGTTCGCCGACGACCCCCTCGACAGCGACGACGACGAAGGGTTCGTCGAGGAACTCGAGCCGGGAGAGACCGTGACGATGACCTTCCACCTGAGCGCCGACTCGTCGGCGGTGGCGAAGACGTATCCGGTCTCCTTCGACTTCCGGTACGACGACGAACGGGGAAACAGTCAGCTTTCGGACACCAGCCGCGTCGCGATCGAGGTCGGTGAGAGCGGCGGCGGCATACCCGGCTTCCTGATCGGAACGATCGTCCTGACCGGCCTCGGGCTGGGTGCCGGCGCGTACGTCTACCGGCGGAAATAGAGAAACACGATGAGAGAGCCAGGAGCGCGGATCGACGAGGCGACCGCACGACTCAACGAGACGATCGTCGATCGATCGAAGGCGGTCATCGTCGTCTTTCTCGTTCTCACCGCGATCTTCGCCGGCGGGATGACGGCCATCGAATCCGAGGAGGGGGAGATGGACGCGTTCACCGACGGGATTCCCGAACAGGACGCCCTCGACGCGGTCGACGAGGAGTTCGACGGTGCGTTCGACACCGGTGAAGAATCGACACAGTTGGTCCACACCGGAACCGACGTCCTAACCCGCGAGGAGCTGGTTCGCTCGCTCGTCGTTTTAGAGCGGGTCGAACAGCGTGACGACCTCCGGATGGAGTCGGCGGACGGTCCGGCGACGGTCGTCGCCCAGGCGATCGACCCCGAAGCGGAGACGGCGGCCGAACAACGGCGGGTCCTCGAGGGGGCAACGAACGCCGAGGTCGACCGGACGATCCGGGCGCTCGCCGACGACCCGGCGTTTGCGAGTATCGTCTCCGAGGATTTCAACCCGAACGACGCCTCCGCGTCGGCGGCGATCATCGTCATCGATCACGACGTTCCTGGGGAGTTCGGAGACGACGATCTGACGGATACCCAGCGAGCCGTCGAGTCGATCGCCGACGACGAACCCACCGATCTGCGCGCGTTCGGATCCGGCATCATCGACGAGGAGTTCGAGAACATCATCGAGGACTCGATGGCGATCGTGATGCCGATCGTCGTCCTGTTGTTGCTCGCGTTTCTCGCTGTCGCCTACCGGGATCCGGTCGACCTCGTGTTGGGACTGCTCGCGCTCGTGATGACCGTCGTCTGGACGTTCGGCTTTCTCGGCTACGCGGGGATTCCGTTCGGCCAGATGATGATCGCCGTTCCCGTCCTGTTGCTGGCGGTCGGCGTCGACTTCGGGATTCACATCGTCAACCGCTACCGCGAGGAGATCGTCGACGGAGTCGAGCCGGTGACGGCGATGCGAACCGCGAACAACCAGCTCATGATCGCGTTCGTCATCGTGACGACGACGACCGTCTTCGGCTTCGGGGCGAACGTCGTCTCCGATCTGGCTCCGATCCGCGACATGGGGATCGCCTCGAGCGTCGGGATCGTCTTTACGTTCCTCATCTTTGGATTCTTCCTTCCCGCGACGAAACTCGAGGTCGATCGCCTCCGAGAGCGATTCGGCGTGCCCGAGTTCGACTCCACGCCGATCGCCTCCGAGGAGTCGTCGTTCGGGCAGTTGCTGTCGATCCCGGCGACCGTAAGCCAACGTGCGCCGGTCGTTTTCGTCCTCGCACTCTTGCTCGTGGGCGTCGGCGCGGCGGGCTACGGTGCGGGCGTCGACACCACCTTCGACGAGGACGACTTCCTGCCGCCGGAAGAACAGCCGGAATACGTCGAGTACGTTCCCGAACCGTTCGCTCCCGGCGAGTACACGATCACCGGGACGATCAACCTACTCGAGGATCGGTTCGCGACGAACCAGGACGAGTCGGTGACGATATACGTCGAGGGGCCTCTCGAGGAGGATCACGCGTTAGAAGCCCTCGAGGCGCCGAACGACGACCCGCCGAGTAGTCTGGCGGTCGGCGACGGCGGACAGGCGGAGGCCCAGAGCATCGTCACGGTGATCCAGTCGTACGCCGAGCAAGACCCCGAGTTCGCCGCGCTCGTCGAACGAAACGACCGAAGCGGGAACGGGATTCCCGATCGGAACCTCGATCGAGTGTACGACGAACTGTTCGCCTCACCGGCCGGCGCGGAGGCAGAACAGTATCTCACGGCGGACCGCCGCGGCGCGAAACTCGAGTACGCCGTCGACGCCGACGCCAGCCAGAGCGAGGTTGCGGCGGACGCCGGCACGTTCGCACAGGACTTCCGGTACGGATCGACCGCGACCGGCGAGATCGTCGTCTTCGACGCCGTCAGCGACATCATCTTCGCGTCGGCGATTCAGGGGATGATGCTCGCGATCGGACTGACTGCGGTGTTCCTCGTGATCGCGTACGCGGTACTCGAGGGGCGGCCGTTGCTCGGCGTGGTCAACGTGTTCCCGATCGCGATCGCGGTCGCGTGTCTCATCGGGACGATGCGACTGCTCGGCATGCCGTTGAACGCGCTGACGGCGACGATCCTCTCGATTTCGATCGGGATCGGAATCGCCTACTCGGTCCACACGACGGCGCGGTTCATCGACGAGTACAACCAGCTCTCGAAGCCGGTCCCCGCGCTCACGACGACGCTTTCGGGGACCGGCGGCGCGCTCGCTGGGAGTATGCTCACGACGTCGATCGGTACCGGTGCGCTCGCGTTCGCGATCACACCGGTTCTGGGTGATTTCGGTTTGCTGATGGCACTCAGCGTGTTCTACTCGTTCGTCGCGTCCGTCGTCGCGTTACCGCCGGCGTTGATCCTCTGGGCGAGGATTTCGGAATCGGAAACCACTCTCGAGTCCGTCACGGATCGACTCGGTATCTGACGCTCACGTCACGCCTCGGTCGACACCCGCCGCGAGGTCGTTCGTCCGACGGTCGGCATCGGTCTCCCATCACACGTTGGAGGCGACCTTTTGGCCGGTTATCGACTGTCTTCGATAGACGACGATCAGTCTGCTCCGGCGCGCCCGCGACTTCCGCGGGTGTGCCGTGACAGCAATCCATACCAGATAATGATTCCACTAAATGCGGCACCGACGATCCGTCACGAGCGAGACGACCCGAACCCGGACGACCTCGAGGCCCGACTCGAGTCACTCGAGCGCGAACAGGCGCGTCTCGAACGAACCGTGCGCGGACTCGCTCGGGAGTCGGACGTTTCGGTCGGCTGTCTCTGCCCACACTGTGACGAAGCCTACATGATCCAGCGAACCGACTCGATGTACTGTCCATCCTGTCGAAATCGGACGAGCGTGTGATCGAACGACGGTGGCTCCGCCGATCGGCTCGTCGGCGTGACTCGAGTACACCACCAATCTCGCTGGGATCGCCCCACGTCTACGGTCTCGATCGCCGATCACAACCATCGTTACCAACCAACATTACCACGTCCTTTTACATGACCCCCTCTTAGGCTCGGCCATGACCGAACCCACGCGGCGCAATCGGCTCGACGAGGAGGAGAGTCCGTATCTGCACCAGCACGCCGATAACCCCGTCAACTGGCAACCCTGGGACGACGAGGCCCTCGAGGCCGCTCGCGAGCGCGACGTTCCCATCTTCCTCTCGATCGGTTACTCGGCGTGTCACTGGTGTCATGTGATGGAGGAGGAAAGTTTCGCGGACGAGGAGGTCGCGGAGCTCCTCAACGAGGAGTTCGTCCCGATCAAAGTCGACCGCGAGGAGCGTCCCGACGTCGACAGCATCTACATGACGGTCTGTAATCTGGTCACCGGCCGGGGTGGCTGGCCACTTTCAGCCTGGCTCACCCCCGACGGACGCCCGTTCTACGTCGGAACGTACTTCCCGAAAGAGCAAAAACGCGGCCAGCCGGGATTCCTCGACATCCTCGAGAAGCTCGTCGACTCCTGGCAGACCGATCGCGAGGAGGTCGAAAACCGCGCGGATCAGTGGACCGAGGCCGCCAAAAGTCAACTCGAGGAGACGCCCGCTTCGATCGGCGCGGACGAACCGCCGACGAGCGACGTCCTGTTGCGGGCCGCCGACGCGGCTCGACGGAGCGCCGACCGGCGCTACGGTGGTTTCGGCGACGACGGACCGAAGTTCCCCCAGCCCTCCCGGCTTCGCGTACTCGCCCGCGCGTACGATCGAACCGGCGAGGAGGGCTATCGCGACGTACTCGAGGAGTCACTCGACGCGATGACCGAGGGCGGACTGTACGATCACGTCGGCGGCGGCTTTCATCGCTACTGCGTCGACCGCGATTGGACGGTGCCCCACTTCGAGAAGATGCTCTACGACAACGCGGAGATCCCGCGGGCACTGCTCGCCGGCTACCAGCTGACCGGCGAGGACCGGTACGCCGAGGTCGTCGCGGAGACATTGACCTTCCTCGAGCGTGAACTCACCCACGAGGAGGGCGGCTTCTTCAGTACGCTCGACGCCCAGAGCGAGGATCCAGAAACCGGCGAGCGCGAGGAGGGCGCGTTCTACGTCTGGACGCCCGACGAGGTCCGGGACGTACTCGAGGACGAGACCGACGTCGACCTGTTCTGTGACCGGTACGATATCACGGAGTCGGGGAACTTCGAGGGGACGAACCAGCCCAACCGGACGACCTCGATGTCCGAACTCGCCGACCGCCACGACCTCGCGGAGGACGAAGTTCGGGACCGTCTCGAGTCCGCTCGAGCGCGGCTGTTCGAGGCCCGCGAAGAGCGACCGCGACCACGTCGCGACGAGAAGGTCCTCGCCGGCTGGAACGGAATGATGATCGCGACCTGTGCGGAAGCCGCGCTCGTCCTCGGCGAGGACGACTACGCCGAGATGGCTGTCGACGCCCTCGAGTTCGTCCGCGAACGGCTCTGGGACGCCGATTCGGAACGGCTCTCGCGACGCTTCAAGGACGGGGACGTCAAAGTGCAAGGGTACCTCGAGGACTACGCGTTTCTCGCACGGGGGGCGCTTGCCTGTTACGAGGCGACCGGCGACCACTCCCACCTCGCGTTCGCGCTCGACCTCGCCCGCGTGATCGAGGACGAGTTCTGGGACGAAGGCCGCGGAACGTTGTACTTTACGCCCGAAAGCGGCGAATCGCTCGTCACGCGGCCACAGGAGCTGGGTGACCAGTCGACTCCCTCCGCCGCGGGCGTCGCCGTCGAAGTCCTGCTCGCACTCGACGGCTTCGCGGCCGACGAGTTCGAGGAAATCGCCGCGACTGTCCTCGAGACCCACGCCAACCGCCTCGAGACGAACGCGCTCCAGCACGCGACGCTCTGTCTCGGCGCCGACCGTCTCGAG
Source organism: Natrarchaeobius versutus (assembly GCF_041205745.1). Classification (NCBI taxonomy): domain Archaea; kingdom Methanobacteriati; phylum Methanobacteriota; class Halobacteria; order Halobacteriales; family Natrialbaceae; genus Natrarchaeobius; species Natrarchaeobius versutus. The sequence continues at coordinate 90,446 of NZ_JBGFCC010000001.1, read as the reverse complement.
TCCGGCCTGCTCGAGGTGACCGTCGCCGCCGAGGACGTCCCCGACGAGTGGCGCGACGGGTTCGCCTCGAGATACCTCCCGAACCGATTGTTCGCCCGCAGACCGCCGACCGACGACGACCTCGAGGCGTGGCTCACAGAACTCGATCTCGACGATACACCGCCGATCTGGGCCGGGCGCGAGGCCCGCGACGGCGAACCGACGCTGTACGTCTGTCACGATCGGACGTGCTCGCCGCCGACTCACGACGTCGAGGGCGCCCTCGAGTGGCTCGAGGGCGGACCCGAGTCGGGATCCGACGCCCCGATATAGCCCAAACCGTACCCCGATCTCCCGCGGACGCGACGCGGTCTGAGGCTGGTTGCGACCGAATCGTCTACCCGTAGCTTTATTCGACACTCGCCCCTCTAGAACGGTCACGATATGAGTATCGACACGGAGACGGTCGGCGGATGAATACGGAGTTGCCGACGATCGAAACGGGGGTTTCCGGACTCGACGAGATTCTCTACGGCGGGCTGGTGACGGGCAGACTCTATCTCGTCGTCGGGAGACCCGGAACTGGGAAAACGCTCCTCGGTATGGAGTTCCTCCAGACCGGGATAGCGGCCGAGGAGACCGTTCTCTTCGTCCACGGGGAGGAGTCACGCTCGGAGATCGTCGCGAACGCCTCGAGTTTCGGCATCGACCTCGACTCGGCAAATTTTCTCGACCTCGGACCCGACTCCGACTTTTTCGACGCGGACAACGCCTACGACCTGGTCGATTCACGGGATCTCGAGTCAGAGCGATTCATCGAGGAGATTCGCGGAGCGATCGAGGAGATCAACCCGGATCGGGTGTTGCTGGATCCGATCTCACAACTGCAGTACCTCGAGCCCTCGGAGTACCAGTTTCGCAAGCGATTGATCTCGTTCATGCGCTTTCTGAAGGGGCAGGGAACGACGGTACTCGCCACGATGACCCCCGCGGCGTCGCGAAACGACAACGAGGTTCGGTCGCTGAGCGACGGCGTCGTCGAACTCGAACGCGGCGACCGCGGGCGGCGAATATCCGTTCCGAAACACCGCGGGATCGGCCAGCGAGACGGCACCCACGGACTCGAGATTAGAGAGACCGGTCTCGAGGTCTATCCGAGCCTGCTTCCGACCGGACACGCAGCGGAGTTCGGGCCGGAACGTCTCCCGTTCGGAATCGACGAACTCGACGCGTTGCTCGACGGCGGCCTCGAGCGGGGAACGGCGACGTTCGTTGCCGGACCGACCGGAGTTGGAAAGTCCACGGTCGGAACGCAGTTTCTCGGCGAAGCCGCCGGTCGTGGCGACCACCCGGTCGCGTACCTTTTCGAGGAGTCTCCGAAGACGTTCGTCCACCGCTCGGAGTCGATCGGCATCCCGGTCAGCGAGATGGAGGCCGCGGGAACGCTCGCCGTCGAGGCGGTCGAGCCGCTCGCGCTCTCCGCCGAGGAGTTCGCCCAACGGGTCAGAGAACGCGTCGAAACGACCGACACGGGGATCGTCATGATCGACGGCGTCGAGGGGTACAAAGTCGCCCTCCAGGGAGAGGAGTCCACACTCGGGCGGAAACTCCACGCGCTGATTCGGTACCTCAAAAGCGAGAACGTGGCCGTCCTCCTGTTGGACGAAACCGACCAGGTCACCGGCATGCCGAGCGCGACGAGTGCGAACATCAGCTACATCGCCGACAACGTCGTCTTCCTCAACTACATCGAGACCGACGGCGAGCTTCGGAAAGGAATCGGCGTCCTGAAAAAGCGCGCCGGGAACTTCGAGCGGACGATCCGCGAGTTCGAGATCACCCCGGACGGGATCGTCGTCGGCGAGCCCCTAACCGGCGTCGAAGGGATCCTCGAGGGGACGCCGACGAGCAGGCCAACGGCCAACAACCCAAAGTAGCGGACGGACCGAATTCAACTGTGACGGTTCTCGCCCCCGACGAGCCCGACCGACGAACGGGCGGAGGAATCCGCCGATGAGCGTAGAAGACGGAACGGTCCAGCTTCTGATCGAAGACGACGCGAACCGAACGGCGCTCGCGGAGCTTCTCGAGGGGCGCTACGAGGTCCGTACGGACGATGCGGAGTTGACCGGCGACGTCGTCTTGGTCGACGACTTCTCCGTTCCGACCTACCGAGACCGCCTCGAATCCCTGGAGGCGTCCTCGTCGTTCTCGCCGGTCGTCCTCGTCCGACGGGAGGGCACCCGAATCGACCTCGATCCGACCGATTCGGACGGTGACCATCGGCTGGTCGACGAAGTGATTACGGCACCGGTTCGGGAGGACGTCCTCCACCGACGGCTCACGAACCTCCTCGTTCGTCGTCGTCAGTTCGAACGACTCGAACAACAGAACGAGCGCCTCGAGCGGTTCGCGAGCGTGGTGAGCCACGATCTCAGAAACCCACTCCAGGTCGCACAGGGTCGACTCGACTTGCTCGAACCCGCAGTTTCCGACGCCGATCGAGAACACGTCGAGCACGCCCGGGAGTCTCTCGACCGGATGGACTCACTCATCTCCGACGTTCTGTCGCTCGCTCGAGAGGGAAAAGAACTCGAGAATCCGAGCAAGGTCCGGCTCTCGAGTGTCGTCGCAAACGCGTGGTCAGTCGTCGCGTGCCCGGACGCCGAACTCGTCGTCTGCAACGAGGAAGCAGTGGTCGTCGCCGACGTAGAACGGCTCTCGAGTGTCTTCGAGAACCTGTTTCGAAACGCCGTCGAACACGGCCGAACCGACGCGACGATCGAGGTTGGAACCACAGCCGACGGCTTTTACGTCGCCGACGACGGGCCCGGAATCCCGCCCGAGAAACGCGCCGACGTCTTAGAGCGGGGCTACTCGTCGGCCGACGGAACCGGTCTCGGGCTCGACATCGTGAGCACCATCGTCGACGCCCACGGCTGGGAGCTCTCGGTCAGCAAGAGCAACGGCGGCGGCGCCCGCTTCGACGTCAGCGGCGTCGAACTGGTGCGAACGCAACGGGCGTAAGCGTACGTGTTAGGCGTTTTCGAGCGTCGACTCGATCTCTCGAGCCAGCCAGATCGCCGGCGGAAGATCCTCTTCCTCGACGAACCGGGTGATCTCCTCGCCGTCGTCGTCCGAACCGGTCGGCGCACGTTCGACGACGATCGTCGGAATGTACTCGACGCCGTACTCGTCGACGCCGGGGCCCTGTTTGTCCTGGTCGACCGCGACCTCCTCGATGCGATCTTCGGGAACGCCGGCCGCCTCGATCGCCGCGCCGAAGTCCGGGAGCAGTTTGCGACAGTCCTTACACCAGTCGCCGCCCCAGACCGTATAGACGAGTTCGTCGTTGTATTCTTCGAGCGTGTCGACGGCGTCCTCGTAGGACGCGGCGTCCCACGCGGGATTCGGGTTCATCGTCTCGAGACTCATACGCACGGATTACGCGCCAAGGGGCTTATACTGTCGGACAGAACTCGGTGAGAAACCGGTCGCGAATCCGCCGTCGTCACCACCGGGAACAGCCGGTGGAGCGACCGATCTTCAGATAGATCTATTCGGAGTATTATCGGTCGTGTTTCTCGGGGGACGGCCGCGGCCTGGTGAACCGTCAGCGTTCACACCAACGACGGACGTCGAACTCCTCGTCGGCAGATGGCTTTTCAAGCGTCGATCACGACAGTACAGTCGATGGCAGTCGACCCAGCGAAGTTCAAAGCCCTCCGGAAGAAGCTAGACCGACTCGTCGAATCGGCTCCGATACGCGAGGAAAATCGGGAGTTCGTCGTGAACAACGTTCTGGGTCCGGCGTTCAACGAGATGGACGACCTGATCGACGACTCGAGGCCGCCGCGGCTGTACTTGTTCGGGCGCTCCGGCGCCGGCAAGTCATCGCTGATCAACGCCCTCGCGAACAAAGCCGCCGCCGACGTGGGAAGCGTCGAGCCGACGACCGTCGAGTCCGAGCTCTATCACATCTCCTTTCCAGACCGGTACGCGAGCTGGGACGTCGTCGACTCACGAGGGCTGTTCGAGAGCGTCCCGCCGGACGGGGACGTTCCCGCCGACACCGTCTCGCTCATGAAACGCGATCTCGAGGAGCACCGTCCCGATATCGCCATTCACGTGATGACGCCCGATCACGTCCGGGCCGGCGAGGAGGACTTCGAGACCGTCGAACGGCTCCGCGACGAACTCGACAGCCTGTTTCCGCCGGTCGTCTACTGTCTGAACAAGGTCGATACACACCTCTCTCCGGGTGGGGACTGGCCGCCGGAGACGAACCCCTCCCTCGCCGGAGACATCAAGGCGAACCTGGATTTCGTCTCCCGCGTGCTCGAGGAACCGGATCCGACGGCCTTCGAGGAGAACCAACCACTGCGGGGCTACGAGTTCGATTCCGAGGAGAACGTCGGCGTGGTCCCGACGTACGTCAAAGAGGAGCCCTACTGGAACGTCGAGACCCTGTCGTGGTTGATGGGAGATTTTTTGCCGATCAGCGCGAGATTGCAGTTCAACCAGGCCCAGCGCCGGGAACGGCTGATGCGGAAGATGGCCCGGAGCACGACGAATCGCTTTAGCTCGATCGCCGCGGGGATCGGTGCGACGCCGATGCCCGTCGCCGACATCGTCGTCCTGAGCTCCCTGCAAGCGGGACTCGTCGCCCTCGTCGGATCTTTCTCCTGTCGGGAACTCGAGTGGGCGACCGTCCAGGACTACACGAGCGCGGTCGGCGTCTCGGCCGTCGGCGGGCTGGGGGCTCGAGAGGTTGCCCGGTCGCTCGTCCAGCTTGCGCCCGTCGGCGGACAGGCGATCTCCGGTGCGGTCGCCGCCGGGACGACCTGGGCGATCGGCCGATCCGCCGAGGAGTACTTTTTCAACGACAACGTGGTCAAACCGTCCGGGTTATTCGAGAAGGGGAAAGCACGGTTTCGGGACGCGAAGTTCCCATCGCGATAAGCAGTTTGGGACACGATTTTTCTGGATTGGTGATTCGAAATGTGGCGGCGTCAGTACGTCAGACCGCCAGGTACGATCGAGTGTGCATTGATTTTGCAGTGTGGGTGGCCTCGAACAGTTCGTATACCAAGATATACCAAAATTCGTCCGCTGAATATATAGTAGCCACTGAACGTCAATGCACACCCGATCGCCAGATGGATCGGCGACCGGTGTGTACATCGTTTCAGTTGTTACTATCGCGGATAAGTGTAACACTGTGGCTTCAGTTGGATCACGTTGATCCAGTGCATCAGCCGATCGGTCGGTCTTCGGGATCGTCAGGACTGCATCTCTTCTATGAAGGTCACCGTTTGAATTATTGTCCGCTCAAACCACGGCTCTTCGGTGAAAAAGAAGTGGTCTCCCGGTGGTGTATACAATTCGACGTCCACGCCCGCAATATTGAGGACGTCACGGTACGCCCGCGTTTCGCGCATCGTGAGGTGCTCGTCGTCCTCCCCGAGATAGAGCAGGGTCGGCGGGTGTGCAGATGTGACACGCTCTCGAGGAGACGCCTCACGGTACCGCTCGGGGATTTGGGTCGGTGACCCGCCCATAAAGTCTGCTGTTTCACCGTCTTCTGTGGCCCCGAGCAGGTCGTACGGGCCACTAAGACAAACGATTCCATCAACCGTCGTTTCAGCATCTTCGTACCCGTCGTCCGGTATCGTCGGCTCACCTGTTGCAGTTGTCGCCGTTAATGCTGCGAGATGGGCACCAGCGGAGTGCCCACAAAGAATCACTTGGTGAGGAGTCGTTCCAAACGGCCGTTCCGATCGAATCCACCGGACTGCACTTTTAATGTCGTTTAGTGCAGCCGGATACGTCGCTTCGCCGGAAAGACGATAATCAATAGTCAACGCGGGGAACCCCCGTTTAGCGAGCGTACGGCACCGGTCATCGAAGAACGATCTGTCGCCACGGTTCCAGACACCACCATGGATACAGATGACGACGGTACGTTTCTGATCAGCGGTATCAGGAAGGAATACGTTTGCGAGAAGATCGCGTTCGGGAGTCTGTTTAAATTGGATATCCCGTTTCGAAGTAATCGAGCCCATGTCAACAAGAAACACTAATTCTATAAAAAGTTCAGGAGAGGATGTGTCTGATAAATAAGTGGATGTACTACGTGTGACACTCATTCTGCTGTTCGCACTGAACGCTCACGTTTTCACCAACTGATACAATAGACGATAGTTCAGGGTAGCCGTCGCGTCGAAATTCACGTCGGACCCGTCCTGATTGATCGACTTGTCACAGTCCTATCAACCGACGTGATGATCCAACTGCTTATCTCCGGAGAACGAAATCGTAGTGATTACCCAACAGGGTCAGTGGTCTGGTTAATGATCGCCTAGGGTGATCTTTGAAGGTACAACTCATTTAGCATTAACAAGAAAATATTATGGTGAAAAGGAACTAATCGGGACAACAATGGTTAGAGCCAGACTTCCACCTTTTGAATTACTTGTAGTTGGAACCATTGTGGTTATACTCGCAATCATCTCTGTCGGACTCACAATTGGATCTCAACTTTCTGGCCCAGTAGCTACATCCGGAATCCAGCCACAAACTATTGCAGGCCTCAAATTTGGCCTTCTCGCCCTCACCCTGTTTGTTCTCGCATTTTTGATTTATCTCCAACATCCACTTGCGTGGATCGTTGGAGCCGTTACGGGAGTAATCGTCTTCCTCTATTATCTGTATGACTTCTATCGTCTGTATGACCAAGCGGCTAACGACGTAATTGCCTGGGGATTGCTGATGTTTCCAGCACTATTCGCTATTTATTTCTACGTCCGTCGAGACACTTTTGATAATTCTACCTATCTATGGGGATCGGAATGATTCTTCCCAGTTCATCGATCTGCCGCAAATATTCTTGTCACTGCGCGGTCTATCGGCCCTGATCGAGCGCACGCTCGGCAACGCCGTGCATGCACGAAGTGATATCGTAAGTTCCGTGAAATCGTCCTGATGCGTGCCGTCTACAACATCAAGCGTGCTGTAAGCTACAGTAACAACTGAAACGATGTACACCCGATCGCCAGACGGGTCGGCGATCGGGTGTGCAATGACTTGTACAGTAGGAATACGACACTCCCTTGCAGTGGCTACGATATAACCGAGGACATTCGTCGGAGCATCGATAAATACACCGGCACGTCCTGCCTTCGTCCAGCATCGGTTTATGGCTCGACTCACTAGAGGTTGCCAATGAAAGGGAGTATCCTGGACACGATCGGCTCACCGCTCGTCCAGGTCGACTCGCCGGAGGGGGCGACCGTCGCCGCCAAAATCGAATCGTTCAACCCCGGCGGCTCGGCCAAGGACCGGCCGGCCCGCGAGATGGTCCGGACGGCCGAGCGCGAGGGGGTGATCGAACCCGGCGACTGGCTCGTCGAACCGACCAGCGGTAACACGGGAATCGGCCTCGCGCTGGTCTGTGCGGCTCGAGGCTACGACCTGACGATCGTCATGCCCGCCGACAAGTCCGAGGAGCGTCGACGGATCATGGCCGCCTACGGCGCCGAGCTCGAGCTGGTCGACGGCGACATGGAAACCGCCCGCGCCCGCGCCGACGAACTCGAGGCCGAGGGAGCAATCCAGCTCGGACAGTTCGACAACCCCGCGAATCCCGAAGCACACTACCGCACCACGGGCGCAGAGATCGTCGAGCAAGTCGGCGACCGGGAAGTGGACGTCTTCGTGGCGGGCGTCGGCACCGGCGGCACGATCTCGGGGACCGGTCGGCGGCTTCGCGAGGCGTTTCCCGAGATGGAGATCGTCGCCGTCGAACCGGAGCGAAACGCGATTCTCTCGACGGGCGAACCCGGAAGCGACGAGTTCCAGGGAATGGGACCCGGCTTCGTCAGCGAGAATTTAGACCGAGAGCTGATCGACCGCGTCGAGACGGTCCGCCTCGAGGACGCCGAGGACGAGTGTCGCCGTCTGGCCCGCGAGGAGGGCGTCCTCGTCGGCCAGTCGAGTGGCGCGACGAGCATCGTCTCCCAGCGGATGGCTCGCGAGATTGCACAACCCGAACTCGAGTGCCCCGAGGTGCCGACGGCCTTCGACGGCGGTCAGCCGGCCTCGCCCGAAACCGACGGCGGCGCCGTCGAGGACTGTCCGCTCGTCGTCACGGTCTTCTGGGACAGCGGCGAACGGTACCTCTCGACCGGCCTGTTCGACTGACGATCCCGTCTCGGTTTTCCCGTCTGCCGTCTCGTTACGGTGATACCCCAGTTCCGTCGGCCGAACCGCTACGGCGAGTACTCGGCTTCAGTCAGTCGAACGACGAGCGTCTGTTCGACGTCTCGGAGGTCGTACTCCGGGAGTTCGCCGCCCGTTCGGCGGACGTAAAGCGGCTCCACGAGGCGGTGAGTCGGGCCGGCGACGCCACCAGCGTCGTCCACACCGGACTCGTCACCCGAATCGGCGTCGACGGATTCGCCGTCGTCGCTCGAGTTCGGTTCGGAATCACTGCTCGAGTCCGATTCGCCGACGCGCTCGAGGCCGTAGACCTTACAGAACTCGCCGGTGTCCTCGGGGCCGACCTCGCCGTTGCGGAGGGTCCGAGCCAGCGGTCGCGAGAGCCACTCCTCGTCGCTGACGCTCGGCTCGAAGACGAGCGCCTCGTCGACGAACCGGGTGAGATACCAGTCGAGATCGTTCAGAAGCGAGATCGCGGCGCCGACGCTTACCGTTCGTACGGCCAGCGAGTTCTCGAACGGCCGCGTCAGGTCGTAGGTCGCGAGCGCCTCGCGGGAGGTCTCTCGAGAGAGGAGTTCGTACTGGAGGGTGCAGTCGGGATCCCCGATGAGACAGACGCGGGTCACTATCTGGTGGTGCGTGCGGTCCCGTAATGTGGGTTTCGTCTCCCGGTCGCACCGACTGTCGATCGAGTGTTGGTCTCGCGGCCCCACCGATTGGAGAGCGAGTACGGTCTGGGGGTCTACACGAGTCTACGGCTCGACGAGTTCCGCGTTCCGCGCCGCCTCTTCTGCCCGCTCGAGCAGGTCGTCCGGCTCCGCCGCGAGCAGCGGCTCGAGGCGGGCGTTGGTCTCGACGCGGTCGGGGGCGACCCGGTTACAGCCGGCGTCGATGGTCGAGTCGGTGTAGGTTCCGATCTCGCGGGCCATCGCAACGATCTCCTGTTTGTCCCGGGTCAAAAGCGGCCGGTGGATCGGGAGGTCGGTGACGCGGCTGGTCACGCCGAGATTCTGGACCGTCTGACTCGACTTCTGGCCGACGGCCTCGCCGGTGACGATGCTGTGGGCGTCGACCCGTTCGGCCAGCGTCTCGGCGGCCCGGTAGAAAAAGCGCCGGAGCGAGAGCATCCGTCCCTGTTCCATCTCCCGGACCAGCAGGTCGACGATTTCACCGCCGGGAACCCTGTAGACCTCGGTGTCGAAGTTCGGCGCGTACCGCGAGAGCGTTCGGACCGTCTCCATCGCACGAGCCTCGTGGTCGATCCCGCCGTAGGCGCCCAGATCGACGTAGACCGGCACGATCGGACAGCCGCGTTTCATCATCTCGTAGGCCGCCACGGGCGAGTCGATCCCGCCGCTGACCATCGCGATCACCTGCTCCTGGGCACCGAGGGGGAGCCCGCCGCGGCCCGAGACCGACTCGAGGTAGAGAAAGGCGAGATCCTCCCGAACCTCGACGCCGAACGTGAGGTCTGGATCGTCGAGGTCAACTTCGGGGTCGAACTCGCCCGCCACGGCGTCCCAGACCGCCTGCCCGCCCTCCCTGGCGAGGTCCTCACTGTCGTAAGGAAGGCGCTTGTCCCCCCGCCGGGCGTCGATGGCGAACGTACCGCCCTCGTAGCGTTCGCGGGCGATGTCGGCGAGTGCCTCGAGGATCCGGTCGAACTCGGTGCTCGTGGTGAGCGTGGGGCTTGCGGAGACGACGCCGAAAGCGTCCGTCGCCGCCGCAGTCGCCGCTTCGACGTGTTCTTCCGTCGTGTGAATCAGCGGCCGATTCCACCGGCGCTCGACGTCGCCGGGAATCGACCGATCGGCCAGCAGCGCCTCGAGGTTCTCGGCGAGGAGCCCCTCCATGTACCGCTTGACCGTGTTGCTCTTGGTGTTGACGTCCCCGTGGCGGACGAGGACGGTGTCGGCTCCCGGCGGATGCATGGTCGTGGATAGATGGCGGGAGCTATAAGGGGATTACGAGCGGAGCACCGTGGGCGAGGAGCCGACAACATTCGTCCCGTCGATCAAAACTAATTTATCATCCATCATGTTACTCCGAACTAATGTCAGGTCCTCTCTCCAGACGGCGGTTTCTCGTCGGCAGCGCGGCTGCGGGCGTCGCCGCAAGCGCGGGCGGCGTTCCGGGCCGAGCGCGGGCCGAACCGACGAGCCAGGAGGAACCGGGCGCTTTCGAGGACCTCGAGTCGTTCGTCGACGACGCCATCGCGGCCGACCTCGAGGAGTACGACGCCTCTGGCGCGGTCGTCTCCGTCGTCCACGGCGGCGAGATTGCGCTCACGAACGGGTACGGCGAAACGTCGTTCGGCGGCGCGCCGATCGATCCGGAGGTAACGCCGATCCACACCGGTTCCGTCTCGAAGCTGTTCACCTACACCGCGGCGATGCGGCTTATCGAGGAGGGTGCGATCGACCCCGACGAGGACGTAACCGACTACCTCGAGTCGGTGTCGATTCCCGACACTGACGACGACCCGATCACGCTCTCGCACCTGGCGACCCACAGCGCGGGGTTCGAGATTCGGTCGCGACACGATACGGTGAGCGATCCGGCGGACCGAGAACCGCTCGAGGATGCAGTCGGGAAACGGCCGCCGAATCGGGTCTATCCGCCCGGCGAGCGGTTCGGGTACACGAACTACGCGGCGTCGCTGACCGGCCAACTCGTCGCCGACGTCTCGGGTTCGTCGTTCGAGGCGTCCGTCGCGGAATCGGTGCTCGAGCCGCTGGGCATGGACCGGAGTACGTTCGACGTCGTCCCCGACCAGTTCGATGCGGAGACGCGGGGTGCGTACCTCGACGAGGCCCAGTGGCTGTCGAACGTCCCGCCGGCGTCCGGGCTCTGGTCGACCGGCGAGGAGATGGCTGAGTTCGTGCTGGCACACCTCGAGGGCGGCGCAACAGACGAGGGGCGCATCCTCTCGGCGGAGGCTACCGAGGAGATGCACCGGCAGTGGTTCACCGTCCACGAGGAACTCGACGGGATGGCGTTCGGGTTCGTAGAGCGCACCCGCGGCGACGTCAGACTGCTCGGCCACACCGGCGAGGGTACCGGATACGGGAGCAGCCTCGTGCTCGTTCCCGAACTCGACCTCGGACTGTTCGTCGCGTTTCAGGGCGATGCGACCGGCGCTCCGACGTCGTCGTTCGAGGATGAGTTTCTCGACCGGTACGTGCCCGAACCCGACCGCGAGTTGACGCCGGACGGTCGCCCGGAACGAGCGGACGACCTCGTGGGAACGTACCGTCAGTTCGCTGGCGCGACGCAGACCACCTACGAGAAGACCCTGTTCACGGCGCTCACACCCGATCTCGAGGTGCGGGTTGAGGACGACGGAACGCTGGTCACCGACGGCCACAGCGTCCAACGGTGGGTCGAGATCGAACCGCTGGTGTACCGACGGATCGACGGCGGGCAGTCGCTCGTGTTCCACGAGGAGGACGGCGAAATCGTCGCGTTCACCCTCGAGGGGTCAATCGGCCCGTACACGTCAATTTCGTGGTACGAGAAGGGAGTCGTCCAGGCCGGAGCGACGCTCGTGTCGACGCTCGTCGTCCTCTCGGGACTCGTCGGCTGGCCGCTCGCGGCCGCGGTTCGGCGGTATCGTGGCACCTCGTCGGCGGGTTCCGACTCGCCTGGGCCACGTCGTGCGCGCTGGGCTGCGGGGACGGCAGGAGGATTGCTGTTCGGGTTCGTCGTCGCGTTCCTAGCACTGTTCATCCTGCTCGACGCCCTCGGACGACCGACGGTGTTCGACGTGCCACCCCGCGGGTTCGGCCTGTTGTTCGCGCTGCCGCTTGGCGCAGCCATTGCGACGCTCGTCTCGGCGGGATACGCCGTGCAAGCGTGGCACGAGGAGTTCTGGAGACTTCCCGGTCGAGTCCATTACACGGCGGTCGTCGTCGCACTCGCGGTCTTGCTGTGGGTGTACCGGTACTGGAACCTGCTCGGTTTTACCGTGTAGTGTACAAGCGTCGCTCAGCCGCGGTCGACGGCGAGTTCGTGAACGCTGACGGCGAGTTCGAACCCGTCGTCGAACCGTACCGTCTCCAGGTCGTCCGTCAGGTTGTCGGCGACGTACGTCCTCGAGTCGGGTCTCGTCGATCGCGTTGTAGGCGTAGCGCCGTGCGTCCTCAAGTGCCTCCTGGCTCGCCTCGGGAAGTGTCGCGATCGAAACGAACTCCTCCTCAAGGTCGCCGACGAGGCGAATCGTCGCGTCCTCTTCGGAAGTTCGACCGTCATCGTCGGTTTCGTCAGTTTCGTCGATCCCGCTGATTCCGTCCGTTTCGTCACTTCCCTCGTCCGCCCCCTCCACACCCTCCCAGGAACTCCCGTCCGCTGCAAAAACCGCGTACGGCGTTTCGCCGACCGAGAAGCCGCGGATCGGATCCCCGTCGTCGCCGGCCCAGACCGCCGGTTGCTGGTCGAACCGGAGTTCGACGTCCCCGTCAGCCTCGAGAAAGAGGAACGGACAGCCCATCGTGATCGTCGACCGCAGCGGCGGTTCGTCGTCGACTCCCCACGCGAGGGTCACGGACCAGTCGCTCCACCCGTCCACTGGCGCCTCCCTGAATCTCCCGGTGTCGACGAGGGATACGGTGAAGTCGGGCTCCGCGTCGAAGGCGGCGACGTTCGGTTACGTCACGTTCTCCGTGACGTCGTAGCTGCCGCTTGCCTCCCACGAGACGGGACGGGCGACCGCCAGCCCGTCTTCCGTCGCCTGTGCGACGAACGGGTGGGCGAACAGCGGTTCCGAGAACCGATCGAAGAGCGCACTCGTCCACCAGTCGTTAGACTGGAGGGGGCCATCGACCGAGTCGGTCACCGACGGCTCACGGGGTGGTCGATCGACCGTCGGCGGAACGGACGTCACGTAGCCGATCGACGGATCGCCGTCGGTTTCACCGCCTCCGCCGCCGTTACCGCCGGGGTTACCCCTCTCGTCGTTTCGGTTCTCACGCCCGCATCCGGCCAGTCCGGCTGTCCCGGAGCCGACACCTGTCGCCCCGACTCTCCGGAGATACGATCGGCGCGAACACCCTCGTAGCGGTTCCGTCACGGTCGTCTCACTCGAGTGCGACGGTAAAAGAACGCACCCCCGGAGTGTGCATGCCGGTCGGCGTATCGAATTCTCGGTCGGTCGAACTGTCGGCCACTGCGTCGGGTATTCGGCAAAGATCGTGGAAACGCATCGCTCGAGGGTGTGGTCGCGTCGGAACGAACGTCAACGAGCGGCCGAGTCCGTCAGAACGTCGAGAGGTCGCCGTCGATCACGCGACGCGTGATCCCGGTGACGTCGGCGAGTTCGCGGTCGACGATCGCTTCGATCTCGTCCTCGACGTCGGCGAGGTCGACGCCCTCGGCGGTGACGACGTGGACGTCTGCCACGTGTGGCTCGTCGATCGGGCGGCCGATCTGGGAGAGGAGTCGGACCCGCAGGTCGCGGATGCCGTCGACCTCGCTGACGACGGCCTCGGCGATTTCGGTCGAGAGCAGGTTGTAGATCTTCCCGATGTGGTTGACCGGGTTCTTTCCGCTGGTCGCTTCCATCGACATCGATCGGTTAGGCGTGATGAGGCCGTTCGCACGGTTGCCGCGACCGACGGAGCCGTCGTCGCCCTGTTCGGCGGAGGTGCCGGTGACGGTGAGATAGATCGAGCCCTCCTCGTAGTCGTCGGCGGTGTTGACGTGGACCTCGACGTTACGATCGGTGTGTTCGCTCGCGACCTCGGCGACGAATTCGCGAACCGACTCGACGGCCTCGGCGTACTCGTCCAAGTCGGCAATATACTCGTCGATCATCGCCGCCGCGACGGTGACGTCGATCGTATCGCCCTCGCGTTTGCCCATGAGCTTCACGTCCGGGCCGAGATACGGATTCTCCTCGGCGAACTCGTCGTTGAGCCGCGATTCGGCCTCGTGGACGATCCGCTCGGTCTCCGTCAGCGGCGCGTGCCCGACACCGAAGCTCGTATCGTTTGCCATCGGAACCGATACCTCGTCCTCGCCGAAGACCTCCTGTAAATCACCGCTTCCCTCGCCGAGTTTCACGTCGACGACGATGTCCTCGCCGAACTCGAGTTGCGGGATCGTCTCCTCTATGTACTCGCGGGCGGCGCGTAACGCGATCGTTTCGGTGGGGATCGTCTGGCCGTCGTAGCGTTTGGTCGCGCGGCCGACGATCAGTAGGTAGATGGGGTCGACGACCTCGCCTCCGCCGAATGCGGGTGCGGCCTCGCCGGCGACGAGTTGCGTCTCGTCGGTGTTAAAGTGAAGCACCGTCCCAACTCGCTCCAGATACGCGCGGGCGAGCGCACTGGCGACGCTCTCTGCAACGCCGTCACAGATCGAATCGGGGTGGCCGATTCCCTTTCGCTCGACGATTTCGACTTCTTGGTCCTCGACTGCCTGACGGTCGATCGGCTCGACCCGAATGTTCCGCTCGCTCATTACTCGACGTTAGGGAGACGACATTCTATAACTTGCGGAAACCGATTTTTGCGATAATATACACGGGAGTAATCTGGTCGCAATCGGTGACAGTATCCCACCGAATCGCACCTCTCTCGTTCATCGTACGTGATGGGCTCTCCGGACCGATCGGCGATGTGGTAGCTCTCTCACGTCGAGTATCGTGTCACAACTGAAAGAACATACACACTAGTCGCAAAACGGGCGTGCGATCAGGTGTGCATTGACGTGGGGTGGCTACGATCGCAGTCGTCGCGACGATTCTCACCGTTCTCACTCGAGCGGCCACATGACCGGTGTTGACCGCCAGTTCTCGAGGGAGAGTGCATCGAGCGAAGACGGTTACTATAGCTTTAAGTATTCCAGCGATAATACCCAGGTATGTCCCCAGGATCACTCGAAGAAGATAGTTCGACGGCCAACGAGACGGTCGCCGGAACCCGACGAACGATTCACGTCGGTCACGATCGACCGATCAGAATCAGTACCGGACATCGGCTCCTCCACCACGATGGCAAGTGCTTTCGCCCGCACGGACACAACTACGAAATCGCCGTCACACTCGAGGGAGAACTCACCGCCGAGGGCTGGATCGTCGACAAAGGCGACGTCACGGACGTCATCGAGGAGTGGGACCACGCGTTCCTCGTAGAGCGTGGCGATCCACTGATCGACGCGTTCCGTGAGACCGGCGACGGTGACGCCGTCGTCGTCCTCGAGCACCCGCCGACCGCGGAAGTGATGAGCGTCGTCTTAGAGCAGAAACTCGCGGACGCCCTTCCAGAGAACGTCCACAGGGTTTCGGTACAGGTGGACGAAACGCGCGAACTTCGCGGGGGGAACGCCCACTGAGATGCCCGTTTCCGATACCGCCGGCGACGCCGACCGTGTCGACGACCGAACGGCCGAGCGGGTGGGTGAAGACGGGGCCCTTCCGGTCAACGAGCTCTTTTGTTCCCTCCAGGGGGAGGGAAAACTCGCCGGCGTCCCCTCGGCGTTCGTCCGGACGAGCGGCTGTAACCTCCGCTGTTGGTTCTGTGACTCCTATCACACCTCCTGGGAACCGACCCACGCGTGGGTCGGACTCGAGGAGATCGTCGCCGAAGTCGAATCGCACGCGGTCGACCACGTCGTGTTGACCGGCGGCGAACCCCTGATCCACGACTCGAGCGCCGATCTTCTCGCGGAACTCGCCCGAAGGGGGTATCACACCACCGTCGAGACGAACGGAACGATCTACCGGGACGCGCCGATCGACCTCGCCTCGATCAGTCCGAAACTCGCGAACAGCACGCCGACGCCGGATCGCACACCGACGAACGACGGAGCGGGCGACTGGGAATCTCGCCACGAGGACGCACGAATCGATCTCGAGGCGCTCTCGAAACTCGTCGAATCGACCGCATTTCAGCTCAAGTTCGTCGTCACCGGCGAGGACGACATGGCGGAGATCCTCGAACTGCTCTCCGCGCTTCGAGACGCGACCGACGCGACGATTCGGGACGAGGACGTCCTCCTGATGCCCGAGGGTGCCACCCGAGAACGGCTCGCGGAGACGCGGACCCGCGTCGCGGAACTCGCGTTAGCCCACGGGTTTCGGTACACGCCACGATTACACGTCGACCTCTGGAACGATGCTCCCGAACGGTGATGACTACCGATGACCGACCACACTGATACGCACACCGACGCCAGCACCGACCCCGATTCCGACTCGCTCAGCCGGTCCGACGGCGACGACCGCCCCGGAGCAGTCGTCCTCCTCTCCGGCGGGATGGACAGCGCCACGGCGGCCTACGAGGCACGCGACCGGGG
Source organism: Natrarchaeobius versutus (assembly GCF_041205745.1). Classification (NCBI taxonomy): domain Archaea; kingdom Methanobacteriati; phylum Methanobacteriota; class Halobacteria; order Halobacteriales; family Natrialbaceae; genus Natrarchaeobius; species Natrarchaeobius versutus. The sequence continues at coordinate 73,952 of NZ_JBGFCC010000001.1, read as the reverse complement.
CTACGACGTCTACGCCCTACACACCACCTACGGACAGCGAACCGAAGACCGCGAACTCGAGTGTGCCCGAGCGATCGCCGCGGAACTCGAGGCGGCCGACTTTCTCCGCGTCGAGACGGGCCACTTGGCCGAGATCGGTGCCTCGAGTCTCACAGACGACGCGATGGCCGTCGAGGACGCCGACGTCGACCGCGACGAGATTCCGTCGTCGTACGTCCCCTTCCGGAACGCGAACCTGCTCTCGATGGCCGTCTCTTATGCGGAAGCCACGGACTGCGAGGCCGTCTTCGTCGGCGCCCACAGCGAGGATTTCTCGGGATATCCGGACTGCCGGCCGGCGTTTTTCGACGCCTTCGAACGCGTCGTCGACGCCGGAACGAAACCCGAAACCGAGATCTCCATCGAAGCACCGTTCGTCGACCGATCGAAGACCGAAATCGCAAAGCGGGGGATCGATCTCGCGGTGCCGTTCGAATCCACGTGGAGCTGTTACCGGGAGAATCGGCCCGCCTGTGGAACCTGTGACGCCTGTGCCTACCGATTACAGGCGTTTCAGCGACTCAGCGTTCGGGATCCGATCGAGTACGCCGAACGCCCGTCGTACGCCGACCCAAACCGCTGATCTCGCTCCGGTTTCCTCAGTGGCCACCGGACGTCTCGAGGTGCTAGATCACGTTGAGCCGACAGCTTCAGTGTGTCTTTCGAACCCGTCGAGCCGTCCCTACCCTCGTGATGGTGCGATTTGCCGATTTAGCGACCACACTCGACGAACGTGTTCCGATCGGAGCGCCGTGTCGAACACCGTGTTCGAAGTGGTCGATAACCGCCAAACTTCTGTGTGTATGTAAACCTCGTTTCCGGTGAAATAGCTCCGATCGTCAACCTGATGGGGTCGAGTCACACGAATCGTCTGACAAATTCGAAAATGGAATAGTTGAATTGGACAAAAGCACGTTTCATAGCTGTTTCAAGGATATTCGCCCACAACAGTAGAGCTTTAATAGTCGAATCCATTTGTTGATCCGAGCATAAGATGACAGGTGACAACCTGACTTCGGCAGAACAGGCGGTACTGGACGAGATCGAGGAGGAGGACGTCGATTTCCTCCGATTGCAGTTTACCGACATCCTCGGAACGGTCAAGAACGTCGCCGTGCCTGCACGCCAGGCCGAAAAGGCGTTCACCGAGGGCATCTACTTCGACGGCTCTTCGATCGAGGGCTTCGTCCGCATTCAGGAATCGGACATGCGTCTGGTTCCCGATCCGGAGACGTTCGCCATCCTCCCGTGGCGCAACGACGAGGACAGCGCCGCCGGCCGGATGATCTGTGACGTCTACGATACCTCGACCGGTGAGCCGTTCGAGGGCGATCCACGCCGCGTCCTCAAAAACGCCATCGAGCGCGCCGAGGAGATGGGCTACGAGGTCAATTTCGCTCCCGAGCCCGAGTTCTTCATGTTCCAGGAGGACGAGGACGGCTACGCGACGACCGAAACCGCCGACCACGGCGGCTACTTCGACGTCGCACCGAAGGACCTCGCAAGCGACGTCCGTCGGGACATTATTTACGGCCTCGAGGAGATGGGCTTCGAGATCGAAGCCAGCCACCACGAGGTCGCCCGCGGCCAGTACGAGATCAACTTCGAGTACGACGACGCGCTCTCGACGGCCGACAACGTGGCGACGTTCCGCACGGTCGTCCGCGCCATCGCGGCCCAGCACGACCTCCACGCGACGTTCATGCCCAAACCGATTCCGAAGATCAACGGCTCGGGGATGCACACCCACCAGTCGCTGTTCACCGAGGACGGCGAGAACGCGTTCCACGACGAGGACGACGAGTTCAATCTCTCCGATACCGCCCACTCCTACCTCGCGGGTATCTTAGCGCACGCGCCGGCGATCACGGCCATCGCGAACCCGACGGTTAACAGCTACAAACGGCTGGTCCCCGGCTACGAGGCGCCGGTCTACGTCGCCTGGTCCGACCGCAACCGCTCGGCGCTCGTCCGCAAGCCCGCCGCACGCGTCCCCGCGGCCTCTCGCGTCGAACTGCGCTCGCCAGATCCCTCCTGTAATCCGTACCTCGCGTTCGCGGTGATGCTCCACGCCGGACTCGACGGGATCGAGAAGGATCTCGAGTGCCCGGACCCGGTTCGCGAAAACATCTACGAGTTCGACGAGGCCAAACGCGAGGAGTACGGCATCGACACCCTGCCGACGAACCTCGGCGAGGCCGTCGACGCCTTAGAAGCGGACGAGGTCATCTACGAGGCCCTCGGCGAGCACGTCGCCCCGAAGTTCGTCGAAGCGAAGTCCCAGGAGTTCGAGGAGTACCTCGTCGACGTCTCCCAGTGGGAGATCGACCGCTACCTCGAGACCTTCTAAGCGCCCACACGGGCGTTCGATTACGGCAGTAGATGCTCACGCGTCCGTTCGAATCCGGCGGTGATTCATACGGTTTGCTGTAACTATTTTCCGCGACTGCCAGCTCGCGTCAGCGATCGACGGTAATTGACCACAGCAGTCCGCATCAGGCGATCGGTACGGCGAATCCTCATACGGACCGTCGTAAGTCGTTGCCGGTCCGGTCGCAGATAGATCGCAATTACACCGGCAACTCGGGACACGGTCCCACTCAGCCGGCGACGACGTACTCCGATCCGTCTTTCTCGAGGAGTCCAACACTCCTAAGCGAGTGAAGCACGCTCAAGGCGTCGATTTTCTTCAGTGACAGCGTCTCACTCAGTTCGTCGACCGTCGCGCCGCCGGTCGTCTCGAGGTAGAAGTAGACGAGTTTTGCCTGGGCGGATTCGAGCTGGTCGGGAACCGGTTCGATTCGCTCGACTGGCGCGTGCTCCTGTGGACTCATTGTCACCCGAACGGATTTCGTTCGAATATATAACTGTTGGTGGCGGTTGTGTTTATATCGTATGGGGTGGATACATATGTGGTTCGTTAGGCATCACCGTACACCGGCACCGCGCCACCGCTGGTGACGGTCGCACCATCGCTACAGAGAAACGCCATCACGTCGGCGATTTCGGTCGGGTCGACCCAACTGTCGTGATCGGCGTCGGGCATCATTTCGCGGTTCGCCGGTGTATCGATCACGCTCGGCATCACGCAGTTCGCTCGGACGGTTCCGCGGTTCTCCTCGGCGAGTGTCTCGGTCAGCAGTCGGATACCGGCTTTCGTGATCCGGTAGGGGCCGTCGCCTTCTCCTCCCTCGAGCGACGAGCGCGCGCTGACGCTGACGATCGATCCTTCGGATTCTTGTAAGTGGGGGAGGCAGTGTTTCGACGCGAGAAACGCCGTTTTCAGGTTGACGTCCATCAGGAGTTCGAACTCGTCGAGTTCGGTCTCCTCGATCGGGGCGCCACCGCGCCAGGTTCCGGCGACGTTGAGTAGATGATCGATCCGACCGTGGTCGTCGGCGATCTCGGTGACGAGCGCCGAAACGTCGTTTTCGTCGGTCAGATCGGCCCGATAGAACTCGAACTTCGGGTCCCCTTCACGGTCGAGGGGACTGTCGTCGTCGGGTTCGACGACGTCGACACCGCAGACGGTCGCGCCAGCGGCACGGAAGCGATCGACCGCACCACTGCCGAGAGCGCCGCTCGCACCGGTGATCACGGCGACGGTTCCGTCGAACGTCACGTCGAACGCTGTCTGTGCGGACATAGCGGTGAGTAATACGAACTACTGTAAGTCAGTTCTTGGGCAGTCGGAGGCAGGTCAGCGCCGTACCGGGGCGTCGATCCAGTGTGTGATCGGAGGCGTCGACCTGACCACGCAGGGAATCGTCTCGAGGGTGTCCAGCCCGGTGGGGAAAACTGCTCTCGACCCTCGATCGCTACGTTTTCGCAGGCGGAAGCGTCACCTGTTCGAACCAGAACTCGACGACTGCTCTCACCATGGCGCTGTACTCGTCGGGACCGGTCGGTTTCGTCAGATAGGCGTTCGCCGCGAGTTCGTAACTCTCGAGGATGTCTTCGTGGGCGTTCGAACTCGTCAGAACCAACACCGGAAGCCGTGTGAGAACCGGCTCCGCTCGAACGGTTTCGAGGAACTCGAACCCGTTGGTTCGCGGGAGGTTGAGGTCGAGGAGAACGAGATCAGGGAGTGAGCCAGGATCGGTCCCGTTCCGAAGGCCGAGTTTCTCGAGGGCCGTTTCGCCGTCGGTGGCGACGCGGATACGCACGTCGGTCGACAGCTCCTTGAACGCTTCCTGGGTGAGCCGAACGTCGCCGGGGTTGTCCTCGACGAGAAGGATTTCGATCGAGTCCTCGAATCGGTCAGTCATCGTCAGTCACCACGTGCGCCGTCCTCCGAAAACACATACACCTCATTAGACAACGTACTCGTACGCTTCTACCCACGGTATCGGTTTAAGGGTACTTGCTAAAGGCTTTGGAACGAAAGCGCAAACCGCCGCTATCGGACGACGAACCGGTTCTCGACCAACGTTCGATCGGTTCGATCCCGGCAGTATATATTCCCTTCGTCCCTTCGGCTACGTACGGAATGCGACTGATCGCTCATCGCGGATTCGCCTCGGAGTCGCCGGAGAATACGATCGCCGCTGTTCGATCGGCGGCCGAACACGCCGACGCCGTCGAGTTCGACGTCCGCCGGTGTGGGTCCGGGGAACTCGTCGTCATCCACGACGAGACTATCGACCGCGTGACCGGGGGTCTCGGTACGGTCGCCGAGAGTTCCCTCGCTGACCTCAAAACTCACACCGTCCTCGAGTCAGGTGAGCGAATTCCCACGTTAGCGGAGATGCTCACGGTCGTCCCCGACGACGTCGAGGTCAACCTCGAGATGAAAGCACCGGGGATCGCCGCGGACGTCCTCGAGGCGCTAAACGGCGTCGAAAACCGCGTCGTCGCCACGTCGTTTCTCCGCCAGGAGATTCGAACGATGCGCGATCTCGACCCGACCCAACCCACCGGCTTACTCGTCAGCCGAAGACTCGAGTCGCCGGTAACGACGGCGGTCGAGCTCAATTGTGACGTCATCGGCGCGAACTACTGGCGCTGTCTGGGGACGCGACTCGTCCCCCGGGCGAAAGCCGTCGGCCTCGAGGTTCACGCCTGGACGATCGAACGGCCGCTGACCGCGGCGCTACTCGGACTGCGAGGGGTCGACTGTGTCTCTGCGGATCGGCGGCTCTCGCTCAGATGACGGCCGGGTGAAACAGACCAGTCGTCCCGGTCGCACGTTCCGGACGACCAGTCCGGAAACGCGCCGCCGATCGGAAGCGATCACTCCAGGGAATCGACGCTTCCGGAGTCGACCGGCGTGGCGTCGTCACGGGAACCGGTCGGCAGGAGCGTCGAGATGCGGGCGTTCTCCTTGATTCGAACGCCGCCGTCGGCGACGGTGAGCGGGATCAACGGCAGGTGCGATGCGACCAGCACCGACGGGTGCGAGCCGCCGCGTGCCAGCAGTTCGTTTCGGGGTTGCAGTTGGAGCGGTTCCTCGAGGTCGGTGAGAAACTCGTTGTGCTGGACGACGTACTGGCCGCCCGCTAGGTCCCACCAGCCGAACTCGTCGTCGGGATTCCGAAGCGCCGTCGGCACTGGCTCGAGGTCTGCATCCTCGAGTTCGTCGCCGCCGAAATCGATTCGGCCGGGCGATGCGACCTCGTAGACGGCACTGACCGTCAGATCGATTCCGTGTTCGTGAACCTGCGTCGGTTCGTACACCAGGTTGTCGATGTACTCGACGAGGGAATGATCCGCTGACATTTCGCGTGGATGAACGATTCGTAGGCGCAAAAAGGATACCGGTCACGATCTCTCGCGGTTGGAATCACTCGGTCGGCGGATCGACCGGAATTTCGATCGTGATCGACGTCCCGACGCCGGGGGTCGAGTCGACGTCGATCGTCCCGCCGTGTACCGTGACGATCTTCTTACATATTGCCAACCCCATACCGGTCCCGCCGCCGTCACCAGTCCGGTCACCGCGTTCGAAGAGATCGAACACCCGATCGACGTACTCGGGGCCGATCCCGACGCCCGAATCTTGGACGGTGAACAACCATGTGGCGCCGTCTCGCTCCCCAGACATCGTGATCTCCGGGGGCTCGCCGCCACTGTACTCGAGGGCGTTGACGAGCAGGTTCTGGAAGAGCCGTCGAAGCAGGTGGTCGACTCCACGGATCGTCGGCAGATCCTCCACGTCGACCGTCGCGTTCCGGTCGTCGATCTCGAAACGGAGCCCGTCGAGGACCTCCGCGATCAGACGATCGCAGTCGACGGCGCCGAACTCGTTCGTCTCGCGTTGGATCTTGGAGTACGCGAGCAGGTCGGCGATCATCCGCTGGGCTCGCTTTGCGTTCTCCCGTGCGACGTGTACGTACTCCGCGTGTTCGGGATCGAGTTCGTCGACGCTCGGTTCGACGATCGAGAGGGATTGCTCGATCGCTCGAAGGGGTTCCCGAAGGTCGTGTGAAACGACCCCCGCAAACGACTCGAGTTCGGCGTTCGACCGACGCAGGCGATCGAGCGTCTCGTCGATTTCCGCCTGGAGCCGCCGGGTCTCGGTTACGTCGCGAACCACGATCGATCGACCCAGCAGGTCGTCGCCGACACCGAGGATGGGAGTCGAAGAGAGCCGAAGGTGCCGGCGGGTCGCTCCACGGTCGGCGACGAACTCCGCCTCGACGGGAATCTTCTCGTCGGGCGTGACGCTCGAGAGAGACGGATCCACGTCGGCCGATCCATCGGCGGATACGAACTCGAAGCGTGAGGGACCCGCCCTCCCCGAACCGGTTTCTGAGATCGGTTCGGTCGTCGAATCGGGGTCGATCGTGACGCCGCCGTCGGTTCGTTGGGCGGGTTCGTACCGCGTCGGATCGACGAACGTGCCGTCGTCCGGAAACAACGATTCGAACGGGTCGCCGATGACGTCGTCAGGGCCGACCTCGAGCAGACGGCCGGCGGACTCGTTCAGGTCGACGACGCGGTCGTCCGTATCCAGAACGATCATTCCGTCCTGGAGGGTGTCGACGATGAGCGCCCGGGCAACGGGCGACAGGTCGAACAGCCGGTAGTGATAGATCGCGAGGAAGAACAGGAACCCGGAGATCGTGAAGCTAAACGGCGTCGGGTCGACGTACGGGAGAGGTCTGAAGCCGACGTGAAAGAGGACGTTCGTCACACCCGCGACCGCCGCACCGACGATCAGCAATGCGACCTGGCGCCGGTAGACGCGAGGCGACCAGAACAGCAAGTGGGTGAGAACCAGGACTCCGACCGTCATGAGCGCGTAACTGTACGCCGCGTGGGCCCAGAACGCGATGCCGAACTCGTGTTGAGAGACGACGAGGGTCCCGTCGGCGACGTATTTCGTCTCGATCGGCTCTCGAACGAGGTAGTGATAGCGGTTCGTCGAGACGAGCAGGAGGTACCCCGCGGGGACGATCGAGAGACCGAGGATCGTCCGTCGGTTCAACCAGCGGTCTCTGGCGGCGAACTGGAGCGTAAAACACAGCCAGGCGAGGGAAACGATCGCGACTCCGACGTGGTTGGCGTCGGCCCAGAAGCCGATCGTCGCTTCGTTGGCTCCCGCGAGTTGAAACGCGTAGGTAATCGCCCAGAGCGCGGTCCCGGCCATGAGAATGGCGAAGCTACTCGCGCCGGTAACCTCGCGGTTTTGCCAGGCGTAGGCGCCGATCGAGGCCATAATCGAACCTGCGACCAGCAGAATCGGCGAAAACGGCGTGTACTGCCACTCCCACCCGACCGTCTCGAACACTGACGTCTCGTACACTGGGAGACCGGACTACTAAATCCACCGACGTGATACGAGCCACTCCCCCCGACGGGATCCGACTCAGCCACCGACGGGATCCGACCCGGACGTGAGATCGACGACGGGGGCCTTCCCTGCGGATTGGTTCGTGAATACTTCTATGGGCGTTGCATCCCTCTATCGAGTATGGACGTACTCGCAGACGAAATCGTTCGCTTCGTTCGTGCGGTCGGCCCGAAACAGGACGAAACGCTCCGCGAGATGGACGAGTTCGCCCGTACCGAAGGGTTCCCACACGTCGGTCCCGAAGTCGGGGCCTTCCTCCGGTTCGTTGCCCGCTCGAGCGACGCCGAACGCATCTTCGAGTTCGGGTCGGGATACGGCTACTCGGCGTACTGGTTCGCCGATGCCCTCCCCGACGACGGCGAAATCGTCCTCACCGAGGTCGACGAGGACGAACTCGAGTTAGCCAGGACGTACATGGCCGAGGGCGGCTACGACGACTGCGCGCGGTACGAACTCGGTGACGCGATGGAGACCATCGACCGCTACGACGGCCCGTTCGACGTCGTCCTGATCGACCACCAGAAACACCGGTACGTCGACGCGTTCGAAGCCGTCCGGCCAAAGGTTCCCGTCGGCGGCGTGATCGTCGCGGATAACGCGATCACCGCGGCCCCGATCCAGTTCGAGACGCTCCTCGAACTCGTCGCGGGAGACCCGACCGACGAACAGCAAGAACGAGCGGACGGCGAGCGGGACGGACCGCCGGAGCCGAACGAACATACCCGAGGGATCGCGGACTATCTCGAGCAAGTGACCAACGATTCGGCGTTCGAGACGTTCGTGCTTCCGTTAGGGGAGGGGATCGCGGTCAGTTACCGCGTCGAGTAATCCGAGGTCTCTCCCTCGATAATCTGCTCTTCGGCCACCTCGGCGCCGGCCGGGGAACCGTACTCGCGGAAACCGAGAAACGTCGTTGCCGAGCAGGCGACGAACAACGTCGCCCACGTGATCGCCCACAGCGAGAGCGAGAAGGTCGCGGCCGGGGCGGCGATCGCGCCAGCGATGGCGGCGATACCGACTGCGTGAACGCCCGCGATCACCAGAAAACCGATCCAGAACGCGAGTGAGAGGGACGCAAGCGTCCGTCTGGAGACGCGATTTGCGTACTGGGCGACGCAGTAGACGCCAACGATAGCGAGTACTGTGGCACCGGCCGTCGGCACGAATGCGTCGGCGGCGACGTTCGTCCCGCCAGCGACGGCGAAACAGGCGAACGATACAGCCAGCAGCAGTCGATCCGAACGGAGTGTTGTCGGAATCACGTCGTGCACCGCTTTGCTGGCACCTATAGCCGGCCGGATATATAGCTGTTGGCTGGCAGTCGACGGGGTGGGACCGAACCGAGACGAACCCTCGTCCCGTCGGTGCCGGTTTACGCTCCTGCTTAATGCTCGGTGCCGTCGTATGTCGCCTATGTCTTACCGTTCTGCGGTCGAACTCGCCTTCCAGATTAGACACCGCGACCGGTCGCCGGTCGACGTCGTCGAAGCGTGTCTCGAGCGGATCGACGAGCGAAACGACGGCTGTAACGCGTTCGTCACCGTGACGGCAGAACACGCGCGAGATCGTGCGAGAGAAGCCGAGCGGGCCGTCGAGAACGGTGACGCGCTCGGTCCGCTCCACGGGGTCCCCGTCGGGATCAAGGATCTCGTGCCCGTCGCCAACGTGCGGACGACGTTCGGCTCGAAGCCACTCGCCGAGTACGTGCCGACCGACAGTGCGACCGAGGTCACCCGTCTCGAGGCCGCGGGCGCGATCGTCGTCGGGAAGACGAACACTCCCGAGTTCGGTCACAAGGGGACGACGGACAACGGTCTGTTCGGTCCGACCAGCACGCCGTTCGATCCGGATCGAAACGCGGGTGGCTCCTCGGGCGGGAGCGCGGCCGCCGTCGCCGACGGGATGGTCCCGATCGCCACCGGAACCGACGGCGGCGGCTCGATACGCATTCCCGCGGCCTGGTGTGGTGTCTACGGATTCAAACCCACCTACGGGCTCGTTCCGCAGTCGACGCGACCCGATGCCTTCCTCTCGCATACGCCGTTTATTTTCTCAGGGCCGCTCACACGAACGGTCGAGGACGCGGCGTTGATGACCGCCATGATGGCCGGCTACGACGAGCGCGACCCCCTGAGCGTACCGAACACCGATCCGCCGTTGCTCGAGGCCGTCCGCAGTGGCGTCGGTGGGCTTCGAATCGGGTACGTTCCGGAGTTCGACGTCTTCCCGGTCGAACCCCGCGTTCGCGAGGTGGTCGACGACGCCGTCTTCGCGTTCGAGGAAGCCGGTGCGTCCGTCGAGGAGGTCGAACTGAGCATCGACACCACACAGAACGAGCTATCGTCGCTGTGGCTTCGCCAGATCGGCATGCTGTATCAGTCCCAGGTGGAGGGATTCGCCGACCAGGGTATCGACCTCGTGGGCGACCACCGCGACGAACTCACGCCGGCGTTCGTCGACCTCCTCGATCGAACGAGGGATATCAGCGTGAGTGCGTACAAGCGGGACGATCACGTTCGGACGAAAATCTACGACGCGATCTCGAGTGCGCTCGAGTCCTACGACCTCCTCGTGACGCCGACGCTCGCGACGGGGCCGGTCGAGAACGCGAGCGAGGGGAGTACGGTCGGGGCGACCGACGTCGCCGGCGAGTCAGTCGATCCGCTGATCGGCTGGTGTCTGACCTATCCGCTCAACTTCACCGGCCATCCGGCGGCGTCGATCCCGGCTGGATTCGACGAAGACGGTCTCCCGGTCGGGATGCAACTCGTCGGTGACCGCTTCGACGACGAGACGGTTATCACCGCGAGCGCCGTCTTCGAACGGCTTCGTCCATGGGGCGACACGTATCCGGCGTAAGGCGTGAACCTCCTCGCGTAGGGCGGGAAGGGCCTCGACGCAGGACCGAAGGGACGTCCCTCTCGAAAACGCGATCCGATACTCTACCGAGAGGCTGGTTTCGTAGGCCGGCCACGCGACGAGCCGTCACGCGTTCGCCCGACCGACCGCGGGAACGGTAAACGAAAATGTCGAGCCCTCACCCGGTTCGGCATCGACCCAGATTCGACCGCCGTGGCGTTCGACGATTCGCTGACAGAGTGCGAGACCGATTCCCGTCCCGGCGTGTTCCTCGTGGCTGTGGAGTCGCTGGAACACTTCGAAGATTCTGTCGGTCTCTGCGGACTCGATCCCGACACCGTCGTCCCGGACCGAGATCACCCACTCCGATCCCGACCGTTCCGCCCGGATACGTACCTGTGGCGGATCGTCGCCGCTGTACTCGAGGGCGTTCGAGAGCAAATTTTGGACGACCTGGCGCAACTGCCCGCGGTCTCCGCGGACGGTCGGGAGCGGTTCAGCGGTGATCTCGGCGTCGCACTCCGCGATTCGAAACTGGAGATCCTGTAATACGTCCTCGAGGACGGCCTCCAGGTCAGTCGGCTCGAGCGGATCGCCCTGGGTTTCGACGCGCGAGTACTCGAGGAGCCCCTCGATCATCTCCGTCATCCGATCGGCGCCGTCGACCGCGTAGTTGAGAAACTCCTGGCCGTCTTCGTCGAGGCGATCGCCGTACCGCCGATCGATCAGCCGCAGGTAACTCGAGATCATCCGTAACGGCTCCTGGAGATCGTGTGAGGCGGCGTAGGCGAATTGCTCGAGGCGCTCGTTCGACTCCTCGAGCTGTTGCCGTCTCGCCTTTCGTTCCGTGATGTCCCGCACGACGCCGACCCGTTGAGCGCCGTTCTCGAGACCATCCGCGACGGTCGTCACCGTCGCTTCGATCGGAATGCGATCGCCGCCTTTGGTCTCGAGTTCGGCCTCGATGGTGGAGTCGTCCGCCTCACTCGCCGCGGTCGTTCGAGCGAGCGCCACCACTTCCTCGTCGGCGACGATCGAAACGTGTTCCTCGAGCAGTTGGCCAGGGGCGTAACCGGTAAGCTCCGCGTAGGCCTCGTTGACGGCGGTGAACCGGTCGCACTCGTCGATCACGTAGATTCCGTCTTCGACGGTCTCGACGATCGTCTCGTAGGTCAACAGCTCCCGCTCGCGTTCTTTTCTTCGGGTGACGTCGCGAAAATACACCGAGAGGCCGGTTTTGGAGGGATAAGCGGTGACCTCGAACCAGCGATCGACCGCGTCGACCGAGGCCTCGAACTCGACGTGTTTCTGGCTCGCCATCGCCCGGTGAAACTGCTCGCGAATCGTCCCATCGTCGTCCGGGTGAACGTCCCAGATTTTCCGGCCGAGGACGTCACCGTCCGGGTGGCCAACGAGTTCCGCCGCCCGGTCGTTGATGTGGGTGAACGTCCACTCTTCGTCGATCGCGTAGAAGGCGTCCGAGACCCGCCCGAGGATCTCGCTTAGCTCCGTCTCGAGTTCGCTCTTCTTGCGCTCGAGTCGCCGTTCGTGTTCCTTTCGCGTCGTGATGTCCTCACTGACCGTCACGACGCGGTCGAGTTCGCCGTCGGCATCGAAAAGCGGCGCCGCGTTCACCGACAGCCACGTCCGGTCACCAGCGTTACCCTCGACGAATAGTTCGACGTCGAATACCGGTTCGCCGGTCCGCCTGACGCGCGTCGACGGCGTCTCCGCCGGATCGAGTGGATCGCCGCCGACGTCGTACACCTCGAGTTCGAGCGGCGGCCGCGGCTCGGATCGACCGTCGCCGTTCGCCGGAGTTTCGATTCCGAGGACGTTCCGAGTCCGCTCGTTCGTGAGAACGATCTCGCCGTCGTCGTCCTCGACCGTAATCGCGGCGGGCGCCATCCGAAGGAGCTGTTCGGTCTGTGTCCGCTCTCGTTCGATCGTCTGCTCGTGGCGAATGCGATCGAACGTCGCCTCGAGGCTCGATGCGGCGATCTTCGCGATCGAGAGATCGGCGTCGTCGAACGCGCCTCGTTGCTCTGAGCCGATCGTCACGACTCCGTGCTCGCCCAGCGAGAGACAGATCTCGCTTCGGATCGGCGTCTCGCTGTTGAAGACGTCGGGATCGGCTCGAACGTCCGTATAGACGGCGGGGTCTCCCGACTCGAAGACGCGCCAGGCGATCCCCTCGCCCTCCCCGAACGCCGGGATTTGCTCGAACAACTCGGCCGCCGGCTTCGAGACTGCGACCGGCCGAAGTCGCTCGGTCTCCGGCTGATAGAGGTGAATGCCGTTGATCTCGAGTCCGAGAACGTCCCTGATATCGACGGCTGCCCGTTCGGCGACTGCCTCGCGCGAATCTCCCTCGAGCCACTCGGCGACCGCCTCGTGCAGGCGCCGAAGCTGGTACGCGCGCCGGCGCTGATCGGTGACGTCGTAGTAGAGTTCGATCCGACCGCCGGCGTAGAGCCCCGACTCGATCGGCTTGCTCCGGTGTTCGAGCCACCGCTCCTCGCGACCGTCGCCGGGCGTTACGCGACACTCGAAGCGTTCGACGTAGCTGTTGTCGTCGTAGGTCGCACAGACGGTGTCGGCGAACGTCTCCGGTTCCTCGAGACGGTGGCGAACGAGTTCGTCGATCAGCCGCCGTTTGTCCCGTCCGAGGACGTCCGATCGGTCGAATCCGAAGTAGCGCTCTGCGGCCTCGTTCGTCCACGCCACGTCGAACTCGTCGTCGAGAACGAACACGCCGATCTCGGCGTCTTCGAGGATCGTCGTGATCGATTCGGACCCGGCACTCGTCGATCGGTTCGAGTTCGGTTCCGACGCCATCGACTCGCGTTCACGGAAGATCGCGACGGCGCCGTCTTCGCTTCCGTCGGATCCGATCGATCGAAGCCGACACGTGGTCGAAACCGTCGGTCGGTCGGCGTGTTCGAGGTCGACATCGAGTGCCAATCCGCCATCGTCCTCGAGCGAACGGATCGCGTCGTCGAATCGATCGACGTCCGGTTCGGCGAGAACCGCCGTGGCGGGTTCGCCGACGACGTCGATTCGATCGCGTCCGACCAACTCGAGGAACGCTCCGTCGACCGCGACGATCCGACCACGCCCGTCGAGTTGGACGATTCCGCCGTCGATCGCTCCCCGAAGCGCTCGGTCGCACTCGCTCGCCACGGGACCGCGTTCGGCCCACAACCCCGCCTCCGAGGTCGGTGCCCGGTCGTTCATGGAAGAGCCAGGCCACTCAGCGCCATAAGTCCAGCGTCAGTCGGGGACACCACCGAACCAACCGACCACACGGATCGACTACGGCGCGGAATCGGGCTCGAGGTCTGGGTCGGGAAAAAGCCCCTCGAGCGGACGCTCCTCGAGCCACTCGAGTAAGGCCTCGAGTTGGTCCGTCGCGGCCTCGAACAGCTGTCGGCCGATCTCGGGAGTCGCGTCGGTCTGGTCGCCGAAGACGCCGTTCGGGCTGTGTTCGATCGTATCGTAGAACGTCGTCGCCCCGTGGACGCGTTCGGCGTCGTACTCGAACGTCGCCCCGCCGTCGCGGGCGTCCTCGAGTCGACCCGTCCGAACGAGATCGGGAGCGATGTGCATGATCATCGCGGTCTCTTTGGGTCCGCCGTGGGGGCCGGTTACCTCGAACGCGTCGTCGATCAGGTCGGGAATCGACTCGTTCCACATCCACTCGATGGCGAAGGCGGTCTCGTCCTGGTGGAGTCGCCGGCCAACCTCACGGAGGTGGACGACGTTCCCGCCGTGGGCGTTGACGTAGACGACTCGATCGATTCCGTGTGTGGTGAGGTTTCGTGTGAAGCTCTCGACGAAGTCGCGAAACATCGGCGGCTCGACCCACATCGTTCCGGGAAACTGTCGATGGTGACTGCTCACGCCGATCGGAAGCGTCGGCGTACAGAGGTGGCCCGTTCGATCGCTCGCTTCGCGTGCGAGGGCCTCGGCGATGAGGGAGTCGGTTCCCTCGGGGAGGTGTGGCCCGTGTTGTTCGGTCGAGCCGATCGGGACCACGGCGACGGACTCGGTTGCGTCTCCGAGTTCCGGCCAGGTCCGGTGTGGGATGAGCATACCCACCCCTCGGGTCCCACGAACAAAACCTTGTGTGGCCGATCGGCGGCCAACTCCGACGTTTTCGCGACATTCGGCGTGCTGGATAACGGTCTATCGGCCGTTCGATGATAAGGCTTAATAGTTTTGTTCCACTGAGTTATTATATGGCAGTCGTAAGCGTCTCGATGCCCGACGAACTCCTCGAGCGGTTAGACCAGTTCGCCGAAGAGCACGGCTACACCGGTCGAAGCGAGGTCGTCAGGGAAGCATCGCGAAATCTCTTGGGCGAGTTCGAGGACACCCGACTCGAGGACCGTGAGCTGATGGGCATCGTCACGGTGTTGTTCGATTACGAGACGACGAGCGTCGAAGAACGCATGATGCACCTGCGTCACGAACACGAGGAACTCGTCGCCTCGAACTTCCACAGCCACGTCGGCGACCACTACTGTATGGAACTGTTCGTCCTCGAGGGCGACCTCGAGGATATTTCGACGTTCGTCGGCAAGATTCGTGCGACCAAGGACGCACTCACCGTCGATTACTCCGTGATCCCCGTCGACGACTTCGATCCGATCTCACAGGATCACTGATGCGATAGTAACCTCACGTCATTCGTTAGCACAACACTTTTGTCGTCGTCGAAACGAATACACATCGATTCCCAATGTCAGTCTGTTGTGAACCAGCGTGTACGTGTGACTCGGTCTGTTCGTGTGGCGAAGATTGCGACTGCGATCACTGTTAGCCCGCGCATCGACGCGGCCGAGGAAACGGATAGCCGTCGGCGAACTGTGCCGAGGCGGACGTTGCTTCGGGACAGCGCTCGTGGCGGAACGCGTAGTTTTACTGTCGTCCCGCCGAAGGATACCGTATGTCTTACCGGAAGGTGAACTACGAGGACGTCGATCAGGTCTCGAGTGCGATGCACTTTCTCAGCGATCCGCTCGAGACCGAACAGGTCGGCGTGACGGTGGCACGCTGTGATCCGGGCTGGAAGAGCAAAGCACACGATCACACGAACAACGACCACGAGGAGGTGTACGTCTTGATCGAAGGTGAGGCGACGGTCGTCGTCGACGACGACCCGGTCGAGATGGAGACCGGCGACGCGCTCTGGATCCCACCCAAGTCGACTCGACAGATCCACAACGGCGACGACGAGAGCGCGTTCGTCCTCGTCAGCGCCCCGAGCATCGGCGACGACGACGGTGACGGCGGCGAGTGGCTCCTCTCGGGATTCGCCGGGTGACGCGCACCGAGTCGGTCTCTCGGTCCAGCGGACCGTATTAGTGAATCGGTGTCGTCGTCGTAAGCGGGTGATCAGCGATCTACTCGACACACCACGCGGCGATCTCGCTCGTCGTCTCGAGCGTTCTCGTCTACGTCCTCGCGCCGTTTTCCCTCTTCGGTTACGCCGTTCCAGCCCTCGCCGTCGTCGTCTACGGAACGCTTCTCGGCGTGTTCGTCGACCTCGATCACTTTCTCATCGCCCGCGTGAAGACCGGCGACTGGGCCGCGGTGCGGTTCTGCCTCGCCAACCCGATCGCGGCGGTCGTCGACCAGCATCGAATCTTCGACCGCGGCGACGTCGGCGTCCTCTCTCGCTTACTGAGTCATCTGGTGATCGTCGGCGTCCTCGTTCCGCTACTCGCACTCGAGAGCGTCGCGTTCGCGATTCTCACGGGCGTCGTCCTCTACGTCCACGTCGTCTGTGACGTCGCCTGGGACGTCTGGCGACTGCGCCACGAGGCCGACCCAGTGGCCGATCGGGAACGTCGAGTCCGCGGGTGACGACCGTCTCTCGAATTCACGCTCGAGAGTGTGGGAACCGACCCCGGCCTATATTCCCCTTCGTGTGGAGCGAAGAGACATGAACCTGCTCGACGACGGCATCGTCCCGGAGCATGCACGCGAGGTCAAAGCCGAGGCCCGCGAGTTCGCCCAGGAGCACGTCGAACCGAACGCCCGCGAGTACTTCCAGTCGGGCGAGTATCCCCACGAAATCCTCGAGGCGGGCCAGGACGCCGGACTCGTCGCACAAGACATTCCCGAGGAGTGGGGCGGACGGGGACTCGACCTCCCGCAGTTGCTCGCCGTCACGGAGGAGTTCTACCGGGCTGATGCGGGCATCGCCCTGACCCTCCAGTTGGCAAGTTTCGGCTGTGAGATTACCTACGACTACGGCTCAGACGAGCAGTGTGCGGAGTACGTCCGACCGGTCGCGGAGGGCGACCAGCTCTCGGGGCTTGCGGTATCGGAACCCGAGACGGGAAGCGACCTCGCCGGGATGGAAACCCGCGCCGAAAAAGAGGGTGACGAGTACGTCATAAACGGCGAGAAATACTGGATCGGCAACGGCGTCGAAGCCGACTGGATCACCCTCTACGCCCGAACCGGCGACGACGAAACCAATCGGTACGGCAACCACTCGATGTTCATCGTGCCGACCGACGCCGACGGCTACGAGGCAGAACACATCCCCGAGAAGATGGCGATGCGTGCCTCGAAGCAGGCACACATCACGTTCGAGGACTGCCGGATCCCCGAGGAGAACCTGATCGGCACCGAGGGGGCCGGCTTCTGGATGCTCGCCGAGTTCTTCAATCACGGGCGGGTCGTCGTCTCCGGCCACGGGCTGGGCCTCGCCGCGGCCGCCATCGAGGAAGCCTGGGCGTTCACCCACGACCGCGAGGAGTTCGGCCGGACGATCAACGAGTTTCAGGCGGTTCAACACGCCCTCGCCGACATGCTGATCGACTTCGAGCGGGCTCGAGCGCTCTCCTGGCGAGCCTGTGAAAACGTCGCTCGAGGCGACCGTGCGGGCTACTGGGCGGCGCTGGCCAAGACGAACGCGACGGAAGCGGCCGTCGACGTCTCCGAGCGCAGTATGCAACTCCACGGCGGCCGATCGGTTCTCGATCGGCGACGAATCGCACGCGTCTACCGCGACGCACGCATTCCGGTCATCTACGAGGGGGCAAACGAGATCCAGCGGAACCTGATCTACCGACAGGGGTCGTAGCGAAATTCCCGCAGACGTGAGGTGAGCCACAGACGACCATCCGCCGGTCGACGGACCACCTCGCCTGCGATCAGCGGGCCACCTCGCCTGCGATCAGCGGGCCACCTCGCCTGCGATCGGCGGACCACCTCGCCTGCGATCGGCGGATCCGTTCGTGTGCCGAAAGAACAATCCGTCCCGACGAGAACCATCTTCCAGAGACGCCGGACCGCGACTGACGGGCCGGTGGAGAGGGACACGACAATGAGCCGACCGCGCGTCATGTGTGTCAGCACGGACCGGGCGACGCGTGCGTCCGTTACGCTCTCGCTGACCGACGCCCCCGTCGACGTCGTCATCGCCCAGCGACCGGACGAAGCCGTCGCCCGTCTCGAAGCGGAGACGATCGACGCCGTCCTGGTGGATGCGGTGACGGTCGAGAACGTCCCGGACGTCGTCGATGCCGTCGATTCCGAGGCGCCGGGCGTTCCGACGTTCGTCCACTGGGGCGACGGGGAGGGGGCGGATTCGGTGGCCGTCCTGAGTGAAGTCGTCGCCCAGTCCGAGCAAGGGGAGTCCGCGACGAGACTCGCCGACGTCGTGACGGCCCACATCGAGGCCGACGGCTCGTCGACCGACGACGCCACGGGCGCTTCCGAGGAACGTGAAGAGCGAGACGATACCACTGGCGAACCGACGGCTCCCGACGATCGCGAGCCGTTGCCCGACGACGTCGACCGGATCGTCGGAACCGTGCGACGACAGCTGGTCGACGTCCGATCGCCGCTCACCATCGAGCGAGTGCTCCGGGAATCGTTTACCGCGAACGACCGATTCCTCTTCGCGTGGGTCGGCGAGTACGACCGTGGCGAGCGAGAGATCGTTCCGTGGCTCACCGCGTCCACGGAGATCGACTGGCGACTCGGGCGGACGTTCGCGATCGGAAACGACGAGCATCCACTGCTCGAGGGCGTGATTCGAAGCAGGGACCTGCAGATCCAGCAACCGCTCGAGGACGATCCCGACGCCGTCCCGTTCGGCGAAAACGCGCTGGGTCGCGAAGTCGAGGCCGTCGCCGCCGCACCGCTTGCCACGTCCGACGAACTGTACGGACTGCTCGTCGTCTACGGACTCGAGACACTGTCACCGGCCGAACGCGAGACCATCCGATCGGTCGCCGAAGCCGCCTCCTACGTCCTCGAGACGATCGCGGTCCACGGCAAACTCGAACAGCGCGAGCGCGCGCTACAGCGGTACGAACGCCTCGTCGAAACGGCGGGAGACGGAATGTACGTCTCCGACGACCAGGGCCATCTCATGACCGTCAACGACGCGCTCGTCGAGATCACCGGCTACAGGCGGGAAGGACTGCTCGGCGAGCACGTCTCGTTGTTGATCGACGACGAGGACGTCGACGCCGGCGAGGAGACGGTCGCATCGTTGCTCAAAGACGACGGGGAGGAGACGACCGACACCATCGAAGTAACGCTCGAGACCAAAAACGGGGAGAGGATCCCCTGCGAGGTACAGATCGCCGTACTCGTTCGCAACGAGACGTTTCTCGGCTCGGTGGGCGTCATCCGTGACATCACCCAGCGAAAGCTCCGGGAACGAAAGCTCCGGGAGCGAAACGAACGCCTCGATGCGTTCGCGCGGATCGTCAGCCACGACCTTCGAAACCCGCTCAGCGTCTCACAGGGGTATCTCGACGTGATCGAGGAGACGGAATCGCTCGAGCACGTCGAAAGCGTCCGGAGCGGCCTCGATCGGATGGAATCGATCGTCGAGGACGTTCTCGCGATCGCTCGCGGCGGCGAGTGGGCGGCCGAGACGGCACCGGTCGAGTTCGAGGACGTCGCGATCGACGCCTGGAACCACGTCTCGACGGAGGATGCGACCCTCGCGATCGACGAGACGATGACGATCGAGGCCGACAGGCCGCGATTGCTTCGATTGCTCGAGAATCTGTTCCGCAACGCCGTCGAACACGGCTCGTCGAGTCGTATACACGTCGGTACACGCGAGGACGGCACCGAACCCGAAACGGCCAAAGGAGAGTCACCGCTGTCGATCAGGATCGGCTCGCTCGAGGGAGAAGAACGCGGGTTCTACGTCGAGGACGATGGAACGGGGATTCCCGAGGAGATCCGCGAAGAACTGTTCGATCCGTCAATTTCCTCGTCGTCGGATGGACTCGGCATCGGGCTCTGGATCGTCAGAGAGGTCGCTACCGGCCACGGGTGGTCGGTTACCGCCGCAGAGGGCGAGAGCGGAGGGGCGCGCTTCGAGTTCCGGTTCGACGATCAGTTCTCCGGCTGAATATCCTGGAACGCGCCGACGAAGTCGTCGTGACTCGAGAGGCCGGAGACGCTGTCGTCGACTCGTTCTTCGAGGTCTTCGATACGCTCGCGAAGCTGTTGATACTCCTCGTTCGTCGAGAGGACTCGGTCGGCCTTTTCGGACTCGAGTAACGCTTTCTTCGAGACGAGCGCGTAGTACTCGAGGATGTCCGACTCGTACTCCGATCGGTTCGAAACCTCGTCGACGATTTCGAGGAGTTCGTCCTTCGAGACGGGCTTGACGAGATAGTCGTCGAAGCCCATTTCGATGATGTCGAAATCCGGATCGACCGCAGTCACCATCACGACGCGACAGTCGTATCCGTCGTCGCGGATCGCCTCGAGGACGTCGTCGCCCGATAGGCCCGGCATCCGACGGTCGAGCAGGACGACCTCGATCGAGTCCGCCATCTTCTCGAGTGCCTCCTCGCCGTCGTAGGCGGTATCGACGGCCCACTCGGTCTCGAGCCACGTGGCAAACAGATCAGCGAGACGGGCTTCGTCGTCAACGACGAGCACGTCCAGCTCGTCACTCACTGGGAACCCCCTCCGTTCTCTTCATCGATTAGAGCCACGGGACACCAATGGTACCTCTGGGTGATAAATCTCGCGACCAGTTATCAACATATCTATGATTTATCGAAATTCAATTAGCCATTCCTTCGATAATCACATATCAATTTGGAATTATTTATCGGTGGCTTTCGTTATTTTATCGAACAGTTAGTCGGCGGTGTTCGGGTAACGGATTATTTCCCTTCGAACTCCGGCTCGTGATCACCCATGAACGCGGTGATCCCTTCCATTAGATCGTCCGTCGCCATCAGGTGACCGAACGCCGACGCCTCGTATTCGAGGCCGGCGTTGACGTCGTCTCGTCCCGCGAGCATCGCGCGTTTCGTGAACTTCTGGGCGATCGGCGGACCGGAAGCGAGATCCGACGCGAGCGCGAGCGTGCGCGCTTCGAGGTCGTCGTTGTCGACGATCTCGTTGACGAAGTCGTATTGCTCCATCGTTTCGGCGTCGTACCGATCGGCGGTGAGGATGATCTCTTTGGCTCGACCCTCGCCGACGATTCGACTGAGTCGCTGGGTTCCGCCCCAGCCGGGGATAAGTCCCAGATCGAGTTCCGGCTGGCCGAACTCGGAGCGTTCGCTCGCCACGCGGAGGTCTGCACAGGTCGCAAGCTCCATCCCGCCGCCGAGACAGTAGCCGTCGATGCCGGCGACGACCGGCAGATCACAGGCCTCGAGTTCGCCGAACGTCGATTGCCCCTTCCGCGAGAGCTCTTGTCCCTCGATCGGATCCGCACCCGACCCGGCCATGCTCTGGACATCCGCACCGGCGGAGAACGCCTTTCCACCTTCGCCGGTGAGCGCGATGGCACGAACCTCGTCGTCGGCTTCGAGGGTCGAGATCGCCGCCGAGAGTTCCTCGAGCAACTCTCCGCTGATCGTGTTCATCCGGTGTGGTCGATCGATAACGACGTGGCCAACCCTGTCACCGGGGTACTCGATGCGGATCGTCTCGAAGTCGGTCGTCTCCTCCTCGTCGACGTCGTAGAACCCGCCCTCCTCGGCGCGCTCGGCAAGGTACTCCGACGGGGCGTAGCGCTCGTGACCGGTCGCCTCGTAGGCCTCCTCGAGCGTCTCGTGGAGGTCGGCGACGCCGTAGTCGTCGACGAGTTTGACCGGCCCGTCGGGGAAACCGGCGCCGAGTTTGGTCGCCTGATCGATCGATTCGGGGGGCGCGACGTCGCCGCCGATCAGCTTGGCGGCCTCGTTCGCCATCGTCGCGAGCAGACGTGCCTCGACGAGATCGGACTGTTCGTCGGAGGGAATCTCCACACCCGGTCCGTCCTCGTAATCGTAGAATCCTTTGCCAGTCTTCTTCCCGAGTTCCTCGTTTCGAACCTTCTCCTCGAGTAGCGGTGCGGGCTCGTACGCCTCGCCGAGCACCTCGTGCATGTACTCTAAGACGTGGTAGCTGACGTCGTTGCCGACCTGATCGCCGAGTTCGAACGACCCCATCGGAAGCCCCATTCCGTACTTGGTCGTCGAATCGACCGCCGCGATCGTCGCCTCGTCCTCGTTGACGAGCCAGCAGGCCTCGTTCATCAGCGGGACGAGAATGCGGTTGACGATGAATCCGGGCGAATCCTTGTGGACGCGAACCGGCGTCTTCTCGAACTCCTCGGCGAGGTCCTCGGTGAGTTCGAGGGTCTCCTCGGCCGTCTGTTCACCCGAGATGACCTCGACGAGTTGCATCCGGACCGGCGGGTTGAAAAAGTGCATCCCACAGAATCGCTCGGGCCGCTCCGTCACCTCGGCGAGTTCCGAAATCGAGAGGCTCGAGGTGTTCGTCGCGAAGATCGCGTGGTCGGGTGCGACCGACTCGAGTTCGCCGTAGACGTCCTTTTTGATCTCCATCTGTTCGGGGACGGCCTCGATGACGAAGTCCGCGTCCGCGACGGCCTCCTCCATGTCGACGAGCGGCGTGACGCGTTCTACAGCCGCGTCGGCTTCGTCCCGGGAGAGACGATCCTTTTCGGCGAGTTTGTCGAGCGACCACTCGATGCTCTCGTAGCCGTCCTGGACGAACTCCTCCTCGATATCGCGCATATTCACGTCGTATCCGGCCATCGCGGCGACTTCCGCGATACCGTGGCCCATATTCCCCGCGCCGAGAACTGCGACGGTGTTGATATCTTCTAACTCCATGGACGAATATGCAATGGGAACCCGTTTGAACGTTTCCCTATCTTGTTGTAAAAACTACAATTAAGTTCATATCTGGTTACAAAGGTCTTTATCGAGTGCTAGATAACGATCGACTATGGAGTTCGGCCTCACCGACGAACAACGACAGATCCGCGAGGAAGTCGAGCGGTTCGCCGAGAACGAGATCGTCCCCGTCGCAGGGGAACACGACGTCGAGGAGACCTACCCCCACGGCGTGGTCGACGCGGCCGCCGAGATGGGGCTGACCGGCGCCTACATCCCGATGGAGTACGGCGGCGCCGGCTACTCGATCCTCGATACGGCGATCATCACCGAGGAACTGTTCGCGTACGATCCCGGCATCGCGCTCTGTATCGTCTCGACGTCCTTTGGCTGCGAGGCGATCATGAACTTCGGCACCGAAGACCAGAAAGAACGCTTCCTCGAGCCCGTTGCGCTCGGTGAGAAAATTTCGGGCGCGGCAATATCCGAACCCGATACCGGCTCGGACGTCTCTTCGGTGTCGACGCGCGCGGAGAAAGACGGCGACGAGTGGGTCATCAACGGAAACAAGATGTGGATCACCAACGGCTCCATCGGCGACTTCTTCGTCGTCCTCTGTGAGACGAACCCCGACGCCGAGGGCCGCTACAACGGCTTCAGCCAGATTGTCGTCGAATCCGATCGCGACGGTTTCTCCGCCGAGAAGATCACCGGCAAGCTGGGCATTCGCGCCTCGGATACCGCCGAACTCGTCTTCGACGACGTCCGCGTCCCCGAGGAGAACCTGATCGGAACGCGAGACGCCGCCTTCATGCAACAGATGCAGTTTTTCGACGAGACTCGAACCGCCGTCGCCGCACAGGGCGTCGGCATCGCCAAAGGTGCGACACGAGCGGCCCTCGAGTACGCCGAGGATCGCGAACAGTTCGGCAAGTCGATCTCGGAGTTCCAGGCGATCCAGCACAAACTCGCCGAGATGGCGACGAACACCGAGGCCGCCCGCAACCTGACGTACAAGGCGGCCTGGAACGTCGACCAGGGCGAAGACATCACGAAACTCGCCTCGATGGCCAAGGAGTACGCCTCCCGAATCGCCGTCGAGGTCGCCGACGAAGCCGTCCAGATCCACGGCGGCGCCGGCTACGTCAACGACTTTCCCGTCGAGCGGTTCTACCGCGACGCCAAGATCACCCAGATCTACGAGGGAACCACCGAAATTCAAAAGAACATCATCGCCCGCGAGATGCTCGGCAAGGGATTTTGAGACGGTCCCTTCGTACCCCCGTCCACCCGGTAGGAGTCGTCGCTGGTCAGTGAACCGAGACGACGATCCGTATGAACGCCTCGAGAGCCACCGGCGCCTTCATTTTTTCAGGCCGGTCGACGTACGCTGAACGACGGACAGGTCGGAACACTGTCTCGACCTCCGACGGATCGACAATTTGACGTCGTTGTCGACGGATCGTGCGCACAGTTTCGAGCGCCATGGAATCCCAGCCGAACGAATCGCGTGACCCGTCGTCGATTCCGTGGCACTCGAGTGCGCTGTACGTCATCCTCTCGAGTTCGTTGATGGGCGTGATGGGCGTTTCGCTCGTCAGTCCGGTTCTTCCCGAGTTGCGGCCGGTGTTCGGCGTCTCGGACGCTCAGATCGGGCTGGTCATCACGGCCTATACCCTCCCCGGAATCTTTCTGACGCCGTTTATCGGGCTAGTCGCGGATCGGGTCGGACGCCGTCGCGTCATCGTCCCGCTTTTGTTTACGTTCGGGCTCGGCGGTGCGGGAATCGCATTCGCGACCAGCTTCACCGAACTGCTTGCGTTGCGATTCGTCCAGGGAATCGGCGCCAGCGCACTCGTCACGCTCGCGGTCACGCTGATCGGCGACTTCTACGACGGCCCACGCCAAAACGCCGTGATGGGGGTCAACTCGAGTATGATCGGGACCGGCGCGGCCGCGTATCCGTTGATCGGTGGGGCACTCGCCGGAATCCGGTGGAACGCACCGTTTCTGTTCTTCGGCGTCGGGATACTCGTCGGCGTATTCGCGGCGTTTACGCTCCCCGAACCGGACGGTGGACAATCGAGCGACGTTCGAACCTACGTCGACCGTCTTCGCGACGTCGTCGTCCACCCGCAGGCGTTGGCGATCTTCGCGGCGATCTTCGCGATCTTCTTCGTCTTCTACGGGGCGATCCAGACGGCCCTCCCGTTGCTCTTGAGCGACGAGTTCGCGCTTAGTTCCGGAGAGATCGGACTGACGCTGGCGATGGTCTCCGTGGCGAGTGCGACGGTTTCCACACAGTACGGCCGGATCTCGAGTTGGCGGAGCGCGCCCGAACTGATCGCACTTGGGTTCGTCGCCTACGGTGTCAGCCTGCTCGGCGTCTGGATCGCACCGTCCCCGGTTTTCGTCGGCGCGTCCTTGCTCGCCTTCGGCGTCGGCTTCGGCATCGTCATGCCATCCGTCGACACGACCATCGTCCAGTTCGTCTCCGACCGGCTCCGGGCGGGGATGATGGGAATGCGGACGAGCGTCCTTCGTCTCGGCCAGACGCTCGGTCCGGTCGCGTTTACGTACCTCGCTGAAACCGCGTTTGTCTCTCCGATTGCCGGCTATCGGTGGCTCGTCCTCGCATTTGGCGTGATTATCCTCGCCTCAGGGCTGGTCGCGTACCCACTCCTCCGCGGATGAGACTCGTGCCAGGACGTGTTGCACATCGTAATTACTATTGGTACGTAGGGACCTTACCCAGGTATGACCGTCGAACGACTCCAGAACACGAAGCCGACGACCGAGCGGTGGGACGAGGTGTTCGAGGCGCTGTCGTCCGAACCGAGACGACAGCTCCTTGTGACACTACTCGAGGCCCCCGCCGGCCGACGTGTGTTGCTTCCGGACGCGGCCGTCGGCCCCGCCGAGTCGGTGGATCTGCCCAAACGCCGACTCCAGCTCACTCACCGCCATCTCCCGATGCTGTCGGAGCGGGGGTTCGTCGACTGGACGACGGATCCGTTTTGTGCTCAGCGCGGAGAGCGATTCGGCGAAGTCGCGGCCGTCCTCGATATTCTTCAGGCGAACGCCGACGCTCTTCCCGACCACCTCGTCGACGGTTACCGGCGGTTCGAGGACGAACGCGGGGAGTAGCGGGTGACGGTCCGCCGACGTCAACGCGTGGTCCGCTACAGCAACAACGAGACCACCGCCAGGACGAGAAATAGCAACACGAGCCACTTCGCTATCGACATCGTCAGGCCGGCGACGCCCGTTGCACCGAGTGCGCCCGCGACGATCGCGATCACGAAAAACAACAGTGCGAGTTCTAACATGTCTCGTTCGAAGCCCCACAGACGGGAAGGCGTTCGGCCGGAATCTGCCGACATCGAGAGCCGACGGACGGTGGACCGGTCGCGCCGTCGTATCCGTTCGTAAACAGCGGTGACACATCGCTTACTGCTATCGTAACGACTGCAACGGTTTACACACTGATCGCCGAGCTCACGGGTCACTGCGTTCCCCGCTCGCTACTCCGACGTTCTCACTCGTAGTTCGAAAATCTTCGACTTTCGTCATCACGAACGACCGTTGGTCGTTCGAACGACTTGGCTCGTTCCGGACCGCGTTGGCGTCTGGCGAGGAGGTGTGTAATGATTCGCAGTGGCTACTATCGTTGCAACGATCGACACACCGGCTGTCCGCCCGATGTGATTGGGTGGACAGTGACGATCAGTGGCCGCGATAGAAGAGCGCGCTACTCGTTCAGATGTGATCGGTACCCCTTGGGTTCGAATCCCCGCCGACAAACCACCCGTTTTCGGCCGACGGTGATCGCACTGATTTGGTCGTCGTCTTCCATACGCGAAATGACGTCCGCGAGGTGTTCGGCCGACCAGCCGGTTTCCTCACGGATGGTCGACTGGTCGACGCGACCGCCGCGTTTGACGAGCAGGCGAAGGACCTTGTCCTCGTCCGGAAGCTCACGCTCGTCGACGCCGTACTCGATCTCTTCGGCGTAACTGAGCGTTTCGTCGTCGGGATCGTTCTCCGTCTGTTCCGCTGTGGGTTCTGTACTGGATCCGCCCGCGGTCGTCTCCTCGGTCGACGAATTCGGCCAGAGAGACGAGAGGCGGGCCCAGAGTGTGCTGAAGACCATGTATCGATCACCTTACTGAAACGGTTCCTGTGGGGACGCAGTTGTCTCCACCTTCAGTACTATCATTTATATTTGTGCCGCTGGCGTTCGGTTCACGGCTTCGCTGACGCCGTCGCCTCCGAAGGGCGGCCGCCTTGCGAGCCGCAAGTCGGTTATCCATCACAGATGTTGTACGTTCACATTGTACATAATTCGGCTAGAGACGATCGCGAACGCGTCTGGCGATCTCGTCGACGTCGTACCCGTCTACGGCACCGTCGAAGATCCGCTCGCCGTCGACGCGAACGACGAAGACCCCGTCGCGTCCCGTCGACAGAGTGACCGAATCCAACCGCTCGCCGAACGTCGTCAAGAGGACGTGCTGGACGTCTTCCGCGCGAGAGAGGTGACCACAGGGGACGCAGTACTCGATTTCGACCGTCACCATATCCGACCGTTCGGTCGCGACGTACATATCACTCCGGGTCGAGGCGACTCCTCTCAAGGTGGTGCTATAGTAGCCACTGAACGTCACTGCACACCCGATCGCCAGACGAAAAGCGCGATTCGGAGCGAGCGCGGTTCGGAGCGAGCGCGGTTCGGAGCGAGCGCGGTTCGGAGCGAGCGCGGTTCGGAGCGAGCGCGGTTCGGAGCGAACGGAGTGAGCGAGAACCGCGGGAAAGCGAACGGGGAGGAACGTGACCCGTGAGCCAAGAAGTGAGCGAGAACCGCGGGAAAGCGAACGGGGAGGAACGACCCGTGAGCGAACGAAGTCGTTCAAACGACCAACGGTCGGTCGTGATGACGAAAATCGAAGATTTTCGAACTACGAATGAGAACGTCGGAGTAGCGAGCGGGAACACAGTGACCCGTGAGCTCGGCGATCGGCGTGTACATCGTTTCGTTACAATAGACGATCCGGATCCGACTCCAGGTACAACCGACAGCGGGCCGTATCAGTCCGCCCGTTCCGTCCGGGTCGATTCCCATCTCTCGGCGTAGGCCTCCACGAGCGACTCGAGGGATTCGTGATCGTTCGTCGAGTGAGGTGCGGCCAGCGGCGAGATGCTAATCCGGCCCTCTGCGACCGCGCGTCGGTCCGTCCCCGCTGGATCGGGGATCACCTCGGGGTCCATCGAGTCCCAGATACGATCCGAGAGGTGGATCGTTTCGCCCTCGCGTTCGGCGTCCATCTCGTAGCGCTTAGAGGGGCGCGTGATCTCGATCGGCGCGGGCTCGGCGTCGGCGATCGGGACGTTGACGTTCAGATAGCCGGCGTGCTCGAAGACGCCCGCCTCGAGTGCGTTCTCGGCGAGAAACCTCGTCACGCGCGTCGCTTCGGCGTACTCCTCGAGTCGGAGGTCGGCCTCGTGGACCGGTCCGCGATCGATCGGGATGTACATCGACGCGGCGATCGCCGGCACGTCGAAGAACGCGGCCTCGACCGCCGCGCTGATCGTTCCGGATCGACCGAGCACGTACTCGCCGAGATTCGCACCCCTGTTACAGCCGGCGACGACGAGATCGGGATCGGGATCCAGTTCGGCGAGTGCGGCGACGACGCAGTCGGCTGGCGTCCCGTCGACGGCGTAGCCGAGTTCGTGCTCGAAGACGTCGACTTCGTGGGAGAGCGACCGCCCCGTGGCGCTTTGGTCCTCGGCTGGTGCGACGACCGTGACGTCCGCGACCTCGACGAGGCCGTCGTAGACCGCGCGGATCCCTCCCGTATCGATGCCATCGTCGTTCGTCAAGAGCACCTCGATCCCATCACCCATATATGGCGGGTCGAAAGCGGGGACGAAAAGCCCACCGCTCGAGCGGCGTCGTTTGCGAGCCACGCGCTCGAGCGGGCGGGAACACCTCCGACGATCGAACACGGCGTCGACCGCTCGTCGAACGAGACTCGTCGGGACCGGTAGAAACTATCGGCAGTGTAAGCGCGACCCGCCCGCGAGAACCCGGCAAATCGGGACAGCGTTCCGTATCAGACGACTCGGTCGACGACGGTCTCCTCGTCGACGACCAGGTTGTACGCCTCCTCGTCGTCGTTCCAGAGCGCGAGGGCGCCCTCGAACGAACAGACCGCGCCGTAATCGGCCTCGAGCAACGGCCGATTGAGCGCCGTCTCCGCGGTGAGTACCGCGTAGTGGTCGACCGACTCGCTCCCGTCGCTCACCTTGAACAGCGGGTTGGCGTTCTGCGCGTCGCTCAGCGAGTGGCTCAGTTTCGCCGCGACGAGGTCGATCCGGTTGGTGACGTGGCGCTCCATCTCGGCCATCTTCGCCCAGTCGCTCGTCTCGAGGGCGAGATCGACCCGGCGGCACCCGTCGCGGCGTAACAGCGAGTACGAGTACTGAACGTCGGCGTTGACGAACTCGCCCGGCGCGTGATCCTCGTCGTCTTCGGGCGTCGCCTCGTCGAGACGCCGTTGAAACGAGGGCGCGTCGAGGTCGGGACCGACGTCGAACGACCAGCCGCGGTCGGAGGGTCGTTCACCGGGCCAAAGGCGAACGGTCGGACCGTAGACGGTCACCCTGTCGCCGTCCGCGGACCCGTCACCCGGGCCAGTCCACAACCGCTCGTCCTCGAGTTCGCGTTCGACTTCCCGAAGCTGGATGCTCGTGTGTTTGTCCGCCGGCGCCATCGCGAGCACTGTCCCGTCGGGTGCGAGCGTCTCGAGGTACGATCGGAGGACTGCGACGGGGTCCTCGAGTTCGCTTGCAACGTTACAGAGGAGGACGAGATCGAACCCGTCGGCCGGATCCGTGGGATCGAACGTCCCGCTCTCGTCGACAGTCCGGGGGTCGAACGCCTCGGCGGTCGTCCGGTGAATCGTCGTGTGAACGTTTCGATCGGTTTCGGCGAGTAGTTCCGACAGCACGCCCGCGGCCGCGCTCGGTTCGACGGCGTGGTACTCACAGAGCGCGTCGTCGGGCAGGTACTCGGAAAGTCCGAGTGCGGGACCGCCGACGCCGGCGCCAATGTCGAGGACGCGAAGGCGTTGGCCCAACAGACCGCGCTCCGCGAGGTCGTCGAGTGCGTACTGAATCGCGGCGTAGTAGCCCGGCAGGTGGTAGATCGCGTACCCCGCGGCGACGTCGTCGTCGTACTCGACCGGACGGCCCTCGAGGTAGTCCGCCTTGAACCGCCGGATCGTCGATCGCAACAGATCGCCGCTCGCGCCTTCGTACCAGCGCGGCCCGTACCGATCCGCGAGCAGGTCCTCGAGTCGCCGCTCGTAGTCGACGGGAAACGCCTGGATCGGCCTCTCGAGCGGCGAAATCGGTTCCTCATCGACGGGGACGAACGTCCCGTCGTCGCGTTCGATCAGTCCGAGATCGACGGCCTCCTCGCGGAGCGTCTGTCGGACGACGGCCGGATGGGGGCTTCCCTCGACGTACTCGCAGATCTCGTCGGGATCGACCGGGCGAACGTTCCGGAGGTACTTCGCGTTCGATCTGATCGACTCGCGACGATCGGTCATTCGGTCTCACCGACCGTGGGTCCGGTCGTCGATTCGTCTTCGCCGTCCGTTGACCTATCTTCGCCGTCCGTCGATCCATCATCCTCGTCCAGCGACTCGCCCTCGCGCCATCGACTCGACGCCTCCCGATACAGCTCCTCGAGTTCGTCGTGGTCGGCCGCCGCGACCTCGCTTGCGGCGTCGGCGACGGCGTCGGCGCCGTCGAACGCGTCCTGAATGTCGGCGTACACCCGCGGCGTCCCCTCGGTCACCTGTTCGGTCAGCGCCCGAAGTCGCTCGTAGACCGGCGTCTCGAATCCCTCGGGGACCGACTCGGCCGCAAGCGCGAACGACAGCACGGCGGCGTGTGTCGACGCCTGGACCGTCTCCATCGCTTCGTCGTGTTCGGTCGCCGTCGTCTCGAGGAGGTCGTTGCCTCGCTCGGCGAGCGTCTCGAGGACCTCGTCGGTCGCTGGGCCAGGCCGGTCGCGGACGACGGCGATCGATCCGGGCGCGCGCTCGGGTGCGAAAAGCGGGTGAAGACTGACCCGTTCGAGGTCGGATACGCGTTCACCCATCGCCT
This sequence comes from Natrarchaeobius versutus, assembly GCF_041205745.1. Taxonomy (NCBI): domain Archaea; kingdom Methanobacteriati; phylum Methanobacteriota; class Halobacteria; order Halobacteriales; family Natrialbaceae; genus Natrarchaeobius; species Natrarchaeobius versutus. The sequence goes on along the minus strand of NZ_JBGFCC010000001.1, from coordinate 42,938 downwards.
CGAGTGGCGGCCCCATCACGCCGGAGACGTCCACGATCGCCCGCTCGGCCCGCCCGGCGTGATCGTCGATCGACTCGACGACGTGGCTCATCGGTACCGCGAGACAGACGACGTCGTATCGCGTTTCGCCGTCGAGATCCGCGACGCCCCCCCCAATCTCGGCGGCGGCCACTTCCGCCGCGTCTGCGTCGACGTCGGCGAACGCGACTCGAGCGTCGATCGACTCGCCGAACCACGTCCCCATCGATCCCGCGCCGACGATCAGTACGTCCATCGGGTTTTCGTATCCACCGGCGTCGCAAAAGCGGTTCGGTCGGTTCTCGGTCGAAGCGATCGACGACGCAGGTGCTTCGGAACGATCGGTCTCCGAAAAACGGCCAGCGCGGACGAGTTAGTCGTCCTCGAGAGCGTCGGCGATCCGCTTGAGTGCGCGGGTCTGATCGCGCATCTCGTCGCGGAGCTGGCGGACCTCGCGGACGAGTTCCTCGTTGCTCTCCTCGCCGCGACCGCCCGGGCCGCCGGGGCCGCCACCGGGACCGCCTGGACCGCCGCCCATCATGCCGCCCATCATCTGGGCGAACGGGTTACCGCCCATGCCACCGGGGCCGCCGGGGCCGCCACCGCCGCCGAACGGGCTCTCCGGCGGTTCGCCCTCGCCTTCGCCCTCCTCGGCGCGTTTTTCCCGAATCTCTTCGACTCGCTCGCGGAACGATTTCTCCTCGCCCTCGCTTTCGTCCGTGTCGCCGTTTGAATCGGGTTCGTCCGACATACTCCCGGCTTCTCTACCTGCGGGGAAAAGGGTTGCCATGTCGAACCCCAAACCGCCAGGAGATGGCGTTCTCGAGCGAGTATCGGCGTCGTCGAACCCGATCCGAACCCCTGGCCGTTCGAGAGTCGAACCTAAACCGTCATTACCTTCGAGTCGAACGCACACACGAACGATGAACGAGCCAGGAATCCAGTCGTTGATGGACCAGGCGACCCTCGAGCGGCGAGTTCGTGACGGGCAGACCCCGGAGTGGGTCGCGGACCACTGGCGCTCGTTCGAGGCCGGGCTTCTCGGCGAGCGAAACGGCTCGCCGTTTCCCTGTTTCTTCGGCGTCGAATCCGTCCAGCAGGGCGAGCCGATCTACACCGCGGTGCCGTCGACGAGCGACGCCGACGCGCTGTTGACGCTTCGAGATCGCATCCTCGAGTACCTCGACGTCTACCGAGACCACGCCGGAAAGGCCTCGCTGGTGACGTTCTTCGAGCCACCAGAGCGGCCGCTCTCGGAACGAGAGTACCACGATACGCTCTGGCACGTCCTGCAGACGTTACACCTCCACGACCCCGAACCCTGGCCGGCGGACATTCCCACCGACCCCGACGACCCCTACTGGGAGTTCTGCCTCGGCGGCGAACCCATGTTCCCGACGTGTCGCGCCCCATTCTACGAGGAACGGAACAGCCGATACTGTCCCATCGGCCTCGAGATCACGTTCCAGCCCCGCGAACTGTTCGAACGCCTCGACGTGACCGGCGACACCGACGCCGGACAGCGCGCCCGCGAAATCATCCAGGATCGACTCGAGGAGTACGACGGCGTCTGTCCCCACGCGGACCTCGGGGACTGGGGCGTCGAGGGCGACCGCGAGTGGCCCCAGTACATGCTCTCGGCGGACGAAAACCAGGCGCCGTCGGAGTGTCCGATCACGGTCACTCGCGAACACCCCAAACCCGCCGCGAAGTTACCCTGACCGGCTGTTCCTCCCCGGAGACGGTGGGTTTACCCGTCGCGTTCGAACGCCGCCGTCGCCGACTCGACCTCGAGGTCTTCTTTCTCGGCGTACGCGAGTGTGTAGTAGTCGCGTTCCTCGAGTTCCGCGGGGTCGTCGGTGACGAGCGTCTCGCCTTGTTCCATGAACAGCCGTCGGCCGTAGGTCACGTCGTAGCCGGCCTCGACGAGCCCCTCGTGGGTCGCGGGGACGTCCGTGACCTTGAAGAGGATCATCCGATCCGGCCCGGTGGGACTCACACCGTCGGCCGCTTCCCGCAGGGAGAGTCCCGCGCCGGCTTCGATCTCGACGCCGAGGGCGGTCGCGAACGCCGTCATCGCGCTCACGCCGGGAACGACCTCGACCTCGACCTCCGGGTGGAACGCCGCCATCGTCCGCCGGAGGTGACCGAACGTCGAGTAGACGTTCGGATCACCCAACGTGACGAACGCGACGTCGCCCTCCGTCGCCCGCGGGGCGACTTCCGCGGCGGCCGCCTTCCAGGCCGTCCGTAGCTTCTCCTCGTCTTTCGTCATCGGGAAGTCGAGATCACCGATCTTCGACTCCTCGACGTGCTCGAGGGCGACCGACCGGGAGAGCCGACCCGGGGAGTAGACCACGTCCGCATGCTCTAAGGCTCGTTTGCCGCGAACGGTCACGAGATCCGCTTCGCCGGGACCGAGTCCGACGCCGTACAGTGTCATGGATCGTCGTTCCCGTTCCTGCGATAACAAGTGTTCGTTCTCGATCGCTTCCCGGGTCGGAGAGAGCCCCCGTTAGGTCGCGCCGGTTAGTACGCGAATACGCGCCAGAACCACTCGCCAGCACCGGGTGAGTCCACGTCGTCCGGCCGGTCGACGGTGACGTCCGTCTCGTACTCGTAGGCGAGGTGGGCGTCGTACGCCTCACCTGGCTCACCCCGGTCGGTCACGTTCATCCGGAGTTCACCATGGGAGAACGTCTTCCGGTCGGCGTCGACAATCATTCGGGCCCACGCCTCCTGGACCTCCGGATCGTCGTACGACTGCTCGAGGTCCCCTCCCTGGTTTGCAAAATAGACGTCGTCCGGATCGGTGAGCTCGAGCGTGATTTCGTCGTCGTCTTCGGCTACGACGGTCCAGTTTTCGGCCTCCGGCGAGGGTTCGCCGAGCCTCGGGAGGCGATCTTCCTCGGTCATTATCACGTATCCCGGCAACGGGGCCGGTCGACCGCTGTGCATCATCGCGTTCGTGTGGTACGTGTCGGACCCGTCGAGCGACGTCGATATGTGACGGTTCTCCCTGTCGATCCGGAACTCGTATATTACCTCCTCGTCCGGCGCGGACGCGTTGAGCCAGCGGAACGCGTGGTTCGAGCGGTCCGTGTTGTCGTGAGCGGTCGCGTACAACTCGTCGGGGTCGTCGGGAAGCGGCTCCGGGTCGGTATCTATGGGCCGGATCTCGTTTGCCCGAATCGCCCCGGCGGCGACCACGAGTGACGTGACGAGCAAGACGACGATCGCGAGACGAGCCACCGGAACGGCCCGGGAAGCGGTGTTCCGTGACGACGAACGGGACGGCGGGCTCGAGTCAGCGAATCGGTCGAGTACGAGCCCGAGCGCGCCCGCGAGCCACACCGCGCCGGCGGTGACGAGAATCGAGAGACCGAGGGCGATCGGAACGATCTCGGCGTCGACCGGGCCGACCGTGAGTGCGGCGTCCTCGAACCAGCGCACCACGCGGTCGGTGACGACGAACGCGCCAGCCGTGAAGCCGACGAAGCCGAGCGTCCAGGCCGTCGCCGTCGCGAGCGACCGCGGGGCCGACCACGGTGCGGCGATCGCCGTTCGGAACGCGTCGGTGACGCGCACACCGCGTCCGATCTCGGCGACCGCGATTCCCGGAACGATCCACGCGACGAGCGCTCCGATTCCGATGCCGGCGAACGGGCCGAACGTGACGACGGTAAACGTGAACAGATCACCGTGGCCGGCCCAGTAGAGGACGAACCTGATCGGCGTATCGACTACCAGGAAGAGCGCGGCCCCGAGGACGATCGCCACCCAGTGACCGACGGTCGCGAGCGCGGCGAGCGCCGCCAGCCGTCCCGCGATCTCGCCGTCCCACCCGCTTTCGGCGACGTCGACTTCGGCTCGAGTTTCCTCCTCTGCAATCACATCCCGTGCCATCGAGGAGACGGCCGCGAGGCCGAAGACGGCGAAGACCGGCGGCCAGAGGATGACGGCGGCGGACAGCCAGAGGTCGCCGTAATAGGGGTCGAGAAAATCGACGAGTCCGATCCGGACGCCCCCCTCGAGCAGCGCGACGAGCGCTACGACGGCGACGAGTCGCCAACTCGACGTCGTCCGCGAGAGGACAGTCCTGAACGAAGACATGATCAGTACTCGAGGCGATTCGACCATAAATTATTCTCATTTCCCTTCGATCGGAGATCGTTGATGCGCCTTCGCTGTCGCTCTGGAATCGAAGAGACGAGGACACCGCGTGAGTATCGTGTCGTGGTCACTTCGACGATCGTGTCGAATTGGTGTTGATTCCGGCCGGACGTCGGCGTCTCGGGGACTGCCGAACGCGTCTCAATAGGCGACCAGCCGCCAGTACAACTCCCCGGTTGTCGGCGATCCCACCTCGTCAGGACGCTCGACGTCGATATCGACCTCGTACTCGACGACGCCGTGTACGTCGTACTCCGAGTTAGCCGCGGAGTCGTCGGTCGACGTCACGTTGAAGCGAAACTCCCCGCCGACGAGCGTGTTCCGATCGGTATCGACGGTCATCCGCCCCCACGAGTCGTGGACCTCGGCTTCGTCGCCGAACTGCTCGAGATCGCTTCCCGTCATTGCGAAGAAGACGTCTTCGGGATCGGTGAGTTCGAGGACGATCTCGTCGTCGCGTTCTTCGATTACCGTCCAGTTTTCGGCGTCAGGCGAGGGCTCGCCCGCCTTCGGCGTTCCGTCCTGCATGAGGGCAGTGTAGCCGGGAGCGACCATTCCGTCCTCGTCGGGGTATCCGGGAAAAACGGTATTCTCGTAGAAGCGCCCGTTCGTGTAGTATCCGCTGGGTTCGTCGGACTCACCGACGTACGAGACGACCTGTCTGTCCGTCCTGTCGATTCGGACCCGGTGGGCCTGCTCCATCGTGCCGTCCTCGGGATCCATAAATCCGTGGGTGTACTCGTGGTCCGATCGGTCGGTGTTGTCGTAGGCAGTGGCATACAGTTCGTCCGGATCGTCGGGCAACGGCTCCGGTTCGGCGTCGACCGGCCGCACCTCGTCCATCCGAACCGCGCCGGCGGCGGCGACGAGCGCGGTGAGGACCAACAGGACGAGCGCCAAACGGACGATCGGAACGGCTGGCGGTCCGCTCCAGGCGCTCTCGGCGCTCGAGCGAGCGTGCCCCGAACCGAACCGGTCGACGGCCGCCGCGAGCGATGCCGAGAGAAACGCCGCCGTGACGAAGACGATGGCGAGACCCACGACCGCCAGTGGGAGCACGGTTCCGTCGATCGAACCGAACTCGAGGTCCGATCGAGCCGTCGCGTCCAGCCACCACAGCAACCCGACCGCGAGGACGCCGAGGACGGCCACGAGTCCGACCTGGCGGGCGACGAGCGGGGCGAACGCTCGAGGCGCGGTGACGGCGGTGGCGATCACCGTTCGCGTCCCCTCGACGATCCCGTCGCCACGGACGACGCGGACAAACACGGCCGCCGGGAGCGCCCATGCCACGATCGTCCCGAGCGCGATGGCAAAAATCGGGGCGTAGACGACCAGCGCCAGAGGCAACGGATCGCTCGTTCCTGTGGCGTAGAGGGCGTATCTGACGGGCGTGTCGACGAGGAGGAACAAAGCGATGCCCCCGACCACTGCGACCGCGTGGCCGACGACGGCGAGCGACGCGAACGCCGGGAGACGTCGTTGGACGAGAGCCACCCCCTCGCCCTGCTCGTCGACGATTTCTGTACGTGTCTCTCGAGCGATCGGAGCGACGAACGCGAGTCCGAAGACGGCGATCACGGGCGGCCAGAGAATCGCGAGCAGGGGCGGCCACGGCCACGAGCCGTCGATGAGCGGGGCCGAGATGACGGGAAGAACGAGCCGAACGATCCCCTCGAGCAGGGCGACGACCGCCGCGGCGGCGAAGACGCGATCGTCCGGCATCGTCGGGCGGAGGGTACCGCTGAGCGCAGACATGTCTCGTCGTTCACACATGTTCGATATAAGTTATTCCTTCCGGGAGGAAATTCAGGTGAGGGAGGTCGCGAGATCTCGTTATCAGTCGTTCGAGACCGGCGACGAAATCGACTCGAGGAACCGGTCGAACGCCCCGCTTTCGGGGTGGACGTGGACGTAGGTACCGAGCGACTCGTACTCGGTCAGCCCATCGTGGTCGCCGTCGATGCCGTCTCCGCGGACGGTTTCGAAGGCAAAGCGGGCGTCGGCGTCGACGTCGGCGCTCGAGTAGTGGAACTCGTGGCCCCGGATTCGGTCGCCAGGAGTGGCGGTAAGCGTCCCTTCCGTCGCCTCGAGTTCGACGTGATCGAGCGCCTGATAGCGGTCGTGCATGGTCACGTCCGCCGGCAGGATTCCGGCCATCTCGTACTGGTCATCCTCCGTCGTCGTCAGCGACTGGCTCATCGCCATCAGACCGCCACACTCGCCGAAGACGGGGAGGCCGTCGCTCGCCAGATCGCCGAGTTTCGAGAGCGTTCCGCTCGCCTCGAGTTCGGCGGCGTGGAGTTCCGGGTAGCCGCCGGGCAGGTAGACGGCGTCGCAGTTGGGAACCCCCTCGCCCGTGACGGGCGAGAACGTCACGATCTCGCCTCGATCGCGGAATCGCTCGATCGTCGCGGGGTACCGAAAGCAGAAGGCAGCGTCGCTGGCGACCGCGACCCGCGGTCCGTCCGACGGCCGATTGGCCGTCGGGTTGCTGTCTCGGGCGTCCGGTTCGGGTGGCTCTCGGGCGACCGCCGCCAGCCGCTCGGCCTCGAGTGACTCCGCGGCTTCCCGGAGCGCGTCTCGGGGCAACGCCGCCTCCTCGCCCATCTCGAGGCCGAGGTGGCGATCCGGAATCTCGAGGTCGTCGTTCGGCGGGATTCGGCCGAAGTACGCGAGGTCGTCGGGAAGCGCCTCGCGGATCCCTTCCTCGTGGCGGCCGCCGTGGGCGCGTTGGGCGACGATTCCAGCGACATCGACGTCGCGACCGATCGCGTCACCGTACTCCCGAAAGCCGAGTGCCGTCGCCGCGACGCTCTCCATGCCCGCTTTGGCGTCGACGACGAGGACCACGGGAAGATCGAGGGCTTCGGCGACCATCGCGGTGCTCGAGCCGTCGCCGTCGTACAGCCCCATGACGCCCTCGACGACGCAGACGTCGCCCTCGCCGCGGCGGTAGTTCCGTCGGATCCCCTCCACTCCCTCGAGCCACAGGTCGAGCGTTCTCGAGGGGCGTTCGGCGATTGCCTCGTGGTGGCTCGGGTCGATGAAGTCCGGTCCCGCCTTCGCGGGCTGGACCGAATAGCCGGCGTCCGAAAGTGACTGGGTGATCGCGAGCGTCGCGACGGTCTTGCCGACGCCCGAACTGACGCCCCCGAGGACGAACCCCTTCATCGATACAGCCTCGAGACGCAACCCGTAGCCCCGTTCGGGACGATCCGTCGGTCGTTCGCGTCGCCTCGTCCGTCAGTCGGTTCGTCGTTCATCAGTCTAGTTGCGTTCGCACAACTGGACTTGAATCCGTCGGTGGTCGGTGGTCCGTGTGAATCTGCCTATGGCATACCTTCACAGGATCACCGACGAACTTAACCGCACCAATCCGTTACCGGACCTCCCGGTTACCATGACTCCACACGACGAGACGTTGACCGAACACCACCTCCGCGAGGCACTCCGTCACCTCGAGGGCGCCCGGAAGGGGGACCTCAGAAAGACCAACGACGTCGCCATCGCACAGGTCACGGACACGGTCGCGGCCGTCCTCAGCGAGTACGAACACGACGAGTAGCACCCAGCAGTCGGAACAGATCGTCGACGTTTCTCGCGTGTCACTCTCTTCGGCCCACGGACTCCGAGACGTGAGGACGTCTCGAGATCGCGAACGCGCTCCGATCGAGAGGACAGCCTGGCCGCGGTTCAGACGACTGGAAGTTACGCCCGACGCGTTCGTGACTCGTCGTGTGGTCGGACCGGTAAATCGTTGCAGGAATCCGTATTAGTCGGTCCGGTCGACCGGTCGACGAACCGCGAGGACCACCAGATCCGAAAACGGTGTCTCCTCCATCCCGTCGCCCCCAGCGTGTTCTGCGAGTTCTGCGAGCGTAAACCGGTGGATCTCCTCGCCCTCGAGGGTGAGCCTCTCGAGGACGAGTGCCTCGAGGTCGGGTTCTGCACCGTTCTCGAGCAGGAAGGCGGCGAGATCGCCGGGCATCCGGTCGAACGGCCGCGGGAGGACGAGCAGATGGCGTTCGCCGACGGTAGCGGCGAGGCGGTCCATATCGGCCCCGAGGTCACCGCTTTTGTGGAGCGTAACGAACTCCGTCTCCTCCATCGGCGTGCGTGCGCGACTGGCCGCAACCTGAAGCGAGGAGATGCCGGGCACGACGCGGACGGGCGACGGCTCGTCGCCCTGCCGATCGGCGACGCGCTCGACGGCGTTCTGTACCTTCCCGACGAACTGATAGCCCGAGTGGTTTGGGTCGCCCATCGCGACCGCGGTGCCCGTCTCGCCGGCCGCGACGCGTTCGCCGAACGTCGAGAGCGCCTCGGCCTCGTCCTTGTACCCACAGGTCAGCAGATCCGCCTCGGTTCGGTCTTCGACGAACTCGACGACCGTCGAGAAGCCGACGACGACGTCGGCTTCCCGGATCGCCCGCTCGCCCCGAGGCGTCAGGAACTCGAGATTTCCCGGACCGATGCCGACGACGTGGACGGGGTCGTCGGTCTCCGAGCCGAGGTCGGGCTCCGACGCTCCGGCCGCGAACGTCGCCGGGTCGGGCCCGGACTCGAGGTCGTAGTCGTCGCTCATCGGGGTCCCTCCGGTCCGCCGCAATTCGGTCCGAACCGGCGACCACCGACGCGGGCGCGGGAACGAGGATCGTCTACGTCCATCGATCCAACCCCGTCTGGGTGGCGCTCTCTTCGATCCGCTCGAAGCCGCGTTCGACCTCCCCGGCGTCGACGCCCCACTCCTCGACAACGTACGCCTTCGCCGCCTCGAGGTCCGGGTCGAGGTCCGGGTCGAACGTGTAGTCGTCGGTCACGTTCGGCTCTCTGAACAGCGCGCGAACCCGGTCGCCGTACTCGACGTGGTCGCCGCGGGCCTCGAGAACACTCCAGAGGTCGCCGTGTTCGGTGATCGCCGAAATCGCCGTCTTCGGGCCGATCCCCGAGACGCCGTCGTTGAAGTCCGTCCCGATGAGGATCGCCGCGTCGATGAGTTGCTCGAGGGTGAGGTCGTGGTGGGCAAGCGTCGCCTCGAGGTCCATGAGTTCCGGATCGCCCTTGCTCGTCAGCTGTCTGAGCGTCAACGGCGCGCCGAACAGCAAGGCGTCGTAGTCCTCCGAGCCGACGTAGTCGGCGTCGCCGTGTCGGACCATGTGTGCGGCCTGGGCTTCGCCCTCCGCGGGCGCCTCGACGACCGGCACGTCCAGCAACCGAAGCAGTTCCCGGCTCGTCTCCTGGATCTCCGGCGTGAGCCGCTGGGTTCGGGACTCGAGTTGTGCGATGGCGAGTTCGTCGCCCTCCTCGCGGGCGACCTCGAGTTGTTCCTCGTACGTTTGGCGCTGTTCGCGGCGGGACTCGATCTCGTCTTCTTTGAGTTCCGAGGGGCCGCCGTCGAACACCATCACCGGGACGATATCGTTCTCGAAGAACTTCGGGAGCCCCTGGACGATGCCGATCAGGTTCGCCACCTCGGTGTCGTCCGCGGTCGTGTATTTCTCGCTCGAGGTCCACTTGACCGTCGTCGTCAGGTACCGGTAGAGCCAGTTGTGCGCGTCGACGGCGACGACCCCCTCGACGTCGTCGAAGGGAATTTCCTCGATGACGGCGATGTCGCGTAGTGCGGCGTTTCCCATCGATGACGTATTGGGAGGACTGGGATTTGAATCACCCGGAGACAACCGCCCCGTCGTGTCGTCGACGGCGCCCACTCTCGCCGCCCGCTCGAGACGAGCGTTCTCGTCGTTGGAAACGAAAACGACTTTCATCGGTCGATATGTACGGACGCCAACGCATTCGATGACTCGAGCCCTCCACCTCGATAGACGAGCGGCGCTCGCGACCGTCGGCACGGCCCTGACAGCGGGCTGTCTCGATTCCGGGCGGTCGACTTCCCTCCTCGGAGTCGATCCGACGCCCGCGAAACGCGACGACGACTGGCGAATGTACGGGCGCGATCCCGGGCGGACGCGGTTCGTTCCGGACGTAACGCTTCCGCGGGACGGCGTAAGCATCGCCTGGGAGCGTTCGACCAGTGCCTCGGGATGGCGCCCGCCGGTCGTCGCCGACGGAACCGTCTACTGCCAGTACGTAAATGGGCTGTTCGTCCTCGGGGTCGACACCGGGGATGGAATCGAAGCAAAGACGTACAGCGGGTTCGGGAGCGGAACCGGCCCGATGGCGTTCGCCTCGACGGAGGTCTATCGGGACGGCACGTTGCTCGTCCCCTACGGTGAATCGACGGCCGGATACGCCGCCGATCCCGACAGTTGGCCGCCCAAAATACACGGACTGGGTGACGGCCGGGCCCGCTGGTGGATCGACGGCGAGACCGTCAGCGCGAGCTTCCCGGGCACCTCGAGTGAATCCTCGTGGCTCGCCTCGCCGGTCGTCGTCGACGGAACGGTCGTCTCGGTTCACCCGGCCTCGGGAGTCGTCCGCGCGTCCGATCCGAACGACGGCAGTTCGCGCTGGCGCGTCGACCTCGAGGCGACCGTCTCCGAGGAAGACCATCTCTCCGTGCACGGCCACGTCGTCGATACCGCGACCGGGACCGTCGTTCTGAAGGGGCGGTTCGTCCGAGACGGGTACATCGTCGGCGAACCCCGTCTCGTCGGGATCGACCTCTCTACCGGCTCGATCGAGTGGACCGTAGACGATGGACGGGTGAACGAGCGGACCGAGTTCGCCGAGGAGGCGGACAGTCTCGCCGCACGCGATGGCTCTGTTTACACGGTCGACTGGACGGACTCGAGCCGCGAGTTACGAATCCTCGAGATCGACGCCGAAACCGGCGAACGCGGCTGGACGCAGTCGCTCGAGCGTAGCGAACACGTCGGTATCGCCGTCGACGAGTCGACGCTTTACCACGTCGGACTCGAGGCCGAAAGTGGGGTTGACCCGTTCGCGGTCGCGGCCGTCTCGCTCGACGACGGTAGCGTTCGGTGGGAACGGACGATCGACGATTCGGTCGGGAACGTCTGGAGTCCGCACATGCCGCCGCCAACGGTCGCCGACGAACACCTTCTCGTTCCCGGCGACCGCGGATTGCACGCGCTCGATCGGAAGACCGGGGACCGGCTGTGGACGTTCACCGAAATGGTCGGAACCTCCGGCGGGGGCGAGACGGAACGCGCCGGGTTGACGCCCGCCGTCGTCTCCGACGACCGGATCGTCCTCGGGACGACGCTCGTGCTCTACGGGCTCGAAGGGGGTGGGTAGCGTGGTCGACGTCAGTGGCGACGGGGCAGACGCGGCCAACGGCAGTAATAACGGAACGGACGCGGCCAACGATAGCGTCGCCGCGACCGACGGCGGCGGAGCGAGCGTGGCGGACGAAACGCCGACTACATCGACCGCGAGCGGTGGTGACGGATTCGTGGCGGTTCTCGCCGCCGCGGTCGACCGGATTCGGTCGGAGCCGGGACTCGCCGCCCCGTTCGTCCTCGCGGGTATCCTGGGGGCGGCGAGTTCGGTCGCCAGGATCGCCAGTCCGTACCCGATAGGGGTCACGCCCTTCCCACAGCGCGGGCTCCTCTCCGTCAGTGCGCCGTTCGTTCCGAACCTCGAGCCGGCGATCGAGATCGGGTCGTCGATCCTTCCTGGGATGAAACCGCCGTTTCTGCTCGGACTCGTCGCCTGGCAGGTAACGGTCGCGGCTGTGACGACGGTCGCGTTCGCCGTCGTCCTCTGGCGTTTCTCGCCTGGGATGTCGGAAACCACGTCGGCGCTCGAGTCCGCGAACCCGATTCCGCCACTCCGGCGGATCGGTCGACTCCTCGCGCTCGTCCTCGCGGTCCAGTGCGGGTTCTTCGGCGTGACGTTCGTCGCCGGCGTGTTGGGCGGCGGAACGCTCGGCATCGTCTTCCTGGCGATGCTTATCGTCGTTGCGCTTTCGGCCGGACTCTTCCTGACACCGGCGTATCTCGTCCTCGAGGGGAGCGGACTCAGAGAGGGAGCGCTCGAGAGCGTCGATCGCGTCCTCGAGCGACCGATCTCGGCCGCCACGCTGGTCGTCGGCCTCGGCTATCTCAGCTACGCGGTGACCGGTGTCGGGACGCTCGTTCCGTCGACGACGGTCGGCGTCTTCGTCGGAACCGTCGCGAGCGTCGCGGTCGTCGGGACGATACACGCGGCTGTCGTCGTGACGGCGTACCGACGATGGGGCGAGCAAACGACGAACTCGTCGTAGCGCCGGCCTGCGGGCAGTCACTCCTTTTGATCGGTGATCGGTTCAGGTGGGTCGCTCCCGCGTCGCGACTCGAGAAACGCCTCCTCCTCGGTCGAGAGGTCTCGAGCGCGAAACTCCTCGAGACCCTGCTGGTATCGTTCGCGGTGAGTTTGGGCCGTCGATCGAGTGTCGGGAATCGGCGACGGATACTCGAGGACGAGTTCGGCGATGCCGGTCGTTTCGCCGGTGTACTCGAAGCCGGTCCGGAAAAGGGCTTCGTAGGCGAACGGGTTGTTGACGGCGATCCGAAGCCGATCGTATCCGCGTCCGATCGCGCGGTCGCGGACCAACGACAGCAACTCAGGGCCGATGCCCTGACCCCGCCGCTCCCGATCGACGGTGACGTACCGAATCCACAGCGTCCCCTCGTCGGTTCGGTCCTCGTTGAACGCCGCCGCCGCGACGAACCCGTCGTCGGCGCGAGCGATCGCCTTTCCGGTGTTCGTCATGACGAACTTTCCGGCGTAGCTGAACCGTTCGTGGTCGAGCCTGAGTTTCGGGCCGTCGGGCGGCCAGCCGAGCAGTTCGTACTCCACGGTTTCTCTCGAGCGTGCTCGCCGAAGTAGCCGTCGGAGTCGGATGGGGGAACTCGAGTTACGCTGAACTCACGGTCCCGACCTCGTCCGCCAGTTGCGTTCGGTTCGGTGCGTATGCCGGTCGAACGCTTTTGCCAGCGTTCGTGGTAGGGCAACTCACCATGAGCACCGAATCCGACACCGCATCCACGTTCGGAATCAGTAGTCAGTGGGGATGGTCGATCGGCGGGGCCCTAGGTGGCGCGATTGGGGCCGTGGCGTTCGGGCTCCTGATGTGGCTGTTCGACCCCGACATTCTCACCGCCGCGATCCCCGCGATCTACGGCTTCGAGCCGGTTGGAATCGTCGGCTGGGGTATTCACATCCTTCACGGAGCCGTCCTCGGGATCGTCTTCGGCTTTCTCGTCACGCGCGATCTGATCCTCGGGGCCGTCACGATGAGCCCGGATACCGACGCGCTCTCGCGAACCAGTATCAGGATTCGGATCGTCGCCGCCGGATTCGTCTTCGGGCTGGCGATCTGGGCGATCCTCCCGTTGCTCGTCCTTCCCGTCTGGCTCGAGACGCTCGGAACCGGGGCCGCGGGTGAGTTTCCCGCAATCGCCGTCGAGAGCCTGTTCGGCCACCTGCTGTTCGGCACCGTTTTGGGAATCGTCTTCGCTCTCTCGGTCGATCTGAGCGATCGATCCCCGGCAGACCTGTTCTCGGCGTGAGACGACGTTCGTCTGGGTTTCCGGCGACGTATCACACATTTGTTGTTCCGTCGAGGGGTTTATCCGCGATGATAGCTATCACAGACCTATGACAACACGAGCGGACGCTACAGACGGGGGGTTCTGGGAGGACACCGCCGGCGACGTGGCACTCGAGCGATTCCGCTCGCTCGTCAACACCGTCGACGACGGGATCTATCAGCTCGATTCCGACGGTCGATTCGTCGCCGTCAACGAGGCGATCCTCGAGACGACAGGCTACGAGCGAGCGGAGCTCGTCGGCGAACACGTCTCTCTCGTCGTCGAAGACAGGGACGCGGCCCACATCCAGCGGGAGATCGAAACCCGCCTCGAGTCGGGACGTGAGCGAAATCCGATCTTCGAGTGCGTCGCGCTGGCACGGGATGGAACGAGGGTCCCGTGGGAACTTCGAACGAACGTTCTGGTCGAAGACGGAACGTTTCAGGGAAGCGTTGGCGTCGTTCGCGACGTCGGCGAGCGAACCCGTTCGACGGAGACGCTCGATCGACGCGAACGACAACTCGAGTACGAGCGAGATCTGACGGACCGCATCGTCCAGACCAGCCCGGCAGGATTGTTAGTGTTAGATACCGAGGCCCGGATCACGAGAATGAACGACAGGGCGAAGGAACTGCTCGGCGTCGCCGACGACACGCGAGCGGTGGCCCCCCTCGATCGAACCGTCTACGACGAGGATGGACGCGAACTATCGGTGGACGAACATCCTTTCGCTCGAGCGCTCGAGACGGGCAAACCGGTGTACGATAGAACGTTGCAGGTCGAGCTTCCCGATGGAACGCGTCGATGGCTGTCAGTCAACGCGGCCCCGATTTTCGACGACGAGGGGGAAATCCATCGCGTCGTCACGACAGGCGAGGACGTAACCGCTCTCAAAGAACGCGAACGCTCGCTCGAGCGGCGTCGGGGCGAACTCGAGGCCGAACTGGACGAGATCTACGGTCGGATCACCGACGGCTTCTATTCGCTCGATTCGGACTGGACGTTTACGTACGCCAACGAGCGAGCGAAGGACCTGATCGGCTTCGGGCAGGGGGGGTTGATCGGGAAGAACATGTGGGAGACGTTCGAGTGGGCGGCTGACTCGAAGCTCAAGACGAAGTACGAAACCGCGATGGAGACCCAGGAGTCGACGTCGTTCGAGCTGTTCTACCCGGCACCCTTAGAGAGCTGGTACGAAATTCACGCTTATCCCTCCGAAACCGGCCTGTCGGTGTACTTTCGCGACGTCTCCGATCGGAAGGAGCGCGAGCGAAAACTCGCCGAATCCGAACGTCGCTACCGGACGCTCGCCGAGTACTTTCCCAACGGGGTCGTAACGCTGTTCGACGATAATCTGGAGTACACGCTAGCCGCCGGCCAGGCGTTCGACTGGCTCCCGGTCGATCCCGAGAACGTCGAGGGGAAAACGGTCGGAAACGCCTGGAACGAGAACGTCACGGATGCGCTTCAGCCAGTTCTCCAGACCGCACTCGCTGGGCACGAGCAGTCGGTCGAACTCGAGTACGCCGGCCGCGAGTGGGTCGTTTGGGCAGTTCCCATCACCGACGACGCGGGAGCGGTGTTCGCGGGGATGACGATGGCCCAGGACATCACCGAACAGAAAGCACGCGAGAGACACCTCAGGGAGACCAAGACGCAACTCGAAGCCGCGACCGAAGCCGGAGCGATCGGAACCTGGGAGTGGCACGTCCCGGAGGATCGGTTCGTCACGGGCCCCACGTTCGCAGAGACGTTCGGCCTCGATCCCGATGACGCTGAGGACGGCGTCTCGATCGATCGGCTGATCTCGTCGGTACACGAGGCGGATCGCGAGCGGGTTCTCGAGTCGATCGAGAAAGCCGTCGAGACCTGTGGTGAGTACGAGGCGGTGTATCGCGTTTGGAACGCCGAGGACGAACTCCGGTGGGTCGTCGCGCGCGGTCACGTCGACTGCGACGAGGACGGAAATCCGCAGACGTTCCCCGGTGCGCTGGCCGACATTACGGATCGGAAGCGAGCCGAACTCGAGGTCGAGAAACAGAGCCGAGAGCTCGAGACGCTGTTCCGGGTGTTGCCGGTCGGCGTCGTCGTCGCGGACGCGGACGGCTCGTTGCTCCGGGCGAACGAAACCGCGAGACATCTCTGGGGAGGTGGCGTCTTCGATGCGGAGTCGGTCGAGGAGTACGAAAAGTACGACGCCGTCTGGGAAGACACCGGCGAGCCGGTCGCCCCCGACGAGTGGACGATGTCCCAGGTTCTACAGGGAGAAGAAGTGACGGAGCCAAACGTCTACCAGATCCAGGCGTTCGACGACGAGGCCCGCATCATCATGGAACACGGGATGCCCGTCAGAGACGAAGACGGGGACGTAACTCGTGCCGTCGTAACGCTCACCGACATCACGGAGCGTCGGGAGTACCAGCGTCGACTCGAGGATGCAGTCGAGAAACTCGAGCGATCCAACGAACGTCTCGAGCAGTTCGCCTACGCCGCCTCACACGATCTTCAGGAGCCGTTGCGAATGGTCTCGAGTTATCTCCAGTTGATCGACCGGCGCTACGGAGACGGCCTCGACGACGACGCCGAAGAGTTCCTCGCGTTCGCCGTCGACGGCGCCGAGCGCATGCGGAGCATGATCGACGCGCTTCTCGAGTACTCCCGGATCGAAACCGGCGGCGACCCGATCGAGCCGATCCACCTCGAGAACGTCTTCGAGACGGTGATCGACGACCTCCAGCTTCGAGTCGAGGAAACCGACGCCGACGTCACGGCGGACGATCTTCCGCGAGTAACGGGTGATGCGACTCAGTTACGCCGTGTGTTTCAGAATCTCCTCTCGAACGCCCTCGAGTACAGCGGTGACGAACCACCGCGGATCCACGTCGATGCCGAGCGCCAAGGTGAAGAGTGGCTGATTTCGGTCCACGATCGGGGGATCGGCATCGACTCCGCAAACCACGAGCGCGTGTTCGAGATCTTTCACCGACTCCACAGCCGCGAGGAACACGACGGCTCTGGTGTGGGGCTCGCGCTCTGTCAACGGATTATCGAGCGCCACGGCGGCGAGATCTGGGTCGACTCCGAACCCGACGAGGGAACCACGTTCTCGTTTACGCTTCCGGCGCTCGAGGACGAGCACGGGTGAATCGAGTCCAACCACGCCGTATCGAATCCAACCCGTCGTATCGAATACGACGAGGCAGAGTGCTGGTACGAACACAACGACGTCCTGGTACTCACTCCTTCGGTGTGGGACTCGACGGCGGAGGAAGGGCGAAAACGGCTCTCTGTAGTCGCTCACAGACGAGAAAACAGGGTGCTCACAGGGGAATCGACCACTCGTGGGTGCAACTCGCACAGCGGAAATCGGCAATTACCTCGTCGTCCGCGGCGCGTTTCACGAGGAGTTCACCCAATCCGTCGTCACACGCCGGGCATCGAGCGTTCATCTCGCTTCGGGCTATCGGCTCTACGCGTTTCAGTCCCGTTCCTCGATATGTAGGTATCGCGGACGGTCAGCTCTTCGTCAACGTCGTCGGTCGGAAACGAGTCCGACGTCGGTCACAGACGGTTTTCGAGCGACCCCATCCAGTACTCGAGCCAATTACGTTGACTCCCGATCGATGCCCGTAAACACGTACCAGCTACCAGCGAGGACGGCGAAAAAGACGGCTCCGATTCCGATGCGCAACGCGATTTCTCCCCATCCGGACGCCTCGGCGTGGACGAGCGCGCCAGTCCACCCGCCGAACACGATCGCGAATCCGGTCGCCGCGACGACCATAATCAGCAGTCGGTCGGTGGAAATATTCATCACTCGCCGTTCGACTCGGGTTCGGTTAAGCGGTCTGCCTGAATCCGCCACTCGCTCGCGGAAGGGTCAACAGTCGCCGTTCAGCGCGTCTCCCGTACGCGTTCGCCGGTACTTTCTTCGACCGAAATTTCGTCCCGTGCATCGATGGTTACGCGGTATCCACAGTACCGGAACGTGAGGGATCCCTGTGACCGTCGATTCGTCGGCGTCGACCGAAAGAGCGAATCCAACGCGCTCGGATCGATGACGTCGTAGAGTGGCGGGAGGTCGATCGGGTCACAGTCTTCTTTCGATGCGACCGTATTGACGATCCGGACGTGGTGGTCACCGTCAGAGCGAGGGATCGACTCCGAAGGCGCTGTCATCGTTGTACGACAGGGATCTCAGTGTCATAAGGATGGCCCAATTTTTCACGCCGGTCCCCATCCGAACTCCCGTTGCTGTCTACGTACTGACGCTGCCGGAGTCCGTTCGATCAATTGACGGAAACGGCACAATCTGGCCCATCCAGTTCGTCTCGAGTCACGGATCGAGCGATCGGATTGGCGTCGACGAACGACGGTCGTGAGCGGACGCCGTGAGAATCAGTGGGGTGGTCAGCTGAAGTCCCAATCCTCGCTGGCGACCATCGTTTCGGTTTCGGTCGCGTTGATAACCGCGACTGCCGCCAGGGTTCCGGATTCGTCGATGGGGCCGGCGCCACTGTCGTACTCGAGGCGCGTGACGTCACCGACCGTCAGATACGCCGTGTCGGCGCTCTCCCACGCGGAAGCGACACCGGTGTCGCTGGTAGTGAGGTTTACGTGATCGGCGTTTCCGAGCGACGTTACCTCGACGCGAACCTGTTCGTCGCTTTCGTCGACGTCAATCGAGACGCCCGCCTGTGCTTCCTGTCCGATACTTCCACCGAGGTCCATGACGAACGCGGCGATCACGGCCGCGAGGATCACCGTGATCGCGACCATGAGAATCACTCCGATAACCGGGGAGACCGCTCGCCGATCGTTCGCTTTGTCGTTGTGTTGATAAACTCCCATTGTAACCACAGCACCACCCGAACGGGGCCATCTCACTCGAGACCGTCACCAGCGGTCCGAGACGGGGGACGAACCGTCCCTCGAACCCCGTCGTATCGGTGGCAGTCTCTACCACCACAATCGAGATACATATAATTAATTATTAAACTTTTGTCTCGATATAATGTCGGCTCGAAAGATCAAAATGTGGATGATATTTCGGGATTGCATCCATCTCTCGACCTACCGCTTCGATACCAAAACGATCGTGGGTTAATTACGTCGGGAAACGAGTCGTAGGTGTATTCAATCGGAGATAGTGTTTTCTCCCCATCATATCACGTCTTCGATTCAAAACGGAATCTATCTCAGGAGACGTCGCCGTACGTCAACGTCTCGTTCTCGGAAACGACGAATCTCGCCAGCTCCCGTTTCGAGTGTCTCACGAGTAGATGATCCTCGAGCGTTCGAGTCGGCTCGACGACTCGACGACAGAGGGGACACTCCAGGGGAGCTTTGGTCGCCATACCATGGACACGAGTCCCGTGCGCAAAAGTGTACAGCCGGCACTGTACGGAATCGATCGGTACCGATTGAAGTTGTGAACTGATACAAAGATTCAAGCGGTCGGACCGTTCAGGTAGCGGTACGTTCAATGCTCGCATGGGACGGTGGTACTCCCGTCGGTCGTCGCCAGGGGGTCCGACCACCGACGACACGACAGCCATCGCGTTCGACGGAGACGCGGCTTCGGGAGAGGCGGTGAGTCGATGATCGGCGTACTCGAGAACCGACTGCCACCGGAGGTCACGAAGACGACGCTCTACCACGTCGTTCGTCTCGGATTGCGACTCTACGTCGCCAGCTTGCTCGTTGCCGGTGCGTACAGTCTGCTCTGGATCGCGGACGTCGCGGGGTTGATCCCGGAAGCGCTGTTGTCGACGATCTGGATCGGAATCGCCGTCATGGGGACGCTCTTTCTCGTCCTCCTGATTCCGCTGTTCTACTCGTCGCGCTCGAGTCGTCGGTGACGGCCCCGGATTTCGGGAGATTTAACCTCGCGACATCCGGACCGGAGGTATGACGGTCGTCCTCGCAGGCGTCGGCGCCGATAGCACCAACCTCGGAGCCCTCGGTCCGCTGTACGACGACGGACGGTTCGAGTACGTTCCAATTCCCGAGAAGACGTCCAAGACGACCGAGTCGAGGACGCTCGGCGACTGGCCGCTGTCCGCCGACGGTCGCGTCGCGGCCGACCTCACGACGCGGATCGAGCCACAGCCCGTCCGCGGCGGGGTCGATACCGTCCGCGGCGCGGACCTCGAGTCCTGGCCGCTTCATCACGACCCCAACTTCGAGGCGCTCACGTACGGCGAACACCGGACCAGCGGCTACGTCTCTCGACTCCGATCGCTCGAGGACGGGGACGTCGTGGGGTTCTACGTCGGTCTACGCCGTCCCGACGGCGACAGGGCACACCGGTATCTGATCGGATACGTCACCGTCGATCGAGTCGACGTCATCACACCCGAGACGTCGCGAGACGAACGAGTAGCGATCCTCGAGAGACATCCGGACAACGCCCACACGAAGCGGGCTCGCGGTGGCGACCTCTATCTCGAGGAGAAGACCGTGGTCTTCGTCGACGGCCGCGAACCGGGCGGGCTCTTCGATCGACATCCGATTCGACTCAGCGAATACGAGGTGAAACCCGGGAACGTTCGGGCACAGTACTACCTTCGCGAGGCGATCGAATCGAACTGGAACGTGCGAGCGGGCGGGTCGAACATGATGTACAAGCCGGCGTACCGCTGTGCGCTCTCGAACGAGGAGTTTTTGGGGCTGGTCGGCCCGCTTCGTGGCCGTTCGCCGGCGGATGCCGACGTCTGATCAGTCTCGCTCGAGCCACCGAGGTCGTTCCGAACCGGATTGTCTTGCCGGCGGTTTCGATTCGGTGTTCCATCGCTCGCTCGTCGGTCCCGTTGTGGACCGGTCGGTTTCTTGTAACGATACGTCGAAGGGCAGATAGTGACCGAGGACAGGACCCGACACGATCGTATCAGACGCCACCCCACACCCGGGGCCGGCAACTCGCTCGCCTCCTGGACGGCGGCGAAACACCCCGTTCGAATCGTGATCAATTACGTCGTCGTCTGGCTCGTTCGCATCTCGCCGAGTCTCCGGCTCAAACGCTGGCTCCTTCGGCGAATCGGCACGACCGTTGGCGAGGGCGTCTCCTGGGGACTCGAAGCGACACCCGACGTCTTCTGGCCCGAACTGCTCACGGTCGAAGATTACGCCATCGTCGGCTACGACGCGACGTTGCTCTGTCACGAATTCCTCCAGGACGAGTACCGCACTGGCGAGGTCGTAATCGGTGAACGGGCGATGATCGGGGCCGGCGCCATCGTCTTACCCGGCGTCGAAGTCGGGGCAGACGCACGGGTTGCCGCCAACTCGCTGGTGACGGAGGACGTCCCTCCGGGCGGGACGGTCGCCGGAGTGCCGGCCAGACCGATGGGATCGGGCGACGACGACGCTTGAATGACCGTCGTCCGATTCCCCTCGCTCGCACTCGAGACGAGTTCTACCGCACTCGGCCAGCTATTCCTCGTGTGAAGAGATGAGAATTTATATTTCGAACGATTAGAAATAAGAACTGTCATGGGACATGCGATAAATTCGTTGGGGGAATCCATCGGGACCGTACTCGCTCATCCGATACTGATCGCCGGAATCGGAATCACGTGGGTCATCAGTTCGATCATCTATATGGCGCTGACGTCCATTCCGTTCATCGGAATGTTCCTCGCGTTAGTCGCCTGGATCGTACCAGCCTTAGCACTCGCCGCAACGCTGGCGATGGCCTACGAAGGCGTTCGAGGCTCGCCGTCGTTCGATCACTTGATGGAGGGACTCGAGGAGAACTGGCAACGGATGATCGGTGCGTTCGTCGTCCTCGTCATGGGCTACATGACCCTCATGCTCACGATCACCGTCGGAATCATCCTCCTCTTTCTGTTCGGTATCGTCGGGGCGGATATGTCGGCGGGGACGGGTGGGGGTCCGGCAGTTCTTAGCGCACTCGGCGTCGGCTTCCTTCTCGTGATGGGGCTCGTCGCCTTGCTCGTCGCCGTGGTGGGAATCGCGATCCAGTTTTTCGATGCCGCGATCGTCGTCGGAGACGCCGACGTAATCGGCTCGTTCAAGACGTCGATGTCCGTCGCTCGTTCGAATCCGATCAGTATCGTCGGGTATACGATCCTTCGAGGCCTCCTCGTGTACGTTCCAGTCGTGCTCGCCGTTCTCGCCGGAGTTACCGGGGGAATAGCCGGCGGCGTACTGCTGTCCGAGGATCTTGCCGTGTTCGGTGGGTTCGCCCTCGCTTTCGTCGTGTTCGTCGTCTCGGCACCGGTGATCTGGACAGTGCTTTCGGTCTATCACGTCTCATACTTCACTCACGCGAGTGGGCTCCGCAATCGAGGTCACCTCTAAGCTTATCCGACGCCACTTCTCAGCGAATCTCCTCTATCGAACAGCGCCCGAGAACATAATAATTATGTCCGAATATCCTAATTTTTCTCTCAATGTCGTACTGTAGAGACTGTGACGAGAAGTTCGAACGAGGGACGATTCTCTGTCCGTCGTGTGGAGACAAACTCGCCGAACACTCCGAGCCGATCGCGGCGACGACGGGCGGGGACTCGACGTGGGAGACGAACGACGGGGCGAACGCCGGATGGGGTGATTCGGTGACGCCGGACGGAAAATCCGACGGCACCGACCGCCAAGACCCGTCCAATCCGAAGTACCACGATCGAGGACTTCTCGAGTTCGCGTTCGCGTTCCCGATCGGAAAGGGTGGGAAACCGTTCCTCCTCGACACGGTACTGTTGTTTATGAGCTTCCTGTTAGTGCCGCTGTTTATGTCCTACGGCTACTCCTACCGACTCGGACGGGCCGCCGCACGGGGTGACGACGAACCGCCGGATCTCGAGTTCGACGACTGGGGCGGCCTCACGAAAGACGGGGTGATCGTCGCGCTGGCGTACGTCGCGATCATGATCGCGGCATCGATCGTCCCGATCGCCGCGTTCGTCGGCGTGTTGGTAGTCGAGAGTCCCACACTCGCGTTACTGTTCGTCGGTCTCGGGTTCGTCGCGATGATCGTCGGTATGTACGTCACCGGTGCGGTACTCCCCGTCTTGCTCGGTACCGGAAACCTGATGGACACGTTCGCCGGCGGCCAATTTCTCTCCTTTGCACTCTCTCCTCACTACCTCAAGGGGTTTCTGTTCGTCGTCGTCTGTAACGCCGTTTTGATGATGGTGATGAGTGCGGTGGCGTTCGTTCTCGTACTCACTGTCGTCGGAATCGTTCTCCTGTTCCCGCTTTACTACTTATACGCGGTGTACGTCGCCAACTTCGCGTTCGCGACCTACGGATACGTCTACAACGAGGCCGCCCAGGCGGGTGCGGTCACGCCCGTTCAACCGACGGACTCGCTGAGTCTCGAGTAACTTCGATCGGCTCTCCGATCGACGTATCGACACAACACTCGTGGTTCGACGTTCGGTGACTCCGATAGTAGTAGTCAAAACGATCTACACACTGCTCGAAGCAACGAGCCAGAACCGTCGATAGGACGCTGTTCCGTCCGAAAACTCGCGAGTAGGTGTACATTGACGTGCAGTAGCTACGATCTATCGTCCAGACGGGGCCGATCGGACTCCAAACTGAGTCTCGAGAAACGCGAGTGTCCATCGTCGACGTGATACGAGTTACTGTCAGTCAGTTCCGGCGCAACCGCGACTCGGGCGGCGGTTGCGCCGGTAAACCGTTACAGTAATCCGTATGAGACGGTCGGAAAGGGGGTTCGACTCTGGATCGATGCTACAGCGACGACCAGGACTGTCGGGCCTCGTTCCAGGACGTGATGTCGGCGATCCAGCGGGCCGCGATCATCTTCTTCAAATTCTTCGCGGGGAAGCCGCCGAACGTATCGACGGGCAGGGAGACGCCGAACGCCGGCTTGACTTCGTGTGCGACGGCCTTTTCGCCGACGGAGACGACGGTGCCCTTGTTGTCGTACTCCCAGGTCTTCAGCGGGCGGTTCTCGATCGCTCGAGCGATGTTCTCGCCGACTACTTCGGCGGCCTGCCAGGCGGCCTGTGCCGTCGGCGGTGCGGGCTGGTCGCCCTGATCGATGATCGCGGAATCGCCGATGGCGAAGACGCGCTCGTCGGACGTCTGAAAGTTCGCCTCGGTGGTAACGCGGTTGTGCTCGTTCTCGAGGTCGACGCCGTCCATCGCGTCGCGACCGGTGATTCCGCCGGTCCAGATCAACACGTCGTGCTCGAGGGGCTCCCCGTCGTCGAAGTGGATGACTTCGTCCGTCGCTTCGGTGATCGGATCGTCCGTGTGGATCCGGACCGCGGCTTCCTCGAGCAGGTCTCGAAGCGCCTGTTGGATCTCGGGGTCGTTGCCGGGGAAGATCTCTTCGAGGGCCTCGACGAGGTGTATCTCGATGGGCGCGCGGTGGTTGTCGCGGAACTCGGCGATCTCGCCGGCGGTCTGGATACCGGAGAGTCCGGCGCCGCCGACGACGACCTGTGCGGGCTCGCCGCGGGTGGCGTCGACGCTCGCTTCCTTGACGGCGTCGTGGATCTCGAGGGCGTCGTCGAGACTCTTGAGGGTGTACGAGTGCTCGTCGAGACCGGGAATGCCGTAGTAGGCGGTTTGACTTCCGAGCCCGACCAGGACGTAATCGTAGTCGACGTCGTCGTTTTCGGCGAGTTCGACCACCTGGTCCTCGGGGTCCAGTCCGACGACTTCGTCCTGGATGAACCGCGTCGATGGATCGGCGATTTCGTCGATGGAGAAGGTAATGTCGGATCTGACGTCCGGGTCCCGTATCACGCGATGGACCTCGTGTAAGACGAGGTGATAGTCGACGTCGGCGATCCAGGTAAGCCGTACAGTGCCCCCGAGTTCCGACTGGAGCGTCTTGATCGCACCAGCACCGGCATACCCGGCACCGAGCACGACGACGTTTTCAGTCATACGTCACACTCTGAAACCCTCCGATACAAAGGTGTTGGAACGCTTATGACCGTGTGACCTATTCGCATAGGTTAAAATGGATCGATCGTTCACCGGACCGCGACTCACGGGGACAAACGGACAGCCAAACGAACTCAGTCCGTAACTTCACCGAGCGCTGGATTGGGACCTGTGAGTTCCTCGTCAGTCAAGTAACACTGCGGGTCGGGTGCAAACGGATTCGCAGTCGTCGAAACCGCCCGCAGTCGTGACCCACCTCGACAGATCGATCGGTACTGACAGGTCGAACACCGTCCGGTAAGCCGATCGTCGCGGTTCCGAAGGGCCGCCAGCAACGGGTTCGAATCGTCCTCCCAGATTTCGCCGAACGGTCGATCCCGGACGTTTCCAAGGCTGTACCCCTGCCAGAACTGCGTCAGGTGGACGTTTCCCTGGTAGTCGACGTCGGCGACCCGTTCGCCCGTCGGATCGCCGCCGTTTCGCTCGAGGTAGTCGTAGACGTGACGTGCGCGCTTTTCGCCGAAGTGTTCGAGGGCGTACTCGACGAGAAACGCCGCGTCGGCGTAATTGCCCACCAGAAGCGTCTCGATCTCCTCGCCCCGACCGTGGTACTCGAGGGTGAGATCGCAGAGGCGGGAGACGGCGGCTCGCTTCGCCGATGGATCGAGGTCCGCATCGACGATTTCGCCGCCGCGACCGCCGTAATCGAGGTGATAAAAACAAAAGCGATCGAGGCCGACGTCGACGAGCAGGTCGACGACGTCCTCGAGATCCGAAGCGTTGGCCTCGGTGATCGTGTACCGGAGGCCCGTCTTGAGCCCGGCCTCGAGACAGTGTTCGATACCCCGGACGGCGGCGTCGAACGCGCCCTCGCGGCCGCGAAACCGGTCGTTTCTCTCGGGAAGTCCGTCGACCGAGATGCCGGCGTACCGGAGTCCGGCGTCGCGAAGCGCCGCCGCCGTCTCGGCGGTGAGTACGGTTCCGTTCGAGGAGAGTACCGGCCGGAGGCCCAGGTCGTCCGCGTAGGATACGAGTTCGACCAGATCCTCCCGGACGAGCGGTTCGCCGCCGGAAAAGAGCACGACCGGGACGCCGTACTCCGCGAGCTGGTCGAGAAATCGCTTCGCTTCGGCGGTCGTGAACTCGCCGGTGGCTGGCGTCGTCTCCGCGGCCGCATAACAGTGTGAACAGTAGAGGTTGCACCGCCGAGTGACGTTCCAGACGACGACCGGCTTTCGTTGCTTCCGGTCGGAGATCTGTGGCTTCGACGAGTCCGAAGCCGCGTCGTATCGCAATCCGTCGCCCTCCGCGTCTCTGTCACAGAGAAGTTTGCTGATGGAGATCACTGCTCGCTCACCCGCGGTTCGTCTGGATCGATCGATGTCGACCGTGAGGAGTACCGCCCGACCGCCGCCGCCGGACAGACCCAAACGTCGACGGCGTACCAGTCGAACAGCGTCGACGCGTGTTCGTGGGCGTTCGACTCGTTCTCGGCCGCCACGCTCCCCACGTGGCACATCGGTTCTGCTTCCCGGTGGCGAACGAACACTTCCCACTGCGGGAGGGGATTGGCCCGTTCGTCGCTTTCGATCCGCGAACGACGTGAGTCCTCGACCATACTCGAGAGTTCGACACCGCGTCGAAGGCCGTTCCCCAAACTCCCACCTCCTGGGAACACCGACGCTCGGTCGCGAACACGTTCACGAGCGAAGAGCCGACGTCACCTCGAGACGAACGTGTTCCCGTCTTCCCGCGATGCGGGAACGACGACGACGCTTTCCTCGGCCGAGAGACGAGAGTTCGGTAATGGTTCCGGGTCGTCTCGATACGTCTTCGCGCCCACTCGTCCTCATCTGGGAGGTCACACAGGCGTGTGCGCTGGCGTGTGACCACTGTCGTGCCGACGCCCATCCCCGTCGCCACCCCGACGAACTCTCGACCGCCGAGGGAAAGCGGTTGCTCGAGGACGCCGCGGCGTTCGGCGACGGCCAACTCGTCGTCCTCTCCGGCGGAGATCCGCTCGTTCGCGAGGACGTCGAGGAGCTCGTCGCCTACGGAACCGACCTCGGCCTCCGGATGACGATCACGCCGAGTGGAACCCACTCGCTGACCGCGAGTCGCATCCGTGCGCTCTCTGGGGCAGGGCTCGAACGAATGGCCGTCAGCATCGACGGTGGGTCCGCCGAATCCCACGACTCGTTCCGTGGCGAAGACGGGAGTTTCTCGGAGACGGTCCGTGCCGTCGCGGACGCACAGTCCGCGGGCGTTCCCGTCCAGGTGAACACGACCGTCTGTCGAGACACCGTCGACGAGTTGCCGGCGATCCGGACGCTCGTCCGCGAGCTGGGTGCGGTCATGTGGAGCGTCTTCTTTCTCGTACCCGTCGGTCGCGGACGGATCCTCGAGCCGATCGATCCCGCGGAAGCCGATGCGGTGATGACGTGGCTCGACGACGTGAGTCGAACCGATCCCTTCGGCCTCAAGACCACGGAAGCACCCCAGTACCGTCGCGTCTCGAGCCAGCGATCGCGGCCGAACGGCGATCGAATCGGGTCCAACGGCGACGGTCCTCCAGCGGAAAACCCCGGCGTCGCACGTCGAACGGGGATCGTCGCCGGCGACGGCTTCGCGTTCGTCAGTCACACCGGCGAGGTCTTACCCTCGGGCTTTCTGCCGAAGTCCGCGGGGAACGTCCGTGATCGGACGATAACTGAGCGCTACCGGGATTCCCCGCTATTTCAGTCGCTTCGCGATCGAGACCGTCTCGAGGGGAAGTGTGGCGCCTGCCCGTATCGCACCCTGTGTGGCGGGAGCCGATCCCGTGCGTTCGCTCACACGGGGAATCCCCTCGAGAGCGATCCGCTCTGTCCGTTCGTCCCCCCGAACTACGACGGCCCGTTGCCGTGGGACGAAAACCAGGACGCCGCCGTCTGTAGCGATAATAGCAACTGAGACGAATGAGACGCCGATCGGACTATTCGCGGTTCTCGGTCACTCCTCTCGCTCACGTATCGTTCCCGTTCGCCGGCGGTAAAACGGAAGCGGCCGCAGACGATTCGTGACTGACCGACGAACGACCGTCGGAAGAGACTCGTACACGTGTCGGGCGTGATCGATCGTCTGCGGACTCGATCGAGCACGCGGACGACGGAAACGGCTAGACGTTCCCGGTGTCGGGCGTCCATGGTGGGGTGTCGCGTGACCCGGGACGAACGTCGATTCCGCGTGCAATTCGTCTCTTCGAGCGAGCCAATGTCGTCGTTTTCCCGAACCGGTTCGTCTCACGCGATCTCGATCGAGTTCACCCCACTCGATCCGACCGGTTTGTCTCACGCGATCTCGGTTGGGTTCAACCCATTCGATCCGACCGGTTCCTCTCACTCGAGGACGACGAGCGTATCGCCCATATCGACGCTGTCACCCTCCGCGACGGCGATCTGCGTGACGGTTCCGCCCGTGGAGGCGACGATGTCGTTTTCCATCTTCATCGCCTCGAGCACGACGAGTACGTCGCCGGCGGCGACCTCGTCGCCTTCCTCGACGTCGACGTCGAGAATCGTTCCCTGCATCTCGGCGTCGACCGTCTCCCCCTCGCCCGCGAGGTCCGCTCCCGAGTCGTCCTGGCTCCCCCCGGCGGGCTGTGGTGGACCGGCCGAACCGCCGGCGTCGACGTCGCCGGCCGGAATCGCGGGTGCGCCGCGTTCCTCGAGTTCGACCTCGAATCGTTTGCCGTTGACCTCGACCGTGAACTCCCGTTCGACCGTTTCTTCGTCGTCATCGCCGACGGATTCGGTGTCGGTTCCCCACTGCTCTTGGGCGTCGGCGATCCGACTCTCGTCGAGTTCCTCGTCTAAGTACTTCGTCGTGTGCGTACTGTCGACGAACCGCTCGTCGGTGAGCATGAGCCGGTGGAACGGGATGATCGTCGGGATGCCCTCGATCTCGTACTCGCGGAGCGCACGAAGCGACCGCTCGAGACACTCCTCGCGATCCTCTCCCCAGACGATCAGTTTCGCGATCATCGAATCGTAGTCGGTGACGAGTTCGTCACCCTGGCGAAGCGCGTCGTCGAGGCGGACGCCGATTCCGCCCGGCGGGTCGTACGTCTCGAGGGAGCCCCCGGTCGCCGGGGCGAAGTCCTCGGCGGCGTTCTCGGCGTTGATCCGGAACTCGATGGCGTGGCCGTCGAACGTGACGTCCGCCTGGTCGAAGTCGACTTCCTCGCCGGCGGCGATCCGAATCTGGCGTTTGACGATGTCGAGGCCCGTGATCTCTTCCGTGACGGTGTGTTCGACCTGAATCCGAGTGTTGACCTCGAGGAAGTAGAAGTTCGTGTCGGGACCCAGCGGTTCGTCGGGGCCTCGGCTGGGGTCTTCTTCGACGAGGAACTCGACGGTTCCCGCGTTCGTGTAGTCAGCCGCGGCGACCCCGCGCCGTGCGGCTTCCCCGATGCGTTCTCTGAGTTCGTCCGTCAACGCCGCAGAGGGGCCCTCTTCGATCACCTTCTGGTGGCGGCGCTGGAGCGAGCAGTCACGCTCACCGAGGTGGCGGACGTTGCCGTGTTCGTCGGCGAGAATCTGGACCTCGATGTGACGCGGGTTCTCGAGGTAGCGCTCGAGGTAGACGGAGTCGTTGTCGAAGTACGCCTCGCCCTCGCGTTTCGCGCTCTCGAGTTGGTCTTCGACTTCGTTCTCCGAGCGGACGACCTTCATTCCGCGTCCGCCGCCACCGCCTTCCGCTTTGATCGCGATCGGGTAGCCGTACTCCTCGCCGAATGCTTCGACCTCCTCGGAGTCGGTGACCGGCTCCGTCGTGCCGGGGACGATCGGAACGTCCGCCTCGTCCATGATCGATCGCGCCTTGGTCTTTTCTCCCAGTGACTCCATCGCGTCGCTCGAGGGGCCGATCCACGTGATTCCGTCGGTCTCCTCGACTTTGGCGGCGAACTCGGCGTTCTCGGCGAGAAAGCCGTAGCCGGGGTGGATGGCGTCCGCGTCGGCCTTGCAGGCGGCCTCGATGACGGCTTCGTGGTCGAGGTAGGAGTCGGCGGCACGAGCCGGGCCGACGTTGTAGGCCTCGTCCGCATAGCGGACGTGCCCGCCGTTTTTATCCGCCTCGGAGTAGACCGCGACGGTCCCCACGTTGAGTTCTTCGCACGCTCGCATCACTCTGACTGCGATTTCACCGCGATTCGCGACGAGAACCTTCCTGAACATCCCTTTCAAAACCGTCACGGGGCGCCTACCTTACTTTTTCGCAACTCGATTATAATACGGACAACACGTTCCGCCGAGACCGGGCTCGGCCTCGTGTCGGAGGTGGTCCCTTCAGACGATCTACTGGAAGGCGGGTCCGTCGGATCGGGACCTGGGCGAGGTCCCAGCGGGACGTCGGTACAGCAGACCGTATCAGAACCGGTCAGTTCGGCCTGCGGCGGTCCACGGATCAGTCGGCGACTCACGGGGAACGCGGACCGACCGCTGTTGCTGGGCGCGGATTCGGCCGGCGAACGACCACCGCTTCCCGTCCCACGTCTCTTCGCCCGCCGCGGCCGCCGCGGCGACTGCCAGCGCGTGATCGTGGAGGTGTGCACCGACGGCGGCGGCGATCGCGGCCGCCTCCGCCTCGTCCGCGTCGTCCGGAATCTCGAGTGAGAGCTGTGTGCCGTCAGCCCCGATCGGCGACTCGAACTTGATCGGTTCCGAATTCGGTGCCTCGTCGCCGTCCACGTTACCGTCGCGTTCGGCTTCGGACCGTTGCTGGGTCGTCATTACAGTGGGATGTTGCCGTGTTTCTTGTCCGGGTTCGATTCGCGTTTCGTCTCGAGCATCTCGAGGTCGTCGATCAGGCGCGGGCGGGTCTCGGTGGGGACGATGACGTCGTCGAGGAAGCCTTTGTCGGTGGCGGTGTAGGGGTTGGCGAACTCCTCGCGGTACTCCTCGATGAGTTCGTCCCGGAGTTCGTCGGGGTTTTCGGCTTCGGCGAGTTCGTCCCGATAGAGGATGTTGACCGCGCCCTGTGGTCCCATGACGGCGATTTCGGCGGTCGGCCACGCGTAGTTGACGTCCGCACCGAGGTTCTTGGATGCCATCACGCAGTAGGCGCCGCCGTAGGCTTTCCGGGTGATGACCGTCAAGAGCGGAACGGTCGCCTCGGCGTAGGCGTAGAGCAGTTTCGCCCCGTGGCGGATGATGCCACGGTGTTCCTGATCGGTCCCGGGCATGTAACCGGGGACGTCGACGAACGTGACGATCGGGATATTGAACGAATCACAGAAACGGACGAAACGCGAGCCCTTCATCGAGGAGTCCACCGTCAGGGTGCCGGCGTTGACGCGGGGCTGGTTGGCGACGATGCCGACGGATCGGCCGTCGAGGCGGGCGAAGCCGACGACCAGTTCGTTCGCGAAGTTGTCGGCGACTTCGAAGAACGATCCCTCGTCGGCAACGCTATCGACGACGTCGACCATGTCGTAGGGTTTCTGCGGACTCGGCGGGACGATGTCGTTGAGTTTCTCGTCGCGACGGTCGGGGTCGTCCCAGGGGTCGACTCGAGGCGGGTCCTCGACGTTGTTCTGTGGAAGATACGAGAGGAGGCGTTTGATGTCGTCGAGCGCTTGCTCTTCGCTTTCACAGGCGAACTGCGCCACGCCGGTCCTGTTGGCGTGGGTCATCGCACCGCCGAGTTCCTCGTGGGTGACTTCCTCGCCGGTGACGGTCTTGGTGACGCCGGGCCCCGTGATGTACATGTGGCTCGTCTCCTTGACCATGAAGATGAAGTCGGTGATGGAGGGGGAGTAGACGGCACCGCCCGCACACGGCCCCATGATGGCCGAAATCTGGGGGACGACGCCGCTTGCTTCCTGGTTCCGGCGGAAGATTTCGGTGAAGCCGGCGAGGCTCTTGACGCCCTCCTGAATGCGTGCACCCGCCGAATCGTTGAGTCCGACGATCGGCGCGCCGACTTCCATCGCCGTATCCATCACCTTACAGATCTTTTCGGCGAAGACCTCGCCGAGCGAGCCGCCGAAGACCGTAAAGTCGTGGGCGAAGACGAACACCGTTCGCCCGTCGACCTCGCCGTAGCCGGTGACGACGCCGTCGCCCGGAATCTTCTTCTCTTCCATCCCGAACTGGCTGGTCTGATGGGTTCGAAGCTGATCGAACTCCGTAAACGTTCCCTCGTCGAGAAAGTACTCGATGCGCTCGCGGGCGGTCATCTTTCCTTTCTCGTGTTGCTTTTCGATCCGCTCTTCGCCCCCGCCTAACCGTGCCTCCTCGCGGAGTTCCTCGAGCTCGTCGATGCGGTCTTCCATCGTCATGAGTGCCCTCTCCCAACGTCGTTCATCGGGGGAAGAAACGACGAGGCAAATGAAAAACGTTCTGCAATTCGAAACTGAAACGGCAGCCGTTCTCGGTATCGGTAAGTTTTGGTTCCGCTTGCTCACACAAACACTATATATTTACACTCACCACTAGCCTGCACATGGCACGGAATGTCAGCAGACGAAGGGTGCTTGGTGGTATCGGTGCCGGTACCGGAATTGCGCTTGCCGGCTGTCTCGACGGCAACGGCAACGGTAACGGCGGCAACGGTAACGGCGGCAACGGTAACGGCGGCAACGGTGGTAACGGCGGTAGCGACGACGCCGACGTGATGGTCGGGACGTTGCTCCCCGTGACCGGCGACCTCGGTAGTCTCGGTGCCCCGATCCGGGACGCCGCGATCCTTCCTGGTAGTCAACTAGAAGACGAGGGCGTCGCCTACGAGATCGACATCCGCGAAGAGGACACGGAGACCGACCCACAGGCAGGTATCAGTGGTGCGCAGGCACTCGCCGATGCCGGTTACCCGTCGGTCACCGGCGCCGCATCGTCGGCCGTGACGATCGCCGTCGCGGAGGACATCTTCTTCCCGAACGAGGTCGTCGGCATCTCGCCGGCGAGTACGTCGCCGGACATCACCGGCATGGACGGCGATTACCTCCTTCGGACCGCGCCGAGTGACGCCTGGCAGGGTGATGCGATGGCCGAGATTGCCTACGAGCAAGAGGGTGCCGAGACGATGTCGACGTTCTTCCTGAACAACGACTACGGTCAGGGTCTCCAGGATACGATCGTCGACAGCTTCGAGGACCTCGGTGGGGAGGTCTTAGAGGAAGTCGCGTTCGAGCCCGAACAGCCGTCGTACGACTCCGAACTCCAGAGCGCGCTCGCGGACGATCCCGACCTGATGGTCGTCATCGGCTACCCCGACAGCGGCGAGCAGATCTTCCGAGATTACTACATCAACTTCGACAACGATCACACGATTATGGTCCCTGACGGACTCCAGGACCACGCCCTACCGGGCAACGTCGACAACCCGATGTCGAACGTAATCGGGACTGCGCCGTCCGCTCGCGGTCCGGAAGCCGAGACGTTCAACGAGATGTACGAAGACGAGTACGGCGACAGCCCGGGCGTGTTCACCGGTCAGGCCTACGACGCGACCGCCATCCACATACTCGCACAGCTTCGAGCCGACGACCTCTCCGGTCCCGCCGTCAGCGCGGAGATCCGCGAGGTTGCAAACCCCGATGGCGAGGAGATCGGTCCGAGCAACTTGGCCGACGGCCTCGACATGGCCGCAAACGGCGAGGAGATCCAGTACCAGGGCGCCTCGAGCGTCACCAACTTCGACGACAACGGCGACATGGAAGCTGTCACGTACGACCTCTTCGAGTTCGACGAGGACGGCTACCATATCACCGACACGATCGAGTTCGAGTCCTAACGCGACTACTCCGACAATTTTTCGCCGGTTCGAACCGCTCTCGAGCCGACGCTATCGGATGGTCGGTTCGATCTCGTTTCCGTACGGTCGTTTCACAACCGATATGACGGAATGTTAAAACTAAAAACTGATTTCGTTTGGAATCGACGTCGGTCGAGGGGCCGCGACGCCGTGGGTTGGATTTCGAGACGGTGACTCTCGAGTCACTACGAAATGACGGATCCGTTCGAAGAAATCGATTCGGTCCTGAGCGAGAACGTCTACCCGCCGAGGAAGTCCTGTCGAACCTGTTCGTCGGCGAGCAACGCGTCGCCGCTGTCCTCGTAGCGGTTCTGGCCCTGAACGAGAACGTATCCACGGTCACACCGGCGCAGGGCCTCCTTGGCGTTCTGTTCGACGAGCAAGACCGCGGTACCGTCGTCGTTGATCTCGTCGATCCGATCGAACATGTCCTCGACCAGATCCGGCGCGAGGCCGGCACTCGGCTCGTCGAGCATCAACAAATCCGGCTCGAGCATGAGCGCCCGGCCCATCGCGAGCATCTGCTGTTGGCCGCCGCTCATAGTCCCCGCCTTCTGGTCGCTTCGCTCCCGTAGGATGGGAAACCGCTCGAAGATGTTCTCGAGGCGATCCTCGGGAACCTCGTCTAAGATGTACGCGCCCATCTCGAGGTTCTCGATGACCGAAAGCGACGGGAAGACGTTGTCGTTTTGGGGGACGTAGCCGACGCCGGTCTGGATGATGTCCTCGGGGCGATAGCCGTGAATTTCGCTGTCGCCGAAGACGATCGAGCCGCCCATGTACTCCGTCAGCCCGAAGATCGACTTCATCACGGTCGACTTGCCGGCCCCGTTCGGGCCGACGATCGTGACGTACTCGCCGTCGTCGACGTCGAGATTTACACCCTCGAGAATCTGGAGGTCGCCGTAACCGGCGTCGAGCTCCGACACCTCGAGCAAGGACATCAGACCTCACCTCCGAGGTAGGCCTCGATCACTTCCTCGTTGGCTTTGATCTCCGCCGCTTCGCCCTCGGCGAGAACGGCACCCTGGTGCATGACGATGACGTGTTCGCAGTGGTTCATAATGACGTCCATATCGTGCTCGACCAGCAGGAACGTGTACCCCTGATCCTGGAGTTCGTGGATGTGAGAGAGGAGTTTCTTCTCGAGTGAGGGGTTGACGCCGGCCATCGGCTCGTCCAGCAGAAGCATCTCCGGTTCGGTCAACAGTGCCCGTGCCATCTCGAGGAGTTTCCGCTGTCCGCCGGAGAGATTGCCGGCGTACTCGCCGGCCAGGTGGTCGATCTCGAAGAACTCGAGCATCTCCCAGGCGCGTTCGCGCAGTTCCTCTTCCTGTTCGACGACGTCACGTCGAGCGATCGGCGTGACCGATCGCCACAACGACTCGCCGAGTTGGTTTTTCGGCGCGAGCATCATGTTCTCTAAGACGGTCATCTCGGGGAGTTCACGGGCGATCTGGAACGTTCGAACGAGGCCCTGATTCGCGACCTGATGTGGGTCCCGGCCGGTGATGTCCGTCCCTTCGAAGATGACGGATCCCTCGTTTGGGGTGTAGACGCCCGTGATGCAGTTGAACGTCGTCGACTTGCCGGCACCGTTCGGTCCGATGAGGCCGGTGATACTTCCGCGTTCGACCTGAAAGGTCGCGCCGTCGACGGCGGTGATCCCGCCGAACCGTTTGACGAGGTCTTCTACCTGGAGGATCGGTTCGTCGACCGTCCGTCGACCGGCGGCTTCCGTGACCTCCTCGGCTGATGCAGCGGTCGTCGAGCTATCGACGGCGGCGTCGGACTCGACGCTCGTCTCTGCGTCATTCATCGGTCTCACCCCCGTCGGTCGCGGTCGGACGTCGCGAGATGTCAGTCGCCGCGGCGAGTTCCTTCCGGTGACCGAGCAGGCCGTCCGGCTTCCAGATCATAAGGACGATGAGGACGACGCCGACGAGGACGAACCGGAGTTCGTCGAGGGTCCCGATAACGTAGCCGAGCATCGGAATCGGATCTCCTGTAGCTAGCTCGAGGACCGCGTCGTAGATCGTCTGTGGACTGCGAGCGTCGACGTTCGCGCGGACGATGCTCCTGATGAATCGCGGTCCTTGCCAGAGGAAGGCCGCGAACGCGAACGCGCCGATGATGCTTCCGGTGTTCGATCCCGAACCGCCAATGATGAGCGCGACGAAGATGTAGAACGTCACGATCGGCATGAAGCTGTCCGGGTTGACGCGGCTCTGACTGCCCATCCAGAGGATCCCAGCGAGCCCCATCAGCATACAGCCGACGACGAAGACGGTGATCTTCATCCGGTCGGTGTTTTTCCCGAGCGATCGGGTGGCGAGTTCGTCCTCGCGGATCGCCTTCAGCACGCGACCGAACGGCGAGTAGGCGATTCGGGTGAGAAAGAGATAGAATGCGACGACGAAGACGATCAACACGCCGGTGTAGAGTCCGCTCTGGATGATCGACGACTGGATGCCGACGGCTTCGCCGACGTCGAACAATACGCCGCCAATGGTTCCGAACACCGGCCGATCCAGCAACCACGGGATCACGCTGTCGACCGGCGTGTAGCTGATTCCGCTCCCGCCGCCGGTTCCGTACTCCGTTCCGCCGATCTCGACGGAACGAAGCGATCCGGAGAGTAACGCGAGTCGGATGATTTCAGAGAACCCGAGCGTGACGATCGCGAAGTAGTCCGCACGAACTCTGAGCGCAGGAAGCGAGACGACGAGCCCGACGAGCCCAGCGGCGATCATGCCGCCAATAACTCCGATTGGGATCGGTAATCCGAGCCCTGCGGGTGAGCCATCCGGTGACGCGGTGAGAATCGCCATCGTGTAGACGCCGACGGCCATGAAACCGGCGACGCCGATGTTGAACATTCCCGTATAGCCCCAGTGGAGGTTCAACGCGAGGACGACGAGGGCGTAGACGGCCGCGAAGAACGTGACCAGGCGCATGAAGCCGACGGTCTCGTTGAGCCCAACGCCGGTGAACAGGCCGACGATAGCAAATCCGGCGAACGTCGCTACGACGAGTCCGGCGATCAACAGGAGATCCGTCGCCCACTGTGGGAGATCGTTGTCAGTGATCTTCGCTCGAACCGAGTCGATCACGTCGGATGCGTCGCTCATGCTGTTTCCACCCCACTGAACAGGCCGTCAGGTCTGAATATCAGTACCAGAATCATGAGTGTGAACGCGGCGATTTCGTTCAGGTCGGAGGGGATCCAGACGAGCGACAGGTTGATCGTGAGCCCGATCACGAGCGAGCCGGCGAGTGCACCGTAGATGGATCCGATCCCGCCTAAGATCACCGCGGCGAAGATCAACAACAGCAGGAACCAGCCGAGATTGATCGTAATCTGGCCGCGGTCGAGGACGATAAGGTAGCCCGCGACCCCGGCGAGTCCGGAGCCGATCACCCAGGTTGCAAAGATGACGCGTTCGGTCGGGATCCCGGTAATCAGCGCGAGATCCTTGTTGTCGGACATGGCGCGCATCGATTTCCCGAGTTTCGTGTACTGTAACAGGAGGTGAACGCCGATGATCAACGCGAGTGCGGAGAAAACGAGCGTCGCCTCGTGGAGGTTGATCGTCTCCATCGGAACGACCGACTGGATCGCCGCCGGCAGTTCGGGTTGTGGCGGCGAGGCGACCACGATCCGCGTGTCGGTCGTGTAGACGAACGCGATAAGATACCGAAGTGCCAGTGCCACCCCGACGCTTGCGATTAACAGTGGAATGCCTCCCGCGTCGCGAAGTCGTCTGTACACGAGTCGATCGATGGCGAGTGCGACGAAAATCGTGACGAGTGCGGCAATGACGAGCCCGACGAGAATCGCGATCGGCGCCGACAGGACGTCCATACCGACGCTTCCGGGCTGTGCGCCACCATCGGCGCGGAGCAACAGTCGACTGCTTAGATCCGCGATGCCGAGGCCCCCGATGAGATAAGCGACCGTCCACCCGGAGAACGCCCCGGTCGTCACGAGGTCACCGTGTGAGAAGTTCGCAAATCGGAGAATGCTGTACGTCATCGAGAGGCCGATCGCGGCGAGTCCGATGTACAGTGAGTCGACGATTCCGTTCCACGTATACGACCACAGTCTACTGAGGGGGAGCTCTCCGGTCACGACCAAGCGAACGAGATCGAGAATGAGTATCCCGATACCCGCCAACAGGAGCCCACCCACGACCTCCTGTGGCGTTACGTTCGAAAGGCGCCCCCTTCCGTGCCCTGTACTCATACGTGCGAGTGTTACACCGCGAGTTGAAATAGTTCACGACAGATCCGTCGACTACGTCGCGTGTTTCGAAAATGGAGACGTTTCAAACCCGTCATCGGTTGTCCGGACCGCTATCGAACACGTGATCTCACGCCGTGGATGGCTGCTCGAGCCCCACTCTTCGTCGCCGACGCGGGACCACCGCTATAGTAACAACTGCAACGATTTACACCTGATCGCCGAACTGTCTGACGATCAGGTGTGCAAGACCTGCAGTGGCCCACTATCGGTCGTAGTCGTCGTACGTGTGCGGTCTCGCCACGGTTTGGTAGCGATTGGGCTTTCACGCGCTCGCATCGAACGGAGTCCATGGAGTCGCACCCGAACGATTATCGAACGAGCCGGTGTCGCCGACGACGAAGTTAAACGGTACCGTACGCGCCGAGACGGGTACCGTCGAGCAGGTACGCTTCACCGTCTGTGAGTCCGTCGGGAAGAAACGGCGAGAGAAACGACTGATTCGGAGCGTTCACCCAGGTTCCACCGACGAGTTCGTTGAATGCCGGGACGACGACGAGGTTCGGTCCAGCGCCGTCCGGAAGCCAGGAGACGTCGTCGTACTCGGGTCGGTCCCGGAACGGACCCGGATCGATCCGGCCGCGGAGCCACACTCGTTCCACCCGGCTCCCCCCGATCTCGTCTTCGAGTCTGACACAGGGGTGTTCGTGTCCGAGACAGAGCACGTCGCCCTCGAGAACGTCCGGCGCTGGCCAGGTGTGGCCGTGGCAGACGCCGAGACCCTCGAGTCGAACGCCGTTTCCGGGGACGACGGTTACGCTCCCACCATCCGTCGGCACATCCACGTCGTCGGCCGGCGGTCTGGAGCCACTACCCGCTGGATCGCCGCCGCCGATATCGGTCGACGCGTCGTCACCGAGCCAGGTTTCGATCAGGCCATCGTGATTTCCCTTGACGATCGTCACGTCGAGGCCCCCTGGGAAGGAGTCGAACAACACCTCGAGTTCGCCACGTTCGGCGCCGCCGGGGTCCCCGATCGAGTGCATCAGATCACCGAGAACGACGAGCCGCTCGGGATCGACGCGGTCGACGAGTGCGAGCATCCGCGCTCGACGATCCGGGGCGCGTCCGGGGACGTCGACCCCGCGTTCGTGTCGGAGCGCGTCCTCGTAACCGGCGTGGTAGTCGGCGACGAGGAGCACCCGCTCGTCCCCGACGGTCGCGGTCGCGGCCGGTTCGCCGGGGATGGGGTCGACGCGCGTATTCGAGGTGGGTCGGTCGGCGTCCATTCCGCTACTATATCGGCTTCAACGTTCCGTCGTCCGGTTCGTAACACCGACCGCCCATCAGGGCGTCCTGTATGGCGTCCTCGACGTCGTCCGCGGACACGCCGGTCTCGTCTACGACCGTCTCGACCACCGCCGCTCGATCCGCACCGTCACCGTCGTCGAGATCCCCCATCGTCTCGACGACGCGCTCTTGAAGGTCGACGTCCTCGGTGGGTGCGTCAGTTTCGGACCCGTCGGTTTCTGATTCGTCGGCTTCGGACTCGTCGTCCCTGCTCGGTTCCGATCCCGATTCGCCGTCCCCGACTCCCTCGTCAGCGACCCCATCGTCGCTCGAGGCGGTCGATTCGGTGTCGCTCGAGTCGACATCAGCGTCGTCGCCCGTGTCGGCTTCAGCATCGTCGCTCGAGGCGGTCGATTCGGCGCCCTCGTCAGCGTCGAGAGCAGTGCCGTCGGTGGAGTCGTCATCCTCCTCGAGTCTCGACTGTGGCGGCGCACCGAGATCGTCCGATTCGCCGGTCGCGTCGGCTTCGGCCGTGGCCGTCGATGGCTCCGCGCCGTCGGCGTCCTCGACCTCCGCGTCGTCAGGGACGGCGATCTCCGCCTCCCCGGGATCGTCGACCTCGCTTCCGGTCGTGAACTCGGTGCCGAACTCGGCCTCGAGTCGTTCGCGCTCCTCGTCGTCCATCTCGTACATTCCGTCGGCCGCGTCGAACTCCTCGGAGACGCCCTCGTCGTCGGCGGGGCTGTCGTCGTCGCCGGGTTCGTCCGTCTGGGTCGCGTCGGCATCGGAATCCGTCTCGAGTGACGGTTCGGAGCCGTGTTCGGACTCGGATTCGGCGCTCGAAACGCTTTCAGTGGATTCGGTGCCGGAATCGACGCCGGATTCCACGGTGGTCGGCGACACATCCTCCGACGGGTCGGCATTCGAGGCGCTCCCGCCGGCCGTCGCCGTGCCGACGACCGACGAGTTGGCCTCCGCCTCAGGTGCGGAATCCGTCGCCGATTCGGAGTCCGATTCGAGCACGTCTTCGCCATCTCCCCGATCGGCCGACTCCGCCGCGTTGGAGTGGACCACGCCCGTGGCCTCTGCCTCGAGTTCCGTACCGTCTACACCTGCGTAGGCCGCGACCGAGTCGAACGTCGTCCCGTCGCCGGTAGAGTCGTCTGGAGAGACGTCGAGTCCGGAGACCTGATCGCGCTCGTTGGCGACGACCTCGACCGCCTCTATCGCACAGTCCCGGAGCGCGCCGAGATACGACGGCGTCGTTCCGTAGTGGTCCTGTGCGAGCGGGATTCCCGCCGCGAGTCCAGTCTCGACGTCCGCCTCGAGCAACGCCTCGGCGAGGTCGCCCCCGCTTGCCTCGAGTTTCGCCGCACCGGCGTAGGTGCCGATCCGTTCGACGGTCTGTTCGGCGGCGCTGACGACCCACCGATCCCGGGTATCTGCGTCGACGGTCGCGATGCTTTCCGGACGGATCGACGTGTACACCTGATCGGAGTCGTCTGGCTGGAACGTTCGGGCCTTCCCCGTGACGGCGACGAACGCCGGCGCCTCGAGGGACTCGAGGGTCGCGAGTTCGTCGGGCTGGTACTGGCCGGCGTAGACGACGAACGCGCCCGTCGGATCGACGACGCGCGCGCGAAGCATCTCGTCGTTGACCGACGTGACTTCGGTGAGCGTCCCGACGACGAACAGCCGGTTCAGCCGGGCGCCGGTCGGTGAGACGACGTAGTTCGGCGCTCGTTCTTCGTCGCTTTCCGTATGTGACAGCGTCGCGTCGTCGTACTCCGCCGCGAACAGCCGGTAGGCAATTTCGCGGCCCGGAATCTCCTCGTCGTCGCTCGTGCTCATGCGTCCACCTCCTCGCCGTCGACGGCGGCTCCGATCTCCGAGACGAACTCGCTCGCACGAGTTTCGGGATCGTCGTCGCTCTCCTCGAAGGATTCCGCGTCGAGGTTCGCGCCGTACTCGTCGACCGAGAGGTGTCCGCGCACGCGGTACTCGCGGCCGACGATGTTCTCGCGGATCGTGTCGGCGACGACCTCCTGGTCCATCGCCTCGCGGGCCTGCTCCAGGGCGTCCTCTAAGGTGCCGCCGTAGACCTGTTCGGTGAGTTCGTCGTCGAGGACGGCGGTGACGGTGCCGGTTCCGTCGTCGAGGATGGCCTTCACGCGCAGGTCGTCGACGCCGTCGACCTCGCCGTGGGTGCGACACTGCCCTTTCTGGATAACGCGGTAGCACTCGGGACAGCGCTGGATGAGTCCGGAGCCGTCCCGGACCGCGATGAGGTTGCCGACGACGCAGACGTCGTAGACCCCGCCGGTTCGGACCGCCTCGCCGATATCCATCGTGGTCGAATCGGTGCCAACGTCGATCTCACGATCGAGTTCGGAGACCGTCGAAAATTCGGAGACGTTGACCTCCGGAACCCCGCGAAACTCCTGGACGTAGGCGTTCTCGATCCGAACCGGTCCGCCCTCCTCGATCGCGGGGGCGGGATCCCAGTTCGTGAACGGAAGCCGGCCGCTCTCGTCGCCGAAGACGCCGCTCAGAATCTCGGTTTCGCCGTCGCGGCCGTCGATCGTCCGGCGCTCGCACTCGAGGACCGCGACCTCGACGGTGACGGCTCGATCGCCCGTCTGGAGGTCGGCGAGTTGCGCGTCGCCGCCGATCTCGTGGGGGACCTCGAGTGACTCCTCAGAGAACGAAAGCGAGGTGCTCTCGCCGAGGTTGAGTTCCGGTTCGCCGTCCCACTCGCGGACGCCGGCGTTGCCGGCGGTGATCGCGTCGCCGGGGGAGAGCCCGAAGTCCTCCCAGGCGGTGTAGTCGATGACGCCCGTCTCGTCGGCGAGTTTCCCCTCGACGATGACGTGATCGGAGCCCTGGTAGCGGATCGACCGCTCGCCGGCCGTCAGGACGACCCCCGTCACGGTGACGTTGCCGTCCTCGGGCGTGATCTCCCCGATCTCCTTCGAGGACGGGGCGGAGCCGCCGCTCGAGCCGTCGCCGTACTTCCGGCGCAGACTGCCTTTCGCCTCGTCGATCGGGACGCTGTACTCCACTAGGTTCTGCAGGTCGGATTTGACCTCCTCTTTGTCGACACCGAGGTCGGAGGCGAGATCCTCGGCATGATCGTCGAGTTCCATCACCGGGAGTTCGAGCGGGGCCCTAAAAAGCGTTCCCGCACCGCGGTGGAAGTAGAGTAACGACTGATACGGTTTACTGTAAGTCATTTTCGGCGCAACCGCGACCCGGGCGGCGGTTGCGCCGGTAAATCGTTAC
Organism: Natrarchaeobius versutus; assembly: GCF_041205745.1. Lineage (NCBI taxonomy): Archaea > Methanobacteriati > Methanobacteriota > Halobacteria > Halobacteriales > Natrialbaceae > Natrarchaeobius > Natrarchaeobius versutus. The sequence continues at coordinate 740 of NZ_JBGFCC010000001.1, read as the reverse complement.
AGTAATCCGTATGAAACGATTCCGTCGCTCGTGATCAGACGACAGCGGTGAATTCATTTCGATGGCCGAACGGGTGTCCCTATGGAACGAATCGGCGCGGCACTCGGCGGACTCGCGTTCGTCGCGGCCATCTTCGGGGGTATCGTCGTCATCAGAATCCTCACGCGGGCGCTGTACGCCGCCATCTGGTTCGCAGAGACCGTGGCGACGCTCGCATTCGCCCTCCTGATCGGATACGTCGTCTATCGAATTCTGCTCGGCTCGAGCGACGATCCACGCCGGTTCGACTGAGTGGACCCAGCGTTGCAGAAATACGAATCGAACAGAAATCACTTCGCAGTTAGAGGATGTCATAGAACTATAGTAACCACTGAACGTCAATGCCACCTGATCGCCAGACGAAAAGCGCGGTTCGGAGCGTGCGCGGTTCGGAGCGTGCGCGGTTCGGAGCGTGCGCGGTTCGGAGCGAACAGAGTGAGCGAGAACTGCGGAACGGCGAACGGGGAGGAACGACCCGTGAGCGAACGGAGTGAGCGAGAACTGCGGAACGGCGAACGGGGAGGAACGACCCGTGAGCGAACGGAGTGAGCGAGAACCGCGGGAATGCAAACGGGGAGGAACGACCCGTGAGCGAACGGAGTGAGCGAGAACCGCGGGAATGCAAACGGGGAGGAACGACCCGTGAGCGAACGGAGTGAGCGAGAACCGCGGGAATGCAAACGGGGAGGAACGACCCGTGA